>DATMMW010000030.1:0-666455 GCA_035569555.1 Candidatus Dormiibacterota bacterium | reverse complement strand
GGTCTCTACACTGCTCCTGCTGCTGTTCCAAGCCCAGCCGCGGTCACGGTAAAAGCCATCTCGCAAGCCGACAACACGAAATCCGACACCGCGACAGTGACCGTCGTTCCTCCAGTTTCAGTCACGGTCAGTCCCAAAACTCCCAGCGTGGCCATCAATCTCACTCAACAATTTGTAGCCACTGTTCTGAACACTTCGAACACCGCCGTCACATGGCAGGTAAACGGCGTAACGGGAGGAAACTCCACAACTGGAACCATCAACACCAATGGCCTCTACACTGCACCTGCAGCAATTCCCGCATCGAATCCAGTCACGGTCACTGCCATTTCACAAGCTGATAACACCAAATCGGACTCTGCCACGGTCACCATCACACCTGCAGCGAGCATCACCGTTACTGTCAGCCCCAAACGCGCTGCGATTACGACAGGGCAAACGCAAACGTTCACACCCACGGTCAGCGACAGCACAACCGTTACTTGGGAAGTGGACACGGTACCTGGCGGCAATGGGACGGTTGGCACAATTTCCAGCGCAGGCGTTTACACTCCACCGGCTACAGGTGGAGTTCACAACATCGTTGCACGGAGCGTGGAGAATCCCTCCGTAACTTCTGCAGCCTCCACGATCGCAGTAACTGATCTCGCTGGGGTTTTTACGTATCACAACGATAATTCCCGCGACGGCGTTAATACGAAGGAATACGGTCTCACGACATCCACGGTTACTCCTGCGACCTTTGGCAAACTTTTTTCCTGCAACATGGATGGAGCGGTATACGCGCAACCGTTGTGGATCGCAAACTTCACCATTAACGGCGCAAAGCACAATTTGATTCTCGCGGTATCTATGCGGGATACGGTCTATCTATTTGACGCAGATGCAAATCCCTGCGTGATGTATTGGTCGAAATCCATGCTGCCTGCGGGCGAAACCTTTGTTGGAAACGGCGACATCGGATCCTCAGATATTTATCCGGATATCGGCATTCTCGGAACTCCGGTAATTGATCCTTCGAGCAATGCGGTGTATCTCGTTGCAAAATCGAAAACTACATCAGGAACCCTCACGTACCATCAACGACTGCACGCGCTGAATCTGGCGGATGGCTCGGAACGAACAAATAGCCCTGTCGATCTGACCACAGCCATTACTTTCCCCGGAAATGCCGACGCAGGGGATGCGGATTGCCCGAACACGGGCGGCGGATCGCCAAGTGTTCCCTTTTGCGCGTTTCGCTTGAATCAGCGTGGAGGATTGGCACTGGCTAACGGCACCGTATATGTGGTTTGGGCGTCCCATGGAGACAACCAGCCTTATCACGGTTGGGTGCTCGGCTTTAATGCGTCCACTCTTGCGCGAACTGCCTCATTTAATACATCGCCAAACGGGCGCCAAGGCGGCATCTGGATGTCTGGAGGCGCCCCGGCACTCGATTCCTCCAACAATCTTTTCCTGATCACGGGAAACGGCGACTACGATGGAGTTACCGAATTCGGCGATACTCTCCTGAAGCTGAGTCCGTCGACTTTGGCGGTGAGCGATTGGTTTACGCCGGCGGGGCAAGCGGGTTTAGACGGCTCCGATCTGGATTTTGGCTCCGGCGGCGCAGTTGTTCTTGTAGACGTGCCGACTGCGCCCCATCCACATATGCTGATCGGCGGCGGCAAAGGAAGCTCGTTTAACGGGGAGCTGTACGTTCTAGATCGTGACAACCTCGGTCACCTTGTTGCGAACGATCCACAAATCATCCAGAAGATTGTTGTCGGCCAGGGGATCTTTGCCACAGAAGCGTACTGGCAAAATACAATCTACGTCGCCGGAGCGGGTACATCGCTTCAAGCATATTCGCTTAATACGACTACGGGACTGTTCAACACTTCGACCGTTCCTCAGTCACCGACAAGTTTCCTCTTTCCGGGAACGACTCCTTCCGTTTCCTCGAGTGGTTCGACCAACGGAGTAGTTTGGGCCATCGAAATCAACAATTACGGCACTTTCGATCAAGGCACCCGCGCTGCGACACCGGCAGTCCTTCACGCATACGACGCTAACAACATAGCCACGGAGGTGTGGAACAGCTCTCTGTCATCCGCAGACACGGCAGGTAACGCCGTAAAATTTACGGTTCCGACAATCGCGAACGGAAAAGTGTACGTTCCTACGCGCGGAGATGACACGACAATTAACGCGCCGACAAATCGCGGCCGAATTGACGTTTACGGCCTGAAACCAAACTGACGTTTTAATTCTTGATCAAAAACACTTCGGGCCTGCCGCAAATGGCAGGCCCGATCTTTTGAGAACAAAATTTTCCTGGCTAGAAATGCCAAGGTGCTACATTCCCTCGTAGTTCGGCCCACCACCACCTTCTGGGACGACCCAGGTGATGATTTGATACGGGTCCGCAATATCGCACGTCTTGCAATGCACGCAATTCGCAAAATTGATTTTCAGCTTCTGGCCCGCTCCATCCTTCACCATTTCATATACCGCGGCGGGACAGAAAAACTGGCAGGGATTGCCGTATTCCTCCACACACTTCGTCGCGCAGACATTCAGATCGGCGATGTGGAGATGGCAGGGCTGATCCTCTTCGTGTCGCGTTCCCGAATGATAGACATCCGTCAGGCGGTCGAACGTCAGCTTTCCGTCACCAACAAAACGCGGCGGCGCCGGAGCGCCTTTGATTTTCTTGTACGCTTCGTGGCCTGCATGCGCGTGCATCGGATCAACAAGGCCGCGTCCGCCAGTGATTTGCTGAAAGGCCGTATTGATGAAGCCGGAAAATTGTCCGTGCGCGAAACCTTGATGAAAATTGCGGACCTTCCACAATTCCTTCTTGATGTAGCTCTGCTCGATTTTCGACTGGTAAACGCTGAGTGTTTTTGCGGATGTGTCTCCGGCTTTGAGCGCTTCGAAAATCGTTTCCGCGGCGAGCATTCCGCTTTTTATCGCCAGATGAATGCCCTTCAGCTTTTGCGAATCCAGAAAGCTTCCCGAATCACCAACAATCAGCCCGCCGTCAAAATAATTTCGCGGCATCGCGTACCAACCGCCGTACGGCAGAGACTTCGCACCGTAGCGAACGAGTTTGCCGCCGTCGAGAATATTTGCAACGAAAGGATTCGTCTTCCACTCTTGAAATGTGGCGTGCGGATCAAAACGCGGGTCGGCGTATTCGAGCGCGATGACGAGACCGATGGAAACGCGATTATTCGAAAGGCCGTAAATCCATCCGCCACCGTACATGCTCGACGGCACCGGCCAGCCGAGCGTGTGCGCCACGTATCCGGGCTGAATTTTTCCGGGCTGTACGTCCCACAACTCCTTGATTCCGATTCCGTAACTCTGCGGATTGATGTTGTCGAATTTCTTCTTCGCAACCAGTTCCTTCGTTAGCGACCCGCGCGTTCCTTCGGCGAGGACGGTAACTTTTGCGCGCAATTCATAACCGGGCTGGTAGTTGTCTTTCTGTTTGCCGTTTTTATCGACACCCTTGTCTTCCGTGATGACGCCGCCAATCCCATCATGTTCGTAGATCAATTGCGCACCGCCGAATTCCTTGAAGACATTCACACCGGCGGCTTCCACTTTTTCGCCAAGCCACTTCACGATTTTGTTCAGCGAGACGACGTAATTGCCTTTATTCATAAACGGCGGCGGAGTAATGGGGAAACGAAACGAGGACTTTTCCGTGAAAAAGAGCGCAGCCGAATCTGTGACAGGCGTATCGAGTGGCGCCGACTTCTCAAAATCCGGTACGAGCTCCGCGAGCGCTTTTGGATTCATAATCGCGCCGGAAAGTTGATGCGCACCGATTTCGCGGCCTTTTTCGAGAACGTAGATGTTTTCCGCGGAAAGTTCGGGCTTCGCACCGCTCGCGTTGTGCGCCTTGATCAGATTCGCCAGATGAAGCGCGCAGGCAAGCCCTGCGGGGCCAGCGCCGACAATGAGTACGTCGGCTTCAAGTTGTTCGCGTTGTGCGCTCATGTCGCGGTTAGTTTATCAGATAGGCCAGAAACGATTTCAGTCGTGCGGTGTGATGTTCCGGTCGGAATCTACGATTTTATCTTCTGTAACTCTTCAGTGAGCGCGGGCATGATTTCGAAAATGTCGCCAACGACGCCATAGTCAGCGATTTCGAAGATGGGCGCGTTCTGGTCTTTGTTAATCGCGACGATGGTGCGCGCGCCTTTCATGCCGACGACGTGCTGAATTGCGCCGCTGATGCCGAGCGCGAGATAAAGTTTCGGCGCGACGGTCTGGCCGGAGCTGCCAATCTGCCGCTCCATCGGCAGCCAGCCTTCATCGCAAATCGGACGAGATGCGGCGATTTCCGCGCCCATCGCTTTTGCGACAGCTTCTGCTTGCGGAATATTTTCCGGAGCTTTGATGCCGCGGCCGATCGCGACGATGAGCGGGGCTTGTGTTAAATCGACGGCAGATTTTGCTTCCTTGAAAAGTTCCAGCGGCTTCGTTCGGATTTGTTCCGCTTTCAATTCAACGGCAATGGAGTTGACGGGGGCCTTGCCTGACGCGTGTGCTTGCACCAAGTCCGCGCGAAACGCGCCAGCCTGAAACGACGCGAACCACGGGCCCGCGCCTAGAAACGAAACGTCGGCAACGGTTTTGCCCTGAAACATCTGGCGCACGAAAACGAGCTTGCCACCTTCATTGCGGTAGCCTACGCAGTCGCCGATCATTCCTTTGCCGAGAGAGGCGGCAAGCTTCGGCGCAAAATCACGAACCTGATACGTGTGCGGGAACAGAACCAAGTCGGGTTTTGCAGATTCGATGACTTGCTTGAGCGCAATGCAGTAGCCGTCGGGAGTGTAATCAGCTAGGAGTTCGTGATCGACGATGAGAACTTCCGCTACGGTTTTGGTCGCGAGCTCATCGGCGAAGGCGCTGACGCCGCGACCGAGGACTACCGCACTGACTGATCCGGACGTCGCGCCGGCCATCTGCTGCGCCGCCGCCAACGTCTCAAAACTCCCGTTGTTCCACTTGCCTTGCCGATGTTCCGTAACGACGAGGATTTTCATAGCTAGATTACCCTCGCTTCGAATTTCAGCTTCTCTACCAGCTTCGCCGCCATTTCTTTCGGCGTCCCTGTCAGAAATTCAGTCTTTTTCGTTTTGGTCGGGACATAAATTTTTTCGACGCGCTGCGTCGGCTGGCTTGCGACGCCGAGCGATTCTCGGGTCACGGCCGTAATTTCTTTTTTCTTGGCAGCCATAATTCCCTTGAGCGTGGCGTAGCGCACTTTGTTGATGCCGGACTGGATGGAAAGCACGGCAGGCAATGGACATTCGATATGCTGGAACCATCCTGCTTCCAGTTCGCGCTTCAATTTCAAACTCGCGCCATTCACCTCAATCGCCATGATGATCGTCGCATGCGGCCGGTCCAATTGCGCCGCCATCAAAACGCCCGTTTGCCCAAATCCCTGGTCATCGCTCTGCAATCCCGTCAAAATCAAGTCCGCATTTTCTGTCTTCACCGCAGCCGAAAGTGCTTTCGAAGCACCCAGTGGATCAAGTTCAAAAAATTTGTCATCTGAAATGTGTATTCCGCGGTCCGCGCCCTTCGCCAGCGCCTCTTTGATCGTTTGTTTCACGCGCTCTGGTCCCATCGAGAGCGCAATTACTTCCCCGCCGTGTTTTTCTTTCAACCGCAGCGCCTCTTCCAGCGCGAAACTGTCCGGCTCGTTCATCTCGAAACCGATGTCCGATTCCTTAATCCAGTTTCCGGCAATCGCCAGCGGCGCATCCTTGGCCGGCACTTGCTTGATGCACACGATGATTTTCATGGAGATTCCTTCGTGCTTTTGTAACGCCGGCTTCTAGCCGGCTCATTTTGTTGGTGTAACTGCCAGCGGAGAATCCGGTCTTGCAGAAACTCTTCGCGCTTACTTCCCCGTCCAACGCTTGAAAATCAGCGCCGCATTCGTTCCGCCAAATCCAAACGAATTCGAAAGCGCATAATCCACCGTCTGCTTCCGCGCCTGATTCGGCACGTAGTCCAAATCGCACTCAGGATCGGGATTAAATTGATTGATCGTCGGCGGCAGGATCCCGTCGCGCAGCGCCAGCACACTAATACCTGCTTCCAATCCGCCTGCACCACCCAGCAAGTGCCCAGTCATGGATTTCGTCGAACTCACCGGCAGCTTCTTCGAAATTGCGCGCTCACCAAACAGCCGCTTCATCGCCCGCGTTTCAATCGCATCGCCAATCGGCGTCGAAGTGCCATGCGCGTTGACGTACCCAATATCATCAGGCGAGAGCTTTGCATCTTTAAGCGCCGCGCGCATCACGCGAAACGCTCCGTCACCATTCTCCACGGGCTGCGTGATGTGATACGCATCGCCGGACATTCCGTAGCCTACAATCTCCGCTACTATCGGCGCGTTCCGGCGCATCGCATGTTCCAGCGATTCCAGAATCAAAATCCCGCAGCCTTCGCCGACCACAAATCCGTCACGGTCGCGGTCAAACGGCCGACTCGCCGTCGCCGGGTCATCGTTGCGCGTCGAAAGCGCACGCATCGCCGCAAATCCACCCACGCCCATCGGCGTAATTGTCGCTTCGGTGCCACCGCAAATCATCATCTCCGCAGCGCCGCGCTCGATAATTTTGAAAGAATCACCAATCGAATGCGCCGAAGCCGAGCACGCCGTCGCCGTCGCCGAATTCGGCCCTCTCGCTCCATAGCGAATCGAAATATGCCCGCTCGCCAGATTCACAATCGCGGATGGAATAAAGAAAGGTGAGATTTTTCCCGGACCGCCATTCGTCAGCTTAATATGCTCGCGCTCGATGATATCGAATCCACCGATGCCCGACGCGATGTATACGCCGACTTCGTCCAGGTCCGACTGCTCAGGTTTCCACTGCGCCTGCCTTACCGCATCATCCGCGCCCGCCAGTGCGATCTGGATGAACCGGCCCATCTTTTTCAGTTCTTTTTTCTCGATCCATTGAAACGGATCGAAGTTCTTCACTTCGCCGGCGATCTTGCAATCGAAATCGGTCGTATCGAAATGCGTGATCGGACCAATGCCGCTCACTCCGGCCACGAGGTTCTTCCAGCTTTCCTCTGTGCCGATTCCCAATGCGCAGACGAGCCCAACGCCCGTGACCACAACTCGGCGAGTCAACGTTCCCTCTCCATCACTTTTTTGAAAAGTCTTGCGGCTCGCGAGTCCCCGGCGAGCCTCCGCGAACGGCCATTACTTGGACTTGGCGTGCTTGTCGATATATTCGATGGCATCTTTCACCGTGGCCATCTTCTCGGCGTCCTCGTCCGGCACTTCGATGCCGAATGCTTCTTCAAACGCCATCACCAATTCCACCTGATCGAGCGAATCGGCGCCCAGGTCGTCCACAAACGACGCGGTCGGCGTAACTTCCGCCTCATCCACTCCGAGCTGCTCGACGATAATCTGCTTCACGCGTTCTTCTACGCTGGCCATTCCCTATCCTCCGCGGTCTTCGCGACCGCCTGTTTTGTGTTTCCTCAACTTCGGCGCACCCACTGCCAGCGCCCAAACTCTTGCGGAATCCCCGTTTTAGCCCTGCAAAGGCAACCTGCCCATTCTAGACATGCCCTACCCCAAGGTCAACTTTCACCCTTCTCACTTTGGCTGTCGCGTATCCAACACTTCTTCGATTGCCATGACAAGTTCGACCTGCTCCAAGGAGTCACTGCGCTCCTTCATTGCTTGAACTTCTTCCTCAGTCTTACCCAAATGCCGTGCGACCAACTGCCGAATCCGTGGCCAATCAGGTTCAAGTTTGAGCCCGCGATATTCCTTCATATCGCCCCCTTGGCATAGACCTATGCCAAATGCATTCCGCCGTTTACATTCAGCACATGCCCTGTGATGTATCCCGCCTCATCGCTAGCTAAGAACACAATCGCCGCCGTCACATCCCGCGGCCTCCCCATCCGTCCGAGCGGAATCCGGGCGTTCAACTGCTCTTTTACTTCCGCTGACAGCACATCCGTCATCGGTGTCTCAATAAATCCCGGTGCCACCGCATTCACCGTAATATTTCGCGAGGCAATCTCAATTGCCGTGGCTTTCGTCAATCCGATCAATCCCGCCTTCGCCGCCACGTAGTTCGCCTGCCCCGCATTCCCGCTTTGCGCCACGACGGAAGAAATATTGATGATCCGCCCCGCCCGCGCCCGCATCATCACGCCGAGCGCCTGTTGCGTGCACAAATGCGCGCCCGTCAAATTCGTTTTGATCACCGCGTCCCAATCATCCAGCTTCATCCGCAGAGCCAATCCATCGCGCGTAATCGCCGCGTTGTTCACCAAGATACCTAGCCTGCCAAACTTTTCCATCACCTGCTTGAATCCCGCCTTCACCTGCTCCGCGTCCGCCACGTCCATCTTCACCGCAAACGCTTCGCCGCCCGCTGCCGCAATTTCCGCAACCAGTGAAGCCAGCTTTTCTTCATTCCGCGCCGCAACAGCTACTTTCGCGCCAGCCTCGGCCAACGCCAGCGCCGTATCGCGCCCAATCCCCTGCGACGCCCCTGTCACCAGCGCCACTTTGTCCTTCAAACTAAACATTTGCCTCTCCGCAGCAGCAAAACTAGTAGCTTGTCATCCTGAGCGCATCCACAAAGATGCGCGAAGGACCTCTATTTACACGCGATCAGGATTCTTGCAATCTAGCTGAAATCTCACGCCGGCGCAGACTGAAGTCTAAACCTATGCCGCGTCCGCCCTAGCCGCCGCAATCTTCTCCAACGTCACACTCAAACTCTTCTCATCCTCGATATTCAGCGTTGCCACCGACCGCTCAATCTGCCGCAGCAATCCCGTCAAAACTTTTCCTGGCCCTACTTCCACAAACGTGTTCACACCCTCGTCAATCATCAATCGTACGGATTCTTCCCAGCGCACCGGCATCGAAACCTGCCGTATCAACGCACTGCGCGCCTCTTCGCCTTTTTCAATCGTGTCCGCGTCTACATTCGTCACTAGCGGCACGTTCAAATCCGAAAACTGCACCTTCTCCAAATCCTTCGCCAATTTTTCCTGAGCCGGCATCATCAACGCAGAATGAAACGGCGCCGAAACCGGCAGCATCACGGCCCTCTTCGCGCCCAATTGCGAAGCAATCTCCGTAGCTCGCTTCACCGCGCCCGCATGACCAGAAATCACTGTCTGCTCCGGCGAATTCAGATTTGCCGCCGAACAAACTTCTCCCTCGGCCGCGCGCTGGCAGGCATCTGCAACGACCGCATGCGAAATCCCCAGCACCGCCGCCATCGCGCCAACGCCCTGCGGCACTGCTTCCTGCATGTACGTTCCGCGCTTCCGCACCAGTTGCACCGCATCTGAGAATTTCAACGAGCCAGCCGCCACCAGTGCTGTGTACTCGCCCAAACTGTGCCCCGCCGCAAAATCCGGCCGCAATCCCTTCTCTTCCGCCACGCGAAACACCGCCACCGAGCACGTCAAAATCGCCGGCTGGGTATTTGCCGTCAGTTTCAATTCTTCTTCCGTGCCTTCAAAGCACATCTTCGAAATCGAAAATCCCAGCGCCTTGTCCGCTTCCTCAAAGACAGCGCGCGCCGCCGGATATTTTTCCGCCAGCTCTTTTCCCATGCCCGGGTATTGCGATGCCTGTCCCGGAAATACAAACGCTACTTTTCCCATCGTCTTTACCTCAACAGCTCCGTCACGCGTTTACACCAGCCGCAAAGAGCCCCTGTTCAATTTTTTCATTCACGTTCGCTTTGGAAAGTCCCGCCGCCACGCGAATCGCATTCTTCACCGCGTTCGCATTCGAACGCCCGTGTCCAATCACGCAAACGCCGCGCACTCCCAAAAGCGGCGCGCCGCCGTATTCCGTGTAATCAATCTTCTTCTTCAATCCGCGAAATGCTCCTTGCGACAGCAATCCCGCAAATTGCGTAATCAGAGAACTGTTCATCGACTTCTTCAGCAACCCAAAAAGCTGCACCGCCAGCCCTTCGCAAATCTTCAACGCAATATTCCCCACAAATCCGTCGCAAACAATTACGTCCACTTCACCTGAAAAAAGATCTCCGCCTTCCACATTCCCCATGTAGTGCAGATGCGTCTTCTTCAAACGGTTGTGCACTTCGCGCGTCAATTCGTTGCCCTTAATTTCCTCTTCCCCGATCGAAAGCAATCCCACGCGAACCCTGCGATGGGCAAACGTCGCGCGATAATAAATCTCGCCCATCACCGCAAACTGCACTAGATGCTCCGGCTTCGAATCCACATTCGCGCCCACATCGAGCAGCACGCTCACGCCGCCCTTCGCGTTCGGAAACGGAGCCGCCAACGCCACTCGATCCACGCTCTCCAGTGTTCCCAACAAAAACCGCGCCACCGTCATCACCGCGCCCGTGTTCCCCGCGCTGACCATCCCATGCGCCTTCGCTTCGCGCACCAGCCGCGCTGCCACGTGTACCGACGAATCCTTCTTCCGGCGAAACGCCTGCGCCGGATGGTCCTCCATCGTTATCACTTCGCTCGCCGGCACAATTTCAATCGGCAAGTTCGCTCGTCCGTGCTTCGCCAGCTCTGCGCGAACTACCGCAGGCTGCCCTACCAGCAACACGCGCACTCCCAGCTCACGTGCAGCCAGCACACTGCCTTCGACTTCGGGGCGGGGTGCGTTATCCCCTCCCATCGCGTCCACGGCAATTGTGATCATGGGGACTGGTTACCGCTCTGCTCGGTATGAGTGCAAAAAATCCGGCTCTACGCCTTTACTTCCTTCACCGCTTTACCCTTGTAGTAGCCGCAGTGCGGACACGCCTGGTGCGGCAGCTTCGCCTCATGGCAATTTGGGCACTTCGAGCTCGCCGGCTTCGTCAGGTGATCGTGCGCCCGCCGCGTGCTCGTCCGCCGCTTTGAATGTCTTCTCTTTGGATTCGGCATCGTACTACTCCTTTATTCTTTCCTCTAAGATGCTTGTCAGCGTGGAGAGTATCCCCAGCTTATCCCACAAAACACACACAAACCCATAGAACTAACTTCAAATCCCGCACTCTTATTGTTTCTTGAACCAGTCCTGCTTTAGCCGCGCCAGGGGAGCCAGGCGCGCATCCACACTATGCGTCTCGCAACGGCACTCTTCGTGATTCAAATTCGCTCCGCACGCTGCGCAGAGTCCGCGGCAATCGCTCCGGCAAATGGCTTTCATCGGCACGGCCAGCAGCACCTGCTCGGTCAACACATCCGTAAGGAACAATCCATCACCCTTATAGAATCCCACGTCCGCGTCATCGTCTTTCAGCCGCTCTTCCTCCGGCTTCTCGAGCTTCGGCAGCGGGCTATAAAACAAATCAAACGACCGGTGCACCTCTTCCGTCACCGGCTCCAGACATCGCGCACACGCCAGCTCCAGCTTGGTCTCAAACTCACCCGTAATCCGGATCTGCGTCCCGTCAAACAACTCCACCGTCGCCGTCACATTTAACGGCTCAACCTGCTTAATCTCGCTCGTGTGGTAGTCAATCGAACCAGGAACGTAGTTCTTCCGCAGGCTCAGCTTTCGTACAGCCAGCTCTTTTACATCCAGGAACATCGCTTCCGCGCCTCCTGCGCCTACGCTCATGCCTATTTATTTTGAGGTCGCCTCCTCGCCAAGTCAAGAAATGAGCGCTTCATGGCCAATCTTCGCGCCCATCTCATCACCTTCTTTTCCTAGTACCTCACAACCCCGCACTCACCGATGTAACGTTCTCACTTATCCTGCACTACTTCTCAAACGGAGGCCCCCTATGTCCACAGGTACTCCAGCATCTGCTGCTCCCAACCCGGTTCCAAGCACGCTCCTGGTCCGGCATAAACAATCAACGCTTGTCACATTGACGATTCTGGTCATCGCGGGCGAGGCCGTCGCATTGGCCGGGTATTTCTTCTGGCATAAAGACAACCCTGAGTTGGCGAAAGCATTTGGAGAAGCCGCAGCGGCCTTGATCTTCGGGGCGATGCTCGGTGCCGTGGTTCAGGTTCTTTTCAACGATCTTGAATTGCGCCGTGGCTTGCGCGCCCAGCAAGTCGAGTTCATTGCTAATGTGTTGAGCGATCTAAAATCGGTGTACGACCGCGTGGAGAGTGCGCGTTCCACCATCCTGGCGCACCGGTCGGCAAAAACTTACGACGAGCAACTCCTGAGTCTTCTCGAATTTCGAGTGAAGCTCCACAATGTCACTCGAGCCATCAAATTTGATCCTAGGGGAGTAGTCCTGAAGGGCATTCGAGAAAACGTTGACAAGATGCGGTCCTATCTCGATGTCATCGTAAAAGAGTTTGAAGCCAACTACAGAGATATCTCTCGGATGCAGAACTTGTACGAAGCAAAGATGAAAGCCGCCCTCGAGAAGCTCAAAGATTCTAGCCAGCCCGCATTGGAACTGCCACAAAACATTCCATGGGAAGCAATCGAAAAGCTGCCATCCATCGCCAACTGGCTCACTCGAGACACGCAGAACAAGCCGGATTTTGAACGCGACTTTATTGCTCCGCTGGACGCAGCCTCCGGGGAATTGCGCCGGCAGCTCATTCTTGCCCAAAGCTAGCAGGTATTCCACCAGTCTGTGTTTTTAAGTTTTAGAGAAATCCCGAAGACGAAGAACCGTTCCACGCACTACGAATTCGGTCGGAAGAATGCGCTGGCTAAACGCCATATGAGGGTTATGCAAACGTTCCAACAGCATCTTCATGCAAGTTTGACCAATCTCTTCCTTGTGTACTCGGACCGTCGTGAGTGGCGGATCCATTAGCATCGCTTCTTCGCGATCGTCAAAGCCGACCAAACTGACATCGTCTGGCACTTTTACCGCATGTCTCCGCAGCGAAAGCCAAAGTCCGTACGCAGTCTCGTCGTTGCCGGCCACCACAGCGGTGGGTCGCGGCCGGCGGGACAAGATTCGCTGTGCGATCTTCTGGCCGAAAGCGACAAAGCTCTCGGCATTCCGCGCGGTCACCAGAACAGGCTTCAGTTTGTTCTCCCGCATCACTTGGCGATACCCGTCGAATCTGCGTTGAAACCACGGAAAGGACGTATCTCCCGCAAAAACAATTTCGCTGTGTCCCTCGCTAATGAGGTAACGCGTGGCCTGAAGCGTAGCGTTGAAATCGTCAAACCCGACCTGGTCAAATTCGTGCCTGCCATCCATGCCTACAACGTTGTTGCTCAGAGCCACGTATGGCATGTGGATGGATTCGATTCGCCGGAGCACGTTCGGATAAATCGTGCCTGCCAGGATGACGCCGTCAATCAAACCGTGCTCTTGCAGAACGTGGGGCAAATCAATCTTCTCGGCCGGAATCCTGGGGGAATAGTGCAACGCCGCAAATAAAACGTGTTGCTTCAGGCTGCTGGCGTACGATTCAACTCCTTGCAGGATGCGCGCATGAAACGGATGCAAAAAATCGCGGTTGCTCAAAAGAAAGCATACCGTTTCCGAACGGCGGCGTAGTATGCGACGCGCTTGAGCGTTAGGCCGAAAGCCCAGGCGGCGGATCGCCTTAAGAACCCGCGCGCGAGTTTCTCGGCTGACCTGGGAACTCGAATTAAGTACGCGCGAAATCGTCCCCACGCCAACGCCGGCAGCCCGAGCCACGTCGCGAATCGTTGTCTTTTGTGGAACTGCTTCCATAAGCGCTCTGCTCCTCGACCTTCCGGCTTTCTCGCAGATTGCTTCCGCTGCCGAGGGAGTCTAGCATAACCTCGTTAAACATGGACGCCGCGAAACTTCATTTCGTCAGCCTTTTTGAAAGAAATCGGACAAACCGGCCCGCCTATCCAAAATCTGCGCACCCGCCGCAGATTCAAAATCCAGATGCCTGCCATCATTTTTCCTGAAATGTCCACTTGACTTGCAGGGTTTGCTCTATTAGGGTGTGGAACCAGTTCCATACTTTGTTGACTCTTGTGGGGTCGACATTCCTTTCGAAGTGAAACGGGGTGAGGTCATGAGCATTGAGTTTTCCTACCGGGTAAATTCCCGGTGCGCAGCACATTCCAGCAGCAATCCCAAACGCTCTTCACGCATGTTTAGGCTTGCTTTGTGTAGCTTGAGTATCATCTTCTTGTTCACCGTCATTCTCGCCGGTTCTTCCGCGCCAGCGGCAGCGCAGGCCGTGAACGCGACGCTTCTCGGAACTGTCTCGGATGCGACCGGAGCCCCGGTTGCCAACGCCAAAGTCACCATCACGGAAACAAATACCAACATCAGCCGCACCGCTCAAACGAATGACAGCGGCAACTATGTTTTTCCGGATTTGCCTCCCGGCACTTACCGCGTCACCGCGGAATTCACCGGATTCAAGAAAGCATCGAAAGCCGGCGTGGATGTCCTTGTAAACACCACTTCTCGCATCGATTTGGATCTCCAGCCGGGCGATGTCTCAGAAACCGTCACGGTCGAAGCGGAAACACTGCTTCTGCAAACGGAGCGCGCGGACACGGGTCGCAAGCTCGATACCGTGCTCACGGAAAACATGCCGCTTGGCACGAACCGTAATTTTCAGAACCTGCTGAATCTCGTTCCCGGCACGACGCGCGCCACCTTCCAGCACTCGCAGTTTTTCAATGCCAGCAGCTCTCTGCAGACGGAAGTTAATGGCCAGCTTCGCCAAGGCAACAACTACCAGATCGAAGGAATTGACGACAACGAGCGCACTGGCCTTCTACAAATCCTCATCCCGCCCCTCGAAGCGATTCAGACGGTCGATGTTTCCACCAGCAACTTCGACGCGGAACTCGGTCGCGCCAGCGGCGCCGTTACGAACGTAATTCTGAAGTCGGGCTCAAACAACTTTCACGGCGGAGCCTACGAATTCTTCCGCAGCGACTACCTGAACGCCCGCAACTTCTTCGACAAATCCGTCGGCCATCTTGCATACAACTATTTGGGCGGCAACATTGGTGGCCCGATCAAGAAGAACAAGCTGTTTTTCTTCGCGGATTACCTGAAGGTCTTCGACCACGAAGCGAATACCAATACCATTTCCATTCCGACAATGGCTATTCGTAGCGGAGACCTCAGTAGCTCCGCGACGGTAATTTACAATCCGTTTAGCGGCAATGCGGACGGAACGGGCCGGCAGCAAATTGTCGCTTCATCCTCTCCCGGTGTCGCAACCGTGCCCGGTGCCAGCGGCCCCGTGGACGCCTTCAATCCGGCATGCACGAACGCCGCAGGCTGCCCGAACATCATTCCCACCGCAATGATCAACCCAATTTCAACGGCTCTGCTGAACTTCATTCCGGCGCCAAACAACGGCACCGGAAACACGAACAACTATTTCGCCCTATTGCCTTTCCACAAAGACACGGACTTCGTTGACGGGAAAATAGACGCCAACCTAACAGATAGGGACCGACTCAGCGGCCGCTTCAGTTATCAGCGTCCGTCCGTTTTTCAGGCGCCCATCTTTGGTCTTGGTGGAGGTCCGGCGCAGGGCAATTTCGAAGGCCAGGGTATTCAAAATACTTACAGCATCGGTCTCAACTACAACCACTTTTTCTCGAACACGCTGGTCACTGAATTCCGCGCCGGTGTCGCGTGGTATCACAATGAAGCCCACAACACCGACTTTGGCACGAACACTTCCGATACGCTGGGCATCCCCGGTGTAAACCTGGATCAGATCACCAGCGGTATAGTTGGTATTCAAATTAACGGCGGGGTTTATTCGAATCCTGTGATCGGATTCTCCGCCAGCTTGCCCTGGATTCGTTCCGAGACGAACATAGACTTCGCCAACACCTGGACCAAGACAATTGGCAATCACACCGTAAAATTCGGTGTGGACCTTCGCCGTGTCCGCGACGCCTTGCTCCAAGAACAGACGTTCAGTCCGCGCGGTCTTTACACCTTCAACGACGGGCAGACAGCGTTGAACACCGGTACGGGAGCTTCCAAGACCAGCTTTACCAACAATTTTGCCAGTTTCTTGTTTGACGTTCCCGGCCAGGCGGGCCGAGATTTGGCAACCTTCTTCCCCAATTACCGCGCCTGGCAATTCTTTGCTTTCGTGGGAGACAAGTGGCTAGTCACGCCAAAACTGACTGTGGATTTGGGTTTGCGCTGGGAATATTATCCACCGGCGACTCCAGTTCAGAAGGGCGGCTTCTCCAATTACGATCCGACCAACAACACGCTTCGTGTTAGCGGTTTCGGCGATATTCCAGACAATCTAGGAATCGCCACTCATTACAAATACTTTGCGCCCCGCCTCGGTCTGGCGTATCGCTTGAAGGAATCGACAGTCATCCGCGCCGGTTTCGGCATCAGCTACGCGCCGTTTCCGGATAACAGCTATGCCTACAATTTCCCCGTTAGGTCCAACAACGAATTCGATCCTGCGGTTGCATCCTTTGGCCCCGCGTTGCTGCCGAGCGGACAAACCGCAACTTTCCAGAACGGTTTTCCGGATCTGATCCAGCCCGTTGTCCCTTCGAACGGAATCATCACCAATCCCAACAAAGCCGTGCAGTATTTCACGGTTAATCCGAACTTCAAGAATCCCTACGTGGAATCGTGGAATCTTGCCGTTCAACAGACGCTCCCCGGCCGGTTCGTTATCGAGGTCGCCTACGTTGGCAATCACGGTGTAGATAGCGTCGTCAACTACAACTTGAACGCCGCGACCGTAGTCGGCTTGGGCACCGCAGGACAACCGGAGTTTCCGACATTCGGCCGCACGGCAAACACACAACTTCTCTTCGCAGGATACTCTTCGAGTTACCACGCGTTGCAGAGCAAACTGGATCGCAAATTCGCCAACGGCCTCTCCACAACCACCTCTTACACCTACGCCAAAGGCATGGGCTTCCAGTCCGGCGACGACGGCGGCCTTTTCTTCTACATCAACCAGCGCAGAGACTACGCCCGCAACGACTTTGACCGTACACAAACCTTCGTGCAAAGCATCGTCTACGATCTGCCCTTTGGCAACGGTAAGCACTGGGCTTCCTCCGGTCCCGCTGCAGCCATCATTGGCGGCTGGCGCGTTTCCACGCTCATGACGATCATGTCAGGCCTGCCGATGAACTTCAGTGCAAGCTCCGCCGGCCTCAAAGCGCCGAACAATAACAACACGCCAAATCTGGTTGCTCCTCTCCAGATTCTGCATGGCGTCGGCAGTGACCCCTGGTTCACAACGGGCAGTTTTGCTGCTGCCACAGGCACCAATTTCGGCAATATTGGCCGCAACTATCTCAGCGGCCCCAACTATTTCGACCTGGACGCCACCCTGTCCAAGACCGTGCGTTTCACCGAGCGTTACAACATGGAAATGCGCCTCGAAGCATTCGGCGTCACGAATTCGCCGCAATTCTTCTTCAATAGCACCAACGGTACGCCGTCCGGTGGCACCGCAAACGGTACAACCTTTAACCCAGACCCTAAGAGTCCCTTTGGTCACATCAACAACGCAACCGGCGGCCGCGTGCTTCAACTCGGTCTCAAGTTCAACTTCTAACTCGGCGCACGACCCAGGTTCGTTTTTCAGAACCTGGGTCTTTCCCCGAACACCACAAACTTTCACCACCGCGCGTTTCACACACCCCGAACGCGCAAAACTCCTGGGCAGCCCTCGACCAAACCGAGCGCCTCCCAGGAGTTCGTTTTTCTACGCCCCTTTCCCTCTCGCGTCCCATCTGCAGCGCCACGTCCGCAACCAACAACTTTCTCCACTCTTCACGCGTACTTAACTTGACAGCTAACACTCTCCTTGTTACTTTCCCGCTACTTCTCAGGAGACCCTCATGTCCGTTTTTCGTTTCATTCGTCAGTTCTTCATGATCGCCTTGTTCATCCCATTCACGGTTTCATATTCTGAAGCTCAAATCACGGGCGTCACAAACGATCAGGCTACCCCGATTCCCGGCGTCGGTCATGACTACGTCAAAATGCTTTCTGAAACAGTCCAGCCGTCCAACGGTCAGTTGAGCATACGCATCGACGTTCCCACACGCCCGGGTCGCGGCATTACAGTGCCGTTTGCGTACATCTACAATTCGGCGGGCCTCCATCACATGGTTGCTACAGGCAACGGACACTTTCTGTGGGTTTCGGACGTTGCTGACAACCAGGGGCAAGGATGGTCGACAAGCTCTCCAACCCTTTCTGCAATTAAGCGAACCCAAAACACAAACTTCCCCGGTCCGCCCCCCTACACAGCGTCATGCGTCTATTTTACAAGCTACGTTTTCCAAGACCCCAGTGGTGGCCGGCACTTGCTGGGCCTGCAGACCGCCCAGTCAAGCGATTTCAACTCGCCCAACAAATGCGGCCAGGGGGGCGGAGCCCCGGGTAATGTGCTGACGGCCAGCGACGGAATCTATACCGCAAATACGACAGCGCCATCCCCAGACACCGTTCCTTCACAACCTACCCCCGTAACGGTTGTCGGGCCGGATGGAACGGTCTATAACTTTTCCGCAATACCACAAATATATAATGGATGGGTCATTTTTTTCCGGGGCGGTGTTGACTCTATTGAAGATCGAAACGGAAATGTCGTAAATGCAGGAGGCGATACCTTGCACGGTTCAGCCCAGCCTATTCCGTTCACACCGGTTTCAGGTAACGCGACTTGGCAGGGTTTTGCCTTCAATTTCACTCCGCAAGCCGTCATCCCGCAGGCAAACTGTTTCGATCCCACCAGTGGACCGGGATCATCTCTGGCCTCTGCCAGCGCCTATTCATCAATAGGCTTGCCGAACGGCAAATCCTATCAATTCCAGTATGAATCTGTTTACGGCATGGTAAGCAAGATCACTTATCCGACTGGGGGATACGTGAGCTACACATGGGGGCTCAATCCGAACTCTGAATCCGTTTCCGGAACCGATAATCAGAACCTTGCCTGCGTATATAGTTACGATACGCCCGCAGTGACACGTCGTTCGGTGAGCTTCGACGGCGTCAACGTAGCTCTCCAACAGGACTTTTCTTATTCCACCACTTGGGGCAATGGATGGACCAGCAAACAAACGATAGTAACGACACACGATTGCGCGCGCAACAATTTCAACTGCGCCGCGGCGCCAAGCTTTCAAACCATCTACAATTATTCCCCTGAAGGAACAGGATTCTATTTTGGCCAGGCTGCTGTCGAGCAATCTATCATTTACAAAGATTTTAATGGGAACACCCTTAGAACCGTGACAAAAGGGTGGTCTGACTCCTACCGGCAGGCCTGCAAACTCACCACGCTGGATGACGGCAAAATATCCGGATCCTTCTATTCATACGGATCAGGCGGAGAAGTAACGGACAAAAAAGAATATGATTACGGCCTTATTTCTTCTACATCAACGTGCCACGACAGTGCTGTAGCTCCAACGGGAATAACGGCAACTCGCGAAACCGCCGTTGCCTATCAGTCGTTTCCGCCAACTCCAATTTTCCCTGCTGCGAGTTCCATTTTTAGCCGACCCGCCACCGTACAAACCTTCAGTGCCGCTACTCTCATCGCTGAGACAGATTTCGCCTACGACCAAACGAGCCTGGCCGCTGTGTCTCCCGTTGCCTACAACCACGATGAAGCAAACTATGGTCCTTCTTCCGTAGCTCCTCGAGGAAATGCCACAACCATCACGCGAAAGTGTTTACAGACTTGCGGTAGTTCTATTTTAACTTATACGTTCGATCTAACCGGTCAAGTGCTCTCAAGAACCGATTCGTGCGGAAACGCGTCCTGCGCTGACATGATCGGCACAAACCACACAACTTTGTATTCGTATGCGGACAATTTCGATTCCAATCCTCCATCAAACACGAATGCGTATCTGACGAAGGTTACTGACCCTTTCGGCCATTTCTCAACATTCAAGTACGCTCTTTCAGATGGACAATTGATTGCGTCCACCGAGCAAAACGGTAAAACGACCAGCTACCAGTATGGCGATGTTCTCCATCGCCCGACCGAAACGGATTTCCCAGACGGCGGGAAATCGACAATTTCTTATAACGACACCGCACCTACTCCCTCGGTCACGACGACCCGCCTAATTACCACAACTCCTTCAACTCTCAATCTCTCGACGACCAGCATCATGGACGGCTTGGGCCACGTCACCCAGACCCAACTGACCACCGACCCGGATGGAACGACATATACGGACGTTACCAATGCGGGCACGGGCCAAGTTTGGAAGCAATCCAATCCGCATCGTTCTAGTTCCGCATCCACCGACGGTATAACCACGAACTACTTCGACGGGATTGGCAGGATCTGCCTTGTCGTTCCTCCCGATGGAACTCTGCCTACTGGCAGCGACTGCCCTACATCCCAACCTTCCAACACTATCTTCACAACCTACTCCGGCAACGCTATTACCGTCACCGATCAAGCCGGAAAATCCCGCAAATCAGTCACCGACGGCCTCGGTCGCCTCACTCAGGTCTTCGAAGATCCTGCGAACCTCAATTACGAAACGGATTACTCGTACGACGTGCTCAGTAATTTGCTCACGGTAAATCAAAAGGGCGGTTCCACAAATTCGGCCAACTGGCGCACGCGCACTTTTACTTACGATTCGCTCTCGCGTCTGCTCACGGCGATCAACCCAGAATCAGGCACCATTTCTTACCTATACGATGCCAACAGCAATCTCTCAACAAAAACTTCACCCAAACCGAATCAGTCTGGCACTGCGACTGTCGTCGCAACATATTCTTACGACGCGCTCAATCGCCTCACGCAAAAGACCTTCAACGACGGGTCCACTCCCACCGGCAAGTATGTCTACGATGGCAGCACTGCTCCTACCGGCTGCACACTCCCAATCCTGACCATTTCGAATGGCATCGGTCGCCGCACCGGTATGTGCGACGCTGCAGGGTCAGAAGCATGGTCCTTCGACTCCATGGGCCGCGTTGCAGCCGACGCGCGCACCACCAACGGCCTCTCCAACACTTTTTCGTACACCTACAATCTTGACGGCTCTCCGCTCTCCGAAGTCCATCCAATCAATACGCTCACTATCAATTCTGTGCAAGGCGGCGCTGGCCGCCTCGTGTCGGAAACCTCTTCCGACGCAAACTACGCTTACAACGTGCACTACACTGCCAGTGGCGCCCTTTGTTACATGAACTCCGGTTGGGGCCAGACCTTCACGCATGTTTGGACCTTCAACAATCGCCTCCAACCCGCGCGCATTCAGCTTTACGGCACCGGCCACGGTCCCACCAATTCTGTATGTCCAGCAGCATCCACCGACGCAACCGTCGCGCTCGACCTCGGCTACACGTACCTCGACGCCAGCGGCCACAATAACGGAAATGTCGTCACGATCACAAATACCCCTGCCTACAACCGCTCTCAAACTTTCACCTACGACTCACTGAATCGGCTGGCTACTGCCCAAACCACCGCCAACCATTCGCAGGATGCCACCGATTGCTGGGCGGAAACCTACGGCTATGATCCTTGGGGCAATCTCGTCACTCTCGGTCCCGACCCCGTCGGCCAATCCGGATTCACCGGCTGCACGCAGGAAAGCGGCTTCAATTTCGCTGGATCCATCGGCACCAACAACCGCATCACCGCTTCCGGCTATGGCTACGACGCTGCGGGAAATCTGACCACGAATCCCGGCGTCGGCACACTCGTCTACAACGCCGAAAATCAGCTCGTCTCCTCTGGCGGCGTAACTTACGTATACGACGGCGATGGCAAGCGCATAACGAAAGCCCCTTCTAATACGCCAACGCAGCCGAATTACATCTACTGGTATGGCTCAAGCAACAGCCCCGTCATCGAAACGAACGGCTCCGGCGCTTTCCAGTACCGCTACATCTCATTCAACGGCATGCGTGTCTCGCGCGAAGAAGCCAACGACTGGGTAGACCATTACGGCCTCGATATCCTCGGCAATATCCGCTATGTCTATGGCAACAACGGCTCCAGTGACATCTCGGACTTCTATCCCTTCGGCGGCGAACGCGTCGTCCAATCAAGCACGAACAACCACTTCAAATTCTCCGGCAAAGAACGCGACTCCGAATCCGGCCTCGACAACTTTGGTGCGCGCTTCGATTCTTCCGTACTAGGCCGCTTCATCTCCCCGGATTGGTCTCCGAATCCAGAACCTGTCCCATTCTCGGATTTGGACAATCCGCAATCCCTAAATTTATACGCATATGTCCTGAATAACCCGGTGAACAGAGTTGATGCTGGCGGCCACGCTGGTAGGGAGCAGTTGCCGGGAACGAATTACACGATTCGCAAGGATACGCATAATCCAACTGACATGCCCAACATCCATGTGTTCGACAAGAAAGGCAATGAGGTCGGGAACCTACGCTTTCAAGGGGATGGTGGTTTCCACTGGGACAGCAATAAACTTGGCGCATCTATCCGAGAACAGGTTGAAGCTATCGCAAGAGCTGAAAACTATGCGGCTCTAGCAATCGAGAGGCAAGTTGCAATGAATGCTGCTCGGGCGGCGCGTGGCGCACGAGGACTTCGAGGAGCGAACGAGGCAATCTCAATATTGATGGTCGTTGATCTCGCTCTTGATGCGATATACGCACATCAGACAGAAGTGAATGAGCCGACGACTGGCTGGCATTACGACCAGCTGACTGGAACGAACGTGATTACAGACGTTGACAAGGCCGGTCAATATTTCCCTCCGGGCTCCACTCTAGGCTTTGTGGGCGAGTCCGGTTCGTACATGGAAATTTATACTCTCGGTAATGATGGAAGATGGCGTGACAGGCACGGACACTATCTTTACCAATGCGGTCAGGGACAAATTTGCACATCAGCTGGAATGGCGTGAACCCTAAGATTTTGATCAAGCTTAAGAAAATCTTTTCTCCTGTCGACGGGAACATCCGCCAACTAGCGCTGGGTGATACAAACAACATGTGGATGCTGGCCATGGGAGAGCTCTACAACTCCCAAGATGGAGGCTATAACTGGAGCTGTCGTACTCCGCCGCGTCTCACCAGCGAATTTCTTGCGGTCCAAACCATGTGTCCGATTTCTACGCAAGAATGCTGGTTACTGACTTCGTATGCCCACAAAGATATACGTGGCCTACACACAGTCGACGGAGGCCGCACCTGGAAAGAGCGATGCCGCTTTCTTGCGCGCGACGGTAACATCGCTTCCGAGAACGTTTGTTTCGTAGACTCAAATAATGGCTGGGTCACAATCAGCGAATTCCATAAAGGACGCGATGCATCGAGAATACATCGAACGACCGACGGCGGGAGCCACTGGTCTGAACATCTGATTGAATGCACACACCCTCTCATCCAATGTGCTTTTTTGAATAATCAAACTGGCTGGATCGTTGAACCTAGACCGACTAGGGATCGGAGCCGTTACGTAACTGTGATCCACTCCTCAACAGATGGTGGGATAACTTGGCGAAGCAGCGCTAAACTAAATGGGCGAGCGAGGAGTCTTTATATCAAGGAAGCAGAGGTGCTCTTTCTCTGTGGAAAGCATGGCTTCCTGGCTAGTTCATATGATCAGGCTAAGACTTGGGCCATCCGATCACCTCTAACCTCATTGTCGTTGGAGAGCATTCATTTCAAGGGAACCACTGGGATAGCCGTGGGCCACAGCGACTCTATTAGATCCAGGCGTTCCACCGTATTTCTCTTAACTCGCGATTCCGGGCAGAGCTGGATAAGGGTCGCAAGCCCAGTTCAAGCACCGCTATTTAGGGTTTATTTAAAGAGTTGGCAAACCGGAATAGTCGCAAGCGCCGAAGACCTCTTTGCTTTTCAGATCCTTACATAAGATTGTAGTGAATACAGTCGAAAAAGGGTGGGTGCACCGGGGCGCACTCTTGGGAGTACAAGTGCACGAAGTGGCTCACTCGTTGGGCCACATTCTGTATGGCTTCAGCAGCGAAAGCAGCGCAGAGTGGTTTGTTGACTGCGTCTTTGGAACTGGAGCATTCAATCCCAGTTTCTTGGAAAATGGAAAATGGCGCGGTTGTAAAGTTTTCTTAGATCTGTCCGTACTTCAGGACTAGAGGTCGTCCTGGACGAAGGAATCGCCGTAGATTTGTCAACCGGGGACGGGTGGCCCGGACAAGATTCCATTGAATAAATCGAGCAATTCTCACAGTGATTGGACGATCTCCAGGTTACTCAACTCACAGAAACACGGAGGGTGCCCCGTCCTCGGGGTTCGAGGGCGGGTCTTGGGTTAGACTTTTCCATTGGCGTTGAATTTGATTTTGACTTTTCATGAATTTCCTTTCTTCCTAACCCTATGGGACCTCTTCCCATTCGAACTCTTTTCCACAGCTCATTCGAATTACCTAACAAATATCTATTGACTTGATAACTATTCTCTGCCATTCTTCCCAGTGTCTAGCCCGCCTCCATTCGGAATCTCGCCCCTTTCCCCAGACAAGACCCTCGTTCTCCCCGCACCGCCGTATGGATATCAAAACACGCACTTTCAAACCCTTTATTTTCACACTCATCCAAAACCCTCATCTCTTTGCACCAAAACAGGGCAAAACAAATCCTTCCTTTTCACACTCTTGCAAAACCCTCCCGCGCAAGCTCTTTCCTTTCACACTCATGCAAAACCCCTGGGGGTGGGGTGTCCCTCCGCCGCTGCATTTCGCCTCTCCCCCTTCTGGACACGCCGCCTCACCCGCGCCATAATCTTTATCGCATCTCAACCCCAAAATGTTGGTCGCCACTTTCTGAGGAGGGGCAATGAGTATTTCTCCCAACGTGCCAAGTCCGCAGGAGTCGTATCATTACGAATCCTCCGGCACTCCGCGCTGGATTTCCGTTTTGTTTGTGCTTCTTTTCGTCGCGCTCGCCGCTGTCGGCGTCTTCGCTTACACTTCCACGTCCAAGCTCTCGAGGGACCTCGACACGGCGCAAAAGACGAACACCACGCTCTCCACGCAACTCGAGCAAGCCAACACCCGCCTGGCCGAGCTCAAAAGCATCGTCGAAGTCACGCAGCAAAAAGTCGGCATGACGGCTTCCGAAGTCGCGCAAGCCAAGAGCCGCGCCGAATCTATCCGCAAGGAACAGATCGCTTCCGATCAAAAACTCGCCAGCCAGCTCACGGCCGTTCAGACTGAAGCTAACGAAAAAATCGGCAGCGTCGCCACCGAAGTCGGCGGCGCAAAAAAGGACATTGCTGACACGCGCAGCGACCTCGAAGCCACCAAAGCCAAGCTCGAAAGCACTAAGGGCGACATGGGCGTCATGAGCGGCCTCATCGCACGCAATCACGACGACCTCGAAGACCTCAAGCGCCGCGGCGACCGCAACTACTACGAGTTCAACCTCAAGAAGGCCAAGAACGCTCAGCGGGTCGGCCCCATTCAGATGAACCTCAGCAAGACCGATCCGAAAAAATCCAAGTACACCGTCATCGTTATGGCCGACGATCGCCAGATCGAAAAGAGAGACAAAACTTCCGGCGAACCCGTGCAGTTCTACGTCGGCAATTCGCGCAGCATGCCGTACGAAATCGTCGTCTTCAACGTCGGCAAAGATCAGATCACCGGCTATCTCTCGACGCCTAAGGACGCAGCCGCCGCACCTGCAGCCGCGCCCGCCGCAGCCCCGGCTAAACAATAACAAACGCGAAAAACGCAAGCCTGACTGCGTTTTTCGCACTTCATAGTTTTCACAATTTGATTTTCTGAATTTCAAAAAAGCCCTGTTCCACTCCTGGAAACACCAAACGGAACAGGGCTTTTCTCTCTCCATCCGCCTCGCTACCCTTTACAAATGAATCGAGAAATGAATCAAGTTTTTTTCCCTACTGGAGTGCTCCCTATGAATCCATTTCGCCGCACCATACTTCTCTGCGTGTCTCTCATACTCATTCTGGTCGCCGCATCGCCTGCGCCCGCGCAAGCTCCTGCGTCTTCCATCGATCCCAGCCGCCTCCCTCCGCACACCGTCTTCTACGTTCTCTGGCGTGGCGCCCCTGCCCCTGCCGCCCGCTCCGCAAATTCCCTCTACGCCCTCTGGGACGATCCGGATTTTGCGCCGGCGCGAAATGCTCTGTTCGACAGTTTTATGAAAGACGCGCGGAAATCCGGCGATGCGAAATCGCAATTCTCGCGCGAAGAAATTTCTGAATTCACGACGCTGCTGGAAAATCCAATGTCGCTTGGCTTTGTAAGCGATCCTGCAAAAGATAAACCCAAATCCGTTTCGCTTATAGCACCCGGCGCGGCCAAAGCCGTTCCGCCAAAAACCGACGACGCGCACAAATGGAACGGTTTCTTTTTTATTTATGACCGTACGGGAAAAGAAGCTTTGCTCGCAAAAGCGCTCTTGCGATTCCGGGCTGCGGAACAGTTTCCTCCGAAGCTCACGCCCACAATGATTGCGGGCGTTCCCGCAATGAAAGTGGAGCACAAAAGTGAAACAGAGTATTGGGTGGAGAACGGCAAGTACGTCGTCACGTCAGGCGAAGTCTCCGTCATCGAGCAGATTCTCAGCCACATGAAATCCGACTCGCTTGCTTCCAAGTCTCTCATCACTCCGGAACAAGCCGCCGAAATGGAAAAAATTCTTGCCCGCACGAAATCCGGCGTTCCTCCTCCTACGTCTCTCGGCGCAGTTTCGGCGTTCAAGGAAGCAAGCGCAGTGCTCGGCGGCGGAATCTTGGAATATTTCGTCAACATTTCCGACATCACAAAATTAGCCGCTGACATGCCAACTCCAGCAGGTTTTCGTGCCGGAACAGTTCTGGATGCGATGAAAGTCAACGCGATCCATTCGATTGCCGGGCGCGTTGTGCTCGATGGCGACAAAACTCGTTTTCAAACGAGCATCCTGGGTAGCACTTCTGCCGGAACGATTTTCGACATTTGGGATGCGGGACAGGCAAACCCCGCAAGCATTGCGTACATTCCGCCGAACGCAATTTCCTACCGCGAGGCGCAGTTGAATTTTCCAGGCATTTACGCGCTCGCCATGCGCGTGGCGAAATCCTTCACGGCACAGGGCGACGATAAGACAGACATGATTGAGGCTATGGCCCGCGCAAAACTAGGAATGTCCACCGCCGATGCGCTCGATTCGCTGACCGGCGAACTTGGTTACGTACAAACCGATTCCGCGTTCGACCTCGGTAAAAATACATTTTTCATCGGCGTCCACAACCGCGAAAATGCTCTTAAACTGATCCGCCATATTTTCCTCGACAACATTTCCGCGGACATCGACATTGACGGCGATACTCTTCTCACGCTCTCCACGGGCAAAAAGCAGGGCACGCCGAATCCCGCGGCCGAAACCAATTTTCACTTGGCGGTCACAAAGGACATGATCCTCGTCGCCAGCAAGAAGGACTCGTTGCGTGTACCGCTCGCACAGCGAAAATCCTCAACTCCTCCCAGCCAGCTTGCACCATTCTTTGCAAATCGCAGCGGCGCTCCCGCCGCGGTCAACGGCCTCAGCTTTCTCGATTTCCAGAAATTCGATTGGCAATCGCTGAAGAATCTTCCGTTTGGAAATACGGCTGGAGACAAATCGGTTGCGAAAAGTCTGTCTCAGAACAAAATCACGCCCGCACAGCAGAAATCCTGGCTCGATGAAATCGATCCCAAAGTTTTCTCGCGCCATCTGCATCTGGGCTATGGTTATTCCTGGAAAGATGCGAACGGTATCCATTTTGACGGCTGGTTCGATTGATTCGCCGCTGCGAGCTTCTATCCCAAGCTTGCGATTTTTAACACTCGCGCTGCTGTCAACTTTGGCTGGCCTTTTTTTTTGCAAAGCACAGGAAGTCTCTGCTCCAACCATTCGCGTGGACGTCAGCCGCGTCAATGTCGGCGTGACCGTCACCGACCACAGCGGAAA
Source organism: Candidatus Dormiibacterota bacterium (assembly GCA_035569555.1). Lineage (GTDB taxonomy): Bacteria > Acidobacteriota > Terriglobia > Acidiferrales > UBA7541 > Acidiferrum. The sequence continues at coordinate 638,595 of DATMMW010000030.1, read as the reverse complement.
ATTTGTCGAAGGTTTGCGGAAATCCGATTTTCATATTTTCGATAACGGAGTTGAGCAGCCTATCGCCGGATTCCTCGCCAACGATGATCCCGCGCAAGTCGTTCTGATGCTCGAGTGCGGCCCTTCCATGTATCTGTTCGGCAAGGAAAGCGTGCAAAAAGCGGACACGCTTGTCACAAACCTCGCGCCGAATGACCGCGTTGCGGTTGTTTGCTATTCATCGGGAGCCACAATTCAGTCTGGTCTCGATGCGGATCAATCTGCTTCCCGTCTCGCTTTGCGGGATTTAAATTTTGGCATTGGCTCAGCCGACCTGAATCTTTCAAAGAGCTTGCTGGCTGTTTTCGGCTGGCTTGGCACTATTCCCGGCAAAAAAGCGGTAGTTTTGATCGGAAGCGGTGTGGACACCTCACCGCCGGATGACGCAAACGCGTTTCAAGCAAACATCAGTGCAAGTGATGTGCGCGTCCTCGCAGTTTCCACATCCAGAGAATTGAAAAAACCGCCCCAAAAACACAAGCGGACCCGCGATGAGAAAGCAAGCCGCGCTGAAATTGATCCGATCCTGAAAGATGCCGACACGCTCTTGCGCACTCTGACCACCGCAACCGGTGGCCGCGTCTATTTTCCCAAATCGACCAAAGACTACGAGAAGACTTACATCGAAATCGCGCAAATCGTCCGTCACGAATACAACCTGGCTTTTTCTCCCCAAACGTTTGACGGCAAGCTGCACACGCTCACTGTCGCTGCCAGGCGCGGCGCGCGCGTCGACAATCGTCAGGCGTACCTTGCACCATCTGCACCAGCCAATTAATTTCTGGATGAATCGTCAGTTGGTTGCGTAGCGTTTGAAGAAGGAATCCGCGTTCCACTTGGGCGCGGAGCTCGCGTTTGCAGTGTCAACCATAAGTTTGTGTGCAATCTCTTCGTATAGTGCTGCAGCGCCGAGGTCCACGGGCTGGTTCGCGTCGTCGGATGGCGCGTGATAGCGATTCGTCAGCCAGTCTTTGAACAGTGTCTGCTCTGGCGAGCCTTGCTCATAGAAAACGTCCATGATCACCGACGGAACGCCGTGCTTGATGAAATTGTATTGGTCGCTGCGGATGAAGAGATTGCGAAGCGGTTCCGGATCGGGCACAGGTTTAACGCCGAAGGAGCGCGCGACTTCCGCGGCGTGCTCGCCAAGACTGGAATCGGCGATTCCCTGAATGCGCAACACTTTCAAAGCCGCGATTGGCAGAAACATATCCACGTTAATATCGGCGACGATCGACTTGGCCGAAACCGTCGGATGCGCGGCAAAATATTTTGAGCCGAGCAGACCTTTTTCTTCGGCGGTTACGAGCAGAAAAATTACAGAGCGCTTCAGTTTCTCGGGATGGGCCTTCATTTCCGCCGCAAAATCCAGAACAAGCGCGCTGCCGGAACCATCGTCCATTGCACCGTTGTAGATTTTATCGCCGTTGATCGGCGCGCCGATTCCGACGTGGTCTATGTGGGCAGAAAGCACGACGAATTCGTTTTTCAGGACTGGATCGCTCCCCTCGAACTTTGCAACGACGTTAGCGCAGTTCAACGGAGAACTGAGAATTACCGTGTTCGCCTGCAGAGAAGTTGCGAGAGCGAAGTGTGGAAGCGGTTTGCGGTCTTTTCCGAGCGCGGCTATTTCCGCAAAAGTATGGCCTGACCCCTGAAACAGTTTTTCTGCGGCGGCAGGATTGAATGCGATCCCAATTTGGAGACCTTCCGTCTCGTGAAATTCCGCATCGGCCAAATCCATCGAAGGATGATTTCGATTCACCGAAATGCGCGCCCAGGGGATGTCCATCGAGGCTGGATTGTAGATAGTGATGAGGCCGACTGCGCCGGCAGCACGCAATGCTTTCCAGCGTTCGCCGATGCCTTGATAGTGCGCTGCCAACGATGTGGGAATGTCCGCAGGTGAACCCGCAAGATAAACGACAATTTTCCCCTTCAGGTCGAGTCCGGCAAGCTCATCCAGATTCTTTTCGGGAACTTCCAGACCATAGCCAGCGAAAACCAGCGGCGCGGTAAGCGTGGCGGATTCCCGTGTGAGGCGAGTGCTGACAAAACCTTCGTCGGCAAAGGAGATTGGTTCTGATTTTCCGTTGGATACAATGGCGAGCGACGACTTCGCTTCGTCCACTTGAAACTGCATGAAACGGACGGGCTGATAAAATCCTTCCGAGCCCGCGGGTACAAGTCCGTCTTTCTTGAATTGCTCGACGGCGTAAGCTTCCGCCTTCTTAATTCCTTCGCTGCCTGTGTCACGCCCTTCGAGCGAATCATCGGCCAAGAATTTGACGTGCTCCCACCACGTTTTTCCATCAAATTGACCTGAAGGCTGCTGGCCGAGCGTGCTCGCCGATAAGGCGAGCAAAAGAACAGTGGTGGTGGCGATGCGCATGGGGTTTGCTCCAAGAGTTGATTTGAGGCGTTTGAGGATAGCAAGGGAGTGGCCGGGAGAGCTATGGCGAGCCTGAAGCTGACAATGCCTTAGTTTTTGTGTGGTCCGTCATCTGCTTGCAATGCGCCACGGGATGAGCGCATCTCTGAGATGGCGTCGATGCAGATGGTGAAGCGGCTACAATGAAAGCCATGGCACTGAAAATCCCAGTTGGCCTGGCGGCTAGCTGCCGCAAGACCCCGCAACGTGCCGCATGGCTCGAACGCCTGCCCGGCGTGCTGCGTAACTTGGAGCACAGATGGTCGCTGACTCTCGATGCACCGTTCGATGACGACGAGGTGTCTTGTTCGTACGTGACAACAGTCGTACGCGCAGACGGAACACCCGCGGTACTGAAGATCGGCATGCCGCACATGGAGGGAGCGCACGAAATTCACGGGCTGCGCTTCTGGGACGGAGACCCGACTGTGCGACTACTCATGGCCGACGACGGTCTAGGTGCCATGCTCTTGGAGCGTTGCGAGCCTGGAACGGTACTACGCACGCTGCCGGAGCGCGAGCAGGACGTGGTGATTTCAGGTTTGCTGCGTCGTCTGTGGCGCGCGCCATCAGCGCAACATCCCTTTCGTCCCTTGTCTGCTTTGACAGAGTATTGGAATGACGAAACGCTAGCGCACATCGAGCAGTGGCCCGATACGGGCCTAGTCCGCGAAGGTTTGCGCCTTTTTACGGAGTTGCCGCGTACCCAACCCACAGAGCTCGTGTTGGCTACCGATTTGCACGCTGGCAACGTCCTCCGGGCCGAACGCCAGCCTTGGCTCGTCATCGACCCAAAGCCCTTCGTCGGAGATCCCGCCTACGACGCGACGCAGCACCTGTTCAATTGTTCCGCGAGATTGCGATCAGACCCGGACAGAACAATCCGGAGCTTTGCGGATCTGCTTGGCGTCGATCACGAACGCGTTCGGCTGTGGACGTTCGCTCGCGCAGCGGCGGGGCCGCGGGACGACTGGAGCAACGGCGATTTGGCGGCTCTCGCTCGAGCAATTGCTCCGTAAGCTATGCACATCATCTAGACCTTTATATTCGAGGTCACTGCTATGACTAACTTCTGGTTAGCCGGTAAACCGGAAACTGATGTCAACCAGGAGATGCCTGCGCTACTTGTGCCGCTACTCGAATTCTTTGAGAGTTTTTGCCATTTCAGAGAGGCGCTGATTTACGAGGGCGAAGACGGTGCCGGAATCGAAAGCGCCGGAGCCGTTCTTGGAGCCGGCGGAGACACCTGTGAGCAGTTCTACGCCTTGCTCGATTTTTGCGGCGGGCCAGATGTGGAATTTTTTTGTTTGGACGGCTTCGACAACGTCCTGACGGAGCATCAGGTCTTCCACGTTTGCTTCCGGAATCAGGACACCCTGCGTGCCCGTGAGACCTTTGATCCTGCAGACGTCAAAGAAGCCTTCGATCTTCTCGTTGACCCCGCCAATCGGCTGAATGTCGCCCTGCTGATTCATGGAGCCAGTGACGGCGATGTCTTGCCGCAACGGCAAACCGGCAAGAGCGGAAACGAGTGCGTAAACTTCCGTGGAACTGGCGCTGTCGCCGTCAACACCGGAATAGGACTGCTCGAAACAGATGCTCGCGGCAAGCGAGAGTGGCTTATCCTGCGCGAAATGGCTGCGCAGATAACCGGCGATGATGTGCACGCCTTTGTCGTGGAAGCGCCCGCTCAAATTTGATTCGCGTTCGATATTGATAAGACCGGATTTTCCGAGCGCAGCCGTGGCCGTGATGCGCACGGGCTTGCCGAAGGAATAACCGCCAATTTCGAGAACGCTCAATCCGTTGACCTGGCCGACGCGTTCGCCACTTACGTCCACAAGAAGCGTGCCTTCTTCGATCATTTCGCGGATGCGCGTTTCAATGAGGTTGTGGCGCTCCATTTTTGAACCGAGGGCTTTGCGAACATGCTCTGCGCGGACAACGTGTTCACTGGCGGCTTTTGCGGCGTAATTTGCTTCACGCGCGAGATCGGCAATGTCCACAAAGCGCGCGGTGACTTTGTTACGGCGTCCAGCCATACGTACGCCATGTTCGAGCATCGTCGCGAAGGCACCGCGGTCAAACGGCGAGAGGTTTTCTTTTTCGGAAAGGGCGCGCAGGCGGCCCGCGTATTCCGCAATGACGGAATCGCTCATCGGCATCTCTTCATCGAACTCGACGCGCACTTTGAAAATTTTACGAAAATCCTCCTCATAATCGTAGAGCAGTTCGTACATGGAGCGGTCGCCGATCAAAATCACTTTCAAATTTATGGGCACGGCTTCCGGCTTCATAGCACTGCCCCCGAAGGGGTAGAACATCTCCGCGGGCTGAATTTCGAGGCGATTGTGGTTCAACGTGCGCTTCAAGGCGCGCCATACTCCGGGCTCGGAGATGGTTTCGAGCGCGTACATGATCAGAAAACCGCCGTCGGCACGAAGCAGCGAGCCGCCCCGCAAATCCATGAAGTCGCTGGTCCAACCGCCGCGCGCGTCATAAGCACGTTGAATTGTGCCGAAAAGATTTGCGTACGTCGGCGTCGTTTCGAAAATCACTGGTGACTCAGATTCATCACCATGCGCCAAAATCACGTTCACGCCATAAAGTCGAAATGGATCTCGGTCCGGGCCGGGAGCTTTTGAAGTTGGGCCTTCCGGCAAATCGGACGCGGTTTCTTCGGCTTCGCCTTCGCGTTCTTTGAAGGGATCCAGATTGTCCAGAATGTGATGGCGGACTTCTTCCAGATATTCCGAAACGCTGGTATCTGGATATTTTTCCTTCAACTCCTCGATGACGCCGTCCACTAACACCGACGCCGCTTCCTGTTCCAGATAGCTGAGCTCACTTGCCAGCTCACGCGAAAGAGTCAGAGTTTTTCTGTAGACGACGGTAAATTCCTGGCGGAATTGTTCGTATTTGCGCTCAATCTCTTCAGCAACCTGAGAATCGAGTTTTCCTTCGTGAACCATCTTGGAAATATCCTCGATGGGAACCATTTGCCCTTCGAGCACCGGAAAAATTTCCGGCAGTGCAACGGCGCCGACCTGCATATGGCCAAGCGCAAACTGATCACGCGCAATGCGCCGCGTGAAGTCGTCCATCAAATCTTTTTCGCGCGCGGTAAAACGCTCGACAATGCGGCCTTTTTGGCGCTGAAATGGCTCACCTTCGAAAACCTGCGGAATGCGGCGGCGCAGGAAATCAATCCCAGCCTGCATATCTTTCTTGAAACCGTTGGCATGTCCGCGGGGCAGTGAAATCAAGCGCGGACGGTCCGAAGTCTTGAAATTGTTCACGTAGCAGCGGTCCGGAGATTCCTTCACGCCCGGCTTCAATTCTTCAATCATCCGAGCGATGGTGCCGCCGCGGCTGGTGCCTGCGAGGCCACAGACGAAAACGTTGTAGCCGGGCGCGCCAAGCTCTACGCCCATTTTCAGCGCGCGTAAGGCGCGTTCCTGGCCGACGAATCCTTCGCGTAGTTCGGCTTGGGCTGTTGTTTCGAATGGCAAACGCGACGGCTCACAACGCCAGCGCAATTTTTCCGGCGTCAGTTCGCCAGGCTTCCCTGAAATTTTCTCTAGCTCTTTCATACGGGCGGGTACTCTAGCACAGCGTGCCGGTGCGGTCTCCTGGTTCGCTTCGAGTATTCTTGCAAATGGTTACGCTCCAGCTTCTTCCAATTCGTCGCGATGTTCCATATAGACACGGAAGACGCCCATGGCCGCGGCCATGATCGTTGGGCCAGCAACGATTCCCAACAGGCCAAACACTTCGATGCCACCGAGGACGCTGACGAACAGTAACAGCTCGTTGAGTCTGGTGCGATTTCGCAAGAGCAACGGCCGCACAAGGTTATCAGCAATGCCCGCGACACCACCGCAAATCGCCAAAATGACAATCGCCTTACCCCAATGGCCATTCAGTCCGATCCAGAAAGCTGCGGGTATCCAAATGAGCGCTGAGCCAACCACGGGAACGAGAGAGAAAAACGCAATCAAAACTCCCCAAAAAAGTGGCGAAGAAATTCCAACAATCGTGAAGGCCAATCCGCCGAGCGCTCCCTGCATCAGTGCAATTACCAGCGCAACGGCCACGCTGGCAAAAATCAGGTCGCGGGATTCCTCGAGCATTTCGGACTGGATCTCACTATCGAATGGCAGCAAATGCTTCACACCGCGCACGACTTCGTGTCCGTCGCGAAACATGAAAAATAGCGCGAACAACATCAGAAAAAGATCCACGAAGAACGTGACGAGGTTTTTCAGCAGCGATGTAAGTTTCCCTGCCAAATACGTCGCCGCTTTTTCCGCGCCTTGCTGAAGCTGCTCGGAAAAATCCGTGCCTTGCATCGACGATGGTAATTTGCTTTTTAGCCACTGTTCCGCACGGTCCGTTGCATTTGAATCCTGGTGTTTCAGTACCGCTTGCGCCCTCGCAGTAGCGTCGACCGCTTGTTTTGCGGTGTAGCCCGTTACAACAAGCGCCGGTACAACCAGCAAGAACGTCACTCCGAGTGTGCTCACGAGAGCAGCCGGTGTTGGCTTCAGTTTTTTTGTAAGCCGCCCGTGGAGCGGAAAAAAGAAAATCGCCAGCACCGCTGACCACACCAGCGGCACAAGAAACGGCACGACAATCAGATAAACCAAATATCCAAGGAGCAACAGCGCCCCGTAGGACAGCACCGTGGTCAGACGGTCACTCGTCGTTGTTTTCACCGGAGTGGTATTTTTCATTCGCGGTATATAATCCTCTTGATTCGGGCATACAGGTCAATCATAAAAATTGCCGCAGCATGTCATCGTCTAAACCCACACCGCTGACTTCGTATCAGTTTAGGCTTCTTGCTGTACTTGCTTTAATCAACTTTGTCAACTTTGCCGCGCGGCAGGTGTTTGGACCGCTCATTCCCATGCTGCGGATTGCTTTGAATGTTTCCGACTCCGATCTTGGCGCGCTTCACTCTCTGCTTCTTGTGGTTCTTGCGATCGCCAGCATCCCTTTCGGATTTCTCGCAGATCGTTTCAGCCGCAAAACGATTATCGCCGTCGGAATCCTGCTATGGAGCGCAGCGACATTTGTCGGCGGGCTTGCTACAAGCTTTACCATTTTGTTGATCGCGCGTTCCTTCGTCGGCCTGGGCGAGGCAGCCTACGCGCCTGCGGCACAGTCCATGATTTCGGGTTCGTTTCCGCAAGAACGCCGCGCTTCCGCGCAAGCGATTTTTGCCGCGGGCATGTTGCTGGGCGGCGCCTGCGGACAGGTGATTGGAGGAATCATTGCGCCGCGTTATGGCTGGCAAATGGCGCTTTTCGTCGTCGCGCTCGCCGGAATTCTCCCTGCGCTCGCTTTACTGGGAGTGGAAGAGCCTCCGCGCGGCCCGCGTTCGGAAGTCGTGCCAATTGCAAAACTTCTCTCCGTGCCCGCTTTTCTTTCCATGATCGCGGGCGGCATCTGCATTACGTTTGCCAGCGTTTCTCTGGTCGCGTGGGCCGTGGATTTCGCCGTGAATTACAAAGACTTTTCCGTGCGCGACGCTTCGGTGGGACTCGCGCTGACTACACTGTGCTCTCTAATTCTCGGCGTGCTCTGCGGCGGATTTTTTGCGGATCGCCTGCAAAAGCGATTCGCTTATGGACGATTGATTGTCATTGGAATGGCACTGCTCCTGGCCACTCCATTCCTGCTCCTCGCCATTCAGTCTGAGGAAAAGCAAACCGTGCTCCTGGGGCTTTTCGTTGCGGTCTTTTTCATGTCGTGGTACCACGGCCCGGTGACGGCGGTGATTCACGATATGATGCCGCGGCGGGCACACTCAACTTCCATCGGCGTGTATATGTTTGCCACGCAATTGATTGGCGGGCTTGGGCCGCAAGTCATCGGGAGAATTTCGGACCAGCGCGATCTTCAAGTCGCGCTGCAAATTGCCACTGCGGTTTTGGTTTGCGGCGGGTTGCTGATGCTGCTGGTGATTCACTTCATTCGGCGGGATGGATTGCGTCATCCGGCTGTTGAGGCGTTTCATGCGGAGCCGCCGGAAACGCCGGGCCAAATCTAATTTCGTTTTACCTCAGGGGCTAAAGCCCCTTTTTCTTCAGTTCTTTTCGGCACGACTAAAGTAGTGCCCTCCCGAAAGGCCGTACCTCAGAAAATTATTTGATGCCGATCTGCTGAATCAGGCGGAGGACGTCGTCGTGGAAAACGTCGTAGAGTTTGCGCTCGTCTTCTTCTTCGAGGCGTTCGCGCAGATATTCGGCGGCGATGAAGCTGGCCTCGCGGTCGGTCAGGTCGCGACCGTGCTTGGTGCGAAACTCCGCGAAGGCCGTTTGCGCGAGACCGACAACGAGGGCGTCATCTTCGACGAAAAATTTCGTGTCGATTGTGTCGGCGTGGCGCGTGGCGATGCCGTTCCACATGTGCGAAAAGCGGCAACGATAGTTGTTGCCGGTGAGTTTCGATTGGACGTCAAAGACGCTGACGAATTCGCTCATCTTGCCGTTATTCGCCAGCATGGGGCGGGTGGCCATCATTTCGCTCCTGAAAATCGATGGACGAAGTATATCGTCAAAGCGCTGCGCTCGTCAGCCTGGGCGGTGGCGCAATCAAGCCAAGATTCCTCGCTTCGCTCGGAACGACAGAGTGGGGTGCTGGTCGCGTCAGTCCGCGTGAGGGAGCAATCGAAGAGAGATCCCTCCACTCCGGTCGGGATGACAGATTTGGTGCGGGTCGCGTCAGCCTGGGCGCGGCTGACATCGAAGAGAGGTTCCACCGCTCCGTAGCCTGGCACGTTGCTTGTTAAGGAGTGGGCGCGTGCAGGAAAATGCCGGGCTACTCCGGTCGGGATGACAGCTTGTGGTTGCTGGTTTCGGTAGGAATGACGGAGTCGTAGCACAGCGCTCGCTGCCATTGGCCGCATGGCGGATTTGGAATGTGAAAAGGTTCGCATGGTTATTTTGCGGCGAGGGCGACTCCGGTTTGGGAATAGGTGCGGATGGCGGCGGCGACTCCGGCTCCGGCGGGGATTCGCGCGCCTTGATCGAGCGCTACTTTTTCCATGGCGCCGAGCAGCAGGAGAACGTTGGCTTTTTGCGCGCAGTAGCCCATCAGGCCGAGACGCCAGATTTTTCCTTTTAGGGGGCCGATGCCGCCGGCGATTTCGATGTTGAACTCTTCGAGAAGCTGGTCGCGGAATTTTACGTCGTCGATTCCAGCGGGAATCACGACGGGCGTGACGGTGACGAGACGGTCTTTGGGATTTTCCACGAACATTTTTAGTCCCATGGCTTCGCAGCCGGCGATGAGCGCTTGCTGATTGGTGCGATGGCGCTCCCAGCGGGTTTCGAGACCTTCTTCGATGGCGAGGCGCATGGCTTCGCGGAGCGCGTAGATGAGGGAGATGGGCGGCGTGTGGTGATAGAGGCGGCCCTGGCCCCAATAAGCCATTGCAGTAGTGATGTCGAAATACCAGCTTTGCACTTTGGTTTTGCGACTCGTCATCACTTCTTCGGCGCGCGGGCTGACGGTGATGGGCGACATGCCTGGGGGCGCGCTGAGGGCTTTTTGGGAGCCGCTGAAGACGATGTCGAGGCGTTCTTTGTCCACGTGCATCGGGACGGCGGCGAGGGAGGCGACAGCGTCCACGATGAGGAGCGCGCCGAGTTCGTCGGCGACTTTGCGGAAGCCGTCGAGATTGGTGACAACTCCGGTGGAAGTTTCTCCGTGGGTTACGCCGACGACTTTGATTTTCTTGCCTGCGGCTGCGCGGCGCACATCTTCGGGATCGACGGCGCGGCCGAGGGGGGCTTCGACTTTGGTGATTTTGGATTGTGTGCGCGAGGCGACTTCGTACATGCGTTCGGAAAAGTAGCCGTTGACGCAAATGATGGCTTCGTCGCCGGGTTCGAGCGTGTTGACGATGGCGGTTTCAATTCCGCCGGAGCCGGACGCGGACATGGGCAGGGTGATGCGGTTTGTCGTTTGGAAAACCTGGCGCATCAGCTCCTGCGTTTCGTTCATGCAGGTTTTGAAAAACGGGTCGAGATGGCCGACGATGGGCGAGGCGAGGGCGCGGTAGACGCGGGGATCGATGGAGGATGGGCCGGGCGTCATCATCAGGCGCATGGGGGGTGCGAGTTCACCTATAGGCATGGAAAGAGTCCTTTCGTGTGCAGGGGGTCATTTTCCCGCTTCCAGCGGCTGGCCACAATGACCATTTTGGATTGGAGACAGAGAGATCCCTCGCCTCGAAGGACAGTGGCTCGAGACAAATATCCTTCGTCGGACGTGCAGTTAACCATAACCACCCCTCCCCCCCACCCTTTTTGTAAGTGTTGAAAATAAAGGTGGTTAAAGTCCTTTGTTTTGTAAGTGTTCATTCTAGGAGAGTTGCAGAGCGATTTTCTGCAAGTGTTCATTGCAAAAGAGTTATGGGAATTCTGTGGAAGGCCGAGAACGTGGTGGGACGCCGCGAGGCAGTGGGAGAGCGACGAACAAAACACACCAAACTATAGCAGAGAACGTTTACTGTGTCAACAAGATACTTAATTCGAATAGCTTCGTAGGTTGTTGAGCTGATAAGATTTGCGCAGGGCAAGAAATCCATTTTTCATGTTGTGATTTATAGGTTACAATGCAGAATGCAATCGAGATTCGCCACTACGTCGATCGAGCTGGCAGAGATGTCTTCGATTGGTGGCTGACCAGTCTGCGGGATGCACGGGCGCAGGCAAAGATTGCGACGCGGATCAACCGCCTGGCAGCGGGAAATTTTGGCGATTGTAAGTCACTGCGCCAAGGATTGTTTGAGTTGCGGATTGATTGGGGCCCCGGTTACCGGGTCTATTACGCAATGATTGGGAAAGAGTGTGTTTTGCTCCTTTGCGGCGGGGACAAGAGGAAGCAAGGCGCGGACATCGAGCGAGCGTTGGAGTATTTGAAGGATTTCAAAGAAAGAAGAGCGGTCCAATGAAACGCAAGACAAGCACATCTCATGATGAAGCGGTCATTCGGCGACTTCGGAAAGATCCTGCATTTGCTGCTGAGTATCTGAAGGCGGCGCTGGAGGATGAAGACGAACCGCGCGTGCTTTTGATTGCGTTGCGTCACCTGGCACAGGCGCAAGGAATTGCAAAAGTAGCCAAAGCTGCAGGGATAGAGCGGGAAAGCCTTTATCGGGCACTTTCGGCTCAGGGGAATCCACGGCTGTCGACTCTGTTCGCGGTGACTAAGGCTATTGGGCTGCGGCTAACTGTTGAATCGGCGCAGTGAGAGTGCGATTGCGAGAAGAACCCACGCTTTGCAAACTTCGCAAAGGATGGCCACCCGAGAGGTATTTTCGATTTATGGGTGCGCCACCCACCCGCGGCGTAGATCAAATATGTGTTTGAAAACATATGGAGTTTATGACATATTATGAAGGCTAGATGGGTGGTTGAGCTGGCCGATGAGTTTGCGCCGGAGTTTGCCGCGCTGCACGAAGATGTGCAGGAGGAGATTTTCGCGTTGTGGCTAGCTTTGGAAGTATTTGGGCCGCAACTGGGCCGGCCACGGGCCGACACGCTGAAAGGATCGAGTCACGCGAACATGAAAGAGCTGCGATTCAGCGCGGCGGACGGGGAGTGGCGAGTGGCGTTCGCTTTTGACCCAAGGCGCAGGGCAATTTTGCTTATAGCGGGAGACAAGTCAGGCGGGAGCGAGAAACGGTTCTACCGCGAACTGATTCGCAAGGCAGATGAGCGTTTTGACGCTCATCTTGCGCGGCTGAAGAAGGAAAGGAAATAGAGATGTCCGTCAACATTCGTGAAGAGTTTGAAAAGTTGAGTCCGGAAGCGCGAAAGAGGGTCGAGAAGCGCGCGGCAGAAATCATCGCCGAAGAGATGAGCTTGCGGGACCTGCGAAAGGCTCGGAAGCTGACGCAAGCGCGTGTGGCGAAGACTCTTGGGGTGACACAGGATAGCGTCTCGCGGATGGAAAAACGGAGTGACCTACTGCTTTCGACGTTGCGAAAAACGGTCAAGGCGATGGGCGGGGATGTGCGCATCATTGCAGAGTTTCCGGATCGAGCGCCGGTTGTCCTGTCTGAACTGACTGATGACGGTACACCGCGCAAGGGGTCGCGAAGGCGTACACGGGCGATCCGGTAGGAGATAGTCACGCCTTTCCGGGAAGCATGGGCCACGCAAGAGGTATTTTCGATTTATGGACGCACTACCCAAACCATTCAGGCGTTTCGATTGCTGCTTGATGGGCGAATCTTGTATTTCAAGAGGCGATCGACGGAGCCCGCAGCTTTAAGTTGTTCAAAGCTCCATTCGAGGAGAACTTCGCCGACGTTGCCGAGCTTGCGTTTTTCGCGAGCGGCGGACTCTTCGAGTTCAGCGCGCAAGGCCTGGTGGACTCTGAGGCCGATTTGCGTTTTCCACTCACCCATAGATATCGTCCCGCTTTCTGTAGAGGTCATCGTTTCAAATGCACCGGTCCTCGCTCGACGGATAAATCGAAGAGAGATTTCATCGCGCAAAGAACGCGCGATGAGAGGAAGTTCTCACATCCACAAACCGACCGATTCATCAGAATGAATCGGGAAAACAAAAGCGTCGGTTTGTTCCGTTCTAAATGACGGTTTGGGTGAAGTGGTGGTGGGAGACTGGCGGGGGTGTTCGGTCCCGGTACAGAACACCGGGATGCAAAATGCGCAAATGCGAAATGGAAATGAAGTGGGGATGTGCGGGTTGCGTGGGAAATAGGAACCCGCTACCGTTTTTGGCAGCCATGGTTGCACCTCATTCGTGCGACTTTGGTTAGGGGCGCGTTGGTGTTACTAGCACCTGCGCGTCCCGTTACTTCACTTTTTTCGTTTCTTGCGAGGCTTTTTCTTCCCTTGTCCCCAGTAGTGCCTCGCCTTGTACTGCCTAACTTCTTCTACATCCTTCTTTGTCCAAACGCGAACTGTCGTTCCCACCAGCGATTGAAGTGGTGGTGCCTTGACTAGTTTCTGTCGAATCCAGCGATGCAGAGTGGCAGGGGTAATATCGAGCAGGGCTGCCACCTGAACTGTCGAGTATGCCTCGCTCTTAGGAATGATGATATACCCCTAGATAATTTGTCAAGCACAAAATCGCGGTGAATATTGACTGGGCGATACGCGGTCCGCCAAGAAGAGTATCTCAATTTTGGTGGAACAGAGGGTAGAACGGGCAGGCTCATGGGATGTCAAACTCGCACCCTTAAATGCGAGGGCGGGCCACCTACTCTTTTTCCTCCAAGAGACGCAATAAGAAGTAAAAATTCTCATTCTTGACATCGGAGGATGATTTATCTGCTCGGCTAAAGATATCGTGGGCGTCACGCAAAAGGTTTGTTGTTCCCGCTACTTTAAGCGCGGCCGCGATTTGAGCGGGCAACCCGCCGATAAGCCCAATCGTTACAACTGCCGCAGAAAATGTGAGCTTCTTTGCCGCTTCCTTGATGTTTGATTTCCTAAGGCTCTTCACCTGAGCCTTGAGCCTCAAGACTTCGGGCAACAAAATGTCAGTGTAAATTCCCTTAGCCTCACGAGGGTTGACGAACTTTTTTGACTCTACATAGTCACTGAAAACCTTACCAATCGCTGCACGATACCTCAGAAAGGACTCGGGGTCCTCTTTTCTAATTCTTACAGCGGTCGCAATTGGCAACTCATCGAGCATGGGGACGGAATGAGTCATGTTTGCAAGTAAGACGGAAGTACATTGAGCCATGTAGTCATCGTCATTAAATGCCCTTAATACCTGGGCCTGTCCTTCTAGATTCGTCAGGCATTTGGCGCCATATCGCAAGGCATAGGAGTGTTGAAATGCTGCGTCGCCCGCAAGGGCTGACAAAATCGAGCGCACGACGCCTGATTTTCGAATCTCTGTTTCGCCGAGCTGATAGCTAGATGTCTTGCCGCCTTGAGATTGTAACTCCTGAGCCCATTGCGGAAGCATCGAGTAGATTCGAACGATCTGGCCATGCTCTAAGTATTCTTCCGGCCCTTTGATTACCACCCTAGGCAACGGCAAATCGTCATTAGGAGGAAAATACTCTGCGGTAAACTCCTTTTCATTCTTCAGCAGGAATTGCTTAGCTACTTCGGCAGACTCAGTAAAGTTTTGAGACGCCTCCCTTTCACAGTTCTGGCAGAAAAAGAGCCCCTCCGGAACTAGCTTTACAATTCCGCTCTCTGAGGCCGGACGCAATTCATTGAGCGAGAGAACAGTGCCAGCTAGGTGACTTCTGAACCAGGCGCCATTGTCTTCGTTCCCGTGCTCGTGCATGTCCAGCCGTACAGGCACAAAGACAGTCTCACAATAGAGGGCGGCGTAACGAGCAAGGTTGGCCGCTTTAGCTATGCGGCAGTAAGATTCTTCGCAACCAAAGTCGCCTCTAATAGAAGCGCTTGCAAAAAAGCGGAATTTGCCGATAGTGATGTCCGACTTAGGGGAACTTACAGCCGCCTTTTCGGCGGAGAGCGCTTCAAAAAGTTCATCACGGAGATCGTGGGCTTGCTTTTGTGTCCACCGCTTCGCCGCTGATTCAATTTGGTCAGCAGTAATCAGTCCGTGACGTTCGAGTAGAGAGTAGACGCTATTCATGTGCTTAATAAAGAAGGATGAATCATATATAACACACTCTACCTAAGTCAGTAGTAATAACCGCGAACAGTCGAGCCCTGGGCGATTCCGTGAGACGAGGCCAAGTGGCCCGCACAGCTGATCACGACTCCCGCCATCCACGGGTAATGGAAAGGAAAAGCGCTGAAGTCCTGCTCGCGCACCGTGGCACAACCATCCGATCCTACGGGGATTAATCGTTCAGTGTTTGCGGATGGTTAGGGATTGTTTGGCGTGGTCGAGGAGGAGTTTGGCGGATTCGGGGGAGGCTTCGCTGAGAAGGAGGCCGCCGGGGGTGGCGGGGATTTTGGAATCGGGGAGCAGGGCTTCGCCGTAGATGATCATTAGTTCGGTGCGGAGGTCCGGCGTTGGAAGATGAAACATGCGAACACGCGCGGCGTTTTTGGGGAAAGCGAGATGGTGCTGCGCCATCAGGCTGGCGAGCGCGGCGCTATCGGAACGCGGATCGCTTAGGTCTTCAGCTTGGTAGTTGAGGAAAGCTTTTACATCGTAGATGAATGGCAGGCCGCCGATATCTGTTGTGCCGGGGAGTTTGTAATCGTAAGTGTATTGGTTGGTGGGGAGAAAGTGTTCGAACTGGACCCAGTAGAAACGTTTTACGGCGCCGTTGGCATCGGGTTCGACGAAGAGATGCTGCTCGGCGATGGCGTTGCCGTAGAGATTGACGACCTGGGCGCCGACGAAACGGAATTCCTTGGCGAAGGTGAGATCGGCGGCGGGGAGTTCGTTGGAGATGATGGTTTGGTTTTGGACCTGGCGCTGGACGGGCGGTAAGGGTGGGGTTTGCGCAAGAGCGAGAGAGGATGCGAGAACAATCAGGAATAGGACGAAGAGTTTGTCGAGCGGGATGCGGAGTTTCATGAACGAAGGTCTCCTTGTGTTGGCGGATGTTGTTAAAGATACGCAGTTAGAGAGCACAAGGTTCCGAGCGCTGGAAAGTGAGCGTGCTCGTAATGATCGAATATTGCTGATGATTAGGTTGAGGTCCTTCAGCCATCTTCGGGGATGGCTTCAGGATGACAATCAAAAGCAGCACCGTTTTCTGCTCAGGGTTTACAAGTGCAAACCCTGAAACCTGAACTCCGAAAGGTGCGGCACCTGGCCTTCCTGCAGGAGTTACGAGATGTCCTGGTCTTAAAAAGCCAACTACTTGCGCATGCGGACTTTGGATTTGCGGCGGGGCGCGCGGGATTTGGGGATTTTGCCGAGGCGTTTGTCGCCGCGGATTAAGAGGCGGCAGAGGGCGAGGGCGGATTCTTCGAAAGCGTCGTCGGTGTCGGGCAGGTTGAGCCAGCCGGTGAAGCCGGTGCGGCTTCTGGCGGCGAAGAGTTCGATGGGGCGAAGCGTGGGAAAGTCCTTGCGGACGGACTCGGTGAATTCGGGGAGCATGGCGACCCAGATTCCGTTGTCGCGGATAGTTTTCGGATGGTTGCGCTGGCGCAAGATGAAGACGATCTTCTGGTCCACGTACACGGCGTGAGAGCCGAACATGGGGCGCGTACGGATGCGGCCGGCGAGGGGCGAATCGTTCAGCTCATCGAGGACGAAAGAGAAGGCGGGGGATTTTTTGGGGCGCGCGGGTTTCGGCATGAGAAGAAATTAGCAAATTCGCGGCGGAGTTCGACAGGCAAAATTGTTCGCAGGAAGACTCACCCTTTGCAAACTTCGCAAGGGCGCCAAAGAAGTTTTTCGATTTGCGAGTGCGCCAGCTGCCTTCGTTGACATGGATACCGCCAAGTGGCATGAGAGTGGCAAGTTCAATTGGTCATCTAGGGAAGAGGGCGGACTAAAGTCCTGCCCCTACATCCCCACAGAGCGGAGGAAGAGGGCGCGCTAAAGCGCTGCCTCTACACCACGCAGGTGCAAAATTCCAATACAATGCCTGTCGAAATGAAACGACGGAAAAATATTCGGCTGCCTGCGAGGGAATATCACGGCACGAAAGGCTATTTCTTGACGATCTGTTGTGAAAAACGAGCTCCGCTGTTTGCAAATGCAGAACGAGCGCGGCTTATTGTGGACGCGATCCGCGATTGTGCGGAGAAAACAAGATTCCGGTTGCATGCGTATTGCGTTATGCCGGATCACGTTCATGTTCTGGTGGAAGGAAGCGACAAGAATTCTGACGGCACGATTTTCGTGAAGCGGTTCAAGCAGAAGACGGGATTTCTTTTCCGCGATCTTGCCGAAGGTCTGGTTTGGCAAAGATATTTTCACGATCACATTCTGCGGAAGGCAGAGGATTGCGACGGAGTGGCTTGGTATATCTGGATGAACCCGGTTCGGAAGGGGATGGTGCAGGTGGCGTGGGAATATGAATTTTCAGGGTCGGGGACCGTGGATTGGACGCCGCCCTTGAATTGCACAACGAGTAAGGAATGGACGCCGCCATGGAAAATGGGCCGCGCTGTGTAGGGGCGGCGCTTTAGCGCGCCCGACAAAGGAATTGCCGAATCGGAAAAGAGTCAGAAAAAGAAAGAAGGCGGACTAAAGTCCCGCCCCTTACATAAAGGCCACACAAGACCGCTGAGGCAAAACGCTTACACTCCGGACGCAGAAGCGGTCAGTGCGTGGAGGCGGCATAGACGGCGGCGGCGATGCGGGCGATGACGGATTCGATGGTGGCGGAATCGGCGGAGGAGTCGGTGACGAAGACGGCGATGGCGAGGCGCCGGCCATCGGACAGGACGATTAAGCCGATGTCGTTGGTCGCGGGCGTCTTGCCGCCTTGCGTGCCGGATGTACCGGTCTTGTGCATCGCGATGGTACCGGCGGGCAGGGCGCCTTTGATGCGGTTCGGGCCGGTGGGCGAATCTTTCATCCAATTGAGGAGAAGTTCGGTGTGTTCCGGCGTGAGCGGAGAACTGTAGCCGATCCTTCGAAGCAGATGCACCGCGGCGGCCGGCTCGAACCAATTGCGGTATTGAGCCGTGACATCACGCTGTAAACCGTGCTCGCCGTCTTCCAAGTGAAACCCTTTGATGCCGAGAGATTTGATGTAGGCGTCGACGGCGGCAGGACCGCCGACCAAACGCAAGACGATGTCAGCAGCAGCGTTGTCGCTAAACGAGACGGCGAGACGAAGGAGTTCGCGGAGAGGAACGTCCACATCGGCGTTTGGATATTTGTCCTGAAGCGGGCTGTACGTCCCCTGCGGGAAGAGGTCGCTCGGAAGGAAGCGAATGGGCTGGTCGAGCGAGAATTTTCCCTGCTCAATTTGGTGCAGCGCGCAGAGTGCGAGAGGCAGCTTGAAGACGGACTGCATTGGCGGATGAGAATGCGGCTCGAGATCGCAATTGAGGGGAGAGCCGGGCAACGAACACGAGACGGAGACTTTGCCACGCGCATCGGCGGCGATTTTGCGAATTTCTTCCTGCAAGGGAGTTTGCGCTGCGAGAGAAGAGGAAAAAAGTGTCAAGACAAGAGCAGAGAGGAAAGGTAGACGCATCACGACAGAATAGCAAAGGCGACGGCGGAAGCGGCCTGCTAACGGTTGACAAAGAAAAAATAGAGGGTAACTTTCTCAGACAATTGGGCTCCGGCAATTGGGCACTGGCTACTGGGTCTTGGCAATTGGGTCTGGCAACCGGGTTAACATTTTGCGATTTGCGGTCGACGGATTTTGATGGGGGCCGTAATCATGAAAACGAAGGTGATCGTCGCTCTACTGTTGGGGCTTGTGGAATCCGCTTCTCTGGTGAGCGCTCAACAGAAAACTTCTTTGGAATTGAATAAGCCGTATTACTGCAGCAATGGTTTGAAGGTGACCGTGCTGCGTTGCGTGCTGCAGGCGGGAAAAGAGTATTGCGAGTTCAAGGTTGAGGAGAATGGAAAGGTTTCGTTTCAGGGTTCGGATTTTGGCGAGCGCATAGCCGCTGGAGTGAAGTCCTGCTCGGACAAACCTATAGTGGGGTCTGTAGCGGGGGCTCCCGCGGGGATGGCGCAAGGAGCTGCGAAGACTTTTCAGCCGCCGAATGGAAAATCGTTCAATCCGCCTTACCTCAGCGAAATGCCGACGATTGATTTCGTCAAGAACCAAATCCAGGGTAAAGATGCCACTGACACGCTGGCGCGGCAGGTCGCGGTGTTCAACAAGCTGCCGACGGTCATCACGCGCTTCCTACTGGCCGACCGCAAACGCTACGACACAACACCAGACGAGCAGAAGGTCACGGGCCAATATCAACTGGCGGCGTATGAACTGGAACAGGGCTATAAGAAGACACACACGGCGGCCGAGGCCCAGGCGTTTCTTCAATTGCATGGGCGCTACGAACTGGATGCGGCCCTTGATCGCGAAATGCACGTGAAGCTTTTTTCTTCGGCGTTCCTGCTGGAGCTTGGAGGCGCAGACAAAGCGAGAAATCAGTGGTATCAGGCTCATATCGAACAAGAAAAACGCGAAAGCGAACAAGCGAGAGCGCAGGCGGCGGGCACGCAAAGCGGGTCTCCGTTTATACGGAACGATCCGGGGACGCTGGCGGCGCGGCGTTGCGTGGAACTGGGCGGCAGCGAACTCGAATGTATTGGAAAAGGATTGTGGGGCGGGATGATGGATTTGGCGGGTCTTCCCGCGGACACGACGATTAGCGCGGTGAGCAGCGGGCCGTCCATGCCTGGAGTCGTGATGAATGGGCAATATAACGGTAGCGGGGGAGTGTGGATTAGCTTTGCACAAAAGAGTGTGACGGTGACGGGCTGCGGCAAGCTGGTGCCAGACGTTCTTTCGTATACGCTCACCAAGAAGCCGAATCAACTTCTTATCAACGTCACGAATGAACCAAGCCCATTCGTTTTCTCCATGGAAAACGACAAGAAGTTAGTTGGCCCTGGGCCAATAGACGTCAAGGGGCGGATCATCGTCGGCTATAACGATGTGTTCATGCAGGAATACATAAACGGGGTACCGCAGGCGGGAGGCAACTGCGCCGGCAGGTGTGGATACTGGGTCCATGATCCTATCTATGCGCCGAAAACGGAGCGTTGTGCGATGGGGAGTTTCGTGCAGGCGCCGCCGGGCGCTCCGGATAAATCGCCACTCATGAATAGCCTCGAAACGACCATGAGCAGCTTGATGCACACCGGTCCAGTAGGATTGCGAATGGCGGGGAAGTACTCGAACCCTGGCGGACTTGTACTGGAATTTGAAGACGACGCGGTGACGATCGATTGCGGGGCGGCGCATGTTAAGGAAGCCTATACGGTAGAGAACGCTGCTACGCAGATTCAGATCACGGTGAAGAATGGTGCGTCTCCGCTGACATTGGCGTTGCAACCGAATGGCACCCTTTCGGGCTCGGGAAACGCGGACATAACCGGCCGCGTAGTCACGGGGTCAACTGCGAATGCCCTTACCTACGCGGCCAGAAACGCGCGCTGCGCGATCGGGACACTGACGCCGAAAACAGGAAGTTGAAAAGCCGGAGCAAGAGGCGTCAGAAGTGGACGACCAGGCCGGCGGAGACTCGGGTGCAGTTGGTATGGCTGCCTGGCGTGTTGAGGCCGACGTAATCAATTTGGGGACGGAAGGCGAGGTGTGGAAGGAGACCCCAATCCACGCCGCCGCCGAAGCTGTAAGCGAACTGGTCGCTGGAGCCGCCGCCGCTGCCAACGGTGATGCGGGAGCCTCCGACGAGGCCCTGCACAAAGGGCGTGATATGGGTGGGGTTGTGCAGCGAAACGCGCGGGCCGAAAAGATAGGTGTAGGTGTTGACAGAAACGCCGGAAGGCGAACCATGATAGCCGCCGATATCCGCGACTACGCCGAGCCAGCGATTGGGGTTATACGAAACGGAGCCGCTGACGCCGTTCTGGTTGAGTCCGCCGGAGCCGCCAAGGCGGAAATAGGAATAGCCGATGCTCGCGTCAACGGACTGGGCGCGCGACGAAACGGCGAAGAAGAAGAGGCCCAAGCCTAACAGGATGAATTTTTTCATCGAAGTGCGTCCTTTCGTGCGTTCGCTAATGTGGAAATTCAGTGCCGCGGCGGAGGTGGGTGGGCGTCCGTAGCCGCTACTTCTATTCTCCTGACACAGGAGGGGCAGTCAACCGGGAAAAGGCATTGGGGGGTTCCAGGCATGCAATAGCCGGAGACGATGGTTAGCGCCGAGGGGAGCGATATGACTGAAGCACAGCCAGAAGTGATGTTTGAAAATAGCCAGCCGATTTTGCGGGTAGAGGATATGGCGCGGGCGGTGGAATTTTACGTGGAGAAACTGGGATTCAGGAATGCGAGCTGGGGCGGGGATGAATTCACGAGTGTGAACCGGGATAGCGCTGGAATTTATTTGTGTTTGAAGGGGCAAGGATTGGGGAAGGCGTGGGCGTGGATTGGCGTGGAAGACGTGGTGAAGTTGCGCGAAGAGATTGTGGCGCGGGGAGTGAAGCTGCGGATGGAGCCGACGAATTTCCCGTGGGCGAAAGAGATTCATGTGGAAGATCCGGATGGGAATGTGTTGCGGTTTGGGTCGGAGCCGGATGCGGCGTAAGAAGTGGGACGTAACGGCCACAGTGTGGGGTCGCGTAGAAGTTGAGGTTCTTCGGCCATTTTCGTGGAAGGCCTAAGGATGACAACTAAAGAACTAAACGCCTTCGACGAGAATCATTTCCGTTTGAGACGTGGCTTGGCGGAGAGCTTTAGGCGCGGCGTATTCGGGCGAGTTCCACCATTTACGGGCGATTTCGGCGGATGGAAATTCCACGATGACGATACGGCGCGGGGGCCAGTTCCCTTCCAGGACTTCCATTTTGCCGCCACGCACAAGGAAGCGTCCGCCATGAGCTTCGATGGTGGGGAGGACTGTTTTGCGGTAGTCCTCGTAGCGGACGGGATCGTGGACTTCAACGCTGACGAAAATGTAGGCGGACATGAGCGGGCTCCTTGGAAGAAAGGAGATTTTCTCATGAGTATGGGGATCGAAGAGAGGTCTCTCCGTTCCGTGGCCCCGCGCGCAAAGCCCCCGCGCCGAAAAAAACGGGGCCACTCCGGTCGAGATGACAGGTTGGCGCGTTCAGAAAAAATTCGATGACTTCAAGCGGCGAGCTTTTGTTCTTGCGGTTCGAGCATGTGGGCAGGGACTTTGCGGAGTTCCCACACGAGGCCACACCAGGAAAGAGCTTTTAGCGTGTAGTAGGTGATGTCAATTTCCCACCAGAAGAAGCCCTGACGGGCGCTGGCCATATAGTGGTGATGATTGTTGTGCCAGCCCTCGCCGAGCGTAATTAGAGCGAGAAGCCAATTGTTCTTGCTGGTGTCCGTGGTTTCGTAACGGCGCGAACCGAAAAGATGCGAAAGCGAATTGATAGTGAAGGTGTCGTGCCAGAGGAGCGTGGTGCTCAGGCAGAAGCCCCAGAGAAAGAGCGGCAAGCCGCCGATGAGAAGAAGAACGATGGCTAGCGTGGCTGGAGGGACCAAATAATACTTGTTGAGCCAGCGGAGTTCAGGGAATTTGGCGAAGTCGCCGATGTAGTCGATGCGCGTGCCGCGGTATTTCTCGGAAATGATCCAGCCAATGTGAGACCAGAAAAATCCGAAGAGCGTGGGCGAGTGGAGATCGTCTTCCTGATCGGAATAGCGGTGATGGTGGCGATGATGGGCGGCCCACCAGAGAACGCCTTTTTGCGCGGAGGTCATGGCCATGAAGGCGATGACGAATTGAAAGGCGCGGCTGGTCTTGTACGAGCGATGCGAAAAATAGCGATGATAGCCGGCAGTGACAAAGAACATGCGGACGGCAAGAAGAGCGATGCACGTAATGAGGTATGACCAGTGGAACGGGAAGAAAAAAATGCCGAGCGAAAGAAGGTGAATAAAAGCAAATGGAAGCGTGGAAAGAATCGAAATGCTGGAGCCGTTAGGCAGGGGTATGGACCAGTTGCGCGCGAGAGAAGCCATCCGGCTTGTTCCTCCGTGGAGATCAACTGCGGCGTGAAACCCAGCCGGAGCGGGGCGAACGCAAATGCAATGTCAGTGTAGGGAGCGCAGGAGCGGGGGTCAACTGACCGAACGGGCAATTGTGTAATAGTTTTGTAAGCTGTTCCGCGCAAATTCAGCGAATATTTTGAGGATTCTTCGGATGACGGTAGACTGAATGACCTATGGCTGAGCGTCCAGTTTTGGTTGGAGTGATTCCCGAAGCAGTGGTGTTGGAAAAAGGCGACCAAGTGGCGTGGATGTCCGATGCGGGAAATTTGCGCGTGGAATTTGACGTGAACCGGTGCCCATTTGGATCGAATATTTTTCAGGCGCCGATCGGGATGAGATTGTTGAGCGGGCCGGCGGTTGTCGGCGCGAAGGCTGGATCATACAAGTATCGCGTGTGGTTGAATGATCAGCTGGTGGGGCGCGGAGAAGTGCTGCTGCGCGAGAAGTAAAAATAAAACGCCCAATTGAGAAATCCGGGCGTCTTCCGTGTGAAATTTTCTGAAAACCTTTGGCTGAATTCTAAGACGATTGCCCCGCGGCGAGTCCCTTCATCATTTGTGCGAGCGCACCTGATTCCGGAACTTCTCCGTTTGGCGTGAGCTTATCCACAACGTGGGGAAGAAGCTGAGCCATCATTCCGGTGAGCTGCGACGGGTCCATGCCTGCCTTGGCTGCGACGTTTTGCAGAGCTTCGCTGTGCAGAACGCTCTGCAACTGGTCCTGCGAAATCGGCAGGTTTTGTCCCGTGCCTATCCATGAAGAGATCACGCCGCCGAGGCCCTGATTGTGAAACATCTGCTGCAAGCCGGAAATGCCGCCAACTTGCGGACTGTTGATGTAATCCATAATTGCACCCATCGCGGTTGCATGCTGCGGAGATTGCGCCGCGCCACCAATACCTGCCATTCCGAGAACGTCGTCCAAAAGTCCCATAAATCCTCCTTGCTGAGATCGAATTTAAGCGGGGCAAATTTCACTGAAATGTATCTGGAACTGCGGCGGCGCAAATTCGCGCCGCCCGAAATACATTTTGATTCGGTAAACAGAGACTACTTCTGCTTTGCGATGATCAGGCCTTTGATCTTCGCGTAAGTGGCGGCAGGAATAATTTTTTTGCGAGTGAGATCCGTTTTTGTCTTGTAAGGACGACCATCGATAATTTTCTGACCGTACTTATCGCCGATGCCGGGAAGCGCTTTTAGCTGGTCTAGAGTCGCTGAGTTGATGTCCACAAGATCGGCAGCGGCTGGCGCCGCGGTTGCCGCAGGCTTCGAAGGTGCCGCTTGCGGTGGATGTGCGACAGCAAAAGAAACTCCGATGGTGAGAACTGCAACGGCGAGCAACATTTTCAATAGATGTTTTTTCATGATGCATTTCTCCTTTTTGTTTTCTTATTGCGTTATTTCGTTTGGTGCTGGGAAATCGGTTATTCCTTTTCGGCGGCGCGGAAGCCGGCTTTTTGAGCGTCCGCTTCGGTCATGTATTTGCCTTGTTTGGTTTTGCCGTACCAGCGGGTTCCAGGCTTGTGATAGACGCCGGAGTCGGTGTTGACCCACACCATGCCGCTGCTGTTAGCAGGCGGAGTCTGCTGTTGAGCAGCAGGCTTGGACGAGGGAGCTGGAGTGGTGGCCGGCTTTGAAGTTGTCGTCGCGGTTGCTGCCGGAGCCGATGAGGCTGGGGCGGTCGAAGCGGGGACAGCGGTTGTCGCAGTCGCGGGTTTCGCGGCTGGAGTGGAAGCCGTGTTTGCTGTGGCAGCGGGAGCAGCAGTTGTCGTTGATGCAGCTGCCGGAGTTGCGGAATCGGCTGATGTGGATTTTTTCGAGCGGCTGCTTGATTTTGGTTTGGAGGCCGTATCCGAAGCTGCTGCCGAATTCGAGTCGGCTGTTGAAGAATCAGCGCTCTTCGATTTTGATTTAGATTTCGGCTTGGAAGTGCCGGCAGCGGACGAGTCCGATGCGGCCGTGCTGGAAGACTGAGTGGAATCGGCGGTAGTGTCTGTTTTCTTGGATTTTGCTTTCGATTTTGGTTTTGGTTTCGCCGTACTGGAATCGGTTTGATCCGTAGGCTGCTGCGTTTGCTGGGCGCGAACTGTGAAACCACTGAACAGGAACAATGCCGCTACCAGCACCGGCAGGCAATACTTGAACGAACTCTTTTTCATAAGGCTCCTCCGCCCGCGTGTGCACGATCTTTCTGCCGGACAGGATGAAACGGCGGGCTGGCGGAAGGGCAGATCGAAATGTGCGGCAGGTCGCGGGGTTCTTTCTCTAGAATGGGCGAATCATGTCCAAGAAGCGGAGGGAAGTCAAGAAAAAGGAAGATGAAAACTTGGGGAGAGCCGGAGCCGAAAAGGAAGGAACTTATGGACGAGGGTCAATAACCCTCGGTCTGAGCCATGACAACTTTCGTTTGACGGTTCCGAAGGAGAAGACGCGTGCCCGGATACTGTTTGGCGAGCACAGGGAGGCGTTCGCGAGCGGCTGTGAGATCGCGCGCACTTTCTATGCGAAGATTTCTTCCATCCGCATCCTCGATCAAGATGTCATAGCGAAATTCCCCGGGGCAGGGATTCATTGCACCCATAACAATTACTCTCCTGCTGGATAGTGACGGGAATGTTAAAAACGTTTCACACTAGACGAGGGCCTGAGACACAACCGACAGGTTAGCAGGGCTAACGATGGCCCTATGGGGGCAAAATGAAAGCGTTTTTGCTTGTATGTTGTATCGCTGGAATCGTGATTCCCTACTGGTTCGCGCTGCCCTTCTTTTTGATTCATGGGCCGAACTTTGGGCTGTTTTTCGAAGAGGTTTTTGGGACGCGAATTTCCAGCTTTTTTGCTGCGGATTTGATTGTCGCTTCTCTAATTTTCCTTGTGTGGTCGCGGCAGGATTCCCGGGAAAGAAAAATCGGAGGCTGGTGGGTGGTGCTGCTGGCCAATCTCGTGGTGGGACTTTCGCTCGCGTTGCCGCTTTATTTGTTAAAACGGCTGGACGCGAAATGACGCGAACTTGTTATCACGGTTAAGGAAACTCACCTGGGGGAAGTTCTTTACCGCTCCCACACAATTCACTAAATTACAGGCATCTGAGGGCCTCGTAAGACTTTGAATGTCCAGCTGCGAAGGAGATTCCGAATGAAACTGCGTGGAAGTGTAGCTACATGGTCGCGCGTCAGCCTGATGGCGGTTGCGGCGCTGCTGTTGCCGATAGTTGCGAGCGCGCAAGATGATACGCCGAAAGCATTGCCTGCGGTCTTGGGTGCCGGATTCATCGGCATTTTCCTGATTTTTTGCCTTGCGATGTATGTGTACGTTGCGCTGTCTTTGCAAACGATTGCACAGAAGACAAATACTGAAAACGGATGGCTGGCCTGGATTCCCATTGCGAACATCATCCTCATGCTGAATATCGGAAGAAAACCGATCTGGTGGATCGTGCTATTTCTGATTCCGTTCGTCGGGATCGTGATGTATATCCTGGCGTGGATGGCCATCGCGGAGGCGCGCAACAAACCTAGCTGGTGGGGAATCATGGTGATCGTTCCGGTAATGAACTTGATCATGCCGGGATATCTGGCCTGGTCGGATTAACTTCTCGAAGTTGAAGAAACTCGTTTAGGACGAAATCACCCCTCCCGCACCACGGGAGGGGTGATTTATTTTGTCGCGATTTCAAAAATGACAGCGAACCGGTAGGACTGTGGCCCACATCTAAGTACAAGAGGCACAGGCCGCGATGGTTGGAATTTTGGTGCACGGGAACAATCACTTTATTCTGAGCGGGCCGGAGCCCACGGAAGCGGAAGCGATTGGGATGGCGCGGGAATTTTCGGTGGTACAGATCGGCGCACCGGTTTCGACTTCGTTTGGGAACTGGGAGATTCGTAACAAAGAATTTCGAGAGAATCTGGAATGGGCAGTGGTGGTACCGGCGGACACGGAGATTTCGCGAGGAGTTTCTGAATTGCTAGCGGAGTTGGCGGACCGCGGTGTGGTGATACGGGCTTGCAGCGATGGGTGCTGGTAGAGCAAAGCAATTCCGGCAAGCACTTAAAGAAAATCCAAGACAAATAGAAAGTGATGTATAGAATGGCGTCGCGCCAGAAGCGTGAAGCTGCACAGGTCTATTTCCACGGAGGCAGGGCATGGAAAAGAGTTCGCGTAGAACGTTCGTGAAGAACGCAGCGGTCGCCGGAGCGGGGACTACGGCAGGCTTGGCTTTGGGGAGCAAGGCATGGGCACAGAGTGCGAGTGCGGCGACACGCGTTTATCTGGATACGCGACGAACGATTGGCGCGATTGACCGGAATATTTTTGGGTCGTTTCTGGAGCATTTGGGGCGCGCGATTTATGAAGGAGTGTATGAGCCTGGATCGAAATTTGCAGATGCGAATGGATTTCGCAAAGACGTTCTGGACGAAGTGAAAAGCATGGGTGTGCCGATTGTGCGTTATCCCGGCGGGAATTTTGTTTCGGGATATCACTGGCTGGACGGAGTTGGACCGAAGGAAAAACGGCCGCGCGTGCTGGAAAAGGCGTGGGATTCGGTGGAGACGAACCAGTTCGGCACGAATGAGTTTATGGCCTGGTGCAAAGCGACCGGTGCAGCTCCGCTGATGGGAATGAATTTTGGAACGGCGACTGCGGAACAGGCTGCCGCGCTGCTGGAATATTGCAATGTGGAGCGCGGAACGAAATGGAGCGATTTGCGGCGCGAACACGGAGTAGAGAAACCGCACAACGTGAAGCACTGGTGCCTGGGTAATGAGATGGACGGATGGTGGCAGATCGGCCACATGACCGCGAAAGAGTATGGGAGCAAAGCGGCAGATGCGGGACGGCAGATGCGAGCGGTGGATCCGAACGTGAAGCTGATTGCGTGCGGTTCGAGCGGGCCTGGGATGCCGACATATCTGGAGTGGGACCGCGAAGTGTTGGAGCAGTGCTACGAGGATGTGGATGCGATTTCGCTGCACCGGTATTACGGAAACAACTCGCGCGAGACTGGCGACGACAGTACGAAGTACATGGCGCTGAATCTGGCGATGGAAAAGCAAATCGAAGAAGTGGCGGCGGTTTGCGATTACGTGCAAGGGCGGAAGAAATCGTCGAAGAGGCTTTGGCTTTCGTTTGATGAATGGAACGTTTGGTACCGGAAAAATGCGGGCGATGACACGGATGGCCATAGGAAAGTGGCGCCGCATCTGTTGGAGGAGATTTACAACCTCGAAGATGCCCTACTGGTGGGCGGGCTGATCAATGCGCTGTTGCGACACACAGACCGCGTGAAAATTGCTTGCTTGGCGCAATTGGTGAATGTGATTGCGCCGATTATGACCAACGAATCGGGGCTATTCCGGCAGACGATTTTTTATCCTTATGCTTGGGCGTTGCAGAATGCGCGCGGCGCGACGCTGGAGCAGATTGCGGAATCGCCGACGTATGAGGTTTCCGGAATGGGGCCGGTGGCGTACGTGGACGTGGCGAGCACGTTTGACAAAGAAAACGGGAAGACGGTGCTATTCGTATTTAACCGGGATTTGTCGAAGACGCGGGAGGTTGAGTTTGTTTGGGAAGACACTGCGCCGAGCCGAGTGACGGACGCGACCGTATTGACTGGAGACGATTTGAAAGCAGTGAATGGGTTTGATGCGCCGACGCGCGTAGCTCCGCGAGCGTTAGAGAAGCCGGTGGTGAAGTCGGGGAAGATGACGTTTGAAGTGCCAGCGAGGTCATATTCGATGATTCAGTTGGGGGCGTAAAGAGGACAGATCCCGTAGGAGATTGCTCCAACAGGGCTTGGGTGTTTGAACGAAACGTTGAGGTCCTTCGCGCATCCTCGTGGACACACTCGGGATGACAAGCAGCGGAGGCGGTTATTTAGGCCACTTGTCCGGCGGCAGAGATTTCTGAATTGTGCCGAGATTCTGGAAGCCGTCTTTGATGACGGTCTCTTTGACATTGGCTTTGTTGACAGCCACAACAGGGCCAAAGATGGCGGGAACATCCTTTTTGCCGTTTGCGATGGAGCCGGAAGCTGAGGGCTGCTGCCCTTTCGCAAGGGTGACTGCAGCATCCGCGGCTTGCGCTGCTAAAGAGGTAATTGGCTTGTAGATTGTCATGGATTGCGTGCCTTTGAGAACGCGGATAATTGCAGCAAGGTCGGCATCCTGACCTGAGACGGCAACTTTTCCGTCGAGCTTTACTTCTTCGAGAGCCTGGATGGCGCCGCCTGCGGTGCCGTCATTGGAAGCGACGATGGCGGCGATTTGATTGTGGTTTTTTGCAAGCGCGTCGCTAATGCGAGTATAAGCTTCGAGCGGATTCCAGTCCGGGCACCAGAGTTCAGCAACGATTTTGATGTCGCCCCGGTCCACAAACGGCTGGAGAGCTTTTTTCTGGCCTTCGAGCAAGAGATGGGCGTTGACGTCCGAGGGCGATCCCTCCAAAAGAATGTAATTCCCTTTCGAGGCAACGCTCGTCAGAGAATTCGCTTGCAACGTGCCGATGGCAACTACATCAGCGCCCACATAGAAATCGATGTCGCTATTGCGAATCAAGCGATCGTAACTAACGACCGGGACGCCTTTGGATTTCGCTAATTCGACGATGCGGACGGCTTTGTCCGTATCGTGCGGAATGAGCACAAGGGCCTTGACGTGCGAATCGAGGAGTTTTTTGGCTTGCTTGAGCTGGAGATCGTCGTTGCCGTCAGCATCTTGCAAGATGACCTCGGCTCCGAGCTCTTTGGCGCGCTTTTCGAAGGAGTTGTAGTCCGTCTGCCAGCGCTCGATTTTGAAGGAATCTACGAGAAAACCGATTTGGAGCTTGCTGGAAGATGTTTGTGCGCTCGCAGTCGAGACAAACAGACTGGGGCCACAGACCAGAAGCAGAGCACAGCACAGGCGGACCCGGGGAGAGGGGAACATCGGCGCCTCCTATCGAATGTAAAGGAACCGTAACATTCGCTTGGAGGGACCACAACTTCAACGATGACTGTGGTGCTTAAAATGGGATTGATTCCCAGGCCAAATGACGAAGTGCTGCTGAGTGCGAAGCAAGGAAGGATAGAATCGTGCCCGTGCAGGAAACCGATGGAAACGGAAGATATGGAGGCGAGCATGAGAAGGAAGTTTTGGTTTGAGCTGTCGATTGTGGCGGGAATTACAGCAGGCCTGTTTGCCTATTCCGTGAGGGCGAAGGTGGTTGCTGAAGACGATCAGACAGTTTGGCAGTTCAACCAGAAATTCCAGGACGCGCATGGGCGGATGGATACGACCGCCATTATCGGGATGTGGTCGGAGACGGGAGTGAGTCTGCTGCCTGAGACGGCACCGATTGTGGGGAAAGCTGCAGTGGCGAATTTTATTAGAGAGGCGGTGAGTCATTTAGCGGGTTACAAGATGCAGAAGGCAGAAATGACTTTTCACGACGTTCGAGTATGTGGAGACTGGGCAACGGAATGGGGGATCGAGCATCAGTTGATTCAGCCGCCGGAGGATAAACCGGTGATCGACCATTGGGGGAAGATTGCGTTGGTGCTGCATCGGGAGGCGGATGGGAATTGGAGAGTGCAGCAGGAGATGTGGAATTCGACGCCGAAGCCGGAAAAGTAGAAAGAACGGGTCTAAGACCCGCCACTACAAAAGCGAAAAGCCGAAGTGGCGGGAGTAGGTGGCCATGTCTTTGTCGCCGCGGCCGGAGAGATTGAGGATGACGAGGTCGTCGCGGGTCAGGGCAGGGCGATCTGAAGATCGGCCAATACTTGAAGCCGGAAAGATGCGTTCGATGAGGCCGGCGATGGCGTGGGCGGATTCGAGCGCGGGGATGATGCCTTCGGTGCGGGCGAGAGTGCGGGCAGCGTCGAGCGCGGCGGCGTCTGTGACAGCGGAATATTCGGCGCGGCGCTGGTCGGCGAGCCATGCGTGTTCGGGTCCGATGGCGGGATAGTCGAGTCCAGCGGAGACGGAATGCGTTGTAGCGATTTGGCCGTCTTCGGTTTGAAGGACATAGGTGTAGGTGCCTTGCAGGACGCCGGGGCGGGCGCCAGTAAAACCTTGCGTGGCGGCGAGGCGTGCGGCGTGTTCGCCTAGGCCGTTGCCGCGGCCTCCGGCTTCGATGCCGATTAGTTTGACGGATTCATCCTTCAAAAATTCGTGGAAGAGACCGATGGCGTTGGAACCTCCGCCGACGCAGGCAAAAAGATGAGTGGGCAGGCGCTTTTCCGCAGCGAGAATTTGCGCGCGGGCTTCGCGGCCGATGCAGGAGTGAAAATCGCGGACCATGGTCGGATACGGATGCGCACCGAGGACGGAGCCGAGCAGATAGTGCGTGGTGCGGACGTTAGTGACCCAGTCGCGCATGGCTTCGTTGATGGCGTCTTTTAGCGTGCGGCTGCCGGAATTGACACCAACGACTTCTGCACCGAGCATGCGCATGCGCGAGACGTTGAGGGCCTGGCGGTCCATGTCCTCGGTGCCCATGTAGACGACGCATTCGAGACCGAGATGCGCGGCGACGGTGGCTGTGGCAACGCCGTGCTGGCCCGCGCCGGTTTCCGCGATGATGCGTGGCTTTTTCATTTGCGCGGCGAGAAGGCCCTGGCCGATGGCGTTGTTGATTTTGTGCGCGCCGGTGTGCAGAAGATCTTCGCGCTTGAGATAGATGCGCGGGCCATTTCCTGAATGGGCGAGATGCTTCGTGAGACGTTCAGCGAATTGGAGCGGCGTGGGACGTCCGGCGAAATTCTTTAATAGATCGTTGAACTTCGCTTGGAAAGTCGCATCCGATTTGGCTTGTTCGTAAACGCGCTCGAGTTCGAGGAGAGGGACCATGAGCGTTTCTGGAACGTAGCGGCCACCGTACGGGCCGAAGCGTCCGGGGACAGAGGCGGGGATGGTGAGTTGGGAGGACATGGAAGAATCATTCTCTCACAGGACGAAGAGCGGGTCTAAAGACCCGCCACTACAAGGAGAGGGCGCGGTTGGCGCGTGCGACTTCGGTGAAGAAATCGCGGAGCTTGCCAGGGTCTTTGATGCCGGGGCGGGATTCGACGCCGCTGGCGACGTCCACAGCGTAGGGGCGGACGGTGAGGATGGCTTCGCCGACGTTTTCGGGCGTGAGTCCGCCGGCGAGGATGATTTTATGTTTCGCGGCGGCTTTTTGGGCGATGGACCAGTCGAAGGCTTTGCCGGTGCCGCCAAATTTTCCGCGCTGCGCGGCGTCGAGGAGAAAGTAGGATGCGCGGCGGAACTTTCTGAAAGACGCCATGGAAAAACCGGGACCGACGCGGAAGGCTTTGATCACGGGAAGATCGCCTTCGAGATAGCCGAGCTGCTTGGGAGTTTCGTCACCGTGGAGTTGCAAGGATGTGAGCTGAAGTGCATGGGCGACGTAGAGAATCACTTCCGGATTCCAATTGACGAAAACGCCGACAGCTTGTGTGCCGCGAGTTAGCTTGCGGCGAATGTTCCAGGCGTCGGCGGGAGCGATGGCACGCGGAGATTTTTCGTAGAAATTGAGGCCGATGGCATAGGCGCCAAGTTTTTCGGCGAGGCGGGCGTCTTGTGCGCGGGTGATGCCACAGATTTTGACACGCGTTGCCATCATTTCCCGAGCAAGGAAGAGAGTGCGGCGGCGGGATTTGGCGCGAGCATGAGGCTGGTGCCTATGAGGAAGGCGTCGTAGCCCGCGGCTCGGAGTTTTGTGATTTCGGCATGGGAGCCGATGCCGGATTCGCTGACAGCGATGCAGTCGTCGGGAATTTTTTCGATGAGTTCGAAGGAGGTTTCGACACGGACGTCGAGCGTTTTGAGATTGCGATTATTGACGCCGATGATTTTTGCGCCTGCTTGAAGAGCGCGGTCGAGTTCGGTGGGCGTGTGAACTTCGACGAGCGGCTCCATTTTGAGTTCACGACCGAGTGCGAGAAGTTCGGCAAGTTGATTGTCTGTCAGGGCAGCTACGATCAATAAGAAACTGTCTGCGTCGTTGGCGCGCGTTTCCCAAACCTGCCAGGGATCAAAAATGAAATCTTTGCGGAGTACGGGAATTTGAATGCTTTTGCGAGCATCGCGCAGATATTTGAGCGTGCCGCGAAAGAATTCGCCTTCGGTGAGGACGGAGAGGGCGGCGGCTCCAGCGGATTCGAGAGACGTGGCAAGCGCAACGGGATCGAACGGCTCGCGGATTACTCCACGTGATGGGGAAGCTGGCTTGAGTTCGCCAAGGACGTTAAGGCCAGGTCGCGAGAGCGCGGCGACGAAATCGCGGAGCGGAGTG
The DNA here is from genome assembly GCA_035569555.1 of Candidatus Dormiibacterota bacterium. Classification (GTDB taxonomy): domain Bacteria; phylum Acidobacteriota; class Terriglobia; order Acidiferrales; family UBA7541; genus Acidiferrum. Next base: position 605,265 of record DATMMW010000030.1, on the reverse strand, counting down.
GCAGCGGCGACCCCGTACTTGAGCGCTGTCTCTGGCAGAACTTTTTTGCGGTGTTCGACTTCAGCGCGGCGCGCTTCCAGAATGCGGTCGAGGACTGTGCCAGTGGGAACGGGAGTGTGCATGAGCGTGAAATAGTATGCTAGGGAGGTAAACGAAGAGAGTCAAATTGCGGTCGATGCACATCCAACCTACGAAGTGAGGACCAAAAGTGAGTGGGTACAAAGCGACGTACGGAAAATTATTGGAGGAGATTGCAAGGGAGGCGGATAAGATCGCGCTGAAATATTTCAGGGCTGCGAATCTACAGATTGAGAAGAAGCGCGACGGTTCGCGCGTGACACAGGCAGACAAAGAGGTAGAAGCCATGGCGCGCACTCGCGTGGCGGCGAGCGGATTGGAGCTTGACGTTTTGGGCGAAGAGATGGGCGGCGACGGAGCCAATGCCCCCGCGACAAAGCGGCCGCGGATGATTATTGATCCGATTGATGGAACGGAAGAGTTTTCGCGCGGGATTCCTACGTTTGGAACGTTGATGGGCATTGAAAAGGATGGAGAAATTGTGGCGGCGATGGTGAGCGCACCGGGACTGCATTCACGCTGGTGGGCGTACAAAGGCGAGGGCGCATACCGCGACGGAGTGCAGCTGCATGTTTCGGATACGCCGGTGCTGGCGAAATCCATGGTGTTCAGCACGGGGACAGGGCCGAGCAAGGATTCTTCGGATCAGGTGCGGATCCGGAAATATCTGGATGCAGCGCGAAACAGCAGGTCGTTCGGAGGATTTTGGCAACACATGCTGGTAGCGGAGGGGGCGGTTGAGTCGGCGCTCGACTGGACTTCGAAGCCATGGGATTTGTCGCCCTTGATTTTGATGGTGGAGGAAGCAGGAGGAAGGTCCACGACGATTACGGGCAAGCGGACGATTTATGAAGGAAGCTTGCTGAGTACGAATGGGAAGATTCATGACGAAGTGCTGGCGATTTTGAAGTGAGGCGCGGATGTTTGTCGCGAAGCGAGTCTACGGGGCAGCGGGCAAAGAAGATGGATATCGAGTGCTTGTGGATCGGCTGTGGCCGCGCGGACTAACGAAGGCCAAGGCGCATGTGGACCTATGGCTCAAGGAAGTTGCACCGAGCAATGCGCTACGGGAATGGTTTGGCCATGAACCAGAAAAGTGGATGGAGTTTCAGAAAAGATATCGTGTGGAACTGAAAAAAGAAAAAGAAGCGTTGGTGACTTTGCGGAAATTGGAGAAGGAGCACAAAAAGGTGACATTGCTTTTTGGCGCCAAGGACGAAGTGCATAACCAAGCAGTGGCATTGTTAAAAATTTTGCAAAGTACCGCTCAAAAGAAAAATAATTGAGATCCGGCTCAAGAAAATTTCGTGGAGGGCGAAAGAGCCAATGGACATTCTGGAGCAAGCGAAAAAAGCGGAACGGTTGAGAGAGCTGCACAAGGGGCCGGAAATCCTTGTGCTGGCAAACGCCTGGGACGCGGCGAGCGCAAGGATTGTAGAGGAAGCGGGATATCCGGCAATTGCAACGACAAGCGCTGGGGTGGCGAACTCTCTAGGCTATCGCGACGGGCAGCGTGTGACGCGTGAAGAGATGCTGGAGGTGGTCACGCGGATTGCGCGAGCAGTAAAAGTACCGGTGACAGCAGATTTTGAAGCGGGGTACGGAACGATCCTGGAAGAGATGCGCTGGGCTGCAAAGGGACTGGTGGAAGCGGGAGCAGTGGGACTGAATTTCGAAGATGTGACGGGCGATGACGAAAGTACGCTGGTGCCGCTGGAATTCCAGGCCGCAAAGATTCGCATGATCCGAGAGACTTCCACAGAATTGGGTGTGCCGCTGGTGATTAACGCCAGGACTGACATTTATTTGATGCCGATTGGGCCGGCGGAAAGCCGATTTCAGAGGACGGTGGAGAGACTGCAGGCATACCGGGAAGCGGGAGCGGATTGTGTGTTTGTTCCGGGTCTGCAGGATCGCGAATTGATTGCGAAGCTGGTGAAAGCGGTTGATGCACCAGTGAATATTTTGCTGCAGCCAGGCGGACCGGGAATCGCGGAGTTGAAAAAATTGGGAGTGGCGCGTGTGAGTACGGGATCAGGATTGATGCGTGCGGCAATGGGTGCAGCGCAGAAGATGGCGAAAGCGTTGAAAGAGGGCGGAGACTTTTCTGAGCTGGTATGCGACGCAATTCCGTACGCGGAGATTAACGGGATGCTCGCACAAGACAAAAAGTAGATGGGCGATTCGTCAGGACAACTTCAAATCCTCAATCAAGAAATTGTGGCGTGCAGGAAATGCGCGCGACTGGTGAAGTATCGCGAAGAAGTGGCGCGAGTGAAGCGGCGCGCATTTCGCGAATGGGCGTATTGGGGCAAACCTGTACCGGGATTTGGCGATCCGCGAGCGCAGCTCTTTATTTTGGGATTGGCGCCAGCGGCTCATGGCGGGAATCGAACGGGGCGCGTGTTCACGGGCGATCGCAGCGGGGATTTTTTGTACGCAGCGCTGCATAAAGCTGGTTTTGCGAATCAGCCCACTTCCCTGTGCCGCGATGACGGACTGAAATTGAAAAATGCCTACATTGCAGCGGCTGTACGCTGCGCTCCTCCTGCCAACAAACCGGAACTTGGAGAGATTTTGAATTGTCGGCCGTATTTGGAGCGAGAGCTTGAGATCTTGCAACCGAAGACGGTGCTCGTGCTTGGAAAAATCGCATGGGATGCGTACTTGGAAATTTTGAAGCAAGAAGGAAAGATTTCTTCGCGCGCGAAATTTGTTTTTGGACATGGAGCGGAAGAGCGACCGGTGAGTGATGGGCCGATGTTGTATGGTGTGTATCATCCGAGCCAGCAGAATACACAGACGGGAAAGTTGACGCCGGCTATGTACGCGAAAGTCTTCAAGCGGATAGGCAAATACTTGAAGGAAAACGCACAGGCTGAAGCTGTGCCACCTAAAGCCTAAATGGCAGGTTTGGATGGCGTGGGTGATGGGTGAAGATGACAGGTCCAGATTCTTCCCTGTAAGGAAGAGGAATTACCTCCAGTAAGTTCAACCAAGAGAGCGAGTTGTAAGGCTGTCAGAAATGAATGACGGCATTGGTCGTGCTTTGTCTTGGGCGACGGGGAGAAGGAACGGACCAATGAAGGCAATGGGCAAACTAATTTTGATGGGATTTTTGGCGACAGCGGCGAGCTGCTTTGCGATGGCACAGGAGCAACAACCGGACGACAACCGGCCGCCGGTGATTTCGCGAGACACGATTGGCGGAGCGGGACAATCAACGCCGACAGAAGCGGATGCGCGGAATTCCGCTCCTGCGCCAGGTCAGCCTGCGGATGGTTCGCGGCACGGAATGCCGCTCGAAACATTTGCCGTCGTTCCAGGAACGCGCGTGCTCGTACGGCTTGAGGATGAGTTGAGCACGGGCGATTGCAAAGCCAATTTCAAATTCAAAGTGAAAACGATGGAGCCGCTCGAAGCGGGCAGCGGATTTTATTTGCCGGCTGGCGCGGAGATCCGTGGCCACGTCAGCAAAGTAGAACCTGCAGCCATTACTGGCCGCGCGAAGCTGTACCTGGTCTTCGATGAAATCAAAACGCGATTTGGGATCTTGCCGATTGTGGCCGATGTCGTCAGCGTGCCGGGAGATCACAGCGTAAAGACCGGTCCGGGCACGGAGGGAATGATCGAAGGAAAGAAGTCAACGCAGCAGGCTGCCGGAGAAGCAGCCGCGGAAGGTGCGGGGATGGGCGCGGTTCGCGGAATAAAAGACAAAAATGCCAAAGAAGCCGTGGAACGCGCGGCGGAGGCCGCGCTCGCGGCGTACCTGATGGAAACAGGACGCGGACATGAAATCGATCTGCCGAAAGGCGCGAAGCTGGAGCTGGAATTGGAGAGAGCTCTGTATTTAGTTCGCGAATAGATGGAAAGAGGAGGCTGACGTTTGGCAGGGAAAATCTCAAAAGTATTCTTCCATCTCGCCGGCCTGACAATCTTGTCGCTTACGGCTTCCGGCGAGTTGCACGCACAAGTGCAAGACCTGGAAAAACCGATATGGTCGGTTTCCCTCGAACCGCAGGGTTATCATCCCCTTTCAAAAAAATCTGCGAACTTTGCGAAGATCGGGGGAATTGCCACTTCGACAGACATCGTCGCTGTACTCCTGGGAATTACCGAAGCAACCAGCATCCGTGACCGATGGACTGCCCCTTGGGATATCTACGTTCTGCTCTACGACGCCAGTACGGGCCAATTCCTTTCCAAAAATGGGCCATGGAAAAGTGGATGGGAGTACGAGCTAACGAGCACTGGAAGTGGACTGTTCGTTCTGGTAGTCAGTCCTCTGGAAGATAGCAGCCGTCTCTCAAGGGAATTTCTGCTTCTCACTCGCGAAGGCAAAGTCGCAAAGACATTAAAACTAAGCGTTGGGGAAACCGAAGCAACTGCCATGCCGCTCAAGTCGATGGCGGGCACTGAACTCCTGCATTCGCCCACAGGCCGCACAATCTTAATGCTGACATCACACTATGGCACGATAATCTCTCGAGTGGTGAATGCCGACTCGCTGGAAGTCTTATCGGAATCAAAAGAAGCCCTGGACACGAACGGATTCAGAATCACGGGAATCTCCGACGACGAAATGGTTGCCAGCTCGGGCAATTCGCGGTTTTCCGTCAGGAAATTCGACGGAGGATGGAGGCCTCTGGACAAACCACTCGAGTTGCCCCCTAACGCGACGCGGGATTTTTGGCAATTTCTCGACAGCAACAAACTGGTCGGCCAGGTTTATGTGGACCGGGGCGAATTTGTTGTGTCTTTCTATGACCTGCCTACGGGTTCATCGACTAACTGCGCGACGAAGGGCCTGGCAGGCTACAACACCTTCCTTTCGCGGTTCAGAACAGTTTCGCAAGATGGCCAATACTTTGAATTTAAGCTGTATCACAGAGACAGCGTCTCGCATTGGCTTGACGAAAAGCTGGACGGCTGGGCATTTGGAATTTCGAGATTCTCTTACATTTGGTCCGCAGCTTCATGTCGGGCCGTCGCCCGGATCGCTCACGAGTCCACGCCAATCAGCGTAAGCTTTTTCCCGCCCGGAATTGCAGAGGTCGCAATCGTGGACGGGAGCACGTTGAAGGTGTTTTCTATCCCCTCAAATTCTCCGCCGCATTAATTTCTTGCCTCGCAAACGGAATGAAACTTTCCTCATGGATTAGTTACTGCAAAAGAGGCGTTATGGAAGCCGGAATCCCGTGAGCTTGTGACTTGCAAGATCCAGCGTAAAGCGGTCCATTGTCTGGCCGGGCGTTGTGGCGTCTGTAACACCAACGAATTCGCAAGAGAGAATCTGCGGAGAAACGGTAATGCGCAAGAAACCGAAGTTCTTGTCGAGATAGTTCTCGAGCGTGACGGTGTTGCCCGCTTCGTCGGTGAAATTGACGGGCGGGCGCGGAGGCGGCGCCGTTGGACTCGCTTTGAGACCGTTGATGTTGTAGAAGCCGCCGGTGCCCGCTACGACGAAGGGAACCTGGCGTGCGATGCCGTCGCTTTTCAAGGTGAATTGGCGGGTGTAGCGTTCGTAAAGGTGCGCATGGCCGGAAAAAATGGCATCCGGCACGAAACTGGCTTGCTTACAGGCATCGTCAATGTCGGCGAGCATGTCCGGGCTAGGACTGTGATTCTTGCTCCCAGTGAACGGCGGATGATGGACAGCGATCAGCACAGCGCCAACCTTATTTGCGCTGCGATCTGTTGCGGCTTGTTCGAGCTGGTTGACGAGAAATTGTTTTTGGACTTGGCCAACGATCTTGCCAGTGTCGGCGATGATGCCCTGACCGCTTCCCTCCTGGGTATTCGAATAGAGTCCGATGATCCGAACGAACGGGGCGTCCAGCCGGAAATAGACGCCGGGCTGCGTCATGGAAGTGCGCGCCATTCCCATGGCTTCAGCTGTGTGAGTGGGAGTTGAGTCGCAGAAATGCTTTTGAAAAGCTTCCAAGGATTTGGCGGATTCGTTGGGATAGGTAACGGCGTCGTGGTTGCCCGGAATCGCGAAAATGGGAGCAGGATAGTTGCGATAAGGATCGTAGAACTGGTCGTAAAAATATTGATCCTGTCCAAAGTAGTAGACGACGTCGCCAAGGTGAAAGAAAAACGCAGGCCGCGAGGCGGCCATAGGATGCTGGAAGTCCTCGGTCATTTTGTCTGCCACGAGAAATTGATGCTCGGGCGATTTGATGCCGCCGGTATCGCCGACAGATTGGAAGGTAATGTAGTTGGAGTACGCCGCAATGGCGGACTGCGGCAAGACGTCGCTTAGCGACAGCACGGGAGGGTCAACGCGCACTGGCGGGATTTTCTGAATGGCGGGTTGGCTAACGAAAATGCCGGAATCCGCCGTGACATCCGCTTTGCTGAAGTTTTGATAGTTGTCCGGTGAGGGCTGGGGATCAGCAAAAGCGAATCCTGACGATCCTCCAGGTTGTGTAGGTGCTGGCTTAGCAGGTTTAGGGGGCTGTTTAGAGGGCTTCGCGGGTTTCTTGCGGGAACTGCCTCCGCTCGGCTTCTTAGGTTTGCCAGGGGACATGAGAAAACCTCCTCCAAAGAGGATTGAGGGAGAGTTGTCGACCATACCACGGGTAAATGTATGACGCGTTAACGGCTCGCGGGGTTAAAGGAAGGCTTGAGAAACCACGCGGCATCTTTGCAAGCGCGGTTCGGGCTTGTTAGAGTCAGTGTGTCCAACCTTCAAGAAAATCTGCCAGAATAAGAGGACAGCCCAGGAAGAGGGTCGAGGAATGACCGACGACAAAAAAGCAGCGGTGCGCGCTGTGGAGACGGGAGAGCGCAAAGACCGCGTGTTGATCGTAGAAGATGAAGAGAACGCACGCAAAGGCTACGAGCAGCTTCTGCAACGCTGGGGCTGCGAAGTGCTGGGTGTGGGCACGGCAGAAGATGCGCTGGCGAAATTCGGCGGGTTCCAGCCGGATGCGCTGATTGCAGACGTGGAACTGCCCGGCATGAACGGGCTAGATCTGCTGAAACAACTTGGGCCGGAATTGACCGACGTTCCTGCGGTAATCATCACCGGAAAAGGAAGCGAAGAGCGCGCCGTGGCGGCGATTGAATCCGGTGCGTTTTGGTACATCGAAAAGCCGCTGAAGGGGCCTGTGTTGCGCGCGCTGCTGGACCGCGCACTCGCCAAAGCGCGCGATGCGCGGCAACTCGCCGTTTTGCAACGACAATTGCGCGAAGCGGGGCGGCTGGGCGATCTCGTTGGCGGGTCGAAGCCGATGCAGGACGTGATGCGAATTGTCGAGATGGCTGCGCCAAGTTCGGCTTCGGTGCTGATTACGGGCGAGACGGGTTCCGGCAAAGAAATTGTGGCGCGGACGCTGCACAAACTTTCGCCGCGGGCGGGCGGGCCGTTTGTGGCGATCAATTGCTCCGCGATTCCGGAAAGTTTGATGGAGAGCGAAATTTTCGGGCACGAGCGCGGCGCATTTACCGGCGCGGCGGAACGTCGCATCGGATGTTTCGAACTGGCCGATGGCGGGACGCTGCTATTGGATGAAATTGGCGAAATGCCAGCCCCGACGCAGGCGAAGCTGCTGCGTGTGCTGGAGGACCGGAAAGTACGGAGACTAGGGAGCAAAGTAGAGACTCCTGTCGACGTACGCGTGTTAGCGGCGACCAACAAAGATCCGGAACAAGCAGTTTCAAGCGGGCACATGCGGCAGGATTTGTATTTCCGGTTGAATGTATTTCACGTAAATCTGCCACCGCTTCGGGACCACAAAGACGACATTCCACTGCTGGTAGAACACATTCTGCGCGATGTTAATGCGAAGCATGGGAAGAACGTGCGCGGAGTCGGTGCGGAAGTAATGGACATTTTCATGAGCCACACATGGCCAGGGAACATTCGTGAATTGCGCAATGTTCTGGAGCGTTCTGCGATCATGTGCGAGAAGGATTTGATTTCGCGGTCGTCTTTGCCGGGGGAATTTGGCAAGACCACGGCTAAAAACACAGGCGATCTCGGCGCATTAAAGTTTCCGATTGGAACGACTGTGGAAGCGATGGAGCGCGAGCTGATTTTGCAGACTCTTGCCGCGACGAACAACAACAAGACACGCGCGGCAGAGTTGCTTGGAATCAGCTTAAAGACATTGCACAACAAATTGAAGGAATACGGCAGCGCGAACGCCGAAGGGGAGTAGAAACCCGCGATGCAGCTGCGGCTGCGTACGAAACTTACGCTAGTAATGACGGGACTCGTGTTTCTCGTCGTCGTCGTCCTATCCGGCGTCTACTTCGCCCGACTGACCGGCCAGGTGATTCAAGAAACGAACAATCGAGCGAATGAACTGACGCAACAAGTGTTTGCGCAGGCGAAGCGTTCGCTGGCGGATGCAAAGCAGAGCGGCTTGCAATCGAATTCCGATACGCCGGAGGACAGGCGGGATTACGTACGGCAGGCGTTCGAACGGAACGATGGGCTCGCCGAAGAGATGCAAGCGCCGATGGGAGCAAACGCCTGGATTTACGACGTGATGATCGTGGACAAGTACGGCATGGTGCTGGCGTCGAGCGATCCACAAATGCCGGGAACCACCGTGATGCCGAGGCCGCTGTTTGACCGGTTGGCGAGCGGCAACATCATTAGGCAAATGAAGGCGTTGTACGGGCCGCAGCCGGTGTACGAAGTGCGGTATCCCTTCACGATGGGCGGCGACCCATTCGGAGAAGTGCGCGTGGGCGTATCGATTTCGCTGTTGCGCAACGAAATTTCGCCGAGCTTGAGAAACTCAGGAGCGATTGCGCTGGTGGCGCTGCTGGTTTCAACGGGACTCGCGATGGTGGTGAGCGGAGCAACACTTGCGCCGTTGCAGGAGATCAGCACGCAGCTGGATCGAATTTCCGCTGGGCAATTTGACGCGCCCGTGGCGCAAGCAACGGGATTTGCGGGTGGCGCGGACGAATTGGGGTTGGTCAGCAAAAAGATTTCGCAAGTCGGACAGCAGTTGCGTGGCGTGCACGAAATCTTCAGTACGATGCGCGAAAATTTGAATTCTGTGATGGCTGGATTAGAAGATGGATTATTGCTTTTTACACGCGATGCACGGGCGGTGATGGTGAGCCCCGCCGCGGAAAAATTTTTAGGTGCGCCGGCGGGGCATTTTTTGGGCAGGCGCGTGACTGATATTTTTCCTGCGGGACATCCGCTGCGGCAAGCGTTGCATCTGGAAGGCGATGAGTTGAGCGAAACTGCGGCGGAGACAGAATTGGAAACCAAAGAAGGGACAAGGCGCGTCAGCGTAAGCGTGCAGGCGATTCAAGAAGACGGCGAGAGAATGGGCGCGCTGGTGACGCTGCGCGATCTGGATTCGATCGAAAGTATCAACACGCAGCTGCAGGTGAGCGAACGTCTGGCAGCACTGGGACGGATAACAGCGGGCGTCGCGCACGAAGTGAAAAACCCACTCAATTCGATGCGGTTGTGGCTGGAGAATTTGAAGGAGTCGCTGCCGCAGGATTCGGATACAAATTCGCATCAAGCGGTGCAGGTGCTGGATAAAGAGATTGACCGTCTCGATGCTGTGGTGAAGCGCTTCCTTGATTTCACACGCCCGATGGAAGTGAAGCTCGAGCAGACGCAACTCTCACAACTGCTCGGCGAGGTTATGGACGTGGCGCGACCGCAACTGCAGAAAGCGAATGTGGAAATGAAACAGTCTTTGCCCAAGGACGTCCCTGAGGTTTTGGTAGATCGAGATTTGCTCAAGCAAGCCGTATTAAATCTGGTGCTGAATGCGGTGGATGCGATGCCGGGTGGCGGACAAATCCGTCTGGAGCTGACGCGGCGGGCGGAAATGGCGGAAATTACTGTAGGCGATACGGGCAAAGGAATTCCGCCAGAGAACCGGCAGAAAATCTTTCAGTTATTTTTTACGACGAGACCTGGCGGAAGCGGGATTGGGCTGGCGAGCACGTTTCGAATTATCCAGTTGCACAACGGCTCGATCGATTTCACTTCGGAGGTTGGGCGCGGCACGACGTTTCGTATCGAGTTGCCGCTGGCTGCCTGATGATGAGGGGACACTGGTGAGATTATTTTCCGCGGGGGCGATAGCAGAGCGTTTCGCATGTCTGGTCTTCTTCTTATGCGGGACGCTGACGGTTCTTGGTGGCTGCGCCGAACGAAGAACAACCCATGCCTTTCCGTGGACGATGGCACTGATGGTGCGGCCAAATGTTCCAGTGGCTCACGGAGACACGGACGCAGCGGACCTTGCTCCTGATTTTTACGTTGCGCCTCCTGCAAACAATGGACGACTTTTTGGAACGCGAGCTGCGCCCACGCGGCCGCATGTATCAGTGTCGCCGCAACCAGATAGCGGGAATGGGTCAAAGACTCCCACGTTAGTTCCGGAGCTGAGTGCGCAGGAAACAGCGGCTGCCCAACAACAGTTTTCGGACAGCATAGGAATCGTCGAGAAGAATCTGGCGGCCACAAAAGGCAGACGTTTGTCGGCATTGCAAGCGGACACTGTCTCCAAAGTGAACGCATTTTTGGCAGAGGCGCGCGAGGCAAGCGGCGAAGGGGACTGGGGCCGCGCGCGGAATCTGGCGAAGAAAGCGCAGATATTGTCCCAAGACCTGGTCGCGTCTTTTTGAGTTTGACTCGGCGAACGATGGCCCCCCGCCGGCGAATGTTGGTTGCGATAGAATCTGACTATGAAAACGTTTGACGTTGCGATTGCTGGCGCCGGCCTAATTGGCGGCTCGATTGCGCTGGAATTGGCGCGAACTGGAGCGCGCGTGGGATTGTTCGATCGGCAGGAGCCAGGCAAGGAAGCGTCGTGGGCAAGCGCTGGGATTCTTTCGCCAGCACCCGAGAGTCCGGCGATGATCGCAATGGTGCCGCTCGGAAAAAAGAGCATGGCGTTGTATCCGGAATTTGTTGCAATGGTGGAAGAGCTCTCTGGACAAAACGTTGGTTATCGGGCGAAGGGGACGCTGGAAGCGCTGACTTCGCGGCATGCTCGCGAAGAGCTGAGCACGATTATCGCACTGCATCATGGGATGGGATTGGAAGCGGAGCCGCTGAGTGCGACGGACGCGCTGAAGGTCGAGCCAAGCCTGCGCGATGACGTCGAAGCAGCAGTTCTGAGGCCGGCGGAAGCTTCGGTAGACAATCGCCTGCTGACGCAGGCGATTTTGGCAAGCGCACGGAAAGGTGGTGCGGAGATTTTCGCGGGAACGAGAGTTGAGTCCATTTGGCAAGAAGGCGGCGTTTGCAGAGGACTTGTTGCGAGTAACGAGAAAATCGCCGCGCCGCATACGGTGATTGCCGCAGGATGTTTTTCCGCACAGATTGAAGGCGCGGAACAGTACGCCCCGGTACGGCCAGCAAAAGGGCAGATGATTTCGCTAGTTTGCCCGGAAGCGAAAATCGAGCGAGTGCTATGGAGTGACGAAATATATCTGGTGCCACGAAATGATGGACGGATTTTGGCCGGAGCTACGGTTGAGTATGCGGGCTTCGACAAGACGCTGACTGCAGGCGGACAAAAGAAGTTATTGTCAGCGGCGATTGATTTGGTTCCGGCTTTAGAGCATGCCCGCGTGGAAGAGACTTGGGCCGGCTTGCGGCCGGATTCATCGGATCATTTGCCGATTCTAGGTCCGACGGATTTGCAGGGACTTGTCATCGCGACGGGGCATTTTCGTAGTGGAGTTCTGCTAACACCCATCACGGCAAAACTGGTTAGCGAATGGATCGCGCTCGGACGAGTAACTACAGATTGGGAACGATTCAGCCCAATGCGATTTGCACAAACAGAAAAACAGGGCCGCGTGTCAGCCGACTAGTTTCGCAAATACGTTCGAAATTAGCGTTTTTCTTCTTCGCGGTCGCGGCGAGCTGCTGAGCGCGAAACGTGGACTTGCTGACCTACGTTGTCGAAATCCAAGTATCCCGTATCCAGCGGTAAATCTCTTTCAAGAACAATATCCAGCGAGGAGCCGCGCGGAATCTGCGCTTCCGGTCCGCGGGTCAGAAGAACGGCAGCGAGTCCGGCGAGCCCACCGATGCCCGCTCCAATCCCAGCTCCTTTGGCTCCGGCAGCGATTGCGCCGATTCCCGCACCTGTAACCGTAGTTCCTGCAACCGTGCCGACGTCCTTCCCTTTTCCACCCGGGCCGGTGACTTTGCCTTCTGAGTCAGTCGTTTCCCTCCCGCCGGTGTCCGCACTACGAGGCGCTGCAAGCAAATCCACCGTGTAGCCGTTCGGGAAAATCAAAGATTCCAAACGCAAACGAAATTCACCCTTTCCCTTGATGCGCCCGGGACGCTTGCTTTCGAGCAGGGTACCGCGAATGTAGGATCCGACAGGAATCACGACATGATTGTTCTGCGTAACTGGAAATGCAGTATAGAAGTAAAGCGAGTCGCCGGCCTTTGCGCTGCGCGTACTGATTCCGTTTTCGAGAGTAACAGCAAGGCGCGTGCCTGCAGGGACCGAAATTTTTTGACCACTCGGCGTGCGTTCTGTTTTCTGTGCGGGCGCCACCGGTGGTGGAGCGGACGTTTGCGGTCCGACAGATTCCTGGGCATTTGAGGCAGCGGCCAATCCGGCTAATGCCGCAATGGCGAGAATAATCTTCCAAGGACGCGTGGCTTTGGGCAACATGGCAATCCTCCGAACTGTCCCCTGTGATGCCGATAGTATGGCATCCGGATGTATCCGTCCATCATTGTGTCAGCGCAGTCAACCGCTAGGGCTCTTAACCTAGCACTTCCAGCCGGATGCATAGATGAAAGGCGAGAAGACGATTAAAAGAGGAACCGCAGCGGCCAAAAGTGCTACCAACCCCGTCCATTCCGCTCCGTGCTTGAAGCGGGTTCCAACCGCTGCCACCGGGCGGGGCGATTCGGCAAGATCTTTGTAATAAATATAGGTGCCTTCGCCTATAGCTTCGGTATGAAGAGTGAACGCCTCATAGCCTGGCGAGCGCACCTTGCCCGTGAGTATTTTCCCGTTCTTCAATTTGCAATGGACAAATTGGTGCCTGTTCTGTGCGAACGCTTTTATTTCGGTCCGATATCGATCTTCCAAAACACGCGGGTCCACCGCGTCGTCTCGCACTTGGGAATCGACTGGCGGTGGCGGGGCAGGCTTCGCCTGTGAAGAGAGACTGTCCGGCAGAACCTCCGGAGGCTGGTTGTAAATCAAGACGGGAGCCTCCTCCGGTTCCGGAGCCGCAAGCAAATTCTGCGCAGAGAGAGCATGAGCGAGCGCAAAGGATCCGGCGAAGAAAACAAGGAATTGGCTAAGTTTCATAGACTCTCCTGGAATGTGAAGCAAACGCTAGATTCACCGAGAGCAATGAACAGGCCAAATCGTGAACCCGTGAATGGATTTGTTGTCGGAATCGTGCGCGGAAAATAGGGCACTTAGCCACATTTCTCGCGTGCGCAGAATGGTTATTGTGTTGCTGAGGCAGATGCACTGCCGGAATTTTGCTTCAGTTGTCATGAAGATTGAGCAGATTTGACAGCAAACCATACCTTGGGCACGCTGGTTATGAACCGTGTTTATGGAGAAGAAAATGGCCAAGCTGGCTTTAATTTATGGATTACGACTGCTGCCTGAGGAAGACCTTGCGGAAGTGCGCGACGCGACCGTCGTGCTCAAGAATGGAAAAACTGCGCGTGTAACGATGCACTTGATAGAAGGAAGTAAGGAAGAGATCGAAGCGACGTTTCAACAGTCAGTACAGGCGTTTTTTGAGATGTATCCGGAGATCTAAGCTCGGACCTAGCGGTTGCCGAAGTTTTCCGGGTCCGCGTTGCGATCTCCGAGATTATCGTTGATGAGGATAGTGGATTGGCCGGTGAGTTCGATGCGCTTGCGGCATTTGTGGCAAGCGACGAGGTCGTCTAGCCGCACCATATAAGAAGATGCCTTCGCGAACTTCATGCGATCCTCAGAGCTTGCATTGCGCGGCAGTTCGCGTTTCTTGGTGCAGACTTTCCAGCGAATCGAAGCCGTGAATTCGTTGCGGCAGCTGGGGCAGAGCAGCTTCGTCGGTTTGTTTTCTTCCCGTTCCGTATAAAACGCACGATTGTCCATAACTAAGTTGCGGGTGTGCTCACCGCCTCCTCGATTGTAACAAATTCGAGGCCAGCGTCGCGCCAGCGCGGAAGCCAGTGCTCGAGTGCTTTTAAAGTGTGTGTGCGATCAGCATTGAGAGCGCGGTGGCCGCCGTCATGAAGGCAAAGCACGTCGCCCGACGCGCCTGACGAGGAAACCAGCCGATTCGCGTGATCGGCAATCGGTTGCATATTGGCGATGAGCTTTTCCGCCGGCTGCGGCGTCCAATCACCCGGAATCAGAGTCCACATTACTGTCTTCATGCCAAGATCGGCGGCGGTTTTGACTACCCAGGGATTGCGAAAGCCAAACGGCGGTCTAAACCATTTCGTGTCCACCTGTAAAGCTTCCCCTATGGCTTCCTTGCACTGCTGAAGTTCAGCGCGAATCGACTCGGAGCGTAGCCAAAAAAGATTGGGGTGCGTTTGTGTGTGGTTCGCGATCACATGGCCTCGCGCCGCCGCCTCTCGCACGATTTCCGGGCATTCGCGAACATATTTGCCCACCATGAAAAAAGTGGCTCGTGCCTTGCGCTTTGCAAGCAAGTCGAGCAATTTCGGCGTAATCGCCGGATTGGGGCCGTCGTCGAACGTAATCGCAAGCTTACGCGACGAATTGGTGCGGCAGAGCGTTTCGCCGAAGAGCTGCGCTCGCGGATAGACTGCGCCATAAGCAATGAGTCCAGCACATCCTGCAGCGAGCGAAGAACCGATCGGTACGAGCAGATTCATCGGCAAGATTGTCGCACGCAGGAAGATTTCGCCGCCACTTCAGATAGGGAGTCTAGAGTCGTTCACTTACCTGTCGTGATACACTCCGCTCACTTCCTCCGAGGAGTCACCATGAAATGCGAAGTGTGTGGCCAAGACTATGGCGTCGCGCACAACTGTGCGGGAGTGGCGGCAGCCTCCGATGTTTCGGACGTTCTACCGGCGCCGAAGGGATTTGCTCTCTTTCATTACCTTGGAGAGGCTTTCCGGATCGCAACGTGGGATGACGCCGCAATTCGCCGCATGATGAACGACCCTCGCGCGATTCTCTACGGCATCGTCGTCTATGTCCTCGTGGTTTCACTCCAGTTGGCGATTCCCGTCACTACGCTCGCTCTAGCAGGAAGAATCGAACATTCCATCATTATTGCTTCTTCACTCGCGATCCTGATTTTGAGCTCAGCTTTTCTGGATTTCATACGAGTTGGAGTCTGCCATTGCCTCTCCAAATGGTTTGCAGCGGGCTCGGGAAAATTCTCACAACTTTTTGGTCCGCTGCTTTTAGGATCGATTGTTTATGTTCTCGCTTTGATTCCATTCGTTGGGCCGCTTTTGGCGGGAATTGCCTGGATCGCCGTATTTGCGATGGTGTTCCAGGAAGTGCATGGAATCGAACCACTCACGGCGTTTCTGTTTTCAGCGGCCGTTGGTTTGGCTTTCTTTTTGATAGGAATGTACGCAATTCCGCGTCACGCTGCGTTCGGAGTAAATTAGAGCAGGGCTAATCAGATTTGCGGAGCGATTGCAGATCAATACCGAGCTGCTGGCATTTCTTGTAGAGATGACTGCGCTCGAGGCCAAGCGCGCGCGCGACGTTGGTCATATGAAAATTGTTGCGGCGAATTTCTGCAAGTAGGACTTCTTTCTCGAAACTCTCTGTTCGTTCAGCGAGTGTGCCGGTTGCCGAGACCAATGCGGACTGGGATGAGCCTCCGGCTCCAGCGGCGGCCGGTAGAGTAACTTGAACATCTTCCCTTCCCACCGTGTCGCTTTCTGCGAGTAAGACCAGACGTTCAACGACATTGCGAAGCTCCCGAATGTTTCCAGGCCAGGAGTATTTTTGTAATTCGGCGATGGCATCGGCGGAAAAGGCTTTTTCTTTCCATCCATTTTGCGCGGCAACCTGTCCGGCAAAGTGTGCAACTAACGCAGCGAAATCCTCAGGGCGTTCGCGTAACGGAGGTAGCAGTAGAGGGAAAACATAAATGCGGTGAAACAAATCGCGGCGGAACGAATTCTGTTTGACGAGATCTTCCAGATTGCGATGCGTGGCCACAACCACACGAACATTCACTTTGACGGGCTTATCGCCACCGACGCGTTCTACTTCCCCTTCTTCGAGAACGCGCAGGAGTTTGGCCTGCATGGCTACAGGCATGTCGCCAATTTCATCGAGGAAGAGAGTGCCACCCTCCGCTTGTTCGAATTTGCCTACGTGCCGCGAAGCTGCTCCTGTGAAAGCGCCCTTTTCGTGACCGAAGAGTTCTGATTCGATAAGCTCCGCGGGAACCGCAGCGCAATTCAAAGTGACGAACGGCGCATCTTTTCGCGGGGAGCGTTCGTGAATGGCGCGCGCGACAAGTTCTTTGCCGGTTCCCGTTTCTCCGAGTATACAAACACGCGTTTCGCTGGCGGCGACGCGGTCTATTTGCGATAACAGCTTTTTCATCGCAGGACCGCCGCCAAGGAGGGTGTGTTTGCCGAGACGCTTTTTTAGTTCGCGATTTTCTGTTTCGAGCCGTGATAAGCGAAGCGCATTTTCGACTGTGATAAGCAGTTTGTCTGTCGAAAGAGGCTTCTCGAGAAAATCCAGCGCGCCTAACTTCGTGGCACGTACGGCCATTTCAATGTTTGCCTGACCGGAAATAAGAATTAGCGGCGTGCGAACTCCAGCGTTGCGGATTTCTTCCAGAAATTCGAGGCCGCTCTTGCCGGGCATGACTACGTCTGAAAAAATCAGGTCGAATTTTTCGGATTTGAGAAGTTCGGCAGCGCGGGCGGCATTGTCACAGACTGTTGCTTCATGACCGGCCATGCGAAACGCCCGCGAAAGTGAGGCCAGGGTATTGGCGTCGTCATCCACCAGCAGAAGATGCGCTTTTTGCGTCATGGAAGTTTCGCGAGTGGAGCCGCTCATCCTTCGTTGGCAACTGCTTCAGCCCTGGCAGGCTCTTCGCCTTCGTTTTTCTTTTCTTCCGGCTGAGACCGTACGAGTGCATTTGACTGGTGTTGCGGCAGATCGATGCGGAAAGCTGTGCCTCGTCCTTCTTCGCTGGAAACTGAGATCGTACCGTGATGATCGCTGACGATGGATTGCACGATCGCCAGCCCAAGGCCTGTGCCAAGCTGTTTGGTTGTGTAGTACGGGGTAAAAAGACGTGAACATTCTTCCGGCGTAAGGCCTTTGCCGGTATCACTGATTTCAATGCGAACTTTTCCATCATTTTCCGACGTGCGCAGCTTGAGGGTGCCGCCGGAAGGCATAGCGTCCAGTGCATTGAGAATCAGATTTTGAAATGCTTTGTGGAGCAGGTCAGGATCGGCGTCCACGTCCGGCAAGGATTCGGCGAGAAAGAGTTCCGTGGTAACAGGAGGCTTACCGACGGCATTAAATTGCGGTTCGAAGAGGCGCATGGCGTCACGTAGCGCTTCGTTGATGCGCACCCGCGTGAATTGCGGCGCGGGCATTTTTGAAAAATCGCTGAACCGGCTGACGATAGCATTCAGATTGGCAAGCTCGGCTTTGAGGGTGGAAGTAGATTCGTTGAATACTTCCTGAAATTGGTCAGGACTGAGCTGACGGGCACGCTGCAAGTTCTCTACGGTGATCTGCAAAGGAAAAAGCGGATTGCGCAGTTCATGCGCAAGGCGGCGCGCCAGTTCGCGCCAGGCAGCGACGCGTTCTGCCTGCACAAGACGCTCTTTTTGCGAAGCTAGCGTATGCGTCATCTCATTGAACGCGCCAGCAAGCTGTCCCACTTCATCTCGGCCATGAATGTCAATATGGCGATCCCAACGACCCGAGGCCACGTCTCGCGCGCCTTCGGCGAGCTCTTCAATGGGACGCGTGATGCGCCGCGAAATCCAAGAAGTGAGAATCAGGCCAATAAACAACGCGGCCACACCTACGCCTGCGGCGATCCAGACGATCTTGCGCGTAAGCAAAACCAGTTCACGGCGCGAACTGCCGACAAGCAGCGCGCCAAGCACTTCCCCGGTGCGGCCGATGAGCGGAATAGAGTGAAATGTTTCTGCGTCAACGGCATCGCCCGTCCAATCCACGGTTTTCACGAGTGGCTGCGGCTGTTTACGAATTTCATTGATTAGCGATTCGAAGCGTTCTGGATTTTGCAGCGTGTCGTTTGAATCGATGAGTTGGGAAGCGGAAAAATTCGGGTCGAGATTGCGATAAAGCAACGCGCGCATACCTACAGGCAGAACAAGCGAAGCAAGCAGGCGTCGATCCATTTTCTTGCCACCAATAATATAGAGATTCTTCTCCGCGACGGGCAGCGCGCGAACAACGGTCAACGAAAGGTCGAATCCATCGGGCAATTCCTCTTTCCGCAAGAACGGGCCGACCTCTTTCCAATCTTTCACTTGCGTGACCCAGTCTTCCTTGTAGCCAACGCGGGCAGGGTATTGCGCCGATGAGATGAGCGTGCCCTGGAAATTCACAATTTCGACGAAGTCGAGGCCGTGATCTTGCGCGATTCCGGCGGCATCACGGAAATAGAGCGATTGATCTGAATTCGGATTGGCGAGATCGAGCGCCATGTGCACGGTGATTTCCGAATTGACGATGTTTTCAATCTGGCGGGCGATCTCTTCGCCGCGTTGCGCGTATTCCTTTTGAAATTGCGAGACGAGGGCTTCGGTACGTTCACGGTCAATTTCTTCAAAGGCTGCGCGCGAATAATAAGTGACAGAGTAGCCGACGATCGAAACGGTCACGAGCATGGTGAGTAGGAATACCCAGAAAAGTTTGGTACGAAAACTCACGGCCGCGCTCCAGGTGTCGCGGGTGCGGAGGGCGTGCCGTTCTTCTGAACAGCGGACGGCTCAAGCCAAACATCCGCGAGGCGCCATTCACCCCACGGACTTGGCTGCCAGTCGCGAACAGCGGGCGCGAGGCCTGCGTAATCCGGTAGTGCCACAAGTGGCATCAGTTTGCGCTCCTCTAAAATTTTTCGCTCCCCAGCATAGCGCCGATCGGCATCGGCGAGGTTGCCTTCCTTCAATTCTTCTGCGTGCGCCGCTTTGGCCAGCGCTCGTAACTCTTCACCGGGCGAGAGCGAAGAATACCGCCAGGCAGAAAGGTGCAAGTCAGCTGCTTCTGAGGCGCGGCTTGCATCATGCACTGTGTTCTTGTTGAGCGGCTGTACAGTAAGCCCGGTTTGCCGCGCATTCACGGCGACTCGTTCCGCCAACAAGCGTGCAAGATCTCCGGAAGCATCCGTTTGCAAACGCAGCGGCGAAGTTCCTCCCGCGACGTTCGCCGGCAACGAAGCACGCAACTGCCTGGCGCGATCCAGGTCCATCTCCGCATGGAAGAGAAAAGCATATCCCGAGAGCCACTGCGGCAAAAGGGCCGCCGCGGGTTCCGCTTGCTTTTGAAGTAACACGCCGGCCATGGTCGAGCGATCTAGAGAAAAGAAGAGCGCTTCACGGAGTTGATCATTGGCGGCTTGTGGCTGTGTGTCGTCGAAGCGCAACGCATAGAGAGTCAGCGGCGAAGAAGACCAAACACGAACGTTCGACTGATTGGCGCGGCGTACAATGTCTGGAGCTAGCTCAACGAGATCTGCCTTGCCGAGTTGCAGATCGAAAAGTGCGCGGAGCGGCGGAACGCCGAACGAAACTTCGATCTTGTCCAGAAATGGGCGACCCGCCCAGCAGGATTCATTTGCGCTGAAGCGAAAAATCTGCGGCATCAACATCCCGACTGTCGTTGGCTCACTCCCAGCTGTTTTTTCCTGTTTGGTGCTGCTCTCAAGCGTGAATGGCCCAGTTCCTAGCAGAGCGCCATCCGCCTGCACGCGAAAAACAAAAAATCGCCCGGACGCCAGCAGTTCGAGCAAATCAGGGCGCGGCTCGGAAGAATGAAAAATCAGATTCTCACCGGAAGCAGAAACTTGCACGCCTTCAGGAAGTAGCGGAGAAAGCGCAGTCACCACATCAGCGGCGGTTAGCGGCGTACCATCAGAAAACTTCACGCCAGCGCGAATCGCAAATTGCCAGCGTCGTGAAGAAGAATCGTGCGACCATTCCGTCCCCAGTTGTGGAACAAAACGCCCGTAGTTATCGAGCGAAATCAAACGATCGAACACAAGCGCGGCCAGGCGCTCATTTGTCGCAAACTCGCGGGAGCCTGGTTTCCACGCACGCGGATCCAGCGAAACCGCCTGCGCGAGAAATTCCACACGCAACGTCCCGCCATAGTGCGGTTTGGTCGAACCGTACGACGCCGGGGCAAAAACAAAAATCGTAAGCAGCGCAAAAACGCGTTTATTGACCACAGGCCAGCGCAATGCGATAAACCTCATAATTTCCTGTGCCAAGGTTGAAGACGACAGCCGTGTCCGCGCGCACCGATTCACCGGACGAAATCGAGAGTACCGGTCCGGGTATGGGGATTTCTGCGGCGGGCGCATCTGTTTTTTGGGCCGAAGGAGTTGTGAGCTCCAAATGATCCGGCGTCGTCGTGTCGCCGCCATTCCCCCGTAACCACCAGACATGCGAATCGCACGTCGAGGCAAGCAACATTCCCGTCCGCGCAGATTCGGCACTCACTTGGCAACTAAGCGGCGATGCATCGCCCAAATTCGCCTGGCATGATTTTCCAGCGAATACAATTTTCGCGCGCTCCGGCTGCTCCACGCTGAAATAAATCTCTCCGCGCGGAGCCCGCTGCGTGACAGCTGCTTCTCCCAGTAATTTCGTCAGCACGGCTTTCCATTCGCCGGTCTGCTTCTCATAAACGATGAGTGCGTCTTTTTGCAGCACAATCAGCCGGTTGTTAGCGCCGCTTTCCCCGCGCACAAAAATCGCGTCCAGGATCCGTTCGCTCTGTTGCCAAAGTAATTCCTTCTCAAGCCGCGGCGTCGCCGGCCCGCTGCTTTCCACGGGAATTCCTGCGCGCGAAATCGCCGCAAAAAAGTGCTGCTTGTCGTTCCCGTTTTCCAGCTCGACAGTCAGCACAATCTGCGTTGGAGTTCGCTGCAACTCCACGGACACGGCGCAGTTGCTCGCTGGCGCGTCGCCCGATTTGCTCTGCAGCTCTTCCACGAACGCGCCTTTCCATTGCTGCGAACGTACCTCAGAAATCGCCTCGTGATTTGCCCAGTTGACGCAGCTCATTTTGTTTCGCGGCAATTCTGCGGAAACGCGCCGCGCAAGTTCTCGAACTTGGCGCTCCCCCGAGTCATCGCGCGCTTCCGCCGCTGAAATCCAAAACGAAAAGAGAAGTGTACAAAAAACTGCGATTCGCGGTGAGAGACGAGCAGAAGTTTGGGACACGGCAGTGCAAGCAAATCATAACACGCTTGCAAACCGATGCGCGGGGCGCGCCGCCCTCCAGCCCTGGACATGCAGCGGCTGCCCCGCACAGTTTTCCCCCTGTGACCGGAAAACGTTCCGAGGGAAACTCGTCTTGCGAAAAATCAGCGATGCGCAATGACTTCGGCATGAGTCGGGACCCAAACTATTGCGTTGGCATCGCCCGCGATGGGCAGAAGCCAGCCGAAGCGCTCGACAGCGACGCGATAGGTAGCGCGACCATCTGGCGAGGACCAGACAAAAACAACACGTTGCTCGGACGCGGATTCTGTATCGAGCGGCAACGCTTCGAGGTCTGCAGAGTTCCCGGCAAAAGAAGGTGCAACGCGACGGAGTTCATCCATAGCCACGAGCCGCGCATCCTTGCACCACTCTTCATGCCCTGAGCTAACCCAGCGCTGTAAATTTTCGATTTTCGCGCGGTCAAGGTTGCGGCTAACGTCGACGCGACGCTCGGCCGGGGCGGTCATAGCAGCAGGGGACACGATCGCGAGCACTCCCGCCAAAATTCCGCCTGCCATCCGAATGGAAAGAGTCTGCATTCTTAAGATTGTTGCTTTTTGAGCGAATGTTCCGTTCATGACTTCCTCCCGAATCTTCTTTTTCAACTCCACTGCGGAACTCGTGGCTTTCTGTGGGGCGCCTGCCGAGTGGCGCAGTGCGCGGCGCTGGCTGAGGCTGATCGCGACCCGGCTAAGCGCGGCGGTGCTTGCCGGATTCTGTTCTGCCGCTTTGCGGTTAAGAATGACCATGACCCTCTCCTTTCCAGCGTCGCGCACCGCGCCACCCACAGGGGTTTTGGCGGGCGCGGGTTAGACGGGCGTTGCCACCCGTCGCCATCTCTCGGGAACCAGCGCGTTGCCTCGCAGCGCTGAGTTCGAACTTGAAGCCGAAACTTTCGCGGAGCGTTTCAGAATTCGCCGCAATTGCGCGGCAATTACTACGTCATAGACCACTAAAGCGCCCGCGCTCCCGAAAATCCCAATCCCCAGAATCACCAGCAAGAATTTCAGCGCAATCATGGCCTGCTCCCTTTGCTTCTATTGCCACCGCTAACGCCGCAGTGCGGCTGGACCGAACTGACGGGCAAGTTGCCTCGTGCCACTGACAAGTTCTGAACGAAACGTGTGGACCCTTTTTGCGGCGGCGGGGCGCATCAGGTGAAACATGGCTTGCAGGAAGAGCCAGTTCAAAAGTACGGCTGCCGAAGCGGCGAAAATTGTTGTAATTGCAAGTCCTGCGAAGTGCGCGATGGCGATCATGTGTGCCTCCTGTGGTACGCCAAACGGAATGGCACTCGTAACGCCAAACGTAAGATATTGATTACATTGGTCTTATTTTAGATTTAGACGTCGAATTGCGTGGGGCATCGTCCACGGTGTGTTTTCCGCCACGCACAGAACCGCTGCGGCACACAAGGGTTGCGACTACGATGTGAGCCCGGCTGTTTGCTCTATTCGCTTCCTCGTTGTTCCTTTAATCTCGAATCGTGTTCCCTTCTTGGAATCCGCTCCAGCCGGAAATTTCTGACCTGGTCGTCCAGCACGACTCGAAAACACTGAAACGTCTGCCCGTGGACAAACGGGAGATCCTGCGCGTTTTCGAAAATTTCTCTAACAGAAGAGCCATTCGCGTTGTTGAACAGCTTCCAGCTAAGGACGGATTCCTGGACCCCATCGCCGTCGATCGACTGATGCTCGCCGTGCATTGGGAAATGCAGCGCCTCGCGGAAGAGTTTTATCACGGCAGCCGAGTGTCCCGTGTTTTGCAAGCAATTGTTGGAACACTGCGCTCGAATGGTTTTACAGGCCCGATCCGCATCGTCGATGTCGGCTGCGGCATCGGCTACACCATTCGCTGGCTTGCGGCGCACACTTCCTTCCCCAAGGAAGGCGTCGAACTCACCGGCGTAGACCTCAACTCAACGCTAATTAAAGAAGCGACCCGGCTGGCTAATGCGGAATCCCTGCCTTGCAGTTTCTTTCACGGCGACGCATTCTCGGCAGACCTATCCGGCCAAATCTACATTTCAACCGGCGTCCTTCACCATTTTCGCGGCGATGCTCTGACTACATTTCTGCGCTGGCACGACCGGCCAACTACACAAGCCTTTGTTCACTACGATTTCCAGCCGTGGTTGCTCGCTCCATTCGGCTCCTGGTTCTTTCACGTCATCCGCATGCGCACCGGCATTGCCCGCCATGATGGCGTGTTGTCCACTGCGCGCGCCTATGACGCCACCACCCTTGTTTCCGCCGCGCGCACAGCCGTCCCCAACCTCGCCAGCGGTATTTACGGCGCCCAAATATGGAGCACTCGCGTGCCTCGCGTCTTTCATGCGCTGGTGGGATTTCGCCGGGAACTAGTTCCGCAACTGAAACAAAACCTGGGAAGCCTTCTGGGTGATCTGCAGTGACGCTGATAGTGCTCTTCCTGCTCGCCTCTCTCGACGGCGCACTTTGCGGCTGCCGAACCTGCATGGGCCGCCATCCCTACATCCACAAGACGAAATACTATGTGCAGGGTGTGTTGCGCGGTGTTCTCGCCGCACAAATCGCCAGCTGGCTCTCTTTCTTCGTATTGCTCACTGTTTTCACTCTCATGCCCACTAGCAATCTCTTACGAGCAGACCTCGAAGTAGCCGCAGGTCGCATGCTTTTAATCTTTCTCCCTTATACGGCCCTCGTCCTGTCAAATCTCGCGCTCCGTCTAGTCCCCTCCACCGATCTTCGCAGCGCCACCAGCGTTTTCTTCCTCGGACCACTCACGGCCCTGCGCCCCTTCGTAATGATCGCCGGCGTCACCTACGGCATCTGGCGAGCCCAACTCCGGGCCACTATCTTTCTCGGCCTCTTCGTCCTCTTTCTCATGCTTTCCATCGAGTTTGCTCTCAACCACTACAACGCCCGCATTCAACAACGTCAAATTCGCTTGCTGATTTAATTAAATGCCGCGTTCCTCGCCATTGGCACAAAAACAAAATCAGGGTACTGTAAAAATTGAGCTTATATCGTGATGCCTACGCGCCCAGGATTTCACATCGCCACTATCGCTGGCATTCCTATCTACGTGCACCCCACGTGGCTGGTGATTTTTGGTCTGATTACCTGGACGATTGTCGGCCAATTCTCTACCGAACATCCTCATTGGACTGAGCAACAGCACTGGAGCGTCGGTATCGCGACCAGCATTCTTTTCTTCTGCTCGGTCCTGTTCCACGAGTTGTCGCATAGCGTCGTAGCTCAGCATTACAAAATCAAAGTCGTCTCCATCACGCTTTTCATTTTCGGCGGCCTGGCGCGAATCGAACGCGAGCCTTCCAAAGCAATTCAAGAGTTCAACATTGCAGTTGCGGGACCACTTGCGAGTTTCTTCCTTAGCGGAGTCTTTTACGGAATAACTCTCGTCTTTCCGTCAAGACAACTGCTTGGTGGACTGGCAACTTTTCTTTGTATTATCAACCTTGGTCTCGGCGCCTTTAATTTATTGCCAGGCTTTCCTCTCGACGGCGGCCGCATTCTCCGCGCGATCGTTTGGGGAATAAAAAAGGATTTCTCGAAGGCGACGCGCGTGGCAGGAACCGCCGGAAAAGTCGTCGCTTACGGAATGATTCTTCTCGGAGCCTGGCGGGCATTCCACAATGAATTTACAACCGGCCTGTGGACCGCCTTTATAGGCTGGTTCATTTTGAGCGCAGCGCAGGAAAGCGTTGCGCAAGTTGCAGTCCGCGAAAATCTTTCGGGCCTCCGTGCGCAAGATGTGATGAACCACGAAGTGCCCACATTCCCCGGCGGCAACACGCTGGAAGATTATGCCGCCGAAGTTTTGCGCACCGGCCGCCGATTCCATCTGGTGCTCATCGATGATCGCTTGACCGGAATTATGAATGTGCAGGCACTGAACGCTGTGCCCCGCGATGAATGGGCAAGTACATCCGTGCAAGGCGTGATGCTTCCGCGAGAAAATATTCTATGGGCTAAACCTGATGAACCACTGCTCGGTTTGCTGGAGCGGCTGCTCGCAAGCGATGTGAATCAGATGCCGGTCGTAAGCGACGGAGAGGACGGCAACATGCAGATTGTCGGCATGATCACGCGCGATTCGATCCTTCGCGTGATCCAGACGCGCAGCGAACTCGGCGCCGAAGCGCTTCGCGAAAACAAAAGTTAATTTTTTTCTTCAACGCGCTTCCAAAGTCGCGCGAATGCCATGCTGCGGCCGCAGCGTAATGGACGCCAACGGTTTTACTGGGTGCCCATCCACCAGCTTAAATCGAAATCTCTGTGCGACCGTGGCGAGAATCATCGTCGCTTCCATCAATGCGAACGAATTGCCGATACATTGCCTCGGCCCGCCGCCAAACGGAAAGTACGCGAAACGTGGAAGCCGCTTCGCCAAATCGCCTTCCCAGCGCTCCGGAATAAACCTCTGGGGATCATCAAACCATCTCGGGTCCCGATGAACGACCCATTGCGCCCAGGCGACGCCGTTTCCTGGAACAAGTTTGTATCCGGCAACTTCGACTTCTTCCTTGACCAGCCGCGCCATTCCCCACGCTGGTGGATAGAGGCGCATCGATTCCGACAGAATTTGGCTGGTGTAAACGAGCCGGGGCATGTCTTCCACACCCGGCGCTCGCCCGCCTAGCACTCCATCCAGTTCTTCGTGAAATCTCTTTTCGACAGCCGGATTTTGCGCCAGCAGCCACAGCGTCCAGGAAAGTGCATTCGCGGTCGTTTCATGACCAGCGAGAAAAAGCGTAATCGTTTCGTCGCGCAACTGCTTATCGGTCATTCGCGAACCGTCTTCATCCTGCACTGCAAGCAACATCGAAAGCAGGTCGCCTGCATCGCCGCCTTCCTTTCGGCGCTGCGCGATGATGCGATAGATAATTTTTTCAATGCGCCGGATTCCCATTCGCGCGCGAAGATTTCTCGGCGTCGGCACCCAGAGCGGAATCAAGATCGATTTTCCAAAATCTGCAGCCATTTTTAGCAGAATTTCTAGCGTCTCGCCCACCTCTCGTGCGTCGCGCGCAAGGTCGGCATTGAAGAGCGTTTTACCCACAACCTGCAGCGTGATCTGCATCATGTCTTCGTGGATGTCGCGCGTTTCCCCACTCCGCCAGGTTTGCATAGCTCGCTCGGCGTACTCGACCATCGTTGTGCCGTACGCCGCGACGCGCGCGCGATGAAACGCCGGCTGCGCGAGCCGTCTTTGCCGCAGCCAAAAACCGCCTTCGCTGGTCAGCAAGCCTTCGCCGAAAAGGCGCATGTTCGCTTTCATTACGCGGCCTTTTTCAAAACTGCGTGCTTTATTGACCAGCACGTCTTCGATGTCGTCGGGATGATTGATAAACAGTGTGCGGAAGTCGAAAAGCTTCAGGCTGCTGACGTCACCGTAGTCGTGCGCAAGCTTTGTAAAAAACGCAAGCGGATCGCGCCTCCGGTCTCCGAACAAAAATGCAAAAGTGCTGCCGCCCGGACCAGGCGGAAATGCCTGCTGCGCTTTTTCGGTCATGGTTCGATGCTATGGGTTCAGCGGCGAAGGAGCAAAGAACAAAATTTCGAGGCGACTTATGCTTCGCGAGCACGCAACGCGCAGATACGAAACGCAGCGCGCTGCATGTCCACAACAATTTTCGAAAAACCGAGCGAAGTTAGGCGCGCAAAAGCTGCCGCGGGCACCACGGGAACGAACGTACTCTTGATATGGCCAAAACGCTGGAGCCAGCCATCTCCGATTTCAAGCGCGAGAAACACTCCACCGGGTTTGAGCACGCGGTGAATTTCGCCGAAGGCGCGTTCCTGCTGTTCCTGGGATCTGAGATGATGCAGAACAAGAACAGCAATCACAGAAGAAAAAGATCCGTCGGGAAATGGAAGCGCTGCAGCATCACCTTGCAGAACGCCCACGTTTTTATTGCCAAAGCGTGCGCCGAGTCGCGCCGCAAAATTATGATCGTATTCCAGGCTCGTGACGCGCTTCGCGCGGCGACGCAATTCCTCGGTTGTCGCACCAAGGCCCGCGCCCAATTCCAGCACGTCATCGCCCAACGCGTAACCCTTGACCATCCACGGCAGAATTCTGCGCTCCGTGATGCTTCTCCACAGTGAAGTTCCGCAAAACCAGTTTTCGAAGGCGTTCATTTGAAATCCGTAGGCATGCCAGTTCAGGTTACTGCCAACGACAGAATTAGTGAAGCTGATCGTGAATTCTGCGCAGAGTGGCCGCAAATTGATCGGCGTTGTAAGTGGAGGGCATTTCGAGTTGCTGGAAGAGTCCATTGATTGCGGAGCGGACTTCGGCGGCATTCGCGGGCTTGGCTTCCTTGCTGTAAGCAATGTAAAGGGAATCGAGGGCCATGGCGGCTTGCTCGGCTGCGCGTTCATCGGCCTGAGAAATCGCTTCGGCATCTTCCGTGATGCGCAGCATCGTGCGCAACGCGAGTGCGGAGTCGTACTGCATTGTTGCCAAACGATCTGCGAGGCGTTGCGCAACCGGCGCCGCTGAACCTGCAGCGGCAACAGCAGCATTGCGATCTGGATTGAGCTTACTCATTTCTTGCGAAACTGCCCCCAGTTGTTTCTCAAGTTCCTGAGCAGTCGCGGAGTCCACTTGCTGCGCCATTAAACGAAACACAACAAAACGCGATTCGTTCCACGCTGGATCACCTGGCCGCCGGCCGGCATAACCATGCTCTTGTCGCCAGCTATCTTTGGCCGGTCCAAGCGAATGGTGACATGCAAAACAGGAAAGCTCTGCATACTCGGGCCAAACATCTTTTTTGTCGTAACGCTCGCCTTTTGCACGCCAGGTCAGGCGCTCCATCGCCGCGCGGAGCTGCACTGCCTGGCCGGCGCTCCAATCCCGCACACCAACCCACGCTGGATCTTCCATCGGCTTTCCTGCTTCGCTCTCCAGTGGCTGCTTCCAATGGCGCGGCATCACGGCGGAAAACGAATCCAGCTCGAAATACAAATCAGGATGCCCCGCAGCGATCATTTCGTGATCAACAAACTTGTCTTTTGTTCCGAGGTGGCATTCGAGACATTTCTCAGTGCGATGAATCACGTTGCGTGTCTCATTCATCCCGAGTTGAACGGATTTTTCGTGCGCCCAGCCCGTAGTCGTGTGCGGACCGAGCCAGCCCGACGCTGGTCCGTGGCAGTTTTCGCAGGAAACGCCTTCCGCAATCTCGAATTTTCGCCCTTGCTGCTCCGGTTTCGTGTACAGCGCGTGGCACACCAAACACTTCGGCGACTCCTCCGCCTTTGCTCCCAATTTCAAAATCCGCGCCATGCGTTCGCCGACATCACCGGTCAGGGCCTGATAGGCGCGGCTGTGCTTGTCTTTCAAAATCCAGGTGGAGTACTCGGTCTGTAAAATACGGCTACCTGCAACGGGTTTCACGCTGCCATGGCAACTCGTCGCCGCGCAAGAGCCGGGCCCGATGTATTTCATCGGTTCGGCGGTGGGAGTTTTTGTCTGCGCGAAAAGCGAGGTGGAAAACAACGCAAAGGAAGCGCAGAGTGCCGCAGTCACAGCAACCACAAGGGGGCGTTTGTGCAGAGTGAGCATCCGTCGGGCCGGAGAGTCCCTTTGTATATATCTTTGGTTCCGCGCGAAGTCAACGACGGTTCGCGATGAACTTGCGGTTCTGCAACGTAACGATTCACCATTCCCATTTGCAGGGCATGCATTTCACTTTGCACCTCATTACGGGAGGACTCTTGGGGAATTGTCGGGCACTTGTCCGGTTAGCGCGTTTACCAGGACTTAGCCAGACGGTTTCGGTGTTTCAGAGAAAACGGTATCGTACTTCTGTGAGCCAATACGACGCCGAGCGCAAAGAAAAAAGCAGAGTTCATATTCTTCGCATCGCCAGACAATTGATCGCCGGGGAAATCGGAATAATCGCGGCATCACGCGAACTGGGCTGCTTACGCTACGAAACAGAGCCACAACTTGCAACCGTACTTGTGACCTTCACAGCAATCGACTCTGAAACTGACGCACTTCCGGTTGGCGACGTGCGAAAAGAATGGAGTCCAGATGCTTTAGAGCGTAAGGACAAGGAGATTGCGGAGGCTGAGAATTTCTACCGGGAAAGCGCGATCAATGCTGCCGCCGAACTCATCCGGTTGCTTGAAACACCCTCCTAGTACCAACTTCAACGGTAACCGCGTTTACCAGGGCATGGCGGTTTGCTGTTCGCCATGGTCTAAAAATAACCGACTTTCAGGCGTTAGTTGTTTGAGCCTCTTACTTCTGTGCCGGTGCGGGCTGGTTTTCGCTTGTTGGCGGCACGATCCCCTTCAGTCGCAGATAGGTCACCATGTTCCCATAGTGCTCATCCGTGTGCGCTGTATTGATCGAGAACACCGTAAGCCTCGCTAAGTCGAAGTTGAAGAGTTTCACCATCTGGCTGCCTTTTGCATCCGTCATGCTGTCGAATGCCTTGTTGCAGTACGCCACTCCGTCCTTGAGCGCAGCCACGAGGTCGGCCTTGGACGTCTTCGTTTTTTCGATGTCCTTTGCTGGGTTTGCTTCACCTATGGCTTGCGAGCAGAACATGTACGAAGCGTCGGCCACATGGCCGACGAGCTGGCCAAAAGTGCGAACCTCCGGTGACGGCTTGAAGGAGTAGTTTTCTTCCGGCATTTTCTGCGCCGCACCGACGACCGCGCCGCTCACAAACGAGTAAAAACCTCTTTCGCTCGCGGTAATCGGGTTCGCGGGCGGAGCGGACTGCGCTGGTGGAGCGGACGATGCCGGTGGCTTCTCCTGCCCGAGCAGAGCAACGGGCACTGCCATCAATGCAACAAACACAAAACCGACTCTTTTGTTCATAAAAATCCTTTCGGGAAATCGTGCCACCTTGCGGGTCGTAAAGGAACTTCCTTCCGGACACCCGCAATCTACTATACGCATGAAGTGCCAAATCGTTTCGGCGCCAGACAGCTATGTCCTGGTAAGTCGGCTTACCGGACAAGTGGAGCGGGTCGGGCTCAGTTTTCGGTTGGCGCGATAATCAGGCACAAGTCATGGCATTCAGAAGTAGGCCGGTTGCAATTTCTCCATTGTTCTGCCGCGACCGAAGCAATTTAAGCCCATTTCTGACTTTTGGCAGTGTGGACTAGAGGCCATGACAACGCGTACACTTCGCGCACGTGTTGGCCAGGAGACAATCATGCCGAGGCCGGTCCATGCTTTCTTTTTGTTTGTCGCAACAACCTTATACGCAGGGTTCGGTGGCGGGCTGCTTTGGGCGCAATCGTCGTCTGCGCAAGGAGCGGCTAACGATGTACGTGCAGCGTGCGCCGGGGATGCCCAGAAGCTGTGCGCGAATGTGCCGGCGGGCGGGGGACGAATCATTGCGTGCTTGAAGGAACATCAAGACCAGGTTTCGGACGGCTGCAAGCAGGCCGTGGCGAAAGCGATGGGGCAAACGAATGGCGGGGCGGGTTCTGCGCCTGCCACTTCTCCAACAACTTCGCCGACGCCTTCTCCAGAGACTTCGCCAGCATCTTCTCCAGCGGCTTCGTCGGCGGGGGGAGCACAACCGAGTACAAGCGCTGCGCCGGGCGCAGCGCCGCCAGCCGCTCCAAAAAATGGGCCGCCTCCGACTACCAAATCCAATTCGCCGGGCCACTACTTTTTGATGAAACAGGTTCAACTCATTGATCAAGGGCTGGGTAATGGAAGACCGGCTTACGACTTGATGATTCCGAAGGATTGGCAATTCAGGGGCTGGGTAAACGTGGGTGTTGCCGAAGGAGGATGTTTCGCGGATTGGTTCTCCGTGGTGGGCGACGCGAAAAGCGCCGACGGTTCAATCGAACTTCAGATGTTACCGAAGTACACGTGGCAGTATGTGGATGATCCGGCCGGCCAGAGGCAAATGCAGCAGAAGAATGAGTTCGATGCAAAGTTCAAGATCAAGCCTTGTCCCGTGAAGGCACCGGTCAAAGCGGAAGAGTTTTTGCGACGAGATCTGATTGAGAAATACCGTAAGGGGAAGACGGTGGTTTCGGTTGAGTCGTTTCCGGAGCTAGACCAGCTTGTGCGATACCGGATTGGATTGCCGCCATCGGGGGGCGACGTGAATGGGATTCACACGGAAGCTGCGCGTGCGCGGCTCTCGTATGACGACGACAAGGGCCAACCCGTCGAGGAATGGGTGACGGCAGAGATCGTCGTGCGGAAAATTCCAATGGGACCGCGAGGAGCAGCGTACGACTGGCACGCGGTGAATGTGATGTGGTTCCGTACGCCAAAAGGGCAACTCGACGCCAACGACCGGCTTTTCAAGCTGATTGCTAGCACGATTCGGCCTGAGCCAGAGTGGCAAAAGTGGAGCAACGGCGTTATCGCATCCTTGTACCAAAAGAAGCAGGAGGAAGCCGCGAAGCAGCAACAGATTATTATTGAGTTTCAGAACAAGGTCGCGGAGACGATCAATGGAGTCGTTGCGTACCAGCAGAGTGGATCGATGCAATCGGCGTATGGGACGAGTCAATTGATCCGCGAGGTGCAGACTTTTCGCGATCCGACGACGGGCTCGACGTTTGAGCTGAGCAACAAGTACGACAACGCGTGGCGCGATCCAAACAGCCAGTATTACGTGATGAGCGATGACGCGAACTTTAACCCGAACGGAAAACTGGACGGAAATTGGACACAATTGCAGTTAGTGCGACCGCAGCCTTGAGCCAAGCCCAGGCGTTTTGAGCACTTTAATTGGGAGGGCAAGATCACCCATCATCGGCAACGCAGCCCAAGCTATTATTCTGAACTGTGACTGAACTGCCGGATACACCCACCACCACAGCTCCACCACCGACCACGGCGCCACCCCGGAAGAGCTTCTTTCGATTCTTGATTCGATGGCTTGTCATCGGAGTAGTGCTTCTTTGGTCGCTTGCCGCGCTGATGATTGTGGCCGCGCGGTGGATCGATCCGCCAACAACCGCCGTGCACGTTCAGCGGCGCATTCAGGCGTGGATTCGCCACTCGCCTTATCACGAACACTACAAATTCATTCCACTGAACCAAATCTCAAGCGATCTCCAGCACGCAGTAATCGCCGCAGAGGACGCGCGCTTCTACCAGCACCACGGATTCGATTGGCAAGAGATCCAAATCGCTGCCGAAGACGATTTGGAAGGCGAGCGCACTCGCGGAGCTTCCACGATCACGCAGCAACTCGTTAAAAATCTATTCTTCGGAACGGGCCGCTCTTTCCTCCGCAAGGGCGTAGAAGCCACACTGGTGCCAGTGGCCGAATTCTCCCTCGGCAAAAAACGCATTCTGGAGATATACCTCAATGTAGTCGAATGGGGCCCCGGCATTTATGGTGCAGAGTCGGCGTGTCGCTACTACGACGAAACCGACGCCCGGTATATCGGCCGGGAACAGGCGGCCCGGCTCGCTGCAATCCTGCCGGCTCCTCTGAAACGACGACCTGAGCGCATGAATCGCTACAGCGCGATTGTCCTTAGGCGGATGAGCCAACTAGGTTGGTAATCGTGGCTGACATTTTGGCAAAGCAGCGGCTATTGCAGGCAACTGAAAACTAACGTAGCGGCCCGGTTTGTTGTCTTTTTCGGCGCAGGATTGGAACGGGCAAGGCGGCGCTATTTACACGCGGCGATTCCCCCGTTACTATCTGCAAGACTTTTCACTCCACCTCGCGCCGCGCGTGCAGTGCTCTTCCCGCGTGGCGCCTTAGCGCGAGACGGGCGCCTTGATCTTCGACGACTTACGGGCCATCCAGCTGCGCCACGGCTTTCTGCCCAAGGCGGAGCTTGAGTCGCTGTCTGCACGAACGCAGACGCCACTCTATCAGATTCACAGCGTCGCCAGTTTCTATCCGCATTTTCATCTTGCGCCGCCTCCGCGCGCTGAGATTCGCGTCTGCGCGGACATGAGTTGCCATTTGAACGGCGCGTGCGAGCTCCGCGCTGACCTCGAACGTCGTTTTGCAGGCGCTTCGAAGAGCGATGTCGAAATTCGCGACGTCTCCTGT
The DNA here is from genome assembly GCA_035569555.1 of Candidatus Dormiibacterota bacterium. Lineage (GTDB taxonomy): Bacteria > Acidobacteriota > Terriglobia > Acidiferrales > UBA7541 > Acidiferrum. Next base: position 571,720 of record DATMMW010000030.1, on the reverse strand, counting down.
CTCGGCCGATGCGATCACGCGCCGGCGGTTTCCATTAACGACCGGATTTTTACGAGTGTGACCGCCGAACACGCAGAGGGCATCGCGCGAGCTGCCATGCGTGGCGATGATTTGCACGAAGAGCATCCGCAAGCGCAGCGGGTGGAGTGCGCGTCTGACCCTTATCCCGGCGCGGAAAAATACGGCGTGCTGCGCCAATTGATCATCACCAAAGACTACGACGAAGTGCTCGCCACATTGAAGGAATCCGAACTGCGCGGCATGGGTGGCGCCGGATTTCCAACTTCAATGAAGTGGGACCTCGTTCGCAAGCAACCCGTCGCCGAAAAATATATCGTCTGCAACGCGGATGAAAGCGAGCCGGGGACAATCAAGGATCGCTTTATCATGACGCACCTTGCGCACCTTGTGGTCGAAGGAATGGCGATTGCGGGGCTCGTTACAGGAGCAAAGCAAGGCATTCTTTATATCCGGCACGAATATCATTTGCAGGAAGAGATCCTCGGCGAGGAGATTCGGCGCTGTTATCGGGCCGGTTTACTGGGGAAAAATCTGCTCGGCAGCGGACTGGATTACGACCTGAAAGTTTTCGTCAGTCCGGGCGGCTACATCTGCGGCGAAGAGAGTGCTTTGATTGAAGCCATCGAAGGCCATCGCGCCGAACCGCGCAACAAACCGCCGTTTCCCGGCGTGAACGGCCTCTATCAAAAACCGACCGTCATCAATAACGTCGAGACATTTGCCAATGCGCCACAAATACTCGCGCGTGGCATCGATTGGTATAAGTCCGCAGGACAAGGTGGCTCGCGCGGTCTAAAGTTTGTGGGGGTAAGTGGTCACTGCGCCAAGCCCGGTATCTACGAAGTGCCGATGGGAATTCCGATGCGCGAAGTGCTGTTTAACTACGCAGGCGGCGTGCGTAGTGGACGACAATTGAAAGCATTCGCGCCGTCAGGCCCTTCTTCGGGCTACTTGCCGGCTTCCATGGTGGACGTGCGGCTCGATTTCAAGGCACTCGCCGACGCAGGTTCGATGCTCGGCTCCGGCGCCATCGTAGTTTGCGACGACACGACCTGCATGCTGGACATGGCGTTGAATGCTGTGCGTTTTTATCGCAACGAATCGTGCGGGAAGTGCGTTCCCTGCCGTGTCGGCTCGCAAAAAATGGTGGATTTGCTCACGCGATGGTCGCAAGGTTCGGTGCCCGAGCCACAATATCGCGCGGACATGGGATTGCTCGATGAACTTTCGCATGCGATGGCGCAGGCTTCGATTTGCGGACTCGGCCAGATCGTACCGGCACCGATTCAATCAGTGCTGAAACATTTCCGTGCGGAAGTGGACGCGCACGTTTTGCGCGGAGAATGCCCGAGCGGGGTTTGCGCCACCCCGGCTTCGCGCGCTGGCGAGGCCAATCGCGTTGGGATCAGGCCATAACTTATGACGACTGCGAGCACACCACCAGGCTTGGTAGACATCACTATCGACGGCTCGCCCGTTCGCGTCCCGGCTGGAACAACCGTCTTCGACGCCGCGCGCATGAACGGCGTTTCCATTCCTACGCTCTGCCACCTTCAGAATGAAACGCCGGTCGGCGTTTGCCGCCTGTGTTTAGTGGACACTGGCGCGCGTGTGCTCGCCGCCTCCTGCGTTCGTCCCGTCGAGCCGGGAATGAAGGTCGTAACCAACTCCGATAAAGTTCTGAGCGCCCGTAAAACACTGCTCGAACTTCTGATGGCGGACCATCCTTCACCCTGCGCGCGGCAGACAAATTCCGGTGACTGCGAACTCGAAACGCTAGCTCATGCCGCAGGAATCAAAGAGCCGCGATTTGCGAAACGCACCGTCGCCCGCGGCCATGACGATTCTTCACTTTCAATCGCCGTGGACCATGATGCGTGCATTCTGTGCGACCGCTGTATTCGCGGCTGCGACGAGGTTCGTACAAATTTTGTTTTGGGCCGCATGGGCAAAGGCTATTCCGCAGGCATCGCTTTCGATCTCAACTCACCGATGGGCGATTCCACCTGCGTCTCCTGCGGCGAATGCATGGTCTCCTGCCCCACGGGCGCGCTAACGAACAAAAGCGTCACCGGCACCGCAATTGCGGAAGGGCCGGGCGCAGAAGGGTTCGAAGCCGAAGAACTCCTGCAAATTCCCGTATTCAAAGGTGTCTCCGGCACGTTCCTCGAAATGAATCGCGGCGCCATCGTGAAACGCCGCTTTCGCAAAGGCGAACTCATTTGCAAAGAAGGTGATTTCGGTTCAACTGCTTTCTACATTCTCGAAGGCAAAGCCCGCGTTTCGATTTCCACGCCTATCGCGCACGTAAAAACGCAAGGCGGCGCGAAGGGCTTGTTCAAGCGCTTGACCAGCACACTTGTTGGCCGCGACGAAGATGAGCGCGCGGAAGAGGTTCGTGACAAAACGATTCCAATCGATGCGGCCGTCGACCTTTCTTACGGAAATCCTGTCGCTGAACTAGGCCCAGGCGATCTCTTCGGCGAAATGACCTGCATGAATTTTTATCCGCGCTCGGCAACGGTACGCGCGGAATCCGATGTCGTCGCATATGAAATGTTGCGCAACGTGCTCGACATCATGATGAAGAACAAGACGTTCAAAGCGCAGATTGACGAAACCTATCGCCGCCGCGCCCTCGAAAATCACCTGCGCGGCGTGCCGATGTTCGCCGACCTCGCTCCCGATTTTATCGAGCATCTGAAAGAAACGGTCGAACTTCAGCGTTTCGCGCCCGGACAAGTCATCGCGCGGCAAGGCGATCCCGCCGACTGTTTCTATCTCATCCGCATCGGCTTCGTGAAAATCTCGGAAAATTATCCTGGCGGCGAACTTGTGCTCGCCTATCTTTCGCGCGGCGATTATTTCGGCGAGATCGGCTTGCTCGGTGGCGGCGTGCGCACGGCCAATTGCATCGCGCTCGACCACGTCGAAATCGTCCGCATTCCCGGCGATGACTTCCGCCAGATGGTCGAACGTTTCCCCACCGTCCGCCGCGGTCTCGAACTCGTTGCCGAAGAGCGCCGCTTCGCCAATCAGCAACGCCTCGAAATGATTCAAGGTGTGCCGATTGACCAATTCCTTTCGCAGGGTTTGATGGAAGCGCAAAGCCTTCTCGTCCTCGACCTCCAAAACTGTACGCGCTGCGACGCTTGCGTCAACGCCTGCGCCGATGCGCACGACGGAGTCACGCGCCTCGTACGCGATGGCCTGCGCTTCGATCATTTCCTTATTGCCACTAGTTGCCGCCAGTGCCGCGATCCGCTTTGCATGGTCGGTTGCCCGGTCGGTTCGATTCGCCGTCGCAATTCGCTCGAAGTGATCATTGAAGATTGGTGCATCGGTTGTGGCCTCTGCGCGCGCAACTGTCCGTACGGCAATATCAATCTGCACCCGTTCGAAGTGATGGCCGAAGATCCTGAGCATCCCGGCCGTAAGAAAGCCACCATCAAGCAAAAAGCAACTTCATGCGATCTCTGCACACACCTCAAGGAACCTAGCTGCGTTTACGCCTGTCCGCACGATGCCGCTCATCGCGTGGAACCGCGCCAGTTTTTCCAGGAAGTGATTCATCACGGGTGGAAAGTGAAATGAAACTCGATTCCACCCAGCGCTCGTGGTTCTTCATTTCGCTTGCCATCTTTGTCGCTTGCCTGGTGATTTACATTCCATACGCGATCACGGCTCCGAAAGGCCCGACAGGCGGAAGCGCCCTTGGGCTGACGTTCGGAATCGTTGGTTTTGCTTTCATGCTCTTCGCCGCAGCGCTAGGCGCGCGCAAACGGGTTCCGACGTGGCGGCTTGGGCGTGCCCAAGCCTGGATGCGTGGCCATCTGTGGCTTGGATTCCTTGCGCTACCGCTCATTCTTTTTCATGGTGGTTTTCATTTCGGCGGGACGCTTACGCAAATTCTGATGTGGCTGCTCATCATTACCGTTTCCAGTGGAGTTTTCGGCGCTGCGCTGCAAAATTATCTTCCGCGCATGATGACGAAAGACGTTCCGCTCGAAACGATCTACGACGAAATCAGTCACGTGCGCCGCTTGCTGCGCGAAGAAGCCGATCACGCCATGGAATCGCTCTGCGGGCCGCTCGGATTCACGTACAAATCCGACGAGGCCGGCCAGCGTGCCGGCGGTTTCACTGCGATGCGGGCCCTCACTTCCACAACCGTAGCGCTCCGCACCTCCGCTGCAGTCAGCGCGGGTGCAAGCGTCGCTACCGCCGTCGCGGCCGCTCCGGAAATTTTGCTTCTAAACGACGAGCAATCCGCTCCGCTCCGCCGCTTCTATTGCTCGGAACTGCGTCCCTATCTCGAGCATCCGAAACGCGGTCTGCAACTCAACGATGCCGGGTGCGCTCGCAGTTCCTTCACCGCCGTACGCACGCTCGTCCCTCCCTCCGCGCACACCACGATCGCCGATCTCGAAGATATTTGCGACGAAGCGCGCCAGCTTTCGCTGCAAGAGCGTATGCACCACTGGCTGCACGCGTGGTTGCTCGTGCACATCCCGCTTTCGCTCGCTCTGATTTTGCTCGGCGCAATCCACGCTGTCATGGCTCTGCGCTATTGAGTGGCAGCTCGATTTTGTAGTGGGGCACGATAAATCCTGCGCCTACTCGCGGTTTTGGTTTTGAACTGAAAACTTTTTCATGGCTCGCACGCGCACAACCAAAAAGCTCGCCCAGCGCATTGACCTCGACTATTTCAAGAGGCCGACGCCGCTCAAGCGCGCCAAGCTTTGGCTGGCAATTTTGCTTCCGGTCATCGCGCTCATCTGGATCACTGCGCATTTCGTCGCGCACGATTCCCGTGTTTATTCCAGTGGCCGTCTCAGCGAACCGCATGCCGTTTTCGAAACTCAGTGCGCCGCGTGCCATATGCAACAGGCGGGCAGTTATTCCGCAAGGGCAGAAAATTCCGCGTGCCTTGCCTGTCACGACGGCCCCATCCATCACGCCGAACAAACGAGATCGCCGAACTGCGCCGAATGCCACGTCGAGCATCGCGGCAAAATCAATCTTTCGGCCGCCAGCAATCAATCCTGCGCGCAATGCCATTCTGATCTGCGCACTAATGGAGGCGCCGCGCATTTTGCGTCAAGCATTCGCAGCTTCGAAGACGGCCATCCGGACTTCAAGGCCATCGACAAAACGAACCGCGATCCAGGCACGATAAAGCTGAATCACATGCTCCACATGAAGCCCATTCGCCGCTCGCCCGGAGGGCCAAACATTCAGCTCGACTGCAGCGACTGCCATCGCTCCATCGCCACATTTGACAAAACTCCCTGGACATATCAGGACGCAAAATACGTCACAGCTAAGGTTTCCTACGGCTATGCCGAGAGTTTCCGCGCCCTCGGCTCATCAGGACTGCCCCCACGTGATCCTTCCAACGGCCGTGAGCTTATGATGCCCGTCAGATTCGCTATGTCCTGTGCTTCCTGCCATCTCCTCACCTTCGACAAACGCTTCGACGAGGGAGTGCCTCATGACAAGCCCGAAGTCATTCACGCTTTCCTTTTGAAAAAATTCGCGGACTATATCGCTGCACATCCCGCTGAACTCCATGAAATGCAGGATCCCGCGCGCGACCTCACGGGTAAACCTCTGCCGCCGCGCATGCGCACGCTTACAACGTCACAGTGGATTGAAGAGAAAGTTGCCGTCGCCGAAGAGCTGTTGTCACACAAGACCTGCGCGCAGTGCCACCAAATGACGCAGCAAAATCTGCCCGACACTTCGATTGCACGCTGGACCAGCAGAGAAACGAACTCTGCTCAAAATTCCACTGCGCAAATGGCGATGCCAGATCATCCTGCAATTAAAATCATCTCAATTCCCGCGGTCGCTCCCGCCAACGCAACTCTTCGCTGGCTGCCCCACTCGAAATTCGATCACGACGCGCACACCGGCTTCACCTGCACGAGCTGCCATTCGAAAGCGCTCACGAGTACCGATTCAAGCGACGTTCTCATTCCCGGCATCGCAACTTGCCAGACCTGCCATGCACCCGGGCCGAACCACGCTGAATCGCGCTGCTTCGAATGCCACACCTATCATGACTGGTCGCAACGCAAAGAAGTGAAGCCCTCCTTCACTCTTCCCGCGCTTCGCTCCGGCATGTAGACTCTTCGCAGAAGGACTATCCATGTCTGCCACACCACAAACCGCGTTTCATCCGAAAACTTCCGTCACTCCGATGCTTAGCGTCCGCAATGGTGCGAAGGCGATTGAATTTTACAAAACGGCTTTGGGGGCAAAGGAAGTCTTCCGCCATGACGATCCCAGTGGCGCCGTCGTAGCGCGTCTCTCTGTCGACGGCGCGGAGTTCTGGGTCGCCGACGAATCGCCTGAGCATAAGAATTTCAGCCCAGAAACTCTGAGCGGCAGTAGCGTTCGAATTATTTTTGTTGTGGATGATCCCGACGCCGTTTTCGCTCGCGTCGTTTCTGCCGGAGGCATTGTCGTTTACGAAGTCACCAACGAGTACGGCTGGCGGCTCGGTCGTATCGTGGACCCTTACGGCCATCATTGGGAAATCGGCAAGCCGCTTTCCGAAGGCCTCTGAATTTTATTCGAAAGTTATCTGAACAATTTCTGATTGCGAGCCAATGCGCAATGGCGGTCCCCAGCTTCCCGCGCCGCTTGATGTATAAAACTGAGTCGCCCCCAGCCTGCTTAATCCATACGTAAACTGCCCGTAGATGCGTTTAGTGATCCAGGTAAATGGAAAAAATTGCCCCAGGTGCGTGTGCCCGGAAAGTTGCAAACCAATGCCAGCCTCTTCGGTGATTCCTGGCCTGTCAGGCGCATGAGTCAGCAAAACGCTTGTCTTTGCCGGATCGATCGCCAGTTTCGCCAGCACACTGCGAAAATGTTCTGCATGCGTCGCGTGTTCGTACGGCACGCCGGCAATCTGCAGCCCATCCAAATTTACTTTTTCATTTTGCAGCACGCGAATCCCTGCGCTACGAACCGCGTCCAGGAAAACGGATTTACCTCCAAATAGCTCGTGGTTACCGTTCACAAAATACGTTCCAAACGAAGCGCGCAACTTCTTCCAGGGCTCCGTCACTTCCGCCGCGTCTACGAATGTGCCATCAAACAGGTCACCGGCGATGAAGACCACGTCTGGCCGTAATCCTGCGATCTTCCGCACGATGCGCTTTGAAAATCCACGGTGATGCACATGTCCCAAGTGCAAATCGCTCGCCAGCACCGCCGTCCGCCCTCGCCACGCCTCCGGTAAATTCTCCAGCCGCACAGAAATTTTCTTTACGCGCACCCAATTTGCATTCACCACGCCCCATGCACTGACCACCGCCGCCAACCCAAACATTGCAACGCCAATCCAGCGACTCGGAACTGCAAATGCTCCTGCCAACACAAATCCATAAACCGCCCAGCTCGCAATCGCAGCAAGAAATAAAAAGCTCAACGCTCCCAACCAGACCGCCGCTGCCCGATAAACCGTGCGCAACAAAAAATTGTTGTAACGAAATGCCAGCAACGTCGTGCCAAGAAAACTGAAACTCAGCACCGCAACGCTTACAGCAAGCGTACGCTGCGTTATCGTTTCCATTGGCCCCCAAAACACGCTCCACGTTTCGTAAACAAACCAATGCGCCGCAATCATCACGATCTGGAACACGGTCGCGAAAACCGCAATCCCGGACGGCGCATGAACTCTCCGCTCTTCTGCCCTTTGCTGCGATTCAGCAACTTGTTTTTCCGCCAGTGAATTTGCCGTAGCCATGATCTCTTTTCGCCCGCTCCTCCTAAGCGTTCACCAGTTTCATCATCATTTCGTTGTAGCGATGCCCCGCCGCTGCACCCTTCGGCGCCACTTCATCAATCCGCTTCAAATCCGCCGCGCTTAACTTCACCGCGTCCGCGCCCGCATTTTCTTCCAAATATTTTCGCCGCTTCGTTCCCGGAATCGGAATAATGTCCCCGCCCAGCGCTTGCAACCAAGTGATCGCCAGTTGCCCGGGAGTGCATCCCTTTTCTTTCGCAATCTCCGTCACGCGATCCACCAGCTCCAGATTTTTCTGAAAATTTTCTCCCATAAACCGCGGTGACGTCCGCCGGTAATCATCCGCTTCCAAATCCTCAAATTTCTTGATCTGTCCCGTCAAAAATCCGCGTCCCAACGGGCTGTACGCCACAAACGCAATTCCCAGCTCGCGCGTCGTCGGCAGGATTTCATCTTCCGCATCGCGGCTCCAGAGCGAATACTCCGTCTGCAGCGCCGCAATCGGATGCACCTTGTGTGCGCTTCGAATCGTCACCGCACCCGCCTCGCTCAATCCCAGATGCCGCACCTTTCCCTCTTTTACAAGCTGCGCCATCGCGCCTACTGTCTCTTCAATCGGCGTCGTCTGGTCCACGCGGTGCTGGTAATACAAATCAATCGTCTCCACACCCAGCCGCTTCAAACTCGCCTCGCACGCCGCGCGCACATACTCCGGCTTCCCGCTTACCCCGCGTGCCGCTGAATTCGCTTTGTCCCGCACAATCCCAAACTTGGTCGCCAAAAACACTTTGTCGCGCCGTCCACGCAGCGACTTTCCCACCAAAATTTCATTCTCGCCGTATCCATAAACATCCGCCGTATCCCAAAAATTGATTCCCAGCTCCAGCGCGCGATCCAGCGTCGCCAGCGACTCCTTCTCGTCCCGACCGCTGTAAAACTCGCTCATCCCCATGCATCCAAGCCCCTGCGCCGACACCGCCGGCCCATTCTTTCCCAATTTCCGCGTATTCATTTCCCATTCCTTTCCACTCTTTCAGATGCACGCCAGCGGAACCCAGTTATAAAAAGCCCCTTCCCCGCGGCGCTTTAAAATACATGTTGCCATTGCAACATACGTATGGTGCAATGGCAACATTGAGGTGACCCATGAGCCATCTACTGGACGCCATCCTTCAACGAAGAGCCGTCAAAGTATTCGACCCTATTCCCATTCCGCAGGAAATCCGCACGCAAATCCTGGACGCAGCGCGTTTCGCTCCATCCAGTTTCAACATTCAGCCCTATAAACTTATCTGGATTGAATCCCCTGAAGCCCGCAAACAAGCCGCGCGTCTCTGCATGAGCCAGTCCCCTGCCCAGACCGCATCCGCCCTCGTTGTCGCCGTCGCCGACCTCGGTTCCTGGCGCTCGACTGCCTACGGTCAGCTGGAATGGATGCGCTCCGCCGGTTTCAGCTCTGAAAAAATCTCCTACCACGAAAAAAGGGCCGGCCTTGCAAAGTGGTTCTTCCTGCAGGGCTGGTTCGGGATTTTCGGATTCCTGAAGTGGCTGATTGTGCGAGCAGTCAATTCGTGGAAGATTATCGGCTCTCCGCCTGTCGCTCGCCAGGGAATGTTCAAATGGGCCACAAAAAGCACTGCGCTCGCCTGCGAAAACCTAATGGTCGCAGCCGAAACCCTCGGCCTCAACACATGCCCCATGGAAGGATTTGATGGCCGCAGGCTCTCCAAATTTCTTGGCCTCAATTCCCGCAAACATGAGATCGTCATGGTCATCGCCATCGGGAAAAAATCGCCTCGCCACAACGATTCTCCCCAATGGCGCAGGCCTCTGGAATCCACGGTTACATTTTTGTGACCGGGATTGTTCAGGATTGGCGTTTAAAAATGCTCAGCGTCGACAAAAAACTCATCCCTCCGGAAATTCTCAAAGACTCCGTCATCCTGCATCTCGCCTCCGCTTACTTCTTCATCGGCAAGCGCCTCGAGCAGAAAACTCAATGTTCGCCGACACGCGGATTCATCCTGTCCACACTTCGCGGCGGAGCATCTCTTAACCAAAATCAAATCGCCACATTGCTCGGCTTCGATCGCACCGTAGTCCATCGCGCCGTGAAAACGATGATCCAGGAAGGCTTACTATCCGAACGAAAAGCCGAATCCGGTCGGTCGCTCCTCGTTCAACTCACCGCCAAAGGCAACAAATACCGTGAATCCCTGATCAAAGAGCGCCGCGCCCTCGATGATCTTCTCCAACAGCAGCTCACTCCTGACGAAATCGTGGCCCTCCTCCGCCTTCTCAAACGCCTCGCCGAACTCGAATTGTGACTGTAGCCGCTTCGCCTCCGGAAGCACAGGCGCTCCGATTTGAATAAGGAATCCCGCAAAAGACAGACGCCCCCTCGCACTTGCGCTTCTCCGTCCAGATGCAACAATAGAAGTCAGTTACACCCAAATGCTTCTGACAATTACAACATCGCACCGTCCCGCGACGGACTTGGGGCATTTGCTGCGAAAAAATCCGGCAAATGTCCACGATTTCGAGCTTTCCTTCGGTTCGGCACACGTTTTTTATCCGGAAGCCAGCGATTCTCGCTGCACTGCTGCATTACTTTTGCGTGTCGATCCCGTTGGTTTGGTCCGCAAATCGCGTGGCCCGTCCGGAGAAGGCGGCGCGCTCGATCAATATGTAAACGATCGTCCCTATGTTTGCTCTTCCTTCCTAAGCGTCGCAATCGCCAGAGTTTTTGGCACTGCCATGACGGGCAACAGCAAGCTCCGTCCAGAATTGGCGAAAGCTGAACTGCCTTTCGAAGTCACCCTCGCTGTCGTGCCCTGTCGTGGAGGCGAACCATTTCTCCGCTCTCTTTTCGAGCCGCTGGGCTATACCGTCGAAGCCATTCAACTTCCTCTCGACGAAAAATTTCCAGAGTGGGGCGAGAGCCGCTATTTCCGAGTTGTGCTCAAAGCAAACAAGATTCTCTCTGAGCTGTTGAACCATCTTTACGTGCTCATCCCGGTTCTCGATGACGAAAAGCACTATTGGGTCAGTGAGGACGAGGTCGAAAAACTCTTGAAGCGCGGCAAGGGCTGGTTAGCAGCGCACCCGGAACGCGACGCGATAACGCGGCGCTATCTTCGTCATCAGCGCAGCCTGATGTACTCCGCCCTTGACCGCCTCGCCGAAGAAGACAAGCTGGATGAAGACGAAGCAGCGCAAGTTCACGCGGAAGAGGAGCAAAAAGTTGAAGAGCGAATCAGTCTGAACCAGCAGCGGCTTGGTTCGGTGCTGGGTGCCCTTCGGCAAACTGGCGCGAAGCGCGTTCTCGATCTCGGCTGCGGCGAAGGCCGCCTGCTCCGCATGCTGCTGGAAGAAAAATCCTTTGCAAATATCGTCGGTATGGATGTTTCCATTCGTGCGCTTCAGATGGCGCAAGATCGCCTTCGCTTTGAGCGTATGCCGCCCAAACAACGCGAACGTATTCAGCTGATTCACGGTTCTCTGATGTATCGAGACAATCGCTTGACCGGTTTTGACGCCGCGGCCGTGGTCGAAGTCGTCGAGCATCTGGATCCGCCGCGACTCGCCGCCTTTGAGCGTGTCCTCTTCGAGTTCGCTAAGCCAAGGAGCATCGTACTCACGACTCCAAACAAGGAATACAACGTCAAGTTCGAAACGCTTCCCGCAGGCAAAATGCGTCACAAAGACCATCGCTTTGAGTGGACTCGCCAGGAATTTCAGATCTGGGCTCTGCAAATTGCCAATCGTTTTGCCTACAGTGTCCGGTTCGTACCCGTTGGTGAAGTGGACCCGCAACTCGGTCCGCCAACCCAAATGGCAATTTTTGATTTGAATTCCTAGGGGCATCTAACTTGAAGATTTCAGTGCCAGAACTGTCGCTTGTCGTGCTCATTGGAGCATCCGGCTCTGGCAAATCTTCGTTTGCCCGTAAACATTTTTTGCCAACGGAAATTCTGTCTTCTGACTACTGTCGCGGCCTAGTTTCCGACAACGAAAACGATCTCTCCGCCACTAACGATGCCTTCGAAATCTTGCATTTCATCGCCGCAAAACGTCTGGCAGCGGGTCGCCTCACTGTTGTCGACGCCACGAACGTCCAACTCGAAGCCCGCAAGCCGCTCATCGAACTCGCGCGCCGATTTCACGCTCTTCCCGTGGCCATCGTACTCAATCTCCCCGAAAAGCTCTGCCACGAACGAAATCAATCGCGTCCCGACCGTAATTTCGGCCCGCATGTGGTTCGCCAGCACACCCAACAATTACGCCGCTCGCTTCGCGGACTTCAGCGGGAAGGCTTTCGCCACGTCGCAGTTTTTTCTTCCGTTGAGGAAATCGACGCTGCGACCATTGCGCGCGAACCGCTGTACAACAACAAGAAAGAAGAAAAGGGTCCTTTCGATATCATCGGTGACATTCATGGCTGCTTTGAAGAATTGGTCGCGCTACTGAAACAGCTCGGCTATGTCGTAACCACAGACACTTCGAGCAGTTTCGGAATCGAAGTCGTTCCACCAGCCGCTCGAAGAGCTGTATTCGTCGGTGACCTCGTCGATCGCGGGCCAAACACGCCCGCCGTTCTTCGCCTCGTGATGGGCATGATTCAAAGTGGGACCGCATTTTGCGTTCCCGGCAACCATGACATCAAACTCATGCGCAAACTCAAGGGCAAAGACGTCCAAATCTCGCATGGCTTGGCTGAATCGCTCGCTCAACTGGACCAGGAAACGCCGGAATTTCGAAAACAAGCCACGGAGTTTCTCGACAGCCTGATTAGTCACTACGTTTTTGACAGCGGCAAGCTCGTCGTCGCGCACGCCGGTATGAAAGAAGAAATGCAGGGCCGCGGCTCTGGCAAAGTTCGCGATTTCGCCCTCTTCGGAGAGACGACCGGTGAAACCGACGAGTTTGGTCTGCCCGTTCGCTACAACTGGGCGGCCGAATATCGCGGCCGCGCGACTGTCGTCTACGGCCACACGCCAATTCCTGAATCCGAGTGGCTCAATCGCACCATCAATATCGATACCGGCTGTGTCTTTGGTGGAAAACTGACGGCACTCCGTTATCCAGAATTGGAATTGGTCTCCGTCCCGGCAGCAAAGACTTACGCGGAACCGGCGCGCCCATTTTTGAAGAACGAAGATTTGGAGGGTAAGCTTTCTTCGCAACAAGAGCTTGATGATCTGCTCGACCTGGACGACGTTTTCGGCAAACGCATCGTCTCCACGAGACTCCATCACAACGTTACGATTCGCGAAGAAAATGCAACTGCTGCGCTCGAGGTCATGAGCCGGTTCGCGGCGAATCCTAAATGGCTCATCTATTTGCCGCCGACCATGTCCCCCTCCGAAACCACCAAAGTAGAAGGATTGCTGGAACACCCGGCAGAAGCGTTTGCTTATTTCCGGCAAGAAGGGGTTCCGCGCGTCATCTGTGAAGAAAAGCACATGGGCTCCCGCGCCGTTCTCGTCGTTTGTCGTGACGAAGAAACGGCCCGCAAGCGCTTTGGAGTCGTCGGAGGTGAATCGGGGATTTGCTACACACGAACGGGCCGCCGCTTCTTTGACGATCCCTCTCTCGAATCACAACTTTTTGCCCGCATTCGCAAAGCTCTCAACGAAGTCGCACTCTGGGACTTATTGAAAACCGACTGGGCGTGTCTCGACGCCGAACTCATGCCCTGGTCGGCTAAAGCACAGGAACTCTTACGCAGACAATACGCTCCTGTTGGCTCGGCAGGCCGTGCTGCAACAAAGGAAACGGTGCTCTTACTCGACGAGGCTCTGCAAAACAATATTGCAGTGCAAGACCTCGCGCAGAGTGTCCGCAATAGAGAATTGCTTGTCGGTCAATTTGTCGAAGCCTATCGCCAGTACTGCTGGCCCGTCCAATCTCTGGATGATCTAAGACTCGCTCCATTTCATCTGCTTGCAACGGAAGGCGCTGTTCACGTCGACAAAGACCACGAATGGCACATGCAGCAGCTCGCAAAAATCTGCGCCGCGGACCCGAAGCTATTGCTGGCCACTCCGCACCACACCGTCGATTTAACGAAAACGGACGAACAGGAACAGGCAATTCAATGGTGGACAGAACTTACTTCGCGAGGCGGCGAAGGCATGGTCGTTAAACCTCTTCGCTTCATCGAAAAGGGCCGCCGTGGAATCGTCCAGCCCGCCGTCAAATGCAGAGGCAAGGAATATCTGCGCATCATCTACGGCCCGGACTACACGTTGCCGGAGCATCTCGCCCGCCTGCGTTCGCGCGGCCTCTCCAGCAAGCGTTCGCTTGCCTTACGCGAATTTGCTCTCGGAGTCGAAGGCCTGGAGCGCTTCGTTCGAAAAGAACCGCTCCGCCGCGTTCACGAATGCGTCTTCGGTGTCCTTGCGCTGGAAAGCGAACCCGTCGATCCGCGGCTGTAGAGTCCGCTTTACCGTTGCCATGAGCGATTCGAATCTAGTAAATGTATTGACACAGTAAACTTAATGTGCTACCATTTGCTGTGCTTGGTTCGACGCTTTCCCCTTGCCTCGCGGCGAACAGACACTTTCTCGACCTTCCCCAAAATCCCCCTAAACCCTTTGTAATGAACACTTGCAGAACCGTATCAAAACAAACGACTTTAACCCTTTTAGAATCCGCACTTACGCAAAAACGCGGGTGGGGTACCTCATCCTCTTCGGGATTCTTCGCGCCATTACCCGTCCTGTTCTCTCCTGCTACCATATTCCCTCCCAGCGGAACGCTTCTCCTCGCTGGCGCGTCGTTGCCAAGCTCAATGGCCAGTTCGTCGCAAATACAAACCGGAAGCCTCCCGCAACGGCCGCCCAAACCACCCAGCCAGTGGCGCGCAATCTGGCGCCTGCTTACGCACTTCGATCGCTCCAAAATGATTCCCGCTCTCGCGCTGCGCAACGCCGCAGGCGTTGTCCTCCCGCTCATCGTCGGCTTCGCTCTCGGGATGCCGCGCGGCGGCCTCGCCATGGCCAGCGGCGCTCTCAACGTCTCTTATTCCGACGGCCACGATCCCTATCCGCAGCGCGCGCGCCGCATGCTCGCATCCACCGTCTGGTGCGCCATCGCGATTTTTCTCGGAGGCATCACGGGCCATCGCAACGTGGAAGCCGTCTTTGTCGCCACGGCCTGGGCTTTCATCGCGGGCATGCTCGTCGCCGTCGGCACCACGGCAGCGGACGTCGGCGTTATCAGCCTTGTTTTGCTGGTTGTCTACGCCGCACAGCCGCTCACTCCGCGCCAAGCCGCCGAAGCCGGATTGCTTGCGCTCGGTGGAGGTCTGCTGCAAACTGCGCTCTCCCTTGCGCTCTGGCCCGTCCAACGTTACGAACCGGAACGGCGCGCGCTTGGAAACCTTTTCCTTGAACTCGCCGAAGCTGCAGGCCTGCCAACGCAATCAGCCAGCGCACCTCCCGCAACTGCCGCAGCTACACATGCGCAAGACGCCATCGCTACGCTGGGCAGCGACAATTCTGTCGAAAGCCTCCGTTTTCGCGCGCTGCTTAGCCAGGCCGAACGCATCCGTCTTAGCGTGATGATGCTCGCGCGCCTTCGCCTCCGCATGCAGAGGGAAAATCCCAGCCATCCTGCGATTGATGCCGCCGGCCGCTATCTCGAAAACGCTTCCGCAATTCTTCGCTCGATTGGCGAAGCGCTCTTCAACAACAAAAAGATCGGTCTCGAAGCGGATCGCGTCATTCTCGGCGTCGCGCTCACCTATCAAATTCGCGCGCAGCATGGCACCGGTTCACGCAACGCTTTTTTCGACGCCGTGCTTCAGGACATGCAGTATCAGATGGACGGCCTCTCCGGCCAGCTTCGCGCCGTGATCGATCTCGCCAACAACGCATCTCCCGAAGGCTCCGCCGAATTTCAAAAGCGCGAACAACTGCAGCCGCTCTGGCTGCGTTTCAGCGGCAATATCGCTACGTTGCAGGCCAACCTCAATTTGCGGTCGGCAGTCTTCCGCCACGCATTGCGTCTGAGTTTCGCGCTCGCAGCCGGCGATGCTTTAGGCCGTGATTTCGACTGGCGCCGCTCCTACTGGATCCCCATGACCATCGTCCTCGTCCTCAAACCGGAATTCGCCACGACCTTCATCCGCGGCGTACTCCGCATTACGGGCACGATTCTCGGTTTGCTCCTCGCCACGGCGTTGTTCCATTTCCTTCCCATTCATACCGCCACCGAAATTATCTTGATCGGGCTGTTTATGTTTTTATTGCGTTGGATCGGACCACCGAACTACGGTGTCTTCGCCGTGATGGTTAGTGCGCTCGTCGTTCTTCTGCTCACCATCAACGGCGTCTCACCCAAAGAGGTTATCCTTGCGCGCGGCGTCAACACCGTGGCAGGCGGAATCCTGGCTCTGCTTGCATACCTTGTCTGGCCGACGTGGGAGCATACGCGCATCGGAGACAATGCCGCTGCCCTACTTCAGGCATATCGCGAATATTTTTCGGCTGTCGCGAATTCCTACATCGAAAAAGAAACCTCCGATCGCCTCACGATGGAGCGTGCCCGCCAAAACTCGCGCACGGCGCGCTCCAATCTCGAAAGTTCGCTCGAGCGTCTTGCCGCAGAGCCGGGCGTCACTTCGGAACAGATCAACCGCGTCAACGCCATGCTCGCCAGCTCGCATCGCTTCGCGCACGCCGTCATGGCGCTGGAAGCGGGTTTGCCGCTGACGCCATCCGTACCTGCACGCCAGGAATTTCGGATTTTCACCTCGGATATCGAAAAAACATTGTCGCTTCTTGAAGAAATTCTCGCCGGTGGCAAAGTTCCGGAAAAGAAATTCCCGAACCTTCGCGAAGACCACAACCGGTTGATCGCTGCAGGCGATCCGGAAAAAGAACGCTATGCACTCGTCAACATCGAAGCCGACCGCATGACCAACTCCTTGAATACGTTGCGCGAGGAAATAATTGAATGGGCGCGGGCCACTCGCGGCCATTCCTTCGCGGAATCCACGACCGTTCCCTCGGCTGCTTTGTCAGGGAAAATGTAAATGCTTCCTCAAATGAACTCCTCAACCGCAAAGTGCTACCATTTCTCCCACACCCGCATTTCCCTAGCCTCGGAGGTCCTATGCCGGATTCTCGCCGATCGTTTCTTTCCTCTTTCACTGCTTTTGGAGCATTGGCGCTCCTGCCTCCGCAAGCGCCTCCAACCATTCACCAGCCCATTAACATGCCCCCCAAGCCCGATCCTGGCGACAAATTGCCCGCTGACCAGAAAAAAAAGACGAATCCGAACAATCCCGCAGCGCTTGTTGCCCACGAAAAAGAATTGCGTGATGCCACCGATCAGCTTTTGATCAAGGTTCAGGAATTCAGGGCACAACTGGATGGGACACACACCGCCGACGTTTTTTCCGTCAACATGTACAAACAGACTGAAGATATTGAAAAGCTGGCAAAGCAATTGAAAAGCCGCGCAAGGCCGTAGCTAGGGGAAGAATAAAAAAGCGCCTCCGATTCGCTCGAAGACGCTCTTTTTCAAATTATTTTGAATTTGGTCTATTGCACGATTGCTGGGGTTTGAACCGCAGGAGTTTCTACTGGAATTGGTTCCGGCGATTCCTGGATGAGCAGTTGATCCGTGCGCGATTTGCCCCACTCGCGAAGCATCAAGCCGTGCGAGGCAAACGTGCGGCGAATGCGCGCGGAATCCCAGCGAAGGACGTCTTCCATGACCGGAACGAGGACGCTCATCGCATTGTCGCTCAGCACAGTGCGCTTTGCGACGCGCGTGATGAATTCGGCTTCGCTGACGGCGATGGTCAGTCCGTCGTAGGAATTGACGTGCATCATTACGGGCAAGTCCGAGCTGCCGTCGCCCATGTAGATGATGTGGTCGTGGCTGATGCCGAGCGTCGCTCGAATTTCCTCGAGCACCGTGATTTTGCCCCAGCCGGCGGAAGCGCGAATGATGGCCGCCACTTCGCCGTTTTCGGCGTAATGGAAGCGCGTGCCGAAGATATTTTCGCGCGGAACGATTCCTTCGAGCGCCGATTCGATAATCTCCTGCGGCGCAGCGGATATGACGTAGAACGAAAACTTGTAGCCGTCTGCGAGATTTTCGAGCGCTTTCGCAAACATGTCGACGTTGTGCTTCAGACGAATGCGTTTGCCGGTTTCCACGAGATGCTCGCGGCGCACGCGGCGAAATTCCGGATCGTGCAGAATCAGATACGACAATTCGGCGCCCTGCTGGACGAGATTGATTTGCGACAAGCCCTTCACCCGGTCGTGGAAATTCGTGATGCCGATCAATTCGGCAAGGACGACGCCCGAATCGTTGAAACTGAGCGTCTGGTCAAAGTCGCTGGCTAAGAGATACTGGTTTGACATATTTTTACCCTTTCTGAACTACCGCTCGCCTATCGCGAGCTGGGGCCACCTATTTGGCCCAATGTACCCCCGCAAATACACCTTAACCGTGTTCCCTAGAGGAGTCCCAACAAATTATTTTAATCATTTCTATGCAGGGAACGTGAACAGGATTTTGTCTTTCTGTTAGATGCGAGTGCCGCACAAAAGGTTAAAAACAAATAAGTTGGGCTCTTTAACGTTAAAGTTTTCTGGTGAGAAGCGGAGTTCTGTTCGGAAGTACAGACGAACAATAAGCGAATACGCTTTTTGTTTGCTGGGTACCTATTTATTTACCGGCTAGATGCCAACGAAAAAAGCGATGGAGCCAGGCCGCCGCGGCGTTTTTTGGCTCGGATTCGGAGTCGTTGTCCGTGACGGCGTAAGGCTGGTTTGTGGCTGTGTGGAGGTAGAGCGCGCGAATTTCATCGCGATTTAGGGGGCGCGCGCCGCGGCGGCCGAAGACGGCGAGCTGATTTCCGGATTCGTCCACGGCGCGGTCACGATCAATTCCCTTCGAGATGGCGAGCGCGAGGCCATGTGTGTGCGCGGTCGCGATTAATTTTGGCGTGGGGCGTGGGCTGAAACCGGAGAAGTGCGCGGGATCGTCCCAGGGCGAAAGAATTTGCAGAACACGGAGACCATTTTTTCCGTCGGCGACAAAGGCAAAGGCGCTGGCGGCGACCATTCCAATTTTTACGTCGTTGACGTCGTTGAGTTTTCCTTCCGCGTTGTAGGTTTGATCGAGTTTTGGGGATTCGGGATTTTCGACGTCGACGATGGCGATTCCATTTTTTCCAGCTGAGACGTAGGCGTAAGTGCGGGCGACGTAGATGTTTCGCGCGTCGTTTATGGCAAGTTTTGAAGATTCCATTGGTTTTGGCTGCGCGAGGTCAGTGACGTCGAGAGTCTTGAGACCATCGTGATCGACGACGAAGGCATACCGGAACTGGACGGCGACGGCTCTCGGATCGTTGAGAAATGGCGCGCCAATGGTGGCTGTGATTTTAGGCGCAAGAGGATTATCGAGATCCACAACGACCAAATTTTTGTCCGTGACGATGTATGCGTATGTTCCAGCGATGGTGATGCGGCGCGCGCCGGTGAGAATGCCGTTCGGATTAAACGCGAGGGCGCGCTTCAAGAAATTGTTCGCGGGATTTCCATCGAGGAGCGTGCCGACGCCGGGCATTTTTGCCTTGAGGTTTGGATCGCCGATGACGACGAGGCCTTCTTCGCTGTCCGCGACGTAAAGGAAGCCATAGATTAAGTGAATGGGCTGCTCTTCGTTTTCCGGCAGCGGTTTCCGCAGCGGATCGACGCCGAGCGTCGTAGGCGCCGCGACGGACTGCGCGTTCTTGGTTGGAACATAGAATTTTTGGCCGAGCGGAGAGACTGGTGCGCTGGTTAACCGCTCGGAGAAGCCTTTGTTGTCCACATTGGCGATGTCGAAGACGCGCAGACCGCCCTTGCCCATAGCCGCGTAGGCGTATTCTCCGCGGGCTTGAATATCAAGAATGTTGCCGTCGTGTTCGTAAGACGTGGCGAGCTTGCGTTCGTGCTTGACGAATTTTTTGTAGTCGTCCGGATAGGCGATGCGATGGAGATCGCTGCCGTAGATGGCTTCGGGTTCGTCGTGTTCGGCGATGGCGATTGCTTCAAAACCTTTTTTGCCGGTAGCGACGTAAACGTAGTGGCCCATGAAATTCATGAAATTGGTGCCTTGCAGGAGAACTTGAGCCATCCAGGCGTTGTTGTCGTTTTGCTGCGAGACGTGGCAGTCGCTGCACTGCTTGGTTTCTTTGGCGCGCACGGTGTGCGGCACGAACGTGGAATAACCCTGGCCGGAAAAACCGGGAGCGGAAATCGTTTGTTGCGTGTAGTAGAGCCATTCGCGATTGGCATTTTGCGAGCTGACGAGAATCGCGCAACTCGAACGCGCGGGTGCGATGCGATGACCCGTCACTGTGCCGTCCACGCCGAGCATATAGATGTCGTCGCGCAGAACCTGAAAGTTGTAGCTGGTGTAGTTGCGTGTCATCAGACCTTCGTTATGCAGCATGGGGCGGCGAACATTGGCGGTCATTTGCAGGTGGCAGCCGAAGCAGGTCGGCGTCCAGGAGGTGTGGCAGGAGTAGCAGGTCATGCTGGCGTTACCGTGGGCGAGATGTGTTTCGTCCTGTGGCGCGTTCGAAAGGACGGAGCCGTCTTTTCCCATTAATTTTGCGCGGAGAGATTTGGGATTGAAATGGACACTGTCGGGCGTGATGGTGTCGGCGGTTTGGACGATTTCCCATTCCTTATTGGGATCGGTCATGGAGCGCTGAATAATTTTTCCGTCAAGGTTTTCGAAACGACGCAGACCCCAGGGCGTTCGGAGCGCGTCGAGGCGATGGCCGCGCGGCCAAGTGGGAAGAGCGGGATCGGGCGCGGCGGGACCAGACGTAGTGAGGGTGGCCTTTTTGTTGATGGTTCCGTGGCAATCGACGCAATCGATTTCGACGGCTGCGCGCGGTTCGCCGTAAATTTTGCCGTTGCCGTGATTGTCCTGATTGAAATGGCAGTCGGTGCACTGCATTCCTTTTTCGAGGTGAATGTCGGCGAGATGGACGGCTTTGCCGAAACGATCGGGATCGTCAAACGGAATGATTATGTCGTCCTTGTCGAGCCAGTTCCCTTTTCGGTCGTGTTTGTAGACGCCGCGGAAAACCCAGCCGTGGCCATGGAAATCGGCGAACTGTGTGGTTTTTAGCTGCTTGTTGAATTCGGGCGTGCCGACTTTGTTCAGGAATTCCTGATCGCGCCAGAGCCCGCGCGTGGCGGCGGCCTCCGGATTTCGTAACGCAATTTGATAGCGTTCTTCCTCGCTCGGATTGTGCTGCTCCTGCGGATACATTTTTTCGCCGTCGATTTCGTTGTCCCACCAGGTGAGGCCGAAGTAGGTGGTGAGCATGTTCGTGCCCGGATGAATGTGGCAGACCATGCATTGGCTGGACGGAATCGAGCGTGTGAAAACGTGTTTGATGGGATGACCGGATTCGTTTTTGGGAATGGTGGGGTCGATGGATGCGCTATGGCCCAGGTTTCCGAATTCGGCGTATTGCGCGGAGTGCGCGGGATCGCGATCGTTTGCGTAGATGACGTGACACGCCGTGCAGCCGCTGGCGCGATAGTCGCCGGGATGATCGTTCGTGCCGGGCAAGGACATTACCGGATCGACGAGGCGCGTTTTCTGCAGGCCGAGAAAGACGGGATCTGTGCGGAGCTCGGTGCCGAAGCCGCGATCGCTTAGCTTGTCATCGGGCTTGCCGGGCGCTTCTTCTTTTTTCGGATTACCAATTTCGCCTTTTTTCTCGCCGCCGCGTTCAAAGACTCGGAGAACATTGCCTGGTTGAGAGGTTTCCCAGCGCAAAAGCGGTTCGAGTTGTGGAAGAACGCCCTTGGTGCGGGTTTCTTCGGGCGTTGGAGCAGGAATTGTTTTGATGGATTGGGGTTTACCTTCGCGGTCGTAGCTTTCGCCGAAGCGCGTGTTTTTTGTCGGGTAGCCGCCGTTGTTGTAGAGCGCTGCGCCCCAGAGCATGCCGGTGTGGGTCATCATGCTGTTCGAAACGGCGCGCGTTTCCGTGGCATGGCATCCGGCGGCACCGCAAGTTTCCGGAGCCACGCGGAGATCACCTGGATTGACGAACTTCACGTACTCAGCGGGTTCCTTGAGCCATTTTGCGTAGACGATTTCGGGAACGGCGCTGCGATTCTTGAAAATGGGATCGCGCGGCTGGATGTGAGCTTTTTCTTTCGCGGATTTGTAGTCGGCGGAATTTGGATCGGTGCCGCTTGCGACGGAAATCGAGGAGTTGCCGCCGTGGCAGTCGGTGCAGCCGAGACGCACGGTTTTCGTCGGGTGCATCGTGGGTTCGTCGGTTTGGCCGTGGCAGGAGATACAGCCGGTGGACTTTGTGGCAGCTTGTTCTTCGGTTTGGCCACGCAGTGGAGAAACGCCCTCGCTCGGTTGCTGAGCAGCGGCAGAGAAATTCCGTACCGCGGCAAAGATGAAAATGGCGCAGAGGAGAAGCGACAACAGAAGCGAGATACGGGCGCGGCCTCTCATCAGAAAGTGAACCTCACGGAAGTGAAGAGGGAGAATAACGTGTGGCCGCCGTAGATGTCGCGGAAACCGTTGTCGGGCGTGAGGGCCGACGCGCCGCCAGTGATGATGATGTTTTCGGAAAGAGGCGGGCGATAGGTTAGGCCGAGGCCGTAGTCGGTGCCGATTCCGTGGCGGATGGGCGCTTGTTCGAGAATGAATTCGAGCGGCTCAGTGCGCATGAAGCGGAGATAGTTGACGTTGGCGAAGGCGCGGAGCTTGGGAGTGACGTCGAAATCGGCGCCTGCATTGACGAGAAAAATTCCGGGATTGACGAAGTTGGCCTGGCCTTCTTCTTTGTTCGAACGAAGCGAAGGGAGCAAGCTGCCGGGCGGCGTGAGCGAAACGCCAGAACCAGTGAGGCGAATCTGTTCGCGATTCCAGAAGCTGAAAAGGCCGCCGGCAAATGCGGGCTCATCGAGAATGGAATCGAAGCCGCGAGCGCGGCCGTCGCGGACATTGGAATCACCAGACGCGTAAAAGCCGGAGACGCGGTAGCGGATCCAGTTGTGGTCATACGAAACTTCGGCGGCAGCCATCTGCGCGTTGACGGTGACGCGCCTGCCTGCAATGGGATTGAACGTGTCTTCGCCGACGGCCTGGAAGAAGGCGTGGGTGAGATTGATGCGCTTGATGTGGCCGCTGCCGAGCCAGCCGAAATAGCCGACGCGAATGCCGTGAAGAATCGGGCCGATGCCCGGATTCTGATTGATGACGTTCCCGACTGGCGAAGGGCGGACGAGGAAACCGTTGTCGTCGTAATGGAGGCCGCCATCGTCTTTGTTATAGGCGACGAGAAATTCGGCGGTGTAGCCGGGGAAAAAGAAGTCCTGCAGGTATGTGTTCGCGATGGCGACTTGCTGGCTGCGGCGTTCGAACGTGTTGAGGCCGCTATTGGTATTTTTTTCGAGCAGGTCGAAATAGGCGGCGTTGTACTCGATTTTGTCGTTGTGAAGATTGCCGAAGATGCGGATGCCCGGTTGTTCATCTTGAAAGAGGAAGGCGCGGAAATCGGAGTTGAACTCCTGAATTCCGGCACGTATGGAAATGAAATCGTAATTGGCGCTGAGGTCACGGATTTTGTATTCGACGAAGGCTTCCTGCAGGCCAACGTGCGTGTCGAATCGGTTCGTACCATTGAGCGGACTGGGGCCTACGATGCCGAGTTCGCGGACGTTCAGATTGTTGAGGCTGAATTCCGGAGTGATGCGGATACGCCAGTCAACCGGTTTGAAGGACGCGTCGCCGTGGAAAAGATCGAAGCTGACGCGGAACGTTTGATCGAGAAAGGCTTGTTCGCCGCGACCGAAAAACTCGGAGCTTCCAGGTTCGGCGGTGCTGACGTTGCTGGGCGAAGGAACGCGGCGGCCGTCGAAAAAAGTTTCTGAAGTTGCGGTGAGATTCAGAAAAGTCTGCTGGCCGAGAACATTCGGCCAGATAGGCTCGTCGCCTTTGAATTTGTTGCGATTGAACGGGTCGTACCAGCGCGGCTTGGTGTAGAGATATTCGCCCTTCGCATCGTAGCGGCGGTATTCGGGCTGTTGCAGTTGCCAGCGATCGGGAATTTTGTAGTAAACGTCCGCGATGGGCGGGAGAACTTCGGCGGCGGGATTGAGGACGTAGGCAGGGTCGGAATCGAGGCGATGGCGAAATTCGCGGTAATTGCCGAACGATTCTTCTCCAGTCGCAGAAAGTGCCGGACCGAGTTCGGGATGGCGCGGGAGACGCGAGCGGGCTTCGATGGCGGCGCTGGTGACAAGTGAAATTTCGAGCGTGACGACTTCGTTTGGTTGAAACGCGAGATCGCTGATGACCAGTGGGCCGTAGTCATGTGCGGTGACGCGGAGTTCATAGTGGCCCGGCGTGATGGGGAAAATACGGAAGACGCCTTCGCCGCTGGCCGTGCCTGAAAAAGTTTCTCCAGATTGCAGATTGTGGAGCGTTAGCAAGGCGCCGGGAACGGGGACGGTAATGTTCGAAAAGCCCGAGTCGCGGACGATGCCGTCGAGCGCGGCGGTGTTTTGCGCCTGTTGCCGTGGAATCCGAAGTGTCTGCGTGGAGGTCGCAGTGGATTTCTGCGAAGACGATTGTTGGGCGCGCGCGGCAAGCAATTCCGGAAAAGCAAAACACAGTGCACCGGCAGCGAGGGCTGCGCGAAGTGCGCGTCGAGGAAGCCGCGGGGTCGGGTTGCGCATGCGTCGAAGCCGGAAATGTCCGGCGGGAAGTCAGGAGTCGCACACTAGCTAACAATATCGGCGGCAGATGGGCAACGGTTTTCGCGGGGAATGGCGACATTTCATAACGCGGAGCGAAGCGCGAATGGGACGGGTTCACTCCTCGAATGACAGGGAATGGATCTAGGGTTCAGCTGCCGGGCCAGACATATGCCTGAACGACAGAAGACGGTTCCCTTCTGCCAATGAGATTTTGCTGATTATATATGATGGGATTGTGCGATCAGCGAATTCTCAGGTACGGATGATTCCTAACTTCTGGCACAGGATCTCTGGCCTGAGGTCGCGCTCCTTGCAGACCTCTGTGTAGGCATGATATGCGCCGTCCCAGAGATCGTGTCTCGGATCGCAATCATCTACTACGACTACGCCACCTGGCATCATATTTGGAAGAATGCGTTCGAGTGATGCCTTCACAGGCCGGTATAGATCAACGTCCACCAGGGCGAATGCAATTTGTCCGAGCGCCTGGTAGTCAAAAGTGGTCGCGTCGGCTTTTTGCACTGACACGTTGGTATAGCCAAAACGCGAAATAGATGCTTTAAGCCAATCAGGGTCCGTGAACGAAAAAGAGTCATCGTAGAGCCCAACCGCCTTGCCACGCATCTTGTATTCGAATCCTGTATCCGCTGATGTGAAACCACTGAATGTATCAATACATACGTAATCTCGCTTCACGCCCTGCTCCTTCAAGGCTTCCACTAGAAAGCAAGTCGTCCATCCTTGATTGCAGCCCACTTCCACCGCTGCGCCAGGGACTTGCACGGAAAGCAGTTGTTTGGACAGCTCTATAAGCTCGGAAGGAGGATTCATGTACGGATACTTGACAAAGGGCTGGCGCATGTAAACCGAGGCGCCCAAGCGGTAGGCCAGCCAGTAGGAAAGGCGGAGCACTCGTTTTTTAAGCTTTTTCATTAGTTTCATTTATGGCCCTCGTAGCCAATCTCTGAGTTAGTTTCAAAATTCCAGTAGCGCGAAGCTGTTGCCGGCAACAGAATCGTCGCGCCTTAAGGCCGCCATGTGTGAAGAGGAGCTGGACGGCTCGTGAAATTGAATCTAAAAGAACGCCGAGGTGACTGATATCGTCTGCCCCGTCCAGAAGGAGACAGTACTCTGTTCGAGCTATTCGGCGACACAGATTACAGAATTTAGGGCGGGTGAATGTGTTCACTTTTGCACAGTCCGGAAAATTCCCATTGGGTGGCAAAGTCTTGACTAGTCGGATTGCCGGAAACTAGCCCAGTAACAAAGAAGCAAAAGCGTTGAGTCGCGTAGCGGGAGTGTGTTACCAAGTTTGGTATCGTTTGCCATGGCGACCGTCCCCAGACTCCGCAAGCCAGTTGCCTCCACCACCGTGCTCACCAAGCGCAAGAGAATGCTCACCGTCGGAATTGTGCTGATGCTGGCCATCGCGGGGGTGTTGGCATATTTGCTGGCGGGTTGCGGCGGCGGAAGTACAGCTACTCTGCCCCCACCTCCGCCACCGGTTACATTTCAAGCCCTAAGCGCGAGCGAAGTCACGAGCATTGCGACCTCGGCAGCGGCCTCAGTTTCCACGGACACGCTGGTGATTGCAGTTGTGGACCGCCAGGGAAAAGTGCTGGGCGTGTTTCACAAAGCTGGCGCTCCGGCGGCCGCGCTTTCGCTGGGAAATTTTTCTTCGATGGAAAATGCGGACGACGTAGCAGTGGAGCTGGCACGGACTGGCGCGTTCTTCAGCAACAACCAGGCGCCGCTGACTTCGCGCACGGTGCGGTTCATCAGCGGGATTCATCTGCCGCCCGGCGTGATGAATCAGCCTCCCGCGGATTTGTATGGAATTGAAAATACGAATCGCGGTTGCACGCTTTCTGCGGAATTGCAGACGCACGGATTCTTGCCTTCGCATCCGGTGAGCGGAACGAAACCGTTGGGAATCATCACGGGGAAAAAAGATACGAACGATTCGGATCCGACGGTGGTGAATCCGGGCGGGATTCCGATTTATCGCGGGAATGTGCTGGTGGGCGGTATTGGCGTAACGGGCGGCACTATGGATGTGGACGAATACGCCGCGTTTGTGGGTGCGACTTCGAATGGGTTTGGCGGCTTTTTCGGCAATTTGCCGCCACCCGGAGCGGTGTTTTTGGGCGGGGTTGTATTGCCTGCGGTGACGAACACCACACCGCCTGGCGGAATTGGAACGGGGACAGCGGTCGGTGGAACGTGGGTCATCGCTGCGACGAATGGAACGGGAACGCCGGAGTTTGGCGATCTGGTGGCGCCAGCGGCGGGGCCGGTTGGCGGACTTTCCGCAGCAGACGTAAAAGGGATTTTGGACAACGCGGAAAACGAAGCGAAGCTCACGCGAGCGGCGATCCGTTTGCCGGATGGTTCGCGTGCGCGCATGGTGATTGCCGTGGCGGATCTGGACGGAAAAATCATTGGATTGCGGCGGATGGATGACGCGACGGTGTTCAGTATTGATGTGGCAGCGACGAAAGCGCGCAACATGGTGTACTTCAACAGCAGCGCGCGGTCTGCGGCGGATTTGAACGGAGTGCCATTGGGAACCGCCGTGACGAATCGGACGATCAGTTTTGGATCGCAGCCGCTGTTTCCTCCGGGTATTGACGATTCGACGATTTCGCCCGGACCGTTTTTCAATTTGTATCTGAATGACACGGCGAATCCGTGTTCGCAAGGCTTAGGAAGCGGTTTGCCGAGCGGAAACAACAGCGGGATTGTATTTTTTCCGGGAAGCGCGGGGCTCTACAAAAATGGTGCGCTCGTGGGCGGGCTGGGCGTCAGCGGCGACGGCGTGGATCAGGACGATTTTGTGACGAGCGCGGGAACAAAAGGGTTTGAAGCGCCGGATGCAATGCGTGCGGATCAGATTTTGATTGAAGGCGTGCGGCTGCCCTATTTCAAGTTTCCCAGAAATCCTACCAACTAAAATTCAGCGCGGCGCAGAAGGATCAGCGGAAGTAGCGGAATTGAGATCGAGGTTATAGCGATGCGCGGCATCGAAGGCGGCATAGCACTGGTCATCTTTTGCGTAGCCATTACAGTGACGGGCGGAGTCTTTGTCGCGCGGGGAGCGGACGAATTGCCAGACTTGCGCGTAGGAGACTCCGCTCTTTGCAGGATCGAGCGGAGCTAACGTGGAATTGCAACCAGGCGACGGCGGGCAGGCGTCGTTGAAAACCCACAACGCAAATGCTCTCGACTTTTTCCATAAGAATTCATGGATGTCGTCAGCTGTGGTGATCGATCTGCCTTTGCCTTCACTAACGGGAATACCAGAACAATAGAAACCGCCCCTATATCCAAGCGATGTAATTTCCCACAACCAACCCTGAATATATGCGTGATAGGCAGGCGAGAGGCGTCCCCCATCTTCGATGTCGAGAAAGATCAACGAATCTTTTGAAAAGCCTTCATGTTCAGCAGAAGCAGCTGCCAAACGAGCGTCGTTTCCTCCCAGATCTCGGGCTGATTCTTCATTCTTTAGCTCTTTGTCTTCCCTGCCGGAGAACAAAGGCAAGAAACCAAAACCCAAGGAACGAAGAAACTCGCGTTTGCCGGACCAGGAGTTGGATTTGGTTTGGGGCGGATTGCTGAGCCAGTAGCTGGTGAAGACAAATTCCTTGCGAAGATCTTTCATGGCGTCGTCGCCGGGGTAATAGTTACGATCGAAACCGAGGAAATATTGCGGAGACGGAGCCGCCGGGCAAAATGCGGCAGGAGAGGTGAGGAGGAGCACAAATGCGATTGTGAGGATTCGCATCGAATCGCCAAAAAATCAGTTAGTCCTTGAGTTGGCCGGACTTGCGCAACACTCTCACATGATAACCGACTGTGCCGAGGCTGATGTCGAGTTCACGGGAAATTTTGTTCTGCGAGATGCCTTTTTTCAGGCCGGCGAGGATTTTGCCGCGAAGCTCGCGGGAGTGGCGCGTAAGCGGTTCGAACTTGCGCGGAAATTTAGGTTTAGCCATAAGTAGTGAGGGCCGAGTCTACAGCATGCAACGGAAAAGAAAAGAAGGTTTATTTTGTAAGGACGGAGACTACCCTTCCCGCAGTTTATGACCTGAGAGATTGCCAAGGCCGTCGTAGGCCGCATATTTGTACATTTCGCTTAGCGTAGGGTAGTTAAAAACCTGGTCGATGAATTCGTTGATAGTCAGGCCGTTGTCGAGCACCATCATGCCGATGTGGACGAGTTCGGTGGCGGATTCACCGATGATGCTGAGGCCAAGGAGCTTTTTGTCGGCCGGAGAGAAAATAATCTTGAGCAAGCCGCTTGTGTCTCCGGTGATATGGCCACGAGCGTTGTTGTCGTAATGCGCGCGGCCGACGCAATAGTCGATTTTCTTTTCTTTGCAGGAATCTTCAGTTTCACCTGCGGCGGAAATTTCAGGAATGGTATAAATGCCCATAGGAAGCATGGAAGCGACGCGTTGCTTGTACTGAAAGCCGAACGCATGGCAAACGGCGACGCGGCCCTGTTCCATAGAGGTTGATGCAAGCGCGGGAAAGCCGATGACGTCGCCTGCAGCGTAAATATTCAGAACAGCGGTGCGGTAATTTTCATCAACCGCAATGTAGCCGCGGTCGTTAACGGCGAGGCCGGCTTTTTCAAGAGCAAGGCCGTCCACTGCGGCACGGCGGCCTGCGGCAAAGAGAGCGGATTCGGTTTCCAGAACTTTTCCTGATTTCATCGTGAGCTTCGCGCCTGCGGCCGAGTTTTCTACTTTCACGGGCCGTTCGTTGAACCAGAAGTTCATGCCAAGCTCTTTGAGGCGGTCGCGAAGGCGATCGGAAATTTCTGCATCGAGAAACGGCAGTAGGCGGTCACGGCCATCTACCAGTGTCACTTTGACGCCGAGCGCCATAAAGATCGAAGCGTATTCGCAGCCGATGACGCCACCGCCGATGACCGCAAGCGATTTCGGAATGCGATCCATCTGCAAAAACGTGTCCGAATCGAACGTGTGCACATCGTCAAAAGAGATTTCGGCGGGGCGATTTGGTTTTGAGCCGGTGGAAATAAGAATGACTTCACCCTTAAGCTTTCGACCACCGACGGAAACTGTGTGCGCATCTTCGAACGATGCTTGCCCCTGAATGTATTCAATTTTGTGCAGCTCGAGATTTTTCAGTATGCGGCGGCGTTCCATTTCGACGACTTCACGCTCGTGGTGCATGAAATCGTGAACGGTAAGATTTTCTTTGAGCGAATAGTCGATGCCATACAATCCGCGCTGGGCGAGTCCGGAAAAATAGAGCGCAGATTCACGCAAAGTTTTACTGGGAACGGTGCCAGTGTTGATGCAACTGCCGCCAGGATCAGGCGCGCGCTCGATGACGGCCACGCGCTTGCCGAAATACGCGGCTTGCGCGCCGGCTTTTTCACCGGCAGGTCCGCAGCCGATCACGATCAGGTCAAACTGGTCGTTCTGGGGCATGAGCGCCTCGCACAAAAGGAAGAGATAAGTTGCAGGCGAAGTTACCACAGGAAAGAGACAGCGGTGAGCGGCATCGGTCGACTTGCAGCTTGCGAGTTACTGGCGTGGAGATTGGCGGCCCAAAAGGAATCTTTTTATAGACCCGCGCGACTTTCGGAGGCATCGAAGTTAGAATCAGGGACGAAGAACCGAGACGGAGAGGCTGAATTCCATGGCAAAGAAAAAAGCGGTGAAAAAGAAGGCGAGCGCGAAGAAGGCAAAATCCGCAGCCAAGCCGGCAAAGCGCAAAGCCGCAAAGAGCAAAGTCCCGCCAAATAAGAAGAAAAAATCAAAAGGACGGGTTGAAGTAGCCAGCGTAAGTTCCGGCAGCGAAGCGAGCACGCTCGATCCAAAGGGACGCCTAATTGTGGAGAGCGAAGAAGAAGCCTCTCCCAGTGTGCATAAAGGAGATTTGTCTGGAGACCTGCAAGGCATTTCGACGGAGGAGCTGTACGACTCGGAGAGCGTCAGCGAGTTAATTGAAGAAGGCCAGGACCTCGAAGCGGAATTGATCGAAGGTGTCGAAGAAGCTCCAGACCCGGACCAGGATGAAGTCAGGGTTCACAAGGCGCCGCCCAAAGTCATTCCGGACTACAAAGACCGAAACAAAATTTGAGGAAATTTGAAGAAGCTTGAAGAAATCGTCCCCTGAAGTCGAACCCCTCTGTCGCCTTCCCAAATCGACGGCGTTGAAACAGGTGTACAATGCCAGCATTCCCAGCTCACGGAGAACAACCGTGATGACCCATTTGGGAACTGCGTTCAAGAATCTTTGCGGCGTCTTCTTTCTAGTCTTCCTCGCATGCGTTTGCACTTTTGGTCAAACCAAATCAGCTCCAATAGACCCAGGAGTGCGTGGTGGCTCTGCTGGCGCTGGCGCTCCGCTGAATGGTCTTACTGCGGATGAAGCCGCGTTTTTCCAGGATGGCAAGGCAAGGTTCGCTGATATCGAGACCGTAACCAAAGGCGCCAACAACGGCCTCGGCCCCCGCTTCAACTCGAACCGATGTCTCTCTTGTCACTCGCAGCCGGACGCAGGTGGAACGAGCCCGACGCAAAATCCCTTGATCGCGATAGCCACTTTGAATGGTGCGAAGAACACTGTGCCCTGGTTCATCACGCAAAACGGGCCGGTCCGCGAAGCGCGTTTTAAGCACAGCGCCACCGGAGCGAGTGACGGCGAAGTCCATGACTTGTTCGTGATCACGGGACGAGCTGACGCCCCCGGTTGCGACATTGCCCAACCCAGCTTCCTGCCCGCGGGAAATCCGCTGACGGGCCAAGGCGGGAATCCGAACATTATTTTCCGAATCCCGACTCCGATGTTTGGCGCGGGGCTCATCGAAGCAATTCCAGACTCGGCCATCCTTGCGAACATGCACTCCAACGCATCCGAGAAGTCGGCAATGGGTATTTCCGGACACGCCAACGCTCACTTAAGCGGAAACGTGAACCGCAGCGCGAATGATGGGACCATTACGCGCTTCGGATGGAAGGCGCAAAATAAATCTCTTCTCGTGTTCGCCAGTGAGGCCTACAACGTCGAAATGGGAGTCACCAACCAGCTTTTTCCGCAGGAGCGCGACGAAACGCCTGGCTGCCTCTTTAATGCCACTCCTGAGGACACGATCAACTTCACGCCTGCTCCCTCAACTTCCGGCAACTCGAATACCGCGGTCCTCTCAGACATCGAAGCATTTGCCAACTTCATGCGCATGCTGGCCCCGCCCACTCCCGCTCCCTCCACACCTTCCAGCGAGAAAGGACGCGCCGCTTTTGCAAAGATAGGCTGTGTCCACTGCCATACACCCTCGCTTAAAACGGGACCAAAAATTGCGAGCGGCTCCTCGACCAATCCGAGCGCAGCGCTTTCCAATCAGACAGTCAATCTTTACTCCGACCTTCTCGTTCATCACATGGGCAAAGGCCTAGCCGACGGCATCACGCAAGGTGGCGCCGGCCCCGACGAGTTCCGAACCGCTCCTCTCTGGGGCGTGGGACAACGCATCTTCTTCCTTCACGATGGCCGGACGACCAATCTGGTAAAAGCCATACGAGATCATCAGAGCCTTGGCAGCGAGGCAAATAAGGTCATCGAACACTTCAATCGACTGACTACCGAGGAGCAACAGGAAGTCATCGATTTCTTGCGGTCGCTGTAACAAGAGAAATGGCTGGAAGGAAAACTGGTGCCCGGGGTGGGAGTCGAACCCACATGAGGAAAAATCCCCGCAGGATTTTAAGTCCTAAGCGTCTGCCATTCCGCCACCCGGGCAAAGGCAGTGTTGAAAGGTTAGCATGAGGCCGCAAATCGGCTAAAGAGCTCTATGGGGCAGCAACAGTTTCCAACTCAAATAATTGCGATTCTCCCGTGAACCAAATCACGGCGATTTTCTGCACATATTTTCTGCAAGTAAAGGGACAGCCACGAAAAGCCGTGAAACGAATCGGCGTGCCGCTGCACTTACTCAGTACAACACGGCCGGGGAGGGGACGCTGTTCATCGCGGCCATGGGCGACTAACATCATCTGAACGAAGAAGACACGGGCGGCGCTGCGGGGCAGTCCGACCGCATTCTCGAGGAACAGAGACCGGATGGAAGCGAATCCCCAAACGCGGAGAGCATTCCGGCAGGGTGTGTACCTTGCCGTGGCACTGGCTGCGGCGCTTGGATTCGCTTTGCAGTTTACGCGCTCGGGCGAGTGGATGGAAAACCGCGCATTTGATGAACGGGCGCGATGGACGGCACAACCAGAGAAGGCCGACCAGCGGATTGTCATCATTGATATAGACAACGCGAGCTTTGACGAATTGCAGGACAAGCTGGGCCGCTGGCCGTGGCCCCGGCAGGTGTGGACGGAAATTGTGCGCTACGTTAGCAAGGGTCAGCCGAGCGCGATTGTATTTGATGCGGCGTTTACCGGAGAACAGAAAGACGCACCGGCGATGGACGACGATTTCGCGCGCGTGATGCTGAATTCTGGCAAAACGGTCCTGGGGTTTTCGTTCTTGTCCGCAAAACTGACAGGAGAAGAGCAAGCGCGCCAAGATGCCTCGGCTTTCGCGGCGCAAGGTACAAGATTCGGCTCGGAATTGGAGTCCGAAAAATGGACCGTAAATCTCCCTCTGGACAAACTGGCACATGCTTCAGCGGGGCTGGGATTGATTAACTCTACCCCGGACGAAGGTGGCTTAATTCGCCGCGAACCGGTTTATTTTCTCTATCGAGGCCACGCGTATCCCACGCTGGCGGCGAAAACAGTTGAAATCGCCACGCCCGAGAACAAAGAGGGTTGGTTCGCGCAAAAAAGTTGGCACGGAACGCGTTCGCTCCTGCGCGGTGGAAAATCCATTCCCGTGGACAGTGAAGGCCGCGTGCTGATGTTCTGGCGTGGGAAATCGCTGGAGACGTACGAACGTCTTCCGCTGTGGAAGGTAATCTGTTCCATCTATCCGGATCAGTGTCCGAATGTGGACCGTCGTTACCCAGCGGAATACTTTCGCGGAAGAATCGTGCTGGTCGGCGCGAGTGCTGCAGGAAGTTACGAGCCGCGACCGACGCCGATGGATCCACAGCCGCCCGGATTTATTGCGCATGCAACGATGATGGATAACCTGCTGAATGGGGTTGCGATGCGGGAAACTCCACCCTGGCTCGCAGCTTTGTTGATTTTGTTGATGGCTGGACTTGGCGGCGCGGTCCAGTGGAAGCAGCCCTCTTTTCGCGTCGGCGTACTACTCATGATCGGCGCGTTGATTTTGTTCTTTGCGGGCAATGTTGGGCTCTTCGGCGCGGGTCATTTCGTACTGCCCCTTGTGACACCCTGCATCACGCTTGCGCTTTCCTACAGCGGTGCGAGTACCGCGCGCTATGTGACCACGGGCCGCGAATTGCGGCAGACACGCGGAGTGCTGGAACGCTACGTTGCGCCGCAGCTCGTGAAGTACGTGATGTCCAACATCGAAAAGATGCAGCTCAACGGCGACAAGCGCGAGCTGACGATTTTGATGTCCGACGTCCGCAATTTCACGACGATGACGGAAAAATCCGAGCCGATGGAGCTAATCGCACTGCTCGACGATTATCTTTCGGCGATGACCGAAATCATCTTCAAGTACAACGGCATCGTGGACAAATTCATCGGCGACGGAATTCTGGCGTACTGGGGCGCGTTCACGCCGGATCACAATCACGCGCAGGAAGCTTCGCAAGCGGCACTGGAAATGATCGAAAAAGTAAAAGAACTCAACGTGCGCTGGACTGCGGAAGGCAAAAGCCCAATCTCCATCGGCATCGGCGTCAACACCGGCACCGTAATTTTCGGAAATCTTGGCAAGGGTAAGAAGACTGAGTTCACCGTCATCGGCGACCCGGTAAATCTCGCCGCTCGGCTCGAAAGCCTGAACAAGGAATTTCACACGTCCATTATCGTCAGTGAAGAAACCAAGAACAGGCTTGGAAATGAAGCGCAGGTGCGTGCGCTCGGCGGGGTTAAAGTAAAGGGCAAGACAGTGGAAACCACGGTATACGAACTGCACGGTTGGGGTGCAGCTTCGGCCAATGGCGAAACAAAAATCTCTGAAGTGACTCCAAGCTTGGCGAATTCGAAATGACGGAGGTTGCAACGTGAAATCTCAGGTGCGAGCGGGCGCGATACTTCTTACGGGACTTCTTTCTGGTTCCGGCTACGGTTTGACGCTGACTTTGCCGCAGCAGCAACAACAGCAAAATCAGCAGAACAATTCCGGTCAACAACAGGGACAACAAGGCCAGCAAGGTCAACCGGGCCAGCAAAATCCTAATCAGCAGCAGGGAAATCAGCCGAACAACGGCGATAAGCCCACTCCGCTCTTTGGTGGCTCGATTGGATTGAAAACTTCGCGCCAGACTAAAGACAGCGCGACGCTTGGTTTCAACGGAGTGGATCCAAACGGGCAGGTGCAAAAGAGCTTTCTTACAGCAGCTGTTACGCCGGTTGACACAGTGAGCGCACAAAAGGTCGCACAAACGACGGTGGCTCCAGCGGACCTGGTGCAATTTCTGCAAGACGGCGGCCTGAATCCCGACGCGGCCCCGCAGAAGCCATAAGGAGAAGAGATGAACATGAAACTTACAAAAATTCTACTCACGCTCCTCGCCACAACGCTTTTCGCGCAGGCCAGTTCGGCGCAACTAGGCAGCGTGTTGAAAAACGCGCAGAAGGCAAAAACTGTCGCGGACAATAACAAGCCCTGGACGCCTGAGCAGGAGCTAGCGATTGGACAAGCGTCCGCCGCAAAGCTCATTAGCGTATTTCATCTCTACGACAATCCCGATATGACCAAGTATGTAAATCTCGTCGGCAACACGGTCGCGCGTCAATCCGGCCGCAGCGTCGCATATCATTTCGCGATTCTGGATACGGAGGTAGTCACAGCAGTTTCTCTCCCTGGTGGCTACATTTTCATCACGAAGGGCGCGCTGGCCAACTTGAAAAATGAAGCGGAACTCGCGGGCGTACTCGCGCACGAAGTCGCGCACGTCGACCATCGCCACTTGGAAAGAGAAATTCGCGCGCAAAAAAATGCCGACTTCGCGAAGACGGAAGCTGCGTCGCACGTTCCCGTGGGTTCGGAGCTCGTGAACATGGCAGGCAGCGTCGTCACTCGCGCGCTCACGTTGAAAGTCAGCCGCGACAAGGAATCGGAAGCCGACAAGTTTGGCGTGGAACTTTCCTCAAAAGCGGGCTACGACCCGTCGGGTTTGCGCAATTTCCTTCAGTTTCTGACCAGCGTGCCAACGACGCCCCAGACCACGAAAGCTCTCGGCCTTTGGGGAAGCACGCACCCACCGCTTGCGGATCGCATCAGCTCGTTAAACTCTCAACTGCCAAACTATCCGAACAACGGCCAAAAACTGGCCGAACGCTACGCTTGGTATGTGAATCCGCCGGCGTTTTCCCATGATGCCGCACCAACCACTGCGGCAACTTCCGCGCCTACAGCAGGAGCCGGGGAACTTGACGGAATAGTCAGCCAGGGTGTCATTGTTTTGACAGGCGGCAAACTAGCCGAAGGCACCCGCGTCAAAGTTCGGCCCCAGCAATAACCCGTTCACACCTTCCCTGCGAGCAGGCACCGGCGATTAGACCGGGAATTTAATTTTGGCGTAAGATACCCTGCTTCCGCCTGTAACGGAGAAGCATCTAACTTGCGCCGGGAAAAAGAATCTCTGCCCCGAGGGAGCCATCGTGAGCACGTCGAATATTGAGCAACTCGCCATAAACACCATTCGGACACTCTCCATTGATGCGGTGCAACAAGCGAACTCAGGCCATCCGGGCGCGCCGATGGGGCTCGCGCCGGTGGTGTACACGCTTTGGCAGAAATTTTTGCGTTACGATCCTGCTGACCCGCTCTGGCCGAACCGCGATCGCTTCGTTCTTTCCGCTGGACACGCTTCGATGCTGCTCTATTCGACGTTGCATCTTGCCGGCGTCAAGGCCGTAGATCATCACGGCAAAGTGCTCGATCAACTCTCCGTTTCGATGGATGAGATCAAGCGTTTTCGCCAACTCGATAGCCGCACACCGGGACACCCGGAATCTCACTTGACGACGGGTGTGGAAACCACGACGGGACCTCTCGGCCAAGGCGCAGGCAACAGCGTGGGTATAGCCATAGCCGGAAAGTGGCTCGCGGCGAATTACAACAAGCCTGGTTTCACGATGTTCGATTTTAACGTCTACGCAGTTTGCGGCGATGGCGACCTCATGGAAGGCGTCTGCTGCGAAGCGGCTTCGCTTGCGGGACATCTGAAACTCGGTAATCTTTGCTGGATTTACGATAATAACCGAGTGACGCTCGACGGCCCTGCGTCATGGTCCTTCAGCGAAGATGCGCTGACACGCTTCAAGGGTTATGGCTGGAACGTCACAGAAGTAAAAGACGCGAATAACCTTGAAGAACTTGCGTCCGCATACGAACTTTCCAAAAAGACCAACGATCGTCCAACGCTGATCGTTGTAGACAGCCACATCGGTTACGGCTCTCCCCACAAACACGATTCTTACGAGGCGCATGGCGAACCGCTGGGTGAAGCAGAAGTTAAACTGACAAAGGAAGCATACGGCTGGCCGCCGGATGCAAAATTCCTTGTGCCCGACGGCGTGTATGAAAACTTCCAAAACGGTGTCGGCAAGCGCGGCAAGGAATTGAGCACAGCCTGGCACAAGCTTTTCGACGGCTTCTCGAAGCAATTCTCGGACCTCGCCGCGAACGTCACGAAAATGCAGCATCGCGAACTGCCGTCCGGCTGGGACAAAGACATTCCCACGTTTCCAGCCGACGCGAAGGGTATGGGCACACGCGAAAGTTCCGGCAAAGCGCTCAACGCCATCGCAAAAAATCTGCCCTGGTTCATCGGCGGTTCCGCTGACCTCGCCAAATCCAACAAAACGAATTTGGATCCGAAGTGGGCCGGCGAATTCTTACCCGGTGAATATGGTGGCCGCAACGTTCACTACGGCGTGCGCGAACACGCCATGGGCTCGGCGATGAACGGCATTGCCCTGTCCGGCTTGCGGCCGTTCGGCGGAACGTTTTTCAATTTCAGCGACTATGTGAAACCCGCAGTGCGCCTCGCCGGCCTGATGGAAATTCCTGTGATTTACGTTTTCACGCACGATTCCATCGGTCTCGGTGAAGACGGCCCAACGCACCAGCCCATCGAACAGCTCGCGGCGTTGCGCGCCATGCCAAACATTTTGGTCATGCGCCCCGGCGACGCAAACGAAGTTTCTGAAGCCTACAGAGTTGCCGTAGCGCAAACGCACCGGCCCATCGCGATGGTCCTTTCGCGCCAGGCTGCGCCTACGCTGGATCGCACAAAATACGCGCCAGCCAGTGGCGTTGCAAAAGGCGGCTACGTGCTCGCCGATGCTCCCGGCGGCAAACCGGACGTCATCCTCATCGGCACAGGTACCGAATTAAGCCTTTGCGTAGATGCCTACGAAAAACTAAAGGCCGAGGGCATCAACGCACGAGTCGTGAGTCTCCCCTGCACCGAGCTTTTCGAAGAGCAGGACGCCGCTTACAAAGAAAGTGTTTTGCCTTCGAGCGTCACCGCGCGTGTCTCCGTCGAAATGGCTTCCACTTTCGGATGGGAGCGCTACGTCGGCCTCAAAGGTAAAGCGATCGGCATGCGAACATTCGGCGCATCGGCTCCACTGAAAGATTTGCTCAAAAAGTTTGGCTTTCAGGTCGACAACGTAGTGGCCACGGCAAAATCCCTTCTTGGGAAGTGAGCCGATGAAAATCGTGATTGGCGCCGATCACGCCGGATTCCAGTTGAAGAATTCCATGGGAGACGTCATCCGGGCGATGGGACACAGTGTTTTGGACGTGGGAGCGTTCAACGAAAATCCTTCCGATTATCCGGACTTCGCCGCTTCGGTCGGCCGGGCCGTTCTGGATGGCAATGCTGAACGCGGAGTGCTGATTTGCGGCAGCGGTGTCGGCGCCAGCGTGGCTGCCAATAAATTGAAAGGTATTCGGGCCGCGGTTTGCCACGACAGTTATTCGGCGCATCAGGGCGTGGAACACGATGATATGAATGTCCTCGTGCTCGGGTCGCGCATTGTGGGCGTGAAACTGGCTGAAGACCTGGTTAGAGCTTTCTTAACCGCGAACTTCACCAACGAGGAGCGCCACAAACGCCGCCTGGCAAAGGTTGCCGCACTGGAAAAACAAAATTGAATCTCTCGACCTCGCGGGAGCATCGGATTTTGTGTGGAGCGCTTCCCCTCCCAGAGAGGTAAGATTAACTTCTGCACAAGGACCGGAACAAAGGAGAAGTAGCATGACAACCACTTCAACGATCCCCAATATGGGTTCAGCACAAGGCGCAAATCCCTTAAAAGGCCTGCTCGCCTACGGGCAATCGCCCTGGCTGGATTTCATTCGCCGCAACATTTTGCTCAACGGCGACCTGAAGAAAATGATTCAGGAAGACGGTTTGCGCGGGATGACGTCCAACCCCGCAATTTTTGAGAAGGCGATCACCGCCGGCGACGACTACAACGACATCGTCAATGCGCCGGACGCGAAATCCTCCACGGCGATGGCGTTGTACGAAAAAATCGCCATTCGCGACGTGCAGGACGCGACGGACATTTTCAAATCCGTGTACTCGGAAACAAAAACACGCGATGGCTACGTCAGCCTGGAAGTTTCGCCTTATCTCGCCTTCGACACGCAAGGCACGATTGATGAAGCGCGCCGCCTCTGGAAAACCGTCAACCGCCCGAATGTAATGATTAAGATTCCGGCGACTCCTCAAGGCATTCCTGCAATTCGCCAGGCGCTCGAAGAGGGCATCAACATCAATATCACCCTTTTGTTCGCGCAGTCCGCATACGAACAGGTTGCGGAAGCATATCTCGCGGCTTTGGAAGCGCGCGTCGCCAAGGGCCAGGACATTTCCCACATCGCCAGTGTGGCCAGCTTCTTCGTCAGCCGAATCGATTCGCTTGTGGACAGCAAGATTGATGCGATGGAGAAAACCGAAACCGACGCAAGTAAGAAAGCATTGCTCGAATCCCTGCGCGGAAAAGTCGCCATCGCAAATGCGCGGCGTACTTACGCCAAGTATCAGGAACTCTTCGGCGGAGCTCGCTGGAAGGCTCTCGCAGCAAAGGGCGGCCAGACGCAGCGCTTGCTCTGGGCCAGCACGAGCACGAAGAATCCAAAATACCGCGACGTGCTCTATGTGGAGGAACTCATCGGCGCTGATACCGTGGACACCATTCCTCCTGCAACGTTCGATGCGTTCCGCAACCACGGCAAACTGCGTGCGAGCCTCACGGAAAACGTGGAAGGCGCAAACAAAACGATGAAGGACCTCGAAGCCGCAGGCATTTCCATGAAGGAAGTGACGGACAAGCTGATTGCCGACGCTGTAAAGCTCTTCCAGGATCCGTTCAAGCAACTGCTCGACACCATCACCAAGCATGCAGGAGTCTCCGCGTGAGTCTGAACAAGCTGACGTATAAACTCCCAGCCAATTTAGCGTCAGCAGTCACGGCGGCGCTTAACGATTGGAAATCGAACAACAAAGTCGCTCGTCTGTGGCAAAAGGACGCTTCGCTCTGGTCCAACACGGACGAAAACAAGTGGCTCGGATGGCTTTCCATTACCGACGAGCAGATTGCAAACATCAATGCGCTGAAGCAGCTTGCGGCAGAAGTGAAGAAACGCAAGTTTAAGC
This sequence comes from Candidatus Dormiibacterota bacterium, assembly GCA_035569555.1. GTDB lineage: Bacteria > Acidobacteriota > Terriglobia > Acidiferrales > UBA7541 > Acidiferrum. Next base: position 531,417 of record DATMMW010000030.1, on the reverse strand, counting down.
ACGCGATTCTGCTGGGCATGGGAGGTTCGAGTCTTTGCCCGGAAGTAATGCGGAAGACGTTCGGAAAAATCGCCGGCTTCCCGGAAATGCACGTTCTCGATTCCACCGATCCGGCACAAATCAAAGCCATCGAAAAAAAGCTCGACCTGAAGAAAACCCTTTGTATCGTTTCGAGCAAATCCGGCAGCACGCTCGAACCAAACATCTTCAAGCAGTATTTTTTCGAACGAGTGAAGGCAAAAGTTGGGGCGGGCGAAGTCGGCAGTCACTTCATAGCGGTTACTGATCCCGGCTCGAAGATGCAGCAGGTCGCGGAAGGCGACAAGTTCTGGAAGATTTTCGCAGGCGTTCCGAGCATCGGCGGGCGTTATTCCGCGCTTTCGAATTTCGGCATGGTTCCAGCCGCAGTGATGGGCCTGGACGTTGCGAAATTTCTCAAGACGACCCATGAAATGGTGTCGGCTTGCGGCGCCGATACCGCAGCCGACAAGAACCCCGGAGCAATTCTCGGCGCCATCATGGGCGCGGCTGCAAATCAGGGCCGCAACAAGCTCACGATCATCACTTCGCCGGGAATCTACGATCTCGGTGCATGGCTCGAACAGTTGCTCGCCGAATCTACGGGTAAAATCGGCAAAGGCATCATTCCCGTAGATCGCGAAAAACTGGCAAAACCAGACGCTTACGGAAACGACCGCGTGTTCGCATATTTGAGACTGGCATCCAAGCCGAACAAAGCGCAGGACGCCGCAGTTGCCGCTCTTGAAAAAGCGGGCCATCCAGTCGTTCGCATTACGCTGCCGAATATCCACGCTATCGGCCAGGAATTTTTCCGCTGGGAAATTGCCACCGCCGTCGCGGGTTCCATCATTGGAATTGATGCCTTCAATCAACCGGATGTGGAGGCGAGCAAAGTTGAAACACGAAAGCTGACAAGCGAATACGAAACGACGGGCAAATTGCCCCCGGAATCGCCTTTCTTTGAATCAGCAGGCGTAAAACTTTTCGCCGACGAAAAGAACGCTGCCGCTCTCGGTGGTGGCTCAAAACTCGTGGATGTGCTGAAAAAGCATCTCGCCCGCGCAGGTGCCGGCGATTACTTTGCCGTACTCGGCTACATCACTATGAATGCCGAAAACGAAAAAGTCTTACAGGAATTCCGCCACTTCGTGCGCGACAAAAAGAAAGTCGCCACCTGCCTCGGCTTCGGCCCGCGCTTTCTGCACTCAACCGGCCAGGCATACAAGGGCGGCCCAAACAGCGGTGTCTTTCTGCAAATTACCTGTGATGACGCTTCCGATCTCGCCGTGCCCGGACAGAAATACACCTTCGGAATCGTGAAAGCGGCGCAGGCACGCGGTGACTTCAACGTTCTTTCAGAACGGGGCCGCCGTGCCTTGCGTGTTCATCTCGGCAAAAATTTGAAATCTGGCTTGAAAGCGCTTTCCAAAGCAGTTGAGCAAGCGGTTTCCTGACTTGATTTACCTTTGATGGGCGAGGATTTCCCTCGAACAATTCGCAGCTTAGGAGCAGACAGAATGCAACTCGGAATGATCGGTCTGGGGCGGATGGGTGCCAACATGGTGCGCCGTCTGATTCGCAATGGGCACAGCGGCGTGGTCTACGATCGCAGCCCGGAATCAGTGAAACAGCTTGTCGGCGAAGGCGCTACGGGCTCGGACTCGCTGGATGATTTTGTGAAGAAGCTGCAGAAGCCGCGCGCTATCTGGCTCATGGTGCCCGCTGGAGTGGTCGACGCGACGCTGCACGATCTCGTTCCGAAACTCGACAAGGACGACATCGTCATTGACGGTGGCAATTCCTATTACATTGACGACATTCGCCGCGCGAAAGAGCTCTCCGCCAAAGGCATTCACTATTGCGACGTAGGCACCAGCGGCGGCGTCTGGGGCCTCGATCGCGGCTACTGCCAGATGATTGGCGGCGAAGAAAAAATCGTGAAGCACCTCGATCCGATTTTCAAAACGCTGGCGCCCGGCCGTGGCGATGTTCCTCGAACACCCGGACGCGAAAAAGCAGGTGGTACCGCCGAAGAAGGCTATCTGCATTGCGGACCGTCAGGCGCAGGCCATTTCGTAAAAATGGTGCACAACGGAATCGAATACGGCTTGATGGCCGCTTACGCCGAGGGTCTCAACGTCTTGAAACACGCAAACGCGGGCAAATCGCACCGCGAAACCGACGCAGAAACCACGCCACTACGAAATCCCGAACACTATCAATACGATTTCAATCTCGCGGACGTCACCGAAGTCTGGCGGCGCGGCAGCGTTGTGGCTTCCTGGCTGCTCGATCTCACCGCAATTTCATTGCTGGAACAACCGACGCTTGAGCGCTTCTCCGGCCGCGTTTCCGATTCCGGCGAAGGCCGCTGGACCGTGCTCGCAGCCATCGAATCTACTACACCCGCTCCGGTTCTTACTGCATCTCTATATCAGCGCTTCGTCTCACGGGGCGAAGACGATTTTGCCGGAAAAGTCTTGTCCGCCATGCGCTTCCAATTCGGCGGGCACGTGGAAAAGAAGTCCGGCCACTAGAATTTGCTTTCCCGGCTACTGCCGGAATGGACCTAAAAAATGGCAAATGGTATCGGTGTAGTGCCTCAGCAAGGCGCACCTTGCGTGATGGTAATTTTCGGCGCAAGCGGCGATCTCACAAAACGAAAACTCATTCCCGCGCTCGTTAACCTCGCGGAAGAAAACCTGCTCTCGCGCGAATTCGCCATCATCGGCTTTTCGTTTGACTCGATGACCACGGAGTCTTTCCGCCAGCAGCTCAGTAAGGACGTCGCGCAGTTTTCTTCAGGGACGGTGGATGAAAAGCTCTGGCAATGGTTTCTCGAACGCATCTATTACGTGCAAGGCGATTTCGCCGATCCCGCCGCGTATCAGCGCCTGAAAGATCAAATCATCGCCGTCGAAAAAAATCATAATACGCACGGCAATCGCTTCCACTATCTGGCGGTGGCGCCGAGATTCTTTTCCACCATTGTGAAGAAGTTGGGCGAAGCCGGCCTCACCCAGGAAGAAAAAGGAACATGGACTCACGTCATCGTGGAAAAGCCGTTTGGCCACGACCTCGAATCCGCAATCCAGCTCAACAAGGATTTGAAAGAGACGCTCACCGAAAAACAGATCTACCGCATTGACCACTATCTCGGCAAAGAGACCGTGCAGAATCTCATGGTCTTTCGTTTTGCGAACAGTATTCTCGAGCCCCTCTGGAACCGCAATTACATCGACCACGTTCAAATTACTGCCGGAGAAACTGTAGGCGTCGAACATCGCGGCGGCTTCTACGAAACCGCAGGCGCGCTGCGGGACATGGTGCCGAATCATCTTTTTCAATTGCTCACGCTTACTGCCATGGAGCCACCCATTTCTTTCGAAGCCGATGCGGTCCGCGACAAGCAAGCGGAAATTCTGCACGCCCTGCAACCGCCGTCACCCGAGCAAGTCCTGAAAAATATGGTGCGCGGCCAGTATGGTGAAGGCGAAATCGAGGGACAAAAGGTCGTCGGCTACCGACAGGAACCACAGGTTGCCCCGGATTCGAACACGGAAACATTCACCGCCATCAAGCTCTGCATCGACAACTGGCGCTGGGGAGATGTTCCTTTCTACCTTCGAACGGGCAAGCGGCTCCGCAAGCGCGTCACGGAAATCGCGATCCAATTTCGCCGCACGCCTTTTCAACTCTTTCGCAAGACGCCGATCAAGGACCCGCGCCCCAATCGCCTCGTCATTCACATTCAGCCGGATGAAGGAATCTCGCTCCGCTTGGGTGCAAAGGTCCCCGGTTCCATCATGAAGCTTGGTCTCGTTCACATGGATTTCGATTATTCGCGCGACTTTGGCACTTCACACAGCACCGGCTACGAGCGTTTGCTTTACGACTGCATGATCGGCGACGCGACTCTCTTCCAGCGTGCGGACATGGTGGAAGCGGGTTGGAGCGTTATTCAGCCCGTGATTGATGTCTGGAAAGCTCTTCCAGCTCGCGGTTTTCCGAACTACGCATCTGGTTCGTGGGGACCTGCCGAAGCCGACGAACTCATGGCGCGAGATGGCCGTGCGTGGCGCGATATCGAAAGCGATGAACCCGGCGCTGTCTGCCCGGCAAAAGCTGTCGCCAAACAGCACGCCTAAGAGCCTGAAGGAGAACGACGCTTGGACCGCACAATCAAAATTCTGCCGGACGTCGCTGCCATCGCGCAGCAAGCTGCAAGCATTTTCACGAACGCCGCGCAGCAAGCGGTCCGCGAACGCGGCGTTTTTCGAGTCGCCATGGCCGGCGGTTCGACTCCCAAAGCACTCCACGCGCTCCTCGTCGCCGAACCATTTCGCTCGCAACTCCCATGGGATAAAATGCAACTCTTCTTCGGCGATGAGCGCCACGTCCCGCCCGATCATTCCGACAGTAATTATCGTATGGTGAACGAAACCTTCATTTCGAAAACGCCAACCAAGCCCGAACAAGTTTTCCGTATCAAAGCCGAGTTGCAAAACACCGAACAAGCCGCTCTCGACTATGAGCAGATTCTTCGTACGCAGTTTGCGCTCAAGCCCGGCGAGCTCCCGCGCTTTGACCTCATGATGCTCGGCATGGGCAACGAAGGCCACACGCTTTCGCTATTTCCCGGAACGACCGCGCTGCGCGATAATGGACGGCTGGTTGTGCACACGTGGGTCGGCAAACTGTATACCGAACGCGTCACCTGCACCGCGCCGGTCGCGAGCAACTCCGCGATCGTGATGTTCATGATCGCGGGCGCGGACAAAGCGCCTGCGCTGAAAGCGGTTCTCGAAGGCCCGTACGAACCAGAGCAACTGCCGTCGCAGCTCATCAAGCCGGCAAACGGAAAGCTGATTTTCTTTGTCGACTCCGCCGCGGGTGGACTGTTATCGAAAGATTTGGCAACCGCTGGCGGCAGGTCAGTTTGAATTTTTTGGGTCGTGACACAATAGATCGAAAATTCAAGCTGACCCGTTACCCAACTTCTTAAGGAGACACGCAAGCAATGGCAACAACAACTAGCCCCATTCAACAACTTCTCGGCGCAAAAGCGGAATCGCTCCTCGGCTTCCGCTCGCCAAAAATTGCGAAAGAGCGCCTGCACCTGCCCGGCCCGGACTTCATTGATCGCATTTTCGCGCCGTCCGATCGCAATCCGCGCGTGCTCGGCAGTCTGCACCGCATGTTCAACACCGGCCGCCTCAGGGGCACCGGCTATCTTTCGATTCTGCCCGTGGATCAGGGCATCGAACACTCCGCCGCAGCCAGCTTCGCCAAAAATCCCGACTACTTCGACGGCGAAAATATCGTCAAGCTCGCCATTGAAGGCGGCTGCAACGCCGTCGCCTCCACTTTCGGCGTCCTCGGCTCCGTCGCCCGCAAGTATGCTCACAAAATTCCCTTCCTCATGAAATTCAATCACAACGAACTGCTCACCTTTCCCAACAAAGCCGATCAGATCTTTTTCTCCAACGTCAAGCAGGCCTACGACATGGGCGCCGTCGCCGTCGGCGCAACCATCTATTTCGGCTCCGATCAAAGCGACCGCCAGATCGTTGAAGTCAGCCAGGCCTTCGCCCATGCACATGAACTCGGTATGGCCACGGTCCTGTGGTGCTACCTCCGTAACCCCGCCTTCAAAAAAGACAAGGACTACCACCTCTCCGCCGATCTCACCGGACAGGCCAATCATCTCGGCGTCACCATCGAAGCCGACATCATCAAGCAAAAGCTCCCGGAAAATAACGGCGGATACGCTGCTCTCAACATGGGTGATTCCAGCTACGGCAAATTCGATAAGCGCATTTACACCGACCTCGCCAGCGATCATCCCATCGACCTCTGCCGCTATCAGGTCGCAAATTGCTACATGGGTCGCTCGGGCCTCATCAACAGCGGCGGCGCGAGCGGCGCGAACGATTTCGAGGAAGCAGTCACCACCGCCGTCATCAACAAACGCGCCGGTGGCACGGGCCTCATTAGCGGACGCAAAGCCTTCCAGCGCCCGCTGAAAGAAGGCGTCCAGCTTCTGAACACAATTCAGGACGTCTACCTCAGCCCGGAAGTCACCGTAGCTTAGTCCGCAGATGCTGTCATTTCGAACGGAGTAAGCCGACGCTTTTGTTCTTCCGATTCCGATGAATCGGTCGGCTTGCGCACAGAGAACCTCCTTCATCGCAGGTCGTTTGCGGGATGAAATCTCTCTTGGAGTCCCGGAACAAAAATGGCGGTCCCCTCTGGCCGCCATTTTCTTTTACAAAATCTTGTTGTAACCAATCCCGTCTGCTCGCATCGCATGGTAAAACTGAACTGGGGAGAACCATTGTGGCAAATCGTTTGGACGGGAAAATTGTAGCCATCACCGGCGGCAGCCAAGGCATCGGCCTCGCCATCGCACAACGCTTCGCGCAGGAAGGCGCAGACATCTCATTCTGCTATCGCTCCAACAAAGCGGGCGCAGATGAAGTCGCCGCGAACATTCAAAAACTCGGCCGCAAGGCAGTGGGATTTCAGTGCGACGTCGGCGTTGTGTTCGACGGCCAGAAATTTATCACCGACACGATCGCGCAATTCGGCCGTATCGATATCCTCGTGAACAACGCTGGTCTCGAACGCAACGCAAATTTCTGGGACGTCACCGAAACCGACTACGACGCCGTTCTCAACGTCAATCTCAAAGGCCTCTTCTTCATCACGCAAGCATTCGTCAAACACCGCATAGAGGCCCCCTCCAGTGACAAAAAGCCCGGAGGCAAAATCATCAACATCAGCTCCGTCCACGAAGAGCTTCCCTTTCCCCACTTCGCTTCTTATTGCGCCAGCAAAGGCGGCGTCAAAATGCTGACCCGCAATCTGAGCATCGAGCTTGCGCCGTTCGGCATCACCATCAATTCCATTGCACCCGGCGCCATCGAAACGCCCATCAACACAAAACTTCTGAACGATCCCGTCAAACTTGGCGCGCTTCTCGAAAATATCCCGCTCAGGCGCCTCGGCAAACCGGAAGACGTCGCCTCAATGGCCGTTTTCCTCGCCTCCGAAGAATCCAACTACGCCACCGGCACCACCTTCTTCGTCGACGGCGGCCTCACCTGGAACTACCAGGAGCAGTAAATTGAGCCTCGCGATAAATGCAATGCCTAGGCCGGTTTTTTCATTTGCTTGCGCTTGTCCCCGGTTTCCTTGGCGGCATGTGAGTGCAACTTCTTAAGCGCTGCAGCAGCGAGTTGCCCTGTCTCACTCTTCGGATAGGTGAGGCTGGCGGCTTCATATTTTTTGCGCGCGCCGTCAAGGTTACCCTGTGCTTCTAGAAGTTGCCCCCATTTTAAAATAACGACCGGCAAACGCGGCGCCACTGTCTTTGCTTGCTCCATCAACGCCACGGCCTCTGGAATGCGATTCAACTGGGCCAGTGCCACTGCGAGTTTTGCCTGTATTTCCGGATCAAAAGGAGCAACCGCCAGAGCCGACCTAAATCTCTTTTCTGCCTCCTTATAATTGCCTTTCTCAAAAAACAGGTCACCCAAATCCAAAGGGATCGCCGAAGATGTTGGATCGAGTTCCATCGCCTTTCTAAACTTCGCTTCGGCTCCGCTGTAGTTTTTCTGTTTTCGAAGTAAGAAGCCCCAATCCTCCCAAGGGTCCGGATTTCGCGGATGCGCATCAATGGCTCGCTGAAATTCCCTTATCGCCTGGGCATAGGCATGCTTTTGAGCAAGCGCTACGCCTTTCAGCACCGCCGCGTCCGAAGAACGAAGATCTATGCTTATGCCCACATCAGCCTCGGAAATAGCCGCGTCGTAATCGCCCTCGTCGTAATATAGCCAGCCGGAGCCGACATAGCCTTCCGGAGCCAGTTGGTACTTGCTTTTGGTTTCATCGTATCTCCGTCGCGCCTCGTCATATTCGCCCAGCCACCGATGCGAATTGGCTATTCCTGTAAGGGCGCTCAATTGCATTGGGCATTCGCGAAGAGCCTTTTCATAGAAGGAGATTCCGCCACGGTAATCTCCGCGCACATTGATCACATCGCCTTCCCCTGCAAGGGCTGACGCGAGATTCGAAGTAATATGCAATGCTTCGTCGTATTTCTGCTTGGCGTCTTCATATCGTTTCAAAGACGTCAAAGCGGTTCCCCATTCCACGATGATATCTGCGTTGGAAGAATCGATTTGATACGCTTGCCGCAGCGCGGATTCCGCCCCATCAAATTGATCCATTTGCTCCAATGACCAAGCACGGTATTCAAGCGCCACCGGTGAATTGGGATTTAGTTGATTCGCGTGTTCATTCATCGCTTCGGGAAATCGCCCTTGCATCGCCAAGACCCAGCCCAGAGCCGCATGTACGTTCGGCACTCCCGGATCATTTTGCAAGGCAGTTCGGTATTCCCTCTCCGCGCCGCTATAATCTCCCAAATTTTGGTAATAGTATGCGAACCCGGTGTGAGCGGAGTCTTCGTTTAGCCGCCATGCTTTTTCGTATTGTTTGTATGCTTCGTCGAACTTGCATTGCTGCATAAACACGTCACCTCGAAGAAGAAACGTGTCTGCGTCCCAAGAATATAACTTTTCCGCTTCCGCCAATTGCTCCAGGGCTGCATCAAGTTCATTTTTTGTTTTGTGTAGTTGGGCTTTTGCTACTAGAGCATCTACTGCGCTCGCTGGCGTCCCCCAAAAACGGTAAAACGGCCGTTCTCCGCGGACAATGTCGCTTATTTCTGATTCCGCTTCTGAATAACGTTTTTTCTGGATCAAAAAGTAGACAAAATTTATTCTCCCCCATGTGTAACTCTTGTCCGCAGCTCTTGATTCCCGATATCTCGCTTCCGCCGTCGGGTCATCGCCTTGACGCTCTGCGATAAGGGCCAGAAGGTTCAATGTACGGCTTCTTTTCGATTTGTTGGCGTTATCCAGCGCCCGATAGAGAAGCGTCTTGGCATCCTCATAATTCGCCTCGCCAAAGCGCGACGCAGCGAGAGTATAGGGATCGGTAATTCTTAGGATTTGTTTCGCAGCGGCATCGAATACTCCTTCGGGATAGTCCATTGATGTCCCAAAAGTCGCCACGGTATCGTCGTACGACGTACCTGTTACGCGAACCGTCAGCAACAATCCTTGTCCGCTTTGAGTAAACCCTCCCGAAACTTTCAAAGGCTTCCTGCCCATCAACTCCTGAAGGTATGGAATCACGGATTTCAATTGTGTATGGGTCTCTGGAAGTTCCACGTCCGGCAGAATCTCAGATGGTGAGGTGGCGAATTTGACCACTTCGAGATCGGATTTTGCCTTTCTCTCTACGACTTCGATTTGATCGACAATCCTTGCCGTCACTGCCTGGGAAGTGTATCCGCGTGCCTCCAGTTCCTTGGGCACCGAAAAAGGCTCGATCAGAATCTTTTGTTTCGTCAGAAACGCGACAACAAAAAGAAAGGCCAGGCCCGCAAGAAGAATTGCCAGCGTTTTCAGCCCTGAGAAAAGTGCCTCCTTGAAGATCCCTTTCTCCTCTTTTTGCTTTGCGATCTCTTGCAGAGTCTGCTGTATCCCGGTAAGCGCAGAAGCAACCGTCGGACCGGCTAAGGCCGGAGGAGCAGGTGCAGGCGTTGCCCGCATGCTTTGCACCGCATTCCACGCAGCTATTGTCTTGGTCTTCAACCACGAACCAGCACTGCGAATTCCGTTCCAAAACGACCTCAACCACGAGGGCATCTTTCACCAGCCATTTCTGATTTGTTCTTCGAAAAAATCCGGAGAGTCAGCGCCTCAAGCTATCAGAGATGCCGTTTACCTGGAAGTGAATTGTTTAGTGCCAATTTTCGATTCTTCGTCAGCGGCCCCACCTGGAACTACCAGGAGCAGTAGTCCGTTCGCACATCAGGTATTCCGATTCGATCCATCGGAATTTCCCGGAGTATCCATCACATCACTCGCGTCATGATGAGTGCATGCAGACTTGCAGCTCTTCCACCTAAAATAAAATCAGGCACCCAAAGGAGGGCTGAATGCCGAAAACTAAATCCGTTGCTGCGCCGAAACCGAAAACGACTCGCGCAAAAAAGACAAAGCCCACCGAGGAAGAAATCGCACTCCGCGCCTATCACATCTACCTCGAACGCAACGGCGCCCCAGGCGATCCCCATTCCGATTGGCTCCGCGCCGAAGCCGAACTCACCGCCTCGCCGAAGAAGTCCTCACGCAAGTCCAAAGTCATCTCCATCGCCGCATAAATAGCCGAACACTCGCCTCTTGCAAAATCTCTTCTTGACATGCAACCATACGGTTGCCTATTATGAACGCGCATGGAAGCAGTATTTAAGGCCCTTGCCGACAAAAGCCGCAGACGCCTGCTGGACGTTTTGTTCGGAAAGAATGGCCGAACACTGAATGAGCTTTGCGGTTACCTCTCCATGTCGCGACAGGCGGTGACCAAACACCTTCTGCTGCTGGAGAGAGCAAATCTGATCACCGTCGTCTGGAGCGGCCGGGAAAAGCTGCACTACCTGAACCCGGTTCCTATTCACCAGATCTACGATCGCTGGATCAGCAAATACGATCGCCACCGCATCGAAGCACTAGGCGAATTGAAAAACAATTTGGAAGCAAAAAGGAAACCGAAAGGAGCACGTACCGGTGGGGCAGTTTGAACTGCCCTGCTGTCGACCTAAAAATGGATAAACCAAAATTCGTTTACACCGTTTACATCCGCACCACGCCGGAAAAACTCTGGCAGGCACTAATTAACCCCGAATTCACGCAAAAATATTGGTCTGGCGTGAAATTCCTATCGGATTGGAAAGTCGGTTCAAAAGTGCAGATGACCGATGCGGAAGACGCGCCCGCCGATTCCGGCATCGTTCTCAAGTTTGAACCGCCGCGGCTTCTCTCCTTCACCTGGCACGTAGGCTGGCATCCGGAAATGAAAAACGAACCACCGTGCCGAGCCACCTTCGAAATCGAACCTGCCTCGCAAAAAGGTGTCGTTCGCCTCACAATCATCCACGACGAATTTGAAGTCGGCTCCAAAACCTACGAAGGCGTGAAAAATGGCTGGCCATCCATTCTCAGTAGCCTAAAATCCCTGCTCGAAACCGGCGAACCCCTCGACTCGACCAAATTCATCATCCGCGAATACCTGGCCAAACTGGCGAAATAACTGTCGCCCACTTTTGGGCTCACCATAGAACTGAGTTAGGCTTGTCAAAGAATGGGTGCGAAATTACAGCAGAGCCGGCCAGGCATGCTCTTCGTGATTTTCTTTTTCAGCCTTTCCTCGCTTCTGATCGCGCGCCCCTCCTCGGATTGGAAAACCATCGCTCCGGGAATGGACTACAAATACGTAATCGCAAAAAAGCCGAGCGCTGTCGGCGATTCTCGCATCTTCGTCCTGCGCATGGATCCCAACCTCTGGCAATTGGAAGCCACAGGCATCAGTCAGACCGGCGAATCGACAGGGCACACGGCTCGCGACTGGTCGCGGGGCCACAAATTCACCGCTGCGATCAACGCGGGAATGTTTGCCGAAGACTACAAAACGCACCTTGGCTATATGGGCTCCAGCTCCTACGTTAACAACAGCAAGCAAAACTCATACCAATCCGTCGCCGCGTTCGAACCGCGCAATTCGCAGTCCCTTCCCCGCTTTCGCATTTTTGATCTTGACGCTCCCGGCGTTCATTTCGAGAACATTTTGAAGGACTACTCTTCCGCTCTGCAAAACTTGCGTCTGATTAAGCATCCCGGTTCAAATCAATGGGGCCAGCAAACCCGCAAGTGGAGCGAAGCCGCACTTGGGGAAGACGCGCAGGCCATATCCTCTTCCTCTATTCCCGCTCGCCCTTTTCCATGCACGATCTCAACTCCGAACTTTTGTCCGCCGGAATCGGCCTCGTCGCCGCCCAACATCTCGAAGGCGGCCCCGAAGCTCAGCTCTATTTGCACGCCGGAGATTTTGAACTGGAACTGTTCGGTAGCTACGAAACGTCCTTCCGCGAAAACGACTCCAACTCCGCCGCCTGGCCCATCCCCAACATCCTCGGCGTCCGCCAACGCACGTTATCCACTCACTGACTCCCGGCGTTCAAGCATCCCCTTGTGTAGGGGCACAATACATCCTGCCGGGTGCCGCACCATTCGGGGTTAAGGGTGCGGGTTTTGATTTTCCCTCTGTTTCCAGCCGCCAACTCGAATTGGCATCCTCTAATCCGCTGCAAATACGAATCTTAGTGTTTATTACTTGACTAACTATACTTATGCGGTATAATGTTTGCGATTGGAAGGCACGATCTTTGTGCCTAGCCCTCTATGCCGCGCCGCCGGGTGGTCCCTCAAAAGCCTCCCGCCTCTAAACGCCCCCACGGTTTACCTTCTAACAAACATCTCGCGCCCATAAGTCCTGTATTTGCCACTCTTACAGACTCCTCGTATGAGTATCATTCCATGGCACTTACAAACCCTTTCTTTTCATATTCATACGCACTCCTAAGCCAACAACTTCTTTGTTTTGATATTCATGCAAAAACACCGGGGGTAGGGGCACCCCATCACGACAATTCCAACGGTTTATTGTTTCTGATTTTAGGCGTGGGCTGCGGTAGCGGAGCGGGCGGCTTGCAGAAGTTTGCGCGCGTTCTCGCGGATGTCACCGTGGCCAAAAACGGCGTTGCCTGCGACGAGCAATTCGGCGCCGGCGCGGACCACGTCGCCAATCGTATCAAGCGCCACGCCGCCATCAACTTCAATTCGGTAGTTCAAGCCGCGCTTTTCGCGTTCGTTCGCGAGCGCGGAAATCTTCTTCAGCGAGTTGCGGATGAATTTTTGCCCGCCGAAGCCCGGATTCACGCTCATCACCAGAACGTGATGCACCAGATCAAGCACATCATCGAGCACGCCGATCGGTGTCGCGGGATTGATCACCACGCCCGGCTTGCATCCGTGATCTTCAATCAAGTGCAGCGTGCGGTCCAGATGCCGGCACGCTTCCTGATGCACCAGAATCCACGTCGCGCCCGCTTCGGCAAACGCCGGAATATATTGATCCGGATTTTCAATCATCAGGTGCACGTCAAAAATCGCTTCGGGAATCGCTTTGCGCAGCGAAGCCACAATCGGCGGCCCAAGCGTAATGTTCGGCACAAAGTGGCCGTCCATCACATCCACATGCAGCAGCGTCCCGCCGCCTTCGAGCGCCAGTTTGGCGTCCGCGGCCAAATTCGCGAAATTCGCGGAAAGTATGGATGGCGCAAGTTCTACAGTGCGAGCCACAGTGCCTCTCTTTGCTTTAGCATATCCGATTCCCCGTCGAACGGGGCTCTGCATACTTGGATTCGTTTACACCCCTCCTGGCTGCAATTTCCATGGAAGAACTTTTCGCTGCGCGCTGCTCTCCGTAGCCAGTTCCAGCGCGTACATCACGCGCAAAGCCTCTTCGAGCGAAACAAGCGGCTTCGCCTTGCCGAGCATCACGTCGCGCACATTTTCGTAAAAAGCCCGGTAATCTCCCCGCAGCGTCGGAACGCGCCGCTGCGTGGAATTCGCCGAATCAAACTGCGCCAGCGTTCCCCAATCTTCTTCTTTTTCCATTCCCCAATCGTCCCCCCCAACGGGTTTTCCCGCGCGCAGCAGCGCTTCCTGAGGATCGAGTCCTTGTTTGACGTAACTCCCTTTCGTTCCCAGCACGCGATAGTGTGGCCGCGGAATTGGAGCCATCGTGGTCGCCGAAATATAGGCACGCAATCCGTTTGCATAATAAAACGTCACGTCGAACGCATCGTCGTTCACCGCACCATTGCGTTCTACGCGAATATCTGCCAGCAGCGATTCCGGCGGACCAAAAAGCTTCAGCGCATGATCAATCAGGTGCGGGCCAAGATCGAAAAAAACGCCTGTACCCGGCCCCGTGCGCTCTTTCCACGAATCGCGAATCGCCGGCCGGCAACGGTCAAACGTTTCTTCAAACCGTATCACGCGGCCCAATTCGCCGTCGGAGATCAATTTTTCCAATGTATGAAAATCGCCGTCGAGCCTCCGCTCCTGATAAACGGTCAAAAATCTTCCCGTTTTCTGCGTGAGCGCTGCCAATTCGCGGGCTTCCGCAAGATTCGTCGTGAACGGCTTGTCCACAACCACGTCGCGACCAGCTTCAAGGCACGCCTTCACAAGCGGAAAGTGCGTGTCATTCGGAGTCGAAATCGCAACAAGACGAATGCTCGAAATCGCGAGCAATTCCTCAAGAGACCGGACAATCTTCGTGCCGGGATAAACTTCCGCGGCATCATTGCCCGTGCGTTGGAGAACCGCCGCAAGCCGCAAGCCCGGCACTGTAGCGATAAAGGGCGCATGAAACGCGCGTCCTCCCAATCCAAAACCGATCAAACCAGCATCAATCATCTGCATCATGTCCCTGTTTCATGTCATCCAACAAAGCGCATTGCACCGAAAGTTTGGCGCAGGCAAAATGCCATGATGTCCTCGAAAACGCAAATCCAGTCTGCGGGAGGAAACTCTTCGCGCAGCATCATTTTTTATCTGCTCGCTTTCAGTTTCGTCCTCAATGGCCTCATCATCACGTTCATTGGAACTATCCTTCCAGAATTTCGCATAAAGTGGGGCCTCGACGACAGCCGCGCCGGATTTTTTTTCTTCACTCAGTTCTCGCTTTCGCTGGCGGGGGTGTTGCTTTCGAGCGTGGTTGTCACCGCAAAAGGCTTCAAACCTGCCATTACAGTCGGGATCGCCATGATGGGAGCGGGATTTGCCCTGCTCAATGCACGAGCGTTCCCGTTGGCGCTCGCCGCAAGCGGCATCTATGGTTTGGGTTATGGATTATCCGTTCCGGGTACAAATCTTTGGGCCGGAGAATCGTACGGCGAGCGCAGAGCTTCCGCGCTCAGTATCCTGAATCTCGCTTGGGGAATAGGAGCGATCGCCTCCGCACCGCTCGCCAAGTGGATGATCCAGATTTCGCATGTCACCTTGTTTCTCCGCACGACAGGTGCGCTTTCTCTCGTTCTCGCCTTTGTTCTATCACAGGTGCGTTTTGGGGAGCCTTCCCACGCGGAAAACTCCGAGAACGCGGTGCCAACAGCTGGCGTCGCGGGCACAATTGTGGCCGCCCTTCTCGGCGTCCTGTTTTTCGTTTATGTCGGGACGGAAGTAAGTACATCGGGCTGGTCCGTGACTCACGCACAACGAGCCACAACCTGGGCCGGAACAAATTTTTTGCTCACGCAATCTTTCTTTTATGCCGGTCTCTTGGGAGGCCGCGGCGCGAGTGCCGCAATTCTTTTGCGTTTGAAAGAAGCGACGGTCGCGGTCGGCGGGCTTTTGCTGGCAGCGGCAGGCGGGCTTTTGTTCTTGTCCGCACACTCGGCCACCGCGCTTTTTACAGGCGCGTTTTTTGCAGGGCTTGGCTTGTCCAGCCTGTTTCCGATTTATGTCGCTTGGCTCTCCAAGTGGTTCGGCGCGCGCGCAAGAAAAGTCGGGGGTGTGATGTTCGCGCTAGCAGCGGCAGGCAGCGCACTGATGCCGCCGCTCGTCGGAATCATTTCGCGTCTCTCGGGCAGCTTGCGTATCGGCCTTCTCGTTCCCGTGGCCGGCTGCGCCGTCATGTTAACAACGGTCGCGCTACTTCGACCCAACCGTCGCGGTTGAATTTTCCTGCGCCGGGCTTAGCGCCGCGGATTTTGGCGGTGCGGTCATTTCCATGGACCAGATCGCCGCAGGGCGCATGTACATGGACGCACGATAGTTTCCCGTGATGTCCCACGCTTCGGGCGTGCGGAACCAATAACCTTTGGTTTCGTACGTCACGTGGTAGATACCCCAGGCCGTATGGAACGCTTCGTCTTTCATGCCTTCGCCCAGCATGAAGCCCGCTAGGCCGAGCGTCGTTCCTGTCCAGACTTCCTGGACTTGCTCGTTGGTCGTGATGATGGTGCCGTCGGCGGCGATGCCGTTCACGGCGCCCATTTCGCCTTTGGCGAATTTCATCACGTTGAAGTCGTAAATATTCTTGAGCGCCTTCGCGCGCATGTCGCGTGGAACGATATCACCAAGGCCGGTCACGTCCGCGTACCACTGACCAGCGAGCTGGTCGGCTTGAATGTTGTCTTTGTATTCGCTTTCGGTATCGTAACGAAAGTATTTTCCGTTCCACAGTTTTTCGATGTAGGTCTTCTGGCCTTTTGCAAAAAGTTCGTGATAGTGTGTCGCGGCTTTTTCGTCGCCAAGTTTTTTCGCGATCTCTTCCGCAGCGCGGAGCGAAGCGAGCCACAGACTGCCGGAATACGCGCTGTCACCGCGCACGAGCCACGTATCGTAAGTTTGGTCGGGATAGCCGTCGTTGTCCGGAATGCCGTCGTTGTCTTTGTCGAATTTTCCGAGATACACCAGCGCTTCCTGAACTGCCGGCCAGGTGTATTTCAGAAAATCTTTATCTTTGGAACCGGTGAGCACGTAATCGCGATAAACCATGAGCACGAATTTGGAATTCAGATCCTTCCAGCCGTTTGTGTCCTGCCAGCTGAATTGATTCACCTGGTAAAACGGATCTTCGTTTGGAACCCCCATGTCGTGCGGAACAGCGCCTTTTGTTTTGCGTTCGCGGAAAACTGCTGACTGCGTAACCATGGATTTCCAAATCCAGGTCATGCGATCGTCGAGATGTTTTGGAACGGTGTCCGCAAAATCGCGCATCACTTGTTTGTCTATGTCGGGCCAGAATTTTGCGAGCGGCATGGAGCCGTAAAAACGCACGTCGAGCGTTTCGTAATACGGATAGTCGAAACATTCCATGAACGAATAGGTGTTTGGAGTTTTCGGATCCGCACCGACAGGGCGGCCCCAGAATGAACCGCCATCAGCAAAAACATAAAGCTCATTGAAGAGCATCCCGCGATACCACTCCGGCTTGCTTTCATCATTGATATAAGGCGCTTGCCATGCGGAGATTGCGTCGCTCCACGCGGTGGCATTTTTCAATCCATCACGCGCGATGGCCCAAGACTGTTTGCCGTCAGTTCCATAGAAATCGGTATAGTGGCGATACCATTTGCGGCCGGAGCCAAATTCGACGACGGGAAGATCCCAGGACAAAACCATCGGAACAATTTTCTTTTCTCCGGGATTCAGCGTGAATTTCACGGCAATTGCGCCGACAAGCGGTTCACCGCTGCTGAGCCAGCCTTTGCTTGCTGTGTCGAGCGTGCCATCTTTGGAAAATGTGGACCAGACTTCGGAGCCGCTTCCGTAAGGAAGAAATGTAGTGAGGTAGGTGACTTCAACACCGGGCGTTTCGAGTGCGGCGATAGTCATCTGGCCGTCCCAGGCATTCGGTACGACGCTGCCGCGATTACGCTCGAAGACGATTCCCTTCATCGTTGCATCGCCGATTTTTTCGGATGCGGCGCGGTTGTAATTTCCTTCGTTCAGCGCGGCGCGAAAATCGCGATCGGGATTGCGGAACCAACCAAGCATGTTGGTCCAGGAAAAAAGAACGGAGACCGTAACTTTCTTGTTGGTGGGATTTTCTGCATGCCAGCGATAGACGGCGACGGGATAGCTTGTCTCTTTGTAATTGTTCGGGAGAATCGGTGAGTACTGTTCGAGAGTTACGTGTGCGGGAAATTTGTCCCATTTGTAGTCGAACCAAGATTTCGGATAAAGGGCCGCGTACTCTCCCGCGCCAACGGGATAATCCCAGTTCCATGCGCTAAGTTCGCCATGCGCGGGTTTTCCGGCGTAGAGAACTTTTGCGACGCCTTCGGAATCGCCGTCCGACTTTTGAAACATCGCGAACTGATTTGCCAGGATGGACTGATACTTGTGAAAGCCCGGCTGGACATGCCAGCGCGCAAAATCTCCGCGAAAGGTGCGCGAAAAAGTTCCCGCGCCGAATCCACCAACTGGTGCGCCTTGCCAGAAGCCGTCATCGATGTGCCCGCCATCGAGCGCAGGTTTTTTTGTGCCCGGATTTTCGAGCGGTTTTCCAATGGGGCGTTTCCAAGCAACTTTCGGAATTTCGTCATTGGCGCGAGCGACAGGAAGAGCAACGCAAGCTGCCAGGAGCAGGCCCAATAATCCTCGACGTGAAAACATACGACCTCCATTAAGTGTGGGAAGAGAAGGCAAGGGGCAGCCCGAAAGCCGCCCCGGGTGTAATTCCGAGAGTTGAAGCATTGTAAAGGATAACGATATTCTAGGCAAGCGTTAACGTTACCGGAATCTTAAGTAGAATTGATGGGAAGCCGAACTCCCAACCGAGGGATTATACGCATTCGCGCGAGGAATTGTTGCAAAGCAGAAGTTTGGTGTTCGAAACGACAAAGTATACTCTCTGGCGATGCCGCAAGGTTCTCAGCCGAGCCGTTCGCCGACTGCAGGGTTGCTCGTTGGATTGGTGCTGACTCTTGTTGCCGTGCTGTTATTTGCTTACTACATGAACGGACAACTCTCGGGCTTGCGGGCGCTGCAGAGCAACCTGGTGGATCGCAACCGGAAAGATTCGTTGCAACTCCTGCGCGTGCAGAATGATTTGAATTCGCTGGCGCTGGCGATGCGGGACATGCTGGACGCGCGGGAGCCGTATCCACTGACGGCATGGACGGCACAGTTCGAGCGAATTCGCGAGGATCTGGATGCGGCGCTGAAGATTGAAGATTCGTTTGCGCCGACGCAGCGCACAGCCGAGCAACGGACCTATCTGAGTCAATCGCTTGCGCAGTTTTGGGACGCAATGGACCGGATGTTCGCACTGGCCGCGAATGGGAGGGATGCGGAAGCGCGGGAACAGATTCAAGTGACGCTGCAAGCGCGGCAGGCGGCGCTGAGCACGGCGGTTTCGCGATTGCTTATTCAGAATAACGAGGGAGAAGAGCAGGCGACGGCAGAGATCACGAAAATTTACGATCGAGTGCAGCGGCAGCTTTATTTATTTCTTGGCGCTGTATTGCTGGTGATTGTCTTGACGAGTTTGTATTTGATTCAAGCGAACAAGAAAATATTCGCGCAACTGGAAGAGCTTTCTCAGCAACGGAGCGAGCTGGCTCAGAAACTAATTTCGACACAGGAATCGATGCTGCGACATCTTTCGCGGGAATTACATGATGAGTTCGGGCAAGTTTTGACGGCGATCGGTTCGTTGCTGGGGCGTGCAGGAAAACAGATGCCGGAGAATTCGACGCTGCGTGGAGATTTGAAGGAAGTTCAGGAAATTACGCAATCCACGCTGAACAAAGTGCGCGGACTATCGCAGGCGCTGCATCCCGTGCTACTTGAGGAAGCGGGTCTCGAAGCGACGCTTGATTGGTACATTCCCACGGTTGAGCGACAGACAGGACTGGCCGTGAGCTACGAAAAAGCGGGGCCCGCGTTTGCAGTGGAAACAGGAGCGGGAGTTCATTTGTACCGCGTGGTGCAGGAAAGCTTGAACAACATCAGCCGGCACGCACAGACGAATGAAGCGTGGGTGCGTTTAACCTATGGAGCGAGTGAGCTTATTCTGGAAATAGAAGACCATGGAAAGGGATTACGGCCAGACAAATTCCAGCAGGGGGGACACCACGGAATTGGAATGGTAGCGATGCGCGAGCGTGCGGAACTGATTGGAGGAGATTTGACATACGAGAAGCCGGAGGCGGGCGGCACGCGAGTGCGGCTAAGGGTTGCACGGGAAAAGGTGGAAGCTCATGGCGGATAAGATCACCGTGCTGCTGGTGGACGATCACGCGCTGGTGCGGCGCGGATTCCGGCGAATGCTGGAAGACGATCCAGGGATCAGAGTGGTGGGAGAAGCGAGTGACGGCGCGGAAGGCGTGAAGCTAGCGGTGCAACTGAAGCCGCGGGTGATCGTAATGGACTGCGCTATGCCGGTGATGAGCGGACTGGAAGCGACCAAAAAAATCCTGGAAGCGCAGCCGGGTTCCGCGATTCTGCTGTTGAGCATGCATTCGGAAGACACGCTGGTGAAGCAAGCGCTTCTCGCCGGCGCGCGCGGGTACGTGCTGAAGAACGCGATGGACCTGGATTTGGCGGGCGCGGTCAAGAGTGTGGCGGCAGGAAAAACGGTGCTTGATCCGCAGGTTGCGCGGCCACAAGTGCTGAAAGGCGAACGAGAAGCGGGACTAACGCCGCGCGAGATGGAAATTCTGCAACATATTGTCGCGGGAAAATCGAACAAGGAAATTGCGAACGATCTAGAGTTGAGTGTGAACACAGTGGCGGTGCATCGCGCGAATATCATGGACCGCTTGGGGATTCATAAAACGGCGGAGCTTGTGGTTTACGCGATTCGAAACGGATTGGTGAATTTGCCGTGAAGCGGCGGGAATTTTTGAATGGAATTGCGAGGGTAACGGCCGCGAGTTCCCTCTTTTCTCCTGCCGTTTTTCCTTACCCGACGCCAGGACTTGGATTTCAACTCACTGACGTAACTTCAGCAGCGGGCATTTCTTTTCAACACAACAGTGGCGCTTACGGCGGGAAATTGCTGCCGGAGACGCTGGGGTCGGGCTGCGCGTTTCTGGATTACGACGCGGATGGATGGCAAGACATTTTGCTGGTCAATGCGATGGACTGGCCGGGGCACAAAAAACAAAAATCGACACTGAAGCTCTACAAAAATAATCGCAATGGAACTTTTACGGATGTGACGCGAGCGGCAGGGCTCGAAGTCGAGCTCTATGGAATGGGCGTGGCAGTTGGAGATTACAACAAGGATGGATTCCCGGATGTTTTGATTACATGTGTGGGACAGAACCGACTGTTTCAGAACACGGGCAAAGGGACATTCATCGATATAACGCGCAAGAGCGGGCTTTTGGGGAAGCAAGCGTTCAGCACATCGGCTCTTTGGTTTGATTACGATCGGGACGGGTTGCTGGACCTTTTTGTGTGCAATTACGTGAACTGGTCGCCGGAACACGATGTTTTTTGCAGCCTGGATGGAAAGCAAAAATCGTATTGCACGCCGGAGGCGTATCGCGGAGAGACGTGCTGGCTGTTCCGGAATCGGGGAGATGGAACATTTGAGGATGTGACGGCGGGCAGCGGGGTTTTTGATGCGAGTTCGAAATCGCTTGGCGTTGCGCTGCTCGATTTCGATCAGGACGGCTGGCCGGATTTGCTGGTGGCAAACGACACTCAGCCCAACAAACTTTACAAGAATTTGCGCAACGGAAAATTCAAAGATGTGGCCGTTGAGGCGGGAATTGCGTTCAGCCCAGATGGAAAAGCGCGAGCGGGAATGGGAGTGGCGGTTGGAGATTTTGAGAATTCGGGGCGAGCGGGAATTGCGATTACGAATTTTGACAATGAAATGATCGGGATGTATCGCGCTGGAAAAGCGGGGACGTACGATGAGATTTCGTTAGCGTCCGGAGTGGGCGGGCCGTCAAAAACAACTCTGGGATTCGGCTGCGCGTTTTTGGATGTTGATCTGGACGGGCGACTCGATTTGGCGGTGGCGAACGGGCACATCGATGAAACGGTGAGAAACATACGCGGGAACGTTGGGTACGCGCAACCGCCGCAGCTTTTTTTTAATCAGGGCGGGGGAAAATTTCGCGAAGCCGCGAGTGAGGCGGGCACCGAGTTTGCGAAAGCGAAGGTGGGGCGTGGACTTGCGTATGGAGATTTTGACCGCGACGGCGATTTGGATGTTCTGATGACGACAAACAACGGGCCGGCGTATTTATACCGCAACGATCAAAACGCCGGTCATCGTGCGATTCGATTTCACTTAACGGGGACGAAATCGAATCGTGATGCGATTGGAGCGGTTGTGCGCGTGTTCAACGGCGGCGAAATGCAAATGCGAATGGTGCATGGCGGGTCGAGCTATCTTTCGCAATCGGAGCTGCCAGTGACGTTTGGAATGGGTGGACGTGACCGGGTGGAGCGGGTTGTTATTGATTGGCCGAGTGGGGGAACACAGGAATTCAAGAACCTGGCGACAGGAAAAGCGTATCAAATAACAGAAAATAAAGATGTTGTGGCGCTGGCCGGGTTCTAATTCTTTTACATTATTGCAGTGGTTCGCGGCTCAATTTATAAACGGGGCAACGAAATCAGTACGCTACCCGAACCAAAGATTTCAGTATTACACCCTCGGGAGCACCCCTTGATTGCGCGGCCGGATACCCAAATTATCCCGGCCGCGCAGTCGTTTTTGCGGCGAGTGTAGAATCGTAGGCGGTGTTTTTGGAGACTGGTTTGATGAATCGGTGGCGGCCTCGGATCCTCGTCCTTCTCGCGATTACTTCCATTTATTTGTATGGATTTCCTTCGGCGACGCTGACGTATTCGGCGGTGCTGCTTTTTCATTTGGTTGCAGGGTTGGTGTTGGCGGTTTTGATGGTGCCGTATTTTTTGCGGTGCTGGCGGGAGCAAAAATTTGGAAATCGATTTGGATGGAGTCTGCTGGCACTGGGGGCGATTTTAGGAATTGTATTGGTGAAGATTGGGACGCCACACCGGCTAAAGGCATGGCTTTATGCGCATATTGCGCTGTGTGTGGCGGGAGTTTTTTTTCTGGCTCTTTCGTGGCTTGGCAATCGCAAGTGGCTGGGGGAGGGAGCGGGCGCTGCGCTGCTGCGGTTTGCGACAGTGCTGCTCGTGATGGGTTTGGCGAGCGCGGGAGCGTGGTGGGGACGAAACATTGCCTGGAAAAATTCGTACCGCGTAAAAAATCCGGCGCTTTCGACAGAGACGATGGACGGCGAGGGTGACGGGCCAAGCGGGAAGTTTTTTCCGAGTTCGGTGCAGACACGAGACGGGAAAAATATTCCGGCGAAATATTTCATGCAGTCGCAAGCTTGCGAGCGGTGTCACGGAGATGTGTATAAGCAGTGGTACAGCTCGGCACATCATTTTTCGTCGTTCAACAATCAGTGGTATCGCAAGAGCATCGAATACATGCAGGACGTAGCGGGCGTGAAGAGTTCGAAGTGGTGCGCGGGCTGCCACGATCCGGCACTGCTCTTTAGCGGGATGTTCGACACGCCGATCAGACAAATTGAGAATACGCCGGCGGCGCAAGCGGGTTTGAGCTGCATGATGTGCCACAGCATCGTGGAAGTGAAGAGCACGATGGGGCAGGGCGATTTTGTTCTGGAGTATCCGAAGCTGCATGAACTGGCGGCGAGCGAAAATCCGGTGGTGCGTGCGGTGCACGACTTCATGGTGAAAGTGAATCCGGAGCCGCACCGGCGCGTGTTTTTGAAGCCATTCATGCGAGAGCAGACAGCGGAGTTCTGCTCGGGCTGCCATAAAGTGCATCTCGATTTGCCGGTGAATCGTTACCGGTGGATTCGCGGGTTCAACGAGTATGACAACTGGCAGGCGAGCGGCGTTTCGGGGCAGGGCGCGCGGTCATTTTATTATCCGGCGAATTCGATGATGTGTGCGGATTGCCACATGCCGCTGATTCCTTCAAAAGACGAAGGCAACGTGGATGGATTTGTGCACTCGCACCGGTTCCCGGGCGCGAACACAGCAGTGCCGACGGCGAATGCGGACGCAGAACAGCTTGCGGCGAGCGTGAAATTTTTGCAGGACAAGCAAGTAAGCGTGGATATTTTTGGCATTGCGCCGGCGGGAAAAGAGAGCCCGGAAACAAAAGGAAATGTGCCGCACGGCGGGCAGGAGCTTTCCACGACATTTGCTGTGGGCGAGGAAGCCGATATTACGGGCACGCATGGCGCGGAAGGAAGCGCTCGCGCGATTACGGCTCCGCTGGGACGTGTGGATGCGGCGGCGCGGCGCGGGGATGACGTGAACGTGGAAGTTGTAGTGCGAACGCGCAAGGTGGGGCACTTCTTTCCAGGCGGGACGGTAGATGCGTTTGAAGTGTGGCTCGAACTTGAAGCGACGGATGAAAAAGGGCAGGTGATTTTCTGGAGCGGAAGGGTTGCGGACGACGGTAAGGGGCAAGTGGATGAAGGCGCGCATTTTTACCGTTCGCGGCAGATTGATGGACACGGGAATGTCATTAACAAGCGGAATGCCTGGTCGACGCGCGCAGTGGTGTACGTGCATTTGATTCCCCCTGGTGCGGCGGACACGGTGCACTATCGTTTACACATTCCCGAAAGCAGCGGAGAGAAGATTACGCTGCATGCGAAATTGAATTACCGGAAATTCATGTGGTTCAACAACCAGTTTTCGTATGCGGGTGTGGAGGATACAAGCCAAGCGAAAGGCGAAGTGACGCCGCATTACGACGATCGGAAGTGGGCGTTCACAGGAGATACGAGCGGCGTGGCGGGAAAATTGAAAGAGGTTCCGACGCTGCCGGTTACGGTAGTCGCGGAGGATACAAAAACGATTCGGGTGATTGCGAAGAAAGAACTCGCGCCTGCGCCGCAGGCAGTAGCAGTGAAAGAAGACTGGATGCGCTGGAATGACTACGGAATCGGATTATTTTTGCAGGGAGACTTGCGAAATGCAGGGATGGCGTTTGAGAAAGTGACGCAGGCCGATCCGCAGAATGCAGATGGATGGGTGAACATTGGGCGCGTGCGAGCTCAGGAAGGCGACACGGCGGGCGCGGAACAGGTATTGGACAAAGCACTGGCGTTGAAACCGGGATTGGCGCGGGCAAATTATTTTTATGCGCGTGTGCTAAAGGAAGATGGGAAGTACGACGAAGCGATTGCGAAATTGCAGAGCGTGCTGCAGCAATATCCGCGGGATCGTGTGGTATGGAACGAACTGGGGCGAATTTACTTTTTGCAAAAGAAATATGCGGATGCGGTGAAGGCGTTTCAAGCGACGCTGGCGATCGATCCGGAAGATTTGCAGGCACACTACAATTTGATGCTTTGCTACAACGGACTTGGCGATGATGCGCGTGCGGAACAGCACAAGGCGCGTTATTTGCGGTACAAGGCAGATGAATCGGCGCAGGCGCTGACGGGGCCGTATCGGCAGGCGCATCCAGAAGACAACAATGAGCGGCAGATGATTCATGAGCATACGTCGGTGGCGCTGGGCGAGGCGCCGAAAGCAGCAGCGAAAAAAAATGCGGCTCATGCGCGGGCGAAGAGTTCGGCGGTTAGAAGCACTGCAGCAGGCGGCGGGCGATAAGTTTTTTCGGAAAAAACCTGGGAGCCATCGGATGACGTGGATTAAGACAGTGAAGATGGATGAAGATCCGCGCGTAAAAGCGGCGATGGAGGCGCAGCGGAAGATTTATCCGCAGGAGTACGCGACACCAGTGCCTGCGGTGGACAAAGGGCCGGAAGCAGGGATTACGGCTTCGCACACGCTGATTCCGGATGCGCTGTACCACTCGTTCAGCGCGTTTGGCGCGATGATGGCGCCGGAACTGCCGCTGAAACGGTATCAGCACGAAATGATTGCGACGATGGTTTCGGTCACAAACCGGTGTCACTATTGAATCGAATCGCACGCAGAGTTTCTGCGTAGGGTGACGTTGGACGAAGGGATGGTCGAGGCGCTGCAGCACGATTACAAGACTGCGCCGATCAGCGAGCAGGACCGCGTGATGCTAGATTACGTGGTAAAGCTGACGAAGGACGCGACGAAGTGTACCCCAGAGGATCATGAGAAATTGCGCGCGGCAGGATTTGATGACAAGGGGATTTTGCAGATTACGATGATCGCGTCGTGGTTTAACTACATCAATCGCATGGCCGATGCGCTGGGCGTCGGGCGCGATGAACTTTTGGGGAATCCGTGAAGAAAATCTCGAGTGTAGTTTTTGCTGCCTTCCTGTTTATTTTTTCGAACAATTCAATGGCGCAAACAGCGACCGCTGCGAAAGGGCCAGCGGAGTTTCGCGACGCGACGGCTGCGGCGGGGATCAAGTTCGTCCACAACAATGGCGCGTTCGGAAAAAAGTATTTGCCGGAGACGCTGGGGCCGGGCGTGGCGTTCATTGATTATGACAATGATGGTTGGCCGGATATTTTTTTGGTGAATGGCACGGACTGGCCCGGGCACACGCTGAAGCACACGACACCGAAGCTTTATCACAACAATCATGATGGGACGTTTACAGATGTGACGCACAAAGCGGGGCTTGATGTGGAGATGTTCGGGCTGGGCGTGGCTGTGGGCGATTACGACAACGACGGGTATGACGATTTGTTTGTGACGGCGTACGGGCAGAATCATTTGTTTCACAACAATGGGAATGGGACGTTTACGGATGTGACACAGAAAGCAGGATTCGCCGGCGTGAAGGAGTTCAGCACGAGCGCAGCGTGGGTGGATTACGACAAGGATGGACGGCTGGATCTCGTGGTAGCGAATTATGTGACTTGGTCGCCGGAAGCGGACCTTTACTGCACGATGGACGGGAAGAGCAAATCGTATTGCACACCGGAATCGTACAAAGGCGCCTCGATTCGGCTATGGCACAACAATGGCGACGGGACTTTCTCGGATGTGACGAAGCAGGCGGGTCTTTACGAACCGACGTCGAAAACACTGGGGATTGCGATACTGGATTTTGACAATGATGGATGGCCAGATATTTTGCTTTCGAATGACACGCAGCCGAACAAACTTTACCGGAACAATGGGAATGGGACGTTCACGGAAAAGGCGGTTGTAGCGGGCGTGGCGTTCAGCGAAGACGGCGTGGCGCGCGCGGGCATGGGCGTGGACACGGCGGACTACGATCGCAGCGGAAATACGAGTTTGATGATTACGAATTTTTCGAATCAGATGATTTCGCTCTATCACAACGAAGGGCGTGGATTGTTTGTGGATGAGGCTCCGCGATCGGAAGTGGGGCGTGCTTCGTTGTTGACACTGGGATTTGGGTGCTTTTTCTTTGACTACGATTTGGATGGGTGGCCGGACATTTTGGTGGTGAATGGGCACATTGATCCGGACATTCAGAAGGTGCAGGCGAACGTGAAGTATGCGGAGCCGCCGCATTTGTTTCGAAATCTAGGTAAAGGAAAGTTTGCGGAAGTGACGAAGACGGCGGGTGCGGCTTTTGCGACTCCGCGCGTGGGACGGTCGGTTGCTTACGCGGATGTTTACAACAATGGGCGGTTGGACATTTTGATGTCCACCAATGGCGGGCCGGTTTCGTTGTTCAAGAATGAGGCAATAGGAACGGCGAATCACAGTTTGCGCGTGAAGTTGATTGGGACGAAGTCGAATCGCGACGGCATTGGCGTGGTAGTACGAGTGGCGACGGCGGAAGGAATACAGACGCAGATGTTGCGGAGCGGGTCTAGTTATTTATCGGCGAGCGAGCTGGTGCTGACGTTTGGCGTTGGGCAACAGAGTAAAGTGGATTCCGTGGAAATTCGCTGGCCGAGCGGACAAGTGGAAAAGCTTGCGAATGTGAATGTGGGACAGACGGTCACGGTTACCGAAGGTAAAGGCATTACCTCCACGCGGCCTTACGGGAAGAACTAACTTCCAGGTCTATTTCGAACCAGAACGAGACGTTGGCAATGGGCGGCGAATTACTTGGTTTAGGCGAACCGAAACAACCCACTGAACAATGTGAAGAAATAGAAAAATCAGACAAACATCGACGGCGAACGTAAAGTCTACGCCAAAATTCCACAGGATTGTTCCGTAATTGAGCTTGCTACTCGTGGCTACCGAGTCGAGGGACCTGCATAGCATTAGAAAAAGACAACATCCAAAAGTATAGAATGCGAACCGCAACGCCTGGCGCACATTCGCGATACTGTCACAAAGCCTCTCCAGATCTATCTGGGGTTTTGCATGGGAACTGCCACGGCTCAACTTGCGAAGCTTTAGTGTTGTGACCACAGATCGATCGAGTACGTAGATACTTACCAAAATCAGTAAGAGAAGAAAAATCAACCCAACAGCGGGCAGGTGCTTTAGAAAGATTGTGGGATTCAGGTAGTTGTAAAGGCTCATATGCTGGAGCAATTAGACACCACAGACCGACGAATCGTTCCCCCAAACCGATCCTACAAGCGGCAGATGAGGAGTTCGCGTTCGTAGACCATTTCTTTGGGAAGATGGTCGTGGAGGAGGATGAAGAGTTCCTCGTGCTCGATGACCTCGTGGCGCCAAGCTTTGTCGTCGAATTCCTGCAGGGCGTTGAATTTTTCGCGCGGGAAATCGAGACCTTTCCATTCCATGTCTTCGTAGTGGGGCATCCAGCCGATGGGTGTTTCGCTGGCAAAAGCACGAACGCGGGCGCGGTCCACAATCCATTTCAGAACTCGCATGTTTTCGCTGTAGCCGGGCCACATGAATTTTCCATCGGCGTCTTTGCGAAACCAGTTCACATGGAAAATGCGCGGTGTGACCTTGAGCGAGCGCTGCATCTTGATCCAATGGCGAAAATAATCGCCCATGTGATAGCCGCAAAACGGAAGCATAGCCATGGGGTCGCGGCGGACTTTGCCGATGGTGCCGGCTGCGGCGGCGGTCATTTCCGAGCCCATCGTGGCGCCGATGTAGACGCCGGAGCTCCAATTGAAGGCTTGATAAACGAGCGGCATGGTGGTGGCACGTCGACCGCCAAAAATAATCGCGTGGAGGGGAACACCGTTAGGATCTTCCCATGCGGGATCGATCGTGGGGCATTGGGATGCGGGCGCAGTAAAGCGCGCGTTGGGATGCGCAGCCTTTGCGCCGGTTTCCTTGGCGATTTGCGGCGTCCATTTTTTGCCCTGCCAATCGAGACATTCGGCAGGCGGGTCGTCGGTCATGCCTTCCCACCAGACGCCATCTTCGGGAGTGAGGGCGACGTTGGTGAAAATGGTGTTCTTTGAAAGCGCAGCCATCGCGTTGGGATTGGTTTTCTTCGATGTGCCGGGCGCAACGCCGAAGAAGCCTGCTTCGGGATTCAGCGCACGGAGAGCACCGTTTTCATCGGGACGAATCCAGGCGATATCGTCGCCAACGGTCCACACTTTCCAACCTTCGAAGCCTTTCGGTGGAATGAGCATGGCGAAGTTGGTTTTGCCGCAGGCGCTCGGGAAGGCAGCTGCGACGTAAGTCTTCTCGCCCTTGGGATCTTCGACACCGAGGATGAGCATGTGCTCGGCCATCCAGCCTTCGTCGCGTGCGATGTTGGAGGCGATGCGCAGCGCAAAACATTTTTTGCCGAGGAGCGCATTGCCGCCATAGCCGGAGCCGTACGACCAGATTTCGCGCGATTCGGGAAAGTGGACGATGTACTTCTCTTTGTTGCACGGCCAAGGAACGTCTTTTTGACCCGGTGCGAGCGGCATGCCGACTGAGTGGAGACAAGGAACGACGCGCGCGCCTTTATCGATCTCGTCGATAACTCGAGATCCGATGCGCGCCATAATGCGCATGCTGACGACGACGTAAGGAGAATCGGTGAGCTGCACACCGATTTTTGCCATCGGCGAGCCGACAGGGCCCATGCTGAACGGCAGCACGTACATCGTGCGACCTTGCATTGAGCCGCTGAAGAGGGCACGCAGTTTCTTGCGCATTTCGTAGGGATTTTCCCAATTGTTTGTGGGGCCGGCGTTGTCCTTGGCATAGGAGCAGATGAAGGTGCGATCTTCGACGCGCGCCACGTCGGAAGCGTCCGAGCGCGCATAAAAACAGCCCGGCCAAAGTTTTTCGTTGAGCTTGATGAAGGTGCCGCTCTCGACGAGTTCCTTACAGAGCTGGTCGTATTCCTGCTGCGAGCCATCTACCCAGTGGATTTTCGCGGGGCGAGTCAATTCCGCCATTTTTTCGACCCAACGAAGAAGGTGATCGTTCTTGCTAAGAGGCACTGCGGGGTTACGTGAACTCATGCCGGATAAGATCCTCTCTTGCTATTTTCTCCGAACGAATTGGCGCTCGTCAAAATCGCGAGTATTGTTCTGGCTTTTGTGGTCATTTTTGCGTTTTCAGAAGCTCTTCTGCGGCTAGCGGCCCCCAAGGTTCGTCGACGTGCTTGAAGTAGGCATAGACATCGCCTTCGGCTGCCAGTTTGGAGACACGCTGAGCGATGAGTTTGCGTTCCTTGGGCGTGTATTTTTCTTTTCGCAATCGCAGATAAGAAAAATCGGCCGTTTTCACCTGTGGCGTGTCGAGATCCTCGCCTTCGGCAATGCAAAGGGCGGCGTTTGCTCTAGAGAGTGCCGCGTAAACTTCATCGTTAAACCAGGAATCGTGCCGGAACTCGAATGCCAGTCGTCCCGCTTTTCCCAGAGCGGCGAGAAAATCGCCAAGTAATTTCACGTCACACTTAACAAAGGGCGGCAGCTGAAAAAGGACGCAGCCCAAGCGGTTTGCTTCTCGCAAAGGCTGCAAAAGACCCAAAAACTCTTTGGTAAAAGCAGCGGCGTCGCGGAGGCGTTTGCGGTGCGTAATCTGCTCGTTCGCCTTAATCGAGAAAACAAAGTCTGGGGAAACGCTGCTCATCCAACCGGTGAGGAGTTTTTCGGAGGGTAGAGTCCGGAAGGTATAGTTCACTTCGACGGAATTTATGCGGCTGGAATAGTGGGCCAGAAAATTTTTCGAGCTGACGTCTGCGGGATAGAACTCCGGCTTCCAAGTGGAATACGCCCAACCGGAAGCACCCGCGTACACTTTGTGTCGCATTTCCAGAACTAGCTCTCGAAGTGGTGAAACAGACGTTGGTAGCGATACCGGGATTCGAACCCGGATTTTAGCCTTGAGAGGGCTACGTCCTAACCCTTAGACGATATCGCCGGAGAAACCGCAGGACTACCCATCCTGCGCTTGTGACACTTTTATTTTCTCATGAGGAAACAGGGGGTTCAAGCACGGGACTAGAGTAGTCAATTCAGGCGACTTTTTGCTCGCCTTTGGCGGATTCCGCGGATGCAGATTCCTTGAGTGGCCGGATCGAAATGAATTTATGGCGGCACGGCTCGCAGCGAAGCGAAGGAAGCCCTAGCAAGCGGCCGATAGTGCCCATCATTCCTGGAACGTGCTCGGGCGAAATTCGCTTCAAATCAAAATTGCCACAAATGGAGCAGTGGGCGAATTTGGCATGGCTGAGCGGGACAGGACGCGAGCGGAAGCGGGACTCACAATGGTTGCAGCGCCAGGGAATCAGCCCGACGAGCCCGTACGCGAAGTCCGCAAACCCGCGCCGCCGCGAGCGACGGCAATCCGAGGAATGGCAGGAGGGGCAATTAATCATTTTTCAGTGCTCATGAATTGACAAAAAGCGGGAAGAGCATATGCGAAAGTTTTCAGCTCTTCAAGCCGTTCTCGTGCGGGCCGGAAATGACCAAGCCGGCACAATGCGCTAAAATTCGGTACAGGAGATCTCATGGCCGATTATACGGACGCGCATGCCAAAGCCGGCATCAAGACAAAACTTCCAAAATTGGATGCTTGGCCGAATCAGTTTCCGGGGTACGTCATCACGACGCGGTATCCGGAATATACGTCGGTATGCCCGAAAACGGGCTTGCCCGACTACGGAACTATCACTATTGAGTATGTACCGAAAAAGGAATGTATTGAGCTGAAGGCGCTAAAGATGTACCTGCTGGCCTACCGCAATCTTGGAATTTTCTACGAAAATGCCGTGAACAAGATGCTTCACGATATTGTGGAAGCCATTCATCCCGAGTGGTGCGTAGTTCGCGGCGAATTCACGCCTCGCGGCGGATTGAATACGACCGTGGAGGCGCGATGGCCGATTCAAAGAGGTGCGCGCGCCAAGTCAAAGAAGTAAGCAAAAGAAGGAATGCGGGGGCGATATTTCCTTCTAGGGACAGCCCTGCTGCTTCAGAAGATCGAGCCTGCGGCGGGCCTCGGGGCTTCCCTTTTGAATCGCGGCCTCGAGAAGCACTCGCGCCTGATCGCAGCTCTGTTCGACTCCATCGCCACGGGCGTAGAGATCGGCGAGCGTGACATCCGCGGGAACATAGCCTTTTCCAACTCCAGTCCAAAGAAGACTTACCGCCCGCGAAAGGTCGCGCTGACGGCGATTCCCCTTCAAAATGTTTCGAGCCTGATCAAATTCTTTTTGGCCATTACCGCTATCCACAGGCGCGGGGAGATCTTTTATTTGCTGCACGGCGTCGCTGTGCGAAACATTCGGAGAAGCAGCGGACTGAGGCTCTGGCTTGAGCGACGGAGTCGGCGCATTGTGCTGCGCGGGACGCGCGACGGGAGGATAAGAGCTATCGTCAATTGCGGCAGGAATGGACGATGACTGTGCGCCAGCAGGTTTGGGTTCTTCGCCGGAAAGTGCCTCACCCAAATGGATCAGCATTTTACCGACTTCGCCGCGAAAGCTGAGAATCAACGCTCCGAGAATGATGGCAAGGGCAAGTCCAATGATGCCAGCGGCTGCAGCGCGATTGAGGCGCGGATGCTCGGCGACTACGGCTTCATCCGGCAAGGAGTAGTCGGCGCCGATTTCCTCTGACGTGGCAAGAATTGAGTCTGGTGGCGATGCAACAGTTGGCGCGACTTCGGCCGGTCGTTGAGAAACCTCTAGTAAAGGGAGCGGGGCCGCGCTTGCGGTGGTTTGTGCTTTTGGTTGCACTGGAATGTTTGAAGTATCTTGCTGCGCTGGCTCTGCGGGAGAGGAAGCAAGAGGAAGCCGCAGCTTCGGCAGCGAATTAACAGGCTGCGCGTGCTCTTGGGGTTTTGATTCCGCAGGCGGAAGAACGAATTCGGCTGCTGTCTTTCCGATGGGTTTTGGCTCGACAGGTTTTGGTTCCACTGGCGCGGCGATAACTGGCTTTGCTTCGAGGGGATTTGGTTGTGGGAGCGGTGGAACGACTACGGGTTGCTCAACTGGTTTTGATTCAGCGACGAGCTCTTCCGCCGGTTTAATTTCGACATGCCTCGGCACAAGAGGCTTAACGGCGATAGGTTCTGGGGGTGGAGGAGTCGCAGGTACTAGTTTTTCAGCTGGCTTTACTTCAGGCTGCTTTGGCTCAGTGGGTTTTGTGTCCCGCGACCGCGGGGACGCGGGAGGCTTTGCTTCTTCCACATTACCTGCGTGGGCGTGTGATCTGATTTTCTCGATTGAGTCGAGCGGAATCGCGGCGGCGGGCGTTATCTCACGGCCGATATTTTTTGGATTGGATTCGCTGGAGAGCCAGGAGCGGAGCAATTCGCGAAATTGCGGCGATACATTTGTGAATTTGAGTCCGCCGGATTTGCCGCCGTCTTCCGACCAAACAATTTCGCCGACTCCTTGCAGACGTGTTTTGCCGTCGAGGGCAAACATGAAATTGATCGGGCCATCAGCTCTGAGAGGTGAAACTGCACGGAAACTTAGCCCCTGTTCGCAGACCCCCAGCATCATGCCGCCGTTATTCGGACCGAGCTCCACGTAGACGAGTTGCTGTGGCTTCTTAAGCGGCCAAGCAATTTGTGTTTGGTTCGTGGACATTTCCGTTAGCAAGGGATCTCTAGTTTCTATTCTCGCAGATTCTAGGATGCGTTCGGATGAAAGACTCTCATGCGATTCGTGTACATTAACTTCGCCGAAAGGGGGTTACGGTACTACCTGCCGTGTAAATTTTTCTTACATCATTGCCCTGATAGACAGCCGCGCGCGGTGCTGGTGTCATGCTAACGTCGTGAAATTGCAGCTATTTATTTTAAGGCTGGACCTGGCACTCGCCATGCGCTGATAATCAGCGCCCCTAGCCTTAATCCCTATTGGTGTTCCTGCACTGTTGTGTCGTGGATGAAGCAACTCGAGGCCCTCGATGCGCACGACATTAAAAATCGCATTGCCGATGATCATCAGCGTAGCGGCTGTGTCGCTGCTCTTTGCGGCGTATCAGGTGCGCACGGAGCGCAAGAATTTACGCAATGACCTCTCACGCCGCGCAGAACTCTTAGCCGAAAGTTTGCAGGAATCGATCGAACCGCAATTTGAAAAGCAGGAACGCGGGTCGGAACGGGCGATTCAGCGCGTCGTGGACCGGTTTACGCAGCGGGAGCACATGAAGGGAATCGCGGTGTATGAAGCGGACGGGTCGGAACTGGCAATGACTTTGGCGCTGGGTAAATATTTTCGTTCGGCGCCAGCAACCGCAATTAGGGCCATAACGCAGGACAAGGGCGAGAGCGATTCCGAAACGATCGCAGAAACGCCGATGTATTTCTATTCGCTGCCACTACACCGCGGCGACAAAGCTTCGGGCGCGCTGCTGCTGGTTTATGACACGAGCTACATTGATTCGCGCGTCTTGCGCACACTGCGCGATTCGCTGCTGACTGCACTGCTCGAAACGATTTTGATTACGGCGCTCGCACTCGTACTGGTGAGATGGACGTTTATGGATCCGCTGCGCAAGATGGTTACGTGGCTGCAGCATTTGCGCGCGGGGGGCGGTTCGTCGGCCCACACACTTCCTCAGGGGGAGTTGTTTGACCAAATCAATGTGGAGGTTACGCACCTGGCGCGCGATTTGGGCGTGGCGCGGGCGGCTGCGGAAGAAGAGGCGAGGCTGCGTGATTCAAATGCGACGCAATGGACGGCGGAGCGTTTGCGCGTGAGCCTGCGCAGCAAGTTGCACGACAAACCGTTGTTCGTGGTGTCGAATCGCGAGCCGTATATCCACATGCAAGGCGCGAAGGAGATCGAAACGATTGTGCCGGCGAGCGGTGTGGTGACTGCGCTTGAGCCGGTGCTGGTGGCTTGCGATGGAACATGGATCGCGCACGGGAGCGGAACGGCTGACCGGCAAATGGTAGACGCGCAGGATCATTTACGCGTGCCGCCCGATCATCCGAGTTATACGCTTCGGCGCGTGTGGCTGAGCAACGAAGAAGAAAAAGGTTACTACCAGGGATTTGCGAATGAAGGACTTTGGCCACTTTGCCATATTGCGCATACGAGGCCAACATTTCGTCCGGAGGATTGGGCGTACTATCAGGCGGCGAACCAGAAATTCGCGGACGCGGTGTTGCAGGAGATGGATGGAACAGAATCACCGATTCTGTTGGCGCAGGATTATCACTTTGCGTTGTTACCACGGATGGTTAAAGAAGCGCGGCCAGACGCGCGAATTGCGATTTTTTGGCATATTCCCTGGCCGAATCCGGAGGTGTTTGGGATTTGTCCGTGGCAGCGCGAACTTGTGGACGGATTGCTGGGCGCGGATTTGATCGGTTTTCACACGCAAACTCATTGCAACAATTTCTTGGAGACAGTGGATCGTGCACTGGAGGCGCTGACGGAGTGGGACCGGTTTGCGGTGAACCGGCAGGGGCACGTGACGCTGGTACGGCCGTATCCGATCAGCGTGGCGTTTCCGGACAGCAGCGCCGAACAACGCACGTGGAAGAGTTCGGGGGAAGAGCGCGCGGCACTCTGTGCAGAGCTTGGAATTGAAGCCTCCCTGCTAGGAATTGGCGTGGACCGTGTGGATTACACGAAAGGAATCTTGGAGCGGTTCCGTGGGATTGAGCGATTTCTAGAGATTCATCCGGAATATCAGAAACGATTTTCATTCGTTCAAATTGGCGCTCCGAGCCGGACGGAAATTGCTCGCTATCAGCAATTTCTGGATGAGGTTTCCGCTGAAGCAGAGCGCATCAACGCTCGATTCCAGAACGGGCGTTGGAAACCGATTTTGATGCTGCGAAAGCACCATTCACACAAGGAGATCGCTCGGTTTTACCGGGCCGCTTCGGTATGTCTGGTGACCTCGCTGCACGATGGGATGAATCTAGTGGCGAAGGAATTCGTTGCATCGCGAGATGACGAGCGCGGAACTCTAATCCTGAGCACATTTGCAGGTGCCGCGCTGGAATTGACGGACGCGCTGCAAATAAATCCGTACGACGTTCAACAGCTGGCGGCGGCGATTTACCGTTCGCTCGAAATGCCGGAAGACGAGCAGGCGGCGCGGATGAGGCACATGCGGAAAAACATTCGCGAGCACAACGTGTTCCGCTGGGCAGCCAGTTTGCTTTCCGATTTGACGGAAATCCGCATTGACGCGCCGGAACGAGTTGAAACTTCGCCCCGGCTGGAAGAAACGAGACCAGTGGAGGCGGAACATAAATGACGACTACGGTGCAAGCGGAGCAGACGCCATTTTCTTTTTTTACGGTGGCTTACCTGACGCGAATCGGCAATCAGTGCGCACGCACTTTGACGGAATTTCTCAAGGGACTCGAAGAGTGCAGCGACACTTCGATTTTTCATCATACCTTCCAAACGCTGGGGAGCCATCATTTTCTGACGGAAGGATTTTCGAACGATTTTGCGCAATGGGTGCTGGCATCGGCCAACCGCGATGAGCTTGCCGAGCAACTTGCGGCGCTGGATATTCGCGACTATCTCTCCATAGCCGAGCTGCGAAGCGATTTGCACCGCGTCGTCAGCGGGTATTGCACACAATATCCGAACTATGCCGGACAGGAAGCACTCGAGCCGTTTTATTTTTGCGAAAGCGTAGAGGTTACGGAACCTCTAGGGCTAACAGTCAACAATTTGCGGGAATTTCGCGAAGGCATCGAACGATTGAGCCACGCATCTTTTTATTTTCATTTCATTTCCTCGCGATTGCGGCTGCATTTGCGCACAAATGATTTTTCGATCTGGCTTGAGAACAGCCTGGGGCTTGAGACTCTTGCAAACAAAGTGAATCGCATTGACGTGTACACGAACACGCTGGACAGCGCGAGAGCAATGCTCGTACGACTCATCGAACTGGAGGAGCGAAAGGCATGACGGCGACGCAAGTAGTGAACCGAATTCCTTTAGAAGAATATGCGCCGCTATTAGGCGAGCCTGAAGTTGCGGAACTGCGCGCGCTGGCGAAGCCGCTCCGTGGAAAACGAGTGCAGATGGTGAACTCTACGGCCGTGGGAGGCGGTGTTGCAGAAATTTTGAACAGGCTGATCCCTTTGGCGGAAGAGCTTGAAATTGACGTTCACTGGGACGTGATGAAAGGCGGAATGGATTTTTTTGAAGTGACGAAAGCGTTTCACAATGCGCTGCATGGCGGGACGTATGCGTCCAATGCAGAGGATTTTGCGATTTTTCGCGAATATAACAAGCGAAACCACGAACTTGTACGGCAGGACGCGGAGTTCACCATCATTCATGATCCGCAGCCGGCTGGATTGATCGAAGCGCGGCGAGAAAAGGCCGGGCATTGGATTTGGCGCTGCCACATCGATCTTTCGCGGCCGAATTCGGCGGTTTGGGGATTTTTGCAGCCGTACGTCGCGCAATTCGATGGAGCGATCTTTTCGTCGCCAGAGTTTTCGCGCCAGCTTCCTGTTCCTCAATATCTTTTCTATCCTTCAATTGATCCTCTTTCGGAAAAAAATCGTGAGCTGGACCAGGGCTTCATTGGATCGGTACTGAAGCAATTCTCGATCGATTCGGAACGGCCGATACTGACACAAATCTCGCGATTCGACCGGCTGAAGGATCCTGTAGGCGTGATTCGTGCATACCGAATTGTGAAGCGTTATTTTGATTGCCAGCTTGTGCTTGCGGGGGGAGGAGCTTCAGACGATCCGGAAGGAGCTATCGTTCTGGATGAAGTGAAGAAGGAAGCGAATGGCGATCCGGACATTCACATTCTGGAATTGCCAGCTTGGGCGCCGCTTGAAGTGAACGCGTTGCAGCGTGCATCGACAGTGGTGATTCAGAAAAGTCTGCGCGAGGGATTTGGACTTACCGTTGCAGAAGCGCTGTGGAAGCACAAGCCGGTGGTGGCATCTGCTGTGGGCGGAATTCCCACGCAGGTGATTCACAAGCATACAGGATTGCTCGCACATTCAGTGGAAGGCACAGCGTATCAAATACGCTTTTTGCTTTCGCATCCGCAAATCGCACAAAAGCTTGGCGAACAAGGACACAAACACGTAAAAGAGAATTTTCTAATCACACAAAACTTGAAGAATTATTTGGTGCTGATGCTTTCGCTCTCGCGCGGCAATTGAAGGGTGCTACCATCCTGAAAAGTAGACTCAGGAGAACGAACCATGAAATGGACACCCGGAGGCGAGAGCCAAGACATTGAAGATCGCCGGGACGAAGGCGGCTCTGGCGGAGGCGGTTTCCAGTTTGGCGGCATGCACATCGGGATCGGCGGCGCGATTGTGCTTCTTGTGCTCAGCCTGATTTTCAAACAAAACTTTTTTGCATTGATTGGAGCGGGAGGGCCGGCGACCGCCCCTGTGGCTAGCCGACCCGACCCCGGAAGAACGGAAGCGGAAAAACCTCTAGTGCAGTTTGTTTCGTTTGTGCTGGATGATACGCAGAAGAATTGGGAACAGATTCTTCCGCAGCAAACCGGCAAACAGTACCGCCATGCAAAGCTGGTTCTCTTTCGCAATTACACGCAATCCGGATGCGGATCGGCCGAATCTGCTACTGGACCGTTTTATTGTCCGGAAGATGAAAGAGTTTACATTGACCTCGGGTTTTACGATGAGTTAAAGCGGCGATTCGGCGCTCCTGGAGAATTCGCGCAGGCGTACGTGCTCGCGCACGAAGTTGGACATCACGTGCAAAAGCTGGTGGGCATTGAGGCCAAAGTCCGGCAATTGCAAGAGCAGAATCCACGGCAGCAAAACCCACTTTCCGTGCGCATGGAGTTGCAGGCGGACTGCCTAGCAGGTGTCTGGGCACATTCAACGCAACAACGAGGGTTGCTGGAAAGCGGCGATGTGGAATCAGCGTTGGGAGCAGCGGCAGCGGTGGGAGACGACCGCTTGCAAAAAATGGCGACGGGCCACGTGAGCCCGGAAACGTTTACACATGGAAGCTCCCAGCAGCGAATGAACTGGTTCCGCAAAGGCTTGGATAGTGGATCGATCGCGGCTTGTAACACTTTCGATTCGACCGAATAGGCGGGAAATTTTACCCTGAAAAATGTTCGCGATGTCGTTTGAGTAGGAATTGATCGGTCATACCAGCGATGTAGTCACAGACAACCACGTGACGGGGAGAAGCGGCGGTGAGGGCTTCATGATCCGCAGGCATCGAACCTTCCTTATTCAGATAGAAAAGAAAAAGCTCTTCAAGGCATTGTACCGAGCGGTCGCGATCTTCCGTAATGGAAGGATGATCGTAGATGTGCGTAAAGAGAAATTTTTTTAGTGCGGCATTGTCGGCGGCGGCTTTTGGGCTGAATTGCGCGAGGCGAACGGGCGTATTGCGGATATCTTCGGCGGACTGAACTCTGTGGTCCGAAACAAGCCGCGTTGTTTCATCAATGAGATCAGTCGCCAGATAGTCCAGCACGCGTTTGAGCGCTTCGTTGAATTGCGATTTTGAAGACGCATCGGGAAACAACGCTTTCACGCGCTCCAGAATCTCCGCAAAAACCAAAGCTTCGCTGGCTAGCAGGTTCACGTCGAGAAGTTCGGCTTCCATGGCGTCGTCGAGATCGGCGGTGTTGTAAGCGATTTCGTCCACGCGATCGATGAGCTGTGCTTCCAACGGCGGGCGTTGATCGAGCATGTACTCGCGCAATTCTGGAAATTTTTGGGAGGAATAGTCGCGCGAATGTTTGATGATTCCTTCCCGGACTTCAAAGGTGAGATTTAGCCCGGGATGAGCGGGGAAACGCTGCTCGAACTGTTCGACGATGCGCAGCGCATGAAGATTGTGATCGAAACTGCCGCCATGCTGGCGCATTAACGTATCCAGGCGGCGCTCGCCGGCGTGGCCAAAAGGTGGATGGCCGATGTCGTGAACGAGCGCAAGAGCCTCGGCGAGATCTACATTCAAGCCGAGGGCTTCGGCGACGGTGCGCGCAATTTGCGTGACTTCGAGCGTGTGGGTAAGCCGGTTACGAAAATGATCCGAGTAGCGAGTGGTGAAAACCTGCGTTTTAGCTTCGAGGCGCCGAAAGGCACGCGCGTGAATAATGCGATCGCGGTCGCGCGCATATTCCCTGCGATAAGGATGCGACTGCTCCGGATAACGACGACCGAGGGAATCCACTTCCTGCATGGCCCAGGCGACGAGCATGGAGTCGCGTTCGATGGCTGCTCCTCTGGGCCGGGGGACGTTTAGAGCGCCTAGGACTTCGGCGCGATCATGTCCAGACCACGCTCGGCGCGCTCGGCGACAGCGGTGTCCGGGAATTCCTTCTTGATCTGCTGATAGAGATTCGTCGCTTCGGCTGGATTTGACTGGCGCAGAAGATCCGCCAGCTCAACCAAAACCAATGGGCGCGGAACAAAAACGGACTTGGCGTCGGCGAGAGCGCGATAAGTTCTTACGGCGTCGTCGGTCTTGCCAGTGCGGGCATAGACATTTGCGGTTTGATACTGCGCCATCGCTGCAAGCTCTTTATCGCTTCCAGAACTGATTTTCTTTAATTCCTCCAGAGCCTGATTGTGGCGTCCCAAATCTTCGAGGGTAAGAGCCTGATAGTAACGAGCAAGGCGGCCCGGATTCGTATGCGGATATTTATCCGCAACGACTGTGAACTTTTGCTGGCTCGCAGTGGCGCGCACTTCTTCCGTGGGGAAAGAGATGTCGCCGGGCTCCCCGGAGGCGCTAGGGAGGCCGATGCGCGCATTGTACGTCTTCATCGCGTCATCGAGTTCCACAGAAGCTTGCAGCGTCTGGCGATCGGTATAGAACTTCCAGCCTGCGTAACCGAGGACGATGACGAGAATTACAGCGACGAGAATGCCGGCCGCCTGGCTGTGGGAATAGACGGCTTCAGCGCCGTGTTCGAATGATTCCCTGATTTTGTCTTGCTTGAGTTCTTTGCGCGAAAGATGTTCCGTCATACTGCGTCTCCTGCGATTTGTTTAACATTTAATGCTAACACAGGAGGCTCACGGCCAGTGGGGAGCTAGCTGAGAGGACTTTCGAATGGGAGGCCGCCGCCACTTCGCTCCGGAAACGCTATACTTAGGACTATGAAGGCGAAATGCAGCAACTGCGGAGCGGAGCATGTGCTGAAGGACGCGCAGATCGCGCAACATGCGAAAGTGCAGTTTCGTTGCTCGAAGTGCGGCAAGCCGACCGTAGTGGAAGTGAAGCTGAAGCCGGATGCAACGATTGTGATGTCGCCGTTGCCGTCCTTTGCAAGAACGGGCGCAGAGTTTGGCGGCTCCGGCATTGGAATGCCCGATGCAGAATTGGCGCTTCCCGAAGGAGTAACGGCAAGTTTGAATGTGGTCGAGGGCCCGGATAGAGGGATGATACGCAAACTGGAAAAGGCAAGTGTGATTCTGGGAAGGCAGGGGGCTGATGTCAGTCTGAATGATCCGGAAGTTTCGCGGCATCATTGCCTACTGGAAGTGAAGGAGTCATACATCAATCTGAAGGATCTCGACTCCACGAACGGCACTTTTTTCGAAGATGAGCGTGTGCGCGCCGCGATGCTGCAAAACGGGGGCGAATTTCGGATTGGGAGCAGCCTGATCCGCGTGAGTTTCGAGCGCAAAGTGTGAGCAAAATCGCTCACGAACAATTCTGACGATGAATCGAATTTCTTTTTGCGTGATTACGCTAAATGGGGAAAAGCATTTGGCGCGGGTGTTGAAGTCTGCACAGGGCGTGGCGGACGAACTCATTGTTGTGGATTGTGGCAGCACAGACCGAACTCTTGAAATTGCGCACGAGTTTGGGGCTAAGGTTCTGTTTCGAGAATGGACGAATTTCAGCGAACAAAGAAACTTCGCGGTGTCCGAGGCGAAGCACGAGTGGGTATTTACTCTGGATTCGGATGAAGAGTTAGGCGATGAGCTGCGCAACTCTCTAATTGTATGGAAACGGCAACAAGCCATGTTCAATGTTTATGAAATGCCCCGGTTGACCATGTATATGGGGGGCTGGATAAGGCATTCAGGCTGGTACCCGAATTTGCAAAGGCGGCTTTATCGGAGAGACGCCGCGAAATACAGCGGGATCGTCCATGAAAAACTGGAATTTGAAGGCAGGCCGGGGTATTTGAAAGGCGATTTGCTGCACTACACGATCGAGGATTTCGCAGAGCATGAAGCGAAGGCTGAGAAATATTCAGGGCTTGCCGCGCAGAAAATGTTTCATGAAGGAAAACGAAGCTGGCGTGCGGCAGTGTGGTTTGCCGCGCCTTGGACATTTTTGCAAAGTTTCGTAATTCGAGCAGGGTTTCTGGATGGCCATCGAGGGGCGCTGATTGCACAGATGGCGGCACGGTCGGTGCGGATGAAATTTCAAAAACTTGGGGCGCTGGTCCGCGAAGAACAACAAAACAAAACGCGATGAACATTCTCTTTGTGGATTTGGAGCGTGAGTGGCGTGGCGGGCAGAGCCAGGCATTTCTGACGTTGCGCGGACTTAAGAAAGAAGGCCACGACGTAGCCTTGGTTGCTCCGAATGGCTCTCCATTGGCAGAAAGTGTGGCGAGCTTTGGTATTCCCGTACACCGGATACCGAAGATCGGAATGCGGCTGTGGGCGGCATTTGCGATTCGTTCTTTGTTGCAACATAAACGCTTTGATCTGATTCATTTGAATGAGCCGCATGCGTTGACCTCGGCTTGGTTTGCGAGGGCTCATCGAAAATTGCCGATGGTTTTGTCACGCCGTATCGGTTTTCCTTTGAAGAAAACATGGATTGCGAAAGAGAGATACGGCTCACTAACGCGATTTCTGGCGAACTGCAAGGACGTGGAACGGAGCCTGCTGCGTTCGGGAGTGGCACAAGCGCGGATTGCAATTGTAAATGAAGGCGTGGAAGTGCCACCGCAAACTTCACAAGAAGAACGAGCAGTTGCCCGCGAAATTTGGAAAATAGGAAAAGAGGAATTTCTGTTCGGATGCGTGGGCGTTTTCGTGCCGGAAAAAGGGCAACATCATTTGATTGGTGCACTTGCAATATTGCGGAAACAATTTCCGCATGCGCGGCTTTTGTTGGCGGGGGATGGAAAGTGCCGCGGGGAGCTGCAAGAATTGACGCGAGAGTTCGGCCAAACGGATGCAGTAATTTTCGCGGGATTCCTGAAAGATGTAAAACCTGTTTATGCCGCTCTGGACGCGTTTGTTTTTCCTTCGGAATTCGAGGGGCTTGGAACGGCTTTGCAATCGGCGATGGCGCTTGGCTTACCGTGCGTATCCACAACGCGTGGTGGACTCTCGGAAGTCGTGGAAAATGAGCGAACCGTGCTGGTCGCTGAGCCCAACGCAAAAGACTTCGCCGTTGCAATGATGCGCCTGATTGCCGATGAACCGCTTCGCGAAAAACTGGGCCAAACCGCGCGAACAGAGATTCAAAAAAGATTTTCCGACGTAAGAATGGTGAAGAGGACAATCGAGGTGTATCAGGAAGTGTGCTCGGCAAAATAGGCTTTGCATGGGGCAAACGGAGTATACTTTCGTAAGTCCAGGCACTACATCTGACGGAAAAACAGAAATCAAGAATAAGAGGTGAGGCATAAATGCGCTCGATTTCTTTCTGTTTGCTCGCGACAATTCTGATTCTTCCTCATTGCGAAGCGCAAAGTAACAAACCGACCGACAAGCCCGCGGATTTGTCACTGACGGCGGTAGGGCGGCAGCACCATCCGATTCATACGTCGAGCAAAGAAGCGCAGGAATATTTCGACCAGGGAATCACGCTGCTCTATGGCTTCAATCACGAAGAGGCGGCGCGCGCGTTCCAGAAAGCGGCTGAGCTTGACCCGCAATCGCCAATGCCGCTCTGGGGCGTAGCAATGGCAGTGGGGCCGAATTACAACGTGGACGTGGACGCTGAACGCGAAAAAATTGCGTATGACGCAATTCAAAAAGCTTCAAAGCTGGCCGAGCATGCACCGCGAGTCGAACAGGATTACGTGACGACGCTGATGCTGCGTTATTCGAGCGAGGCCAAACCGGACTACAAGAAGTTAGCAAGCATTTATGCGATGGGGATGCGCACTCTTTCGCGCAAGTATCCGGAAGATTTGGATGCTGCGACGATGTACGCGGAGAGTTTGATGGATTTGGACCCGTGGAAGCTATGGACTTTGGATGGCAAGCCCGGCGAACACACCGAAGAGATCGTGCGCGTTCTCGAATCAGTACTGCTGCGGGATCCAATGCACGCCGGCGCGAATCACTACTACATACATGCGCTTGAAGCTTCGCCGAATCCGGAACGCGCTCTGCCCAGCGCGCAAAGGCTTGAAACGCTTGTACCACAGGCCGGACATCTCGTGCATATGCCTTCGCACATCTACGCGCGCACTGGAGATTTTTCTCAGGCCGTAGAACGCAACGCGAAAGCGGCACAAGTGGACAAAGCTTATGCCGAGGAAGCGGACCGTGCCGGCACCATGTACGACCTGATGTATCACAGCCACAACGAACATTTTTTGGCATCGGCGGCATGTATGGAAGGACGCTACGCAGAAGCGAAGAAGGCCGCAGACGCGCTTGCGGCGCGATTGATGCCACACGCGAAGATGATGCCGATGCTCGACGGCTTTACCATGACGCCGTTATGGGTTGATGCACGGTTTTCAAAATGGGATGCGATCCTTGCACGACCTGAACCGCCAGTGGAATTGGCGGAAACGCATCTGATGTGGCGGTATACGCGCACGCTGGCGCATGCGGCGCAGCACGACTCCGCAAAAACAGCAG
The DNA here is from genome assembly GCA_035569555.1 of Candidatus Dormiibacterota bacterium. Classification (GTDB taxonomy): domain Bacteria; phylum Acidobacteriota; class Terriglobia; order Acidiferrales; family UBA7541; genus Acidiferrum. The sequence goes on along the minus strand of DATMMW010000030.1, from coordinate 486,889 downwards.
CTGAATTTGCCGCGTTCCAAAAAGAAGAGGCCGCAATCTCCGCCGATGTGCCATTTGGTTTGCAGAGCTCTTCGAAAGGGGTGCATTTGATCGCGAGAGAGGTCCTTGCGGCACGAATTGCCGACACGCAAGGCAAACTGGATGACGCAATCAAACACTGGCAGGCTGCAGTGGAAGCACAGGACAAGCTCGCTTACGACGAACCAGCAGATTGGTATTACCCGGTGCGCGAATCGCTGGGAGCAGCATTCGTGAAGGTGAACAAGCCATATGACGCGGAGATGGCGTTCCGCGAGGATCTGAGGCGCAATCCGCGCAACCCACGCTCACTGTTTGGTTTGCGAGAAGCGCTGACTGCACAACAATTGAATACGGACGCTGCCTGGGTGGATCGGCAATTCAAGGAAGGATGGAAAAACGCAGACGTTGAACTGAGACTTGGAGATTTGTAACCAGGAAATCTTTTGTGCACAAAAAGCCGAAGCGCCGAATGCTCCTTCTCAGGCATCCGGCGTTTCAGCTTACTAAACAAAACTTTGCGCTAGTTTCTATCTTCACGTTGTTCCGGTCGTTCCCTCCTTTCCGCTACGCCGTTGGGCCGAGCTATCTAGCGTTTTGAACAATCCATCGTCCCTTCGCATCGAGGAACTCCACGCCGATTGCAAAGCCGTCGCCTTGCAAGGGTTGGCAATAGGCCACTCGAGCCGAGGAACGAAACTCACCATTGCGTGAGGTGAACACGAGCCGGTCGTCCGGCTCCCACCTACGCACGCTCACGACGCGAGCGCCTCTTGCGCTGACGTTTTCCGTGAACGTTGATTCCGCACCTGGTACTTGCCGATTCCCTTCGAGATAGACGCCGATCTCCATAGGGATGCGGTTCTCAGTGCGATTGAACGGATAAATGCGGCTGCGAAGTGGCGACATGTCATCAGCTCACAAGCACGCCGCAATCCGCGACAAATTTTGTACGCTGCTGCTTTTGTGCTTCATGCGATAGAGAGCACGATCGGCTGCAGCTAAAAGTTTTTCCGGCGTATCACCGTCTTCCGGATACGCAGCCACGCCTGCGCTTGCAGAAAGCGACGGGGCTTCGGTTTCAGCCGCCATACGTTCGCGGATGCGCGTAACGATGCGAGATGCGATGTCGCGCCCAGCTTCCGGTAGAACGATTGCAAATTCGTCTCCGCCATAACGGGCTGCGGTATCAATCGCGCGGCTATGATGGCGCAACACTTTTCCGAGTCGAACGATTGCACGGCTTCCTGTCAGGTGGCCGTATTGATCGTTGATGGCCTTGAGGCCGTCCATATCAAAGAGAACAACACTGAAAGGGCGCTGCGTGCGGCGCGAGCGATCGAGTTCCGCTTCCATAACACTGATGAGGCGGCGATAGTTGGCAAGGCCAGTGAGCGGATCGCTCACGGCGAGCGTACGGACCTGGTCAAAGAGGCGGGCCTGGTCGAGCAAAGCACCACAAAGCATCACGATGTAGCTGGCGGTCTTGCTGAGTTCCGCGAGAAAGAATGGGCCATCGAGAAGATGGCGAGAGAAGGCAGCTGCGACGTGGCACGCGACGTTGAGAGCCGCGACGATAAACAAAGAATAGTCGTACAGCGAGCCACCGGTCTTTTCTTTACGAAAACGGCGGCGGAAGGCGAGTGCTGCGAAAAAGAACAGAAGAGCCGGCAGCAAATCCCAGGGCCGTGAAACAATCCGCAGTGCCTGAGGAATTGGAGCGGCGGGCGCTGCGAGGAAGGCAGCGCTTGTTGCATACGCAGCGAGTGCGACGACCAGCAGCACACCGGCAATTTCTTTGCTCGGTTGGCGCGAGGTGGGCATAAACCGCTCCACCGCAAGGGCAACCAACAGAAGCACAGCGAGAAGCGTGCGACTGACCATCCAGCCCAGCGGAATCTGCGCGAGGGCTGCGGGAGTGCCATGCAAAATGCCGTTGAAGCTGAAGTAGCCGACCGTCTCGATCATTCCCGACAAGACAAATCCGAATGCGAGAATCAGAGCAGTGCGATCGTGCGTGCCGCGGAAACGCACAAGAGCATTTGCGGCATAGCAGAAGCTGAGCAGCGTGCCGCCGACTTCGAGGTAGAGATACACTTGAGCTGTGCCGGCATATTCCGAATCGCGCAAATAAAAAATCGCGCCGAGGTAAAGAAGCAGGAGCGCCGAAACGGCAGCTATGGCGGCAGCGGACGGCCGCTTCCGGAGAACCCCGATGATTTTGGCCCAATCTCCCACGAATCCCCTCAAATGCCGATGAAAACAGGACAAACCCTAAGAAATGCACGTTAGTGCCCTTTTTGGGCGCGAAATCCTGGTCCGTAAATTATTGAAAACAATTAGCTTAGAAGGGGCACGAAGAAAGGGGGCAAAATCTGTCGCTAATGCGAGACGGACCAAAAATCACGTTTTGGTCACCTACGACAAAATATGGCATTTGTTTCCAGAGAGTTACGGGCAAGAGCAATGAGAATCGCCTAAGCGAAACACTGTCTCATTCTGATACAGTCTCAACCTGCCTGGAATCTGCGATTTGCCTCAAACTTTTGGTTTAGGAGGGGGCAAATCGCGGGCTTCTACGGGATCGGTAAAGCCAACTCGGTTGTGGGAACCGTCGCAAAAAGGCTTGTTGGCAGAGTGACCGCAGCGGCAAAGACCGATGGCAGTTCGTCCCGCCAAGCCAAAGGATTTGCCCGTCGGATCTACGATTTCGAAATCGCCTTCGACGCGAATGTTTCCATTGGTGTTAATCGTGATTTTTGTTCCGGCCATGGTTTCCTTCTTTCTTTAAGTCCCGTAGATGTTCAGTCTACCTGCACTTCGCGTAGATTTCCTTTTTTCACGTCGTAAATATAGCCATGCACTTGGATATTTTTCGGCAGAAACGGATGCTCACGAATGCGCTTCACCTGCTCGGCGACATTTTGATCGAGGTCTGTGAAGGAGTGAAACGCGAGGTGAGAAGCGTCCCTTCCCGTTTCTGAAGAAAGTCGAAATCTCATCTGCTCGTCGGTAATGGAAAGCAAACCGCACTCGGTGTGCTGAATGACGGCAATGGCGCGGGTACCGAGCAGGTGAGTCGAAAGCAGAAGCGAGCGGACAGCGTCGTCCGTGGCGAGACCGCCAGCATTGCGAATCATATGCGCGTCGCCGACTTGCAATCCGAGCAACTGCTCGAGGTCCATGCGCGAATCCATGCAAGTAAGAATCACGAGTTTGCGGACTGGAGGGGTTTGGAGATGGCCGAGACCGAACGTCTCCGCATAACGCGCGTTATGGGCCAGCATTTCATCGAACACACTCATGCGTTCGCTTGCTCTCTTCGTGGACTGAGATTGCATTCAGTATTTTGGCACGGAAGGGTCGACTTCGTCAGACCAAGCTAAAATTCCGCCCTTCAGATTGAGTATTTTACGGAAACCCGCTTTGCGGAGAAAGTCCACGGCTTCGGCGGAGCGCTTGCCGCTGCGGCAATGCGCGACAATTTCTTTCGAAGAGTCGAGTTCATGCACGCGGCGTGTGAGTTCGCCGAGCGGAATCAGGTGTCCGTTCAAATTGCAGATTTGATATTCGTGCGGTTCACGAACATCCAGAATGAAAAGATCGTCGCCGCGGTCGAGGCGTGACTTCAATTCCCGCGGAGTAATTTCTGGCACCTGCAGATCAGGCGCGGGCGCTTCTTCGCCGCGCACGCCACAGAATTCGTAGTAGTCAATTAATTTCGTGATGGTCGGATTTTTTCCGCAGACCGGGCAATCGGGGTTCTTGCGCAGTTTCAATTCACGGAACTTCATCCCGAGAGCATCGAAAAGCAACAAACGGCCCGCGAGGCTATCGCCGCGACCGATGATGAGCTTGATCGTTTCCATCGCCTGAATCGAACCGACGATGCCGGGAAGCACACCCAGCACGCCTCCTTCCGCGCAGGAAGGGACGAGTCCGGGCGGGGGCGGTTCGGGATAGAGGCAACGGTAGCAGGGACCATCCGGCGCGCCGAAGACAGTGGCCTGCCCCTCAAAGCGAAATATCGAACCGTAAACGTTTTGTTTGCCGAGAAGAATGCAGGCATCGTTGACGAGATAGCGCGTGGGAAAATTGTCGGTGCCGTCCACGATTACGTCGTAATCCTTAAAAAGTTCGAGCGCATTGCCGCTTTCGAGCTTCGTTTCGTAGGTTTCGATTTCGATGTCGGAATTCAAACTTGAGAGACGATTCTTCGCCGCGAGCGTTTTTGGCGTGCCGACGTCCTCTGCACCAAACGTAACCTGGCGCTGCAAGTTCGTGGAGTCAACCACGTCAAAGTCCACAAGGCCGAGTTTTCCCACGCCCGCCGCTGCCAAATACAAGCCCAGCGGTGCACCGAGTCCGCCGGTACCAATGAGCAGCACTTTGGAGTTCTTGAGCTTCAGCTGACCTTCCATGCCGACTTCCGGCATGATCAGGTGGCGGCTGTAGCGCAGAATTTCGTCTTTCGAAAGACTCGTGAACTTTGTGTTTGCGTCCACGGTTTGCGTTTTCGTTGCCATTTCCCCAAAACTCCTTAAGAAAGTCCCTCTTAAAATTACGAACGCCCGCCCGCAATGGAAGGCACGATACTCACCACGTCGCCGTCTTTCGTCGGCGTTTCTTCCTTGCCCAAATAGCGGATGTCTTCGTCGTTCAGATAAACATTCACAAAACTGCGCAGTTTTCCGTCTTCCGTGAAAAGGTGTTTGCGCAACTCGCCAAACTCAACTGTCAGCTTTCCCAGAGCTTCGCCGACGGTCGCAGCCGGAAATTCCGCGGAATCTCGCTTGGCCGCGAATATTCGCAGCGGCGTGGGAATGATTACTTTGACTGGCATTTTTCTCTCCGCTCTCTTTTGAGAAAATCGTTTCGTACCTAAACTACTGCGCCCTGCTGAATATCGATTCCTTCGGACGAAAACGCTTCGCGGTCGTCATTCAAGCGCCAGGAGGTCATCTCCTGCGACTTGCCTTCCGCGACACTCACAATGATGTAGCTGTACCACGGCCAAGCGTGATCACGATCGTACTGGCTGGGCCGCGCCGGATGATCCGGATGGGAGTGATACCAGCCGACCACGTCCAGTCCTTGCTGGCGCGCCGCCTTTTCCGCGTCGAGCACATCCTGCGCCGCAACCGAAAAACGATTGCGCGGCGAATCGTCGCGGCGATTGACAAGTGGAAACAGCCCGAGAATCTCGCGCGGAGAATTGTCTTTACCCAGTAGCGCGCCGCAACATTCGTGCGGATATGTCTCCGCGCCGTGCGCGCGAATTTTCTCAGCGAATTCTTTGCTAATCGAAAGCTTAATTTCAGTCATATCTAGTTTTCGTCCCAGAATCTTTCGCTCAAATATTTGGACGCACTGTCCGCAAAAACCGTGACGATTTTTGCCTTTTGTTCTGTCGGAATCATTTTCGCAACTGCAAAACAGCCGAGCAGCGCCGCTGCCGCGCTGGGACTTACAAGCAGTCCCTCTTCACGCGCGAGACGCTTTACCAAGCCGTATGCTCGCTCGGTCGGCACCTCAAGATTTTCGTCGGCAAGCGTGTCGTCATAAATCGCAGGGCGCAGCGCCGTCGGTATGTGTTTCCAGCCTTCAAGACCGTTCCACGGCCCATCTGGCTGCAAACTGACGAAACGAATTGCGGGATTAAGTTCGCGCAAGCGCCGCGTCGTGCCGACAAACGTTCCGCTTGTTCCAAGGGCCGCAACAAAATGCGTGATTTCGCCGCGGGTCTGTTCCCAAATTTCGTTCGCAGTGGTCCGATAGTGCGCCTGCCAATTCGCCGGATTGCTGTACTGGTCTGGATAAAAATAGGCGTCCGGATTCTCCGCTACGAGTTCGCGCACGCGGCGAATCGCGCCATCTGTACCTTCGTCGCCAGGAGTCATCACAAGCTCGGCGCCATAAGCAGCCAAAATGCGCTTGCGCTCATGCGAAGCGCTGTGCGGCAAAAACAGTTTCACGGGATAACCGAGCGCCGCACCGATCATCGCATAAGCAATACCGGTGTTGCCGCTGGTCGCATCCACGATTGTTTTTCCGCGTGAGAGCTTGCCGTTAGCCAGCCCTGCCTGAATCATGCTGAGCGCAGGGCGATCCTTGACGGAACCGCCTGGATTGAACCATTCCGCTTTGGCAAAAAACTGAACGTTTGGAAATTCGCTGCCGACTCGTTCGAGGCGCAGAAGAGGGGTATTCCCTATGCGTTCAAGCAAAGACTGCCCGACGGCCTGGCGTGAGGCCGGTGCTTCGACCTTTGCAGATGCACGTTCTGTCGTAGCCATCTCTGGACGTTCCCTGAGACGCGAGTCGCACTCATATGCGACCGAAATACTCCGAATTGGATGCAACAGCCCATGGTTCGGATAGACCCCTAGTTTACCGCAACTTAGGCGGCTAGCTCCAGCCGTAAGATTACGCTAGGCGACTTGTCCCAGTTTAGAACATCAGCTAATGCAAACATTTCGGGCACTGGAAAGCGGCCCCCGAAGTCAACAGCAGGTAAACGAGAGACTTTGTATTTGCGTACGTCAGAACGTGAGATGTAAAGCCAGTTGAATCAAGCGTGGGCTGCCGAGCGTGCCTTGGATAACGCCTGATCCGAATTGCACCTTTCCATCGCCAATCGGCCCAGAGCCTGCTACCGAAGGGATATTGCCGTGCCATGTGCACGAAAATCCGCCAGGGGCAGTTTGGACGTTCGGACCAAAACAAGGATTCAAGCTGAGGTTGCTGTTCGGTGCGTCAAAACTCGGATGGTTGAATAGGTTGAAGAATTGTGCATCGAAGCGCAGCTTAAACCGCTCGCTTAAGTTGAAGTTCTTGAGCACACTGAAATCGAAACGTGTCTGGAATGGCCCCCTGAAAGCATTGCGAGTAGCGGTGGTGAAACCCGTTTCCGAAAAATCGCAGGCAGCAGTGGGAGTGTTCTCGTCTGTGGTCGGTCCGCAAGGAGGCACGCCGTTGGTACCCGGGGCATTAATGATCACTCCGAAGGCACACGCATTGATGGGTTGGATAGCGCCCGGATTGTTTCCAGTTGCGCTCGTACAATTGGCAATATTCTGCTTAGCGCTTGCCAAAGTGCCTCCGGGAATCGTAAGTAGCGGATTTGTGATGAAGTCGTCGCCGGCGCCAAAATATTGACTGGCAACACTGCCTGAAAAGTCGTAGATGCTGTAGGGCAGGCCGCTTTCAGCGATGGTGACGCCCGAAATACCCCAGTCGTTGACCACATGCTTGAGGAATCCGTGGGATTTCGTCAGTGCTGGCAATTGGTAAACGTAATGAATACTGAAGACGTGTGTGCGATCGAAGCCTGAACTGCCATAAGCAGTCCTGGGCTTAAGTGGGTCGTTGCCATTGAAGAACAGTCCTTCCGAGATTCCACTGCCCTCATCCAATACATGGGACCAAGTGTAAGAAGCGTTGATCGTCAGGCCGTGACTAAATAGCTTTTTGACGCTTACCTGTAGGGCGTGATAGTTAGAAATTCCCTCAGCCGACCAGAAATCAGAATTAGGGTTGTAGCCCACAAACGGCACGCGAAGAGCCGTGTTTCCATCTGCCCCAGTGAACGAAGCGATGGTGGTTCCTACTTGCTCGGCGAGCAGTACTCCGGATCCGCCATCCGCGTCCTGGGCTTGGTATCCATAGGAATAAATTTGCCCGTTGATCGGATTCGTCGGAGTTGCAATCCCTGGTTGATTGAAGGGAATCGGCAGAAGCAAATGCTGTCCGTGATTGCCCACGTAGCCGACATCAAAAAGTAAGGTATTAAAGGGTTGCCATTGCACATCGAGCGTCCAATTCTCAGAATATGGCAATGTGTTCCTCGGATCATACCCGCCAAACAAAAATGCAAATAGTGGCGTTCCCGTCGGCGAACAGGTAGGTGTTACGGGCTCCGCACAACCACTAAGTCCCGACAGATTATGCACCAGCGCGGTAACACCCGAGAAATTGCTGGGAGGCAGGGGAGGCGCGCTTGTACCAAACGGGTTGTTGCTTAGGCATCCCGTGCCTACGCAAGACGAATTCAACGGCACTGTGAACGGCTGTTGCGTGGTAACGCCAAACGGTCCGCTGATTCCGATGCCAGCACTGGCAGAAAGTTCGCTGAAGAATTCACCACGATCCGCGTACAATCCGAAACCGGTCCTGACCACGACGTTCTTCAAGAAGCCAGGGCTCCACGCCAAACCGATGCGCGGTTCCAATAGCCACTGGCGTCCGGTGAGCGTAGAATCACTGACGCAAAAACTGGGCTTTGGATTCATACCGCAGAACTGCTTGTTGTTTCCTGCGACCACTAATCCAATGTTGTTAATGGTGTCTGAAGCCAAATCAAAACTGTAATTTTTCTTATAAAAATTCGTGAGCAGACCATTTTTCTCCGTGAGCGGCCCGTCCCAGTCCCAGCGAAGGCCCGCAGTTATGGTTAGATTGGACTTCACTTTGAAACTGTCCTGCGCAAACAATCCCGTCTCTTTCGCCCGGAAATAGCGGTTTGTCTCGCCATTTAAGAGCAACCCTCCACCGTTTCTTCCGCCCATCGTTCCGGTCGCAAAATCCGCGAAGGATGTAAAATTAAAGTTAGCCACTTCGTTTTCGCGGTTGATAACGTTTAGTTGGCCGTAGTCTCCGCTGAATCCGAAAGACAACGTGTGCTTGCCATGTACCCAGTTGTAACTTGTTGCCAGCTGGAAGTTGTTCTGGAATTCACCTGCGTTTGCAAAATTGTTGGCTGGACCAATATTCAACCCATTCCCGGTTGGAGAACCTGCGTTGCCAATTGCAAATCCGGGAAAAAACTGGCCACCAAGAAGATTAATACCCAGAATAGAGGGTTTGAACTGCTGATCTGTGGCTGCATTGGCGAAGAAGCGGATAAACCCAATTTTTTGTTCCCAAGTCGTGTTAGGCGTTAATGCCATCGTATTTTCCAGAGAAAATACCTGGCTACCTGCCCTCAGAGACTGCGGGAACCCAAGCACTTGGCTGACAGCAAACGGGCTCGTGGATGGGTCATTCTGAAAGTAGTATTTCGCGGCGATTCTGTCCTTCGTACTGAATAGGTAATCAATGTTTCCATTTATCTGATCAGCTTTGAACGTGCTGGGGGGACCAGAAATTTCAGCGTTTCCGCCAAGGCTCGCAATCTTACCTGAATCAAATACAGTCGCGGACGGAACTATGAATTTTCCCCCCGATGTTTTTGCTTGCAGGATAACCAATGCTGCAGGATCAATCTGCGAAACGTTTACGCCAGCCACCGCGGCAATCCCAGCAGCGCTGCGATCATCGGAAAGGCAGGTCGTGGGCGTAGGATTGGCAGGATCTGAGCAAGGAACGTTAGCGAACTCCGTTGATCCGTTGGTCGCGTCGGAAACCCGCTGCCCCTGATAGGAACCAAAAAAGAAAAGTTTGTCCTTTTTGATTGGTCCGCCAAGGAGACCTCCAAACACGTTCCTGTGAAGCGGCTGACGTGGAATTCCATTAGCGTTAAAGAAAAACTCATTGGAATTCAATCCCGACGACTGGTGATACTCATAAACCCCGCCATGCAAATCGTTGGTGCCGGACTTCGTCGCGGACCCGATCTGTGCGCCACTGTGCGCCCCTTGGGAAACACCGTACAGCGAAGTATTCACATGGATCTCTTCGATCGTTTCCGGAGGAGGCGCGGGCAGGCCTTGCCCAACAGCGTCGAAAACAGAGGTATTCGTCCGCACTTGGTTCGCCGTCCCAAATTGCTCATTCGTGTTCAATACGAAGCGGCTTTCGCTGATTGAACTTGATGTTAAACCGTTAAACAGATTGTTCGCTTCCACGGAGTTCAAACTAAGACTGTTGCTGGTGTCGCGCTGTCCGTTGGCAAAGATGTTCTGATTTCCCAATCCGGCGTTTGTACCGGCGCCGCTCAAGAAGTCTGCGCTTACCCCGGGCGCCAAGAGGGCCAATTGCGTGAAACTGCCGGTGCCCAATGGAATATTTTCGATGAGTTCGCTTCCCAGCGTATAACCGTTAGTGGTATCTGTCTCGTTAAGCAGCGGACTGCCGACAACCGTGACCGTTGATGAAACTTCTCCTGGTTGTAGAGTGGCGTTTACCGTCGTCGTGCGGTTCCCTTGTACGATAATCTTCGAATTGACCTGGGTCTTAAAGCCTTGTCGGGAAAATGTCACTTCATAGGTTCCAATGGGAAGGTCGACAAAACTGTAAGAACCGTCGCTCTTGGTGGTTACGGTCAACTGCAAGTTCGTACCCGTGTTCCGGATCGTCACCTGGACATCTTGCATGACTGCCCCCGACGAATCCTTCACTGTTCCATTGATAGCGCCGAGAGTTTGCTGCGGAAGGGCGTTTCTAGAAGCAAGGCTTAAATATACGAGGACTCCGAAAATGAGTGCGAATGAACGAAGACCGAACAATCTTTTCATAATCCACCCTGTCTAGCCGGGAATCCGGCTATGGCTTTACACAAGCGGTCGTAGAAAACTACAACTTGCTAATCTGACCTGGTGGATTACACACCGATGATGAGTTTTTATCCTTTTCTTCGAAAAGGGACAAGGAAAAAAATCTTAACAAAAGAATCAAAATTCCGGTTACAGGATACGCGCCGCGCAGCTAGTGCTCCCTTCAATTCACAAACTCGAATATCCTCGCACTTTACAGAACTGCCTTAATTCTTTAGTCTGTGTGAACCATGTGGAATGTCGAAGAGCGGTTTTCGCAGAAGGCGATTGAGAGTTTGGCTGCACTGGGTTTCACAGTGGGCAGCACACGAGGCGTAGTGCGCGTTGAGAAGTATGGATGCGGAGCCGAATTCCGCCAGGACGGCGACGGCCGATATCAGCTTACGATTTTGCCAACGATTATGGTCAAGGGACAGTTCTCGCGTTTGTGGGACGCGGGGTACCAGAAATTTCTGCTCACCGATGAAGGCATCAAACTGCCGGCTTTGGCGAGCCACCTGCAAAATTTGCGTAAGTACAATGAAGAGTTGCGCACGGCGCTGGGTATTCCTACCTTTTACAACGAAGCGCTCGGTTCGGTGAGCCAGGTTTCCGTTTACGATCGCGTAAAGGGCCGCGAGGGCGACGTGCCTGACAAGACTGTCGGAGCGCATAGTCCAAGCTCCGACCACTAAGCACTGACTATCATTCCAACTTGAACCGATGCTATTTGTTTCGGCTGACCCTGGCCTTGTTTCTTGCATCCCAAATAGTTAGGCATACTGATAAGAACAAACACGGGAGATACATCGCATGGCGCGCGTAGTAGCTTACATGGACGATCTATTTTTCCAGATGAAGCTGGCGGAAACAGCCAAGCATTTGCATGTAGAAGTGAAAGTGGCGGCAAGTCCTGAGGCGCTTCTGCAGTTGATGGACCCACTGCCGAAATTTGTGATTGTGGATTTGAATGCCCGCAACAAGCCTTTGCAGGCGATCGAGCAGCTTCGCGAACAACAACCTACGCTGCCGATAATCGGGTTTCTTTCACATGTCCAAACTGATCTCGCCGCACAAGCGAAAGCAGCCGGCTTTCAGCAGGTTATGCCGCGCTCGCAATTTACGACCCAGCTGCCACAGATTCTCGCAATGGCGAAAGACTGAAATGTGCGCTCAGCGCCAAATCTGCGCCGTTGTCTTTTGCGTGTTCGCGGCAACCGCACTGCCCGCGCAGGAATCCAGCTCGCGTGGAGACTTTTCAGCGCCGGTATCGGGCCCCTCAGCCGCATTGCGCGACGTTTTCGTTGCCGCGTGTTCGCATGATGAAGTCGCGTTTCGGAAATGGCTGACTGTGCGAAATGCGGAATCTTTTTCCCGCTTGACGGTTTCCGCCCGCACGGAGCTGATGAAACGTTTCGTACTGCTGAGCGATCCCGGAAAACCTACGACCAGCGCAAATCCGGCTGGGCGACCCATCGTGAGCTGCACCACTCCATACGGAACGGCGGAAATCCAAGTCGGTGGTGCTGACACACGTGACGCCGTCGCGTTTCTTCCTGTGGATTTACGCGAAGCTTCCGATCCGGACACAGGAGCAGCGCATCACGTTCTGTTCGGAATGGTTCGTGAAGACGGCCAATGGAAGGTGTTGTCCATCGGACTTTTGCTTCTGGATTTGCCTTCGCTTGAAGTGGAATGGGATCAAGCGGAAATTTCCACCAGTGAGCAGCAGGCGTTAGAAGCGCTCGGCACGATTGCTAGAGCAATCGAAAATTACCGCCGCAGCTACTCTCGCTTGCCGGAATCGCTTTTCAAACTCAACGCGCCTCAAAAAGGCGCGCCAACGGCAGAAGCAGCCGGACTTTTGGACCTCGATTTGGCTGCGGGCAAGAAATATGGATATTCGTTCCGCTACGTTATTGTTGGCGCGAATGACATCGGCGCACCCGCTCAATATGAACTCTCCGCTACGCCGTCCATTTATGGACGAACGGGCAAAACTTCTTACTTCCGCGACGCTTCCGGAGCGATCCATGCCGGAGATCATCAAGGCGCAATCGGAAATGCAACCGACCCGAAAGTGAAGTAACGCCGCTCCTGAATTCGCGCCGTAACAATCTCGGCTCACACCCCGGAACTCGAAATCCATTTGTAGCATTAATTTGGCAGAATGGATTCGGGTCAAACATCCGATGACGGGCCGTTTCAAAAGAACGGCTCGCGGTCTTCCTGTGTCTCTGGGCAGTTCAAGGAGACCATGCAATGCCGGATGTTATGGCCGATCGCCGCAATTCGCCACGCTTCTCACTCATTCTTCCCGCAACCGTATCGGAAACGGGCACCGAAACAACGCTATCCGCGCGTACGAGCGACGTCAGCCGGACGGGCTGTTATATCGATACCCTAAATCCTTTCCCAAAGGGAAATGCCGTGCGAGTTCACCTGACCAACGGAGATGAAACGTTCGAAGCCAAAGCAACAGTGATGTACGTCAGCCCCGGGCTAGGAATGGGCGTTCAATTTCAGGAGCCTATCGAAGCAAGGCAATTGGCTATTCTCGATCGTTGGCTCGAAAAATCACCGCATCTTCGGCTCTGATACCATTTGTTCATCAGAAGCATTGGCGATACCATCGGGTTCGCTCCATGCGCGCCTCGGTCCTCACTAGACTGCTCCTAATTCTTGCAGTGAGTCTCGGAACGCCGGGTTTTTTGCTCGCCCAGGCGGACTCTTCTTTTTCTCCGCTACCCGTTTTTGAATTTCACAGCGGCTTTTGGCTGAATCTGCATCACACGCTCTACCATCAAGCGCGAGCGCAGCGCACGCCTGGCGCAACCTCAATTCCGCCGATGACAAACCTTTCCCCCGCCGAACAAAAAGCCTGGGATGCAGCCGTCGGCTATTACGCGGAGGCCTATGCCACGAAGGATCTTCTATTCAGCCTGGAAATGATCTTGATCAAGAACCAACTGGGTGATTTTGAAACGTGCGACGACCTTTCAGGACTGAAAAAGAGGACGTGCGATGCGGGGCTGCCAAAGCGGTTGACGGATGCTCTCAGCACCGCTGCGCCTGTATATCGCGCGCATTTGTGGCAGGAACACGATCGTGCAAACCGGCGCTGGATCGCTTCGGTCGCGCCATTGGTAAGGCGCAGCGGCGTGAATCTGTCTCATCGCCTCGCGGAAATTTATCAAACGGATTGGCCCAAAGAACGCATTCGTGTTGATGTGACCGCTTACTCAAATTCGTCCGGGGCCTACACCACACTCGATCCCCTGCGCGTGACCGTTTCGAGTACCGACGCTCGCAATCAGGGCCCGGAAGCATTGGAAATACTTTTTCACGAAGCGTCCCATGGAATTTCCGACAACGTGCAAGACGCAATCCTGCGCGAATGTCGCCAACGCGATAAGCCCGTGCCGCGCGATTTGTGGCATGCCCTGCTCTTCTACACGACGGGCGAAGTCATCCGGCCGACTGTTTTTTCGTCCGACGCCTCAACTGTAAAAGCTGGCTATGTTCCATACGCAGTTCGAGAAGGACTCTACAAACGAGGTTGGGAAGATTATTTGCGCGTGCTCACGGATTTTTGGCAGCCCTATCTGGATGGCAAGGAGAGTTTCGACGACGCCATCGCTCACATGGTATCCGCGCTCTAGTTTGTTTCGGAGTTCAGCTGAAGAAATTTTATGAACTTCTAGGCCTTCACCAAAGCCTTGAGCTTCGCCTGGCCGCCGACAACTTCAACAATGTATTCCACTTCCGTGCAATTTTTCTGCTGCTGCAAATCTTTCGTTTTCTTGCGCACAAATTCGGCGAAGCTCGCCGGAGTTAATTTGCCAATGTCCTCGCCAGCCTGTTGTTTGGCAGTCACGAGCGCCTGGTAAAGCTCTTTGACTTTGTCCGGCTCGCGGTCTGGTTCGGAACAGGTCATCCGGAAAGGACCATCCAGTTCAATTTGTCTCGGGGCACGGGTCGAAGGCTCCAACTGCGCCGCACGTGCGCGTTCCGCTTCAATCGCCTTTGCTGCAGCGCCAAAATGCCGCTGAATCGTGCCTTCCTCTTTTTGTTTCAGTTTCTTGCGGAAGATGTCTTTGTATTTGGCGTACGTCTGGTTCAGGTTATTAAAGCGGAATCTCTGCGCCGACTTCAAATCGCCGCCACGTTCCGAATAGCGCTTCATCAGAAGGTCAATACGCCACTCAATTTCCGTAGGCGGACGCTTCCGGCCGCCACCGAAATACTGATCGTATTCGATCTTCAGTTGCCGGATGTCGCGTTCGATTTGGCCGAGATCTTCGTCAATGGTGGCCATGCGGAAGGCGCCTCGTCTTCCATGCTAAAACCCAGTCGCGGGTGCGTCAACCGCCCGCAATTCGCGCGATGCGGAACCTATACTGCACCGGGCCAAAACACCCTGTACGAAGGTACAGGTCGCTGATTGCGGCACCTCGAGCACTATGCTCCAATAAACGCCATGGAAGCTCGCTCCAAGCGCGATATCACCGCCGAAAAGGCGGAACTGCTCCGCCAGATTCCCTCAGTGGATGAGTTGCTCCTACAACCGCGCCTGGCAGCTCTCGTAAATCGCGTAGATCGCCAGCTCGTTGTCGAAGTCACGCGCGCAGCCCTCGCCGGACTGCGTGAACGAATCGCAGGCACGCACCCCATTCGCGTTTTGCCGTTGCGCCGCGAAGAGATTGAATCCGCAATCGCCGAAGAAGTCGAACGCATTCTTTCTCGTTCTCTCGTGCCGGTGATCAATGCGACTGGCGTGATTCTCCACACGAACTTGGGCCGTGCGCCCTTGCTCCCCGCCGCTGCCGAAGAAATCCGCCGTAGCGCGACTCGTTATTCGAATCTTGAGTACGATCTCGAAGCTGGAGAGCGCGGTAAGCGCGATGTGCACACGTCTCACCTCCTCGAACGTTTGACTGGGGCAGAATCCGCAATCGTCGTGAACAACTGCGCGGCGGGCGTCTTGCTCGTGCTTTCGGCGCTTGCTAAAGGTGGTGAGGCCATCGTCTCACGCGGCGAACTGATCGAAATTGGCGATGGCTTCCGCATTCCGGAAATTATGGCGGAAAGCGGCGCCATCCTGCGTGAAGTCGGCACGACGAACCGCACAAAAATCGAAGACTACGAAAACGCGATAAGCGAAAAAACGCGCGTGCTGATGCGCGTACATCCTTCTAATTTTCAAATGAGCGGTTTTACGGATAAGCCTGAACTTGCAGAGCTTGTCGCTCTGAGCAGGAAAACCAATCTGCCGCTCGTTGAAGATTTAGGTTCAGGCTGCCTGCTCGATTTGTCCTCGTTCGGAATCGAGGAACCAACCGTTCGCCAAAGCATCGAAGCCGGAGTTTCGTTGGTTATTTTCAGCGGCGACAAACTTCTCGGTGGTCCGCAAGCGGGAATCATTGCTGGCAAAAAAGATTTGGTGCAAAGAGTCCGGCGTCATCCGCTATTTCGAGCGCTTCGTGTGGATAAGCTCACGATTTGGGCGCTGGAGGCCACACTCGGCGCTTACTTGCGCGGCGCAGTAGACGAAATTCCGGCGCTCCGCATGCTTCGCGCAAACGCAACTGATTTGGCTCGACGCGCGGATGCTTTCCTGAAGGAATTGAAACCGCGCTTGCCTTCCTCTGGAGTAAAAATCGAGCTTGTCGAAGGCGCATCGCTCGCAGGCGGCGGTTCGACGCCAACGCAAAGTTTGCGCTCGCCTGTATTTCATATCCGCAGCGAGCACCGTTCCGCTGCCGAACTGGAGAAGCGTCTCCGCCGCAGCGTAGGTGGCGCCTCCGTAATCGCTCGCATTGAAGACGATCACGTCGTCATCGATCTCCGTACGGTCTTTGAGGAGCAGGAACCCGAACTCGCGGCAACCCTTGCAGCCGCTTTGCGATGACTACCTTTCCAGCGAAAATGCTGTCGTTCTCGGTTCGCAACAAGAAATTGGTAAAGCGCATCGCTCCTGTGCCACGGGTGCGTGCTGGATGGGCGTTGATTCGGGTGCGCTTGGCCGGAATTTGCAATACGGATGTCGAAATTCTTCGTGGCTATCATGGTTTTCGTGGAACACCTGGCCATGAATTTGTCGGAGAGGTCTCCGAAGTAGCTGGTCTATCCACCACCGGCCGTCGCGTATGGCTCGGCCGCCGTGTCGCCGGGGAAATTAACATTTCTTGCGCCGCACACAGCTTCGAGCCCGTTTGCGATTTTTGTAAACGCGGTTTAAAAACACACTGCGCGCGCCGCACCGTTCTTGGAATCCTTGGCCACGATGGCGCGTTCGCTGAATATCTTTCGCTTCCACTCGAAAACCTGCATCTCGTGCCGAATAGCGTCAGCGACGAGCAAGCCGTTTTCATCGAACCACTCGCCGCGGCGAGTGAGGTTCTTGCTCAGATCGATGTTCTGAGATTCCGTAACGCTGCCGTTCTCGGCGACGGAAAATTGGCGCAATTGATCGCGCGAGTTCTCAGGACGAAACTTTCTCATGTTGTTATGTACGGCAAACACGAAGAAAAGTTGAAATTGGCGCGCGAGGCGAAAATCGAAACGCAAAAAGTGTACGGTGATGAGCGCGATCATGCAAAATTACGCGATTCCCACGCCCTGCTCGTCGAAGCGACAGGTTCCCCAACCGGCCTGCGTCTCGCACAAGAGATGACCGAGCCACGCGGCACGATCATTCTAAAGTCCACATTCCACGGCGCTGCACCGGTCGAAACCTGGCCCATCGTCGTCAAGGAATTGAGCATCATTGGTTCGCGCTGCGGCCCGTTTGCAAAAGCGATGGCTCTTTTGCGTTCGGGCGAGGTTGACCCAACATCACTCATCACAAAAACATTTCCACTCGCGGAAGCGTCGAAAGCGATTCAATTCGCACAAAAGCGCGGCGTTGTGAAAGTTTTGCTGAAGCCTTAACAGAAGATTTTTTACAGGCGATTGATGCACGAAGCAACGCACGCCGCACCAAAGCCATTGTCAATATTCACGACGGTCACATTCGAAGCGCAGGAATTCAGCATTCCAAGTAACGCTGCTACTCCACCGAAACTTGCTCCATAACCTACACTGGTCGGCACGGCAATTACGGGAACGCCAACCAGCCCACCGACTACGCTCGGCAGTGCACCTTCCATACCTGCCACGCAAATAATCACGCGCGCTTGAGCCAACCTTTCTTTGTGCTGCAAAAGCCGATGAATTCCAGCCACGCCAACGTCATACAGATGCTCCACGCGATTTCCCATCGTCCGTGCCGTAATCAACGCTTCTTCCGCAACAGGAATGTCACTCGTCCCCGCCGAAACCACGACAATCGTTCCCTTCCCTGTGATTTCGCGGTTCCGCTCAATCGCGATCACGCCCGAAAGCGCATGAAACTTCGCAGTTTTACCAGCTTTCTTCACTGCGGCAAACGTCTTCGTATCCGCCCGTGTAATCAGAACATTGTGCTTTGAGTCTTTTTTCTTCAGCATCGCCTGCACAATCTCGCGTACCTGCTGTGGCGTCTTCCCTTTCGCGAACACCACTTCGGTAAATCCCTGCCGTAGCGCCCGGTGATGATCCACCTTCGCAAAATCCAAATCTTCAAACGGCAGATGTTTTACGCGCTGCAACGCCTGCTCCGGTGAAAGCTTCTTTGCTTTCACCTCTTCCAAAATTTTCAAAAGTTCGCGCGATTCCATGTTCTTTTTAGCTCCAGCAAATTCTATCACCGTCACTATGCAAGGCCCTTCTTGACTTGCCTTTCCCGCGCTGCGAGACTGGAATTCTCCGCGCAACAACATGAGCCAAACCAAAGGACAAGTCGTAACTCTGGGTGTGACCGGGGCCAGCGGCGCAATTCTCGCGCAAAAAACGCTGCAATTGCTGGTCGAAGATGCGCGCGTGGAGAAAATTAATCTCGTCGTCACGGAAACCGGTCAGCGCCTCTTCGCGGAAGAACTAAATATCGCCAGCGGCGATCTAAAGCAGCTTCCTTCGCGCCTTCTCGGAAAGTCTTCGGAAAAAATAGAAGTCCTGCCCAACAAAGACGTCGGCGCGTCCATCGCCTCCGGCAGCTATGAAGTCGACTCCATGATTGTTGTTCCCTGTTCGATGGGCTGTCTTTCCGCGATCGCAAACGGCTCCTGCGACGATCTCGTTTCGCGCTCTGCAGACGTCATGCTCAAGGAAGGCCGCAAGCTTATCCTGTGCATTCGAGATACACCGTTCAGCCGCATTCATCTTGAAAACATGATGCGCGCGCAAGCCGCTGGAGCGGTCATCATGCCGGCCGTTCCTTCGTTCTATCATCATCCAAAGACAATCGACGATCTCGTCACGCAATACGTCTGTCGCGTGCTTGCTCAAATCAGCCTTCCGCAGGAACAAATGTACCGCTGGACCGGCTCACATACGGAAGCAAAGAAAGCCGAGGCATGACGCACGATGGCTAGCCGCATTCGGACCGTGCTCGAAATGATCAAGTTCGAGCACTCTGTCTTTGCGTTGCCCTTCGCGCTCACTGGCGCTCTGCTTGCTGCGCGTTTCACCTCGCACGGCTGGCCAACGCTTCGCCAAATCCTCTGGATCATCGTCGCAATGGTTTCCGCACGCTCTGCAGCAATGACCATCAACCGTATTGCCGACTTGCGCTTCGACAGAGAAAATCCACGCACGAAAATGCGTGCGCTTGCTACTGGGGCGCTCAGCGTCACCTTCGCCTGGATTTTCACGCTCGTTGCTATCGCTGTCTTCGTCGTCGCCGCGTGGCAACTGAATCCTCTCGCACTAAAACTTTCTCCAGTCGCACTCGCAATTCTGTTTTTCTATTCCTTCACCAAGCGCTTCACCAACTGGTCGCATCTTTTTCTCGGCTTCGCTCTGGGGATTTCGCCTGCAGCCGCATGGATCGCCGTCACGGGCCATCTTGACCTCCGCATGTTGATTCTCTGCGCTGCCGTAACACTCTGGGTTGGCGGCTTTGACGTGCTCTATGCTTGCCAGGACGTTGCTTTCGACCAACAAGCTGGCTTGTTTTCCATCCCGAAGCAGTTTGGAATCGGCCCCGCGCTCTGGATTGCCCGCGTCATGCACGTCGGCGTTGCTGCGCTGCTCGCGTGGCTTGCAGCAAGTTTTGCATTGCCCTGGCCCGCATGGACAGGAATCGCCGTCGTCGCTGCGCTCCTTACTTATGAACATTCCCTTGTCAAAGCTAACGATCTGAGCAAGCTCGACGCTGCGTTTTTCACCATGAACGGTTATATTAGTATTTCGTTCCTTTTGTTCTGGGGCGCCGCAGCCGCGCTCTGGCGCGTATGAAACGCGCGAATCTTTCGACGGATTTGAAATGAGTGAACTGCTTCTAACCGACCAACGCCTGAAGCCTATCGCGGACAAAGTGCTCGCAGGCGAGCGATTGTCTTTCGACGACGGAGTTCAGCTCTACCGCTCTCCCGATCTTCTTGCCGTCGGCTGGCTAGCCAATTACGTCCGCGAGAAAAAACACGGCAGCGTCACCTATTACAACGTCAATCGCCACATCAATCCGACAAACATTTGCGTCGCGCACTGCAAACTCTGCGCTTTTGGCCGCGATCCCAACGCCCCCGGCGCATACAGCTATGCGCTCGACGAAATCTACCAGCGCGCTGATCAAGGCGTCCGCGAAGGCGCCACCGAATTTCACATCGTCGGCGGCCTGCACCCCGATTTGCCGTTCGAATATTTTCTCGAACTCATCAGCGGCCTCAAGCAACGCCATCCGCACGTGCACTTAAAAGCTTTCACGATGGTCGAAGTACACTACTTCTCGCGTATCGCCAAGCTCACCATCGAAGAAACTTTGCAAAAGATGAAAGCCGCTGGAGTTGATTCCTGCCCGGGCGGCGGCGCGGAGATTTTTCATCCGCGCGTGCGCCGAATCATCTGCGACCACAAAGTCAGCGGCCAGATGTGGCTCACTCTAGCCCGCAAAACACACGAAGCAGGCTTGCGCTCCAACGCAACGATGCTTTACGGCCACGTCGAAACGGAAGAAGAACGAGTTGACCATCTCGTCAAGCTGCGCGAAACCCAGGACATCACGCACGGCTTCGTCGCGTTCATCCCGCTCGCCTTTCACCCGGACAACACCGCGCTCTCGCACATTCCCAAAACTACGGGCTATTTGGACCTGCGGAATATCGCCGTCTCGCGCTTGTTGCTCGACAATTTCGAACACATCAAAGCCTACTGGATTATGTTGACGCCCAGCATCGCGCAAATCGCGCTGCGCTTTGGGGCAAACGACCTAGACGGAACTGTCGTCGAAGAAAAGATCTACCACGACGCGGGCGCAAAAACTTCCGAGTTCACGCCGCGTAACGAGCTCGAACGCCTCATCCGCGCCGCTGGCCGCGTCCCTGTCGAACGCGACACGCTTTACAACAAAATTGACCGCTCCAAGCTTCCGCCCTTACCGCAGACAACCCCTCCGGGCCTTGTCTCGCTTTCCCTGAATGTCTAGTTAGCTGGAGCGACCCAGATTCACCGGACCGTCGCTGCTTTTTCTTTCACTTTCGCAAGTACCGAAGCTGGCAACGGTGCATACCCGCGGTCTCGCGCGATATCCTGGCCTTTGCTGTAAATCCATTGCAGAAACTCGTTCACGGCTTTGCCTCGCGCCGGATCGCTCGCGCGCTCGGGCACATACAACCAGGTTAAGCTGGCAATGGGATAGCTGTCCTTGCCAGGCGCATTGGTCAGCGAAACGCGAAAGCCTTGCGAAAACCTGCTCTCCTCAGCCGCCGCCGCTCCGGCAATGGTCTTCGCATTGGGCCTTACAAACTCTCCATCTGCGTTCTTGATTTCTGCCGCAGCCGAGGAAGTCTTATCCACCCAGTTCGATTCTGTGTACGCAATTGCGCCCGGCGTGTTTTTCAACTTATCCAGCATGTCGGGCGTGCGTACGATGCTGACTCCCGTTGGCCATTTCGGCGAAACACTTTTGCCGACCTTCGCGGAAAACTCGGGACTCACCTTTGAAAGATAGTCGGAAAAAATGTAGCTTGACCCCTTCCCTTCCGTGCGGTGAAGAACTTTAATCGCCAGATCCGGCAAGCTCGCATCAGGATTCAATTTGACGATCTCCGGATCCCGCCATGAAGTAATTTTGCCCATAAAGATTTTGGCGACCACTGGCCCGGTCAAACGCACCGTGCCTCGAACCCCCGGCACGTTGTAAACCACGGCAATCCCAATGAGCACCGTCGGCAACTCCACAACTCTCTGTTTCGCAGTGCTCAATTCTTTTTCAGGAATCGGCGCATCGCCGCCGCCGAAATCTCCCGTACCCGCAAGTATTCGCGCAGCGCTTTCTGCAGTTCCCTCAGCTAAATAACGGAGTTGTACTGCCGGCTGCGCTTTATGAAATTCCTCTCCCCACACTACATACAAGGGTTCAGGCAAACTGGAGCCCGTCGCCACAAGCGTGATTACTTCCTGGCCAAAACTGTTCCCGGCAAAAACGAGCAAAAAAGTGAGAAACAAAACGGCAAGCACGTGCGAAACGCGGCGTGTATGCGCACTCACGGAAGAACTCCTCTGTCATAAGAATTGGGACCTCGACAGCGCACTATGCGATTAGGGTAAGGGGAAAGCTGCCCGGCGCTTAACAAAATCCCCGCAGGCGTTCGGAATAGCTATTGCTGTTTCATAAAATCTTCCGAAAAATTACTTTGATGGCTATGGCCTCTCGCCTTCGCACGGAAACAAATACAATAAAAAACCTCTAATTCATTTCGATCAGGAGCCGATAATCTCGTGCGCACCATTTTACTACTGACAATTTCCAATATCTTCATGACATTCGCCTGGTACGGCCATCTGAAATATCGCGGCGAAGCTCTGTGGAAAGTCATCCTCGCGAGCTGGGGCATCGCCTTTTTCGAATACTGTTTTCAGGTTCCCGCAAACCGTATCGGCTCATACGAATTCACCATGGCCCAGCTCAAAACGATTCAAGAAGTTATAACTCTCACCGTTTTCGCAATCTTCTCAATGACTTACCTCGGCGAAAAACTCCGCTGGAATTACGCCGCCGGTTTTGCCTGCATTTGCCTGGCAGTCTTCTTCGTTTTCCATAAGTGGTAGTCTTGCTGTGGAACGCTTTCGGTAGGGGAAATGAAGTGCACACACATCAAACTCTTCTGCGCGTCGCAATCGTAGTGGCATCTCTGAGTTTTCCTTCGCTCACAATCGCGACCTCGCCTGATCTCGGCAAGACCCCTCAGGTTCTTTTGCTTCACCGCGTCGACCTCCCTGCCGGAAGAGTCGCCGACTACGCGGAAAAGGAATCAGAAATCGTGCAGGCTTATCAGAACGCCGGCATCCCCGTCTATTGGGTAACCCTTCAATCCGTCACCGGCCCGCCACATTTCCTTTATTTCGATGGTTACAACGCTTTTGAGGAGGTTGAAGCAGCTGGTGCAGCCATTAGCAAGGCAGCGCAATCTCATCCGGATTTGTCTCGCCTGCAGTCAGAACTAATGCAATTCGCGCAAGCGAGCCAGGCTTCCATACATCTTCGCCGCGAGGATCTCAGCTATCGTCTTGATAAATTCGATATCACAAAGTTCCGCTACGTTCGCATTACCATCTTTCAATTGCGTTCGGGTTACGAGCAGGACTTTGCGGACGCGCTCCGCACCTTTCGAAAAGCGTACGAAGCTACGGGCAGCGAATCTCCGTGGGCCGTTTTTCAAGCACACTCCGGCATGCCCGCTCCCACTTTCATCGCAGTGCAGCTCCTGACCTCGTTGAAAGAATTTGACGACGCTCTGGAAGCCCGCAAATACGAGCATGAAAACCCTTTCGATTTCGGCCATTCGAAGCCCCAGCTTTTGCCGAAAGACGCTATCCTCTCCATGGAATCCAACCTCTATTCAGTAAACCTCAACATCAGCCACCTCCCCATCCCAAATTCCGCCCGCCTCTCAAACCCTTCAATGGCCGGCGAAAATCTGTATCCTCATGCCGTAGAACGGAATCCAATATCCGGGAATACAATCGAAAGCTACCAGCAAGGGAGAAACTAAAATGCAACGCAAAGCATCGGCGGTCTGGCAGGGCGATTTGAAATCGGGGAAAGGCGCCATTTCCACGGACAGCGGCGTCCTAAAGCAAACTCAATATTCCTTTAGCACGCGCTTCGAAAACGGTGTCGGCACGAATCCTGAAGAGCTTCTCGCTGCGGCGCACGCGGGCTGTTTCACGATGGCGCTATCCGCGCAACTCGGCGGAGCGGGCCTCGTTGCCGACAAACTCGAAACCACAGCCACAATTTCGCTCGAAAAAGTTGGCGACGGCTTTTCCATCACCAAAAGCCATCTCGATCTCGTCGCAAAAGTTCCCGGCGCGGACAAAGCGAAATTTGATGCCGCCGTAAAAGCCGCCGAAACCGGCTGCCCGGTTTCCAAGCTCTTCAAAGCGGAAATCACTATCTCAGCCAAACTCGAATCGTAAGCGCATTACCTCCGCGCTCATCTTAACGAGTACAATGCGCACATGATTCCTGCACCAGGTGCCTTTGCGGCCGGCCTGGCGATTTTTCTCATCGTCATCTGGGACGCGTTCGAAGCCATCATTCTTCCGCGCCGCGTGACGCGGAAATTTCGCCTGACCCGCCTCTTTTTCAAAGTCAGTTGGGGCATCTGGCGCACGATCATCTGCCTGATTCCCGCGCGAAAAACGCGCGAAACCTTGCTCGGCTTCTATGGCCCGCTCTCGCTCCTTCTCCTTGTGGGGGTCTGGGCGGTCGGGCTGGTGCTCGGCTTTGGTCTTATGCAATACGGCGCGGGCTCCGCGGTAAACGTCATCGGCGGCCACCCCGGCTTCGAGACAGACATCTACCTCAGCGGCACGACTTTTTTCACGCTCGGCCTCGGTGACGTCGTTCCTCGCACCAGCCTTGCCCGCGCGCTCGTCGTCTCCGAAGCTGGATTCGGTTTCGGCTTTCTTGCTGCAGTAATTGGCTACCTGCCGTTCATCTACGGCTCCTTCTCCAAGCGCGAAGTGGACATCTCTCTGCTCGACTCGCGCGCAGGCACGCCGCCTACTGCCGGCGAACTCCTGCGCCGCCACAGTTACAAAAACGGACAAGAGGCCTTGCACGATTTGCTGAAAGATTGGGAGATCTGGTGCGCGGAGCTGATGGAGAGTCACCTCTCGTATCCCGTGCTCGCTTACTTTCGTTCGCAACATGACAACCAATCCTGGATCGCGTCTCTTACTGCAATTCTCGACACCTGCGCGCTTGTCCTGGTCGGTGTGGAAGGCGCATGCGAACGCCAGGCGGAACTGACCTTCGCCATCGCGCGCCACGCCGTCGTGGATCTCTCGCAAGTCTTCGGCACGCCGCCAAAACCCTTGCCGCAAGACCGCCTTCCCGCTGCGGATCTTCGCCGCATTCGCGATACGCTCGCACAACACGGCCTGAAACTCCTCGACGGCGAAGCGGCTGATCGCCGCCTCACCGATTTGCGTAACATGTACGAGCCCTACATCTTTGCGCTAGCGACTTACCTGATGCAGCCTCTGCCGGGATGGATTCCGCAATTGAAAGGCAAGAAAGACAATTGGCAAACCACTGCGTGGGGCCACGCCGCAGGCATAGTCGAAAAAGAACACGTCATCGCAGGCGACGACCATTTTTGAGGCCTGTCGCCCTGGCACGCTTACGGAATTTTGCTCTTAATGTAGTGCCGTGCTTTAGCACGGCATCTTTCTGGCAAGATTTCAAAATCTAGGAGCTTTGCAATGAAGGCAATTCTCGTTCACGAATTCGGCGGTCCCGAAAAATTAAAATTCGAAGAAGTCCCCACTCCTAGACCCGCCGCCGGCCAAGTGCTCGTCCGCGTTCACGCTGCCGGCGTCAATCCCTATGACACCTACATGCGTGCCGGAACATACGCCGTAAAACCTCCTCTGCCCTATACACCCGGCTCCGATGCCGCCGGAGTTGTCGAAGTGGTGGGCGAAGGCGTCACAAAAGTAAAACCCGGAGACCGCGTCTATACCGCAAAAACCCTCACGGGAGCCTACGCCGAATATTGCCTCGCGGTGGAAAATCAGGTCCACGCCCTTCCAGCCAACGTCAGCTTCGCGCAAGGCGCTGGCGTCTTCGTTCCGTACGCAACTGCCTATCACGCTCTCCATCACGAAGCCAAAGCGCATGCGGTCGAAACCGTTCTCATCCACGGAGCAAGCGGCGGCGTAGGCACCGCCGCGATTCAACTGGCTCGCAATATCGGTCTCACCGTTTTTGGAACTGCGGGAAGTACGAAAGGTCTCGAACTCGTAAAACGCGAAGGCGCACATCAAGCTTTCGATCACACGAAGACCGGCTACACCGACGAAATCATGAAAGCCACGGCCGGCCGCGGCGTGGACATCATTCTTGAAATGATCGCCAACGTGAATCTCTCGAACGATCTAAAACTTCTCGCCATCCACGGCCGAGTCATTATCATCGGCAACCGCGGAGACATCTCGATTACTCCGCGCGACCTTATGGCCCGCCGTAGTTCCGCGCGCGGCTTCACTCTTTGGGCTCTCACGGAAGCGGAACTCAACGATTGTTTCGCTGGCATCGGCGCCGGCCTCGCCAACGGCACACTCCGCCCCATCGTCGCCAAGGAACTCCCGCTCAAAGACGCTCCGCAAGCGCACATAGACGTTCTCGCCCCCGGTGCCTCCGGCAAAATCGTTCTTACCACCTAGCTTTTTTGTACCGCCGTCATTTAGGACGGCATCTTCCATCTAAACCCAAGCTAGACTTTGCCCAAAGATGTAGGGGCACGACACCGTGCCCTCTTGGATCGCGCCCAACCTCGGCGTCAGCCAACGTGCACCAATCGCAACGCAATTCCCGCCACCGCCCCACCCAAAACCAGCCACGCCGAATTCACCTTGAATCGCAACAAGAGCACCGCCGCAACTATGCCAATCGCAATCGCTGGCAAGCTCACAAGCGTCTCGCGCGCAAACTGCCATCCCACAAACCCCATCAGCGCCACTGCCGCGGCATTCACTCCATCCAAAAATGCGCCAGCCATTGGCGACTTCCGTAACCTCGGCAAAAATTTCGCCGTCACCGCCACAAAAACGAAAGCCGGCAAAAACATTCCCACCGTCGCCAACACTGCGCCCTTCCATCCCGCCATCACATATCCGATAAACGTAGACACAGTAAAAAACGGCCCCGGCGTTCCTTGGCTCACCGCAATCGCATCAATCAACTGGTTTTCGGTTAGCCAATGCAGCCTCTCCACCAAATCTGCGCGAAGCACCGCAAGCAGAACATAGCCGCTGCCAAACAGCACTGCGCCAACTTTCAAGAAATAAAGAAATACTCCTGTAACTGTGGGTGCAGAAAATGTAGACGCCGCGGCCGCCACCCCACCTTGTGCCAAAACTCCACGTGCCGTTTTCGTCGCGCCACTCTTCCCGCCAAATCGCTCCGCCACAATCCACGCCACTCCCGTCCCAATCAGCAGCGCTATCGCCGAAACGTGCACCGCGGCAAGAGCTAGCACCACCCCTGCCAAAAAAGCCAGCTCGATGGACTTCACCGCAACCCGCGCCAGCGACCACACCGCCTGCACGATCAGCGCAACCACAATCGGCTTCACGCCAAACAAGATCGCTCCAAGTTGTGGCGCGCTGCCATACCGCTGATAAATCCACGCGAGTACTCCGACCAGAAACGCCGAAGGCAAAATGAACGAGCAACCCGCAATCAGCAATCCCGCCAATCCGCCACGCAACTCGCCCAAATAAATCGCCAATTCCGTTGAACTCGGTCCCGGCAACAAACTCACCGCGCCTACGCGGTCCAAAAAATCCTCGCGCGTCAACCACTTCCGCCGCTGCACGAACTCCTGCTCCATCATCGCGATATGCGCCGCAGCCCCGCCAAATGCCACAAATCCCAGTCGCAAAAATGCCCAAGCAATTTCCCAAAGCCGCGATTCACTCACCGAACTCTTCGAACTTTCTTCATTCATGGCGCAAGGATTATGCCTCAGCCGTGTAAATCGGCGACCAATTCGTTAGCGGGTCGGAGTCAACTGGTCGTAGCGCGACCTCCTTATCGTCAAAAAGCCATTGCCAACGAATCGCGAGTTGTAGCGTCTAAGTTAGGGGCATAAAACGGGAAACTTGACCCGCGCAAAGAAAAACAGGAATCAAAAGCGCGAGGATTCAAAATTAACGACAAGCTACAACACGCAACCATCACTCTTCAACACTCGTACTCAGCACCGGTAGAACGGGTTTTCTCCGAATTCGCCGATCCGACAGCGCGTGCTCGCTGGAGTGCTTCTTCCAATGATGCACTCATCTACGATGAGGCCGATTTCCGAATCGGTGGGAGAGATGTGTTCCGTTGCGGTCCCAAAGGGGATCCAAAGTTTCGTGGAGAAACCCGCTACCTCGACATTGTTTCCAATGCCCGTGTCGTTTCAAGCGAAACAGTCGACGCGGACGGTCAGCGCCTTGCTGTCGCGCTCACGACGCTCAAGTTCGAATCGACCGAAGACGGTACGAATTTGACCGTCACCGTGCAAATGGTCTCGTTTGTCGGGCCAGACATGATTCATGGCTACGAATCCGGCAACAATAGTGCCCTGAAGAACCTTTCCCTACATCTCAGTAACATCCATTCAGCCTAACGTCGCAGAATTATCTCCAAATTCAATTGGCCCGCCACCGTACTCCTTTGCTTGGCCTCTTCTGTCTGACCCCGTATACTTGTTTATTGCCTGTGGCACCTATGGTCCTGCTCTCTGCCTTCCTCTTCCTGTATCAAAGTGGTGTGAGCCGCTATTGGCACAAGCTCACCGACCGCACCTTCACGGGCGTCTACCACGCCAACGCGTTCGACCTCGCGATGATGATTCCCTACTTCATCATCCTCGTCATCCTCGCCGGTTACGGCCTCCATCGCTATTGGCTCGTCTACGACTACTACAAATACAGAAAAAACGTCCCCGGCCCGCCGCCCGAAGTAAAAGAGTGGCCGCGCGTCACCGTTCAACTCCCCATTTTCAACGAACGCTACGTCATCGAACGCCTCGTCGAAGCTGTCTCACGTTTCGATTACCCGCGCGAACTCCTAGACGTCCAGGTCCTCGACGATTCCACGGACGAGACACAAGAAGTCGCCCGCGCTTGCGTTGACCGCCACGCCGCCGCCGGCATGCCCATCAGCTACATCCACCGCAGCAATCGCGAAGGCTACAAAGCCGGCGCCCTCGAAAACGGTTTAAAAACTTCGCGCGGCGAATTCGTCGCCATCTTCGACGCCGACTTCATTCCCGAGCCCGATTTCCTCCGTCGCACCATCCCTTATTTCCTCAACGGCGAAGCCGGAAAAAACATCGGTATGGTCCAGACCCGCTGGACCTATCTCAATCGCGACTACTCGCTCCTCACCCAAGTCGAAACAATCCTTCTCGACGGCCACTTCGTCGTCGAACACGGTGCGCGCTCTCGCCGCGGCACCTTCTTCAATTTCAACGGCACTGCCGGCGTTTGGCGCCGTGCCGCTATCGACGCCGCCGGCGGCTGGGAACACGACACCCTCACCGAAGACACCGATCTTTCTTATCGCGCCCAACTCAAAGGCTGGAAATTTCTCTATCTCCCAGAAATCGAGTGCGCCTCAGAACTTCCTGTGGACATGAACGGCTTCAAAGCCCAGCAAGCACGCTGGGCCAAAGGCCTGATGCAGACCGCGAAAAAAATCCTGCCCAAGGTTTTCAAATCCAACGCGCCCTGGCACGTCAAAGCTGAAGCCTTTTTCCACCTCACCGCCAACATCAGCTATCCGCTGATGGTCGTCTTTTCCGTCACGCTTCTGCCCGTCATGATCGTCCGCTTCTATCAGGGCTGGTTCCAGATGCTGGTCATCGACCTGCCGCTCTTTCTCGCTTCCACGTGCTCCATCTCCAGCTTCTATCTCGTCGCCCAAAGAGAAATTCGCCCCAAAACTTGGTGGCAGACCTTTTTCTACATGCCGTTCGTCATGGCCGTCGGAATCGGAATCTCGATCCGCAACGCCCAAGCCGTCCTCGAAGCCATCGTCGGCAAAAAAACCGAATTTGCCCGCACGCCAAAATTCAAAATCGAAGGCAAAAAAGACACTTTCGTCGCCAAGAAATACAAAAACAAAGCCGGCTGGATGCCCTTCGCCGAAGTTTTTCTCGGGATCTATTTCGCTGCCACTGTCGTCTACGCCATCACTAACGAAAATTACGCCACCATTCCCTTCCTTCTTCTCTTCGTTTGGGGCTACCTCTACACCGGCTGCATGTCCCTCGGCCAAACCTACTTCGCCCACCTCCGCTTCAGTGTCAACGCCCCCGAAATGCGCCCCGCCGCCTCCGGCGCACCAGGTTTTTGAGTGGCAACCAGTTCGATTACAATCCATGCCGCACAAACGAGGTGACCGCTTGCTCCTTCGATCGCTGAAATCCTCTGTGAGCTTTCTTCTGATTTGCGCATTTGCATTCGCACTTCCCACTTCCGCTCAGCAGCGCCGCGAACGCGAACCTAACGTCGTCTACTCCTCTCGCCGTGCCGCACTCGCGGCGCAATGCGAAGGTCCTATCGTCCTAAAAGGTTTTTCGGGTCGCGAAGAATCCGCACAAACGTACATATTCGCGCAGGAAGATAATTTCTATTACCTCACTGGCCACAACGAAGAAGAAGCCGGGCTCATCGTTCTCCCCGCAAAGAAAAATCCAGCCACACAGGATGGCCCCTCGGAAATTCTATTTCTTCCTGCAAAAAATCCCGGTAAGGAAAAATGGAACGGTATCCGCATATCCCCCACCGACCCTGGAATTACGACAACCACAGGTTTCTCCACCGTGAAGCCATCCGAAGAAATGCGCGCTGCCGTCGAAAATCTCGCGAAGTCCTACCCCACCTTCTGCACGATGCTTCCCTACCGCCAGGAAAACGGCGGCTATCCGCACGAAAAAGCGGTCACTGACTGGCTTGCACTCGTCGCACCGCAGGCAAAACTCAAGGACATCCGCGCGCAAATCGAAGCACTGCGCCAAATCAAATCCCCTGGCGAAATCGCCTTCCTCCAGAAAGCGATCGATCTTTCGCTCGATGCTCACATCGCCGCCATGAAAATGACGCGTCCCGGCCTCTTCGAATATCAGGTCGCCGCAAAAATGGCGGAAGTACACGCGATGGGCGGCTCGGAAGCCGAAGGTTACGCGCCCATCGTCGGCGCAGGGCCAAACTCCACTGCGCTCCATTACGACAAGCTCGATCGCAAAATTCAGGATGGCGACATCATCGTGCTCGACGTCGGCGCGCAGTACTCCGGCTATTCAGCCGACATCACCCGCACCATTCCAGCCAACGGCAAATTCACCGCGCGCCAGCGCGAAATTTACGAAATCGTTCTCGGAGCTCAAAACGCCGCCATCGCCGCCGCCAAACCCGGCGCGAATTTCTGCCGCGACGACAAAGAAAGCCTCTACCACATCGCTTACAACTACATTAATTCCCACGGCAAGGATCTTCACGGCAAACCGCTCGGCCAATATTTTATTCACGGCCTCGGCCACGGAATCGGCCTCGACGTCCACGATCCCACCGAGAACTGCAAGCCGCTGCGTCCTGGGATGGTCGTCACTATAGAACCCGGCATCTACATTCCCGAAGAAAATCTCGGCGTCCGCATCGAAGACGACTTCCTCATCACGGAAACGGGCGCCAAATTCCTGAGCGAAAAACTCCCGCGCGACCCCGAGGCCATCGAAAAAATTATGGCCGGGTCCGCTTCCGAATCCGACCAGATCAGAGCGCTCGTCGCCAAGTACACTCATTCCATCGATACATGCGACACCGCGCTAGCCGCGGAAGTGTGGCTCGATTCCCCCTCCGCAACCTTTATTCATCCCCTCGGCCACGAGCACGGTTTCACGCAAATCAAGCAGGACATCTACGAAAAACTCTTCGGTCAAACATTCTCGGAGCGCAAGCTGACAGCTCACGACATCACCGTCGATGTCTCCGGCGATTCGGCAGTTGCCGAATTTTATTGGGACTTCGCCGCGAAATTCCGCAAAGATGGAACTCCTCTCACAACTCACGGCCGCGAGACGCAGGTCTATTTCAAACGCAACGGTTCCTGGCGTCTCGCCCATGTCCATTATTCCGGGATGCCAGCCTCTGTTACGCGCGAAGGTCTTTGAAATAGCCGCAATTGACCGGCACAAACGCGCGCCCTTATACTGTTTATTCGCATTGGACATGTTTTCCCTCCAGTGCGCCTCGAGCGATTCCGCGCTTGCCGCAGCTGCCGGAATTTTCGAAATCAACCAGAAAGCATTCGATCGAATATGAGCAGCCTCAAAGCAACACAACTCCGTCCCGGCATGGTCATCAATCACGAAAATGAGCTCTACACCGTTTTCAGTACCGACCATCGCACCCCGGGCAACAAGCGCGGCTCCATGCAAACGCGCCTCAAAAGCCTCCGCACCGGCACGATGATCGACTATCGCTTTCGCGCCGAAGAATTTGTCGAGCGTGCCATCCTCGACGAAATCGAATTCGAATACCTCTACCACGAGGGTGAGGAATACCATTTCATGAACACGGAAAATTACGAGCAGATGCAAATGACCGCTTCGGAGCTGGGCGAAACTGTCTACTACCTCATCCCCAACACTGTCGTCAAAATTGAATTTTTCGAGGAAAAAGCCATCGGCGTGGACCTTCCCGACACCATGGATCTAAAAGTTATTCAAACAGAGCCGACGCTCCAAAAAGCCACCGCAAGCGCCGTCATGAAGCCTGCAACTCTCGAAACCGGCCTTGTCGTCAACGTTCCGCCTTTCGTCAACGAAGGTGACAAAATTCGCGTGGACACATCCGAAGCCCGTTACGTCCAGCGCGTCGACGCCATGTAGTAGTATTACCCGGTCGGCTTTCCGCCTCCGCAGCTGAATTCTCACCAGCCGAATTCAGAAGAGGCAAAACAAAAGCGCCCCGATCCAATCGGGGCGCTTCCTGTTTCTCAACCCTTTCTCTTCTCTGCGCCCTCACCGACTCTGCCTTACGGACTTTTCGCCACACAGAAACACTGTCATTTTGAACGGAACGAGCCGATGCTTTTGCTTTTCCGATTCCTTCTGAGGAATCGGTCGGCTTGTGCAGAGAGGAATCTCTCTTCGATGTAAGCCCACGCAGACGAATGCAAACGGATTAAACTAAGACTTGCTACGCCTTCTTCGCCGCTGTCTTCTCCCCAAACACCCGTGCAAAAATCGCATCCACATAACGCAGCTGTCTCTTCAAATCAAACGTATGCTCCAGCGCCTTCGCATCCAGATATTTCGTAATCCGCGAATCCTTACCAACACGTTCCCGAAAACTCGTATCCGACTCCCACGCCGCCATCGCATTTTCCTGTACTGTCTTGTACGCCTCATCCTGAGGCATTCCCTTTTCCACCAGGTCTTGCAGAAGTTGCCCCGAAAAAACAAGCCCGTGCGTCAGTTCCAGATTTTTCTTCATTCGTTCCGGAAAAACGCGCATATCCGCTACAATCGCTGTCATCTTCGCCAGCATGTAGTCCACCAAAATTGTCGAGTCCGGCAGAACCACACGCTCCACCGAGCTGTGCGAAATGTCCCGCTCATGCCACAACGCAATATTTTCAAACGCCGCGATCGTATTCGAACGCACTAGTCGCGCCAGCCCGCAAATCTGTTCGCACGTCACCGGGTTCCGCTTGTGCGGCATCGCCGAACTTCCCCGCTGCTCTCCGCCAAACGGCTCTTCCGCCTCACGTACCTCCGTCCGCTGCAAATGCCGTATTTCCAGCGCAATTTTCTCTAGTGTCGCCGCAATCAGCGCCAGCGTGCTCACATAATGAGCATGCCGGTCGCGCTGAATCACCTGCGAAGCCACCGGCGCCACATCCAACCCCAGCCGCTGGCAAATCCGTTCTTCGATATCCGGCCCAAGATGCGACGCATTCCCCACCGCGCCGGAAATCTTTCCCACACGCATCTGCGCCGCCGCATCTTCAAATCGCTCAATATTCCGCTGATTCTCCGCGTACCAATTCGCCACCTTCAAACCAAACGTAATCGGCTCAGCATGCACGCCATGCGTCCGGCCAATCTGCGGCACATGCCGAAACTCCTGTGCCCGCTTTCCCAGCACACCCGAAAACTTCACAAGCGCCGCTTCAATCAACCGCGAAGCATCTCGCACCAGCAACGACTGCGCCGTATCCACCACGTCATTCGACGTCATCCCGTAATGCAGCCATCGCGCCGTCTCCGGGTCCCCAATCGATTCGCCCACCGCCATCGTGAACGCAATCACGTCATGCTTCACGCGCGCTTCAATCTCATTCACGCGCGCCGCATCCACTTTCGCCTTCGCGCGAATCGTCGCCGCAGCCTCGCGTGGCACCTGGCCCGCCTCAGCCAGCGTCTCCGTCGCAGCCAGTTCCACGTCCAGCCAGCGCGCATACTTGTTCGCGTCGCTCCAGACCCGCCCCATCTCTTCGCGTGTATATCGTGAAATCAACGCACTCTCCTTCGCCAAATCCCCTCTAATAATACGGTATTTCGTTGCAGCGCGCCCACACCTCCGCCGCGCTTCCCGATCTCACCAAATTGTTTGTGCTGAATGTCCGCGCTTGAATCTCTACTTGCTGCGGTATTTCCCTGCCCCAGCCACCGCCACCTTCTCCACCGTAATCACTCCACCAATCTTCTTCAACAATCCCAACGTGTCCCAACTGACCAGTGAATCCAGTATCTTTCCGTCCGCAATCTGATGAATCGTAATTCCTTCCACCAACACTTTCTTGTCCGTCGGCTCAATCCCCTTGTATTCGCCCTTGTGCGTTCCGCTGATCGTCCACGCCGCAACCACCTTGTCCTTTTCGCAAATCATGTCCTGTAATTTGAATTTCAAGTCCGGAAACGCCGAAACCAGCCGCATCACTTGCGCCTTATAAGCCTCCGGTCCCGTTTCGCCATCGGCCGCATTCGGATCCACCAGAGCATGGCTCGGCGAAATCAGTTCGTCCGCCACTTCCAGTTTCCGCTCATTCCAAACCTCCTGATACAACCGCCGGACAACCGTCTTGTTGGGGAGTGCCACAGGATCTGTCCTCCTCCGCGAATTCGCGCAGTGGAAGTTAGGGGAGCAAAGCTGCACAGAGCCTACTCCCCGTTTAGTCGCCTGACAACTCCCTTCAAGCAAATACATTGAGCCATTCACTTGCGTGTAGGTGATCTATTCGCTCCGGCTTCAGTCTTCTTGGCTTCATCATCCTTTTCATTTTTCTTGCAATCCGCCAGTTTGCTAAGAGCGTTCAGAAAATCTGTCGCACTGACGCTCTCTTTCAACGGAATAAAACGAATCTCTCCTCCAGGTTCAATAGGTCCAGGCAAAATTCCTCGCTGAATATTTACGGAAGGTTCTGCCAACAGCCCTAAGGTAATCAACGATGCAGCCGAGTCAATGCGAATCAAATCTTGGTACCGCTTTTCTATTCGCAGCCTCACCTCAACCCGACGATTCGCGTCCGACGAAGACGCCTGAATCGCGACTCCATTCACCGTTCCGACCCTTATTCCATCCAGATGCACAGCGGCGCCTTCCTTAAGCCCACTCGCTTCCGGCATGAACATATTGATTTCGTATTTTCGGAGTAGAACGTCCGAATGCAAAATCTCAAACAGGGTCCAAATCACGGCACCTGCCAAAAGGACAGAACCTGCTATTTTGAGGACCTTGTCCGATATGCGTATCGTGATTTCAGCCATTCGTACCGTCCCCCGTCCGTCTTTCAAGGCTCCTAAGCTACACATTTATAGATACTTAAACAATTACCAGAATCACGTACTGCTGGCTATGCTACCTTTTTCGGTTCCTAACCACAGCACCCCTTTCCTGTCTAATGACCCAGATGAACGCTAGCGTCGAGAGTGGCCAGGCCGTAACTGTTGTTCCCGACGCCGTCGCAGTCGAGCGCACGCTCGCTGGTGACCGCGAGGCCTATCGTGTCCTCGTCGAACGCCATAGCCAGAACGTCTACCGTCTCGCCTATCGCATGGCGGGCAATTCGCAAGACGCCGAGGAAATCGTTCAGGAGGCTTTCTTGCGCGGTTACCAGAAGCTCAAACAGTTCGCCGGGCAAGCCAATTTCGGCACCTGGGTCTATCGCATCGCCGCAAATTACGCGATCGACCGCCTCCGCCAGCGCAAAGTCGAAGATTCCCGCCGCGAACAGCCTGCCCGCGATTCCGAAGACGGCAAAGAGCTCGATCCGCTTGCGCAAGTCAAAGACTCAGCGCCATCGCCCGAGCGTTTTGCAGCCAGCAGCCAGCTTGCCTTTCGTATGCAGCAAGCTCTGCAAGAACTTACGCCCGCTGAACGCACCGCAATCGTTATGCGTCACTGGGACGGCTGCGGTATCGAGGAAATCGCCACAACTCTGAAGTCCAGCACCACAGCTGCAAAAAACACAGTCTTTCGCGCAGTCCAAAAACTGCGCATCGCGCTCGAACCGTTCGCTGAAGGTGGGCGCGCGGCAAAAGTAATGGGGATGGAATAGGGGGTTCGGGGGCGGGGCTTGGGGAGTGTACTTACAATCCCCAACAAGAATTTGTACTCACAACCCCTGAAGGAAAAAATTATGACGCACCCAAAGGAAGAAGAATTGATCGCATTTCATGATGGTGACCACTCCGGCGGCGAACGCGTGCAGGAACATCTGCGCGCCTGCGCCGAGTGCCGCGCCGCACTCGAAAAAATCGAAGCCGTCTTTGCCGCCATGGACGCTCTGCCTGTTCCCGACCCTGGCGAAAACTACGGCCAACGCGTCTGGGCCGCAATTTCTCCCCGCCTGCCGGAAAAGCAGCCCCGCTGGTGGGAAAGCTTCCTCGCGCCCCGTCGACTGATTACCCTCGGTGCTTTCGCCGCAATCATCGTTGCAGCATATGTAGCTGGCCGTTGGTCAAAACCTCAGCCGCCAGTCGAAACAGTAGACACCGCCAAAGTCCGAGAACGCGTCCTTGTCGTCGCCGTCGGTAATCACCTCAGCAAATCCGAAATGTTTCTTATCGAACTTTCCAACGCACAACCTAACTCTACCTCGGGAAACCTCGTCAATATTTCAGCCGAGCAACACAGAGCGGAAGATTTGCTCGAAGAAAACCGGCTCTATCGGCAAACAGCGCTTCAGGAAGGCGATCAACTCATGGCCAGCACTCTCGATGAACTCGAACGCGTGCTTCTCGATGTCGCCAACAGCCCGGAAGAAGTTTCTCCGGCACGGTTTGAACTTATGCGCAAACGATTGGAGTCCCGCGGAATTTTGTTCAAAGTTCGAGTGATCCAGCAGGGCCTGCGCGACCGGAACAATCCGGCCAAGCCTCCTGCGCAACAGCAGAAACAGAACAGCTCAAAAATGGCCCCGCAACAGCGGCAGAATATTTCGCAAATGAAGACAACGGAAGGAAACAAAGTATGACCACCGGACACTCTTTCGGGAAAACAATTTGGGCAAGAACAGCCATCGCCGGCCTCGCTCTCGGCTTGCTGCTCTTCCCCGCTTCACGCAGCACTCGTGCCGCATTTCCTCAAGGTATTCAGTCTGATCAAGATAGCGAACAGGAGAAGCGCGACCGGGAGCAGGAACAACAGGATCGCGAGCAGGAGAAACGCGATCGGGAACAGGAAAAGCGCGACCGCGAACAGGAGCGTCTCGATCGCCAGCAGGAACTCTACGATGACGGCCAGGAAGCGCTCAATGACGACCACTACGAGCAGGCGCTATCGAAATTCACCGAACTCGTCAAAATAAACGGCTCGCAGACTGACGCCGCTTTGTATTGGAAAGCCTATTCCGAAAACAAACTCGGCAAGAAAGCTGCCGCTCTTGCCACCATTGCTGAACTAAAGGGCAAATACACGCAAAGCCGCTGGAAAAAAGACGCCGAAGCTCTCGAAATTGAAGTCAAACAATCTAGTGGTGTAAAAGCTAATCCCGATGCCGAACCTGATAAGGACTTGAAACTTTTGGCGTTGCAGGCCCTTCTGCAGAGTGATCCCGACAGAGCCATGCCCATCGTCGACAAGATTCTAAATGGCTCGGACTCGCCGAAATACAAAGCCAAGGTTCTCTTCCTCATGGCGCAAACCGGTTCGCCGCAAGGCATGGAAATTCTTGCGAAAACCGCTCGCGGCCAGTCGAATCCCGAACTCCAGCGCAAAGCCATCGAATATCTCAGCATGTTCGGCGGAGAAAAATCCCATAAGCTGCTGGCCGACGTCTACTCTTCCAGCAGCGATGAGTCGGTTCGGCGCGCCGTCATTCACAGCTATTTGCTCAACGGCGACAAAGCCAGCCTCTTCGCTGCGGCCAAAAACGAAAAGAACGAATCCCTGCGACGCGAAGCCATCCGCACTCTCGGTCTGACCGGCGGCACCAGCGAGCTCGATCAACTCTATAAATCCGAAACTTCCACCGACCTCAAGCGCGAAATTCTGCAGGCCTTTTTCCTTGCCGGCGATTCCACGCGAATGGAACAAGCAGCCTTGAACGAGAAAGACATTGAACTTCGCCGCAGCGCCATCCGTAATCTCGGCCTCATGGGCAAAAGCGACCTTCTGCAATCCATCTACGCAAAAGAAACCGATTACGGTCTGAAAGAAGAAGTCCTTAACTCCTATTTCATCTCCGGAAATGCCAAGGCGCTCGTCGCCACCGCTAAAGCAGAAAAAGATCCATCACTCAAAAAGAAAGCCGTCGAGAAGCTCTCCCTCATGGGCTCCAAAGAAGGCAATGACTATCTGATGGAAATCCTGAACAAGTAATTCGTCCAAAGAGCGAAAGGAGAAACCATATGAATCGCACAACAAATCTCCCCAGAACGGTACTCTCCGTCGCATTGATTGCCGCCGGACTGTTTTTCCTCGCCGCAGGACGCGAAACTGGCCGCTCCAGTTCTCTCGCCCTTGCCGCCGAACGCATTCCTAGTCCGAATGCACAATCGACAGACGCTTCTGGAATCACACCACTCTTTGAAAACGCCAAGGTCGAAACACGCGCACTCTCCGGAGAACTCTCTGCGGAATTAAATCGTTGGGCGCAGTCTGCCACTGACCCTCAATGGATTGGCTACGCTGTGCCCGCCCTTGATGGTGAACGCATGATCTGCTGCGGCGGCAACGGCGATTGGAACGGCTATCGCGACTGCGGCCCTTGCCGCCTCGAAGACGGCAAACACGAAAACAGCTTCACCTCCGGCCCAACCGAAGTAAAACTCGAAGGCCCGCGCGGTCTGATCGTTCTTTATCGCGCCACCACCGGAAAAATCGGAAAGATCCGCGTCGTCTCTGAAGCCTGCAAGCTGGATGCAGGAGGTCTGCGCGTTACCTGGCTCACCGGAGTCAACGCGGCGAAGAGCGTGGAATATCTCACCGGCTTCGTGCACGGCCAGGATTTCAACGAACACGGACCGGAACGTCTCCAACACGCGGCGCTCACTGCCATCGCGATGCACGGCGATTCTTCCGCTGACAAAGCCCTGAACGCCTTCGTCGAACCATCGCAGCCAGAATCGCTCCGCAAGCAGACTGTCTTTTGGCTCGGCGAAGCGCGCGGCGCTTCCGGCTTTCAAACTCTGAAGCGGCTCGCCAAAACGGAAACAAACACTGAAGTCCGCGCGCAAATCACATTTGCTCTATCGCTGAATAAAGAACCCGGCGCAATTGACGAAATGATCCGCATGGCCAAGGAAGATGAAAGCACGCATGTGCGCGGGCAAGCGCTTTTCTGGCTTGCGCAGAAAGCCGGCAAGAAAGCGGAAAGCGCAATCACCGGCGCAATCGACAGCGACCCGGACACGGAAGTGAAGAAGAAGGCGGTTTTCGCGCTAAGCCAAATGCCGAAAGAAGAAGGCGTTCCGAAACTCATTCAAGTGGCAGAGACCAACAAGAATCGCGAAGTGCGCAAGCAGGCGATGTTTTGGCTCGGACAATCCAACGATCCGCGCGCGCTCGAATTCTTTGAAAAAATTCTGTCGAAGTAATTTGTTGAGAAGCTAAAGTTCGAGCGGTTTCATCGGCGCGCTTTGTGAAGCAAGCATCAATTCGCCGGTGAACGCACATTCGGACGGGCGTTGTTGCAGTGCCTGTTCAGCGGAAATTCTCACAACATCTGGATGATTATTTTCCTGCGAAATGTGGGCCATGATCAGATACCGCGCACGCCCATCAAATCCTTCAGGATCGGAAAGATAATCGCTCACCGCTAAATTGGAAAGATGGCCGGTGCGGGAAAGCACGCGCTGCTTCACCACCCACGGATACGGCCCCACTTTTAGCATGTCCAAATCATGATTCGATTCAAGCAGCAGACAATCCGCGTCGCGCAGATGCACTTTCACCAGTTCCGGCAAATACCCCAAATCCGTGACGAGCGCGAACTTCGCGCCATTCGCTTTGAACGTAAATCCAATCGGATCGGCGGCGTCGTGCGGAATCGCAAACGCGTGAACGTCGATATCGCCAATCGTAAAGCACTGGCCCGCATGAATCGTTTCCATCCCCCTCAATCTTTTCCCAAATGTATCCGGCAAAGTCTTGTTCAGTGCGTCCATCGTCGGCTCGGTGACGTAGAGGGGAGCTTTCCACATGCCGAGCATTTGTGGGAGGCCGCTGCAGTGATCGGAGTGTTCATGCGTGATTAAGATTCCGTCCAGGCGATCTACTGTTTTTTCGACGGCGGCGAGGCGGGCGAGCGTTTCGCGTTTTCCGAGTCCGGCGTCCACGAGGAGGCGGGTGTGCTCTGTCTCCAGCAGAGTGATGTTACCGGAGCTTCCGGACGACAGAATAGTGACGCGCAGGCCGATCGATTCCCCCAGGAACGCGAAGCAAAAGAAAGTTTACAGAGGTTCGCAGAGCGCAGCAAGCGCGTAAATGAACGAGTCTCCTGTTCAGATTTCAGTTGTGCGTCGGCGCATCGAAATCAGAAGGCTTGAGACCTATCTTGCCCAGTCCTTCTTTTTGCGCTTTTTCAAAACTCTGCTTGGCGGCCAGAAAGTCTTTTCGTTCCGCGTCCACCTTCTTGTATTTTTCGTTATACTCGTTAAGCAGTTCGCCGGAACCAAACACGATTTTGTTGTTCTTCACATGAAACGATTTTTCATTGGCCTGCATGAATTCATACAAGCCAATCGAGTCGTTCAGCCAGAGCTGCTCTTTCGCGTTGGCTTCCTCGCGCGGCTGCAGGCTCTTCTTGAAGGAACTTTCAAAGCCGTTCCAAAAAGCCTCTTTCTCTTCTTGACTCGCGGAAGAAGCAAAAAGACGGTCTTTTGTCTTCTTTAGAAGAGGATCCATCGATGCATACTTCTGATCAACGTTTTGCGTAGCGTGCAATTGTTCGAGCACGCGAGAAATCGTTTCATCCCCATCGAAAGATTTCGCGCCATACATGGTTTTCAAGGCGGAGTTATCGAGCTTGTTTACTTCCTCCATGTATTCGTCGTTGAATTTTTTGATGTCTGCAAAAAAAGGCCGAATGATGTCGTCGTATTTTTCCTGGTTTCCGCTGTTCGGTTGCTGCCCAGTCGCTTCTTTGGCAAGCGTAGCGATGCGTTCGTTAACTTTGTCGGGACTGGACGCACTTTGTTTTGCAAGTTGAGGAAGAATGCCGAGAAATGACCAGAACAGCGCGATTCCGCAAGTCACTCCAAAAAGATAAGCCGGTACGTGTTTTCTTTTGTTGACCTTCGCATAGATAAGCACACCGATGACGGGAAGCAGAAATACTCCGATACACATACCGACGGCGTAACCAATCGCTTGTGCATCCATGACGGTGTGAGTCTTGCGCGTCACATAGGCGCTCATCATGACAATGATAAAAACGCAGAGGAAGCCACCGGTGACGGCCAGAATTTTGAG
Organism: Candidatus Dormiibacterota bacterium; assembly: GCA_035569555.1. Lineage (GTDB taxonomy): Bacteria > Acidobacteriota > Terriglobia > Acidiferrales > UBA7541 > Acidiferrum. Next base: position 445,391 of record DATMMW010000030.1, on the reverse strand, counting down.
GGCAGCGGGGGCCTCCCTGGCAGGGGCGGGGGGTGGAGCAGCGCGCATAGCGGGAGTTGCGGAGAGAGGATCGCCGGAGAGGCTAGTTTGCCCACAGAAGGGACAGGTTGTGGAGGTGGATGGAATTTCTTTTAAACAGGCAGGGCAGATCATGTTGCGACCTCGGTTTGCGGAGATGCTAGCAGGACATCGTTAACAGGACAAGCGCGCGCGGTCGAGCACGAAGCCGTTGAGTGGGCCGAGAACGGTGGCGGAAATTTGCTCGGGCCGGAAAAAGTCGCGCGCGAGGGATTGTACATCTTCGCGTGTGACGGCTTCGATGGAAGCAAGAATTTCGTCGAGGGTGAAGAAGCGCCCGAAATAAAGTTCCTGGCGGGCGAGGTTCGACATGCGCGAGCTTGTGGATTCGAGGGAGAGCATGAGCGAACCCTTGAGGTGATTCTTGGCGCGAAGAAGTTCGTCTTCGGAAACGAGAGATTCCTTGAGCGCGCGGAATTCAGCGATGGTGAGGTCGACGACCTGGCCGACGGTTTCTTTTGCAGTGCCGGCGTAAACGGTGAGCATGCCTGCGTCGGAATAGGGAGTGACTTCACTGAACACGGCGTAGGCGAGGCCGCGCTTTTCGCGAATGTTCTGGAAAAGACGAGAAGACATGCCGCCGCCGAGAAGATTGTTGAGCACAGCGACGACGAAGCGGCGGTCGTGTGCGATGGGAAGCGAAGGAACGCCGAGACAGAGGTGAACCTGTTTGAGATCGGGTTTGCGATCGAGCTGAATGGGGGCGCTGGTTTGCGGCGCAATGTGATCGTCGAGGCCGTCACTCGGCTGGAGATGGCCGAACTGCTGCTGGACGAGATCGATGACTCTCTGATGAGTGACGTTGCCAGCAGCGGTGACGAGAAGATGGTCCGGCGCAAACCATTCACGGAAACGATTGTGCAGGACTTTCGGTGAAAATTTTTCGACGGTTTCCGGAGTGCCGAGAATGGGGCGGCCAAGCGAATGTTCGGGCCAGAAGCCGCGCGTGAATGTCTCGTGAAGGAGATATTCGGGGTTATCCATATCCATCTTGATTTCTTCAAGGACAACTTGCTGTTCGTTTTTGACGTCACGAGAATCGAAGCGCGGGTGGAGGCAAAGATCGCTGATGATGTCGAGAGCGATGGGGAGATGCTCATCGAGAACTTTGGCGTTGAAGCAGATCTGCTCTTTGGAAGTGAAAGCGTCGAGCATGCCGCCGATGGAATCCATTTCGCGGGCGATGTCTTCGGCGGAGCGGCGTTCCGTTCCTTTGAAGACCATGTGCTCGATGAAGTGAGCGAGGCCATTTTCCTGAGGGATTTCGCGACGGGAGCCGTTTCTGATCCAGACGCCAACGGAGACGGAGCGAACGTGCGACATGGGCTCGGTGATAACAACGAGACTGTTGGGGAGCACATGGCGCTGGATGTTGCGAATCTCAGGGGGCATGGGGGCATTGTGACACAGGAGGAGTAGCCCCTCAAAAAGGCATTTCACGGTAGAAGCGTGTAGGGAAAATGCTGTAGCTGGGAGAGGAAGAGCAGGGGAGCTGGAGTGAGTCCCAGATTGGGAATAGTTTGGGTACACCCCGGTTGTTTTTGTAAGAGTGGCAAATACAGGACTTAGAGAAGAGAAACTGCCCGTCGTTAGATACACCCATGCCACCCCCCAGGTGTTCTGTATGAATATGAAAACGAAAGAGATATTGGAGGAGGGTTTTGCATGGTTATCAAAACAAAGAGGATAGGAAAGCGGAGTGGGGAGGAAAAATTGGAGCTGGGGCGAGCTAAACACAAGGGATTATAGCATCTTCAGATTACTTTGTCAATACGTATACTAGATTCGAAACGAATGCGGCGGACAAGAAAATAATGGCGGTGATGAGGCGCAGTTTGTTCCATTGCTATTGGCGGCGCGTGCTCAACGATTTCGCTTGGGGTTAGCAAGCGGGCGGCACGAATCACTCCGTGACGTGATCGAGGTTGCTGCCGAGAGCGGTGAGACAATCCGGGTCATGCGGGCGCGATGTGAATTTGGCGATTTGCAAAGGTTCGTCCCAATCGGGGTTGGAGACGAGAATGCGGATGACGAGATTGCCTTCCCGGTCTTCAGTGGCATAGATCGCAACCGAGTGCCAGATCTCTTCCATGCCTTCCCGAAGAACGCGTTGGCCGATTTGAACTGAAAGCAATTGAGCGCCGACATGCAACATGCCGGCTTCTCCCGCGTGACAGCGGACTTCGAATTTACGATTGTCTCCAGCCTTTAGTACATATCCGGTTGCACTCACAAGCTCTCCATTTCTCTACGACATTCTCCCGGCAACAAGTCCGGAATGATCTAGTGTTCGCGGTTTCGATCTGCAGAAGTTCGAATTTTGTGTTTCAAGAGGCGATCAATGGAGCCTGCGACCTTGAGCTGCTCGAAGCTCCATTCGAGGAGGACTTCGCCGACGTTGCCGAGCTTGCGTTTTTCGCGAGCGGCGAATTCTTCGAGCTCGACGCGAAGCGCCTGACGGATTCGCAGACTGATTTGTGCTTTCCACTCACCCATGATTCGCTTTAGTACGTCTCACACGAGAGGAGCTATGAATACGGCGCCCGGTTTCAATGCCTGGTTTCAATACCTGGTTCCGGGACGCGAAGGACGATTCGCAATGTAATGATGAAATGGAAAAGGGGAATTCAATCGAGCGGGATTACGAGAGAAAAATCAAGGAGGAGATTCGGAGGGGTTCGGTCGTTTCGAGTGTTTTGCAGCGGCTTTCTCCACGGGCGGTTGTTCCTTTGCCGGCCGGGAGGCCAAAAAAACTTTGCTACGGGAGAGCATATCCATGAGAAAAACGTAATACAATTGTATTACGTTGTCAAGCATTTTGTTCTATATTTCGTAATACACAAAAGCCATTGAAAACAAACCGGTTGTATGACATTTATTAAGACGTTAATTATGACGAATGAAAAGCGAACTGAGATTTTCACGTTCCGCATGACCGGCGGAATTGCGGAGATCGTGGAGATCCTTCAAAGGAAACACGGTTCCAAGAACCGGTCGGATTACTTTCGTGGATTGGTTTTCCTGGATGCCCATTTATCCGGAGAGGACACGTCCGGGCTCGACAGGCCCGGCTGGCTGACTCGTTCGTTCCCGCAGCTGCTACACCCACCATCCGTCACTGCGAAATCGTTAAAAGCCGACATTGCGAAATCCCTGGAAACCGATTTGGAGGTCAGCAGAGCCCATGCTGGAAGGAAGCCGAGAGAAAAACGAAAAGCAGGATAAGGTGATTGTATTCGCGGGAAGCCGAGCGCCGATGATCGAACAGCGGGATCTGGCGGAAGAACGGCTTCTGTCCTTGCAGGCGTCGGATGCGTTGCGCGCGCTGGAAGAAAAGCGCCGGTGGATTCGAGAGAGACTGAGAGAGGGATGGCCAGTCGAAGAAGGACTCCGGCGCGTTGAACTTGTGACGACTGCCGGGGGAAACTTTACGAAAAGATCGGGCATAAAGCTGATCGTGCGATGAGGAGTTGTTTGGGGTAGGGGCTGGAGGCTGTGTTTTGCAAGGAAATGGAATTCATTCCGTCATGTGAGTGAGGTTGCTGCCGAGGGCGGTGCGGCAGTCTTTGTCATGCGGACGCGACGTTAGTTTTGCGATTTGCAGAGGCTCGTCCCAATCGGGGTTGGAGATGAGGACGCGAATGACGAGATTCCCTTCCCTGTCTTCGCTGGCATAGACCGCAACGGAGTGCCAGATTTCGTCCGTGGCATGCCGCAGGATGCGCTGGCCAATTTGAATGGAGAGCGATTCGGCGCCGACCTGCAGCGTGCCAGCTTCTCCGGCGCGGCAACGGACTTCGAATTTGCGGCGGTCGTCGGTTTTGAGCACATATTCAGTTGTACGAATCAGACTTTCCGCTTTCTCCACGACGTTCTCCTCCCGCAAGCTCCTAGCGCAGGCTCAAATGATTTACGTTTTTTTGTGCTGGTTGCTCGAAGGCCGAACTTTGGACTTTAGAAGGCGGTCGATGGAGCCAGCGGCTTTGAGCTGCTCGAAGCCCCATTCGAGAAGAACTTCGCCGACATTGCCGAGTTTGCGTTTTTCGCGAGCGGCAAACTCTTCCATTTCGGTGCGTAATACTTGACGGACCCTCAAACTGATTTGTGCTTTCCATTCACCCATTATTTTCCTTTGTAAGTCACAAAAGAGAGACGGGCAACGAAAGCTTCGTCCGCAAGCGCAGCCATTTTGCGCTGAATTTGTGGACACGGAAGAAGCTTGTGCTCTGTCTCTGCCGCGAGGGGAGAGTCGCGAGTTGGAAGTTAGCGGTGAGAGGAGTTCAAAGCAGAAAGTACGAGAGAGTATTTACGGAGGGGAAGAAGGGACGAGCGGAATGTCAAAATGGGAAACGTGAAAAAAAGAATAATCTGCGAGTTGCGTGGGAAATGGGAACCCGCTACCTTTTTTGGCAGCCATGGTTGCACCTCATGCGTGCGACTTTGGTTAGGGGCGCGTTGGTGTTAGAGCACCGGCGCGTCCCGTTATTTCACTTCTTTTTCTTCTTCTTTCTCGGCTTCTTGTTTCCTAAACCCCAATAATGCTCTGCCATATACTTCTTGGCAGCCTTTAAATCTTCCTCGGACCAGAGCCGAACAGACACTCCGCCAACAGAGTGCAATGGTTCGATCAAATTCGGCGGGACTGCGAACCCAGTGATCGAAGGATTCCTTCTGCCATAGATATTTTCCTGACAGACCCAACAAGAGATTTATTTCGCGGGCTGATTTTCCTTTTACGAATTGAGTGATTTTTCGGAGAGGCGCTTGAGGCGCCAAAAGGATGTGGACGTGGTTTGGCATAACCACGTAAGAGTGGATTTTGAAGAGATTCGCGCGTTCAGCATCGAGGATGGACTTAATCAGGGGTTCTGCGACATTGGGTTCGCTGAGGTAAGCTGGGCCGAAGCGGGCGGGGTCGAGATTGGTTTCGAAAGCTTGGAATTTTTTGCCTGGCGACGAGAAAGTTTTGTGGCGAAGAGCATCGAGCGCAGCGCGTGGGAGGGAGCCATAAAGGCGCCATGTCAGGAAGAGGTCTCTATAGGGCGGTTGCCAATGCGGTAAATTACGCTCATAGTAAAGAACGACGGAAGTTTATGCGGTTTGATCAGGAAGATGATAGAGGAAAATTTGCAAGAGAAGAGAGCGCGGTTTGGATGAGATTTTGTGATTTACGGAGAAGTTTCAATGCGGCTTACGGGGACGCACACTGAAGTGTACGCTACAAGGCTGGTCCAAAGGCATGCGTTATCCTCAGGCTTCCACAGATTTCCTCATGTTTTCTGATAGGGCGTTGTTGCGCGGGGGGTGGCGCGCGGGCATAGTCTCGGCATAGCCCGTATTCGCCGCCGAGGGGGAGCCATGTTGTTTGCCACAGTTCGCCGCGGGAAGAGGCATGGAGTTCGCCTGTTCCCACATCGCTACAAGGTAGATGGCCGCTATCACGTCAGCCTGACGAGGGAAGGTCCGCACATTCCGCTTGCGGACGACAGAGACATCCCGGAATACCTTGCCAACGGATATTCGCTCGGGATGAGCAATCGAGGGGCGGATTACAATCCCACTTTGATTAAGCCCGATTCGATCCGCGGGTGGAAATAACGCTTCGCCCTACGCCGGCAACATTGCGAAGAGAAAAGCGCGGGTCTGAAGACGCGCCACTACAACGGCATGCCGAGGGGTGCGATGTATCGTGCCCCCTGCAAAAGACCAAGGGATCGCCAGATACCGGATAGGAATTTACGTAGGGATCGCGGAAATCACAGGGGACACAGAGAGAGAACCAAGACAAAGATGGCGAAGTAAATTCGCCGGTACAAAAGCCAAAAAACGACCTACGCAGGAATGGAACGCGATTGGCCACGTGGACAGTTGACGGCACCTGTACTTGGTAGACCGGGCGTACCATTTTCGCGCGCGGGGCGGGCGGCGACGATGAGTTGTGCGTCGCATGGCCCTATTTATCGTCTCGCTGGGGTGCCTCGGGATAATTCTCGGAGGCGCGGGTTACGCCGATTCTCGTACGGACAGTCGGCAGATGGATTTGCACCGCTTTTATCAGCAGGTCAATCAAGAGTCATTTGAGGGAAAATTGCCGGATGTTCCGGTGCGGTGGGGCGACCTGACGAAAGACGACGCGTACGGGATTACGCACTTCAAGAACGAATTGCCTATCTCGATGGAAGTGGACCGTGCGAGCGTGCGGAGCGAGAGCTTCGCGCTGGATGTGATCCGTCATGAGAGCTGCCACATTGCGACGATTCATGAAGCGAACCGTCTGAAGGAAGACAAACACGGGGCGACGTTTGCAGCGTGTATGGCACGGATTCAGGAAAACGAAAAAGAAGACTGAAGTTTCCGCATAGTTGTTCCGCATTCCCCTGCTCAACAATCAAGCTAAAAAGGCGCCGCTACAACCGCGCGACAGCAATCCATACGACTTGGGAAATCCCAGAAAAAGGAAGAGAAGTCAAAATCCGCACCCTTGAAAATCAAAGGGTGCGGCACCCGGCAAGAAAAACCAAGAGAAAAGATGGCGAAGTAAATTCGCCGCTACAAACTTCAAAAACAAGTTCGAGACCCAGGCTCTGAAAAGCGAACCTGCGGCACCCGAAAAAGCCACAAAAGAGCAAGATAGCGGCCCTCCTGTGCCTGCCTGCGGTAGGCAGAGCGCAGCAGGCGTAAAGCCTCCTCTATAAAAATAGAGGCGAGGTGATTAGAATTGCGTCACGCCAAACGGAACCGAAATGACTGGCGAGACTGGGGAGGCGTGGGATGAAAGCAGCAACGATTATTGCGCAGGTGCTGTTGGGATTGGTGTTTGTGGTATTTGGGTCGAACCCGTTTCTGCACTTTCTTCCGGCAGTATTGCCGCAGGATCTAGGAGGGCAGTTCCTGAGCATTTTGTTTCAATCGAAGTACGTGCTTTTTGTGGGAGGAGTGCAAGTGGTGGGCGGTGCGTTGGTGCTCGTGAACCGATTTGTCCCGCTGGGGCTGACGCTGCTGGGGCCGGTGATTTTCAATATTTTGCTGTATCACGCGCTGCTGAGTCATCCAGGAGGAAGTTTGGCGATTATTGTGGCGGTACTGTGGATCTTCCTGATGTTCCGGTACAAGAAGAATTTTGCGGGAATTTTTGAAGCGAAGGCGATGTAAGGGTTAGAGGAATTCGGAATTACAGAAGCCGCGCCGCCTTGTATCGGAAAGGTGAGCGCGGCTTTTTATTGGAGTAGATCAGGTTAAATGAGTTTTTCGTCGGGGTTGAGGCGGCCGTATTCGGAGGTGTAGTGGAGCGGGACGTCGCCGTAAGTTCCCTTTTCGAGTTGATAGACTTCGCAGGAGTCGAAGGGCTTGGAGTAGATGTGAATGCTGACGGCACGTTCATTGTATTCGGAGAGATTGAGAACCTGATGGACGGGTTCGAGCGGATTGACGTGGACAGGATTTGCGGCGTTCATTTCGTAGATGTCGGTGGCGACGAGACGACAGGTGCCGGAGTGGACGGCGGAGGCGTGGCGGTCTTCGACGCGGAAATTCTGGACTTTAAGGCGGCCGATGGGGGCGGACATCCAGCAATTCTGGTCGCGATGATTGTGAACTCGGGAGAATTGGCCGATTTCCCAGCAGATGGACATGCACTCAAAGAGATCGTTTTTGAAAATTAGATTGCGCGTGTAACAGCCTTTGGAGAAATAGCAGTATTTATCGAGCGTTTCGGGACGCACGTGATGGCGAGTGATGTAGTCCTGGACGTTTTCGAGAGAAAAATCTCTGGCGGGGATGGCGGCGAGATTTTTGACCCAGTCGGAAATGGAGAGTTGCTCGACGGCGAGGTTGTTGGGCATCGGAAGCCTCCAAACAATTATACAGCGACAGATGAGCTAGCGGAGAATGGGTGGAGATACTTAAGGTGAGATAATCAGTTGAAGGAGCTACGGAGAGTCCATGGAGTTGCTGGGAAAATCGCGGGAAGAGTTGCGGGCGTGGCTTACTGGCTTGGGAGAGCCAGAATATCGCGCGAACCAGATTTACCATGCGCTGTATCAGGAGAGGAATTTTGAAATTGCGCGAATGACGACGCTGTCGGTAGAGCTGCGTGAGAAATTGGCGCGGGAAGCGACGATTACTTTGCCGACGGTGCGGCAGAGGTATGCGTCGAAAGATGGGTCGGTGCGGTATTTATTTGGATTGGCGGCGGGAGAGCAAAGAGGAACGGCGCGGGCGGCGTCGGTGGAAGCGGTTTTTATGCCGAGCGAAGCAAGGCAGACGATTTGTATTTCAACGCAAGCGGGATGCGCGGTGGACTGCCAGTTTTGCATGACGGCGCAGTTGGGATTGATAAGGAATTTGACGGCGGGAGAAATTGTGGCGCAGATTTTGTTGCCGCTAGAAGAACACAAGGTGGAATTGACTCCGCAAACGAACGTGGTGTTGATGGGGCAAGGCGAGCCGCTGCTGAATTTTGAAAGCGTTATGGCGGCGATGCGGATTGTGCTGGACAAGAAGGGCGTTGGGCTGGCGCCGAAGCATGTAACGCTCTCGACGAGCGGAATTGTTCCGGGGATTGAAAAGCTGGCGAAAGAGCCCGTACGGCCGAAGCTGGCGATTTCGTTGAATGCGTCGAACGATGAGCAGCGCGATGCGCTGATGCCGATCAATAGAAAATATCCATTGAAGATGCTGCTCGAGGCTTGCAAGAGATTTCCTACGGGATCGCGGGAGTACATCACGTTTGAGTACGTGCTATTGGGCGGCGTGAACGATACGGCGGAGGATGCGCGGCGCGTGGCGCGGTTGATGGCAGAGCTGGGGCGCGTGAAAGTGAACTTAATTCCGTGGAATCCGGGGGCGCTACCGTACAAGGAACCGACAGAGGAGAGTATCGCGGAGTTTCACCGGATTTTGTTGGAAAAAGGCGTGCCGGCGTTTACGAGATATTCGCGCGGGCGGGATGTGATGGCGGCTTGCGGGCAGTTGGCGTTAAAGGATGTGAACAGTTCGCAGCTGACAACTATTTCTTGATGCCGATGGCGGAGAGGAGGCGGCCGGAACGTGGGCCTTGTTTGCGATAGCTGAAAAAAAGATCGGGATGGCAAGCAGTGCAGAGGCCCGAAGAGAAGATGTTTTTTTCGGAGAGACCAGCAGCGAGGAGTTGGGAGCGATTGGCTTTGGGGAGATCGAGGAGAACGTTTTTGGGCGGGGGCTGGTGGCCGGGGGGCATCATATTGAGCCACTGGAGTGGATTGGGCTCTTCGCCGGAGCGGGGCTCGTCGAAATAGTCTGCGGCGTCGGCAAATTGGGATGTGAATTGAATGACGAGTTCGGCGCCGACTTCGTAACAGCAGGGGCCGATGCTGGGGCCGATGGCGGCAAAGAGATCGGACGGTTTTGAGTTGTAGTTCGCGACGAGTTCGCCGACGGTTTTTTCGAGAATGCGGGCGAGGGTGCCGCGCCATCCGGCGTGAACGGCCGCGACAGCGCGCTTTTGGGGATCGACCAAAAGGATGGGAACGCAATCGGCAGTTTGGACGCCGAGGAGAAGGCCAGGAGTTTTGGTGAGCGAGGCGTCGCCTTTGCAAGGTTCTTTTGGTTGGGACGCAAATGGCCAGATGACTGCGGAATGAATTTGCTTGAGATTGATGAGTGGGAATTTTGGGGCGCCGAGGGCGGTTTGGAATTTCTTGCGATTTTCGAGGACATTTTCGCGGGTGTCCCAGTCGGTGAAGCTTAGATTGAGGACGCGCTGGCCGCCGAGGTCGGAGACGCCGCCGGGGGCGGAGCTGAAGCCGTGAATGAGCCAAGGGAGTTTGGAGAAAGCGTCGAGTTGGAAGATTTCCAAGCCGCCGATGGAGCGTATGGACCAGGGCTTTGAGATTTTTGGAGGAGCGGCGGGACGCGGGAGCGGTTTACCGGCTTTGCGTCGTACCGGCGATGATTTCTGAGCAGCAGGCATCCGATAAGTATAATCGGGAATGACTGCGGGAGAAATTTACAGCGTGATAGTTGGGTTGGGAGTGGACATTACGGAAGTGGACCGCGTACGCGGGGCGATTGAGCGGCAAGGCGAAAGGCTTTTGAAGCGCGTCTATACGGAGAAGGAACGAGCGTACTGCGAGAAGTTCAAAAATAAATATGAACGGTATGCGGGGCGGTTTGCGGTGAAGGAAGCGACGATGAAGGCGCTGGGGACGGGATGGAGCCGTGGGGTGCGTTGGGTAGATATTGAAGTGGTACGCGAAATGAGCGGGAAGCCGACGTTAGAGTTGTATGGCGAAGCTAAGAAAATTGCAGCGAAGCTCGGCGTGAAACACATTGCGGTCACGATTACGCATACGGCGAGCCAGGCGTTGGCGCAGGTGATTTTTGAGGGTTGAAAGGTAGAGAACGGCAAGTTAGTGCTTGAAGTCAACGTTGAGGTCCTTACTCGAGAGGACTACCGAACGCATAGTCGCCCCAGCAATTTCCATTTGGAAGAAAATCGAAAATCCAGGCGGAGACGCTATATCTTTTTGGAATCCGCGTTAGGGATTTGCCTTTTCGCGGCGCTTGCAGTTCCAATTCTTGATTATGCAAAACGCGAAGCTCTTGCCTACATGCGAAACCCAACTCCAACGAATTTGGAGATTTTGCATGCAAAGAGGGCGGAAGAATCGAGGCTGCGGATCAAAGTAGCGTTGCCTATTGGGGTGTTGATGCTGATTGTTGCATTTCCTCTCTATTCTGAATTCAGAAAGACGAGAACGACTCGATAGAACAAGGGTCCTTCGCGCTATTTGACGACGAGGAAGGGGCCGAGGGCGAGGACGTCGACGCCGGCGCAATAGAAAGAACGGACGGCGGTGCGGGGATCGGTGACAAGAGGTTCGCCGAAGAGATTGAAACTGGTGTTAACGAGGATGGGCGCGGGAGCGGTCTCGCCGAATTTGTGGAGCAAGCGCCAGAAACCGGGATTGGCTTCGCGATCGACGGTGTGGACGCGAACAGCGTCGCCGTGGAAGGCGAAACGTTCGAGACCGGCGACGGGATTTTTGAGCGAGCCGAGTGAGGCCATGAAGCGGCAATTGGAGCTACAAACGAAATATTCGGCGGCGCGTTCGGCTGGGACGGAAAGCGCGAAAGGGTGGAACTCTTCGCGGTGCTTGATGTACTGATTCACATTTTCCACGACATATTCCGAAAAAGGCGAGGCAAGAAGGCTGCGATGGCCGAGGGCGCGGTGGCCGAATTCCGTGCGGCCCTGGCACCAAGCGACGATTTTTCCGCGCTCGAGATGCTTGCAGACTTCTTCATTGAGCTGGTCGTCGCCAGGCATGTATCGATAGACAATTTTGCAGTTGTCGAGAACGGCTTTGATTTCCTGCGACGTAGGCTCGGGGCCGAGAGCGAGAGAGGCGAGGGGAGCGCGACCGGATTGGCCCGTGAGTTTTTTGCGCGCGAGAAAACCGGCGCCGAGCGCGGTGCCCGCGTTTCCGGCGACGGGCTGGACGTAGACATTTTTGAAACCGCTGCGAAGTTCGAGTGCGCGGACAAGAAGGACGTTGAGGAAGACACCCCCGGCCACGCACAACGAATCTGCGTTCGTTGATTCACGAAAATTGTTGGCGAGAGTGATGACAAGTTCTTCCAGGAGATCCTGTGCACTTCGGGCGATGTTGGAACGGACAGAAGCGTCGAGTTGTGCTCCGGGCTTTGGGAGGCTGGCTTCGCGATAGAAGCGCGGAGAAAAAATACCGCGGCGGTCGGGACCGGCAGTGAAATGGCGACGATTGAGGACAGGAAGGCCTTTTGCATCAAAGGCGAAGAGTCTGCGGAAAGCATCGAGGAATTCGGGCTGGCCATCTTTGCTGAGCCATTGGAGCTTGTGTTCGTCTCGATTGGGCTGGAGGCCGAGATAGTGCGTAACCCGGGAATAGAACCAACCGAGTGAATTTGGGAAGGAGATGCTGCGCAGAAGCTTGATGCGATCAGCTTCGCCCATCGCGACCAGGCCTGAGCGGGATGCGAAGCCTTCGTCGAGCGTCAGGATGAGGGAACGGTCAAACCCGGATGTGTAATAAGCGCTAGCCGCGTGCGAGAGATGATGGTCGAAGCGAAAGATGCGGCGGTTGCCCACGAGGAGGTGGCGGAGTTGCTGGAAGGCGGTGGTGGCGTAGGAATTTTTTCTAGAGTTTGTAGGAGCGAGCTCGGCGAGGGCAATCGCGGAAAGATCAGACGCTTTCAACTGAAAACTTTCAAATACGCGGGCGATGGCGAGGCGTGGAACGTAGCTGGGTTCCTGAAGGCGTGTGAGCTTTGCTTCTTCTATGGCGGCGAGGATGGAGTGGCCGTCGAAGAGGGCGACGGCGGAATCGCGGCTAAGTTTGGAGAGACCGAGAATGTACATTAGTGGAAAGCTTTCATGCCGAGGCTGCGGTCAACGCTGGGGATGAGATGAGTTCAGCATGGAGGAAGGTTTCGGCCGAGAAAGTTGCTCGGATTTTAAGCAATTGATTGGTAGGGAAGATTTCGGGAATGCGGAACTGGAGATAGTTGGAGGAGAGCGCAGGCGTCCAGGGCGCGGCGGCGAATTTCTCAGGACGATTCAGGGTCAGGACGCGATGAGTGCGGCCGATTTGAGATTGGCGGAAGGAAGCGGATTTAGATTCGCCGAGGGCGCGAAGCTCGCGGGCGCGGCGGTGGATGACTTCGCCGGGAACTTGCGCTTCGAGCGCAGCGGCTTTTGTTCCCGGACGCGAAGAGTAAGAAAAAACGTGGAGATAAGTGAAAGGAAGCGCGTCAATGAAAAGAAGAGTGTTTTCGTGATCGGCTTCGGTTTCTCCGGGGAAGCCGACGATGACATCGGCGCCGATAGCGGCGTTAGGAAGAAATTCGCGAATGAGTTTGACGCGGCGGGCGTAATGCTCGGTACGGTACCAGCGGTGCATGGCGGCGAGGACGTTGTCTGAGCCCGACTGAAGAGGCATGTGGAAGTGCTCGGCGATGCGGTCGGTGCCAGCGAAGAGGGCGATGAGGTCCTGTGTAACATCGAGCGGCTCGATGGAGCTGATGCGGAGGCGGGCGAGATCGGTTTCGTCGAGGATACGGCGCAGAAGATCGAGAATGTCGGCACGAGGGGAAAGATCGCGGCCCCAAGAGCCGAGGTTGATGCCGCTAAGAACGATTTCCTGAGAGCCGGAATGGCAGAGGCGGTTGATTTCGGAGAGAACGGTTTCGGAAGAAAGGCTGCGGCTTTTCCCGCGGACGAAGGGGATGACGCAGAAGGAACAGCGGTTATTGCAGCCATCCTGAATTTTGAGAGTAGGGCGAGTGTGATTCCCTTCTCCGCCGAGGACTGGGGCAACCAGGACATCGCGGGAGGCGAAGATGTCTCCGATTAAGAGGCTTGGCGTCTGGAGCGCAACGCTTTGTGGCTCGATGGAAGAAATTTGGACGAAGTCGTTGTGATGAGGAGAGATGAGATCGGGAATCTGGGGTTTGTGGGAATTTCCGACGACGAAGGAGACGCCGGAGAGGGCGGCGATTTCTTCGGGAGCGCGCTGAGCGTAGCAGCCGGTGACGAGAATTTTTGCGGCGGGATTTTGCGCATGAATTTTGCGGATGGCGTCGCGAGCCTGGGCGTCGGCCGCGGAAGTGACAGTGCAGGTGTTGATGACGACAAATTCGGCGTCAACAGGCGAAACCGAAGGGGCACATCCGCGGCCGAGAAGCTGGCGCTCGATGGCAGCACCGTCGGCCTGCGTGGCACGGCAGCCGAATTGTTCGATGTAGAACGTAGACATGGCGAAATAAGAATTTAACACAGAGATCACAAAGGGCACGGAGAAGAACGAGAGAATAAAGAGCAAAGAGATCGTAAGGTGGACATGTGCGGATGAAAGCCACAAGGATCAATAAGGGGATACGGTTCGGGGGAATATTGCGCATGGAACTGCTAGAGCTTGGCGAAAAAGCGGCGGGACCGATACAATGCAGAAGATCAATGAGCCGACAAAGAAATCCCCAGTCGCTGGATAACCCGAAATTGTCCGTAGTGATTCCTGTTTACAACGAAAAAGATACGCTGGCGGAAATATTGCGGCGTGTGATTGACGACCCGACGAGGAAAGAGATCATCCTGGTGGACGATTTTTCGACGGACGGGACGCGGCAAAAATTGGAAAAGATGGCCCAGCTGCAGAAAGAAGGGGCGGCCACAGCGCAGATAGACGACGGCGGCGAAGCGGTTGCATTGGCGGACTTGAGGATTTTCTTTCAGGAGAAAAATCAGGGGAAGGGTGCTGCGCTGCGGCGGGGATTTACCGAAGTGACGGGCGACATCGTGCTGGTCCAGGACGCGGATCTGGAGTACGACCCGCGGGATTATCCGAAATTGCTGGAGCCAATTGTGGATGGGCGGGCGGACGTGGTGTACGGCTCGCGGTTTTTGGGCGGGCCGCAGCGGGTGCATTATTTCTGGCACTACGTGGCGAACAAGGCTTTGACGCTGCTGAGCGATATTTTTACGAATTTGAAGCTCACGGATATGGAGACTTGTTACAAGGTGTTTCGAACGGAGACGTTGAAAGGGATTCAGATTAAGTCGAACCGGTTTGGATTTGAACCCGAGATTACGGCGAAGATTGCAAAGAAGGACTGGCGAATTTATGAAGTACCGATTAGCTATGCGGGGCGGACGTATGAAGAGGGGAAAAAGATTACGTGGAAAGATGGAGTGAAGGCGCTTTGGTGCATTATTTGGTTTTCGATTAGCGATTAAATCTTCTACTAGGGCCTCACTCGAAGAGGGGGACGACATATCGTGCCCCTACAAAAAGAAAATTCAGAAAATAGCCCGCTTAAAGGGCGGCCACTGCATAGAAAAATTCAAGCGAAAATCAGGGTTGGGGCATGGCGCGGCGCTGGAAGGTGAGGAGGATGAGGTCAGCGCGGCGGCGGACGCCGAATTTATTGAGCAAGTTGGAGACGTGGAACTTTACGGTGCGCTCGGCGATATTGAGCTTGCTGGCGATTTCCTTGTTGGAGAGGTTTTCAAGAAGCGAATCGAGAACTTCCTGTTCGCGGCGGCTGAGATTGGCGACAGAATCGGTTTTGAGGCGGCGGGTTTGATTGGTGAGAATGGAATCCACGAACCCGGAAAGAACTTGGCGCGGCACCCAGAATCCGCCGTTGGCGACGAGCGGCAGGGCGCGAATGAGCTGCTCACGGGCTTCTTCGTAGGTAAGGATTCCCTTCACCCCGAGGCGCAAGAGGGAAAAGCTGTTGGAATCCTGATGCTGATCACCGACGACGATGAGGCGAGCATCCGTAAAGCGTTCGATCAAATTCGACAAAAGAGCGCCCGTTGCCTGGCGCGCGGCGTGCGCGTCCACGATATAAACCTGAGCTTTGGGCGGTTCGAGATTGCGAAGGTCCGGAGCGAGCGTAGATTCGAGCTGCTTGGCAATGACCTTGAATTGGGGTTTGTTTAAAATGCGCTCGAACTCGCTCAGCACCAGCGGGTGGGGCGAGAGCAAGCAAACGGTTAGCTTTGAGTTGGTACGCTTGGTGGCCACTGTACGACAGGGTAAGAAAAACCTGTCCCTGGCACAAGGGAGTCGAGGGGGCGTGTTCTCGAATTGTTACTGACGACTAGGGTGTATTCCACAGAGGGTCCGGGGCAGGAAGAGCGCTGCAGAAAGTGGCCCCTACAACGGTCTGCAGCACATGGGGAAAAAAGCGGGAACCGGATTCGATTCTTTGCGAAAACCCGCGTAAAATAGGGACATACCTGCGAAGGCTCCTACCCTAGGTTGCGGAGGGGACCGGCAGCGGGCGCCTCAAGGAGTGCATTAACAACTTCCCATCCATGAGAAATCTGGTTGAATCACAAAAAGCTCTGAGAGAGCTGCTAGGGCAACGTGTACTCGTGCTGGATGGCGCGATGGGGACGATGCTGCAGCAGCGGAATCTGACTGCGGCGGACTTTGGCGGCGCGGTGCTGGAGGGTTGTAACGAGGTATTGGTACGGACGCGGCCGGATGTGGTGCTGGACATTCACCGGAAATATTTTGAAGCTGGGGCGGATATTGTTGAGACGAACAGCTTCAACGGAACGAAAAGCGACCTAATCGATTATGGCCTCGCTGATGATTCGTATGAACTTATGATCACTGCGGCTCAGCTTGCGCGGAAGGCTGCGGATGAATTTGCGCGGCCAAACAGGCCACGGTTTGTTGCCGGCGCGATGGGCCCGACGCGTAAGGCAATCACCGTTACCGGAGGAATCAGTTTTTCTCATTTGATTCAGGACTACTACGATCTGGCCAAACCACTGATAGATGGTGGCGCAGACCTGTTGATGGTTGAAACCAGCCAGGACACACGAAACATCAAAGCGGCTCTCCTGGCAATCCGGAGATTATCGAAGGAAATTGGAGCTGAAGTTCCAACGATCATCTCGGTGACGATTGAACAGAATGGAACGATGCTCGCGGGTCAAACGGTTGAAGCGGCGTGGGCATCTTTGCGGCACTCGAAGCCGCTGGCTTTGGGGTTGAACTGTGCAACCGGTCCGGAGTTTATGACGGACCATATTCGAACGTTGAGTCAGATTTCTTCTGAGTTTGTGTCTTGCTATCCGAACGCGGGACTTCCGAATCCGGAGACGAACCAGTATGGGGAAACTCCGGAGTCGCTGGCGGCGCAATTGGAGAAATTTGTTGACCACGGCTGGTTGAATCTGGTGGGCGGGTGCTGCGGGACGACGGAAAAGCATATTCGTGCGATTGCGCAGATGGCGGAAGGCAAGAAGCCGCGCGTGCGGCCCGTGGAATCACACCGGGCAGTTTATTCGGGAATTGAGACGATTGAAGCGGAAGAGAGCACGCGGCCGTTGTTGGTAGGCGAGCGGACGAACGTGATTGGTTCGCGGCTGTTCAAAAATCTGGTGGCGGAGGAGAAGTGGGAAGAGGCAACGGAGATTGCGCGTAGGCAAGTGAAGGGCGGCGCGCAGGTAGTGGATGTGTGCCTGCAAAGCACGGAGCGGGAAGAGAAAAAAGACATTCCGCTGTTTTACGAGAAGCTGATTCGGAAGATTAAAGCACCGGTGATGATCGATACGACGGATCCATCGGCGATTGAAATGGCGCTGACGTATTGCCAGGGAAAGTCCATCATCAATTCGATCAATCTGGAAGATGGCGAGGAAAAATTCGAGAAGGTTGTGCCGATTGCGCATGATTTTGGGGCGGCGGTGGTTGTGGGGTGCATTGATGAGGATCCGCTGCAGGCGCAAGCGTTTACCAGGGAGAGAAAACTCGCGATTGCGCAGCGGTCGTATGAGTTGTTGACGACGAAATATGACATTGCGCCGGAAGACATCGTGTTTGACCCGCTGGTGTTTCCTTGCGCGACGGGCGATGAGAATTACATTGGCGGAGCAGTGGAGACGGTGGAGGGGATCCGGCTGATCAAGAAGGCGCTGCCGGATACGCGAACGATTCTGGGGATTTCGAACGTTTCGTTTGGATTGCCCGCGGGCGCTCGCGAAGTGGTGAATTCGGTTTTTCTGTATTACTGCACGAAAGCCGGACTGGATTTGGCAATTGTGAATACGGAAAAGCTGGAGCGGTTTGCTTCGATTCCGGAGCATGAGCGCGAGCTGGCGGAAAACCTGCTGTTTCAGCATCCACCGAAGCATGTGCCAGCCGAGCATCCGCGCGCGGAGTTGCTAAAGAATGCGCCGGCGGATTGGCGCGAGCAGAGTAAAGAGCAGCGGGCGGCGCTGAATCAATTTCATATTGTTGCGATCACGGAACATTTTCGGACTGCAACGAAAAAAGAAAAGGTTCGGGCGGAGGATTTGCCGCTCAATGAGAGGTTGGCGAATTACATCATTCAGGGAACGCGCGACGGGCTTGTGGAGGATTTGGAGAAGAAGCGGGCGGAAGGGGCGGCACCGCTGGAGATTATCAACGGGCCGCTGATGAGCGGGATGTCTGAAGTAGGGCGACTGTTCAACGCGAATGAGCTGATTGTGGCGGAAGTGCTGCAGTCGGCGGAAGCGATGAAAGCCGCGGTGAGTCATCTGGAACAGTTCATGGAGAAAGCTGACACGGCGAAGCGCGGAAAGATTGTGCTGGCGACCGTGAAGGGCGACGTGCACGACATCGGGAAAAATCTTGTCGAGATTATTTTGAAGAACAACGGCTACGACGTGGTGAATCTGGGAATCAAGGTGCCGCCGGAAGAGTTGATCAAGGCTTTTCAAGAACACAAACCGGATGCGATCGGACTTTCGGGGCTGCTGGTGAAAAGCGCGCAGCAGATGGTGATCACCGCGAGCGATTTGAAAGATGCGGGCGTGCAGATACCGTTGCTAGTGGGCGGTGCCGCGCTGAGCGGGAAATTCACTTCGCAGAAGATCGCACCGAGTTACGGAAATGCGGTTTGTTATGCGAAGGATGCAATGACGGGATTGCGTTTGATGAACGAATTGATGGATCCCGGTACGCGAGCGACAGTCGTGCGCGAACATACCGCAACGGGCGACGGCATGACGGTAACGACGACGGTGCGCGTGGCGGAAGTTGCACCGGTGACGCGTTCTTCAAAAGTACGAACAGATTTGCCGATTGAGCCGGTGGGATATCTGGACCGCAAGGTTCGGCTGGTGCCGGATTTGCGAGAGCTATGGAGTTACATCAATCCGTTCATGTTGTTTGGAAGACACTTGGGATACAAGGGTGATTTTGAAAAGCAGCTTGCGGCTCGGGAAACGAAGGCGGTGGAGCTTTTTGAAAGCATGGAAGAGGTGAAGGAAGAGTCTGCGAAGTGGATGAAGGTGAAGGCGGTCTGGCAGTTTTTTGAAGCGGAGGCGGACGGCGAGGCGCTGAACGTTTTCGCTCCAGGCGGATCGGAGCCGCTGCAAACTTGGAAATTCAAAAGGCAGAAGACAGGCGACCGCTTGTGCCTAGCCGACTATGTGTTGCCAGCGAAGGATGGGAAGCGGGACCATGTAGCGCTATTCGTGGTAACGGCCGGAGAGGGTGTACGTGAACGTGCGGAAACGGCGAAGAGCGCGGGCTATT
This sequence comes from Candidatus Dormiibacterota bacterium, assembly GCA_035569555.1. GTDB lineage: Bacteria > Acidobacteriota > Terriglobia > Acidiferrales > UBA7541 > Acidiferrum. The sequence continues at coordinate 426,249 of DATMMW010000030.1, read as the reverse complement.
ACTTTTTGTCTCACGGATTGCAAGCACTAGCGATTGAAACGGCGGAAGCATGCGCGGAGTGGCTGCACCGGCGAATTCGCGAAGACTGGGGATTTCCTGATCCTGCGGGAATAACGATGGCACAGCGATTTACTTCCCGCTATAGAGGGAAGCGATACAGCTTTGGGTATCCGGCGTGTCCGGAACTGGAAGATCAGGCGGGACTTTGGAAATTGCTGAAGCCGGAAGAGATTGGGATACAGCTGACGGAAGGGTTCATGATGGACCCAGAAGCGAGTGTGAGCGCGCTGGCGTTTATCCATCCGGACTGCACATATTTCAGCGTTGGAGAAAACGCAGAGGGAATCTAGATAAACAAGCAGCGAGAGCTACTTGCGATCCCGACCTGTGGGACTGAGACGGAAACGAGAGAGCGCCTCGCCGAGATTCTGAATAAAGGCTTCGGAGTTGTAGACGTCCGTATCTATTTTGGAATGGTTTGCGGACGGAATGGCCTCAACTTCATCAAGCTGAAATTCGCGGGCGACTTCTTCGACGACTTTGGGCTGGATCGGACGCATTTGATCCGCGAATGCGTTGACCAGCGAATGTTCGCAAAGAAGATTGATTACACGCGGAATTCCCATTGAATACATGTGAACGGCTTCGATTGCTTTGGGGCTGAAGATCGGTGCACCCGTAGCGCCGGCGATGCGCAAGCGCTCGTGGATGTATTCCTGAGTTTGCTCCTGAAGAAACGGCGTCGTGCGGCAGCGGAGCATGATTCGCTGGCGGAGCTGGCGGAGCTGCGGGAGTTTCAGCTTTTCTTCGAGCTCGGGCTGACCGGAAAGCACGATTTGCAGGAGCTTTTCGGTGGATGTCTCCAGATTGGTCAGGAGACGAATCTCTTCCAGAACAGGGTAGGTAAGGTTCTGGGCTTCGTCGATGATGAGAACGACGGTTTCGCCGTCGCGGTAGCGATCGAGGAGCCAGCTATTGAGCTTCATGAGTTGCTGGCTCTTGGATTTAGACTCGCAGACGATGTCGAACTCAGCCAGGATGAAATCGAAAAGCTGGCTGGAATTCATGCGTGAGTTGAAGAGAAATGCGGTGCGCGCGTTACGGCTATGAAGCCAATCGAGAAGACGATTGACGAGAGTGGTTTTGCCGGTGCCAACCTCACCAGTGAGGGTGATGAATCCCTTGCGAGTCTGAATGCCATACATCAGGCCGGTGAGAGCCTCTTCGATCTGCTTGGTGAGATAGAGGAAGCGAGGATCGGGATTGACGTTGAACGGGTTTTCTTTAAGGCCGTAAAAGCTTTTATACATTACGCGATGTCTCTCGACTCTCTCGACAATCCCATTCTACTCGTAAAACCTAATGCAAAGCCTATGGCAAAACAAATGGCCGGGTGTGCCATTGAAAATTGATCGTGATGTAGTGAATCACCTGATTGCTGCTGCAAGCTGGCCCAGTGCAAAAGGATGAACTGTAATCAGGAATTTGGGCGTTATAGGCGAGCGCAAAATTGGCATTTCTTCCGAACGGACGGTTTACGCCGCCGCCGGCAGTCCAACTGTTAAAGGTCAAAGAGTTCCCGGGCGTGGCGATGGACAAAGTGGAGTTCCGTCCATAGCCAACATTGAGCTGGCCGCTCCAAAGCCGAGTGAGCTTGTGATTCGCGCCGAAGTTAATCTGGTCAACCGTAGAGCCCGTAAGTACGCCGCTTCCGCCCGAGATTCCGTGCGAATAGCCCAAGTTGAACCCACCATTCTGAGATGCATATTGCATGTTGGCGCCGGCATTGACACCGACAGCGGATGACTTTCCGTTTATTGCGACGCGGGATGTGGCGTAGTCGGGCCCTGCGTACAGTTGCAATGCGACGTGACCGGTGATTTTTCGGCCGTAAGCTACGTTGACGGAATGATCGCCGAGCGCCTGTGGTTGACCATTGAAATGGAAGGCAGCAAACCGGTAGAAGACACCAATGGTGTCTTGACGATTCAGCGTGTAGTTGTAGCCGATGGATGCGGTGGTGGAATCGTTGTCAACGTTTCCCGCATCCACGAAATTGAGAAGTGCATAGGAGCCACTAAACGTGAAGGAGCCGCGCGGAGAAGTAGCATAAGTCAATTGAATCGCGGAGGAATTGCTGTAACGCGGGCCAAGCGATGCGTAGATGCTTTGATTGGGAACCGTGCCGCCGCCCATGCCAGGAATCACAGGGCCGAGCGAACCGCCTGTTCCCGGTGCACCTAATCCAGTTGCTCCACCGAATCCAAACGAAGATTCCGGCAGGTAGGAGAACTGATCGGAAAGCTGAAGCTGCCAGCGATTCCATTGGAAGGACTGCAAAAGGGCAAGTTGCTGGTAGTAGCCATTCCCCTGTGTGCTGTCCGTAGAGAAGAAACCACCAGCGGAGTAATTTACGGAAAGTTGAGAGCGGGTCCAGACCTTGAGCACGCTAAGGTTGCCGATGATGTAGTTGTTCATCAACCAGCTGGAGCTTTGCGTCTGGTTGTAGGAATTGGACTGGATAGAGCCCGAATATCCAATGCCGGGGATCCAATAGCTGTGAGGGAGTTCCGGCGAACCCAAAGTGGGATTCAGAATTCCTGTGAGAGGCGTAGTGTCCGGACGAAGAAGAGTCGCGTCCTGATCCTGCTGATCGCCAGTGCCAACTATCGGAATTGACGACGTCGCTCCAGCTGGTTTCGTTTTGCCTTCAACGGGAGGCTGCTGTTGATCCTGCGCATGAAGCGGGCATGCTGCGGCCAAGATCACCGAGGAGAGGAAGATGCATGCCCAAGCAAATTTGTGAGAGAACTTTTTCACTTCACGATCCTAAGGAACAACGATTACGTCACCCGGCTGAAGCAGAATGTTCTGCTCCGAAAGATTGCCCTTCACGACTTCTTTATAGTTGAACGGATGCTTAATCTGCTTTCCGTCTTCCGTTCGAAGAACGTAAATGTTCTTGAGTTTGGCGAATTGAGTAAATCCGCCGGCGCTTGAGAGCGCTTGTAAGACTGTCATATTGGGCAGAAGCGGAAGAGCGCCGGCGCGGGTTACTTCACCGGTGATGAAGACGCGGCGGCTATTGATCTCGGTTACAGTGACGGTGACTTGAGGGTTATTGAGGAACTTGGAGAAACTGTCGCGAAGTGAGGAAGCAAGTTGCATAGTGGTCATGCCGGCCGCTTGCACGTCGTTTAGTAGTGGCAAGGAGACTTTGCCGTCCGGACGAACGGGAATCGTGCGCGAAATGTCCGGCTCTTTCCAGACGTCTATGCGGAGGACATCCTGAGGTCCGATTTTGTAGTCCGCATCGGAGGTAGCAGCAGGAGCGGCAACGGGCTTTGTGGTCGAATCAGTCTTTGGAGCAGAAGCATCCTGAGCGAACGCAAGCGGCGCGGATAGCAAGGCCCCAACCAGCAAGAACTGAAAATACGATTTCATGAAACCTCCCTCAGCTTTCATGCTTCTCCGTGGAGACCCCGATCTGTTTAATCTTATAAAGCAACGATTTATAGCTGATTTGCAGCTCACGCGCGGCCCGCTTGCGATTCCAGTGAGTTCGCTCAAGTGCCTGCATAATCAATTCGCGTTCTGCTTTGACGGAAGCGGCGCGAGCGGCGACTTTAAGCGAAGTAACTTGCGTGGAAACCTTGATGCTGGGCTTTTGCGTTCCGGAAAAGTCCAAGTCCTTCAATGGAATTTTGCTATCGCCGAAAACCACCATTTTGCGTGCGAGATTCTCCAATTCTCGGATATTGCCCGGCCAGCGGAAGGTGGACAAAGAATGGACTACGTCTTCTGTAAGTGCTGGCGCTCGCTTCTTTAGCAAATGAGAGTGCTTGTCCAGGAAATGATCAGCAAAAGCAGGAACATCCTCGCTGCGCTCGTGAAGAGACGGAAGGCGAAGGCAGGCGCCGTTCAGGCGGAAGTAAAGCTCGCGCCGAAAACGACCTGCTTCAACTTCAGATTCCAAATTGATTGAAGTAGAAGAGATCAGGCGTACAGCAACGTCATCGGTGGAATCCATGCCTCCATCCTCTGGAAGGGAGGAAAGCAACACACGCTGAGAAGCCATGTCCAATTCTTGCACATTATCCAAGTAAAGAGTCCCTCCCGAAAGCGCCAGGGAGGATGGATTATCGGACAAGCGGAAATGTCGGGAAACTTGGCCAAGATCGAACGCAGCGCAATTGACTTTGCAAAACGCTGATTCGTGTCTGTGCGACAAGCGGTGGATGAGCCGCGCGTAGGCGTCTTTGCCGGTTCCGCTCTCACCTACAATCAAGACGGGGATGTCAGTGGGAGCAATCTCGCTCACTGCATTGTTCAAGGAGCGTATGGCCTCACTGGCGCCATAGACGAATCCCGACGTCAGAGGATCGTGGGCGTGCTCGGTTTTGTGCAGAATGTTCATTTATGTTCTTGGTCCACGGTGCAGATGATGCCTCTCTCGTTGGCAGGTGCACGAAACCAAATGAGGAAGGTGCAACTTGCCTGCCACTGTCAACTGTTTCGGGGTTGCATAGGCTGCGATTAGCCATTACTTTTCAACAAGATAGAAGGGGTCCGAGTCCGGGGCTTTCGCAGTGGTAGCCTTAGAAGTCCCAGCGGAGTTCCACAAAGTGGCAATGAGTTACTCACACCGAATGCTCTTTCATCGGCATACAGCATTCTATGTAAACAATTGACTCTGAAATAGTTAGGTTACCTGTTTCCCCGACGAGCTCGGTCAAGCGTGCCTTGCCTCGGAGCGCACTGCCTCCCCGTTCTCGCACGAACCTCTTTGAGACGTTTCGCTGCCAGCTGGAACGCCATCGATCAAATACACTAATTTGCCTTCTTCCAAAGTCGCATATGCAATGCAGGCGCGTTCCGCACCGGGGCCTTCGATGCGCCACGTATCCACGTCGCGGACCAATTTCATCTCCGCGCGCTGCCTCCACCAGCGGTTTACTTCGCCTGGTGTTGTGATCCAGAGATCCTCTCCTTCTTCAAGGCAAGACAAGTAAGCCAGCAGTGCTTCATAGATGGAACGTTGCTGTGGCTGAACAACATAATCCGGGTGCACGATAAAACTGATCAGACCGTGCTTACCCATGATGATCTCCGTCTGCTTCTTCCATAGTTCGATGGAGTAGTCATTGAGTATGTGGAAAAGGGTGTAGTCCTGAGTTGTCGTGACAGGCAGTTCCAGAATATTGCCCAGGAAGTAAGGCATAACCGTGCAACAGCCGCCCCGTTGTGGGTCGAGATGGGCAACGTTGGGAACAGACATATCGTAAGAAAAGTTTAGCGCGTCATACCACAATTGCTTACGGTACAAAGTTGCGGCACGGAATCCTTCCGCACCGTATGCCGCCGCGTACGAATTGATTTTAGCTGCGCGTTCCAGAAATTGTTTGCGGTCCCTGTAAAGGTGTCCGTCGTGATTCAAATCGTGGATAACAACTTCAAATCCGCGATCGCGAATGGAAGCAAGAAATTCTGGCGTTACGCTATAGCGTTTTTCGGGGATTACCTGGAAAGACGCTTTGATTCCGAACGAGTCGTCGATATCCATCAGGGTCTTGCAGAAATTGCTGCCCAATTGCGTTTCCACATCATGAGTGACGATTGCACAGCTTGAGGCGGCCTGCGGCCAGAACCAGATGAACGGGATACGTTCGACGCCGCTATGCTCCAGGGCCAACATAAGCAACTGGGAATGAATATTGTCCACGGAACAATCGACTGGCCAGCGTGGAAACTTGAGCTTGTTCCAGCCACGGAAATGAATTTCTTGCAGATATTTTCGAACATTGACTGGGAGCAAAGGGCGAATGAAGTAGTACATGCGGGCAAGCGCGGAAACAGGCAATTTGTGGCGCCAGTCTCCCGCGTAGGTCTCGCTGCGAAGATTATTGATGACTTGTGAGGGGTCAAAAGGAAGACGGATCGTTCCGTTTTTGAACTCCACGTCACGAAGAGCGTCCAACGGCGCTCCCGGAGGAACTGCGGAAGGATTTTGGCCGACGTAGCTGCCGTAGCAGATGGCATCTTCGCCGAATTGAAAATATCCCGCAGTTGCGGAGAGCGCGCCGGATTGCGCGAATCTGAGGAACTCCTCGGGACATCGGTAATATTCGGTGAGGCAGTCAAACATTGAGTATTTGCTTTCGCTTTGCAAATCGATTCGCAAGAACGTGAAAAACGGAAAATGGGAACGAAGCGAGAAGTGTGGGTTGCTTCCTAAGCTGAAACGAGTTCGTCCTCTTTTGCGGAAGGTGACCCTTTCAGTCCACGAAGAACATCCAAGTAAAATGCCTTTTCTCCTGTGACAAACAAGAGCATGCCTGCGTATACCGCTAACATCACAAAACCTTCAAGAATCAATCGAGGCAAAGTCGGAAGGTAAGGCAGACAAAGAAAACGAACGCCGTAAGCTGCTGCGCCGGCGACGATGCTTGAAGCGAGCGGCCACTTCACGGTGTGCATCATGTCAGCGAAGGAAATCATTGTGCCGCGTACAGCCCAAGCAATCAGGGGGAAAATCCAGAGCGTCATCAAGATTGAGTAGGCGAGCGCGACGCCTTTGGGACCATAGGGCAAGGCAACAAAATAGCCAGCAATCATCAGTGGCGTAAAGACCAGGGACATCCTTACCAGCCGCCCAATCTTTCCGATCGAATACAGCAGCCACGACAAAGGATTGGCCATGGCAAATGCCAGAATCGTGGGAGCCAAGAGCCGGAAAATTGGAACAGCTTCTCTCCACTTTGGTCCCAGGAAAGTGAAAACGATATCAGGGGCAAAAAGTGCGCAAGCAAGGGTGAGCGGGAGCGTAAGCGCCAAAATCAAAGAGTAGCCCTTTAGAAAATATCGCTTCAAGCGGAGGGGCTCGTTTTGAAGCCTCGATAAAGCTGCGAAGGCCACTTCGCCCGCTGTGGAGTTAAGGTTATCTGCTGCAACATTGCTCAACTGAAAGGCGCGCCCGTAAATTCCGATTGCATCGGCTCCCCAGGATTTGCCGATCAGAACTTTTTCTAGATTTGTGGCGGTATAGCCGAGCAAGCTGTTTAACGTTACGGCGCCGCCAAAGCGCATCATTGAGCGAACGCCTGCCAGCCTGCGTGGCATGGCAGGAATCCAGGAAGTCGTAAGGCAGAAGCCGATCGTATTCACAAGTGGAGCGGCAACCGTCATGGCAACGAGCGACCAGTATCCGTAACCCATTGCTGCTCCGCCGATTCCGATCGCGGTGCTTAAGAGCAAGGCGACCGTGTTTACGACAGACATTGTGGTGAACCGCAATTGACGTTGAAGGATCGCACCATGCTGCACACCAGCCGCATTAAAGAAAAATCCGATTGCCAGCACAGCCGTAACTCCAAACAGGCGTGGCTCATGGTAAAAAGTAGCGATAGCTGGAGCAAAAGCAAACGTGATGATGGCTAGGAGCGCGCCCACCCAAATATTGATCCAGAACAAATTCGAAAGCTGCTCATCGGTAACATCCTCACTCTGGATTGCAGCTGCGGAGAGGCCGAAGTCGCGAAACAGATTCAAGACTCCGGTGAATGCGGTCACCATACCCACGAGACCAAAGTCTTTGGGGTCGAGAAGACGGGCCAAAGCCATAATCGCAAGCAGCCGAAGCAGAAAATTTGCCGCTTGCGCGAAGATTCTCGCCAGACCACCACGTAGTGTTTTTGTTTTCAGGTCTTTCATCAATGTCCAGTCGCGCTGACATGAGCAGCAGGGCCATGGTGGCACTGGCCTCAAAAAAAGGAATTTCGAATTTTTGTGTTAGAGCGTCAATTTGCGGCAGTGGAAAGCCTCAGCGTAACCGCTCGGGGCGTTGCACTCCATTCCCCGCAACCGCATGAGAGACAAAAATGTATCCTCACGAAACCAACGCTTGGCGTGCTGTGACTTGAAAGAATCCATGAGGTAACTGACCTTTTTTTGACAGATATCGGATTCGAGAGGCACGAAAACGCCGGGCTGTCCCATGTCGCCGTCGTATTTGGGAATTTCGTATTCGAGAATCAGGTGATCGCGGAAAGTGTTCCACGTCAGTTCGGCCAAGAGACGATGATCCTGATGAGCGTCTTTCCGATTGTGGGTAAAAATTAGTTTTGGAGAAACCGGCTTTAGCTCTTCGAAGGCCGCCTTCACTTCAGCACCAACAAAAGGCATGAAGCCATCCTGAAATTGCTTCAGATGAATGCCTTTGAGGTTGGCCGTTCCAGCAAAAAGCGTAGCTGCGTACTTCGCTTCGTCGGCGCGAATTCCGATGGCGCTGAAGACAACCCAGTGGAATGCAGCGCTAGGAAACTGCCGGGCGAGGCGAAGAATTGTTCCGCCGCAGCCAATTTCGATGTCGTCTGAATGCGCGCCAAGGCAGAGAATATCCAGCCTGGATGCTGGGTCCCACGGCAAATTCAAAGATTGCATTATGTTTGGCTCATCGCTGAAGCTTTGGAAACAACGACCCTACCGCGGTTTGATTTCCATACTTCCCAGGGAGCACCGCCGCTTCCCCAAAGGGATTCCAATTGCTGTTTGTCTTTGAAGGTATCCATGGATGCCCAGAAACCGTCGTAGGGGTAGCCGATCAATTGCTTTTCATCGATGAGACGCTGAAAAGGACCATCGACGAGTTCTTCTTTGTCACGCATGTAATCGAAAATATTCTTTTTGAAAATAAAAAAACCGCCATTGATGCGGACCGTACCATTGTTAATAGCGTTGATTCCCGAAACAATGTTGGCATCACCCTCTTGCAGGGAAACCATGTGGTAGCTCAAGTTTGGCCGAACGGCGAGAAAGCTGGCTATTTTACCGTTCTTGTGGAAATGATCCAGTTGCTGAGGAAGCGGAAGGTCTGTGAGACCGTCACTATAGTTCGCGAGAAATTCTTCTTCGCCTTCCAGATATTTTTCAACTGATTTCAAGCGCTGGCCGATATTGGATTCGATTCCGGTATCGGCAAAAGTGATTCGCCAGTCCTGGATGTCACTGTTGTAAAGATCGAGTTTTTTTCCGCCCCACGACAGAACGAAATCGTTGGAAGCGCACTCGTTGTAGTTGAGGAAATAATTTTTTACGGCATCGGCGCGGTGTCCAAGGCACAGGATGAAATCCTTGTGCCCGTAGTGGGCATAGTATTTCATGACATGCCAGAGAATCGGACGATAACCGATGTCCACCATTGGTTTGGGAATGGTCTCTGAATAATCGCGGAGGCGCATTCCAAGACCACCGCAAAACAGTACGACTTTCATGAATTACTCCTTTTCGAAAATAGGAGAGCGATACCGTAGAGCCGTTCAAAGTGCCCGTGTAGGGGCGAGTGATTGATGCACTGCTTAAATACGGTTAAAGATTGCTGCGTTCAGAAACAATCTGGTCCTGTGAACCCGTGTATGCAGTTGCTTTTGCTTCGGACTTGACTGTTTCCTTGTCGGTTGCGGGGAACAGCTCATCGAATTGTGAGGCCAGCTTCGACTTGTTACTCAATAAACTTGCGGCCATCGTGCGTTTGACTATATCTGCATTGCTAACCAGTGCCGCGAATGTGCTATTTAATTTGACTGGGTCTAATGATTGCATGTCGACACAGTACTCGGGCAGCCCGATTGCCTTCATGAGGTTCGTAACCTTGGGATGGTGCGAGAGAGCGAGAACTGGTTTGTTCAACAGGTGCGCAAAGACGACGCCATGAAATCTGCAGGTGACAACAAAATCCATTTTTGCAATCCGAACAAAAAGCTCGGGAATTGACTCGGCCTGAACGTAGGGAGGCAACGAGAGATTGTGGCGGTTTTTCAAGGCTGTGCGGAGGTCTTCAATCACTGCCGGGTCAACACCTGTGTCGCTGCCAAAGAGTTCCAGCGAATACGACTGCCCGACGAGCGATGAACCGAAGTCGGAGAGTTTTGCGATCATGTCCTCGTAGATAGCCTGATTTTGCGAAGGATCTTCCTGGGGATCACAGAAAGGGTAAGGCATGGGAGCAATGCCGACTACAGGTTGCTCGTTTCTACTCGCGAGAACATTCGTCAAGGCAACTTCGAGGCTGTAAACACTGTCCGGAAAAACCTGACTTTCGCGCTGGTATCCTATGTTGCGCACCAGTGCGCGAGACTCTTCATCTCTAAATGAAACATATTTCGCAGAATAAAGTGACCTGACCACCATGAATTTGCTGATGCGATTGTCCAATGGGCCGGCGCCAACGTTAACGAAGACACACGTCACGCGAGCAATCTTCGCCAGCATCACCCAACTGAAGATTGCGTAGGGGAAACCCCATGGGCCGCTTCTGTCCGTAAGTTGACCGCCGCCACCGATAATCAGCAGGTCAAATGTTTTGAGAAGGCGAAGTGAATCAAGCAAAAATCCCAGTTCGCGAAGAATGGCCCGAGGCAATTTGACTGCAGGATTGTTTGAAGTTCTGAGAAAGCGAAGAAGTTTGCTATTCGATTGAGATGCGCCGTCCTTGGAAGATTTATAGCCGATGCTCCATGTGTGTCTTCTGATCGGATAGGAAGGCACGCCGTGCTTTTTTGCCGCGTCCTCAGGATTCATGGAAAAAGCGGCGATTTCAATTCCAGGGCAACGCTTTCTGATGTTGCTGATGAAGACGTCTACGGTTGCGTCGTCACCCAGATTGCCGCCACCGATGTGCTGCAGAAGGGCGATTTTGTTTAGCGTTCGCGCCATTAGATGCCTTCTTTCGCTAGAAGAAATTCTTGAGTGCAGCGATTCCTATGAAGTACCAAGCGTGGCCGGCAACTTATCTTGCAACGCAGCTTGAGCAAGGTTTCTGAGATGGTCTTTTCTCTGCAAAAGTTCCGGGGCCGGTTCCAGACCTGCCAGTTTCAGGATGGTCTCCCAGCGATAGGCCCAGTCATGTCGCAACAAGGATTGCGACACGCTCGTCCGGCGGGACTTCTCTTCTCTTTCCGGCTCTTTCTCGAACTGATGAATCGCTTGATCTATTTCACTGGAATCGTAAGGCAGATCAATCAGCGCATCCGGCCAATCAAAAAGCTTCTCAAACTCACCGTTATTGGGGCGTTCGCCCACCATGATGGTGCCGGAAGCGGTAGCTTCAAAATATCTGCTTCCAATTTCAATTTGTCCGCCTCTAATATCCGGCCGGTCGATCAATCCAGGATTGACGATGAAGTAGCGGCTTCGCTTCGCAACGTTGGCGAAAAGAGCCCGATGTTCCGCTGCACTAAGAACCTGGTCCGCAGCGACGCTGTCGTGAAGATAGAAGATGCCGTTTTCTGCGGCCATTTTTAAAAGCTTTCGATGCGTCTTCTCTGATCTTCTCCCAATGCTGTAAATATCGACGACTCGATGAGGAGGATCTGGATACGGGCAAAAGCGAATGGCATCCACACCAGGGGGCATGAAAACGCACTTGCTGCCGATTCGTTCGTTGAGGTGCTTAACGCTCTGGCTGTAATACAAGATGACGAAATCAAACTTCTTGAGCATGTCCAAGAAGTTCCGATAGGCGGACATCTGTCTTACCCAGACTTCGTCAATCAGACAAACCGCAGTCTTACAGTTTTCTCTCCAACCAGGTATGGCGTTAATTCTGAGCAGATCTGTTGGATCACCGCAAACCGAAAGAAATAAATCGTAATGACGCTTCAACGGCCCTGTTTTGATACCGGGATTCAGGGCGATGGGAGTGTGGTAGGCAATTTGTTTTGCAAATTTTTGGCGGGAGGAGAATGGATCAATTGGTGGCGCCAAGAGTTCGACCGCATCAATCTGCGAGATTGTGTCCTCGAACTCAAAATGAGCACAGCGAAAGGGGTTCTTCCTTATGAGATTCCGCTGCGAAAAAATGAGCACACGCGGCTCATTAGATTCTCTAACCATGGATCGCCTGTCTCCGTTACTAGGTGTATCGCCAACTGTGATTGCCTAGAATTGGCAATACTGTCCGATATCCGGGTGTCGCGCGGCAAGCAACACAACCTAAGTGACTTGAAGGCCTGGTTTCTTCAAGTCCCAACGGCTCGCCGTTCAGCTGTTTCTAAAGAGCTCCAGCCCTGGAAGATTGAGCGGACAAGGCTCGCTCCGCCGCCAATTCACCGCTCTTAAAGCTCTCGTCCGTCCACATGTAACCCCAATCTCCATATCGGCCACAGTAGGCGATGCCAAGATCATCGAGATAGCCATGCACTGTTTTTAACGCAGCGGCGCGGTCAAGGTCGAAGATTACGTTTGCGTGTGGAACCAACATGGCTTTCTTGCACAGAATCTGATCGTCGTCACGGAGAAGGCCGCAACGGCGGAGATCGGTAATGACAGGCTCAATCCAATCGTTCGGCGAGCCGGTCAATGGCCTGTATTTCGAGGAAAAATAGACTTCGGCTTGAATGCTACCCATGCCCTCGGGAGCGTTCGTTGGCGAAAGCATGTGCGGGAAGCCGAGACGAGTGAAGCAATAGTCCTCGTCATAGAAGTAAGTCATGTGAGCTTCGGAAATGTCCTGACGGTTCACACCGATGTTCACGAGAACCAGCGTTGAACATGCAAGGAGATGAGCTGCATCGAGCACATCCTGTGGTGCTCCCTGAATCATGGGAATGAGATCCGGCAGCGCGACGGAGGAAATCAGCGAGTCGTATTTGGTTTTGAAACCATCAGAAAACCCAATTTCATGTGTGCGAGGATCGATCGACACAAGTTCGTGATTGAGTTTCAGATTTGCCATAGGAACGAATTTCTTCAAATACGACATGAAGCCGCCCTGTTTCGGATAACGGAAATGAGTGATGTAGTGAACGTGCGGGGCAGCCGACGAAATCGCTCCGCGCAACACTTCCTCGAGACTTGGGCGGTAAATGCGCGGGCCAAGCCAGTCCGTGCTCATGTTCTCAGCGGGTGTGAGGTGGTACTTGCGCGTGTACTGCATGGGAAATAATTCAGCGAAAGTCCGGCCGAAGCTGGCTAACAACCAGTCGGCGTAATTCTTGATTGGGCGCTCGGGGGCATTGCGTTCTTCGACGAAATCACTGATGACTTTGACTACGACGTCGTCCGGTAACCCGTGAAGATGCAGCTGCACAGGATGCGTGGGCCAATGACCTCGCCAGTAGTTATTCAGGTTGATTTGGAGCGTTTCGTATTGCTGGTCGACGCTGTCCGCGAGCAAGTCCTGAATGCGAGTGTCCTTGGTAAAAGAAATGTGAGGCCCCATATCGAAAAGAAAGCCACTTTCAAAGCGGAAGGATGCGGTATGACCTCCGTGATAATCGCTCTTGTCGTACATCACGGGCACGACGCCTTCGGTATGGAGCCGGTAAGCAGCACCAAGACCAGCCATTCCTGAGCCAATCACGACGACGTTTGGGTTGGGCATAAGAGATCTTCTCCTGTGTCCTATTTCAACTTGCGGCCTAGCGTTAGGTCCATTGCGGGGCCTACAAATCGCCTTGCTAAATAGTGAAGCATCTTACGAATCCGATTCAGTTCCGGGCGAGCGCCTCATATCGCTCAATTTGCCCGTAAGTCAGGTGCCGGAGATCTACGCCCGCCTGAAAACCGTGGTACCACTCGACAATCCATTCAAGGGCTTGCGCCAGCGGAAGAACGGGATGCCAATGGAGCTGCGCCTTCGCTTTTGAAGCATCCAGTTTTAGAAAATGGGCCTCGTGCGGATGTGAGGCCTTGTCCTGACACCAGGAGGCTTGTTTGCCCCACATTTTTTTCATATTGTCCGCGATCCAAGAAACGGGCCGTGCATCGGCATCGGCGGGGCCAAAGTTCCAGCCCGAAGCAAACTTCGATGCGTCCTGAGCGAGGCGTTCCGCAAGCATGAGATAACCCCGGAGTGGTTCCAAGACGAATTGCCAAGGACGGATAGCGAGAGGATTTCGAATCATGCACGGTTCGCCCGCGAGAAAAGCCCTCATGAGATCGGGAATGAGTTGATCGCTTGTCCAATCTCCGCCGCCGATAGCGTTTCCGGCGCGAGCGGATCCAAGAGCGATGCCATGGCGCTCGTGAGAATCAGCAGAGAAGAAAGAATCTCTGTAAGCCGACGTTACGAGCTCGGCGCAACCTTTCGAGTTTGAATAGGGATCGTAGCCGCCCATTGGTTCGTTCTCGCGATATCCCCAAAGGGATTGACGGTTTTCGTAGCACTTGTCGCTTGTCACGTTGACGACGACGCAAGGTCGCTTGAGCTGACGCAGGGCTTCAAAAAGATGAACCGTTCCCATGACGTTGGAGGAATAGGTCTCGATCGGATCCTCGTAACCGCGGCGCACGACAGATTGCGCGGCCATGTGAATCACAACTTCGGGGCGGCATTCAGCCAATGCGTTTTTCAGCTGAGCAAAGTCCCGAACGTCGCCACAAATGGAGTGCATAGTGCCGGCGATTCCTGCTTGCTCAAAAAGGCTAGGAACGGTTGGGGAGCTAAGCGCGTAACCTGTTACGTTTGCACCCAAGCCGTTCAACCAAAGCGAGAGCCAGCCTCCTTTGAACCCCGTATGGCCAGTGACGAAAACTTTGCGGCCCTTCCAGAACGAGCGATCAAGCATGAGTGTCCTGACTCGGCAGAGTCGCGAAAAAGAAATCACAATCCGGAAAGTGAAAACGCATACGCATGCTAAGACTTTCCTACTTGTGCAGCCTGGGACGAGAGTTGAAGTTCCGGCGTAATTATTGGCCAGCGCGCGTTCTGTTCTCGCCACAACGCTTCAGTCAGCCTGCCTTGAGGCATTTCCACATCTTCGAATGTGAGCGCGCGATCTTTTGGCACGTCGCGACGCATCACGCAATCTTCGGAAAGCGCGATGGGCAGCGCGAATGTGGATCGAGCAGTCGTGGCGTTATCGATCAGGCCGTAAACGCAAAATCCTCCTATGCCATCAAGACGTTCTCCAGCTTTCAAATCACGCTTGGCAACAGCGAGCACTTCGCAGACAGGTCCAGCGAGAGGAGTCACAGTCGGATCGCGGAGAATGATTGCGCGGCCGATAGTCGAAGCAATCTGAATGTGAGGAAGATGAAATGGCGTATAGAAAACAAAGAAGGGACCATCTCCAAGCTTGTAGTAGGCCAACTGGACTTTCTTGAGTGGAGAGTCTTCGTGAACGATAACGAATGCGCCCGTATACGGAGCGGCACCGAGTGCATAGTCCACAAGCCCGGTTGCGAGCATCTGTTCAGCGGGGAGCAGGTTTGCCATTTCGCGTACTTCTTTGCAGGCCGGGCCATACATGCCGCGGCGACCGGCTCGAAAGCCCGTTGCATTGGCCAAGACTGTGGCTTCCATGGAAAGCTTTGTGGAATCAGCGAAGGAAGTGACTTTCTTGGTGTCCTGGTCATTTTTCTCAGCAAATGCTTTTTGCGTGTCAGGATTTCGATAGTAGTCAACCATGCCCTTGAGGTTGCCTGCGGCGACTGGACGAAGACCCAGAGTACGGAGATAGCGGAGAAGCGTCATGGCGACCCCGGGCTCGTCGCCATCGGTATGCGTAATCACGACACCAGCTCGATCTGCTTTTTCCTTGAGAATCGGACCAATGAAAGAATCGAGTTCAGCGTTGACAAGCACAACATGCTTGCCGTGGTCGATTGCATCGAGGACAACGCGGGCTGCGGGTTCGACGCTGCCGGTTACTTCAACGAGAATATCGATAGCGTCGCACCCAGTAATGACTGAAGGATCGTCGGTGAGCGCAGGGCGACCACTGATAATTGTCGCTTCTGCTTCACGAGCGGAAGACACGCGACTCCAATCGGAAATGCCAGCTTCACGGAATGCGCGCTCTGCATGCGCGATATTTCGATTGCAAATAGCGGCGAGCCGAATTCCCGGAACAGGAGTTCCAAGCTGCAAAGCAATAGCACGGCCCGTTGCGCCCGCTCCCACCATTCCGACACGAATAGGGCGACCGGCGGCTTCACGTTCTCGAAGTGCTGTGTCAATCATGGATTCCGTTACCCCTCTATGAGCGGCCAATTGCGATCTTGCTCGGAGATCATCGTCACAGGCAAAGGCCACTGGATGTTGAATGCTGGATCGTCAAAGCGTACTCCCCGCGCTGCGGCGGGAGTGTAAAACTGCGACGCCATGTAATGCATTTCCGTTTTGTCTTCGAGAGTCTGATAACCGTGAGCGCAGTGTTCGGGTAAAAAAAGCATTCGGCCATTTTCAGCGGTCAACTCGGCGCCATGCCACTTGCCGTACGTTTCGGAACCAGGCCTGAGATCGAGAACGACGTCGAACATAGCTCCCCGAGTGCAACGTACAAGCTTAGCTTCCAGTGCGGGTGCTAACTGGAAGTGCATTCCTCGAACTGTGCCTTTACGCAAGTTGAAACCCATGTTCGCCTGTACTGGCAGGAAATTGATTCCTTGGTCTAAAAATTCCTTGCTGCACCATGCACGAAAAAACCGGCCGCGATTGTCCGCGTGCGCGCTCGGCTCGATTACCCACGAGCCAGCAATACCGTTTTTCTCGAAACGCATCCTGTACTATTCCCCGTGCGCCATTCGAGAATGAACAAGCTCTTCGCTACTATCGGATGCTTGACCGATTTGAAAAACGGAAGCATAGCGGATTTTCCAGTCAGGCCGACCTTCGTCCATTGGTTCCAAACTCCAATAACCTAGCGGCCAGCCGCCGCGAAGAGATGTGTCGCCTTCGTGCATCTCCTTCATAAGCTCTGAAACAGGTTTCCAACCCAGGTCTTGTGCGACCTTTGAGCGAACGTCCAAATCAACTCCTGAAACGAAAAGGTGGCCGCCCGGTTTTACGAGGTGCGCAATATTTCGGAGGCATTTTTCCGCATCCGGTGGTTTCATGTGGCAAAGAAAACGGTTTGCCACGACGATCTCCTGTGGACCCAGCTTACTGCGGAGTTCGGGAGTTCCGGCGTCGCCCACAAGCCAGTCAATCCCCTCTTTCAACCAGCGCTGAATACTGACCTCATCCTTGCCGACTTCGAACATTCCCTTTACTTCCTCGTCGGTTATGCGTTCGAAAAGAGACTCGATTTGATCCCGGCCCGTGAGTGAATCCACGTTGCTAGAAGCGCCTGGTTTCGACAAGTTTTCCTTGCGACGTTCCGGAGTGATACCCATTTCGGCGCGGGAATAGACTCCGTTTTTTGCGAATTCCAGAATTTCCGGAGAGATATCAACTGCTTGGATTTTTATTTTTAAATCCGGACGAGCGCGGCGGAGTATCCACGCAATGGAATAGACTTCAGGGCCTTTACTACATCCCACAACCGTGAGCTTTACAACAGAACCACTGGATTTCCCGTCCACAAAACGCCGCATCAATTCGAGTTCAGCGCGATTCCGCAAAAAGTATGTTGCGAAGTATTGTCTGCGATCAGCGTAAAGACAGACAGAGGCGTTCAATCGTTTGCCGTAAGCTTGACCAAATGAGCTTTGGCGCACCGATTCCGGGAGCAGATTCCACAACCGGCGACTCTTGAATAGGAAAAACCCAAGGGACTTTCCGAATGCTCCTGAATTCGTGTCCGCCGCGGAAGCGACTTTAGATTGGCTATTTGACACGGGGAAACACGACCTCCGAATGATTAGTACCCTAACAAGCCAAGAGCAAAAATAGTTGAACTTGATAGCTGTCTAAAGCGGGCTGCTTAAACTGTCGGGTGGATTACGTGGAGCCGCTATGGTGCTGAAAAGCAGTTTCCAACCATCCGAGATAGTTCACACACGGGGAGAGAGCCGACTGTTCCCGCGTGACCTGTTGCAAGCCCAGTGGCGTTAGAGAAGCTACCGCCATTAACGTTTCAATAGAACATGACTTTGCAATCTTGCTGCCAGTTGCGCATGGCGGGGAATTGACAACATTGAATCAAGCCATCTCTATCTATTTGAAAATAAAAGCATTAGTACGAGGTTGAAATCTATGAGGGGCCGTATTGCAGGGGTAGGCGGCTTGCCAAGTTGTAAAGGTAGGGAAAGGTCTTACCGCGATTTGGGAATGAGTTTCCTCACATTTCTACAAGATAGGCGATAAATTCCCCAAAGGGGACCAACAACTCAAGCCACCATGGAATTATCTCCCTTTGTTTGTTGAGGTTAGCTGTAAATGCCTGATTACCCAGAATAACGACTGAGAGTCGGTAATGCCGATCTCAAGGAATCTTTAAAAAAACAGCTATCCAATATGTGGATAAATCAGCCTGCCGCTCAATGCCAGCATGCTATGCGGCATCAGGGAGAAAATTCGCTTCGCCGCTCTCACCTTCCAACTGTTTGCCGGACCGACAACTGAGCCAACCGGGAAATTCCAATAAAGCATTTCACGAGGCTGCGGAACCCAGTGGTTTTTGAAGGCCAGAAGTCCCGTATTGCCCTCTTCGGTTCTTCCTAAATCGAATTGGAGCGCTCCGCTCGACTTTGCAGAAGCGATGGCCCTCCAAAGAAGCCAGGGCATTGCTCCGAATTTGTTGAAATGATGGTCAGAGCAGCCGTACTTGTAATAGGCGATGTCTTTAAAACGTAGAGCGAGGATTGCTGCGATCGGCTTCTGATCCAGGTAGGCGACTCGAATCTCGTGCGTGCTGCCCAAGTGTGCGATCAGATTTCGAAACCAGATGCGGGGAATAGGAGGGAGTTGCTGGCGGCTACGGGTGATCAAAAACAATTTATAGAAATCGTTAAGGAGTCGGCCGGAAGAATCGCAAACCTCGACTAGATTCGCTCTATCTGCTCGCTGAATTCTGCGCTGAATGGAATCCTTGTCAAAACTGCGTAATAGAGCTTCAAGGCTTGGCTGAAGGTTGAGAAGATGCAAGAAGTGCTTCGCCGTCGGCGCAAATTCTCCATGGATCTGGCTGAAGCCAGCAGTTGCGGGACGAATCTCAAGGTATTTCCAGCGCTTGTTGGGCAAGCTGGACTGCAAGTGCTGAAGCAAAAAGTGGAATTCTTCCGCTGAATCGCAGAGAGGCTCGCAGTGGTCGGAAAAGGGCAAAGATACCAGACGCCGGCCCGTCAATCTACTCTTCACGTCACAAAAAACCAAACCGTTCTTCAATTCCTGGCCCGGAGGTGACGTCGTGAAGACTATGGGCTCGTAAGCATAACTGCTTTGAAGAACTTTCAGCCAGGACGTTCCGTGAAATACGGAGGCCCTTGGATGATCCCGCAGGAAGGCGTTCCAACGATGGTCACTCGTAGGATTGAGTTCATAAGCCGTCATGTGCGCATCTTGAATCATCGTCGAACGGACAAGACGAACGATCAAGACTTCTGAGTTCGTGGAGATGTGAGAGCGTGACTCAACCTATAGAGAAGCGTCCGGTCTGGCCAGGGCCGAAGGAGCTCATGAACCAACTCAGGCTCTTCCGAGGGAATATCCTGAAAACTCGATGGCAAGAGTTCGTGGTTCGGCGTCCAAGCCTGGGGGAAATAGGCGATGAGTTCGTTTTCAGTGGTCGGTGGAATGTCGCGCAGAGACTGACCCGAGAGTTGAGCGGAAAGAGCTCCAACCATGTCACGCCCTTTTCCGAGTTGCAAGTGGCAAAGCGGAGTTGAGCGCGGATTCATTTCAATCAGATAAGTTGCACCAGTGCCGTTTTCAATCATGAAATCCAGACCGAAAAATCCGGATAGATTGAGGCGGCGTGCAATTCGTTCTGCAGCGAAGCTCATTTCGGAGTTCTCGACGACGCGAACGATAATGGCCGGGCCAGTCGAACCCGAAGAACTAACGACTTCCACGCCAATGCCAGCCAAAACTCGCCCTTCCCAGCATGCTACGGCGCAGTTCGCCGGGCGGCCTTGAACGAAAGCCTGGGCGATGATTGCCGGTCGATGGCGGTTCCACCAGGGCCGAATCCAAAAGGGATCCCGGTTGATGATCAATCGTTTGAGAACGCGAGTGATCCCATGCGGCCCGGTGAGCCGCTCAAAGCATTGTTGGGCATGCTCCCTGCTTCGCACCATTTCCACGCCCGTGCCGCCAAAGGAGCTGTCCGCCTTTAGCATGCAGGGAAATTCCTGGTTTTCCTCCCATGATTTCAGGTCCGCCATTTCCTTGATGGGCAGCGTGCTTGGGACGCGAATTCCTTCTTCCCGAGCGAGTTGCAAAAGATCGTTGCGGGAAGAGACGATCGGATAGCTTTTCGACGCGCCTAGAGAACGTTCAATCAATGAAGCGATCTCGGCGCCAGCTGAACCGTCTTGGCTGCTGTGCAAGAACAGTTCATGAAGATGCCGCACTCCGCGCTCATCACAGGGTATGACAAAGTTCGGCTGGACTTCCTTGATCGCGTTTCGCAAAGAGTCCAAAGGGCGAATACTGCTATAGGGGAAAAGCTGCCGCACAACGCGCGTGAACTGCAAGGGATGGCGTTGCGTCGGACATACTGCAAAAACGTGACAACCTGCTTTGGTAAGAGCTATCGCAAGGCGCGCACCGATTGACCACCTACAGGTGTCTGTCAGCAGAATCTTTGGAGCCACCGCTGGGTGATGCTCCGTGCCGGATTCATACCGTTTCATTCAGTCTCCTACCAAAGATTGGGAAGGATCAGCGGACTGCCATTCTGTCGTCGGCCGTAATTTCGACATTTGTGACTGATTCGCTCGTCGCTTTGCGTTTTGCCGATTTGGCAAGATGTCTTGCGATTCTTGGCGCTGTGAACTCGGCACCAACAGCAAATCGCAAGAGTGGCCCGAAGGTATTTGCCGCGGGAATTCCGACGAAATACAGGCCAGGAACCGAGGATTCAAAATTCGATGAGAGCACAGGCGTCCGCTCAATCAACTGTATCGCCGAATACAACTTGGAATCCAGGAACGCCAACCGTCCGAGATCAACCCTATACCCTGTTGCAGAAATGACGTGATCGACCTCAAGCGCCTTTTTTGCCCCGCTGTCTTCGACAAGTTCGAGACTCACGCGGCCATTTCGAACTACCGCTTCCTTGATTTGAACCCCAACGTGCATAGGCACTTTTCCGACGACTTGCTGTTTGGTGAACCAGCAAGGCGCAGGACCGAGTGTCTGTCGAACTTTCCTAAGCCGGAAATCCTGAGGCATTTTTCGAAAAAGAAGAGGTGCGTGGGCAAAGAAGACAAGTTGCCATCCGGGTCCAATTCCCGTCATGGGCGCCCGAAGCCGTGTCTTCAGGGACGGTCCTTTGGGGTCCGGTGGATCATGAAAGCGAATTCTGGGTTTTCGGGCGATTACCTGCGGCTTCGAACCAGCTTCGTACATCGCGGCGGCCAAATCCAAGGCAGACGCACCAGCACCCACGATGGCGATTTCCATTCCTTGGAACTTGTCCACTTCATGGTGGCGTGAACTATGGGTCATGAATTCTTCCGGCAGTTTGGCCAAAACCGTAGGCGTGTACTCGTAGTTTGTCAGCCCGGTTGCAATGATGACTCTGCGCGATGAAATTAGAGACCCGTCCTCCAGCCGAACGCGAAACCCGCCTTCAGAACGCGAGACGGATTCCACTTGCTTTTGCACAAGTTCCGGAACAAATCTCTTCTGAAATTCCATGCCGTAGGAAGAAAAGACGTCTAGCGGGACGGGAAGACCCGTGTGAGCGTACGGAATTCCCTTCTCGTTACAATATGCCTCGAGGGTGAAGCTTGAGTCTGGATCAGAGAGAGAGGACGCAAATCCTTCGGACTTGAGCCGCATGCCCTTCGGCATGTGTTCGCGCCACATCTGCATTGGCTGACCGAAAATGCGGAAATCGACGCTGTGCGCCTTAAGATGCGCCGCGATCGACAATCCGTAAGGCCCCGCGCCTACAATTACGACGTCAACATATGTCATTTTACTTTTCCTGTTCCGTCCAATGTACCTGGCAGCCAAGAATTACAGAGCGACACCTTGATCCGTCATCAAGATTTTCCTGTGCGGAATTCGCTTTAAGACACATATGGGACAGCCGTACACACCCTGTCATCCTCTATTGTAATTGTGAACGTAAAGACGTAGGCGCTTCGCTTGTTCCGTTGTGCCGATAAAATTATCCTGCCTGCGATTCAACAAGGCAGGGAAACGTTGTCGAAAAGGTGTGACGCCTCACGCCCCCTCACCGCAATCTTCGGAGTTCAGACTATTACTCCTGCTGAGAGTCTTTGCAGGGCTCAGGCGCGACAGCACGCTTTCCGGAATCATTTCTTTCAAGAGGGTTACAAGTAGTAGAAGGGATTCGGTTCCCCCGTAAAGCAAGATCACAGCACCGAGGTACAAAGCCCAAAATAAAAGCGACTCAACTGCAATCCGAACAAAAGCTCCACCCCAGCCCGCCATAATCATCAGATTTTGCATGTATCCGGTAGCTACATAACAGATGCCACCTGCCAGCGTGGAAGCAAGAATGTATCTCCAGATGGCATCGACAAATGGGGCAAGACCAATGCCCGCCGGTCTACCGGCATACCAAAATGCGGGGAATAACAGAATCCAGTAAGACGCTGTCCAAGCAGCAGCAATTCCCGCCGGTCCCCATGGCAGAGCCAAGAGGAAAAGCAAGCCAGTAAAAATTGATTCAAAGATGGACCACCGCAGCCAGCGGTCTGCTCGTCCAATGGAAAGATGAATCCACCCCTGCGTGTAATACAGCAGGGTGATTCCTATTCCAGGCCCAAAGAATGTGAAGATTCGCCCCGCCTCTCCCCAGCTTGGTCCCAGAAACAGACGAATCAAATCCCTACCTGTCAAAGTAAGATTCGCACCGACGCCCATACCGACGAGGGCCATAAGCGTGATCGAACCGATAATATGGCGACGGAATTGGAAGGAATCTCCCTTGAATTTGCTGAGGGCAGAAATTGCCACGTTTGCGAGCGGAGCCGTAATTTGGCTCGCCGGAAGCGCGAATAAATCGTAAGCCTTTTTGTAAAAACCCAAAGAATGGGCGCCAAAACGCCAACCAACCAAAAGATTGTCCATATTGCGTGCCAGGTAGTTGACGCCGAAACGACTGTAGACGTTTAAGGCAAACGACAACATAGAACCTGTCCCGGCAGCATGGCGTGGAAGACCAGGTAGCCATCGGCACCGATACCAAGCTCCCAGCGATTGCGAGAGAGGAACAGCAATGGTTCCTGCAACTAACGCCCAGTAACCGAAACCAGCCCAGGCCAGGATCATTGAGAGGACCACAGAAACTACCCGGGCGACGATGTCATTCGCTGAAACCGTGCCAAACCGCATGGCCCGCCTCAGAAGAGCCAGGTGAAGCACTGAGGTACTGGTCAAAAAAATCGAAATGGAAATTCCAACAGTTATCTTGATTAGTGCAGGCTCGCGATAGAAACGAGCCAACAGGGATCCTGCGGCTGCGAAACCCACGCTTAGGAGTGCGCCTGCAACCAAGTTGATCCAAAAGAGGTTGCTGGCTAGGGCATGATCGAGTTCCTCTTGCTGCAGGACAGCCTCGGTAAATCCGTTCAGCCCAAAATTAGTAAGAAGAAGGCTGAAAGTAGTTACCATAGCCACCAGGCCAAAATCAGCAGGGGTCAGTAGCCGAGCCAGCACCAGTGTGGACGCAATTTGCGCCACCAGCGTGACTCCGCCGGAGAACATCGTGGCTCCCGCTCCGCGTACAGCGAGGCGGCGAACTTCTCCAATGGCCGGTCCAAAAACTCCATTCTCGTCAAACGGAACAAACCTTGCTTTTTCCCTCATGAAGGTAATCGAAACGCTGGACCCAATCTGGAACAGTTCGAATTTCTGTCCCTGCTTAAGGCGAACACCCCAAAAAGATTGTCCTATTGCAGGACCTTTGCATTCGATGCTGGCCAGCAGGCAGATGGGTTCATCAAGTGGTGCGAACCTTCTGGCCGGGCGGGCGCATAGTTCTGAATTTTTCCGTACCTACCTTAGTTTTTGGCAGGTGCCGAACCAACTTATCCTCTGGTTCGGGACTGGTTTCCACCTCTTGCTGTCGCACAGGGAAAGTAATCAGTGCCAACACAATAGTGAACCACATTCCGGAAGGCCGGGCGAAACTGGATTCTGTTACATTATGAAAAATTGCTGCAATAAAAAAAGCGTATTTTAACTTTGTAAATCGGTCTGTGGGAAGATTCTTAATGAGCCGCCGACCGCAAGCGATTAGGACACATGCCAGTAGAAATACACCGATTAGGCCTCCGTCGAGATAAATATCGAGATAACCGTCATGCGCGTTCGGGATGCCCGTTTGCATGATTCCTTCAATAGCTTTGCCTCCGGGTCCGCCCCAAAAGTTCCAGAACCCCGCGCCAATTACCGGGTTTACTGTATTAAAAGTAATGTGCTGCCAGATATTGGTTCTGCCGGTGAACGTCGCATCGCGACCCAACGCGCCGAGGATCGGTGCAAAAATTGGCTGGAGCTTCTGGATGGAAAGCGCGAGTACGGGATACATCAGTGCCGCGCCAAAGACCAGACGGCTAACCGATTGAGAAGCAAGCCAGCCGGTTCTGAAAGCCAAAGCCAGCGCAATCAGCAGTGCTACCAAGGAAGTTTTGCTTTGTGAAACTTCCAACAGCCAAAACCCCAAGAACAACAAGACCAGCAAGTGCCAGGTGATTCCACGCCAAAATTGTTGTTTGGCACCGGCTGCACGGCGGTTTTCTACGTGATCCCAGAGCAAAAAAAGGATGGAGATCAGCAACAGTTCGCCAAGCGTATTTTTTGTCGTCGCCGCTCCGCAAAACACAGTCTCTCCGTCGTGCGAGTAGCCTTTGCCAATCGCAGAAAATCTTACGAGGACGGCCGACAATGGAATCAGAACGTACGCGCAGCGAACATAAACGGCGCGTATAGCTTCGAGCGGTTTTTTCTCAGACCACATCAAAGAAATGACAATAACGGTAGAACCGAAATCCTTCACCACGCGGATCAGCGAGTCGGCGGGGGAGTAGGACCAAGCAACGCTCAAAGTGAAGTAGGCGTAAAGCACCACAAGAGCGAGGTTTGCCGCGATTACCTTGCCCCAGCTCACACCGCGCACTAGGGAAATAATGAATGAGATTCCAATGAACGATGCCAAAAAAAGCTGATCCAGAAAATTCCCAGATCTATCGGGAGCAAATCCGTACGAGGCGTCTTGCCCGGCACTCATCCATTGCAAAGGAGTACGCGTCGAAAGAACAAACAGCATGATGACCGGAATCCAAGTGGTGATGCTTACGGAAGTCCGGTGGCGATGGTCGTAAACGAGCAAATAGACGATAAACGCGGCGCAGAGAAGGTATGCGTAAGAAGCCATTTAATCCCTTAGAGAGTGTCCGATACAGCGTGTGCACTGCGCTCAGGCAATACGTGGTCTTGTGCCCTTCGCGATATCGCAATCTTGTTTTTCAAATCCACCAGGCAGAAAGCGCCGCACAGAATAAGCATCGGAGCGATGGAGTGGTAAAAGCGTGGCTGGCTGGTGGTTATGTAATACACGCAAGGATAAATGATAAAACATCCGGCGAACATTGGCGCCGCGGAATTGCCACCAGTAAACATCCGATAGACACCGAGGAAAGCCAGCAGTGACAGGCCCGATATGCCGGCAATTGCAGACAAGCTGTTTGGGTACTCCTTGGTGGGCGCGATCCAACCGCCAGTCCAGTAATTGACGATTCTGTTTAACGTATAGAACGCGAACAGACGAGGATGAGCTGATACGAACTTTGAATTCAGATCGCTCTCTTCCGCCATGAAACGCTTTTCGCCAACCTCCTGCCAGCGCTGGTTTAGCTCAAGTGATCTCGCCGGATGGAGTTCCGAAACCTTTTGCCCGTAAGACAACTCATTGTTGCCGACGCGAAATTCAAGGGCAAAGTTGGAACGAAGCATAGGCTTGCCGAACTGCAAGTAATTGCGGATAAGCCAGGGCGATAAAAATGCCGCACCGCCCAGTGCAGCTGCGATTAGGGGACGAATGAAGCGGGTGCGATTCGTCCATACAGCTGAGAGCGCGAAAGGAACAGCAAGAACGATGAGCGAGGTATTGACCAATCCTGCGATTGCGAACAAAGCTCCTGCTGTAGCCCAACGCGATATGGACAAGGACTGGCGCACCGAAAGCATGTACCAAAACAAGGCGACCGCCAGCATTCCTGTGAGCGAAGTCTCCCAAATCCTTGTCACGCTGAACAGCAAATTCAGCGGAAAGACAGCCCAGACGATGGCGGCCAGTTTTCCCGCAGTTTCCCCAACAGTGTCTCGGCCGCAAAGGTAAATGAAAAGACAAGTCAGACTGGAAAAGAGGCACTGAAGCGCAAGGATAACAACTGCCGATCCCGTGCTGTATATGCCAAACACCTTGAAAACGAGCGCCATCAATAGCGGATAAAGAGGTCCGACGATGGCTGTGGGGCCTGTTGGCAGTGGCATGGGCGAGGAAAATCCTTGGCCTTGCGCGATGGAGCGAGCTACGCGCCCCATTTCTGTGCCAAATCCAAAATGGTCATCAATCTCGTTGCCGATGTGATAGCTCTTGGTCGCGACCATCGCAGCCAAACGAAGAAGCAGGGCGAAGATGAAGACGAGAATTAAGAAATATTTGGTGTCTTGCAGGATTGATGCGACGAGAGATCGACGACTATCTTGAGTTTTCTCCATGCTGGGCATATTTGTCCTTCCATGCGGCATTGCCGCGATCAGCGAAGTGGGGACGGTTGAAGTCGCATCCCTAAAACAATAAGATCCACGAATAGAAAGGAATTAGGTTAGCGAGACTCTGTTAAATTCACAGGGTGAGTCTACACACTCAATGCGATTTGCCTTTGAGAGTTAGGCCTAAATCTGAGCCAAATAGAAACTAGTGCGACACTCGCTGGGATTGCAAGGAACGGAACCAGCGGAACACTGTGACGTGCATGAGCGATAGTCGGCAAATGCACCGCCACAATACACAGAATGAATACGAGAATTATTCCCATTTTCGCCAATTGGCCGCGCTTCCGCAGCAAATAAAGACCGCTAATTGCCAATGCGAGCAGCGGAACCTGGACGACTATGTTTATCAATGTGGCGTTCCAATTTTTTCCAAGGAACCAATAATTGAATAGATTCTTGCAGATACAACCGGCCAGAATTGCTGGGTGGTCTGCATACTCTTTTTTGGCTCTCTCAAATAATGTCTTGTTGAAGGTCCATTCGTCGTGGGGATCAAAGAAGACCTGGTAGTAGTAAGCTCCTTCGAAAGGAACGCCAAGTTCGGTGGCTATAGCGGCGCGCTTGAGCCCTGCTTCATTCTGAACCCTGTTAAAAGTCGTCCCAAAATTAAGGTGTTCGCAAGTGTATTGCCCTTCCTGAAGGGCAACTCCTTGTACGCTGGCAGTCGGAACAATATGATGTACCAACTCGTAATTGCGAATCACCCACGGAATCATCACGATGACCATTCCAAGTACGAGGACTCCGACGTTCAAAATCGCCTTCAACCGCTCGGCCGTGCCGTTCGCGAAAAGCAGTAAATAGAGCAACAACAAGAACGGAAAGACCATCGGCGTACTTCGTACCTGAACCACAACACCCAATGCCAATCCAGCAACGAGGTAACGCCAAAGATTGCCTTTCGCCACCGCATGATGAAGAAGGAGCATGAATATCAGCACGACAAGGATGAAGAGAATTTCCACGCCCCCGCGTGCCTCTGAAATGAGGGTGCTTGGGTAAAGCAGAAATAGCAGAGCAGCGATCAGCGATGTCGTCCGATCGTTTGTGATCAATTGAGCCAGCCGCATTATCAAAAAAGCGATGCCAATAGTAAGCAGCCAGTTCGCCCAACGAACCGTGCCGATTGTGTAGCCTCCGATTTCAAACGCACCGGCGAGGAAGAATGGGTAGCCCGGTTCCCGCATCATCGTCTTACTCGCGTTCGCTTGGAAACGGTAGCCGTGCCCTTGAACGAGATTGTTCGCTATCAGATCGTAACCATCCGCGAAACCCATACCGTACTCGGGGGCAACAACGCGCCCCAACCTCGGCAGCGCAACAAAAAGAAATGCAGCCGTCAAAAGAAATACAGCAACAAGCAAAATTGACGACGTTTTTCTATTGAATGGCGCTTCCGGTTGTTTCTGATCTTTCACGGCACACTCCGTCCGTTGAAATCTCGCCGCTGCCCAAAAAACTGGATCTGATGAAATCGTCAGCGCTTTCGCTTGCCCCATGTATACATTGCGCTCATCGCGTAATTCCAAACCGCGCCAACCACAATACCAGTCAGGGCAGCCAGTACCCACATGCTGTTGCGTGTGAATAGATAGGAAGCAATACCGACGTTAGCCAGGGCACCGATGCCGCACACAAGTACGAACAGCGCCAACCCCTTAATCCAACTCCAACCTTTTAGCCGCATGTCCCGGAAGGTCAGGGCGTTGTTTAAGCTGAAATTGCTAACCATTGCGACGATTGAGGCGCTGGCTTGGCTAAATGCAAAGGATCGACCCATTCCGCGAAAAAGAATTGTCAATACGGCGAAATGAAGCAGCAATCCCACGGCACCAACTAACCCGAATGCGACGAAGCGAACGGGCACGATGTGGCCCACGAGTTTATCCAGGAGCAACATGAGATAATCCCACATTGCCTGACTATCCATTTTGCTTTCGCCTGCGTGGCGAGTACGGAATTCGTAAGGTACTTCCTTGAGTCTCAATTGTTTTGGCGATGAAGCCAGCAGGTCCAAAAGGATTTTGAATCCAATGTTTGAAAGCTTTCGCACTGCGGGATTCAAGGCATCGCTGCGAAGCGCAAAAAAGCCGCTCATCGGATCGGAGAGGTCTTGCTTGATGACCAGACGGCTTAGTCGAGTGGCAAACCGGCTCATTTTGGCGCGATTCTCATCCCAATTGCCGATGCCTCCGCCAGCCGTGTAGCGACTGCCGACGACGATGTCGGCCTCGCCTGCTCGCAGGACATCCAACATGCGTGGCAATGCCCCTTCGTCGTGCTGGCAATCGCCGTCCATGATAGCGAGATACGGCGCGGAGCTCGCCATCATCCCTTCCGTACAAGCTGAGGAGAGGCCGCGTCTGCCAATTCGCTGAACGCAACGCACGCGCCTATCCTGGCGCCCAATTTCGCGGACCCGGTCCGCTGTTCCGTCGGGTGAATCGTCATCCACGAAGATCACTTCCCAAGGTACGCCCTTCAGACAGGCGTCCAGACGCCTAACGACCTCAGGTACGTTGTCGCGTTCGTTAAAGGTCGGCACAATAACGGATACTTCGGGCGCCTGATATGCCATTTGACCTTTCGTTTCCAGCGACTCTAACATTTGATTCTCCATTCAGTTAACTCCTACATTACAGGTTAATATGCGGTTCGGAAATTTAGTTCGAGAGGGTAGTACCACAGATGGTCCCTATTCGGTTTTCGTACTTATGACTGTCCCTTAACACCTAAAAAGGGGCAAAACATGCGAACATTGTTCGCTTAGGCCTTTCTCGGATGGTGGCCCCTGTCCAGAATCTGTACCAGCGGCCAGTGGCGTTCAAACGGTGTCAGGAGCTAATCTGCCTTCGGGTAGTGGGAATCTTAAGTATTTTAGATTGAAGGCCGATTTGAAGCGACAATATGCTAATAGGCGGCCGCGGGGAGTAACATGAAACTTTCTTCGATATTCTTGATTGCGCTAGCAATTGTCTTGCTTTGTTTGCCGGCAACCGTGAGCGCACAGAATTGGGCGGGCATCCTTAAACCGACCTCGGGGGCCGGAGCCTGCACTTTGGCTGTAACTGGTGTCGCCGGCGGTTGCGCGATTGACTGGTCACAGACTGGCATCCCTGGCGGCATTCCTTCCGGTTCGTGGACGCAAAGTGGTTCGACTATCACCTCCACAGGCAGCGACCAGACTTCGCAGATTCAGACAGCACTCAACGCCTGCGGGACAAATCACTATGTTCTCTTGGCAGCCGGAACTTTTCTTATCAACACAAATGTCACTGTGCCTTCCAATTGCGAGCTGCGCGGGTCTGGCGCCAATCGGACCATTCTAAACGTACATGGAAGCAGTACCGCCCCGGTTTCACTTGGGTCAAACGCCTATAACATCCCCGACCTTGGTTCAGCCAAGAACATCACGGCCGGTGCGACAGCGGGTTCGACAAGCATTACTCTTTCATCCGCCAGCGGTGTAACTACTGGAAGCTATTTGGTGATCACTGAAAACAACAACCCAGCGTGGGTAACGAACACAGGTAGCGAAGGCACTTGCACCTGGTGCGACGGGTGGACCGACGGCTCAAAGGCCCGCGGGCAGATAGTGGAAGTCACGAGTGTTGCCGGCAATGTCGTGACCATCTCACCAGGACTTTACACCGCCTACACACTGTCTCCAATAGCCGTGCCGTTCACCGCGATGGCAAAATTTGCAGGAGCCCGAAACCTCCAAGTATTCTCAAACAACACGGGCTACACGAACTCTTTCTTTATGGACCGCTGCGCCTATTGCTGGTTCGTAGGCGTTGAGTCCAACTACACAGACGGAAACATGCTCGAAATGTCGTGGAGCTATCGTAGTGAAGTGCGCGACAGCTATTTCTCGAATGCCTTCAGGCATGGCTCCGGCGTGGATTCAGATATCTTCATCGACTTTAAAACAAGCGCTTCCCGGATTATGAACAACATCATCGAGCGCGGCCACAACTCCATCATGCTCAACTGGGGTGCGGCTGGGAACGTCGTCGCCTATAACTACACGCATGGCGGGTACGATGCGGGCGGTACAAACTGGACCTTTGATGGGATTTTGATGCACGGGGCCCACCCGCAATTCAATCTGATCGAAGGAAATGTCTCGCCCAAATATAACCCCGACAATATTTGGGGTTCGTCCAGTCACAACACGAATTTCCGGAATTGGTTCTTCGGTACCACCACGGTGTGCGATCCAATCGGCACGACGCGAGCGACGGTGACGTGCTCCAGCCCGGTAAATTCTTTTCAGATCGCTTATGCGGAAGCAATTAACGCGCTGTCTTTGCACGACAACTTCGTTGGCGACGTGACTGGCTCCGCAAAGCAGCAAGCAGATTTGGCCTATGGCTCGGGAGTGATGAGCCATCTTCCGTTCAAGACGTGGCCTACATCGCTTGCATTTGACCAAAACACCTTAAACTTTGGTTTTGGCTATGATGCGCACGCGGATGACGGGACCACGGCTGGCGACAATACATCGCCATATCTGACCAGTACGATTTACAATTCTTACAGTTTCTCCAACACCTCTACAAACTGTCTATCAGGCGGCCTGCCGGGCATTTGCACTACAGCATTGCCTGCCTCGTTCTTTCTGTCTGGCAAACCTTCTTGGTGGGCAAGCGCTGTTCCGTACCCAGCTATCGGACCAGACGTCACGGGAGGCACGGGTCCTGGAGGCCATGCTTCGCTTACAGCTTCCAATTCGGCACAGTACTGCTACCTAGTGACCATGGGTGGAAAAGAAGGTGGAGCTGGAAGTCCGCTGGCTTTCAACGCGGATGCTTGTTACCCCAGTTCAATCAGCAGCAATCCTCCACCGACTCCTTCAAGCGGGCTGAATGCGATCGTAAATACTGTTCCCTAGATTCTTTCGGAGACGCGTGGAATGGCCTCTCTGCCATTTCACGTGTCCCTATCCAATCGTTAAATTAGGGAGCGAGTCTCTGGGGACTTGGAACGTCTCCTTCTCCTCTTGAGTTTTGGCCGAGAGCCCGCTCATAACTGGCGATTAGATTCTGCACCGAATATTTCCACGCCAGAGCGCTTTCCACTCTCTTCATCCCGAACTCGCCCATGCGCTTTCGCTCTGCAGGATTTTCCAGCAACCAGAGAATTTTGGCCGCGAAATCGGGCACCTGGTTTTGGTTGTCGCTGTATAACGAAGCTTCCTGTGCACTAAACTTGCCTTCGTTTAGGTCAAATTGGACGATCGGCTTGCCCAGCGCCATGTACTCCATGATTTTGATCATGGTCGAGATATCATTCATCTCGCAGGGCTTGTCAGGATTTACGCAGACGTCCGCCGTCGAAAGCACTTCTAATAGCTGTTCGTCCGAGACTCTTCCCGTGAAATTGACCGTGTCCTGAAGATTCTTTTCCTCAACCATTTTTCTGAGGCCAGCCAAACCTGGCCCGCCGCCGACGCAAGTAAAATGAACGTCGGATCGTCCCTGACTCTTCAAATACAAGGCCACGTCCAAGAGGATGTCTAGCCCTTCCTGAATGCTCATATTCCCGACGTAGCCGACAAGATAGGGTTTCCCATATTTCAGAGCGGGATTCGGAGTGACAGGTTTAAAAGTATTCAGGTCAGGTCCATTTCGAACGACGAAGACATCTTCTGAGGCTTTTCTGCCTCTTGTGACGGCAAGACGTTTGTAGCTGTCGTTTGTAGCAATCACGACGTCGCTGCACCAGTACGTCATCCCTTCGAGCCAAACCAGGGTTTTATAGAGAAAATCCTTCCGCTCATACTTCGAGTAATACAGTTCAGGATTTGCGTCGTGATGATCGAAGATATATTTGACACCAAAGAGTTTGAACGGAAGCGCAACCAAAAAGATGTCGTCGGGAGGATTACACCCTTGGAGCACATGGAATCCATGCCGAAAATAGATCCACCAGGAATATAAAATCTCCCAAATCAGGGAAACGAAATATTCCCAAACGTACCCTAACGCGCTATTTCCCTCTTTTGGCGCTGGGTGTCTGTAGATTCGAACGCCATCAAGAACTTCAAAACGCTTTGTATAGCTCTTGCCGCGCGGGCAAAGTACCGTCACCCCATATCCCTCGTCGCGGAGCGAGATCGCTTCTTTCCACACGCGGCTGTCGAAAGGAACGGGCAGGTTTTCAACTATGATCAAGACTTTTTTTATCATGGTAAATGTCCGAGGGCCGGCCACCTGGCTCAGCCACCTTCAAATGGGAATATAGCGCTTAAGTGTCTTGGCAGCTTTAAGTACGTGCGGACTCTTACTAAGGTAGTTGTCCCGCACTTCCGAAAGCCTTCTTCGAACAAAGGCTCTTGCGTTCTTGCGAAAACCAAGATTTCCGAGATCGGGATAAGGATTCCGATGAACCAGAGAGTACGTTCGAGTGCTGCCAGGAGGCAAGTCCACGGAAACTTGAACTCCAGTAGCGTTGACCGCAAAGTCTTTGAATTGCACTCCATCCTGCAACACCTGCTCGCAAACAACTTCTTGCTGAACTGGGTACTTCCATTCGATCTGGAAACGTTTGGTGGTTTTGCTGTCATTAGAGACTTGCACGGTGCCTGAGTACGCTCGGATGCGCTGAACACCATCGTGCGTACTTTTTCTGAGAATTGAGTTTCTCACCAGGCTTGACAGATTTGACCAGTGAATGTTTGGCACGACCTTGTTTATTCTGGCGGCCGCCTTCGCTAAAGGCTCAGGGTTTTGAAAAATATCGTGATGCTCCACGATCAGGACGGGCTTGCCGAAAAAGCAGTTAAAAGCAATGTCTGCGCTCTCCGTTTGAACACTGTCCTTCCGGAGAAAAAGCGGAAAATTGCCGTAGCGAAGTACAGCTGGTTGCGCGATTTCACCAAGTGTGAGACGAACAGGGCTTTGTTTTGGGTGAGAAGTCGTGTTCACGGCCCCATCAAAATTCCTAGACTTGAGGACCGTCATTGCCTCTACAGAAAATTGCCCCTGTGGGAAGACCATCACCCGGTCACAGCTAACCCCGGTCGACTTTGTATGAAGCTCCATTCGCTGCTCTGCGATTTGGAGCAAGGTGTTCAACAACGCTGCGTCCGCAGAGGCGAACTCTGCGCCAGTGTGGTCATTGCCATGAAAACAAATCGAAAAACGATCCGCATTTTCGCGAAACATCCTCGTGATTCGCGGTGAACTTCGCCTGAAATTATGAGGAATGAAGGCGATGGTCGAATGAAAATTGCTCCGCGCCATAAGACTCAGAAGCGATTCGAAATTCAGAAAGCCATAGTCGCACTGCAGCAGTGGGTCATCGATAACGACCGAAGCGTGGTGCCGGTTCGGTCGCCAGCTTGCATCGCTGAATATAGCCCGCAAAGCCATGGCGTAGGGCAGCAATTGGGAAAAGAATTCAGATACAGGCGCTTCTCCAACTTCGGCCTGCAGGTCCGCTACATTTTCACCGGCTAGAAACCAGATTTTGCGATTGCCCCTCTCTATCGCTGCCATAAGTGGCTTGCCCTCAATTGATATAAGTACGCGAACGGCGGCCCCTTCACGAACCGTCGTGAAAACGCGGTCGTTAGCGAGATTCACAGGTCCGAAGGAAAGCCCAGCGAAGGATTCACAGATATCCTTTGAGTCCGCGGATATCTCATAGGGTGAATCCGCGTGATCTATTTTTTGCACCGCATTCAGATTGCCGCAGGATAATGCGTTCAGGACGCTGCGGTCGAAATGCTCAAATCCAGGCGAATGGACTAATAAGTGTCTAAACCGAGTTACCAGAAGAGTCGCCAATTCTGATGGCAGTTCATCGCCACCCACCCAATCTTGAAGGACACAGGGGTTTATGACGAAGCATGCTTCTTGTTCTGGAATCTGTCTCTCGAGATACTCGGTCCACCTTCCTGTCGATTTCACCAGCGGCAAGGGAAATGTTTCAGACTTGATACCCAGAAACTCGGCCAAGCGTAGCAATTGCTTATCTACCGGCTTCAACTCATCTACGTAAGGAACAAGCAGTTTCATCGAGCGGTTTTATTCCCCAACCAACACGGTCTACGACGAACGCTTTGGCCCGCGAGAAATCGCAGGTTGGAGGCGACGCGAAAACTCCTCCAGCGTGACGCCCGGCACCAGCGGCACTCCACATCTTGCAACTGGCACGGCGGGATTTCCCTGGACGACAGTCATAGGAGGCACCGAACGCGTAACCACGCTGCCGGCAGTCACCACGGCCCCACGGCCAACAATAACGTTAGGCAATATGATGGCGCCCGGACCCACGAACGCATCTTGCTCAATCTTTACTCCGGTCGATTCTCGAAAGTGAGCGACCACCGT
This sequence comes from Candidatus Dormiibacterota bacterium, assembly GCA_035569555.1. Taxonomy (GTDB): domain Bacteria; phylum Acidobacteriota; class Terriglobia; order Acidiferrales; family UBA7541; genus Acidiferrum. The sequence continues at coordinate 391,263 of DATMMW010000030.1, read as the reverse complement.
GACTCGCATACTGAGTGTGCAGTTATCTTCCAACGTAATTAGAAATGGACGCGAAGTATCCAAAATGACGTCGTAACCGATCCATACGTTTTTGCCAATCTGAACGCCGCGAGCCCGGTGTAGTTTGACCCGAAGGCTGCTCGCACCCGGCAAAATTCTCGCCAAGTGTTGGAAGATGCGATTGGACAATCCCCGAAGCGGGCCCTCTTTCATGAGACTCCGTTTACTCCGTGACCGGATTTGTCCGGCTAAGGTAGCTGCGAAACGCTTCGTAAGAATCTAGTTGAGGAAGAGTCTCGGGATCAATTTCCAAGTTGAACTCTTCTTGCACGACTGCAGCGAGCGTTACGGAAGAAAGAGAATCCCAAACGCCCTTCGATTGTGTATTCGCGCTGCGAATCTCTTCTTGCGTAAGGCCAGGAAACACGGACACAAAGCAGCGCAACAAACGATTCTCCAATTCAGACATGGACTACCCTTTCGACATTATGGAAGAGGCGTGGAACCCTGGAATCAAACTGTTCTTTCGAAAAAAGCACTTCAGCTCCGGGAGTTTTCTGCAGCACTTCAGAAAAGAATTCCTGTAGCGGCCCATTTCGCGGAGTGGCTTGATAGTCGAACCGAAGTTCGCTAGCTCCGAAAGTCTCGAACAAGTGTTTTAGACACTGATGTTCAATGCGCCGCGAAAATGCCCGGCAGCTCATCACCCAACCGTTTACGCGTACTGCCTTGCCGCGACTCGTTCCCATAATGACTGCAATCTTCCCCAGGGAGCCGAACTTATCTTTGTAAGATACGCTAAGAACAAAGGCGTCCGGATCGTTGAAAAAGTTCCGCCATTCGGATTCGGTATATCGCTTCCCGTTCAGATTGAACTGATTCGTTTTGTTCAATAACTCAAAAGACCTGGCGTCTCCAGATTGAACCGATTCAAACACGACGCTTGCGTCAGCATTTTTGAGAAAATCATCAGGAGAAATTCCCGCGGACTGGGCCAAATCGCGCCAGGCGCCAGATTCACGGATGCTGCGCAATCGGAGCGTATCATCCTCGGTGAGAATTGATTTGCCAAAGACGTTTCGCAGATGCTTCAAGAGATTCCAAACACCTTGATAATCGCTCTTGGGGAAAACCAGACATTCCATTTCTGGAAAAGCGGCTTTTACTTCAGCAACTTCCATGGGGCTATCGTCAATAAAAACCACAGAGTCAGCTGCGACGTTCCAGGTTTTAAGAATACGCTTCACCGATTCCGACTTTGCGGACCAGTTCGCTTCGAACGGGAAGATATCGTTTTTGTTCAGCAACAGATCATTTCGCTGGAAAGCACGTTCCACATTGGCAGAATCGTTTTTGCTAGCGACGGCAACCAAGACTCCTGCGCTTGCAAGAGACGCAACGAACTGCTGATAAAGGCCGTGCATGTAGCTGTGCTGATCTAGGTCCCAAGAAACGCCATCGGCACCGTCTTCGCCCAAAATCCCGGACCACAACGTGTCATCAAGATCGGTGATTAGTCCCTTTTGGGGAGAACGGTCGTGAATCAATTTTCCCAGGAGTCCGGCCACCGTTGATGCGTGTGAGAGCGAGTATGGGAAACCACTGAGCACGTGCGATTTCACGTCATACCGCGCACTCATAGGCGAATACTCGTCTAAGTACTGTTGGTTGACGATCCTAAGGCGCGGTTGCTGTAAGAGTGCTGCGGCAAGCGCTGCGACTGTATGACGCAGTTGCGACTCTGCAGAACTGACCTGGCTTGGAGCGGCCGAAAACATCGGAGGCAGCGGAAGAGTGGGCATGCAGACGACTGCTGGTACATGCCGGGAAATTTCCATAAGCCCTTTTTGAAGACGGGCCGCAGTCTGATTAGCAGAACGGAGAATGTCTGCCATTTCGGAGGTGCGCCAACCGCCAAGCGTCCGGAGTGCCAACCGCTGATCAAGATCGCCCCATTCGATAACTACGGTAAGCGAATCCACCACATCCGGCGCTACGCGTTCAATATTTCCACACAAATCGCCGAAGAGCCCCGTCTTGATGTCAATGCGATCTTCCGGGAGAAGCAGCCGCAGCTCCGCAGCAAGAAAAGTCTGCAGATGAAGCGGCGTAAAACCGCAGGCGAGGAATGTTTGGGATTCGCGCGCCGTCCCTGCAACTGGGCGTCGCATTATTTCCAATGCTTCAATCAGTTTCACGCGGCGGCCGCAGCCACCCTCCTACCCCGATAGTTTGCACGCATCATGGTTGTAAGACTCACACAATCGCTTAAAGGAGCTTGTACAGCCCCGCCAACGCGCATAGCATCGTCGCCTGCCCCCAGTGAAGCGTCGGAGTCTTATTCACAAGCCACGGTGCGTAGCGACGGTAATAAAAATATCCAGTACGATCCTGCATGTTTTTGATCGTCCACTGAGCGACTTTGATTGCGAGTGCATGACTTTCCGGATCTCGATCGTGAAAGAAGACGAGAGTATCAATAGCCTGCGAACTGCACTGGATGTCTAAAGGCAGAGTCTTATGGTCGTAGTATTTTGGCGTTCCGTCAGGCAGAAAAAAAGTGTTCTTCCAGTATTGATAGCCGTTCATCAACTGCTTATCGAAGCGGCTATCGCCTGTGCCCTCGCCATAATACTTGAAGGAATCCAAAACGTACGCGGTGTGAAAGTTGTCGACCCAATGCAGATTGCTGGCTTCTCCGTAGTACCAAGATGCATCCGGCCGCTGATACTTTGCTGTATATCGAATCGCTTTTTCAGCTAAAGGCAGATAAGACGTATTGCCCGTGTGCGCGTAGGTTCTCGCCAGCAAGCTCGCACCCAATACATTGGCGTTGTGCACCTGATGATGGGAAGTCGGAAAGTAATGAATGCAATGAGCATCGCCTTCTGTGTAGACGCCGAGATCGCGGTCAATGTGTTCGCACGCACTGACAGCTATCTGCAAATATTTTTCCCGTTGAAAGTATTCATAGCCGTCCAGAAATGCGTGGCCAATGAGTGAGGTCCATACGACCGAGGGAATGTTTTTTGTTACATATGTGCTTCTTGATTGATAGTCGAAATGATTGCCCCAACTCGCACCACTATAACCAGGTTCTTGATTGTCGATGAGCCATTGAAGCGCCATTTCCGTCTGGTCTTTCCAGATAGAATTGCCGGTCGCCTGATGCATGCGAATGAATCCGCGGGCAAGAAAGCCCATGCCTTTGGTGGAACGGCTCGTGGCGACTCCAAGAAGCGGGCGCAGATTAATTGGAAACCGCCGCACTCCCTGCTGAAGCACCATACGCAAGATATTGTTTTCAAACGTCAGTGGACGGACATATTTTGCGTTGAGGCCGTCAAAGGTGTCATAGCCACGATAGTCGTGCTTTACCAGCCAATCGGAGAGACGCCCAATCGAATCGGCAATCTGGTCCTTGGCCGCGCGGAAATTTCCTTCCGAAGTCGACGCCTTACCAGCAGATACCATCGTACTTGCCATTCTCACTCCGTTGGTTCGTGATTCGGACGAAATCAACCAGGTGCTGACCTTCCCGCAAACGCTTTGGGACCGTCTCAAATTGTGGGTCCTTGTTGCCAATTACAACCGTCTGAGCATGATCCAAAACGGCATCAACGCCATTGACCATTAGTCGCGAAATATGCGGAATGTGGTTCAGGATAAATTCCCGGTTCGCACCAACCAAGCTTGCCAAGTTCACATTGTGATCAAAGATACGCAAGTCATAACCCTTGCCTATTAGACGTTCAATCACTTCGATCATGGGGCTTTCCCGCAGATCGTCCGTTCCTGCCTTGAAGCTAAACCCGAGCACTCCGATTCGTTTGTGACCGCTTTGTGTAATCAGCTGAACGCCCTTGGAAACCTGCAATTCGTTGCTCGGCAGAATCGCGTTCATGATCGGCAATTCCAGGTCGTTCATTTTCGCCTTATACGCAAGCGCCCGCAAATCCTTTGGCAAGCATGAACCGCCGAATGCAAACCCCGGCAGAAGATACGCGGGGGAAATGTTCAGCTTCCTGTCTTGACAGAAAATATTCATTACGTCATGCGCGTCAATGGACAAAGACTTGCAAAGATTCCCGATTTCATTCGCAAATCCGATCTTCAGCGCGTGCCAGCTGTTGTCAACGTACTTGACCATTTCCGCAGTCTCTACATTTGTGCGAATCAAAGGTGCCAGCAACTTTTCATACAGTTTTGCCAACAGTTCTCCACTTTCGCGGTCGACCTCGCCAATTACCGTCTTGGGTGGGGCATCAAAGTCCTTGACGGCAGATCCTTCACGAAGAAATTCAGGGTTGTTGCAAACTCCAAAATCTTTGCCTGCTTTTTTTCCGGAATATTCTTCCAAAGTTGGAATGATGATCTGCCGCATTGTGCCCGGCAAAATGGTGCTGCGAATCACAACCGTGTGGCGAACCGGCTTGTTCTTGATCGCGCTCCCAATTAATTCGCAAACGCGCCGAATATAAGTCAAATCAAGATTGCCGTTTACCTGGCTGGGAGTTCCGACGCAAACAAAAGAAATATCGGTGTTGTTGACGGCTTCCTGATTGTCAACGGTCGCACGAAGGCGGCCATTCTTCGCAGTCGCGGCAATGATCTCACCGATCTCCACTTCTATAATGGGTGATTGTCCGGCATTGATAAGGTCAACCTTTGTGCGAACAGGGTCTACGCCAATAACCTCGTGACCATCACGGGCAAAACATCCCGCGGAAACCGTTCCAACATAACCCAATCCGAAAATGCTGATTCTCAAGAGTAGTTTTCCTTTTTCCAGCGCCTGTGCACCGAATTTCTGGCAAGCATTCGGGCTTGGGAGCCTAATCTAAAGCACAAAACAAGCTAACTTGGAAAGTCCAGGAGCCAATTTCGAAAACAAAGGCGAGCGTTGCTATTGCACTCTCACCGCGCATCCACAAACAATCGATGGACATATTCCAGCGTCAACAGTTTGTGTATTTCAGCCGTGTAGTTCCTGTTTCCCGTAGTGTGGCCTCGCACCATGCTTTCGACTCCCTTGCGATCCAGATAGGGGCGCGAAAGCGATTGCCGATCAAGGAGCATCTCTTTTACATACTTCGCTAGCTGGTCCCGATACCACACCCGAAAGTGGACGAATTTATGCCGACCAAGGAAGAGGCGTTCGAAATGAAATGGCGAGAACAGATGATCAACACGCGCAAGCCACTGAGGCATCCCGTAGTCGTATGCGTATTCGGCCTTGAATGTGAATTCCAGAAAAGCACGGGACAGGGGAGAAGCTCCATTGAGGCCTCGATCTGTCGGTATTTTTTGCAAACGAGCGTCCCCGTCCCCAATGAGCCGGATGCAGTCGTCGTTGTCCACAAAAATATCGCTCTTCACTGTCCCTGAATCTGGAGCGCGGAAAGCCGTTCGAACAAGATCGTTATCCACAAATGGCGACCGCATCGTCACCTGGGTCTCTTCCAAGGCGAGATTTCCGAAGTGGTGCCACGGGAGTTGTCGGAACGCCACAAAAGTAACGGCGTGGCCCTGGAGAATTTGGGAGTAGGTTTCGCTCGCGCTCTGTATCTGCGTGTGAAGATCCGAGTTAAATAGACCCGCATGGGGCATCACGGGTTTGAACGCGCGAAGGCGCCGGAGTACTTCACTACCGTAGTTTCCCGTCATTCGAACGGGCGCAATCTTTGCAGCGTATTCGTTGATGTAAAGGTCACAAGCGCGGCTGACGCCCACACAACCATCTGCGAGATAGACTGCGCGCTCTGCGTAATATGGGAAGCGAGAGAGAAACTCTTCGCCAACAGGAATCACTTGGTGCGACTGCCCGCACATCTCGGCTATTTCCCGCGCCAGAAGCACATCTTGGCAGTCCCGGTACGATCCTCCAAAGGTGTAACAAGGCAACGTGTTGGGAGAGGCCTTCTGCCAGGCCATAATCATTCTTGTGTCTAATCCACCGGTCAGTGAGATTCCGACAGGAAGTTTTCCGTTGAGATATCGCGGAAGATTTCGCGAGAAGACTGTGCGGAGTTCTTCATAATAAGCTTCAGGCTCCAACGGCTCCTGGTTCTCCCAATCTTTGGATTGGAAGTAAGTGTCTTTCTTCCGCAATGCGCCGCTCTGAAATTCCCAGGCCGATGCCGGCGGCAAAACGTGAATGCCTTCGAATAGTGTTCTATTCTCTAAAACGCAGCCGCAAGAGATGAATTCGCCAAGACTCTTGGGATCGACGGATCGCAATTCGGGACAAATCGCAAGGATTGCTTTCGCTTCCGCAGAAAAATAAAAAGCTTCCTTTGATTCATGATAATAAATTCTATGCAGGCCGTATCGATCGTTGAACAATGTTGCGGTGGCGCGTTTCTCGTCCGTTAGCAGCGCTTGAAACCGTCCGTTCAAGTTTGCAGGAAAAGAGCTATCTTCTTCGTAAAGATGGACCAGATAAGAAGGTCCACCCATCTTGAATTCATGTCCGCGATCTTTTAACGTTTGAACTGACGCAGGGTCCGGAAATTCTTCCCCCGAGAATATTAGGCAGACATTCTTCTGCTCATTTTGGAGCGGCATCGTATCCGAAAATGAACCTTTACGCGCCACCCAGCCAACGTACACACCCAATGGTTCATTGATCCAAGTCCCTGTCATGTAGAAGGACTCGTGACGAAGCGCTTCGACCATTCGAAGCAATTCAGCCTCAGCACGTTCGCGAGGCATTTTTGTAATTAAGCCGACAATTCCCGGCATTGTACCTTCTCCTAAGCTTCCTTCGCGGAAGGAAACTTGCGGTTGTACCAGTTTTCCCGGAGTTCGCGCAGTTTTGCGGTGATGGGTTCTGGAATGCGGCTCGAAAGCCGGTGTTGCAGACCGAGCTTTAAGGCGGTAGCGCCAATCGCTGTTAGAGGAACATAATATCGAGGTATATCCATACGCTCGAATGCGTTGCGTTCTTTGAAGTCGCTGAGTGAGCTTTTCTGTTTGCCACCATAGGCAAAGTTCGAATACACAAGATACGAAATGCCGCGATCAGCGCAGGATTTTACAGCTTGGGCGACGAGGGCATTCGACGGCGCCTTGTCACGGTCACGAATCGAAGAGAATATGTTCATCAAGCCCGCTTGGGTGCGCGTTTCGTCGTAGACCATCTTGATAAAGCCAATCAATCTATCGCCGTCGTACGCTCCAATGAAAACGCTCGTGTCGAGAAAAGTGGCCTCGTCCTTATAAACGGTTTCTTCATCTTTGCCGTAGTGGTTGAACTTTTTTCCCTGTCGGATAGGGCACTCGTTATAAATTTCCCAAATGCCTTTCACCAACGTGCGGTCGAATGGCACTTCCTTAACTACGACGCCTTTTTTCTGCGCTTGCTTTGCCTTGTTCCGCGCCTTGAAACCGATCTGCTTATTCCACCAGTTATCAAAGGTTGTGACAGGCAGTGCCGCAAAGTTGTCCCATTCCATTGGATAGGAATACTTTTGCTTTGTGTCCGGCAGCTTCTGTACAAAAGTAAACAAGTCAATTCGAGCGTTACATGCTCTTAATTCCTCCAGAAAAGCTTCTGGGTCCTCGACGAAATGATACTTGTCCGCCTCAAGCCGTGCGGTGCGAATCAACTTTCCTTGGACCCTGACTTGTTTTCCGCAGACTTCAATCAACGAATTCATGAACTAATCTCCGAGCGCTTGGGAAACTTCCGCAGCACGCAGCCGGCGTTCTTTTTGCTGGCTCAACAGAGTGCGCAAACGACCTCAGTTACCTGCAGGAATATGGCGGAGAGGGAAGGGATTCGAACCCCCGGGTGGTTTTGCCACCGCAGCCGGCAAGCCGACTGCTGCCTTAACCAACGGCGACCTCTCCAAGACTTTAGAAACTAAATCGTAAAACTCAATTCTGAACTTCGTTCAATTGCGAAACAACTTCTTAGTGGGCGTGTCCGAGGTTTAGATGCTCATTCTGTTATGTAGTGCTCTTTAATCGGGTTGATTCTCAAGACGGCAAGCAGTTTGCCCAGGTGATCGCATAATTTAACTAAGAGTTCCATAAACTTGTGTTGCCCCAGCATCAATGCGAACGGCAGGCCAAGGGTGTACAGCGGCACTGCAATGGCAGACTTTGCGATTTCCTTGAAACCAAAGTCCGGATAGTTCAGTGTGGTGGCTCCTCGGAGCAACGCTCTTCTCAGAAGAAACTTTTTGTTCCAACGTATTGGAGGCACCGTTTCGTAAGCTATGGCTTCATCGCACCAAACAAATTTGTAGCCTTTTTTCGTCGACCTGGTGAAAAAATCCGTGTCTTCTCCTCCACGGAACTCCGGCCTGAATGCGGGAACGATGTCTTCAAAAATACTGCGCTTCAGCAGAACGTTTCCCGTTCGGCCTTCCTTGTAGTTCACGCGTGTTCCCGTTGGATAGGTCTTCCGATCGTAAAAGTTGCTGTCCAGAACCCATTTCGGGGGTGTGACATCAAAATGTCGTTTGACCGGTCCCAACACACCATCTACGCCGTATTGCTTGCGAGCGGAATACAGATTGACGAGCCAGCGTTGGACCGGGAACTCGTCATCATCAATGAACGCAACAAAGTCGCCGCGTGAACTTTCGATAGCCTTGTTCCTAGTCATCGAGATGTTCTGTTCGGGCACCACACAGTACGTAAGCGAGATCGAAGAGGAATTGCAAAATTCCAGAGCAACAGCTTCCGCCGAGCTCAGTTTGTCGTTGTCTACCACAACGATCGAGTACGTGAAAAGGCCATCGGTTTCCTGGCGTGCGAGATCTTGCAGCAGGCGGTTGAGGAGCTGCGGCCGCTTATAAGTGCAAATGCAAACCGAGATGTGTTCAGTCGTTAGTCTATTTGCCGAATTCTCCGGAAGGTCAGCAGGAGCAGAAAGCAGATCCGAATTATACGATTTAATCGCCACGCGCCCTCCTTGGTGCGTGACCTGGTTTTGGATAATCCCCCGCCCAGCGAAGAAGCTCGCCTTCATTCAGGAAATTGAATTCTTCCTGACGAATTGGGTGCGTCTCCACTTCGACCACAAAGTTCCTGGCCAACGAAAAAATCCGAGACAAACGTTCGGCAGGCTTAAGCGGTATGAGCCCAAAGAAATAGTCCGATACAGCATGCCGTCGCGCTATCTTGCGATCCACGAATCGCCGATACACACGATTTATAAATCCTTTTTCTCCGGGCTCAAACGAAAAATTACGACGGACAAAAGTTTCTGCCGGCAACAGTGAATCAAAAACTACATTTGCCGCCAAATGCATGTGATGATGCCCATCTATTCTTTGCGGCAGTTCGCCATACAGCCGTCCATACTCCTCTAATTGAGCCTTGGTAATGTATTCGAATGCTTGCCGGAGCCCCGGATGAAAAACAGCCTGATTGATTCTGCGCCGCCGGAGATAAGCAGCTACGCGCTGGTGATTGTCCACGACCTTACTCGCCAAATTGCTCTCAGTAAAAGGCTCTGTGAAATTCAGATGGATGCCGGTGGGAACGGCCCGTTCCCGAGCAATTGCCGCCGCTCTCGCCGAGTCTTCCATGAACACCATTGCGCTCGTTGAAGAGACCGTCTTCCGAGCAACGCAATCCCAAATCCGATCGGTCGTCTCTCGGTCGAGGCCCCAATCGTCAGCATTAATAATCAGTGCGCCGTTCGCGCGATTGTCCTCACTCCGTATCTCGCGATCCGCGGTTCGGCTAACGTTTTCCAAGGCAATTTCTATGGCGTATCGCTTTCCCGCTTGGGAATAATTCGAGCAGGAACACCAACCGCCGTAGCTCCGTCGGGGACATCCGTAAGTACAACTGCGTTTGCACCTATCCTGGCGTTGTTCCCAATTCTAATACTGCCGAGCACTTTTGCGCCTGCCCCAATCCGGACGTTGTTTCCAATAATTGGAGCCACCTTTTCATCCCAGCGTATTCCAATTGTGACCTGTTGATCGATGCGCACATTGTCGCCAATCACGCAGCGATAATCCAAAACGACCCCAAGGCCATTGTGGCCGAAATGAATATTCTTCGTTCCGATCTGCGTTTTGTAGGGAATAAAACAACAGAACACGAATCTCAAAAATTGCTGGATAAGAAAGGGCAGGACTGGAATCCTCCAGCGGTACAGCGTATTCGACACGCGGTAAATGTAATAGGGCAGGTTGGAATCAGTTCTCATTTTGCTTTTCCAGGGAGGATGATTGTCGAACAGAAAGGGTCATGCCGCGTGTTGTGTGGAAGCGCCCCGCGATTGACCAAACATACTGGCAAAAAATTTCTTGAGCCGCTGCATTTGTTCTTTGCCTCGAAATGTTGCAAATTCAGCGGATACATCTTTAGGGCGCCTGCTCACGAGCGCGTAGTAATATCCAGCGAGACAGAGCAATCCGCCAAGAATATATGGCCGGTTTCTCATCTGATAGCCGCAGCGAAACAACTGCCAAATGGGGTGACCACCAAGCCTGTAATCGGTTTGTCCCCACTTGAACGGCAACTTGAGGCCTTCGTTCATTCCCGACCCCATTTTCCGGTGATGGAAACAAATTCGTTCAGGAAATGTCCTGGTTTGCCATCCCTTCATTCGAGAAGTAACAACTGCGACTAAATCGATGCCACCACCCTTAATCGGAATGTATCCCCCGATTGCTTCGAAACACTCTCGCCGAAAAACCTGGCAGGCTCCCGACACGTGCTCGACACTTGTGAATCGAAAATCGTATGTTCCTTTTCCTTCGGTGAACGGTGTCCCGCCCACGCCCAACTGCGGATTCGCTGCAAACTTGTCGATTAGAAATTCAAAATAATCGGGACCAAACGAGACATCCGCGTCCAGGCTGCCGATAATTTGATACGGCAGGTTCTTGACGCGCTCCCACCCCGAATTGAACGCAATGACTTTTCCGGCAAAATGACGTTCGCGGCGTTCTGGCATGCGGACCAGTTCGATCCACGGGTGGTCGGCGGCGTACTTAGCGACGATCTCGTCAGTTCCATCGGTTGAGCCATCGCTGACGATCACCCATTTGAGCGGCGGGATCGTCTGTCCGACCACAGACTTAAGCGTCAGCTCAATGAACTTCGCTTCATTGCGAGCCGGAGTAACTAAGACATAGCTCGGAGCAGTTGACATCCAAAATCCTCAAAATATCTAACGGGAATAGTAGAGCTTAGCGGGATTGTTTGCGCTCGCTGCGTGTTTTGAGCAGCGAGCGCAATGAATACTTCTCAGGTCTACTTTGCCGATCCGACCGCAGCAAACGCCGCGACGGCGTCGCGCACCTGTTCCTGCTGATCACGCCTGAGACCTGCAAACATGGGAAGAGAAAGGATCTGTTCTGCCGCAGCTTCCGTCACCGGAAAATCGCCCTTCCTCCAACCCATCGACGCATAAGCCTTCTGCAAATGGACCGGGATCGGATAGTGAATTCCGGTCCCGATACCTGCATCCGTAAGATGTTTCTGCAATTCATCGCGCTGTGTCGTACGAACTACATAAAGGTGATAAACCGATTTCGCATTGCTTGCTTGAACGGGGGCGGATACTACGCCGCTCATGGGCACAAGCATTTCGTCATAAATCCGAGCACTTTCCTGACGCTGCTGATTCCACTTCGCAAGGTGCCGGAGCTTTACGCGCAGCATTCCTGCCTGAATCGAATCTAGCCGGCCGTTATAACCCTCAATATCATGATGATATTTTTTGGCCGATCCATGGTCGCGCAGCATGGCGCTCATCTTCGCGAGTTTTTCGTCATTGGTGGTGATTGCCCCACCTTCACCACAAGCGCCAAGGTTCTTGCCTGGATAGAAGCTGAATGCAGCCGCACGACCAACGGAACCAGCCTTGAGCCAGCGACCTTGCTTCTTTGAATAGTATTCCGCGCCGTGACCCTGGCACGCATCCTCAATAACTACGAGCTTGTAACGCTCCGCCAGCTCCAGGATTGGATCCATGTCCGCCATTTGACCGTACAAATGGACCGGCACGACCGCGGTCACCGGTTTTCCGAGAACCTTGTGAACGTACTTGCCCGTCGTTTGATCCAAAACGCATTTTGTTTCGAGATACTCCCGAAGTTTTTCGGGATCCATATTGAGTGTCCTGGCGTCAACGTCCACAAAATCGGGACGCGCTCCGGCCTGGGAAATCGCTTCAGTCGTCGCGATGAACGTGTGCGGCACCGTGACCACGATGTCCCCGGTTTGAACTCCAGCCGCTGTCAACGCAAAGCGAAGGGCATCTGTACCGCTGTTGACCCCCACGCAATATTTCGAATCGCAAAATGCTGCGAACTCTTTCTCAAAACCATCGACTTCCGGCCCGCCAATGAAGCCGGCGGTCTGAAGAACTCTCTTGCATACGTCCAGTAGTTCAGACTCAAGCTCACGATGCATCGAAACAAGATCAACAAATGGAACCTTAACTGAGTTTGTCATTATTTTGCCTCGGAAGAAGTTGGAACGGATCGAAGAACCTTTGCTGGATTGCCTGCAACAATTGTATTGGGAGGGACGTCACGAGTCACAACACTCCCAGCGCCGACGATTGCGTTCTCGCCGATGACTAGGTTGGAAAGAATTGTTGAACCCGAACCAATGGAAGCGCCCTTTTTTACCACCGTGGTTTCTACGCGCCAGTCTTTTTCGGTCTGAAGCTCACCTTCAGGAGTAGTGGCTCGGGGATAAGAGTCGTTGATGAATGTGACTCCGTGGCCAATGAAGACGTTATCCTCAATCGTGACTCCCTCACAGACAAATGTATGGCTGGAAACCTTACACCGGCGCCCAACGCTCGCGTTCTTCTGAATTTCAACAAAGGCACCAATCTTGGTCTCGTCCCCAATCTGGCACCCATAGAGGTTGATGAATTTGGAGAGCCTTACCCCCTCCCCAAGCTTTACATCTGGCGAGATAGAACAGAATTCATTCACAGGCGAATCAACTCTCCCCTCTTTTGAATGGACTTCTCAGCTGCTTCCAGCATTCGCACAACTCGCAACCCCGCATGGCCGTCATTAAATGGAGTCTTGCTATTCAAAACGCAATCGGCGAAGTAGTCGAGTTCAACATGAAGAGCTTCCACCTGCTCCAACTGTGGAGCCCACATATCGCCGCTTCGATAACTGACCAGGAGGTCTCGAATTCCTTCTCCTGAAGAAATTTGAACGCCCCGGTCATACACGCGAACTTTTTCGTCGGCGACAAGGTCGTTCCAGACCACCATTTTCTTTTGTCCACCGATTAGCGTTGTCCGGATCTTCACGGGCGAGAGCCAGTTGACGTTAATGTGGGCGATGATGTTTTTCGGGAAATAGATCGTCATGTACGCGACGTCTTCAACCTCATTCAAATGCTTCTCGCCGGTTGCCACGATGGCCTCCGGCTCCGCCTTGATGAGGTAATCCATGATAGAAAGGTCATGCGGCGCTAGATCCCAAATTACGCTGACATCGTGCTGAAACAGACCCAAATTCACGCGCAAAGAATCGTAGTAATACAGATCTCCAAGAGCCCCACTTTCGGTCAGTTCGCGAATCTTCCTTACCGCACCAGTGAACAAAAAGGTGTGGTCCACCATAATTGTAAGTTTCTTGCGAGCAGCAAGCTCAACAAGTTCTTCCGCCTGCGCAGAACTCGATGTGAACGGCTTCTCAATGAACACGTGCTTTCCGTTTTCGAGAGCTAGCTTGGCCAGTTCATAGTGTGTCCAAACTGGCGTAATTACTGCGACCGCGTCGATTTCAGGGGAGCGAAGCAACTCCATCGCATCAGAAACTGTCTGAACACCGGGATAGGATTTTCGAACGCGGGCAAGTGCAGAAGAGCTCTTGTCGCAGACCATAACCACTTGCGCGTTTTTTTGCCCATGCAAGTTTCGAACAATGTTAGGGCCCCAATAACCGTAACCGATCACGCCAATTCGGATCATGTCTCCTCTGCAATCTTGCGGAAGAGATGAAGCAACACGACCCTGTTGCTTGGCATCGACCGCAGATTCACTCACTGTTAGTTTGTTCAAGGGTTTCCTTAGATTAGAAGGCCGAACTAGGGATTTAAGCGCAGCTCCAAGTTCAACGTTATGAAGCCAGAAAAAGGAAGAGCTAGGGGTATTACTTAGGCGTTGCCACTTCTTTGAAGATCAGTAGGCACCGTAACCGGTAAAAACAGCAAGTGGTGTAGCAAGAAGGATCTTAATGTCCAACCAGAGAGACCACTTCTGGCTGTAACTGAGGTCCATCCTTACCATGTCATCGAAAGTCGTGCGGCTCCGGCCCATAACCTGCCATAGGCCCGTCACACCAGGTTTCACTTCGAGAACTCTGCGCTGGTGCCAAAAATCGTAGGCTTCAAATTCATAAGCGAGCGATGGGCGTGGTCCGACCAGAGACATTTCGCCACGCAAAACGTTCCAGAACTGAGGCAACTCATCCAAGCTCATCCGGCGAAGGAATGATCCTATCGGCGTCACGCGGGGGTCATTCTTGATCTTGTAAACTACACCGCTGGCTTCACCGCACTTTTCCTGTTTCGCTTTTCCGGCAATAAAACCTTTGACGTAATCGCGATGTATTTGCGAATCGTTGTTCACTTGCATTGTGCGAAATTTCAGACACTGAAAAGTTTTCCCGAACTGACCCAATCGCTCTTGCTTGAAGATCACGGGCCCTTTGGACGTCAGCTTGATTAGCGCGGCAAGGACAGCGAAGACCGGCGAAAGGATCAAGAGCAAGAGCGCGCTGCCCAAAATGTCTATGCCGCGCTTGATAATCATTGGAAGTCTTCGCGTTCCGGTTTGTCCGGAAATATCCGGATAAAGCTTCTTGTCAGCACGTTCATCTGGACCATCATTACCCAAACTCTCTGGAAAAAGATGGACGGTAACAACCAGTTTGGAAGCGATTTTGTGCTCTATATTTGCTTCCAGCAACTCGAAAAACTTGGACTGAAGCGCCTCGGGGATCGAACCGTCTTCGTTGAGGGTGATCTCCGTGAAAATTGCGGCGAGCACCGTATCTTTCTGATACCACCCAACAATGTCGCTCTCACGAATCACGCCAGAAACGAGAGACACCAGCTTCTCCAGGAAGCTCGCTCCCCGCAGATCCCTGTGCAGCGAACTTGCGTCCAGCAACATGAGAACGAAAGGCTGACTTGACCTCTGCGAACGGCGGCGCTCAAGCGCAAGCATTGCGCGGAAAGTTTCTTCGCCAAGTACGTCTTCTCTTCTCGTTGGAATATGGCCCAGGCCGGTTGCAGTCCTCTTGCTATTGCCGGCTGGTATTCTTCGCTCTGCTCGAGTGTTGAGTTTCCGCTGGGTATTAGGCATTCGAGTCACCGCACCTTCGTTCAGTGGGCCGCGTGGAACTTCCAATTCTTGTTTGAATTCCTGCATCGGTCTTTCTCACCCTTAGACTTAGCCAACTGCTTCTGGAAGCAAACCGGGGGAGGCGATCGATCCGAGAACTGTGGATCGAACTTGTTCAACCGGCTTCACACAGGACCGATCAATCTCTAGAGCGACAGACCGGCGCAGCAACGAAACTGATAAAACGATCCGGTGATTCCCTTTAAAATTAATCAGAATCCCTTCCAACCCTTGTAGGGGCTCGCTCTCAATTCGAACTTTTTGACCAGCTTCAAGGAAAGGCCATGGTTCGGCTTGAAACCCGGAAGACACTGCGGTCTGAATCGCATCAATTTCCGTGTCCTCAACCGGCAGGGGCACTTTGCCGCGGCCAATCACCGAAATCACACCGGGAGTAACAAGTATGGGTAAACGATTCTTCGCATCGAACTTGCAGAACACATACCCCGGAAACAAGGGAGCATCCACTTCTTTAAGTCTTCCGCTCCAGCTTTTCTTCGCCTTATAGGTCGGCAGTAAGGTCTGGTAGCCCTTTCCCGACAGCAATACGGAAGTCGAACTTTCCCAACGAGTTCTGACTTGCAGCGCGTACCACTTGTGCAGATCCGACTCTAGGTTCATTTCGAGTTATGGGCTCCTTCTAGCTTTCGCGTCGGCTTAACAGGGCGGCCGGTCTAGGCTACCGCCATTAATGTGACGTCTAGACACTTCCCTATTGGCAATCACTCTGCCAGACTCGCCACCGAGCAACCCTGTAAACTATTCTTAATGCGTTTCGCAACTGATAGAAAATAGGCAGGTTAATCGCTTGACCCGTCTCCCACCTTGAACAGTATCAGTGCTTCCGAGACAGTCATGTATAAGGGAGAGAAAAGTATTGCCAAAATTGACCAACTTGTTTCCAGAGAGTGCCCAGAAGACCCTCAAAAAGGAAGGCCGCTAAGGACTTCGTAACTTCAATACATTCAATTATTTACATAGCTTTCATGGTTTTGCGTAATTCGCCCACAAAGCCGATCTCACAGCTGGGACCATTGAAGGCACTAAATTGGGTTGGAATCTTCAGCGGAAAGAAAGAGGCCGCTGTCCAGTTCACCGCCGTATGCAATTTTGGATGCTACTCAATAGAACCAAAACCACTTCAAGCCAAGCTCCAACTGATGGCAATCAGTGTTGGCCCACAGCCTAAGCCTGGACGAATTCTCTTTTTGTAAGGATAAATTTGGCTCGATAGCAGTTGTATTGCTTTCGAGCCCTGTATACTAGCGGACACGTGTGACTCCCACATTTTCTGTTGTCCGCCGTCAATGGCTTTTGTTCGCTGTGTGGCTGGTAGTCTGTTCATTGGTTTTCTTAAGGCCTTGCGCTGCCGCGTTTAACTACGCGATGCACAATGACAACGCTTCACACATACTCCTGATTCCATTTCTGGTCGCGTGGCTGATATATCTTGACCGGCAAAAAATTGTTCCACGTTCTGTGGACCTTTCTGCGGCTTTATTGCTTGCTTTGCCGGCGGCGGCGATTTGGGCTTTCGCATTGCGCCAATCTTTTGCGGACGCGACCGTCCCACTCGCCTTGTCCATTTTGGCTTTTGTTCTGTTTATTGCTGCGGGCTTTGTCGCACTGTTTGGGCGTGATTCTGCAAAGGCGACGTGGTCTTCTCTCACGTTCCTGCTGTTCCTGGTTCCCTTTCCCGAACCCATCCTGAGCAAAGTCATTCACTTGTTACAGGTAGGTTCAGCGGCAGTGACGGATGTTGTCTTCGATTTGTCCGGAGCTCCGGTTCTGCGTGAAGGATTTGTCTTCCATTTGCCCAAGGTTTCCATAGAAGTGGCGCAGGAGTGCAGTGGGATACGCTCGAGCATCGCGCTCGTGATCCTGGCTCTTTTGGTCGCACGCTTTGCTTTCCGCGCATTCTGGAAAAAGCTGGTTTTTGTGGCTGCAGGGCTGGCGATGATGCTCATAAAGAACGGGATTCGGATTGCAACGCTGACTTTGCTTGCCAACTACGTCAATCCTGACTTTCTCTATGGAAAACTACATCATGAGGGCGGAATCGTTTTCTTTTTGATTGGCTTGGCGTTGCTCTGGCCCGTTTACTATTTCCTGCGGAAAGGCGAAATGCCAGAACCTGCAGCGATTACGCAACAAAAAACAAGCTAGCGATAACGGTTCAGGAAAACTGGCGGCTGAACTTATGCTCGTGCAGCGCCGTCACGATCTCAATTCGGCTTCTTTCTCTGAGCCATACCCATAGTAATATTCCCCGTAAGAATCGTTTTTCTCGACGCGATTCAGTACCACACCGAGCAGATTTTTTTCGTGGAACTCTGACGAAGCCTTTGCCGCAAGTTCAAAATCAGTAGCACCCGCTCTAACAACAAACAGCACGCCGTCACACATGTCAGCAAGAATGCTTGCATCATGCACAGCCAGTGCCGGCGGAGAATCCAGAATAATCCAATCAAACACGAGCGACATGCGATCCAGCAGTTGCTTCATTCTGTCGCTGTGCAGCAACTCGCTTGGATTCGAAATGTCGCTACCGCCAGGGATCAGACACAAATTTCCGCCTGTCCCGATTTGCGTAACCTGGAACTCGTCGCAATCGCCACGCAAGTAGTCGGACAATCCAGGTTTCTCAGGCGCGCCCAAGTGCAAATGCAAACGCGAAGCACGTAAGTCCGAATCAATCAGCAAAACTCGGCGATCGGTCTGGCGAATGAAAGATTGCGCCAGATTTGCAGCGACGAAAGTCTTTCCTTCAGCCGGTGTACTGCTGGTGATAAGAATTTTCTTGAGCGGCTGTGCCGAAGCAATCTGATAAAGCCTTGATCGTAACGTTCTGAACTTCTCCGCCCCCGCTTGGTGACTCATATGGGCTGAAAATACGCTGGCGGAAGGCTCGATTTTCCACGTTACGGGCGTGCAACGCTTCGTGAACTCCTGAAATTGCGCAACGGCCGGATCAACCTTCTGCCGGACAGGAGCCGCTGCGGGCTTCTCCACACTTGTCCGCGCGCTGTCTATCACCGCTTCCTGACCCGAAAGATCTACCAAGTCAGATACGGTCCGACCCGCAGTTTGAGCGCTACGCTCTTCTGCTGCTTTTTTCAGTGCTTCATGAATCCGGCTCATCTTCTGCTCTTTTCAACCCTTATTCGCGTCTCAAGCCTTTGAGGTAACGGCTTGGTTGAGTTTCCCTATGTTTTTTGCGTTTAGGATATTGCCTTCCGTCAGCACATCAAAACTGGGGACGCTGGCTAACACAGGCAGTTTTAAGCAGACTTCCACGTCACGCTCTGAATAGAGGGCCTTGTCACCCAAAGCCAGCAAGTAAAGAATGCCCAACGAGAGCGCGAAACCGGCACCAAGACCTCCGCCCACAAAAATCGTCTTCTTTGGAAAGGAAGGGCTTAAGGGCAAGCTTGGTGCATCCTGCACTTTGAACGTCTCCCCTTGCTGCTGATGCTCCATTTGCGTTGCCATCTCGGCGGTGTCACGCTTCTTCAAAAGGTCGTTATAGACATCCAGCGCTGTTTGATTGTCCCGAGTCAATTCCTTGAGCTGTTCCTCGATGATCGGACTTGCCTGTAATCGGGCTTGAACGGATCGAACCTCGTCTTGAATCTGAGACTGTCGCTTTCCCAAATCGGCAATGATTAGATCATCTTGCTTTATTTTCGCCCGCAATTGCTGAATCGCGGGCGGCTCGCGAAGAGTTGCCTGCGTTACGGCTGCGGGGGTCTTGGGTGCAGGTGCAACTGACATTCTTTTTTTCAAATTCTCAATCTGCGCCTTCACCTTCACGACATCGGGATGTTCCGGGGTGTACTTCGTGAGCAAAACCGCAAGCTGATCTTGGAGTGTGTTCAACTCCTGATCTTGCGATTCGGGATTTTGCTGGCCAAGCTGGGAAGCCTTCCAATTGGCTTCTTGTTGCCCGAGGAGAGTTTCGTTCAAAGATTTGTCCTGCTGTGCTCGAGACAGCGCTTGATTTGCCGCATCCAGCTGCGTATTCATGCTCCCCAGCACTGCTAAATTCTGCTGCTGCTGATCAGGCAATACATAGGGATGCTGTACCTTAAATTGAGCCAGCTTCTTGTCTTTCTCGTCTAGTTTTTGCTTTGCTTCTTCTAACTGCTGCGTAAGAAAATCAGTCGTTTTCTTCGACCGATCGAAACGGTTCGTCGCGTTCTGTTCCAAGAATGCAGATGTTATTTCTTCGCAGATTTGTTTGGCTAGTTGGGGATTGTTGAATGTCACACTGACATTGAATCCAGGAGGTTCTCGATTGGTTGACCCTGCCAAAGGCTCGATTAGCTCAATGTTTATTGTACCTTTCAATTTCTCGACAAGATCTTCCATGTGAGCCGTCGCGCGCTTTTCTGAATATAAATTGAATTTGTTAATTATCGTCTCAAGCCTCGACCGGCTGAGAATTTGCGCCTTCATGGCTGCCATACGCTGATTTACGTCGTCCGTGATTACGGACCGGATAATTTCTTCTGGAACCGAGGGGCGCTCAATGAGAACAAGTGTGGATGAGGTATATTTCTTGGGTAGAACAAGCGAGGCTGCGAGTCCGGCTGTCCCTAAAATAATCGTCGCCACTGTCGGAATCCACCAGTGGCGGCGCAAGATTCGCTTTACATCAGCGAGCAATATTTCCCCGTTCCTGATCATTTCCAGCTACCTCGTCACAAGAATGCTTCGCAAAGTCGAGGGTTAGCAGCCCACCAGAGCCACTCCTCCACTAAAGGAGAATGCAAGATGACTACCACGTCGTCGTCGACCAAAACCTGCAGCCAGTTTCTCACATCAAAACAACTATTGCAATATCAATAACTTACAAGAAGCCGCCTCACTTGCCATCTCCCCTCCTTCTTCCGCACTAAAAAGGAGGCCAGGAAAAGTGGAAAAATAATATCCTTATTGTCCCTCCGGTTCCCCTGCTTCTATCGAGGCACGCCTCTCTTTGATTCAAGCCGATCAGTTGGCATTCCTTTCAGAGTATTGAAGTGTTGCAAGTCGAAGATTTTATTGCCGTTAGTTAGTATTAGAATCCTACTTGCCACACTCTGCTGAAGGGCACAGAATTGCTTCCCGTTCATTTATGAAATTTTGTCTGCTCGCTAAGAATCGGTCAGTCCGTAGATTGTCCTCTCGCGTCTATGCCTCTATCGCGCTGATTCTTCTCGCGATTTGTGTTTGCTCCGGGTGCAATCGGGATCCAAAGAAATTTATTGCCAAGGGAAACGAAAGTTTCGACCAAGCCAAATATCCGGACGCACTCATCTATTACGGTCGCGCCGTGCAATTGGATCAGCGGCTTCCGGAAGCTCATTTTAAGCTCGCGCAAACGCACCTCAAAATGAAAAGCTGGAGCGCAGCGTTTGTGGAGTTGAAGCGCACTGTTGAACTCCAACCTGATAACTGGCAGGCACAGGTGGATCTTGGCCGTTTGGAATTGGCCGGCGGAAAACATCAAGAAGCGAAAGATCGTGCACAGCTAATCCTGAAAGCCAATCCAAACAACGTCGATGCGCAACTCTTGTTAGCTGACGCTGATTCCGCACTCGGAAATCCAAAAGAAGCGCTCGAAGAAGCAAACAATGCAGTGAACATGGCGCCCGAGCGCGCTTCTTCTTATTTGAATCTGGCCCAGCTTTTAATGCGCGCCGGGAACAAAAAAGAAGCTGAGGCAAATCTGCTTAAGGCCCAGGGCCTGGAACCTAAGTCGATTCTTTCCTACATGATGCTTGGCGCTCTTTACTTTCAAGAAAAGCGCGTCCCTGATGCGGAAAAGCAATATCAAGCCGCTATCTCTGCTGCGCCTGAAGATCCCGCGCCTCGCGCCGCTCTGGCCGGTCTCTATTCTTCGCAGGATCAGGGAGCCAAGGCCGAACAGGTCCTGACGGACACGAAGAACCAATTAAGTTCCAATCCTGCCGCTTATCGCCTTCTCGGAGATTCCTATCTCGCTAGCGGCCACATGGACAAAGCGCTAGCTGAGTTTGCTTCCTTATCTAAGCAATACCCGAACGATTTCTCCGCTCAGAAGACATACATTCAACTGCTAATCCTCAACAATCGTCTGGATGAAGCTTTGGCTCTCGATGAAGCGCTTCTCAGCAAGATTCATCAAGACCCCGAGGCATTAAATCTGAAGGGGCAGATTCAACTGCGACAGCACAAGCTGGACGACGCTCTTATCACCCTGCAATCTGCAGTGAAAACTGCTCCGGAGAATGCTGTCGGCCACTATCACCTGGGAATGGCATTCGCTGAAAAAGGAAACACGCAACAGGCAGAGAGTGAGTGGCGGGAAGCCGTGAAACTCCGGCCCAATTACGTTGAAGCTTGGGTGGCTTTGGCTAAAAGAGCTTCTCAAAAATCGGATTGGCGTGATCTGGAGGATTTGAGCAATCAACTCAAGAAGTACGCACCCAACGGCGCAGACGGTTATCTCTTCCACGCGACGGCGCGCATCAATCAAGGAGATGCTCTTGGCGCTGAAGCAGATTTGATGAACCTGCAGCGGCTCGCTCCGAAAAGCCCTATGTATTACGTGAAAATGGGCGAATTGCGTACCGCGCAGAGACACTTGGACGAAGCGGAGGGATTTTTTCGTCAGGCGCTTGACCGCGATCCGAATTCTATCGAGGCGATCGTCGGCATGATTCGAATCGACGTAAACAAGAACAAGCTTGCCGATGCGACAAAATTGATTCAGGAACAGATCAATCGAAATCCAAATAACCCAACGCTCTTCCTCATGCAAGCAGAGCTGCAGATCCAGGAAAAACAGCTCGATCAAGCAGAAGCGACCTTGAACCACGTTCTGGAGCTGGAAAAGAATAGCGTCGCGGCAATCGTGCGGCTTGCCCAGCTAAACGACGCAAGTGGTCGGTTTGAGAAAGCCATCACTTTTTACCAGCGAGCGATTGAACTCTCGCCGCGGGACATCCGCTTTCAGATTGCGCTTGGCGAAGTTTATGAGAAAGTTGGCAACTGGCAGCAAGCTCAGTCCACCTACCAAAACGCACTGACAATTGCCCCGGAGAACCCGGTCGCGTCCAACAATCTCGCGTATTTGTTACTGGAACACGGCGGTAGCACCAGTGTCGCGCTGACGCTTGCCCAGACTGCCCGCAAAGGCTTACCAAATGTTCCAAATTCCGCGGACACACTAGGATGGGCTTACTACAATAACGGCGGCTATTCCGTCGCTGCTCCGCTCTTTGAAGAAGCCGTCAAAGCCATTCCAAACAACCAAACGTATCGTTATCACTTGGGTCTGACTTATCACAAACTAAAAGATTCCACGCGAGCGAAGACTGAACTGGAGAAAGTCATCGCTCTGAATCCCTCTTCGCCAATTGCAGATCAGGCGCGGCGTGTTCTCTCAGAATTGACCAGCAGCTGAAAATCGGAACACTTTCAAAAATGCTTATTATTTCGCGAAGAAGGCATGTCGACGGCGTACCACTCTTCCTCCCAACGGTTAATTCATAATGAAACAGAGATTCATCTACTGGATTCCCGCTCTTTGTGTCGCTCTAGTCATTTCCAGTTTTTCCACTCACTACTTTAGCGGTGAGCGAACCTCTCATTTCATTCTTCCGATCCTGCACTGGCTTTTTCCGTCGGCCGACGCGCGTACGCTCCACTGGTTGCATACCGGCATCCGGAAGACGGCTCATATCGCCGAGTTCGGAGTTTTTAGCATTGTTGTATTTCATGGAGTAAGAGCCGAACGTCACGGCTGGAGGATTCAGTGGGCGTTTCTCACGCTGTTAGTCGCCCTGGGCTACGCTGGATTAGATGAGTGGCATCAATCTTTCGTGCCGCTTCGTGAGGCGAGAATCGGAGATGTACTGATCGACTGCACAGGAGCATTGCTTGCCCAAGTTCTTGTTTGGGGTTATGCGAGGCTCCACAGAAACTCGCCTGGCTTGCCAAAAGTTGCTGACAATCTCAGTTAGTTCTGGGAGCCTCAGCACGAAATCACGGAATCACGGCAGAAGCTTCGTTCGAGAACACGCTTTCATCACCAGTGGAATCAACAGCGGTCGTCACGTAGAAGTAGGTCGTGCTGTTCTGAATGCTGGCATCGGTGTAAGACAATCCAGAGACGAGCGACGCATTGACCTTGACGTAACCGCCACCACTGGTTGTGCTGCGGTACACGTTGTAACCGGACACCGTGGACGTGCTGGCGTTCCAGTTCAAGCTCACAGTGTGCGAGACGGCTTGCACGCCCGTTCCGGTGAGAGTGATCGTTCCGGGTGAGCCTGCTGCGTTGCTCGTAACCGTCACGCTTCCGCTAGCGCTACCCGCAGCGGATGGGTCGAAAATCACGCTAAACGTTAGGGTTTGAGACGGATTCAGCGTTACTGCACTTGCGCCGTTCAGCGAATACCCGGTGCCGCTCGCGGCGATCTGAGAAATCTGCACGCTTGAGTTACCTGTATTGGTGATTGTTTCATTCTGACTGACCGACGTTCCCGTATTCACGCTTCCAAAACTGATGCTCGAGGAACTGAAGGAGAGCGTTTTAGTTGCGGCCACTCCGGTTCCGCTGAGTGCAACCGTTGCCGGCGAATTCGGCGCATTGCTCGCAATGTTAACCGTGCCGGACAGGCTTCCCGCCGTTGTCGGCGCGAACACCGCATTGAACGTAACGCTGGCTCCCGGTGCAACTGTGCTCGGCACGCTTAGCCCGTTGACCGTGTAACCCGCAGCGCTGATGCTTAGCTGCGAAATTGTCAAGGAGGCGGAACCTGAGTTCGTGACCGTAAAACTATGGGAAGACGTCTGGCCATCGACAACGTTGCCGAAGCTAAAGCTGGTTGGCGAAACAGCCAATCCTGGCTGCACGCCTGTACCGCTGATCGGAATCGTCAAGGGAGACCCCGGCGCGTTGCTCGTCACAGTAATTGATCCCGAAGCATTTCCGGCTGTAGTCGGAGCAAACGTGACGGACAATGTCGCCTGGCTCGAAGCATTCAGCGTGAGAGGTGTGGTGACTCCGCTCACTGTAAATCCGGTTCCCGTCGCTGCCACGGCGGAGATCTGAACAGCGGCCGTTCCCGAGTTTGTCAAAACGACCTGCTTCACAGAATTCGCCCCTGTGCCGACATTTCCAAAGGCCAAGCTGCTCTGATTGGCTTGCAAATTTCCTATTGGGGCTGCCGCTCCCGTACCGCTAACGGGAATCGTCAAAGGAGATCCAGGCGCATTGCTTGTTATTGTGACTGATCCCGACGCATTTCCAGTGGTGGTCGGAGCAAACGTTACCGACAATGTTGCCTGGCTGGAAGGATTCAAGGTCATCGGCACACTGATGCCGCTTACCGTAAATCCAGTCCCAGTTGCTGCCACGGCGGAGATTTGAACAGCAGCCGTTCCCGAGTTTGTAAGCACAACCTGCTTCACCAAGTTGGTGCCTGTCGTCACGCTTCCGAAGCTCAAACTGCTTTGATTAGCCTGCAAATTCCCAATCGGAGCAGCCGTTCCCGTACCGCTGACCGGAATCGTCAGCGGTGACCCAGGCGCGTTGCTCGTCACTGTAATCGATCCCGAAACACTCCCTGTGGCCGTCGGTGCAAACTTAACGGACAACGTCGCTTGGCTTGAGGCGTTCAGGGTCATGGGCACCGAAATACCGCTAGCCGTGAAACCAGTCCCGGTGACTGAAACACCAGAGATCTGAACAGCAGCCGTTCCCGAGTTCGTAAATACAACCTGTTTCACCAGGTTGCTGCCCGTCGTCACGCTTCCGAAGCTCAAGCTACTTTGGTTAGCCTGCAAATTCCCAGTCGGAGCAGTTGTTCCCGTGCCGCTCAGTGCAACACTGACCTTTCCATTGTTCGGGTCGTTGCTGGTGATCGAGAGTGTGCCCGTCGCTGCGCCCTGCGCTGACGGGGTAAAGGTCAGCGAGATTGCAGAAGACTGTCCCGCACTAATGGTCTTGGGAGTAGTGATTCCGCTAAATGCGAAACCTGTTCCGGCAACCGTTACAGCGGAAATCGTTAAATCGGCAGATCCTGTATTCGAGACCGTTACATTGGAAGAACCAGCGGAACTGACCGCGACGTTTCCAAAACTAACTGCGCTGGAGCTTAGAGAAATCTGAGGATTGGATGTCACTGCGTTTGCCGTGAGGTTCACGACCGCGGGCGAACTTCCGGCGTCACCTTGTACTGTCAAAGTACCGGTCACAGTGCCGCTCGCCGTCGGCGTTACGCTCACTGTGAGAGTTCCTGATTGGCCCGAATTCATGGCCATCGGCAATGTCAGTCCGCTAACCTTGAATTGGGAGTTCGATACTGTGGCTTGCGTAATGTTGACCGAAGCAGTTCCTGTATTCGCTATGGTTAAGGTTTGGCTGCTCAATTTGCCCACGCCGATATTCCCAAAGCTAACCGTCGTCGGATTTAGCTGAATTAATGCTGTGCCCGGATCACCGGACTTTGATGCATTGACAACTCCTGCGCAACCAGACAGCACGCTAATTGACAGCAGCGCAGCAACCAGGAGGAGAGGCTCCCAGGCTCCTACTACCTTAATGGAACGGCGGCGGTTCCCACTTCCGATCCCCATCCCTCTTGTCTCCCCCATGTGCATTTCCCTTCCCTCCGTACGTGCCCTTCAACACGAGCGAGGGTAAATGGCGGAAACGTCGTGCGACTACTGGCGTGAGGGACAGATATGGGTCAGCCCAGTCTCCTGTCCAAGAAGCAAGCCGCTACCTGACCTTTGGTTTTAGGCCCAATTGAAACGCTGAATCCTTGTGATTTATGGCCCGGAAAAATCAGGGAGTATCGCCTTTACCTTTGTTATTTCAGTAGGTTACGGGGTGAGAAGGAAAGGGAGGGGCTCGTTAAACAGCGATTGTCACTAAGTACAGGTGCGTGCAAACCCGTCCGAGTGGTGAGAGTTTTGGGGTTAAATGCAGCATTCTACGCGCGGCTCTTGTTGCGAGTTCGTAGGCCGAAAAGTTTTTGCAAGATTTTCTTAGAAAACGCTTACCCTGATTGCAGTTTCCCGTTAGCTCGCGTTCTATTCCAACGGACTCAGGCTGCGACTCTGATGCATCGCCGCGCGGCGCGAAATCAGTCCCGCATCTCGGATCTTGTAAATTAACGCTCGGTAGCTGATCTTGAGAGCTTGGGCTGTCTTTCTGCGGTTCCACTGGTTTGCTCGCAGAGACTCCAAGATGACCTTTTTTTCCATCTGCTGAATCACGTCCTTCGCGATTCGCTTCAACGTAATCTGCTTTGTGCTGCCGTCCCCATTATTGACCGTATCCTTGTCCTTGTTGTTCGGAAGCTCCTGATGAACAGATGCCTCCGGCCCTAGCAAGACATAGCGCGCAACACCATTTGAGAGTTCTCTAATATTCCCTGCCCAGGGAAGGCTTTTAAGATAAACCAACATTTCGGGCGGAAACGCCTGAGATTTCAGATCAAATTGCCTTTCAAACTGTTGTCGAAAATGTTCGGCAAGACATGGAATGTCGTCCCGGCGGTCTCGCAATGCCGGCATCTTCAATGGAAAAACTTGGATTCGATATAGCAAATCCTGCCGGAAGCGACCCTCGATGGTTTCCTTTTCCAGATCCTTATTGGTGGCGCAGATGAGACGCGAATCCACTTTCCGTTCACACTCATCCCCAATCCTTGAGAACGTGCCATCCTGCAGGAAGTGAAGAAGTTTGCTCTGAAGGCTCCAATCTAGATCTGCGATCTCATCCAGGAACAGAGTGCCCCGATCCGCCTTTTCAACTCGCCCTGGCTTTACTGTGTTTGCACCTGTAAACGCGCCCCTCTCATATCCAAATAGCTCGCTCTCAAGGAGAGTCGATGGGATCGCTGCGCAATTCACTTTTACAAACTCTCCGCTCGCATATTCGGACTTGGCGTGAATCCACCGTGCCAAAGCCTCTTTGCCAGTCCCACCCTCACCTGTGAGCAGCACGGGCACATTCGTTCGGCAAATCTTCTCCGCGCGAGATCGAATATTCGCCATGGAAGGCGCTCGACCAAACAGAATTTCATCGGGCAGCACGCTGAAGAGTCCTCTCGACTGTCCTTGGTGACTAATTTGGTTCGTAGCCATAGTGAGTGTTTGGTACAAGAGTGCACATCATCATCCAAACAAGGAGAAGAAGCCTCAAACTCGATGTGATTTAGTCCAGTGTTAAATCACACAAAATAAATAAGTTAGCTATATTTTTGTTCTAATACTCATAGTACCTATCCTGGCGATGTGGTTGGCACTTTGGTTCTCGATGGGAAAACTCAGTCACACTTCAGGGAAGTAAGGTTCATTTGGAAGAATCACGGGCTTGTCCTAGTCAGGAAGCACTGAACGAGCTAGAACCTCAAGCCTCTAAGAAACAGCCAATGCGATTGACAACCGGTAGGAACAGTTCGCGTAACCCATCTTCATTAGAATTTTAGGCATTAAATAGGATGATAGGGTAACAGTAAAGGAAGCTTTCTCAGGCTCTCGCGGCTTCGCCTCGAATAATGTCATACCGCTCAATCACAGCCGCCACCCCCATTCGTAACTCCCCGTCTTCTCCACGACGCTCCACACGAACCACCTTCCCAAGAGCGCGGACAAACACTTCCGTGCTATGGGTAATCTCCGCGGGCAGCGTCAACGTGATGTCGAGTTCGGAACCGGCCTCCAAATCCTGATCGATCACGAAATAAAGGCCACGCGTGGAAATATCTCGCGTTTTTCCGTTTTGGTTCCCATTGGGGCGTTCTGTTGGAATTCTCACTATCACGGGCAAGGACAAATCATAGCGTCGAGCATTGCGCCTTTCCGACATCAAGCTCATTCCTCACCCACCTGCGGCCGCAGACGGTCTGGCCGGCATTGTTTTATCATTATGCAAACGGTATCACAAGTAAGAAACACGCAGGCTCACCCGCCCATGAGTCAAGTCCTCACTCAAGATTTTTTCGCGATGCCGCCTTCTACCGTAGAAAACTTCAGCAAGAGATACAGGTGCAGAGTTTGCTGCACAAAACATGATTTGCAACGATTCTGCTTGAGAAAGAAATCTGCCGAATTGGCTTTGTTCAGTCGTTGCGTCCGGCTGCTATGGGCGTTGCGTCTGCAACGGGTGTGGAAGCCGACCGTCGGCTGCGCGGCGTATCCAGGTTGAACTGGCGCATTTTGTAAAGCAGCGCCTTGTAGCTGATGCCCAGCATTTTTGCCGCATCTTTTCTGCACCAGCGCGTCTTTTCAAGCGCTTCGGCAATGGCTTCCATTTCCGCTTCGTCTTTCAATCCGCGAACAAGTGCCTTCAGGCCTTGCTCGCGAGGAACCGCCGCTTCTTCGCGCGGCGAAGTCCGTTGCCGTGTTGAAGACATTTCCACCAGTTCGCGCAAACTGCCTTCGTCGTCTTCCAAAATCACATACCGCTTCACGAAGTTTTCCAGCTCGCGCAAGTTGCCAGGCCAGGGATAGTTCACAGCGGCATCAAGCAAATGTTTCGAAGGGTCGATCGCCGGCTTTCCGAACTTCTCCGCGTATTTCGAAAGAAAGTGGCGAAACAGCAGCGGGATTTCCGCCGTGCGCTCCCGCAGAGGCGGCACCATGATGGAGAGCACATTCAACCGGTAGTAGAGGTCCTCGCGAAATCGTCCCGTCTTCATCGCCTCCTGCACGTCCACGTTTGTCGCCGCAAGCACCCGAACATCTGTATCAATCAAGTTTCGTCCGCCAAGCCTCGAATATTGATGGTCCTGAAGGACATGCAAAAGCTTTGCCTGCAGGTGTGTGCTCATCTCCGCAATTTCATCCAGGAAAATTGTTCCTTTGTTTGCCAGCTCGAACTTTCCAGGCTTGGCCCGAACAGCTCCTGTGAATGCACCCTGTTCAAATCCAAAGAGTTCCGATTCCAGCAGTTCTCCGGGAAGGGCCGCGCAATTCACTTTCACAAACGGCTGCGTCTTGCGCTTCGAGCGCAAGTGAATCATCCGCGCTACGACTTCCTTGCCAACTCCGCTTTCACCGCAAATGAATACGGGCACGTCCACGGGCGCGATCTGCAGAAGCTGTTGCCGGATTCGCACCATCTGCGGGCTCGCCGCAAGAAAACTCAAATCCTCCGTCACTTGATCGCAGTAATCGCGCAACGCCTGATTTTCAGTAGTCAGCTGCTTCTTCTGCCGCGACTTCAACATCGCCGCGTCAAGCTCGGACTTTTCAAATGGTTTCGTTAAGTAATCGTGCGCGCCAAGGCGAATAGCTTCCACGACCACTCCCACTTCGTTCGAGCAGGACAACATGATTATGTTCAGGCTGCGGTCAATTTGCAGAAGCTCCTTCAGCGTTTCGATGCCGCTCAACTCGGGCATCAACACGTCCAAAATGATGAAATCGGGGCGCTCCCCTTTACTGATCTTTTCGATCGCATCCGCTCCATTGCTCAGCGCTTCAACCTCAAAACCTTCGACCTCCAGCAGCGTCTGCAAATACTTGCGGATACTCGGCTCGTCATCTACAACCAGGATTTTCTCTTTTACCGCCATCAGCGTTCCTCTCTGTCATAAGCTGTTCCAACTAATCTTATTGCTCGATCGGTAGCAGAAAATGAAACGTACTGCCCCGTTTCGCTTCACTCTCAACCCATATCTTGCCGCGATGCGCCTGCACCAAGCGCTTTGCAATCGCCAGTCCTAATCCCATACCCGACGTATTTCTATCTACTCGCACGAAATCCTCAAATATTTCCTGATGGTGCTCCGGAGCAATGCCTGAGCCTGAATCCGACACGCTTACTTCGACGCTGTTCGGCCGCGGCAAGCGGAATCTCCGCCGTTCCTGTGCCGGCGATACTTCCGCAACTCGCCTTTCCCAAAAGTGCGGTTTTGCCAAAAGTGTCACTGTGCCGCCGGAAGGAGTGTGTTTCAGTGAGTTGTCCAGCAAATTCGCCGCGGCCTGCTGCACTTTCTGGTAGTCAAACCGGAATGTTGGAATCGAAGGATCGAGACTTACGTCTAGCCGTACTCCTTTTCGCTGAAAAGCTTCGGACCATCTCTTTGCCATTTCATCGAGGCAATCGCGCAAATCATTTTCGCGCAATTGCAAAACCAGCTTCCCGCTCTCGAGCGCGGAGTAGTTCAGGAACATCGAGACGAGCCTAACCAGTCGCTCGCAACTTTCCTTTGATTCTTCGAGAATGTCCCGCTGCTTCTCGGTCAATCGTCCAAGCGAACCGGTCAAAAGCAAATCGTAATATCCCTTGATCACTGCAAGCGGGGTCTTCAATTCATGAGCCGCCGACGCCAGAAAAACCGTCTTCTGGCGATTTACTTCCTGCAATTTCAAGTACGCAGCTAATAAATTTCTGTAGGTGATTTCTCTTTCTTGCAGTAATTCCTGAACTGTTAATTGCGTCGCGGCATCTGCTGCCGGTTGCGCGCTTGCCCGCTCAAACTGCAGAATCAACCACTCCTGCTCCGGAATCCATTGCACCGTCGCCAAAAATTTGTTCACGCCGGATAAAATTTCCAACTGAACTTCACGTGATCCAGTTTCCAGTTTTTCGATAAACGCTTCCGGTGAAGCTTTCAATACATCATTGAGGAGGTTTGCGTCGCGATAATCGGTGTATCCAAGGGAAGCGAGGCAGTTTCGACCGCGCAAATTCGCCATAACTATGCGGCCGTCACGCTCGGAAATCAGCAACCCTTGATCTACCATCTCAAGAAGAGTTTGCACGGTGCTTAGAGGCAGACTTCGAATGTTGCCGAGCTCGGGAGAGACGGCAGTGCTTTGAATTTCCATTAACTTAGGTGTCTCCCTCAGAGTGGCAAATATTTTCCCGTTGGTCTGGCATGCTCTCAGAGGCGTCTTGTAGTGTCAATGGTAAATCCGTTCCACTTGCACATTTAGGGAAATGAGCTATCCCTTTGTTCGCCCCAAGGAAGGAAATACTTTGCACTCTTCGCGATGACACGAGTTAAGTGCTTGAATTTGAAACCATTAATAACTAGTCCCATCCAATAACTCTGGCCCTGTAGATGCATCAAACCGTACTAGTTCTGTAGTACCAAAGGTCCAATTGTGGAAACTCGGGTTGCTAAGACCGCTTCGCTCGTGGATAAAGCTAAACAACGTCGCTTCCCTAGGATTCGCCTTCAGGTTCCCATCTTCCTTCGGGGCCAGGACGCTTCCGGGGTCGAATTTGTTGAGCTGACGAAAACGCTGAATATCAGCGCTTCTGGCGCGTGTATCGCCTCAAATCACATTCTGCGGCCCGATCAAGTCGTACATCTCACTATTCCTACGCCTTCTGCTTCCTCCTCTGGTTTGGTGCCGAATGAGACCCCGCCGATCACTGCCAAGGTCCTTCGTCAGCAAGCTGCTGGTGAGCTTCGTCTATTCGGAATCGAATTCCTCAAGACCATTGAATAACTTGGGATAACGTATTTCCTTTATCTAAACTTAGGGAAATATTTTCCACCGTCCGAGGCCCTTTCTGCTAACCCTTACCCTTTGATTTGCTTTCTCTTGACACAACAGCACCTTTTTCAATACTTTACAGCAACACAGGGACCCGTATTTGGAGGGTGGCAACGGCGAACGTACGCGTTTGGTACCCCGCTTGCTCCCCAAGTATTTATTGATTCGATTGCAAGCTTTCCCCAACCCCCGCGGGGATAGGCAGAGGTTAAGTCCATAGCAAATTTGCCCAGCCCCGGCTCATCGGTCGAGTTTCGTCCATCAGCTGCTGCCAGCTTTCTCGACTTAATTGTCGAGACGCTGCAGCCGCTCGATCATTCCGCTCGGGCACAATTTCTTCGCGGATTTTTTCGGTCTCTAACCCATCTTGATCTCTCCGAAGAGAAATCATTTCGCCTCTGGGACGAAATTCTTTCGCGCCGTCAGGCTCTCTCATCTTCTCTTGGCCAAACCGTTTCATTGCAAACTGCGCTCGTGGATGTTTTTACCTCTTCGGATCTTTTCCGTTTCCCCATTCTCATCGAACGTGACGACCTGAAGAAACTGGAACTCAGTGCTGTCACAGACCCGCTCACTGGCTTGTACAATCGCCGTCTGTTTCAGGAAACGTTCGAAAAAGAATTGAATCGCGCAAAACGTTACGCACACCCGCTCAGCCTTGTCACTCTGGATCTGCATCGCTTCAAAGAAGTAAACGATCAGCTCGGCCATCCACGCGGTGATGACGTTTTGCGCGCGGTCGCTTCGACTCTTCGAAAATCCTTGCGCACAGCTGATTCGGCCTTTCGCGTCGGTGGAGACGAATTCTCGCTGGTACTTCCGCAAACTGATGCAGCGCAGGCGCTGGCGCTCAGCAAACGCATAAGCGCAGTTTTTTCTGAAGTCCTCCACTCTTTGCAGATTTCAGTGGACGTCAGCTTGGATCACGGCATTGCCACTTTCCCAGTGGACGGTGAACACGCGGACCCGCTCGTTCAGATTGCCGACGCTAGGCTCTATCGGTTAAAGCACGCCAACCACGGCAAGCCGGTTGACGAGCCTGAAATCACCACAAACGAGCAGAACTCTGCCCCGACGTCGGAACCGCAAATCACTTCTCCCACACCAACACGGGCAGAGGAGAACGCTCCCCAGTTCGCGTCCATTCCACCCAAGATCGCTGAAGTTCCAAAGGCCGAAAAAACCAGTTCCACTGACACGCCGCGCTCCGCGTCATCATCTGAAAGTTCCCTCGCGGCTGCAGTCTCTGCTTCCGAATCAAACGTACGGGCGGCAGTGACCGCTGCATCCCCGGAAATTCAACTTCGCCCCACTTACACTGTCCAGCGCAAAGCGGAACGCGTCTCGATGATAGGCACGAACGCTTATGCTGTCCTCGGCGAAGCTGCTTCGCGTCGCGCCAGGGTTCTTGATCTCGGTTTTGGCGGAGTCGCCCTCGAACTTGATTCGAAGAATGACCTGCCGGAGAATTTCCTCGCCGTCCTGCATGTCCCTATTCTTCCTCCGGTGCGCGTCAACCTCAAACCCGTTTGGTCCCGCCCTACGATCGAAGGCAGTCTTCGCGTCGGCTGTTGTTTCATTTCCTGAGCTGAGTTTTCCACAGGTTTTTTCAGATCTTCGATTCTTAATCGCATCTTCATCCAAGCCTAATTTTTCGCTCGAATAGAGGCTGATACGAGGTACAGGTAACGTGCCTGTACCAAACCTGTACCTCAGCCAAATTGTGTCACTCCTTCGACAACCGCTATCTTTGTTATATATGGGTTTCAAGTTGCCGCAGCTCTCCCTTCGCTTGAGAACTCGCAATCAGAATTGTGAGTTCTTTTTGTGCATGCTTGCGCTTTTTGTCGGAAGTTTTTGGCTCGCAGGCTGCGCTGGATATACGGAAAAAACTCCATCTACAGCTCCGCAAATTATCGTTACGCCGAACTCGATTACTTTCCAAGACGTCATCGTTGGCCAAAAGAATACGCAGACAATCCAGATTGGAAACACGGGCAACGCCAACTTGAATGTTTCGGCAATTACGCTGACAGGTGCAGGTTTCTCCTTGAGTTCGATTACAGCGCCGTTTGCCCTCGCGCCAGGAGCCAACAAGAATTTCAGTATTAGTTTTGCGCCCACTTCTGCCACAACTCCAGCAAAAGGCACCATATCGATTGCAAGTGACGATTCGACGCCCGTTGTCAGCGTTGCCGTCGAGGGCACCGCGGTAAAGGCGAACCTTTCATGGCAGATGGCTCCAACCTCGATCACTTTCCCAAGTCTAACGGTACAGACTTCGCAGACCCAAAACGCCTCCATCAAAAACAATGGAAACGTGCCTGTAACTATCAGTTCGGTGAACCTCTCCGGGGCAGCTTTCAGCACTTCGGGTTTGTCATCTGGTACCACGCTTTCCCCGCAACAGCAGGCCAATTTTCAAATCACGTTTCACCCAACTGCTGCAGGCACGGCGAAAGGCACCCTAAGCGTTTCGAGCTCCTCCGTTTCGGCTCCGCTCACAATGTCCTTGTCGGGCGCAGGACTGACTGCAAGTAACCCGACGCCGCCTCCGTCAGCTCCCGCGCATCACACAGTGACTTTGACATGGAATGCCAGCACCAGCACCGTAGCCGGCTACAACATCTATAGGGGCAGCATCTCAGGCGGTCCGTATTCCATGTTGAACTCTTCGCTCACAGTGGGAACTACCTACACGGATACTGCGGTTGCTTCGGGAAGCGAATATTTTTACGTCACTACTGCGGTTAACGCCTCCGGCGAGGAAAGCACTTTCTCGAATGAGGCTTCTGCGGCGATTCCCAACCCCTGATTTTTCATCTTCTTTGTTTATTCAGCTTTCCCTTACTCTCTTGGCTTCGCGATATTGCCTCTGAATCTCCTCAATTTGGCAAAGCTTGCCGATTCCTTTACAATATTGGTTTGCCTTGCGACCTAGCGACACGGCTGTAGTCACCCGTTCCGGGTAGCCGCGCAGACCGGCCGCATCAGAATGGAGAATTATGAAGCCTGGAATTCACCCCGACTATCACGCTGTTACCGTGCATTGTGCTTGCGGTCATACATTTCCGACCCGCTCCACAATTAAGGGCGACATGCTGCGCGTGGAAATCTGCTCCAATTGCCACCCGTTTTTCACCGGCAAGCAGAAGCTCGTGGACACCGCCGGCCGCGTCGAACGCTTCACCAAGAAATACGCCGACGCCGCCTCCAAAACCGCCGCCGCAAAAAAGTAAGTCTTTAAACAAACTGTTTTCTCGAGGGGCGCATCTTGCGCCCCTTTTTTTTCTTTTGTTAGTAGTTTTTCCTCTGCGCTCTCTGTGCCCTCGGTGCCCTCTGTGTTAAATTCTTCTGCGTGGCCACTCAATCGCGAATGTTCGAAGGCGCGCCCCTGCTTGAATCTGTAGACTCAACGCCGCCTCGCGTCACACTCCGCAATTTCTTCAATCATCCGTTCGATTCCGCAATTGCCGCCGCGCGCACCTGTTACTCCGACCACCTCATCACGCCTGAAGAAATCACCGACAAGCAGCGCCTCAACATCGGCGCAGCGACATTCAACAGCGGCCACCATACGGTCTTTCAACACGCAACATTCGAATTCGGCCTCGAAAACGTCAGCCGCCAGTTCGTCTGGTCTTTTCTTCACGCGCATCCTTTTTATAATTCCGAACAGCAGAGCCAACGCTACGTCCGCATGGACCGCGTTCAGGCGTACGTTCCACCTGTCGATCTCTATTTCAACGAATCCGCGAAAGAAACCTTCGAACAAGCCGTCTCGCGCGCATGGAACTACTATCGCGAACTCTCTGCGCTCCTCATCGCCGATACGCGGGCCATTCTCGCCGATATCTGGCGCGTCGGCCCAAATTCCAATCCCAAACACATTCAAAAAATCGAGCGCTCCGCGGAAAAGCGCGCCATCGAAATTGCCCGCTACGTTCTCCCGGTCGCTGCACATACAACGATGGTGCACACTATCTCCGGCATCGTGCTCCATCGGCTTTGGCGCATGGCAGCAGCCTCAGACACTCCCGGCGAAACACGCGCCATCGTTGGCGCCATGGTTGCCCAAGTCAAAGAGCTAGATCAGCAATTTTTTGAACGATTTGGAACAGAACCTCTCGAAGAACTTCCGGAGTTCAGAAACTCAGCAACAATCTCCCATACAGGCGAAGCATTCACCCGGGAATTCGACGCTAGACTCGAAGGAAAAACTTCCAAACTCGTCGACTATTCCCCCAACGCTGAACGCGTCATGGCCGAATCCTATCGCGCCGTCCTCGGCCTCGCTGAATCACAATGCGGCGACGCAGAAGCAATCGACCGCCTTCTTAATCCCACAAAAAATCTCTATCGCCTCGAAACGCTCAATGTCGGCGTCCACGCACCCCAAATGCGCGCCTTGCAACACGCCAATTACACATTCGCAAAAAAGATCTCGCACACCGCTGATTCCCAAGACCAGCGCCACCGCATGGTCCCCGGCTCGCGTCCGCTCCTCACACTGGCTGACACGCGCGAACCCGACTACATCACGCCGCTGCTCCTGAAAGAAAATTCCCGCGCCCTAGAAGTTTACGAGCGCGCCATGCGCGACGCCTGGTCCGCAAAAAACGAACTCCTCGATCGCGGCGTCTCACCCGAAATCGCTCTCTATCTTCTCCCCAACGCAAAATCCATTCGCCTCGTCGAAACCGGTTCGCTCCTCCATCTTCTACACAAATGGACCATGCGCACCTGCTTCAACGCGCAAGAAGAAATCTACGCCGCATCCATGGACGAAGTCGCCGAACTCCGTCGCGTCCATCCCGAGCTCGCAAAATACGTCGGCCCTCCCTGCCATCTCCGCGCCGGCATCACTACTCCCATCTGCACCGAAGGCTCCCACTACTGCGGCGTCAAAGTCTGGCTCGACTTCCCCAACGTCACGCGCCGCATCTAGGCGGCAACCTTCCGTCGTTCCGTCGCCGCATCCGCTCCTAAGCTGACTGAAACCGCGCTACCATTGAGCCAGTCTAATCAGTAGGACACACTACGATGTTCTCCTTGGCCCACTCTATCTTCTTAGCTACCGCTGCCTCGCTCCTCATTGTCCAGCCAACGCCGGCCCTTGATTCTCCCCTTTCTGACACGGCGGTTCGCTCCGCCTATTTTCTGGGTCAACGCTATAAAGCGTCTCCGGGAGAGTATTTGGGACCCTACACAAAATTTCTGCCCACGCCCAAAACCTGTCCGCATGTCCAAGTCGTTCAATTCCTGACCCCTTTCGCACAACTCGTACGGGAATATGCGACTCGTGTCGGTGAATACAGCGCGCAGCAGGCTCAGATAGACCATCGCAGCAAAGAAGAAAATGTCATTATCACAATCGTGATTGCCCTCACTCCTACTTACTCGAGATTTCTTTCGCCTGGTGAAATGGCCGCCACCGACCTAAGCAAAGATCAAAACCTTCGGCCTTCCACTTTCTGGAAAGATTTCCGTTATCGGGCTCTTGACGAGAATGCAAACCGCAAACCAACGAACCTTTCTGGGAGGGGTAATTTCAATTGCGGCAAATGGGGCGGCAATTGCGTTCTGACTGGCGCAACCGTCACTATGGAATTTCCCGCTTCCGCGTTTTCTTCTCAACTCGCGACAATCGAAATCACTTCCCCTGACGGCCAAGTCGTCCATGCCGATTTTGATCTGGCTTCCTTTCGGTGATTCTCGGAGGACCGAGTGGTTCAAATCTTCAAACGCGCATTCTCATTTTTTGTTCTACTCCTAATGCTCTCTGCCCAAAGCTTCGCCTTCGAACTTCCACTCACCGACCACACAATCCGCGAAGCCTATTTCCTCGGCCAGCATCACGACTCTTCCACAGAATCAGCTCTAAAACCGTACCTGCATACGCTTCCAACGCCGCAAAAAGGCCCATACATTTCCGATATTCGACTCTTGACTCCATACGCGCAGGTGATCGAAGCCTCCAATTCCCATGGCAGCGGCTATAGCGCTCAACAGGCCGCCGCCGATTACCACGCTCATGGAGAAACCATCGTTGTCCGTTTTCAAATTCGTTTTACGCCTACATACGGGTACATCAAACCAAATCGTGATCGGAACGCTGGTCCTGCAGAGCAAGGAGTGACTGTTCGCTCCAAAAACTTTTGGCAAGCCTTCAAGACCGGCCTTTCTCAGAACGATAAATGGATTGAACCGCTCTCACGAGATGGCGAGCCTATCTATGTGGAAACTCCCGAAGGCGGCAGCGTGCTGAACGGCGCTTACATCTGGCTCACTTTTGACGCGCAAGAAATCTCTTCAGACACGGTCACGGCCGAGATTTTTACTCCCGATGATCAGCACGTCACTACAACGTTCGATCTGGCCACTCTTCGCTGAACACAGCGGGCTACAGAAAAGGACCAAACGCTCCTCCTACAACCGCGCCCGAGGAAAAGCGTTCAGCCCTTCTCCGATGGAAAAACTCGATCAGTTCGGCTTGGTCCCGTTCGTAGCCCCGGTCTTAACCTGGTTCCACCAGTCTTTCGCCTTCTGCTTTGCGCTCTTAGCGCCGTTGACTGCTTGCCCAGCCTGGTTCGCCGCGTTTTGCGCGCCATTCTGAACACCTGCCGCATTAGGCGCCTGAGCTCCATTAGCTGCTTGCTGCACCTGTCCACCGCGTCCCGGCATGCTCCCCGCCGGTTGATTGGGATCCATATTCGTAATCGGAACGCCCTGAATCTGGTCTCCACCATTGATGAGCGAGATCGACGCGAACTGCGCGCCCACGTCGTCGTATTCCATGATGTAGCGCACGGGAGCCGGGCTCAGATACGCCGTCGCTAAGTGGCTGCCGTCCGCCGCCATGTAATACGCGTCGTGGCGCGTCGTAATTTTGCCGCCGTCATCCACCAGCGCCACTGTATAGAACGGTGCCGTGTTGGCCTGCCCATTGTTTTGCCGCGACAAATCAAAATCGCAAAGCAATCTTGTTCCGCTCCGGTAGCAGCGATACACCGTCAGCGTAAAATCGGCGCCGCGAAATGTTCCAATTCCCTGCGCTGCAACTGCCGCACGCGGATCGTTCGCAGCCGCTGGCGTGGCTACCGGATTCCCACCGCCAGCGTATGGCTGAGCCACAGGTTGCGTTCCTCCACCCATCGGCGCGCGCCCGGCTCCAGGCGCAACTCCACCTACAGCAGGTTGGCTCGCATCCATATTTGTAATCGGCACGCCTTGGACCCGATCCCCACCAAGCGCGAGCGAAGCCATATTGCAGTTTGGGCTGATGTTGTCGAACTCCATGACAAACCGTACGGGCGTGGGGCTCAGATACGCTGTGGGCATGTGCGTGCCATCAGCTGCCATGTAAAATGCGTCGTGGCGTGGCGTAATTTTCCCGCCGTCATCCACCATTGCAATCGTGTAAAAGGGTCCGACGTTCGCTGCAGCGCTGGCCTGCTTTGTCAAATCGAAATCGCAAAATACGCGATCTCCCGACCGCGAGCACCCATAAACGGTCAGCGTAAAATCGCCCCAACGAAACGTTCCCAATCCCTGCGTCGTGATTGCAGACCTTCCGTTACTCCCACCGCCTCCGCCCATGTAATTGGACATCGCTGGTTGCGTGGTACTCGGTAAAGCACTCGATGCCGCCGTCCCAGGAAGTGAACTCACGCCCGAAACCGCACTGGCGCCAGGAATGGACGACACGGCATTGGACACAGCTGATCCTGCAGTGATCGGTATGCCTGTCGCTGGTAGGGCGGCTGCTGTTGCGGGCGTTGCGGTTGTTCCAGTTGCTGTCGCACTTGTAGCTGGAGCAGTAGTGGTCTTTGCCGAAGTTGAGGTGGCGGTCTTCCCGGGAGTCGCCGTAGCGCTTGCGGGCGTCGTACTCGTCGCCGTTCCAGTTTTCGGAGCTGTAGCGTTTGCCGTAGTGGTTGCAACGGGCGTAATCGGTGTGGTGGTTGTTACTTTCGCCTGTGACGTGGGCGGTGTGGGAGTTTGCCCAGCCTTGGGCTGAACCGCAGGCGGCGCAGTTGCCGTTGTCGGCTTCACCGGTGTCGCAGGCGTCTTCGCGGGAGGTTTGGCCGGTTGCTTAAGCGCCGGTTTCGCCGGCGGCGTGGCAGCCGGTGGCGTAGTTGTCTGTGCCAAAACGATGCTGCTCATCATGAGCAAACCAAAACTCAAACCGAGAATTCTTGAAAAATCAAATTTCGATGAAATTGTCCAGCTCATGCGCACTTCCCTCCACTCTCGCCCCTCAAGCATCCAACTCTGCCCCTTGCCCAAACCGGTTCCCCTCTAGAAAACCGTCTTCGCAAAGCACAAATCGAGTTGAATTCAGCTTCACTCCCTATATCTGCGTGAAAGGCGCTTTTCTGTGCCATCCAAGAACAAACCTTTTGAGGCGCAGTCGACCCGTCGCTGCTTTGGTTTAGTACTAAAACTTTTTCTCTTTGGGAGAAACGGTCTTGAGGCTTCAGATTCTCAAGGTAACAGCTGTCCTTCTCTCTGCTATCCTCCGTCCGTGTCCTCGCGGGCAAATCCTCTTCGCCTTTTGGCATCAATCTCTCCCCGCCGCGCAGTCTCCTTTATGAGATCGGCCTGGTTGATCCTCCTCGTTCTGTTGTTCGGACCGCTCGCTTCCAGCCAACAGTATCCTTTCCTCCATGTGCCCGGCTCGCCCGAAGGCATCTCCGAAATGTTTCAGGACAGCCGAGGCCTCCTCTGGCTCGCCACAGGAGAAGAGCTCGTCGCCTTCGATGGCGCCCACTTTTATTCCATGCGCGATTCTGGCTATCCCAAAACAGAAGCCATGGGCCTTGCCGAAGACGCCGACGGCGGTATCTGGGCAGCCACGCGATCCGGCGTCTACCGTTACTCGCAAGGCCGCGTCGCGCAAATTCTTTCAGGAGTTTCTCTCAGCGTCGTCCGCGTTTCTCCAACTGTAATGCTCGCTGGAGTTTTTCCGGCTGGCAAAAACTTCGGGATGGATCCGCAGTTTCCGCCGGTTGATCTGTTTCGGATTCGCAAGACTAATCAAAATTGGAAAGCAGAGCGGCTTTCCAATTGGCAAGCGAGCGGCTTTCTGACCGTCGATCCTTCTGGCTCGACTATTTATCCCTGCTCCGATGGCTGGTGCGAAATCCCCGCCAAGCTCGTGGAAGACTGGCATCCTGGCGCGGATTCCGCGCCCATCATTCACGGCTTCAAAAGTGGCTCTGAAAGAATTCTGCGTGATCCATCCGGTTGCGTCTGGTTCCGCAGCGCCAGCGGCGCAGGATTTCAGTCGGCGTCCGATTCTCCGGTCACGTTGTTTGCAGAAAGCGGCACGCTCGATTCAACCGTGAAGATGGGACTCCTTCAGGATCAGTCCATTTACATCATCGGCGGCGGCAAACTCATTTTCGGCCGCCCTGGCAACTTCCGCGTAATCCGTTCCACCAACGGCTTGCCCTCGCCGCAATCCGTTCTCGGCACGCGCGACGGCTCAGTGTGGGTCGGGACTCCCAACGGTCTCTATCGTGTCGCACAGTCGTTTCGTCTCGAATTTTGGACCAGCCGCGACGGCCTCGAATACCCGCTCTCGGAACTTCATCTCGGAAACAAAGTCTTCGCCGCTTCCGGCCAGGGAATTCGCGTCCTCAGCCCGGAACGCGAAAATTGGCAGCGCGTCGGAGATCCCGTGAACTTGGGCCTGGTGTTAAATCTCGCGCCCGGCCCCAGTCAATCCATCCTCGCCGGCCGTTTTGATGGCGTCACTCAAATCGCGACGGACGGCCGCATTCTCGCCGACTCTGTGCGTGACAGCTCGAAGTACAGCGCCACGAAAATTCTTTCCACGGCGCCAAATCAATTCTGGCTTTCAGGAGTCGGCGTTCGACCCCTCACGCTGAAGCCTGGAAAGGTCGAAATCGGGGAAAACCAAATCCCCACCGCGCCGGACTTCCTATCTCTCGACTTGAAATACCAGCCTCAAACCGACAGCCTTTGGGCCTGTGACCCCATCGGCCTTCTTTCTCGAAAAAACGGCGTCTGGCGCAAGTTCACCACACAGGACGGCCTCCTTAATAATATTTGCATTTCCGTTGCTGCGCTTCCCGATGGCGACGTCTGGTTTGGATATGGCTCAAAGCCCACTCTGGCCCACCTGCACTTCGACTCCGGCGAAAAAATAAAATTGGATCATTTCACCGACGGCGGCTTCGTCGGCACGGCAGCCGTTCAGTTTCTCGATGTTGATCGTCGCGGCTGGCTCTGGCGTGGCGCGCCGGATGGCGTCTACGTCGCCGATCCGGCCGATGCTGCCTCTGGTCTCTGGTTTCGTCTCGCCGCAGAGGAAGGTCTTCCCGAAGTCAGCGGCAACCAGCAATCCTTTTATAACGATCCGGACGGCTCCGTCTGGTTCGGCGTGCAAAACTCGATTGTTCATTTCAATCCAAAACCGGATTTCGTTCAGAACTCCGCCGCTCCGCAGATTTTTCTCTCTGGCTTCTCCTGGAGTCCCAACAAATCCGCGCTCGCGCAATCGCTCTCCGCTCTTCCTCACGGAACTCCGATCACCGCGAATATTGGATCGATTTACTTCGACCACCGCAATGAACTTCGTCTCCGTTATCGCTTATTGCCCGGACAGACTCAATGGAAGGACGCAAATTCCTTCGATCTCGCTATCGGAAAATTATCCTGGGGCTCGCACACTCTTCAGGTGGAAGGCCGCATCGGCTTCGGCCCGTGGTCCGGCCCGATCAGCGAAACATTCTCGGTTGCAAAACCGCTGTGGCTCACCTGGCCGGCATTGCTGGGATTCGCTGTCGTTGGTCTTGTATCTGGCGCGGCTGGAAAAACATGGCACAAGAATCGCTTGGAACGGACAAGGAAAGTGCTTCCGGAACTCGCACCTTGGCGAATTGCCACACTCCTACCCGAAGTTCAGGAATACACGGGCTCGCTTCTCGATTCCCGTTTCGAAGTTCGCGAACTCATCGCTCGCGGTGGTTTCGCCAACGTCATGGATGGCTTCGACCGTCATCAGAAAGTACGCTGTGCCATCAAATTTTTCCGCGGCGAAGTCGGCAAAAACGAATGGATCATGCGTCATTTTCAGCATGAGGTCGCCGTGTTGCAGCAAGTCCAGCATCAGAACATCGTGCCGATCATCGCGCACGGCTCTACCCCGTCTGGTGTTCCTTATCTGGTTATGGAATACGTTGAAGGGAAAAGTTTGCGCGAACTTATGCCTTCGGGACCGATCGCGCCGGCTCGCGCCGCCCGTTTTCTGAATCAGCTCGCCAGCGCTCTCGCCGCAATTCACAAAAAAGAAATTTGCCATCGCGACGTAAAACCAGAAAATCTCATGATCCGAAATCTGGACACACCGTCTGAAGAACTCATCCTGATCGACTTTTCTATTTCCCTCGTCAAAGACGCCAACGAAACTCTTCACGGCATCTCGCGCGCCGCAGGCAGTTTTGACTACATGGCCCCTGAACAAGCTATCGGCTACGCTCAACCCTCTACCGACATTTACAGCGTCTCTAAAGTATTAATTGAGGTACTCACCGGCAAACGCCTCGCCACTCTTCTACCTGGAGCTTCTATGGACCTGCCCGCCCGTATCCGCGAACTCTTTCAAACTCTCCCGATTCACTTTTCTCAAACTTCTATCGACTTCATCAGCGCATCACTTGAGTTTGATCCTTCTCATCGTCCCCAGGAAATTCTCGCCTTCGCCGCACCGATCGTCGCCGATCTCGAATCACAACCAGCGATAAGGTGACGAAATCTCCCTCTATTTCTTCTCTTTTCCCTTCAATCGTTCCTTCAGCCAGTCTCTTCCTTTTTCCCATCGGTGCCGTACCTG
This sequence comes from Candidatus Dormiibacterota bacterium, assembly GCA_035569555.1. GTDB lineage: Bacteria > Acidobacteriota > Terriglobia > Acidiferrales > UBA7541 > Acidiferrum. Next base: position 347,539 of record DATMMW010000030.1, on the reverse strand, counting down.
CCGGAACGTCAATCCAGTAATCTCAGTGATCTCCTCCAGCGTGAATCCTGCAAAATAATGCATATCCACCACACGCGCGCACTCGTTATCCACTTTTTCTAATTTCTCCATCAAGATTCCGATCTGCACAATCGCTTCCGGGTCGCTCGTTCCATCCTGGCTTTGAATCGAGCGTCCTTCCATCGGAACCGGCGCTTCTCCATCACCTCTCCGTAGCGTCAACCTTCCTCGTGCAAAATCCACCAGCACGCGTCGCATGGCTAAAGCAGCAATCGCGTAGAAATGATCCCGGCTGTTAATTTGCCAGCCGCCCTTCCGCAAGTTTCGTAGCCACACTTCGTGAATTAATTCCGTGGGAGAAACGGGAGCAACATACCGTTCCTTCTTCAATTCGCGCACAGCAATCTGGTGAAGTTTTGGCAGCACTTCTCGCAGCACCACTTCGGCAACCTGCTTTTCTCCACCAGAAAACTGCCTTAATTGTTCCGTCAGGGAGGGCCCGTCTTTCATAATTGGTGGAGAGATGGTAGCAAACTCAACGGAACCCGATTGTAAACAAAGTGGAATATTACGAGGCAATAACCTGAATTCCCCGCAGCTAGGCTTTATTCCGCCAGCTTCATCACACTCACTGTCTTCCCCGTTTCTGCCGCTCTCCTCGCTGCGTCTAAAATTTGCATCACAACCATATTCGTCTCGAGAGATGAAGGGTCACCATCCGGCTTGATTTCACCGTGCAAAACTCCAGCCAAATAATCCAGCGAGTTCGATTCCGCCACTGGTGCCACTGGCGCCGTCATCATTGTTTCCGTTTTCTCGCCTTGGTATCTCACACGCAAATGATCCAACCCCACAGTAATGGCATATCCTGTCGCGCCATATACTTCCATATCCTTTCGCGCGAACGGCCAGTTCCACGACGGCATCAACACCGCTTGCGCCTTTGAGTATCGCAAAATCACCGTCGCCTCATCATCCACCTTGGGATAAATCTCCGGCTTTTCCGTCTGCGTCACGGCGCTCACACTCACCGGAGCCTGCCCATGCATCAACACAGTCGCTAAATCCGCGCCGTAACAACCAAAATCAAACAGCGCCCCCGCACCGTTTTGCACAGGATCCGTCAGCCACGGCAACCACTCCGGTCCCACGCCAATTTCTTTCGGCCCTTCATGTCCGTCGTGCACCACAATTCTCCTTACATCTCCCAATTTCCCTTTCGCTACTTCGTCATAAACTTCGCGGTCGCTCGCATACCAAGTCGTCTCATAGTTCACTAGCACATGAACGTGATGCTCCCGCGCTACTTTACGAATCGCAATCGCATCCTCCAGCGTCGTCGAAAGTGGTTTCTCCACCATCGAACTGATCCCGTGCTTCGCTGCCGCTTCAATTACCTTCCAATGATCCTGAATCGTCGTATATACGAGCACTGCATCCGGATGCTTCTCGTTCAGCATCTTCTCCAAATCCGTGTAGAACAATTTCGCATCCAAGTGATACCGCGTCGCGTATTGATCTGCCAGCGCCTGCTGCGGCTCTACAACCGCCACCAAAATCGCGCTCTTATTCTGCGGCATCATCTGCAAAAGCCCGTGCGCATGTCCATGCACCAATCCCACAATCGCCACGCGAATCGGCGCCTTCTCCTGTGCCGAAACTCCCCCGCTCCATAAACTCATCGCCACTACCCCAAACGCGCACAGCAATGTCCGTCGCACGTACGCCTCCCTCGATGGCTTTCAATTCCTTAAGACTTCCAATGCAGCCTCACCGGACCATCCATCGGATGCGGCTTCACCTGTCCAGTTCGCCGCTCTTCCAATGTATTTTCCTTTAGCGCGAAATACCACTTCGCCGGACGATCCGCATCGTCAATCAGCATCAGCCGCGGATTGTGTTTCAATCCCTCCGATTGTTGAATCATCGTCTCCTGATCCTGCCGTAGGAAAGTCTTCGCAAAACTCCGGAACACAAACACCGGCAGCGGCACATTCCACGCCGCCACAAAATCAATCCTGCACAAATCCCGCCGCACTGGTGTCACCGTCGTCAAACTTGAAAACCAAAGTTTCCCAGTCTGGATTATTTCCGTCCGCATGTTCGGCAACACAAAATCAATCGTCGTCGTCACCGGCGCACCAGTCATCTTTTTCAGCAACTGATATGGCGCGCTGTTCGTGCTCGGCGAATGAGGACTCATACGAAACCCATTCGGAATCGGCTCAAACTTTTTTTCTTTTTCGTGGATGCTCCGCCGGCTCCTCCAAAACCACGATTGGTGCACAAACGGCCCGTGCGCTGGGTCCATCAATCCAATAATTCCGTGATCCACATGCGATGGCAGGTCGCAAAACAGATGCGTCTTCTTGTACCGCGCCCCAAATTTCGCAAGCTCCGGCACCGCCACGATTTTCTCCGGCACTCGTCCACCCGGCGCCGTCATATAAACCCAAACGTAGCCGTCGCGTTCCTCACATGGATAGTGCCCCGCAAAAATCCGTTCTACTTTTAACTTGTCCTGGCTCGTCAGTGACGGTATTTCAACGCATTGCCCGCTGCACCCATCAAATCGCCAGCCATGATAGCTGCACTCCACCGTCGTTCCATCAAATCGCCCATACGAAAGCGGAATACCCCGATGCGGACAAGAATCGCGCATCGCAAACGCACGCCCATTGCTCGTCCGCCCCAGCACCAGCGGCACTTCCAAAAGCATCGCCGTCGCAAGATTCTTCCCACGAATTTCCTCACTCCGTAACGCCGGATACCAAAAATCCCAAAGAAACCCCGCATCCGCCGTAGGTCCGGTTTGTCGCTGCTCTTCGCCGTCAGAAAAACTCGCCATTCTCGCCGCTTCGCTCATCGTTTGTGCATCGTAGTACACCGCACACCGTGCCAGCAACCACGCCCCGTGCCGCAATTGCTCATCGCGTCGTTTCGCTGTACTCTATATGGGTAATGTTTGCCGCTTTCTATTAGCGCTCTCTTCCCCAAATCGCCATCCTGGCGAGCTGCGTCGGCTTATTATCCGTAGTCATCTATCAACCATCTCGTTGTACATCCGCTCTTGGAGCAAAAGGATTTTGAAATGCCAGTTCTCTCATTAACTGAAAAACTCGACCAGCTCGACGCCCGCTACGAAGAAATGACGCAGCAACTTTCCTCCGCAGAAGTCGTGAACGATTCCGCGCGCCTCCAAAAACTCGCCAAGCAGCACTCCGAACTCGAAGAAATCGTCAACAAGCATCGCCAGTACAAGCAAATCGAAAAAGACCTCGCCGGCGCTCACGAAATGGTCGTCGAGTCTGAAGATGCCGACATGAGACACATGGCCCAAGAAGAAGAAAAACAGCTCATCGAGCGAAAGAACAACGTCGAGCGCGAACTGAAACTTCTTCTCCTCCCGAAAGACCCCAACGACGACAAGAGCGTCATCGTGGAAATCCGCGCCGGCACCGGCGGCGACGAAGCCGCGCTCTTCGCCGGCGAACTCTTCCGTATGTATTCGCGCTACGCCGAAACTCAAGGCTGGAAAGTCGAAATCCTCGAAAGCTCGCCCTCGTCGCTCGGCGGCCTCAAAGAGATCGTCGCCGCGATTCAAGGCAACAAAGTCTTCTCAAAGTTGAAATACGAAAGTGGAGTTCATCGCGTGCAGCGCGTTCCCGCCACGGAAACGCAGGGCCGAATTCACACCAGCGCCGCCACCGTCGCGGTCCTTCCCGAAGCCGACGAAATCGACATCAAAATCGAAGCCAAAGATTTGCGCGTCGATACGTTCTGTTCTTCCGGTCCCGGCGGCCAATCCGTGAACACCACCTACTCCGCCGTGCGCATTACCCACTTGCCGTCCGGCCTCGTCGTCTCCCAACAAGACGAAAAATCCCAAATCAAAAATCGCGCTAAAGCCATGCGCGTTCTTCGCGCTCGCCTCTACGAAATGGAACTCGAAAAACAACAAGCGGCTTTAGGAGCCGAGCGTCGCGGCCAAATCAAAACCGGCGACCGCAGCGAAAAAATCCGCACCTACAACTTCCCGCAAAACCGCGTCACCGATCACCGCATCGGCCTCACTCTTCATCAACTCACCGACGTCATGGAAGGCAAGTTGGCTCCTATGGTGGACGGACTAACTTCTCATTACGAATCCGAACGCCTCAACCTGGAACTCTCTGCCGGCTAATTTGGACAAGTACCCGAAAGTTGTCATTCCGAACAAAGTGAGGAATCTGCTTTTCCGCACAACTCAACGACGATGGATTTCCGCACTGCACTCAAACAAGGTATCGCTCAGCTCCGTGCTGCGCACATCCCTTCCGACACGTTAGCGGCAGAGTTGCTCCTTCTCCACGCCACCCAGCGCGAACGCACCTATCTCTATTCCCATCCTGAGTCTGAACTCACCATTGAAGAAGCAAGCACCTACCAAACTCTTCTGAATCGCCGCATCTCTGGAGCTCCCGTCCAACATCTCACCGGCAGACAGGAATTCTGGGGCCTCTCGTTCGAAGTTACTCCCGACGTTCTCATCCCTCGCCCCGAAACCGAACATCTCATCGAAGTCGCGCTCGACCGCCTCGCCCTCCGCGAACTCCGCGCCGGCCGTCCTAACAAGAATGACGGCGCCGGCCTCCTCATCGCCGACATCGGCACCGGCTCCGGCTGCATCGCCATCGCTCTCGCAAAAGAACTCCCCCTCGCCCAAGTTTTCGCGGCGGACATTTCTCCCGCAGCACTCACAGTAGCTCAACGCAATGTTCAAAAACACTCTGCCGCTAGTCAAATCCACTTCCTCGAATCGAATCTCTTCGATGGACTCTCCGCCTTGGGAACACACTGCGTCGCGCCTCGCGAGGGCGCTGCCTCAAAGTTTCGCATTCCGCAGGATCCGACGCTTTTCGACCTGATCATCTCCAACCCACCCTACATCGGCCGCCGCGAAGCCCCTTCCCTCGCCCGCGAAGTTCGCGATCACGAACCTGAACTCGCGCTCTACGGCGGCGAAGAAGGCTACGAATTTTACGCAGACCTCATCGCCCAATCCGCCGCGCACCTCAAACCCGGCGGCCTCCTCGTCCTCGAACTCGGCCACGATTCGCTCCCAGCCGTTCAACCACTCCTCGACGCACCGCTCTGGACCAACGTCGCCTTCACTAACGACCTCGCCGGAATCCCCCGCGTCATCGCTGCGGAACGCACCTCCGGATAGTGGCTCAGTTTGAATTTCCTGAATCGTGACACAAGGGTTGAAATTCAAACTGAACCACGCCGCCTCCGTTGTGGACTAGCAAAACGAAGCGTAGGCTAACCTCATGCCGGACCTGGCACGATTTCGCGCCCTTCATGCAAGCGCAGAAGATCTCTCCGCTCCAACTGTGGCAAACATCCTTCACGTCGACATGGACGCCTTCTTCGTCTCCGTCGAACTTCTCGATCGCCCCGACCTGCGCGGCAAACCTGTTGTCGTCGGCGGCCGCCCTGATCAGCGCGGTGTAGTCTCCGCCGCAAGCTACGAAGCCCGAAAATTCGGCATTCATTCCGCGATGCCGCTCCGCACTGCCGGAAAACTCTGTCCGCACGCCGTTTTTCTCGATGGCCATCACGAAAAATACGGCGAATGGAGCGATCACGTCGCTTCCATCCTCGGCCGGTTCTCTCCCATCGTCGAAATGGTCTCGATTGACGAAGCCTATCTCGACCTCGCCGGCACAGAACGCGTGCACGGTCCTCCGCTTGCTGCCACTGACAAACTTCTTCGCACCATCACGCGCGAAACCGGCCTTCCCTGTTCTGGCGGACTTGCCACCACGCGCCTCACCGCGAAAGTCGCCAGCGATCAAGGGAAACCTCGCGGACTCGTCTGGGTCGCACCCGGCCAGGAGGCAAAGTTTCTTGCACCCCTCCCTGTACGAAAAATTCCGGGAATCGGCGAAGTCACCGAACGAGCGCTCCGTGCACTGGGAATCGAAACCGTCGCGCAGCTTGCTGAAATCAATTCAAAAAAACTCGAAAATATCTTTGGTCAATGGGGTACCGCCCTCTATCGGAAAGCCCGCGGCGGCGATTCCTACGAATTCGTCCTCGACGCCGAACCAAAATCCATTTCGCACAATCACACGTTCGGAGAAGACACGGACGATCTTCCAACACTTCACTCCCTGCTCAGCCATCTCTCGCAAAAAACTTGCAAGCGCCTGCGCGAAGCCGGTCTCGCCGCGCGAACGCTGACTCTCACCATTCGCTACGCCGGATTCGATACTTACACCCGCGCGCGTACTATGCCCGAGCCGGTTCATCTCGATTCCGATATCCAACGTGTCTTCCTCACGCTCTTCGAAGAGCACCGTAACAAGAAGCGCAAAATCCGTCTCCTTGGCACCGCATTAAGCAATTTGACCCACGGCGGCGAACAACTCGATTTGCTCGACGCCGCGCGCCGCGAAAAACTCGAGAAACTCACACGCGCCGCCGACGGCCTCCGCGATCGCTTCGGCTTCGAAAAAATTCAATTCGGTGGCTCGCTCAAACGCGACGACTGATTCCCGCGTCGCAATCCAGATTCCTTCCGGATGCCCTATACTCCTGAAATGCCTTCGCGTGAACGATCTTCGGAATCCGCTTCCTCGCAGAAACGCCCGCCGGAGCCGAATCTCTGGGGCCGCTTGAGCGAAGGCCGCCGCGTGGATGAACTCTGGTCGCAATTCACCGCCGACGCGCGCGCCAGCTACGGGTTTTACCGAAAAGACGTCGACTGGGACGAAATTAATAAGCTGCCGGGCTGGCATCGCCCGCTGCACATTGCGCGCGCCATGTTTACGGCGATGCTCTACAAGTTGAGCGCCGTGCGCCGGGTGCTTCTAATCATTGCGCTCTTTATGCTGGTGTCCTCTGGATTTAAGTTTGAATTTTCGGACAAATCTGCACTTGAAGTTAGATTTCAACTGTTCGCCGCCTTGATTTTCCTGTTTCTTCTCTCGCTGGAACTCGCCGACAAAGTCACAATGAAGCGCGACCTCGAAATCGCGCGCGAAATTCAATCCTGGCTCGTCCCTTCCATCCCACCCACGGTTCCGAATGCCGATGTAGCCTTCGCCACCCGCCCGCAAAATTCCGTGGCAGGCGATTACTACGACGCTTTCTACCCCCTTGGGAATTCCTCGCAAAACGAGAAGCTGTTTCTGGTCATCGCCGACGTCGCCGGAAAAAGCATCCCCGCCGCTCTGCTCATGGCTACATTTCAAGCAAGCCTTCGCACCATCACCGGAGAAGGAGTCTCGCTGAGTGAACTCGTCACGCGGCTCAATCGCTATGCCACAGCGCACAGCCTTGACGGCCGACGCTTCACCACTGCCCTTCTCGCAGAATACGACCCGGCCACCCGCCGCCTCGAATACATCAACGCGGGCCACAACAATCCCATCCTCCGCAGAAAAGATGGCGGCGTTGAGCGCCTCGAAACCGGCGGCGTTCCATTGGGCATCGAAGCCGGCTCCAAATTTGAAATCGGTTCAGTGGATTTGGCTTCCGGTGATTTGCTTCTCCTCTTCACCGACGGAATGGTCGACGCCTTCAATCAGAAAGGCGAGGAATTCGGCGACCCGCGCCTTGTCGCCTGTATGAGTTCGTTGCAAGGCCAAACCGCGCAACAATCCATGCAATTCCTGATGCAGCAAGTGGATGCATTCGTTGGCGCGACCCACCAATTCGACGACATTACCTGTCTCGTTCTTCGCTGCCAGTAACTTCCAAATCTAAACTCCCTTTTCGCACGAACCCCAGTGCATAATCAGCCTATGAACGCGCGCGAACTCGCCAATTCGATTTGCGATACCCTGGTTCGCAACGGCTTCCAGGCTTTGTTCGCTGGTGGTTGCGTACGTGATCTTCTGCTCGGTAGGGCTCCTGCCGACTACGACGTCACAACAAACGCCACACCCGCCCAGGTGATGGAGCTTTTTCCGGATAGCGTTGCCGTTGGCGCACAATTCGGCGTAATTCTGATTCCGCGCGATGGTCTCAAAGTCGAAGTCGCCACGTTCCGTTCCGACATCGGCTATTCAGACGGCCGGCATCCTGATGCCGTGGTTTATGCGAAGACCGCGGAACAAGATGTGCAGCGTAGGGATTTCACCATCAACGGCCTGTTGATGCGGCACGATACCAGCGAAGTTCTGGACTATATTGGCGGCCGCGAAGATTTGAAAGCAGGAACCATCCGGGCAATCGGCGAGCCAGATCGCCGCTTCGAAGAAGACAAACTTCGCATGCTGCGTGCCGTTCGCTTCGCCGCGCGCTTTGATTTTGAAATCGAAGCTGAAACATTTCGAGCAATCAGAAAGCATGTAAATGAAATTGATCGCGTTTCCGCGGAGCGTGTCCGTGACGAGCTGACAAAATTGCTCACGGAAGGATCAGCCGGCAACGGGTTTCGTCTGCTGGACCAAACCTGGCTCCTCCAGAAAGTTTTGCCGGAAATTGCCGCCATGAAAGGCGTTGAACAACCACCGCAATATCACCCTGAAGGTGACGTCTGGACTCACACCTGCATGATGCTGGACGGAATTCCCGTCGGTGCTCCTCCAACTCTCGCTTGGGGCGTCTTGCTCCACGACGTAGGAAAACCTCCCACATTTCGGTCAGCAGCGGAAACCGGAGACCGCATCCGCTTTGACGGCCACGTTGAAGTTGGCGTTCGCATGGGCGAAGAGATCTGCCACCGTTTGAAAATGTCTAACGACGAAACGGAACAGATCGCCTCGCTCATCTCCAATCACATGAGGTTCAAAGACGCAGAGCAAATGCGCACATCCACGCTGAAGCGCTTCCTGCGACTGCCTAAATTCGAAGAGCATATGCAGTTGCACCGGCTCGACTGCCTTTCCAGCAACCGAAATCTCGAGTCCTACAATTTCGTCCGCAGCTTTCTCGACCAAACTCCCGCGGAACAAGTCCGCCCGCCACGGCTTCTAACTGGGGACGACTTGGTCTATATGGGGTATAAGCCCGGACCAAAATTCAGCGAAATCCTGCGATCTGTTGAAGACGCCCAGCTCGAAGGAATCATCAAAACAAGAGAAGAAGCGTTGAAATACATAGAAGAGGCGTATGCTACCCAAGAAAAAGGCTGAAGTTCGGAAATAGATTGCCGATATCCCACGGAATAGCGGCTAATCATTCCCGATCCTTCAGGATTCCATAAGATTATGAAAAATATGAAGTTAAACCACAATTTTGCAATAAATGCGAGAAATGCTAGAATATGAGTCCGATAAGCTAAGATTTTATGATTTTGAAATGCGAAGCTGTGTACCATTCTCAGCCTCACCGCATCTAACGTTCACGGCCCTCGTTTTTAGTTTCCCTGGGTCGGATTGAGGACCCCATGGCAGAAAAACATATTGCAGTGCCAGATACGTTGCCGATTCTTCCTGTGAGAGACACTGTACTCTTTCCGGGCGCGATTCTACCCCTGACAGTTGGCCGGGAAAGCTCGCTTGCTCTCGTGAGTTCCCTTGCGGAAGAAGACAAGTATCTAGGCGTGGTCGCGCAGCTGGATCCGCGAATCGAAGATCCCGCGGCTGCCGACCTTCACAAAGTCGGAACGTTCGCAAAGGTCCACAAGACCGTAAAGATGCCGAATGGCAACGTTGTGATCTTCCTGGAAGGCATCCAGCGCATTCAGGTTGTGGACTTGATCGGGCTGCGGCCCTTCCTGCAGGCGCAGGTGGAAGCGCTGCCGGACGTGCAAGGTGAACAAGACAATGAACTGGAAGCGCTTCAGCGCAATGCGCAGGAGCTTTTTCGTGACGTGGTTAGCCGTTCACCCCAACTCTCTGATGATCTCCAGACCGCAGCTTCCAACATCGACGATCCCGGTCGCTTGACCGACTTTGTCTCCGGCAACTTGCCGTCGCTCTCGACCCTCGTTCGCCAGGAGCTCCTCGAAACTTCCAATGTCCGGAAGCGCCTGGAAACGCTGATTCGCGAACTCTCAAAAGAACTCGAAGTTCTCGAACTACGCTCGAAGATTCACGAGCAAGTTCAGGAACAAGTCAGCCAGAACCAACGTGAATACTTGCTGCGCGAACAGATGAAGGCGATTCAAAAGGAATTGGGAGAAGTAGACGACTCGGCCCAGGAAATCGACGAGCTTCGCAAGAAAGTCGAAGAAGCGCAGATGACCGCCGAAGCGAAGAAAGAGTGCGACCGCGAACTCAAGCGCTTGTCCAAGATGACCCCGGCTTCCGCCGAGTACATGGTCTCGCGCACATACTTGGAATGGATGACTTCGCTGCCTTGGAGCAAATCTTCCGGCTCGGCGGAGATCGATATTCCGAAAGCGCAGACGATCCTGAACGAAGACCACTATGATCTCGAAAAGGTCAAAGAGCGCATCCTCGACTATCTTGCTGTGAAAAAACTGCAACCTGGCATGAAGGGCCCGATTCTGTGCTTCGTCGGACCTCCAGGTGTCGGCAAAACCTCGCTCGGCAAGTCCATCGCTCGTGCGCTCGGACGCAAATTCGTTCGCATTGCTTTGGGCGGCATGCACGACGAAGCCGAAATCCGCGGCCACCGCCGGACGTACATCGGCGCTCTTCCCGGACAAATCATTCAGGGAATCAAGCGCGCGGAAACCAACGACCCCGTCCTGATGCTGGACGAAGTCGATAAACTCGGACGCGACTTCCGAGGTGATCCTTCTGCCGCATTAATGGAAGTGCTCGATCCCGAGCAGAACGCAACGTTCCGCGACCACTATCTCGATGTGCCATTTGATCTTTCCAAGGTCACGTTCATCGCAACGGCCAACTGGATGGATCCCATCCCCGAACCGTTGCGCGATCGTATGGAGATCATTGAACTTCCCGGCTACACCGGCGAAGAGAAGCTCCACATCGCTCACAAATATCTGATCCCGAAGCAGACCACGGAGCACGGGCTCAAAATCGGCGAACATATTGAATTCACCGATGCCAGCTTGCAGGAGATCATTCATAGCTTCACGCGTGAAGCCGGTGTTCGCAATCTCGAGCGCGAAATTGGCACCATTACGCGAAAGCAAGCACGGCGCATCGCCGAAGGTAAAACGGAAAAGATGATTGTCACTCCGGAAATCGTTCGTGAATTCCTGGGCGTGCCGAAGTTCCGCACCGAAAGAGAAATCGACGAGCGCGTCAAACAGCCCGGCGTTTCTGTCGGACTCGTCTGGACGCCCGTAGGCGGCGACATCGTCTTCATCGAAGCAAGCCGCATGCGTGGAGGCAAACAATTCACCACGACCGGCCACCTCGGCGAAGTTATGCAGGAATCCATGACCGCCGCGCTAACGTGGGTTCGGTCGAATGCGGAAAAATACGCAATCGACCCTGACTTCTTCCGCAAGCACGACATCCACATTCACGTGCCGTCTGGAGCTGTTCCAAAAGACGGCCCGTCCGCGGGTGCAGCGATGGTCACGGCCCTCGTAAGCTTGCTCACCGGCCGCCCCATCAAAAATCGTCTCGCGATGACCGGCGAAATGACGCTCTCCGGTGTTGTTCTTCCGGTTGGCGGCATCAAGGAAAAAGTGCTCGGTGCAAAACGCGCGGGCGTTAAGGAAGTTCTCCTTCCCGCCGACAACGAGCCGAACGCGAAAGCGGATCTTCCGCCCGAACTGCTCGGCGATTTGAAGATCACTTACGTCCACACACTGGACGAAGTGCTGGAGCACGCTCTCGAAAAGGAGAGCGTTGCTCCGCCGATCGTTCCGCAAGCTGCACCAAAGCAGAAGCGGACGGAATCACCGCGCGCGATTCACTAAATTTGCAGAGAACCAAAATGTTTTTGTTAAGGCCGGGCAAAGTCCCGGCCTTTTCTTTTTTGTTCGTTATGTATCCGCGCACAAATTTGCGCGATAACGCTTCTGCATGGCGCACTTCGGTAAACTATCCCCATGCAGCGCAAAGTATTCTGGCTGGCATTCGCCGGCCTTGGCCTCATCGCGGACTTCACTCTGCCGTTCTGGTGGGCGCTCGTCGCAACTGTTCCCGCCGGCATGGCTGCATGGTGGATCGCATACCGCTCCGATTGGTTTTAGCCCGGTCCCGCGACGCGCCGTTACCATAGATAATCGCTCCTATCGTTCCTCGCGGTTTGTTAGCTATACTCCCGGCAATTCTTCAAACCACGCTTGTCAGTGGAGGACCGATGCCTCAACGACTGATCGCAGTCGCCATGCTCTGCGTAATTGCTGTTTCTCTCAGTGCCGCACAAGGTTCTCCACCGCAATCGACAACGCAAGCGCCCAACACAACCACTGCAACGCCTCCCGTCGCAGACGCGAGCCATGTCCAGCAACCCGCAAAAAGAATCACGGAATACTCTCTGCCGCCGGAACTCTACAAAAAAGCCAAGACGCTCGGCGCGATTCGCTTCGCGTTTCGCCTCTTCAGTTTTTTCTTTTCCCTTTTTGCTCTATGGTTGCTCTTGCAAACAAAACTGTCGGCAAAATTTCGCAACGCAGCCGAACGCGTGACTCGCATTCGTTTTCTACAAGCGTTGATATTCACACCGCTCTTGGTAATTTCCTTCAGCCTGCTCCAGCTTCCACTCGATCTGTTCAATGAAACCCTTCTCAAGCGTTACGGCATTTCCGTCCAGCCGTGGGGCTCGTGGACCGGTGATTGGCTAAAATCGTTGCTCCTGACCGCGATCATAGGAAGCCTCTTCGCTTGGATCCTGCTCGCCGTGATTCGCCGCAGCCCGCAACGTTGGTGGTTTTATTTCTGGATCATTTCCATCCCGATTATGATCTTCCTCGTCTTTCTGCAGCCGCTCGTGATCGATCCTATGTTCAGCAAGTTTGAGCCGCTTTCCGCGAAAGCTCCTGACCTGATTCCTCAACTGGAGCTCGTCACAGTTCGCGGCGGCATGCCAATTCCGCCCGAGAGAATGTTTTGGATGCTCGCCAGCGACAAAACAATCTATACAAACGCATATGTCACAGGCATCGGTGCCTCAAAGCGCGTCGTAATCTGGGATACGAGCCTCGCAAAAGAAACAACCGGCGGCATCTTGACAATGTTCGGGCACGAAATGGGCCACTACGTCCTGAATCACATTTGGAAAGGATTTGCGTTTGTCTGTGCAATGACTTTCGTCCTTCTTTACCTCGGCTTCAGAACAATTGGTTGGCTGCTTGCGCGAAGCGGCGCGAAGTGGGAAGTGCATGGCGTTGAGGACTGGGCCTCCCTTCCCGCCCTGATGCTGCTCGTCACTTTCTTTGGCTTCGCTGCAAACGTGGTCGGAAACACATTCAGCCGTTATCAGGAAAATCAGGCGGACATTTACAGCCTGGAAGTCACGCACGGAATTGTTCCAGACCCGGGCCAGGCTTGTGCGGCATCTTTTCAGATGTTTGGCGAGCAAGTGTTCGTCGATCCCGAACCTAATCCAGTCAACGTGTTCTTGTTTTTCGACCATCCGACCGTCGCGCACCGGATACATCTCTGCGCGACCTATGATCCATGGGCTAAAGGCGAGTCACCGCAATTTGTGAAATAGACTCTGGCAACGCGCGGCATTCGTATCTCCTGCTAACATGAAATGCGACGATGCCTCGCGCGCTTTCATCTCCGCCAAATGCCGTTGAGCTTGCCCGCCAGCTGACGCAAGCCCTTGCGCAGGAGCGCATCGTGCCGCGTTTTGTGGACTCCTACGTCGTGGAAAACGGCCGTCACGCGCTTCAAGTGCACGCTCCGTTGTACCGCGATTTGCTGGCATTGCTACAGCGCGAAACCCTCTTGGCGGCGACGATCTGCCTTATCGAACTGGTCGGCGCAGGACCAATCACCGGAAAAAAGCCAACTCCCCTGACACGCAAGGACGCTGCACTCTTTCGCCGCAAGTTTCTTGTGGCGTTGGCGCGCGAACGCCACTGGAACGCGGGCGACGCTCTCGATTTTCAAAGCGATTTACAGATTTACGAAGGCATTCTCTCTCGCAATACAGGGCCGAAACGCGGACGCAAGCCGTTCGAATCGGCGCATCATCCTTTTGTAGATCGCTGCGCTTTTGTGCTCGATTCCTCTTTTATGGAAAAAGCGCGCGTCGCCGCTACGCGAGCACTAATGGAAATCGAAGACCTGGCCGCTCACATCGTAGAGCAATCGCAGAATGCTTCTGCTTCACCGGCCACCGCAAAAAAATCCTGAATGTCCCCTCAACTCTCCAGCAATTTCCCGCTAAACACTGGCTTCCCTGCCCGCGCCACCCGGAATCCATAAACGGCTAGCAGCAAAACCGTTAACATGCCCACGACTCCGCCCTCGGCATGCCACGAACCGAGCGGCATCACAATCGGTACCGAGTTTAATAATTGATCTGTAAAAAAGAGCGCAGCTAGGCAGACAAGTCCGTATCGCCATAAAACAAGCATGAACAATATGAAAAAAGGTGCAGTGAATAACGAATCGATCAGAGGATTCGCCGCGCCGAGGCTGGGAATACAGTACAGCAGGCCCATCGCAATCGCCGCGAGCCAGTTTATTCTCAGCACCATTCGCAGAAGAAAAAACAAAAAGAAAATAAACAAAACGCTGGTGAGGGAATTCGTGAATTGCAGAATCACGGCAGCGATCGAACCGTGCAGACCTTCCATCGAATAGGGAGTAAATCCGTTGGGTTTGCCCGGAGCTGCTGTGATGGCGAGTTCGAGCGGATACTGAAGATGATCCAATATCGAAACAAACGTCCCCAACAAAACTCCTAAAAGGACGTCGCGACCGACCACGGGATCCCGGAATTGCCCCCTCAACATTCTGGTCCAAGAGACGAGGCTGTTCGGCCATTGCCGGCGAATGTAGGGCTCGAGCGCGACGTACAGAATCCAGGAGAAGCCGGAAAAGAAAAGACCGGAACCTGCCGCAAGCAAAATTTCAATGAATTCAAAACGTGCCGAAGTATGGTGCGCAAGCAGAAGCCAGTTGATCAGTCCTGCGCAAAGCAAAACCAATGCCAGTCGCCGCGCTCCCTGAAAATCGCCCCGCTCCAGCTTGATATTGCGGCGTGCTACGAACAGTGCGCCCGCAATCATGCACCCCAAAAGACTCAAGCTGAATATCTGTCCCAATTTATTTTGTTGCCCCGGGCGCTGATCGGGCATGCGATAGGCTTTCGTCCACGGCCCGATCAGTTGAAAATAAATCGGCTTTCCTCGGAAAGAAGCGGCTTCCACGCGAAGCGGCAAGTCGCTTCGACCGGGCCACGTTCCTTCCCACGCCTTCTGCGAATCGCCCCAGGCGAGCGGATACCATTGCGGCTCGACTTCTTTTAGCGCTTTGCGATCGAGGCCCGCAGCCGCAAAAAGCGGCGACCAATCCATGGCAACTGCGCCCGGCGTCGAAGGCGACTTTTCAAGTTGTGGAGGAACTGCTTCAAACTCCAGCAATTTTCCGCTTAGCGTCGTAAGGACGAGCGTTCTGCCCGATACATCCATTGCCGGCAAATCTGGCCCGACACGGCCCCACAAGAAATTGTCTACCGGCTCCGCATTGATCAACGGCGTGGTACTTTCGCGATACCAGAAAAACGTCGCGGCAGGCTGGTCTTGGCGAAGAGCCTCCCAGCGGTCGTGCGATTTCATTTGAGTGGAAATAAAATTTACGTATTCGCTGCTCGAAGCAATGCCATTTGCTGTGTCTTCGGGCGCGTCGTGGTAGCCAAGACTTTGCAGCATCTCTTTGGCGTGCCTGGTCAGAACTTCGGGCGAATCCTGGAACGGGACCATCGCAGCCGTAGAGCTTCGTTTGTTGACCACGAATAAGGACAGAGCCAGAGCGATCACAACACCGGCCAGCGCGGCCAGCGCCAGCTGCGGCTTCATTCCTTCCGTTTCGCCTGACGCTGCAACCATTTCTGGAGAGGGCGTCTCGCCCGCGGCGAGCGCAGCGGCAAGTGGATCGCCTCCCGGCAAAGCTGCGGCAACTTGCAGCGCCGATACAGGGCGCTGCGCAGGATCTTTATCTAGGCAGCGAAGAATGACGCGCTCGACCAGCGGATCCAAATCGCGCACAAGGCTCGACGGCTTCGTGACTTCAGTTTCATTGCGAACGCGAATCAGCTCTTGCAGCGTGGAAGCTTCAAATGCGCGCTTCCCTGTCAGAATTTCGTAAAGCACAAGGCCGAGTGAATAGATGTCGCTCTTAATCGTGACTTCGCTGCCCGCCAGCTGTTCCGGAGCCATGTAAGCCGGAGTGCCGGCGCGAACTTCCGCCCCCTGAATCGTCGCTGCAATCCCAGCAAGTCCAAAATCGTTGATGCGAACCTTGCCCAACCCGTCCAGCATGATGTTCGCGGGCTTTAGATCGCGGTGGACCACCCCGCGTTCATGAGCCGCCGCAAGCCCGGCGCAAATCTGCCTCGCTACTTCAATCGCTTTGTCCTGCGGAAGACGTCCAATGCGGCGAATCAGGGACGCGAGATCCTCGCCATCCACAAACTCCATCGTGAGAAATGTGATTCCATCAATCTCTCCCACGTCGAACATCCGGCAAACGTTCGCGTGAGATACCTGGCGCGCGATGCGCACTTCGGAGTGAAAACGCTGCAGAGCGGCGGCGTCCCGCGAAAGGCTTTCCGGTAGAAATTTAATCGCGACGGTCTGGCTAAGCTTTAGATCCTCAGCGCGATAAACCTCTCCCATGCCACCGCGGCCGGCCAGAGCGACGATGCGATAGCGCCCTTCAAGCAAAGTGCCGGGAGCAAACCGTCCGCCGCCAATTGCGTCGGAACTCGAGGACGTCCCGCTTGGGTGAGAGATTGGCCGCGAACGGCGCTGCGACGTACTTCCGCTGGGAGTGCGAGGCGGTCGCGGCGGCGCAAAAGTTTCCCCGTCGATACCTTCGTGGCCTGCAATCGTCGCCCCAGGATCGTGCCCAGGATCCTGATTGACCCCCGAACCGCAAGCCGCGCAGAATTTCGCCGTTTCTGGAACCGCCGAACCGCACTGAGAACAGTACATGGGAGCCGAGATTCTACCACCGCTCGCCCAGCCGTGCGATTTAGTGCGCGATTTAGCTCTAGAGGGTCAGTTTGAATTTTTTGGATCGTGACACAATAAGTCAAAAATTCAAACTGACCCTCTGCCGATTTAGCTTATTGATGTTGAGCGGGCTCTACTAAAACCGCGGTGCCATATGCAAGCACTTCGGTAACGCCATTCATCACTTCCGTCGCATCATAGCGAAACCCGACCACGCCATTCGCTCCATGTGCTGCGGCGTGCATCAAAAGCAGTTCATACGCTTCGCTGCGGGTCTTTTCGCATAAATCTGTCAAAATCGTGATGTTGCCGCCGACGATCGTTTGCAGCGCGGCGCCAAGATTGCCGATCACGCTGCGCGAACGCACGATAATCCCGCGCACAACCCCAAAATTTTTCACAATCCGGTATCCCGGCAGTTCCATCGCGGTCGTCACCATCGAAGAATCTACTCGCCCTGACATCGCTAAATCTCCTTTACGTTGTCGCTCACGTGTCCGATTCGCAACGTTTACCGCTGCGATTCTACCTGTTTATATGTTCGGTGCGCGAGCGCCTTTGCTTTGTTATCCTCGCCTTGCGTGGAAACACTCTTTGACATTCTTGCCGTCGTGCAGATTCTGCTCGGACTTTATCTCGCCGTGCAGGGCGTAATGTGGCTCGCGTATGCGAAGCGGCGCATGTTGTTGGACCCCGGATTCTACGCGCCGCGCACAGCTGTCATCTGTCCTTGCCGCGGCTTGGAACAAGGTCTCGAACGAAATCTCCTTGCTCTCACTGAATTCGACCATCAAAACTACGAACTCTTTTTCGTCCTAGCCTCGGAATCTGATCCCGCAACAAGTACGGTCAAACGAGTTGCATCCCAATCGCGCGTGAAAGCGAGTCTATTGTTTGCGGGCAAACCGGAAGGCCGCGGCGAAAAGGTGAACAACTTGATTCACGCGGTTGGCCAACTGCCGCCTGAAGTGGAAGTTCTGGTTTTTGTGGATTCCGATGGCCGCCCGGGAAAATCCTGGCTGCGTCATATGGTCGCGCCTCTAAACGACGCGCGGTACGGCGCTGCAACGACCATGCGCTGGATGATTCCGAACCATAACAATTTTCCAACCTGGCTTTTAACGGCTTGGAACGCGCCGATCGTTACCATGCTCGGAGAGAAAGCAAATAATTTCTGTTGGGGCGGCGGAACGTCCATTCGCAAAACAGTTTTCGAACAGTGTGGAGTGCTTGAAGAGTGGCAGCACTCCATCAGCGACGACTATTCCATGACGAACGCCCTTGAGCGGACTGGCAAACCCATCCTTTTTCTTCCCGAATGTCTGACCGTTTCATTTGTTGACACAAACTTCGAAGGTTTGCTGGAATTCACGAATCGGCAGATTCTCATCACGAAAGTCTATTCTCAAAAAATGTGGGGCACGGCCTTCGCCATGCACGCCCTTTTCTGCCTTACCTTTTTGCTTGGCTTGTTTCTCACGTTGGGCGACTTAGTCTCCACTCTGCCTTCGCTCCATTTGGCGGCGCTGACTTTTCTCCCCTTGCTTCTTGCTTCTCTGCGCAGCGCACTGCGCGTTGTAGCCGTCGCCGACCTTTTGCCCCCTTACCGATCGCAAATCAACGCTCAATCCTGGATTTACATCACCATCGGTGTGTTTATTCCGTTTTTATATTTGGTCAACTTCTTCGCCTCGCTCGTTTCTCGGCAAATTCGCTGGCGGGGCATTCGGTACGAACTAGTTTCAAGCCAGGAAACCCGCATCCTCACACCTCAATAGCCATACATTCTTTCCCGTATTTAATGCAAAATTTTCCGAGGGCATGAAATTCCTACAGTGCCAACCTGACCCTGTGGAAAACTTTTGCACACAAGTGTCCCAATTTGAGCAGTTTGCATAGACAATTTTTGGTAGCCGACGTGCACGACGGGTACTAGTTCGGTGGAACGTACGGGCGTAAACCTCCTTCTCGCGCCTAACCTCGTTCCCGGGGAGCACGCTACGACTTGGCCCACGGTCGCAGCTTCAGTCAGTACATTTCAGTTTATGCGACTCGCGAGCCGCACCCGCTCAGCTGCGCGTCGTTTTATCTATTCGCAGGCTTCGTCCTTGCGTCGAGGCTGGATTGGGAGGATTCCAGGTGAAAATTGTCCGCAGATCGCACTCTTTGCCTTCGTTAGTGACCGCACGCCAAGCAGCTGCACTTCCTCAGACGTACCTTTTTTACGAAAGACAATCAGGGGTTGCTCATTTTCAGGTTAGCGCCGGTCCAGACGGTAGCTTGCCACTTGAACAAGCAGCTTGCCTGCTTGCCATGCATTGCATGGTGCGCGGCCAATCACCGGAAGATTACGCTGTGATGGTGGAAGCCGAGCATAGCCATACTGAGGGCTTGCGGGAAAAAGCACAGAAGTTGCTCGAAGCCGGCCAGTCGGTGAAAAGCGAAGTCAAAGTTACCCGCCGTGAAGAAGAAGTCCTGAGGGGAATTCTTCGTGGCTTCGCTAACAAAGAAATCGCCGGTGACCTGAACCTGTCTGAACGTACCGTGAAGTTCCATGTCTCATCCTTGTTGTCCAAGTTTCGCGTCCGTGGTCGTATGGAACTCGTTCGCGAAGCTTCTCGTTATTCCAACTGGACAATGCCTAACAAACCCGTGGCGCCGCCTGTTGTGCGTGACACGCGGCCAGCCGCATCCGCATCTCGGGTGCAGAGAGTTCACCATGCCCCTGTGCAAGCGGCAGTCTTCGGCATGGCGAATTAACAATATCGGTCTAATGCTTCTCTCTTAGAAAGAAAAAGCCCGGCAGCATTTCCTGCCGGGCTTTTCTCTTTTTTTATGAACTTGAGAATTTATTTTGCAGCAGCGTAGAGTTCAGCGGCTTTATCCCAATTGACCACGTTCCACCACGCCTTGATGTAATCGCCGCGCACATTCTGGTATTTCAAATAGTAGGCATGCTCCCAAACGTCCAATCCAAGCACTGCCTTTCCACCTAGCATAAATGGCGTGTCCTGATTCGGCGTCGAGTCGATCGCAAGTTTCCCGTCCTTCACAATCAGCCAGGCCCAGCCTGATCCGAAGCGTCCTAGGCCTGCAGCGGCAAACTTCTCCTGAAATCCGGAAAAGGAACCGAACGAAGAATTAATCGCTGTGCCGAGATCACCCTTGGGTTCACCGCCCCCGCCCTTCTTCATCTGTGTCCAGAATAGCGAGTGGTTCCAA
Organism: Candidatus Dormiibacterota bacterium; assembly: GCA_035569555.1. Lineage (GTDB taxonomy): Bacteria > Acidobacteriota > Terriglobia > Acidiferrales > UBA7541 > Acidiferrum. The sequence continues at coordinate 327,294 of DATMMW010000030.1, read as the reverse complement.
TGGCCGCCCGCATTGTTGCGGACTGCATTCCGAATATTCTCGGGAATCGAATCCAGTCCTTTCAGCAAATCTTCGAGGGACTTCGCCTGCAAATCGACATGGCCTTCAAGCGCCTTATTCAGGTTGGTGACATAGGCTCCGTGATGCTTGTCGTGATGGATCTCCATCGTTTTCGCGTCAATGTAAGGTTCAAGTGCGTCAAATGAGTACGGCAGGGGGGGCACAGAAAAAGCCACTGGTTTTTCCTCCGAATTTGAATTTGGTACGAGGTTCTCTGGTGCGCTTGCTCGCAAAACGCCGGGAGCAAAGCTGACTGCTCCCAGGAGGCCGGCTCCAACCATGCTGCCGCTCACCACAAACTTCCTTCGTTTCAAGCGAAGCTCCCGACGGGCGGCGGGCTCGTAGCAGGGTCGCTAGGGAGTATACCGCCGTCTGTTGAAATGGCTCAACCAAGCACGTTCCCCGAATCACTCGGGCATATTTAGTGGGTTGATCCTTCCATTTTGATGCGCGAGAGCGCCCATTGGGCAGAGTCAGAAATGACTTTGTCGTCGATTTGTGTGAATTTCTGGAGAATGCTGTAGACGCGTTCTCCCTCCGTTGTACCTCTTCCCAATCCGGCGTTTCCAAGTGCGTTGAGCGCATTCCGAATGATTCCGCGCCATTTGGCCCGCTTCATGGCGCTTCCGTGAAAGAGCTCTCGATATTCTTCTTCATTCATATCCGCCAACCATTCAAGTCGCGGATGGAACAAAGACTCTTTCTCATCTTCGGAGTTTCTCGGCCGGAATTCCTGTTGCTCCGTACGAGGTGATTTGCGGTTCCACGGACAGACGTCCTGGCAGATATCGCAGCCAAAAACATGATTGCCGATAGGTTCACGAAATTCGAACGGAATCGGCCCGCGTAATTCAATCGTCAAATAAGCAATGCAGCGGCGCGCATCCATCACGTAAGGATCGACGAGTGCATCGGTTGGACACGCATCAATGCAGCGCGTGCAAGTACCGCACAAATCGGGAGGAAGAAACTCTTTGCTTTCCACTGTCGGAGTAAGTTCCAAGTCTGTAAGAATCGTCCCGAGAAATAACCACGAGCCCATTCTTTGATCGAGCAGCAAAGTGTTTTTTCCGATCCAACCGAGCCCAGCATGCTTTGCAAGTATGCGTTCTTGAACGGGACCAGTGTCAGCGGAAGCGCGCGCTTCAAAAGGTTCGGCAAATCTCTCGCGCATCTTCGCAACCAGCGCGTTCAGCTTTTCCCAGAGTACTTCGTGATAATCGCTTCCCCATGCGTAACGTGAAATCCATCCGCGCGGCGAATCGTCTTCGCTGGAGTCATCCTCCAAAACTTCCGTCGAATACGGTTCGGAAGAGTTGTAGTTGATCGCGCAGACGATCGCGCTTTTCACGCCGCTCATCGCCGCTTGCAAGTTCGCGCGCCGCGGATCGTGCAGATATTTCATCTCGCCTGCGTAACCACGCTCCAGCCAATCATTCATCTTCTGGAGTTCAGGAAAATCATCTGCGCGCGCTACGCCGCACAAATCGAAGCCAAGCGAGCGCGCAGTTTCTGCGATCCACGCAGTTTTAGCAGCGGATTTTTTTGCCGCGCTCATTCCGTTTTATTTTCTCAGACTGGAAAAATATTTTCTGAAATAAAAAAGCCCCTCGATTTCTCGAGGGGCTTTGTAAGAGTCCACGTTTAGCCAAGAGGAGATACGTTTTCTGCTTGCAGGCCCTTCGGTCCCTGCTTGACTTCAAATTCAACGTGCTGCCCTTCATTCAATGACTTATATCCGTCGGATTGAATGGCGGAGAAATGAACGAACACATCTTCGCCGGACTGCCGTTGGATAAAGCCGTAACCTTTGGATGCGTTAAACCATTTCACAACACCTTGCTCTTTGCTCAACTTCGGTACTCCTCTGCCGTGGATTTAGCGTCGTGCTGGGTCTGACGCCTGCCACCGGGAGACCGCCGAGGCAGCTCTTCGTGCCGGCATCGAACCTGGGAATTCACTAACGCGGGCGTATGCTGTCACAAATTGAGGTTGGAGTCCAGAACGTAGAGCCGAAGAAATGTTTATTTGCATAGAACGATTGCCGATAAGAGAAACCATTAGAAGCTGCGGATTGCGGTGCCTTCGTCGGAATAAACTTCGAAGACAGTGAAGAGTTTTGTGATTTGCAGAAGGTCGTGAACTTTTTTTGTGAGATGCAAAAGTTTCAGTTCGCCGCTTTTGCTGCGGACGGCAGTGTAGGCGCTGACGAGTTCGCCGATTCCGGAGCTGTCGATGTAATCCACGTCGGCGAGATTCAAAACAATATTGCTGTGGCCTTCTTCGAGCAGCTGGCGAATGGTTTTGCGCAGCATGGCGCTGCCGTCGCCGAGGGTGATGCGGCCGCTGGCGTCAACGACAGTGATTACGCCGGAATCTCGAGGTGTGAGATGAAGTGCCATTGTTTTAGGCTTCCCTGTGCGGCGCAGAGCCGTGGTCGCCGTTGGATTGCGGCGAACCCGGAGTTGGCAAGCGCTTGGACATTACGATTTCCGCGCCGCCGGTTTGCGCTTTGACTACGTCGAATTCGTCCATGAAGGCGCGCATCAGAAAAATTCCACGGCCGGAAGTGCTGAGAAGATTTTCTTCGGCGAGAGGATCGGGAACGTCCTTAAGGATAAAGCCGGTGCCTTCATCGGTGACGTGAATGATCATTTTTTCGGGAGTGAGATCGACGGCGAGGTGAATTTTCTTTTCGGGCTTTTCCTTGTTGCCATAGTGGAAGGCGTTGATGACGCCTTCGCGGACGCTCATGCCGATGCGGTAACACTCGTCTTCGCCAAAGCCGGCGGCTTCGGCGAGACGGAGGCACATCTCTTCGGCCAGGTTCACACTTTCGACCTGGGTTTCCAGCGTGACTTCCAGATGCTTGGTTTCTGGCGCCATTCGGCTCGTCACCATGCGAAAAGCCCAATTTTTGAGGCGTTGTATGGGTAACACAGCGCGAGCGGTCGCGTCAATGGCGCGGAGGATGGAGAAGGCGGAGGAAAAAACTGGAGGCGGGCCAATCGGACGACGGACGCGAAGCGGAGCAATCGTGGAGAAAGATAAGTTGGTTCCAAAGTGGGAAGAGTTTGGGTACACCCCCGGTGTTTTTGTAAGAGTGCCAAATACAGGACTTACGGGCGCAAATAGTGGGTTGGGCTGATTTGGCCACCCCCACCCCGGGTGGTTTTGTATGATTCTCAAAACAAAAGAGATGTGGAAGGAGGGTTTTGCATGAAACTCAAAACAAAGGGGATAGGAAACAGGGTTGTGGGAGAGGCGGTCGAGTTTGGGTGGGGCAAACACGAAACACGGTAGCACGCTTTATTTACTTTGTCAATAGAGGTACTAGACTGCTAATTCGAATGGATTGTGGAAAAGAGTTCGAAGAGAAGGAAAGTCGAATCGAAGGGCCGAAGCCCTTATCGCCCTAGCGAATCAGTCCAAGAGAAGAGGTGCCCACCCTTTGTCCCGCAGATTCGTCCGGAACGCAGAAGACGCGCAAAATACAAAAGCGCAAAGGGTAGGCCACCCAGGAGGCTTTCAGATTTCGAGTGCGCCACCTGCCTTTATTGCGGCTTTGAAGGGTTAGGCCTTTGAGTAAAGAGGCCTGGAGCATCTTCAGGTTTGACTCCACAAAGATCACAGTGGTTTGGTGCTCCTGGCTGATGGGCCGAAGCCAAGAGGTTTTTCGATTTTAAGGTGCGCCACCGGCCCGCCAGTAGATGCAATTGGGTTGCGTGGGCCTGGAGGAAGGGGCTTTAGTGACGCGCTTGCCGTCGCCGTCGTAGGTGACGCCGCCAGTCTCAGTTGTCAGGGTTCGATCAGGCACTGATCGAGCCATAGACCCGGAATGTTCTCCAGCTTATAAACCGGATCACCTCCGTGATACCAGCCCACATCGAGAACCGTTGCAACTCTATCGGCGTATTCAAGCTGTTCCGGTCGGAGTTTGTGGTGGTACCTCCACGTTGCCATGAACCCTTCCAATATTGCGCGATCCGCAACGCGCGCTTTGCTCCCTTCTGGAAACCTTGGATTGCCATAACTAGAAGTCTTCATCGTCATATATCTACCTATTGCTAATCAGTTTTTCTTAAACTTGCCTTCTTGGCACTGAGGGATTCCGATGCTGCATGGACAGAAAAGCGAAGTCAAAATCCCCACACGCATAACCCGCGTATGGGGCACCCGGCTTCCTTGTATGGTATAGGCTCGGTCATTGTCTGCGAACTCCAATTCATGTCTATGGTTTGGGGGTGGGTTTGAATTTAGTCAGATCGGTGATAGCGAGACCGAAATTCAGATTCGTGTGGGCCACCCGCCTTGTCGCACCTGCTGGTATTTCACCTGGTGTTGTAACGTAGGTTCCCTTAAACAACATGCCTCCCGAATCAGTAATTGCCTGAACGGTAGCATTGTCGGTGAAATGAGTCACCGTCGTAGTTGCAGCATCAGACAACCCTCCACGCTTCATCCCTGGGGCAAGGATCGTCCCAAGTCTTGCGCGTTCACGGAAGCTCGCCTCCGAGTTCCAGTTTTGTGTCTTGACACTGCCTTCGCTCTTATCGAAGGACACCCGCCCCAGAAGTCTCCACCGTATTAAGGCTGCGCCACCCGCCCACCCTTAGAGTCGTCACCAATAGATGAAAGGAGTCATAGAATATGAAGCGACTAAATGGGATTATTTTTGCTCAAAGATACGGTATTCTCCCTCCTGCGCAAAAGTTACATCGTAGACGATTTCGTTGTTAACGATATGGTAAGGAAAGAAAACTTCGGCTGAATAACCGTCTACGTGGTCTACACAGACCTGAATCGCATCGCTCTTGCGAGTCGAGTTTGGCAAAACGACAGCGACATCAAAAACCAGTGCAACGGCTTTGCATTTTTTCTCGCTTGCCAACGCGCGGAACGAGGATCGAAGGGATTGAATTAGGTCTTCCGACTTCGGGTGATTTGTCGTTGGGTCTTTCGCGCCCACGTCGATAATCTCTCCTCCAGGCGTCATATACCCACCATACGGATAAAACTCGCCATATTGCCTAAGCATCTTTTCCGCGAGTGTTAAGACCGCATTCATTAATTTTTCAGATTCAAGCTTTGCGTTCATTAATTTTTCTTCGGCCCAAGATCATGTCTACGAACAACCGTCGTGCCTTCTGCGGCGTTCTTTGTTACATGTGTATTTTGTCCGGTAATCAGCTCATGCTTTCGCTGGCTATTTTGTGCCGCTTCTTTCTGAATTCTGAGTTGTTTGGTATTGCTAACTGTCTTCGTGTCCTTGATCTCGCCAACTTTCTTTGAATTTTGAAAGCCGGGAATTGATTTGCCTTCCGTCCCTTGGCGGGTGGCCCGGAGTTTCCTTGAGTATTTCCTGCATACAGGAACGATGAGAGGATATACCACTTTCATAAGACTAGAGAAAGTACAGTGATGCGGAGGGTGCCCCGTCCTCGGTGTTGGAGGGCGGGTCCTTCTTGGCACTGAGGGATTCCGATGCCGAACGGACAGAAAAGCAAAGTCAAAATCCCCACACGCATAACCCGCGTATGGGGCACCCGGCAAAATACAAAGCGCAAAGGGTAGGCCACCCAAGAGGTTTTCGGATTTCGAGTGCACCACCCGCCCAAGCCTAGGACTATGAATTACACTGAGGGACCAAACATTCTTTGGCTCGAAAATACCACTCGCCCCAAATCTTCAGTTCAATCCGCCAAGTGGAATTTTCTTCGTACATGTCCAAGTAGAGACCACCATCCGAGTTTAGCGACTGTATGCTCAGCGAATCTTTGTCAAACTCCAGAACCGAGAGAGCATTGACGAGCGGATACTCCGCCTTGGATCTAACAGCGCCGCAGAGTTTGTACGCACCAGCAAAAAGGACAACAGGTTCAGGTCCGAGTTGCTCCGCCAAGCAAAAGCAAACGCGTGTCCAAGTGGAGCGCGGATGAAACGGCCAACTTCTTTGCAGGATCCAATGAGATTCTTTGGACGCGTTGATAGATTTGGAAAAGAGTTTGTCTGTCGTCTCCAGATCAAACAACTCATCCTCGTTTATCTCGCGTTTCAAGACGTGAGAGATCTCAGTTAAATAAGACGAGTGCTCTCTCTTCGCCTCGTTTTTCCGAGCTAATAACTCGATTTTTCTTTGACGCTCAGTTGACATAAGAGATTTACCGGCGCGCCTCTTTGCACTGGCTTTTGTTTTATCACTTTACAACGACCTTTGTCTTGTCATTGGAATGCCTGAGTCGTCCAGAAGGGTCGGTCTGCCCGTTAGCTTTTGGTTTGCCTGCTTCAACGTGCTTGCCGTGATTTCTGTCCATGTTTTGGCGAGTCACAATCTTCGTTTCAGTTCCGCCACCTTTTTTGGGGACGGTGTACGTGTACTGCCTGCCGGCGTTCGTGCTCACTTGGGTGTCTGGTTGCTGGCTGGTGGGGATATTCTCCTGCCGCATTGATTCTCGTTGGGCGCCGCGGACACTGCCCATAGAGGGCTCAACCTCGGCTGTGCCACCAGCAGATTCCTCGCCGTCACCGGAAACAAACGGCGCAACGGCCGTGGTGGTTTGCGCCGCGGCGTTCAGTACAGCGGCCCCTGCCCGTTCCACATCATTCGTGGGTTCAAGTACTGGTGAAGGACTCGCCCCAACATTTTCTCTGACGTTCGCAGTTTCCTGTTTTAAAACCCCAATGAGAAAGGACTTAGTGAATCCAACTGGGTTATCGGCGAACCGATTCAGAATCTCAACGATCTGCAGGGCGTCCCCAGGGCCGTGGCCATCGACGTCTGTGAGGTTCAACGGGTTGTTTTTAACGTAGGTATAAAGGTTCAGACTTTGCGGATTGCCGAAGTCGGCGTAAGGGACATCGACTGCGTTGGACGTCCAGTCGGGAATTGTGAAGCGGCCCATTGATGATGAATAGAAACGCGCATCGAAATCATCGAGGCCGGATTCGGAGTCCCGTTCTTTGCCGGTGAATTTGTAGCGATTGGTGGTGACGGTGGAGTGGCAGCGTTCTCCCCCGAAGGGATAGTAGTCACAGCGGTCTATGCCGCTGAGGCTATACACGGTGCGGGAAGTTCCGAGATGGTCCGCGAAGTACCACTGCACTGCGTTTGAGTTGGCTGCATCAAGGCGAGCTACGCGACGGCCCGCGAAAAATTGGAAGGCGAACTTCATGGTGTTGGTGAGGTCGGTTTCCATGAGGGCGTCGGAGTTCATGCCGTACCAATAGATGGTGCCGTTGGATTTCATGATGCGCTTGCCATCGCCGTCGTAGGTGTAGGTGACTCCCCCTGCAGATACGAGGCGATTTTCAGTATCAAAGGTTTGTGTGCCGACGCCGGGATTCGTGATCAGGTTGCCGGCAGAGTCGTATGCGTATCCGGTGGCGGTGATGCGATTGTTGGTTCCGGTAAAATTCGTGAAGTCGAAGCCGCTTTCCCGAGTGCAGCCGACAAAGCCGGATTGACCGATGGTATCCAGGCCAAGCTTCAGGAGATTTCCCCACGGGTCGTAACTGTAGGATTCGGCCCAGCAATTTGCAGCGTCCTGCGAGTGATTGGCTGTAGTTTGAGTTGTGGAAATGCGATTGAGGGAATCGTAAGTGTAAGTTTGCGAGTAGTTGGCGGTGAGGCCGTCTGTGATGGAGGAGACGTTACCGTTGTTGTGTCCGTTGGCGTCCGTGAAGCTGTATGTGTAACGAACCATGTTGCTCGTGTAAGCGTCGTTGGGAATGAGAGGAACAGAAGCACACTGAGCAGGTGCGGTTCCGTGACCGGCGGTTTGTCCGACGGCGTAGATTGTCGCGGGCTGAAGGCGATTGTTGAAGCTGTTGGTTGTTGTGAAGCCCATGCCCCAATTTTCTTGCATGTAGCAGAGCGCGCCGGAAGCGGTGTAGTGAACGTTGTTGATGAGGGTGGAGTTCAGAGCAGTGGAGCGGCCTGCGCCACCCGGCGTGTAGGTGTTCATGATGGGATGGGAGCCATCGGGCCAGCTTGGAGTTGCGATGCTGGCGAGTGAGCCGTCGAGATTGTAGGTATAAGGAATCGTTTTGGAGTAGCTGTTGGTGCCGGTGTAGACGGTGCGTTTCTCAGAAGCGACACGGCCCATGGACTCGTAGGACCAAGCTTCGAAGCCATTGCCTGCTTGATCGGTCATGCCAGTGCGACGGCCGATGCCGTTTGTGATTGTGAGGCCATTGAAAGTTGTTTGATCGTAGGAGTAGGAAGCGACGGGAGCGGTTTGCGGACACGTCGTGGAAGTAGTGTAGGCTTTGCTGGTGAGCCGGTTTAGAGCGTCATAGCAATACGCGATGGTGACTGTGGAAGAGCCAGTTTGGTTGGGGGCAGGGCTGGTTTTGGTAATCAGATTCCCATCGCTGTCGTAAGCATAAGTAATGCTGCCGGACTCGGGATTAGCGGCAGTGAGGAGTCGCGATAGCGAATCGTAGGTGAAGGCACGCGTACGCCAATTAGTGGAATTGGTTGAGCCACCCTTCTGATTGACGGTTAGAAGATTTCCGAGCACATCGTAGGTGTAATCAGTTTCGTAGTTGAGGCCTGCTGGGTCTTCGAAGACCTGCGTTAGACGCGCAAGCCCGTCCGAGACAGATTTACGTGATTTGCCTGCCTGGTCAGTGACCGTCGTGGTGTTCGCAGTGTAAGAAGTTGACACATAGTTTGTGGGATTGGCGGGCGTAGTAGAAGAAGTCACGTTTTGGCACGTGGGGCTTGATGCGGAGGTATTTGCCCAATAGTCCGGCGGTTGAATTGCGGTGGCGCGGCCCAACGCATCGTAGACGTGAGTTGTAATTCCGTAGGTTGAGTCGGTGAAAGAGCGGTATGGGTTGCTGACACAATAGACCCGGCCGAGTTTGTCGTAGGTTGTATCGACGAAGGTAGTTCCATCCGGGTCGGAAACCAATTGGGTCTGTTTTATGCGGCCGAGGCCATCGTAATAGGAGAAGAGATCGAGCCAAAGTGTCGAGGTAATCTGGCGTTTCTTTTCAATCGTCGTCAGATTGGGATAGCTAAAGACAAGTTGCCCCGTGTCAGGAAAGGAAGCCGAGGTGATGCGCCAGAGGGCATCATAGAGATAATTTGACGTTTTTGAATTCTGGTCGGTAAAGCTAGTCAGTTTTCCCGAATTGAAATCATATGTGCCGCTAATGATGTGCTGGACTGAGCCAGTTACCGGAAGTGTGGTTTGTGTAACGTATGCGCCGATGTAAGTTGATGAATAGTCGAATTGAGTTGTGTTGCCATTTGGATCCGTGACTCGATAGGGCAAACCGGTGTCGAAATATGTAGTCGTCGTACACAGACTTCCGCCGGTAACGTTGTTCCATGAGCATGAACTCGTTCGGTTGCCCCTTGCGACTGCATTGGCTTTTGTGTTGTCGTGCTGCGTGGTTATACCGGAGGGCTGAAGACCGCTGCCGTCATAGGAATATGTTGATTTGGCAATTTGGGTGCCCGCGCTATTTGTGATGGTCTTGCTCGATGCAAGGTCGAGCAGGTTGGCAGTAAGATAGGTGCTGTTTGATTGGGAGAGAAATGCCGTGGACGTAGTGCGAATGAGCGAACCTGGGGCGTTCATTGCATAATCGAATTCGCTTCTTGAAGTGACCGTGCCATAAGAGAAGTTGCCCGTCGAGTTGACAAAAGCAGAGTCATAGGTCATTTCCTCCTTGGAGGTCAACCCATTTGGCCAGATTGTGGTCACGCGGATCGGGTGCACATTTACCTGCGGGGCGGGGAAAATGTATTGAAAATATGGATTTTGACTTGAGGTGTAATCAGTCTTGACAGTTTTCAGCAGCGTGCCCGAGAACTGACTGCCCTGGTACCACTGAGTTTGCGTTTCGTAGAGAGCGCAACCGCCGAGATCCGTTACTGTGTGAACCGTGTCATTGCCGTCCGGATCGGTTACTGCGTTTGAATAGGTCCATGTTCGGGGGCCGTTGCCATCATTTGCATCTATCGTGCGGCTTATAACGCCTCTGCTGACCTTTGTGAGAGCAAGTGGCGAAGAGCAGAGACCGACCGTTCCCCATGTGTAGGAAATCGTACCGCCTGTAGGGAGAGTCACTTTTGTCAAATCGCCGTAGTTGAAACCTCCGCTTCCTACATAATCAAAGCCCCAAGCGGGACTTGTTGCCCACGAATTCCCATCGTAGATAACAACGCTTACGATAAAGGTGGCGGATGAAGACCCTTCCTGAATCCAGACACCGGCGTTTGAGTCGAATTGATGAAAATTCGTACTGAGAGAATAATTGGCCGTACAAACCTTTACCTGTAAGTTCGTGCCGTTGTACCCCGGGTAGGGTCCAATTCCCGCTGAACTGATTTGGGCCGGAGCGGACGGTGCAATGCATCCTGTGTAGTCAGTCGTAGACGTGCCCGCGTCTGATTGAGAATGCGGCCTAAAGTGTCCGTGTTGACGCCGGCGGCGTAGTTGCTGATGATATTGGACTGAAATCCGGAATAGCTCGAGGCCCAATTGCCGTTCGGATCGACTAGAAGCGGCTGGGTGCCATCTCTCATCAGGATTTTTCCGGTTTGCGAGCCGGTGGCCCCGTTGTACCAAATTCCCGTTCCATCTACGGAGTGGTAGCCTCCCGCGGCGTCCGGGTAAAGCATGTGTGTGGCGCCGTCAGAGGTATATGCCGTAAAGATGTTCCCAAGGGGCTTGCCGACTACGACAGGCGCATAGGCAACGTTGGCCCCACCGCTCGAATTAAAAAATACACCTTGAGGGCTGAGAGGATTCCACCGCCAAGTGTCGGTGCAGGTGCTGCCAAAGCAAGTTTGGGTGACCATCCAATTTTTGCCGTTGTAGGCGAGATGAGTATCGGCGGTTAAAGGGCCGCGCTGTGGGTATACGAGCAGAGGAATATGAAGGGTCAAATTCGAATTCACAATGCTAACGGAATCGAAAGTGCTTTCATCGTAGGTTCCAAATGGCTTATAACCCATTTCGAAGTTTGGATTTGTCTGTGCGGCCAAGGGAATAGGCAAGAAGTAAAAGATGAAAGTGGTAGCTGCAAGTGCTAGGGATTTGAAGTTCACTTGGTTACCGCCGCTGGCAGATCAAAATCAGTTGAAGAAAGTGGCTGGTTGATCTTGACTGAAGTGATAGTCATATCCCGTTCGACCCGGCCATCGGCTGAGGAAACGATATGAAATGGAATCGCAATCCCTTGAACTGTTTGGAAAGACGAAAAATCAGAAGTCACTTGAATAAATTGCAAGCCGGTCGGCGTGGAAGGAACGCGGTATTCGACTCTAACGGGTAACCCAGATGTTTGATCAAAATACCAATCTTGGACGCTCATAACTTGCTGTACGAGGTCTGAGTCATCATGGAAGTGGATTTGGACGGCAGGTTGGTTGTTGACGAGCGTCTGTTTGACAAAACTGATATTGGCATTGGGATTCGCGAGAAGTTTTGTCAACCCCAGCCAAGGAATGTGCAGGAATTGCCTGCAGCTCGCATAGTGGGAGCCAAATGAAATCACTGTTCCGTTGGAAATAAGGCCGGGGCTTCCATGCCCGCTCACGAAGCTCTGATTGATATTGGCCGATTGAAAAGTGTCTCTGAACTCGTTACTCGAAATCGAGAGAGAATCTTCCAAAGTAATTGTTCCTTCGATAGGTGGGTCATTTGCAGGTAGGGATACTGTTCCTGTTACAACTACGCTGCTTATCTGCGCCGGATCGAGTTGAGCGGCGAGACCGGTGATCGCCTTTTGAATAACGACGATCGCTTGCGCGTCGCGTTGAATTCCAGCTGAGTTTACAGGGCTAATTTGTGGACCGTTTGGCGGTAGCAAGAAGGCGCCTGCGAGAACTAATGAAAATAAGGAGCGTAAAACTGAAAAGGGGACAGTCACGGGGCCTCCAAATTCTGGGTTCATGGCGTGCATCGAAAGTAGCCGAAACGAGTAGCGGGCGTTGCGGCACGACCGGAGTCAATTTTTCCCGAGTGTGCCGAAGTGGCGGGACCGTCCGAGAGGGATAATTGCGATTTTATAAATGGGTACGTGCTGGCATGTCAAGTAAATCTACGAAGACGTATGTGGAACGGTACGTCAAGCCCAGTAGGAGCGATCGAGCGTGCGGTATTGGATGGCTTCGCTGAGGTGTTTGGGTTTCGATGGAGGCGGAGACGTCGTCTTTCTAGGCGCGTTTGCGACGGCGGAGAAGTCCGAGGCCAGCAAAGCCAGTGGCTAGAAGAGCGAGCGTAGCGGGTTCCGGGGTCGGCGTAACGGTGAACGTGCCGAGATGATCTTCCAACGCAGGAGATCCTCCGAAACAGGTTCCGCTCTGAAACACGGTATTCGTGCAAGACCCAAGTTCGTATTGGCTGCCATTGAAGAAAATATTCGCGGTCGTAGAATCATTGGTAGTGCCGAAGATGATGCCTAAGAGGTCCACATTCGGCGAACCTGAGAACAGGATATTGTCTGTGCCAAAGCCTTCCGTTCCATTGGGCAACAGGCCAGTAATCCCGAAACCATCGTAGGTGCCGCTGATACCAGTAACAGTGGCTTGCCCACCGACAAACGGGCCACTCGTGGTCAGCGTGCCGCCGGCGATGGTGACTCCGCCAGTGGTCACGAACGTGAAAGTGAACGAATCGGCCTTGGCGACGCCGGAAACCGCTACGACGAGTAAAGCCACGCAAACTGTTATGCGCAAAATGGTCTTGAGGCTCATAAACACACTCCTAGTTACTTAATTCCATAAAGAGCAATTCGACAGCCTAATATCGAGATTCAAAAACAAAGAGTTAGCAGCCCGAAACCTTGTTGTAAATGCAAGTTGGTTAAAGTGGTTCCGCAAGTGCGCAACGAATTTCCACTGCAAACTGAAAAGAAAGCCGCAGTGGGACCCGTCGCCCAGTTCAATCGGAAGGACATAGTTGTGTCAGGCCCAGTAGGAGCGGTCGAGGGTGCGGTATTGGATGGCTTCGCTGAGGTGTTTTGGTTCGATAGAGGCGGAGGCGTCGAGGTCGGCGATGGTGCGGGCGACTTTGAGGATGCGGTCGTGGGCGCGTGCGGAGAGGCCGAGACGGGTGATGGCGTTTTCGAGAAGTTTTTCTCCTTCGGCGGAGATGGCGCAATGTTTGCGAATGAGGCGCGGAGGCATTTGCGCGTTGGCGTAAGTTTTCTTTTCGGAGGAGAAACGCTCCGACTGACGATTGCGCGCGGCGATGACGCGAGTGCGGACGGCGGCGGAATCTTCGCTGGAAGAGGGCGCGCGGAGTTCCTTGTACTTCACAGCGGGGACTTCGATGTGGATGTCAATGCGGTCGAGGAGCGGGCCGGAAATTTTTGAGACGTAGCGCTGAATCATGGGCGGAGTGCAGTGGCACTCGCGCGTGGGATCGCCGAAGTAGCCGCACGGGCAGGGATTCATGGCGGCGGCGAGCATGAAGCGCGAAGGAAACGTGATGGACGTGGCGGCGCGAGAGATGGTGACAGAGCCATCTTCGAGCGGCTGGCGCATGACTTCGAGGACGTTGCGCTGAAATTCGGGAAGCTCGTCGAGAAAGAGAACGCCGTTGTGGCCAAGAGAGACTTCGCCGGGGCGCGGGACGGCGCCGCCGCCGATGAGGCCAGCGTCGCTGATGGTGTGATGCGGCGAACGAAAGGGGCGAGTGCCGACGAGGCCGCGGGAATCTTCGAGCGTGCCCGCGACGGAGTGGATGCGCGTGGTCTCGATGGCTTCTGCGAGTGACATGGGCGGAAGGATGGTGGGGATGCGTTTTGCGAGCATGGTTTTTCCGGCGCCGGGCGGTCCGATGAAGAGAATGTTGTGGCCGCCAGCACAGGCGACTTCGAGGGCGCGCTTGGCGGATTGCTGGCCGTGGACTTCGCGCAAATCGACGAGGTACTGCGCAGCTTCGTTGAGCATGAGTTGCGCGTCCACTTTGATGGGCGTGAAGGATTCCGGCGCATTGACGAGGTCGACGGTTTGCGGAAGAGATTTGACGGCGTAGACACTGACGCCGTCGACGACGGCGGCTTCGCGGGCGTTGGCTTCGGGAACGGCGAGAGAATTTAGACCGCTATCGCGGGCGGCGAGTGCGGCGGAAAGAGCGCCGCGTACGGGACGAATGCTACCGTCGAGCGACAATTCGCCCAGGAACATCATTTTGCTGATGGGCTTGCCGAAAAATTGTCCCATACAGCCAGCGAGCCCAAGCGCCATGGGGAGATCGAACGCGGAGCCTTCTTTTTTCACATCGGCGGGAGCGAGGTTGACTGTTACACCTTGTCCGTAAGGAAACTCGAATCCGCAGTTGCGCAGCGCGGACTTGATGCGCTCGCGACTTTCTTTTACGGCGTTATCGGGAAGTCCGACAACGTTAAAATCGTTCATTCGCGCGGAGCCGACATCGACTTCCACTTCGACGAGGTATGCATCGATTCCGTAGACGGCTGCACTAAGCGTTTTGAAGAGCATGAGAGAAGGAGCGGCCTTTCCGGGGCGCAAGCATAAATCAAAATGGAACTTATACCAATGGTTAACTTGGGCGCAATCAGAATGCTCGCGTTTCCAGGTCCTGTCACTATCTTGATTTTGTTTTCTGTGTTTTCAGCCTTTGGACACGAAGTCCCCGCAGCTTGCTTTACACACTTTGTTTCGCCACGTATATTCAGTTCATCGGGCAAGACAATTCGTTAACGTGAGGTCACTATGATCGGTTGGGTCATTCTTGGGTTACTCATCCTGGTTGTGATTGTGGTGATCGGGATGTACAACGGCCTGGTTCGCCTGAAAGTGCAGGCGGACAATGCGTGGGCCGATATTGATGTCCAGTTGAAGCGGCGTTATGACTTGATTCCGAACCTCGTGGAAACGGTAAAGGGATATGCCGGTCACGAAAAAGGAACGCTGGAAGCAGTAATCAACGCCCGCAATCGCGCGATGACGGCGACTTCGCCGGGCGATAAAGCTGCAGCGGAAAATGTGCTTTCCGGCACATTGAAAAGTTTGTTTGCGTTATCCGAGGCGTATCCGCAGCTTCGCGCGATTGAGAGTTTCACTTCGTTGCAAAATTCGCTCAGCCAGATTGAAGATACAGTGCAGAATGCGCGGCGTTATTACAATGCCGTGGTTCGCGACCTGAATACAAAAATTCAGGAATTCCCGACGAATCTTTTCGCCGGTATGCTCGGCTTCAAGACACGAGAATTTTTCGAAGTTTCGGCTACGGCTGAGCGGGAAGCCCCCAAAGTCAGCTTCAATACGCCTGCGGCTCCGACGGCCTAAGGCCATCAACAGAATGGCCAGCCTGCTCGCAAAACAACGGTTTCGCTTTCACCATTTTCTTCTCCTATTCTCATTCCTATTCGCTCCCACATCGTTGCTTTCCGCGCGCGAGCTGCGAGTTGAGAAATTCGACGCACAGATCACCGTTCTTCCCAACAGTTCCATTGATGTGACGGAAAACATCACGTTCCGTTTCATCGGCTCGTGGCGCGGCGTTTATCGGGAAATTCCGGTGGAATACATCACACCGCAGGGGATGAACTATTCGCTATTTCTGAATGTAAAGAGCATCACAGACAGCTCTGGGCGAACGCTGAAATACGAATCGAGCCGCGAGCGGCACTATCGCAAGCTCAAGATTTACGTTCCCGAAGCCCAGGACAGCACAAGAACGATCGTCATCGAATACACAGTCTCCGACGCGCTTCGTTTTTTCGAAGATCATGATGAATTTTATTGGAACATTACGGGCGATGAGTGGGATATGCCCGTGGGGAACGTGAGCGCAAACATCACACTTCCGGTTGGAGCAACGGGGATTCGCACAAATGTTTTTACGGGAGCGTATCGTTCCACGGGAAAACAGGCGGAAGCGGAAGTTGTCGGCAACGGCGTTGAAGTGCATACGACGGCGCCGCTCGGTTATCACGAAGGGTTGACGATTGCGGTCGCATTCGACAAGGGTTTGGTTCATGCGCCGACTGCGATCGATCGCGCTGTCCTCTTCCTTCGCAGCAACTGGCCGCTATTTCTTCCCATCGTGGCTTTTGTCGGGATGTTCTGGCTTTGGTGGACTCGTGGACGTGATCCAAGGCTTCGACCCATCGCGGCGCAGTACAACCCGCCAGATGAATTGACACCGAGCGAAGTCGGCACTTTGATTGACAACTCCGTAGATATGCGGGACATCACTGCGGCAATCGTAGATCTCGCGGTTCGCGGATTTATCTCCATCGAAGAAAAAGACAAAAGCAGCATGATGGGACTGGTCCATGAAAAGGATTACGTTTTCCACCTGAAAAAATCTTCGGATGAATGGGCTTCCCTCAAGCCGCATGAGTACGAACTGCTTACCGGGATATTTTCAGGAGGAGGAGCCGCGGGCCAGTCCGTCTCGCTCTCCGACCTGCACAACCAGTTTTATCAGCACATTCCCGCGATCAAAAACCACGTTTTCGATTCGCTGGTCTCGCATGGATATTACCGGCGCAGACCGGATAGCGTGCGCACGGCCTACGTTGCCGGCGGAATTGTCGTGGGATTTCTGTCCGTCTGGGGCTCGATGCCGCTGGCGACAATGCTGGGAATGGCGCCATTTCCTTTTATCCTGGCGGGGCTGCTTACAGCAGCGGTGATTATCGGTTTCGGCTGGTTTATGCCAGCGCGCACTATCGCAGGCGCGCGCACTCTGGAAGGTGTTTTGGGTTTCGAGGATTTTCTTGCTCACGTGGAATCGGATCGTTTCAACCGAATGATCAAGACTCCAGAGATGTTTGAAAAATTTCTTCCGTTCGCTATGGCTCTTGGCGTGGAAAAAAATTGGAGCAAGGCGTTCCAGAATATTTACACGCAACCGCCGTCCTGGTATCAGGGCGGCTATGGGCCGAGTTTTTATCCGTACATGTTCGTCAGCAATCTGAACACGATGTCCTCGCAGGCAGGCAGCGTTATGACTTCCGCTCCTCGCAGCTCGGGAGGTTCCGGCTTCAGTAGCAGCGGCGGCGGGGGTGGTGGTTTTTCCGGTGGCGGATTCGGGGGCGGTGGTGGCGGCGGCTTTTAAGCTTCACGGCTATTTTATATAAGGAATGACTATTCGCTCGCGGAAACGCCATAGCGATCCAGAACATCGCGCAACGTAACGATACCCTCTAACATTCTTACGTTTGCGCGGCTAACCACAGGTAACAGGTCCATGCGAGCGGTTCCCATGCGGTCCAGTGCTTGCGCAAGTGTGTGGTCGCGATGGACGTGCGGAAAATCTTCTCCCTGCAAGATATCCGTCAACTTTTGCGATGGAGTTTTTTCCATAGCGGACTTTAACGTTTCCAGGTTCACGACCCCTTCCACACCTCGTCCGCTTTTTATCAGTCCGGTACGAATTTTTGTAGTGCGCATTCTTTCCAGCGCTTCTGCGACGGACAGCTCTGCAGCCAAAGAATTCGACTCGGGACGCAAAATTGCCGCGACTCTTATCTGCCCAGCGCCGGTCGACATTTCTTCGCCGGGCAGGTGGATACCATCCTGGCGAGCCAGTTCTTCGTAAATCGGCTTGCGCTGCAAACGCGCTGCGATAAAGAAGCTCAACAGATTTGAAATCATGAGCGGTACGATTACTGCGTAATCTCTGGTAATTTCAAAAATCATCACAACGCTGGTCATCGGAGCACGCACTATTCCTGCAAACGCAGTGCCCATGCCGACCAAAGCGTATGCTCCGGGCCTTCCGACATAGCCCGGCAACGCCATGTGGGCGCATGTCCCAATGATTCCTCCCAACATCGCGCCGAGAAACAGGCTCGGCCCAAAAATCCCGCCTGCGTTTCCCGAAGAATAGCTCGCAACCACGGCAAAGAATTTCAGTACAAGCAGCAGAATCATGATTTTCAATGCGAGTTCGCCGTTGAGGGCTTCTCCAACGTGCAGGTATCCGACACCGAGGATTTGCGGCACGAACCAGCCCATGATACCGACGACCAGCCCTCCCGCCACGGGCTGGAACCAGACTGTTTTTCGCGAAAATTGGAGGAATCGCTTACGCAGCCACAAAAGAAGCCTGCTGAACGCCGCTGAGACAAGACCACCTGCAATTCCAAGTATCGCGTACGCAACCAATTCGACGGGATGGACGAGCTGATATTCAGGGACTTTGAAGAGCGGATCGTTCCCCAATAGCATGCGCAGCACTGCCCATGAAGTGGCGGACGCAAGCACAACCGAACCAAGCACAGGTGCGTGTAAATCTCCGACCACTTCTTCCAGTGCGAATAAAACTGCTGCAAGCGGGGTATTGAATGCAGCCGCCACGGCCGCCGCTGCCCCAACAGGAATAAGCGCTTTTATCTTTTCCGGACGGAGCCCCAGCTTTCTTCCGAGAAAAGAGGCAATGCCCGCGCCAACTTGTACCGAAGGGCCTTCGCGGCCGAGTGGGATGCCGCTCGCAAGCGTTGCCGAAGTGCAGAAAAATTTGCCAAATACGGTGCTCAGAGAAATGCGGCCTTCGCGGGCATAGAGTGCGGCTTTTGTTTGCGGCACTCCGCTACCGCGAGCATCCGGGAAAAACCGAAAAAGCAAATATCCCATGGCGAGCGATCCGGCAACTGGAATCAAGAGACGCCGCCACGCAGCACCTTCATGCACAGGGTAGATTCTTGCGCTGAAGTGTTGCGTCAAGAGAATGAATGCCACGACGAGTGCGCCTACGACCGCGCCGATGACGAGCGTCAGCACAAGGAAAACCTGTTCCTCGCGCTGCGTCAGGAAAGATGCCCATCCCCAGCTTCTCTCTTTTTGTTGAGGTTCCGACTCTTCTTGCGGGTCTTTTTGCATTGAGTCTCTTACAGGCCTAGTGAACTGTCGGTGTTTTGGCCTCTTCCGACACTTCGCCGCCAGGTAATAGGAATCTCAGTTTCAAGGGGCGATCGCGCCGTTGTTCTTCCTCGAGGTGTCGTGCACGAGCCTTCAACAAGTCGTCCAGTGCAACCAACCCGACTAGTTTGCCTGTTTCTCGCTCGACCACCGGCATTCGCGTGAAACCGCTCTCTGCCATTCTGTAAACGACCATTCGCAGAGTTTCATCAGGACTGGCAACAGTGGCAGCGGGTCGGACGACCTCGCTCAGCGGCAAATTCAGTACGGCTTCCTGATCCTTGTCAATCCTTTCGAAAAGATCACCGCGCGTGGTAATCCCGTTAAGCTTCCCTTCATTTTCGACGACCACGAGCAACTTTTGCTTGTGGCGATAGTCCGTGCGCAGCGAATGATGAATTTCCTTCACTTTCAATGCGGCGGGTAAGACCGCAATCTTCGTCCGCATCACTTCACGCACGTAAATTAATTCGAGCGGATCGACTGCGTATTCGCGACTCAGATGGAATCCGCGGCGTGCCACTTTTTCAGTCAGGATGGACCGCTTGAGCGTCAACACGGTGAACGCGTGTGCCATGATGCCCGCGACGAGAAGCGGCAAAAACACGTTTGCGTCGTGTGTCAGTTCAAACGCGAACACGATACCGGTGAGTGGTGAACGCATTGTTCCGGCGAGAATCGCACCCATGCTGATCAAGGGCCAAAAACCAGCTCCTTCGTTGGGAAGCATCAGCGCTTCGAGTCCACCGAGTGCTCCACCCATCATCAGAAGCGGGGCGAGCACACCGCCAGAAGTTCCAGAACCAAGCGATACGGCCCAAATGAACCATTTGACGAGAAGCACTCCGAGAATAATTTTCGTTGTGACGGTCCCCTGCAACAGGCCACCGATTGTGTCGTAGCCTACGCCAAGCGCTTGCGGAAAAATCAGTCCGCCAAGACCGATTGCAAGTCCACCGATTGCAGGCCACCACATCCAGTGAAATTCTAATTTCTGAAATGCGTCTTCCGCGGCATACACGGAAACCGTCAAAAGCGCGGAGAGCCCTCCGGCCAAAATTCCCACTACCGCGCACCCAAGCAATGCCTTTGGTCCAATGAATAACGGATGTTCCGGCACGGGAAACAATGGGCCGAGCCCCAGGATGTAACGCCGCAAAACGGCGGCAACTGCGCTGGCGAGGGCCACGGGAATTAAACTGCGGGGCTTCCATTCAAAGAGCAACAGCTCTACCGCCAGCAAAACCGCTGCGACCGGCGAAGCAAACGTTGCGGACATTCCTCCGGCCGCGCCTGCCACGAGAAGCGTTTTCCGCTCGGCGCTAGTGAGATGAAACAATTGGGCGATCATGGAACCGAACGCGCCGCCGGTCATGATGATCGGACCTTCCGCGCCAAATGGCCCGCCCGAACCGATGGAAATTGCGGAGGAGAGCGGCTTGAGGATGGCGACTTTGGGCTGCACGCGGCTGCCGTTGATCAAAATTGCTTCAATCGCCTCAGGAATGCCATGCCCGCGAATGCGTTCGGAGCCGTACCGGGCCATGAAACCTATGATCAAAGCACCGGTCACGGGAACCAATACCGAGTAAATGCCAAGATGATTCCCGGCAGGGGACACCATGGCGGTCCCCAACCGCCCGTAGTAGAAAAGATTTGTAAAGAGTCCAATGAGGCGAAGCAGGGCCAGAGCGACATAGGCGCAAATTGCACCAATAACTATGGCAAGAAGTGAAATCGGAATTACGCGGACCGAGGTTGTAAAATCTCCCAGCTCATTCTGAGAATTTTTTTTGTTCAAGTGCCCTTCCTTGCTTGTTTCGGATTGGGCTTTCCGTTTCTGGGTTGGAGTAGCGTTTCGATAGTCCTTACAAGCGCCGCGCCGCTCGCTCGCAATTCGCCGATTCTTTCTCTCACGACGGTGGCCAGTGCCTTTTCACCACGTGGCAGCAGCACGACTCTGACCTGGCGGCGGTCCTCTTTTTCTCGGAGGCGCTTTACGAATCCGCGCTTCTCAAGGCGGTCAATGAGTTCCACAGCGCTGTGATGCTTGATCGCTAGCCGCTCTGCAAGTGTGCCGATCGTGGCAATTTCGCCGTCTTCCAAACCGCGGATCGCCAGCAGCATCTGGTATTGCTGCGGCTCAAGACCTTCGGCCAATGCGGTAGTGTCTCCTTCACGCAGAAAGAGCCGAATGCGATAACGCAGCTCCGCGAGGGCGCGATACTCCGCCGAAGTGATTTTCTCCGCCATAAGATTATTCTATCGTAGAACGATATATTTTTCACGCTGACGGACAGGCACTTTCCAGAAGCACAAACGATGCAGTTTTCAAAGAGGCTTGCGGAAGGCTTTTTGCGTCTTCTGGTGGATGTAGCCATGGCGTTCGTAGAAGAGGTGGGCCCGTTCACGGATGACATTGGAGCGCACGGACATGCCTTTACAAGATTTTGCTCGTGCCCATTTCTCGGCGGCGTCGAGCAGTTTTGCGCCCGCTCCCGAACTACGCTGGCCATCCGCGACAATTAGGCCGTTCACTTCAGCGCGACGGGAAACCTCCAGAAGCGGAGTGATGCTGACATGAATCCAGCCGATGACTTCCCTTCCCGCTTCTGCAACGAAGACGGCGTGCTGCGCGGCTGGTTTGATTTGCGCGAAGCGTTCTTTCATTTCTTTCGTTGTGACGGGATAGCCGAGCTCGCCACTCAATTCGGCGAGACGCGGCACGTCAGCTTTTCTGGCTCGCCGGATTTTGACGCTAGTTTCCATAGGGGCTCATGAAGTTATGCTTTTTTGCGCTGCAAACGAGCTTGAACTGCGTCGCTTTGCAATTCTCGCAGAGCATCCGCGGCAATCCAACGCGCCGCGCGAGAATCTATTTTCTTCATTTTCTCGGCGGTTTGAATTGCGGCACGATTCAACACGAGATTTCGTTTGCCAATGTTCCGCAAGGCCCAGTTGACTGCCTTTCGGACGAAGTTGCGGTCGTCGTGAGCTTCACGCAAAAGAATCGGAAATATCTTCTTGAATTGCGCGTCTTTTGCCGTTTTGTCCCGATAGGCGAGATAAGCAACCAGCGCAAAACCGGCGCGCTTTTCAAATTCGGCGGCGCGTTTTGTCCATTTCACGGCACAATCCCACGCAGCATCCGTGAACACAAACAAATGGCAGCAAGTTCCGTCGCAAACGTCCCAGTTGTCAAAATCACGGACCCAACGATTCATTTGTGCAGCAGTGACTTTTGCGGGTTCATCAATCATTCCGGCGAGAATTCTGGCGTCATGCACGCCGGAATTCCACAATTCGAGCGCCAAGTTGTGATCCCGTCCGATGCGCTTCGCGAGCACGTCCATCTTTGGCTTTGCCACGCCGTAGACATTTTGGGCGACAATTCCGAAGTGAGCCATGCCTTCGACGTTTCGTTTTTCGCCGAGTTTACGCAGCTCGGCCACGGCGCTTTCGCAGGTCCATTTCTCTTGCGAGGGGCTAGAATGTTTTTTCTGAGTCGAGGAGGATTGTGACTGGGCCTTCATTGACCAGCTCCACGGACATCATCGCCTGAAAGATACCGGTTGCGACAGTGATTCCTAGCCGTCGGAGCGCTTCGCAATATTCTTCGTAAAGCTGTTTGGCGAAGTCCGGTGGCGCGGCAGCCATGAAACTGGGGCGGCGCTGGCCGCGCGCGTCGCCATATAAAGTGAATTGTGAAACAACGAGTGCAGAACCCTTTACATCCAGCAGGGAGAGATTCATTTTTTGTTGCGTGTCTTCGAAGATGCGCAGGTTCGCTGTTTTCTCCGCGAGCAACACGGCCACAGAGCTGGTGTCTTCCTTGCCCACTCCGAGCAGGATCATCAGACCTGCGCCGATTTCTCCCGTAATCTCCCCGTCCACGCTCACGCGCGCGCGACTCACCCGCTGCAGAACCGCTCTCATGAACGTTTCTACATGCCATCCTTATGAATAGCGCTGGCTGGTTTGCGCGGCAGCAGATCGGGAAGCTGCGCCACGTTGTACGCGAAAACGGCAAGGACTTGCGCGCCTTCGGCGAGATCGTCCCAGCGAACGCGCTCGATGGTGTCGGCCTGCGAGTGATGCGTTTTGTCGTAGTCCACCGGATCCTGCACGCACCAGAAGCCCGGCACGCCTTCGCCGTCGAACGGCACGTGATCGGTACCACCCATTTCGCGGAGCGTCGGTTCGGTGAGAGTAATTTCGCGATTACGCGCGAGCGGGTTGAGAACGTAAGAGAGCGTTTCGCGCGCCTGATAGTTTCCCATCAGGCCGATGGTCAGCGTCTTTCCAGTGCCGGTGTCATGCACGAGAACGGCGGAGATTTTGCCGAGTTCGTCTTTGTGCTTTTTCACGTATTCCTTTGAACCATTAAGGCCTTGCTCTTCGCCTGTGAACAAGACAAATCGAATCGTACGTTTTGGCTTTACAGCAGATTTGATCAAAGCACGAGCGGCTTCGAGCACAGCCATTGAGCCAGTGCCATTATCTGTGGCGCCGGTTCCCAGATCCCAAGAGTCGAGATGCGCGCCGATGATGACGACCTCGTCTGGCTTTTCCGTGCCAGGAATTTCCCCAACAGTGTTGTAGACCTCCACTTCGCCCTTGCTGAAGGTTCCTTCGATATTGATCTCCGCCTCGGTCGCGCCAGCATCCACCAAACGCCATAATTGCCGAAAACTTTCTCCAGTCGCATAGGCAGCGGGGAAAGATGCGGGTTTGTAATCGCGGGAAAGTGTGGACATGTTTTCAAGTCCGTATAATTTCTCGGAACCAAAAATCACAGCGCCCGGTTTTTCTTCGGAGAGAAACTTCAATTCCGCTCGCACCATTCGCATGTATGCACGAAAATCGAATGGTTTGTCACTTTTTGGGCGCGCTATGGGAATCGCATCGTCGAGCCACGGCGTGACCAGCGGGTTCATTGGCGGCACCGTATCGTGTGGGCGCCCCAAGAGAACAATCGCGCCCTTCAGCTTGCCTTTGTACTGTTCCAATTCCTCCGGATTATTAATCGCGACGCCCGTCACCTTTCCGCGAAGTGTTCCTTTCGTGCTTGGGGACCATGCCGCGGCCGCGAGTGTTAGTTCGTGCGCCGCCGGTGAGGTCGTCTTTCCCCATGCTCCGGTGCCTGCCCCGCGGGTCCAGCTATTCGCGATTTTCCATGGCTCCAGATGGACGTTTGAGAGGCCAATCGCTTTGAATTGTTCCGCTGCCCACTCGGTGGCTTGCTTGAGCTGCGGCGCGCCTGTCATGCGCGGGCCAATACGGTCGGTTAAGTGGGTCAAGTCGGCTTGAAGCTGTGGCTTGTCGGCTTTTACCTGCTCGATGATCTTTTTGTCCGCATCAGAAATTGGATCAGGTAGCGATGCCGCAGCTTTTCTGGCCTCTTCGTCAGGTTGATACGGCAGCGGCCGCCGCGGCAGCATATCCGGCAGCTGCGCTGTATTGTAAGCCCAAGCCGCCAAGACCTGTGCGCCTTGATTCAGATCATCCTTCCAGACTTTGTCGAAGGTGTCGGACTGGCTGTGATGTGTTTTGTTGTATTCGGCGCCGTCTTGAATGCACCAGAATCCGGGTACGCCCGCGTCGTCGAACGACGCATGATCCGTGCCAAAAGTGCGCACCATGGTTGGCTCCAGCAATTTCAGGTCACCGAGCGGGGCGAGGGTTTTGTCCACAATTTCGCGGTCCTGATAGTTGTCGTGGAGTCCGATGGTGAGGACTTTTCCGGTTCCAGTGTCGTGGACGAGGACGCCGGAAATTTTGTCGAGCTCGTCTTTGTGCGCCTCGACATATCGCTTCGAACCGACCAGACCTTCCTCTTCGCCGCTGAATAGGACAAAACGAATCGTCCGCTTCGGTTTCAAATTTAGTTTTGCCAGCGCTCGGGCTGCCTCCAGAACGGCCGCGCTGCCTGTCCCATTATCGGTCGAGCCCGTGCCCAGATCCCAGGAATCGAGATGCGCGCCAAGAATCACGACTTCGTCTGGTTTTTCACTTCCGCGAATTTCCGCGACGGTGTTGTATACATCCATTGGCCCGTCGACGATGGTGTTGGTCATTTCAATTTCCACTTCCGCCGGACCATGCTGCAGCATGCGGTAAATCATCCGGTAGCCTTCGCCGGTGATAAACGCGTTTGGAATCGGACCGATGTCAAACTTTTCGCCGCCAACGCCGGTCATATTGAGAAGAGCGTGCGGTTTGTTGGAATCGCGCAAAATTGCAGCGACGCCCTCCTGCTTGAAGAATTCATTTCGCTCGCGCGCAGCAGCTGCAAAATTGGCATTAGGTGATGGCGGAATCGGATCGCCCCTGCGCGGCAGCGGAGCCTGCATTGGCCGGCTTACGTCAGCAAACGGCTCTTCTTTTTGCGGAGGGGAAAGCGATTCGGGCTTCGTCAAAATGACAATCGCGCCCTTCAACTTTCCGCGAAATTTTTCGAAATCTTCTTTTTTCTGAGCGTCGAAATATACAACCTGCCCGCGCACAGGACCGTTCGTGCTCGGCGCCCAGCCGGCGGAGGCAATAGTCAAAGGATGTTCCGCGGGATACACAATACGCGCTTTGGCTGTACCACGCATCCAGGAGTGCGCGATCTTCCAGGACTCCAGGTGCACATTCGTGAGTCCGTATTTGCGGAATGTCTCGGCAGTCCAATCATTCGCGGCCTTTAATTGCGGCGAGCCCGTTAACCGTGGACCGATGTTGTCGGAAATGTATTCGAGATTTTGAGCCGCTTCGCTGTGATCGTGGATCTCGGCGAGGATTTGGCCGTCAGCAGCCGCAAAGGGTGATGTGTCATCCGGCTCAGGAAACGCTCGACCTTTGAGCACCCCCAACATCAGTAACACTGCGCACAAAACCACCACTCGCTTTGCGTTCATTCCCGCCCCTCTAAATTGCATTTATGAAAAGAAATGATTTTCAACCACCAACAAGGTCCACCCAAATTCAATGTCTGTATGACGCAGCCCTGCCCTTTGCCGTTACACGCTTTCCACGCTTTGCAGTTCGCTTGGCGGGCTTCGGTGCTGGCTGGCACCTCGGGCAAAAATAACTGCTGCGGCCCGCCACAATCACGCGTCGAATCGGCGTTTTGCATCGATAACAGGGCTTTGTTTCCCGCCCGTAGGCGCGATGGCGCCGCTGATATTCTCCCGGCCGGCCTTCTGCGTCAAGAAAATCGCTGATGGAAGAGCCGCGCAATTCGATCGCCTCGCGCAGAATTTCCTGCAGGGCCCTTCGAAGTTTTCGCGATTCCTCCGGAGAAAGCCTTGCGGCTATCCGCGTTGGATGAATGCGCGAGCGCCACAAACTTTCGTCGGCGTAGATGTTGCCAACGCCGCGCAACGCGCTTTGCTTCAGAAGCAGCGCCTTGATGCGCGATTTGTGCAACTTCAGAAGAGCGGCGAAATCTTGTTCGGTAATTTCCAAAGGATCGTCGCCAAACCGCCCCAGCTCAGAGGGCAAATTTTCCGCGGCGAAATACGCCATCCGACCGAATCGCCGCGCGTCGGTGTAGCGCAACTCTCGGCCATCATCCAGCAGAAACCGCGCATGCGTATGTTTGGGAAATGGCTCGACGGTTGCATGAGGCGAAAGATGCCCCGTCATACCGAGATGAACGAGAAGCGACCCGCCGGGTACCGCATCGCCTGGAGCGTGTCCATTTTTCGCATTTGAAAGCCGCATAAGCATGAATTTCCCGAAGCGCTCGACGCGTTCGATGAGTTGTCCTGGCAAGTGCTGCTCCAGCGCGGCTGGATCATCTATGAAATCCGTTTTGCCAAGCGTGACGGACACAATGCGCCGGCCTGCCACTGTTTGTTGCAGGCCGCGCGCGAGGGTCTCTACTTCGGGAAGCTCCGGCATAAATTTGCACAGTCAAATTAACACAGCGCCGTTCGATATTTCACGGAATGAGGCACGCTTTCTCACAGCTTCCGCGGCCCATGACTCGTGATAAAGTTCGATTCGGGAGAGAACCATGCGAACTCGTCTGCCGCTTCGTATTGCCACTCTGATTGCTTTGTTGCTTGTCGCAACCACAGCCTACTCAAAAAAGCCGGAGACCGGCTTCCTCGACCGCACGGTGATCGTGCAAGGCACAAGTTACAAATACCAGGTCTTCGTGCCGGAGAACTGGTCGCCCAAGCATAAGTGGCCGATCATCCTGTTTCTGCATGGAGCTGGCGAACGAGCCGAGGACGGGCTGGTCCAAACGCAGGTCGGTATCGGACGCGCGATCCGCGAACATCGCGACCGCTTCCCTGCCATTGTCGTCCTGCCGCAATGCCGCAAGAATATCTGGTGGGCGCAATCTCCCATGGACGACGTTGCTATCGCGTCGCTCGAGGCAGCGACGAAAGAATTTCACGGGGACAAAGACCGCACCTATTTGACCGGCCTCTCCATGGGCGGTTACGGCACCTGGTATCTAGCGGGGAAGTATCCTTCAAGATTTGCCGCGATTGTTCCCATTTGCGGGGGAGTCCTCGTGCCGGATATGGCGCGGATGCAACCTGCGGACGACGCTTCACCCTACTCGGAAGCTGCGAAGAAAATCGGCAACAAGGTGCCGACCTGGATTTTTCATGGAGGCGATGACCCAGTCGTCCCGGTGACGGAATCCCAAAGAATGAATACCGCCATGAAGGCGCTTGGCGGCGATGTCCGTTATACAGAATATCCCGGCGTTGGTCATGATTCGTGGAACAAAGCGTACGACGAGGAAGAGCTGATGAAATGGATGCTCTCCAAGTCTCTGAGCGGCAACGCCGCAGCAAAATAATTTGCGCTAGGGCTTCTGGTGATAGTTCGGATAAGGCGGATGATCCGGAATCACCACTGGATTCTTCTTTAGCGTATCGAGTGTGACCTGCACTGCCTTTTCGAGTTGTGCATCGTGTCCCGCTGCAACAGAAGCCGGATCATTTTCCACTTCGATGTCCGGCGCTATACCGTGGTTTTCCACTTCCCACTCGCCATGTAGTCCGTAGATTGCAGCGCGGGGCGCCGTCACTCCTCCGCCGTCAAGTAATGAAGGATAGCCGCCGATGCCAACGAGTCCACCCCAAGTCCGCGTTCCTACAAGCGGCCCGAGCTTGTCCTGCCGGAACATCCACGGCAGCGCGTCGCCGCCGGAACCGGACATTTCGTTGATGACCATCGTCTTCGGCCCGTAAATTTGCTGCAGCGGCGAGCACCACTTGTCGCCTTCCCGCGTGATGGCGCAGTTGCGCAACGGCCGCCCAAGTAAGTCGATGATGTAGTCCGCGATCGCGCCGCCATGGTTGTAGCGCTCGTCAATCACCGCACCCTGCTTGTCGGTCTGCGCAAAATAGAACCGGTTGAAGTTGAGGTATCCGCTGTTTGCCGTATCTGGCACGTGAACGTACGCGAGCTTTCCTCCGCTTAGTTCATCCACTTTGCGGCGATTGTCTTCTTCCCATGCACGGTTGCGTAGATTGCTCTCGTCGTCCACAGGAACCACGGTGACTTCGCGCGCATCTTTTCCATCCACGTTCGGTCCGACTTTGATTCGAATTTGCTTGCCGGCTGTGTTTTCGAAAAACCGAAAGACTTCCGCGCTCGCTTTCACGTCCGCACCGTTGACTTGAAGCAAATATTCGCCTGTTTTGACATCCACTCCCGGCTGCGTCAAAGGCGCACGCAAATCTGGATTCCAATTTTCGCCGTTGTAGATGCGCGCGAAACGAAAGCGCCCTTTTTCAATTTTGTAATCGGCGCCGAGCAACCCGACCTTCACCTCTGGTGCTTTCGGGACGTCACCGCCGAAGATAAACATGTGGCCTATAGTCACTTCGCCCAGCATCTCTACGAAGAGATGATTCAAGTCGTTGCGCCCGCCCGCCGCCTTCACATATGGCGCATATTTCTTTTCGGCAGCGGCGAGATCGAGCCCATGAAAATGCGGGTCGTAGAGGAAATCTCGTTCGATGCGCCACACTTCGTGGTACATCTGCGCCCATTCGGCGCGCGGGTCGGAATAGACCTGCATATCGTCCAGCTTCAGTGCCCCGTCACCAGGCTTCGGCACTGCGGCTGTTGGCGCGATGAACCATGAGGCCGGTCCCATGCGGTACAGGATTTTTTCTCCGTTTGCTGAAATCGCGTATCCGCTGATGTTGCTCAGGAACGGCTCGGTCTTGCGCGTGGTCAGGTCGAACCTGCTCATCGTGAGTTGCGGAAAGGGCGGTCCATCCAGCGGCTGAACTAGAGGTGTCTCTGTTAAGTAAAGCGTTCCCGCCTTGCCCGTGTCGAGCGAAGCATAGTTGGCAGCCTTGATCGGCAATGAAATAATGCGCTGCCCGATTCCGTCAAAATCGATCGTGACAACCGGGGGCTCATCTTTTTTGTCGTCCTTCTTATCCGCTTCCTTCCCTTTTTCCTTGCTCTTGTCTTTATCCTTGTCGCTGTCTTTCCCTTTTTCTTCAGCCTTCGCGATTTTTTCGTCATCGCTTTGGGGATCCACTGGATTCGGATCGCCCTTCTTCAATACAACAGCATAAACGCTGCGCGTTACCGGCCGCTGGAATCCGGAAAGATCGAGCCATGTTCCAGACAACCCAATATCCGTGCTCGCTGCAAAGAAGAGATACTTTCCGCCTTTGTCAAAAACAGGGAAGCGCGCATCGCTCAAGCCATCCGTAAGCTGCGTGCTCTTACTCGATTCCAGGGAGTACACAAAGACTGCGCGTTGGTGGTTCGGCAGAAATTTTGAAAACGTAATCCACTTGCTGTCTGGAGACCATGTCGGCGTGAACTGCACTCCCCACGCATCATAAATATCAGTGACTACTTTCACCGGCGAGTCTTTTTCGATGTTCACGTACCAGAGATTCAGACGTTTGTCGGTGAATGCGATTTTCTTGCTGTCCGGAGACCAGGTTGGGCTATAGAAAAAAGAAGGCGGATTGCCCAGGTCGATTTTCTTCACTTCACCCAAGCCGGACTGATCCACAAGATGCAGCGCATACTCGCCCGATTCATCGGAGAAAAATGCAATCCACTTTCCATCCGGTGACCATGCCGGATCGCGTTCGGCCGCAGCGGTTGTGCGCGTCAGATTCCGGATATCGCCTTTTTCGGCCGGCACGGTCAGTATTTCTCCGCGGGCTTCAAACACGGCTCGCGCACCGGTCGGGGAGATTCCGGAGTTCTGAATCTTGTCGCCAACTTTCACCCAATGGGGCCGCGTTGCCGGAAGGTCTCCCTCAATTCGAATGTCTACGTGCGAAGATTTTCCCGATTTTGGATCAAAAAGATAGATCCCCCCAAATTGCTCATACACCAGCGCATCCGGCCCGCCGCTAACCGACTTCAAGTCTAATCCGTTGTTCTCGACGACCTGTTTTACGCTCTTGGATTTTGTATCGTAGGCAAAAAGCGTTCTCGGCCCATTACGATCGGACAAGAAATAAACGGTATCGCCCATCCAGACAGGATGATCGTCATTCGAATTGTCGCGCGGAACTTTTTCAAGCTGCAGATCATTTAACCGAACTATGTAAATCGGCGTTGTTTGGCCGCCCTTGTAGCGTTTCCAGGATGCCTGCCACCTGAGGACTGGCTGGTAGGCGAATCGAGTTGCGTCTGGGGAATAGGATCCGGTTTCGGCGCGCCACATCGGCAGAACTTCCGCAACTCCGCCTTCAACCGGCACGGCGTAGATACGGTTAAAGTCCGCGTAAGCATCGCGTGCAGAGTCAAAAAGAACTCTTTTCCCGTCTGGCGTCCATCCAACGACAACATCAGGCGCAGGATGCCACGTCAAACGGCGCGGCTCGCCGCCTTCGGCTGGCATCACGTAGGCGTCTACGTTGCCGTCGTATTCGCCCGTGAATGCAATCCATTTTCCGTCCGGCGAGTAATACGGAGTCGTTTCGTGTCCGCCAGTCGTTAGTTGTCGCGCTTCGCCGCCACTACGCGGAACGGTCCACAAATATCCCCCATAGGAAAACGTAATATTCGTTTGATTCACGGTCGGCCACGTAGCAAGCAGAGGCGTTTCTTGGGCCGTGGCCACGCCAATCGCAAGAATCATCAGCAACAACAACGCGAAAGCAATACGAACGCGCATAGTTCCTCCAGATTCGGACTAACCCAAGACAAAAGAAAAGTTATTTACTTTGCTGGCGGCCAGAAACCTGGCTCCGCGATTTTTCGCTCGTCCTGCTTGTCGGCGTATTTCTTCACGGCAGGCCCAATCTCCGACGCCTTGCCAATCAGCACAAAAACCAGGTTCTCTTTGGGAAAATGTTTTTCGATAATCTGCTTCGCAGACTCCAATGTGACTGCGTCAATTCGAGCTTCGAGCTGGTTGATTTCGCTGTCGTCCAGTCCATAGAACTCATTGGTCGCAATACGGCTGGCGAGCTGATTCGAGGTTTCGATTCGCGGCGGGAATTGGCCCTTTATGTATTTTTTTGCGGTGTCGAGCTGTGCTGCAGTAAGGCCGTTCTTGTGCAGGTCATCCAGAACTTTCAGCGCCAAATCAATTGCAGGCACTGTCGTTTCGTTTTTCGTGAAACTCGCAATGGCGAACGGTCCGGCAACCTTTTGCGGCTGGAATTGCGAATCCGCGCCGTAGGTATAGCCGGAATCGATGCGCAAGGCCGTATTCAAAATAGAAGCAAACGTTCCACCGAAAGCCGTGTTCACAACGCGAACCGCGACGCGGTCCGGGTCGGTTGCGCTTACGCCAACATTTCCAATTTCAAAATAGGTCTGCGTCGCGTCTTCCTTATCAACAAGAAGGAGCCGCTTCCCCTTCGCAGGAACAGGAACCGGAACGCTTCCGGATGGTGCCGGTTTGGCAGGCCACGCGCCAAAGGATTCTTCCAGTTTCTTTTTAAGTTCCGCGGCGTTGAATTCGCCGGCCACAGCGAGAATCGTGTTGGCCGGAACATAGTTCGCCGAATAAAACTTCAGAATACCGTCGCGCTGAATCTTCTTCAGAGACAGTTCATCGCCGATGCCGGGGCGCCCATATGGATGAGTTCCGTAGAGATACCCCGCATAGTAAAGACCCAAAACGGATTCGGCCTGATCTTTTGCGGCCTTGATGCCGTCAACGCTCTGCGAGAGGAGTTTGTCCACTTCTGCTTGCGGGAAAGAAGCGTGGAGGACCGCGTCGCTGAAAAGGTCCAGGCCTCGGTCGAGGTCTTTAGTGAGAAATTCCGCAGAGATGGTGGTGTAGTCGCTGTCGGCGCCCGCATCGAAGGAGCCCCCGATGAAATCCAGGTCACCGGCAAACTGCTGCGCGGTGCGCTTTTGGGTCCCTTTGCGCAAGAGTCCTGCAGTAACGGTTGCCAGTCCTTCCTGACCCGCCGGGTCTGCAGCGGATCCGGTTTTCACGAGCGCGGAAAAACTTACGATCGGAACGCCATGTTTTTCCATCACAAGCAGCGTGAGCCCGTTTTTCAAAACGATTTTCTCGTGCGGAGGCAGCTTAAGAGTTTGCGCAGAAGCAATAGATACAAGACCGAGAGCCACAATCGTGACGCAAATTGTTTTCGGGAAGTGTTTGAGGATTCTCATTGCTTTGCCTTCTCCTCATTTTCAGGAATCAGCGTGGCTACTGTGCGATTGTTGGGGCCAAAGTATTTCTTTGCGACGCGCTGCACGTCTTCTTTTGTCACCGCGCTGTAATTCTTCGCGGCATCAAAGAGCCGGGTGTAATCCCCGAAATAAATCTCGTAAGTCCCGATCGTGTTGGCGCGGCCGTTGATCGTTCGCATTTGGTGATAAAACTCCACGAGCCGGATGTTTTTCGCCTTCTCCAACTCCTGATCGGAAATCAAAGAGGTTTTTGCCTTGTCCAACTCCTCGTAGATTTCCTTTTCACATTGTGCGGGATCCACACCCTGCTTTGGCTGCGCGTAAATGATCGCCAGGGTTGGATCAAAAGAAGGCTGGACATAAGAGGAAACATCCAGCGCGATCTGGTCTTTGTCTACAAGCCGCTGATAC
The DNA here is from genome assembly GCA_035569555.1 of Candidatus Dormiibacterota bacterium. Lineage (GTDB taxonomy): Bacteria > Acidobacteriota > Terriglobia > Acidiferrales > UBA7541 > Acidiferrum. Next base: position 294,356 of record DATMMW010000030.1, on the reverse strand, counting down.
ATCCGCGAGCTTTCGCCCTGAAAGAGCACGGTGCGCAAAATGTTCAGCGCGTAGAAATCAGGATCGTTCGTCTTAGGGATGTGATAGCCAATCTGCAGGAGAGGCAATTCCGCTGGTTTATGTACGACAAGCCTGCGCTCACCCAATTGTTCCGGTTCCACCGTCGTGACAGGCGGCGGAGGCGCGTGCGTGGGAATCGGTTCGATATATTTTTCGCAGAGCTGAAAGATTTCATCGGAGGTTACGTCGCCAACGACAACCATCGTGGCATTGTTCGGCGAATAGCCCATTTCAAAATGGTGCTTCAGGTCTTCCATCGTCCAGTGTTCGATGTCACTCATCCAGCCCACCACAGGCCATTGGTACGGATGCGCGATGTAAGCAGTCGCCCAAAGTTGTTCGTCCAGGATTCCGCCGTTGTCATTGTCCGTGCGCAGGCGGCGTTCGCTGGCGACTACTTCCCTTTCGGAAGCGATTTTCTTGGGATCGAACTGCAGGTACTGAATCCGGTCGGCTTCGATATCAAAAATCAGCGGCAGCGCCGAGCGTGGAAACCAGTCCTGATAGACCGTCAAATTCTGGTTCGTATAGGCGTTGTTTTCGCCACCGTTCGCTTCCATCGCCTTGTCCAATTCGCCCGGGCCATACTTCTTCGCGCCGTTGAACATCATGTGCTCAAAAAAGTGCGAAAGCCCGGTCGTCCCCGGATGTTCATTGCGCGAACCGATTCGGTAGAAAATGTAAAGCGCCACGTTTGGAATGCTGTGATCGCTCTGCACGAGCACCTTCATACCGTTCTTTAGTGTTTTTGTGGCGACAGGAAACTGCTGTGCTTCCTTCTGCGCGTTTGCCAGGCCAACAAACCCCATCGCGCAAACCAATCCCGTAACGAGCGACAACTGTCTGATTATTTTCATGAAGACACCCTCAGGACAACCCACCCTTATCTGAGACGTATGGAACCCACAAAAAGTTCGCAATATTAGTGCGAAACCAATGCGAATACTCTTACTGCGCCTCCGGAACCGCCTTCCAGTTTTATCGGTGCGACTATCAACGACGCAGCTGTTTCCGGCACGTCACTCAAATCCTTCAAATTCTCCAGCTGGTAGACATCCGCCCCCAGCACCAAATGATGCACAGGGAAGTCTTTCGAATTGCCCGGATCGATGCTCAGTGTGTCACAACCAAGCCCGCTAATCTTTCGGTCCAGCAGGATTTTTGCCGCTTCCACCGAGAACCCAGGGAAATGCATTTCGCCCTTTGCGTCCGTGTTTCGATAACGCTGCACATCCGGCCAGCGCGAGGCCCAGCCAGTCCGTAAAATCACAATCGCGCCTGCCGGAATCTTGCCGTGATTCTTTTCCCAGGCTTCAATCACCGTGGGTGAAAGTTGGTAGTCCGCGTTTTTGTCTGCCTCCGTTCGAACGTCCAGCACAACAGCAGGCCCAAAAAATTTCTCGGGAGCGATTTTTTCTACCGTGGTCTTACCAGGAGGAAAATGGGCGGGGGCGTCCATGTGCGTGCCATAGTGCTCCAGCATCCAAAAACTACGGGTGAAGTAGCCGTCTTTTTCGACAGTCCCATTCACTTTCGCTTCAAATACTTTCGGATCTCCCGGCCACGAAACCAGCTTGTCGTTAATGGCGTAGCTCAAATCAATCACGCGCGTTTTACCGGAAGCGATGCCCTCGAGTGTATCGGTCTTCTGCGGAGGCGCGGGTTGCGTACAAGAAACTGCGCAAAAGGCGGAAGCGCACGCAATGATCAGAGTAGGGCGGCGCAAGCTCGACACGATTCACCTCGATTTCAATTGCCGCGAGGAATGGATCTCACTTCCGCGAGTAACCGCTTACGGAAGCGGAATTCCGGGTTGCGGCACAATCCCGGCCATGCGCAGAATCTCTTGATATTCCACATCTAAAATCGGCGAGACAATCAGACGCACATTTTTCAAGAACTTCACCTTGCGCAGCGCAGAGTTCGCGCGCATTTCCGCTAGCGTCACCTGCCGCGGCAGTTTTTCAAAGGCGCGCAAATCCGCCACAAGATTTTTCTCTTTGCGATCGTGCGGATCGGGGTAAGGATCGCGCGTTATTTCCGCAATCGAATAGAAAGATCGGTCGGGCGCCCCGTGATAACACAACACGCGGTCCCCCTTGCGCACCTGCTTGAGCGCGCGGATCGCGTCGGGTTTGGACCCGGCCCCGTGCCACATTTCCTTGCCCTTAACGAAGAGCGTATCCCAATGATAATGGTGTGGGTCTGCCGTGAAGATCCAGTAGTGTCGAGTCGGAGTCGCTGTCGCCATCGAGGGAAAAGTTCCGCGGTACTATACACGCCATGACTGGCAAAGCCAAACAAAATATGAGGGTTACAGGGAGTGGAAAACGGCATATGCTGAGGCCAAATTGGCTTCAAGAAGAAAATAACCCATTTAATTTCAACTAGTTAAAAGAGTTCACGCCAGGTCGACGAAGACTTCCTCTCCGCGTATTTCGGTCACATAGCAGGGGACTCCAGCATTCGGGTTCATGTTGGCCAGGCCTGTCGTTACATCAAACTGCCACCCATGCCACGGGCACGTAACCACCTTTCCTTCCAACGGCCCTTGCCCCAAAGGCCCTCCGCGATGCAAGCAGGTATTGCTGATCGCAAAAAAAGTGCCACCCACATTGGCCAGCGCGATCACCTTGCCTTCGACCTGCACTTCTCGTATCGACCCGGGTGCAACGTCTGACGCCTTCGCCGCGCGCACAAATGCCATTCCCGCTCCTTTGCAGCTTCGAACTTCGTCATGAGTATAGGGGAACCCTGCGTTTCAAGGAAAGCTGACTGAGCGAGCCGCGTTACACAGACCGGCCGCAGGCGCTGCAGAAATGCCCGCCACCAACACTCAGCGTCCCGCATTGGGAGCAGAATCGCCCGGAGCTAGCGATAGATACCAAGCGAACCGGAACGGGCCGCGCGTCAGCTGCGGATGCCCAAATAAGAGCTACAAACCATCCAACGACAGTCCAACCTAAAAGCAGGTTCACAGCGAAAATCAGTCCCGCGTCAGACTTATCGCGTCCAACGATTGTCGGCAGAAAATACAAGACTGCTAGAAACAGAAGAAAAAGCATGGCGTGCCTCTCTCTCCACTCAGCCGAAAAGCGGCCGGAACGTCTCTTGGCTTCTATCTGAGTATACGCCGGAGAGAGTGGGAATGTTCCTTCAGCAACCCACAGGAAGGGCGATTTCGACGCGGTTGCGGCCCGCGCGCTTCGCCGCGTATAGCGCTTCATCGGCCTTGCGTAGTAACTGGGAAAACTCGGGGCAAGCCTTTCCTTGAAAACCGGCGATGCCAAAGCTGGATGTGACCGAGGCCGTTTTCGCTCCAAATCGGAAAACCAACGAAGCAAACTGTTCACGCAGTCGTTCCACGGTCGGCACGATGTCATTTTTGTCCACGTGGGTCAGGACCATTACGAATTCTTCTCCGCCCATGCGCCCGCAAATATCGGAGGCCCGGGTCGTTGCCCTGAGCACTTCCGCAAACTTCTGCAACACCAGATCGCCAGCATCATGACCGTAACTGTCATTCACGTTCTTGAAGGAATCCAGATCCGCCAGAATTACCCAAACGGGATACCCGTGCCGTGTTGCGCCGCGAATTTGACGCTCCGCCCACTCTTCAATCGCGCGCCGATTGGGCAAGCCGGTCAACGAATCGGTCCGCGCCGCCTCTTGCAGCAAAAGATTCTTCGCCTCAATGTCGCGCTGCAAACAAATGATTCTCCGCCCCACTCCAATTCGCGCGCAGAGCTCGCCCGGATCAAACGGCTTCGTCAGATAGTCGTCCGCTCCGGCCGCCAATCCCTTCACCACCATCTCTTTGTCGGAAATGGAAGTGAGCAAAATCACGTAGGTATAGGAAAGTTCGCTGCTGCGAATCCGCTCGCATACATCCAGACCAGAAACATCCGGCATCATCCAGTCTGTAATGACAATATGGGGGGCATCCTTGGCGAAAAACTCCAGCGCCTCGCGCCCGCTCTTCGCGAACGTCACGCCATAGTCCTGCCCTTCCAGGGCTTGCTCGACCAGCTTGCGATAAACGGGAGAATCGTCCGCTACAAGTACGGAAAGCGACGGGCCAGACTGGCTCATGCGGCGCGCAAAGCGCGAAATCCTCTCTGGGACGTGTGTCGGCAAGGGAACAGGCTCGCTGTATTAGAAGCCTATCAGAGGAAAGCCATAACTAGAACGTTGAAGGTGGGCAGCACTCCAAAAAGTAACGACAAAAACAGTGGGAATAACTAGTTTAAATCGCCAATAACAGCTGCCTACGCTCCCTGCACTTTGACCAGCAGCTCGGCGAATTTCTGTTTTCGCTCCGCCTGATCCTGTCCCGACTCGGCTTCGGCAAGCTGCGTAATATTCATCGAGCAGAATTTGGGACCGCACATGGAACAGAATTTCGCTTCCTTGTAGAAATCGTCTGGAAGCGATTCGTCATGCATCGCGCGCGCCGTTTCTGGATCGAGCGAAAGCTCAAACTGTTTGTTCCAGTCGAACAAAAACCGCGCATAGGAAAGCGCATCATCGCGATCCCGCGCGCCAGGTCGATGACGCGCCACATCCGCAGCATGCGCCGCAATCTTGTATGCAATTACGCCCTGCTTTACGTCCTCTGGATTCGGCAGACCAAGATGCTCTTTCGGCGTTACGTAGCAGAGCATCGAAGCGCCATGCCAGCCGATCATCGCCGCGCCAATCGCGCTGGTAATGTGATCGTAGCCCGGAGCAATGTCCGTCACCAGTGGCCCCAGCGTGTAGAACGGGGCCTCATGGCACCACTCCACTTCCTTGTCCACCTGCTCCTTAATCTTGTCCATCGGCACGTGCCCCGGCCCCTCGATCATCACCTGAACGTCGTGCTCCCACGCCTTCCTTGTTAGTTCGCCCAGCACTTTTAATTCAGCAAACTGCGCTTCGTCGCTCGCATCCGCGATGCAGCCCGGCCGCAACCCATCGCCAAACGAAAAACTCACGTCGTGTTTTTTGAAGATTTTGCAGATTTTCTCAATGTTCTCGTACAGAAAATTTTGCTTCTTATGGTGCTCCATCCAGTGCGCCATCAGCGAACCGCCGCGACTGACAATTCCCGTGATCCGTTTGCGCACCAGCGGCACATGCTCGCGCAACACGCCGGCATGAATTGTCATGTAGTCCACGCCTTGCTCGGCCTGCTCTTCAATCACTTCGAGCATCAGATCAATCGTCAAATCCTCCGGCCGCCGCACGCGCGAAATTGCTTCGTATACAGGTACTGTTCCCACAGGCACAGGTGATGCGTTGATGATCGCCTTCCGAATCGTCGGAATGTCACCGCCCGTCGAAAGGTCCATTACTGTGTCCGCGCCGTAATGCACAGAGTGATGCAACTTCTTCAGCTCTTCATCAATGTTAGAGGTCGTCGCCGAATTCCCGATATTCGCATTGATCTTGCAGAAAAACGCCACGCCAATGCCCATCGGTTCCAGGTTGCGGTGATGAATATTTGCAGGAATAATCGCGCGGCCACGGGCAATTTCGCTGCGCACCAGCTCCGGTTCAAGCTTTTCACGTTTGGCGACATACTGCATCTCCTCAGTGATCACACCTTGCCGCGCCAAATGCATCTGCGACATGTTGCGGCCGCCATTCTTTCCAGCCGCTTCTGCTTCTCTCTTCTCCACCCAACTATCGCGCATCGCCATAAATCCCCCAGAACCGCATTAGCGCCAAATTCAAATTGAACTCAAATTATGGCACTCACCCACAGGTGTAGCAACTTGACTAGCTGGAAAGCCTTGCCTGCCACCCCTCGAAGTAATTGCGTCCACGGTCACCTGCCTGGGCAGCATAAATACCTAAATCCATTTTCTGCTATACACTGTATAGCATTTACTATACACTGTATATGTGAAGGGAATCCCTAAACTCGATCGCATCCGCGCCACCGCCCTCAAACTCCTGGAGAAAGACGGGGCCGAAAGTGTTTCCATGCGTCGTGTGGCTGCGGAGTCCGGTGTCACGGCCATGGCCATCTACCACTATTTCCCTTCCCGCGAAGCGCTCCTTGGCGACATCACTCAAACCGTATTTGCTGACTTTGCCAAGCAGCTCGCCTCAAAAAGCGCAGGCGGTTCACTCGAACAACGCTTTCGAAAGAATCTCGACGCCTTCCTCGATTTCGCACTTTCGCGCCCACGTGTTTATGACTACATCATTTCGCAGCCGCGCGCCGGTGCCCGGCGCTACCCCAAGGATTTCCAAGAAGGCAAATCTCCCACATTCAACGTGCTCGCGGAACTGTGCGCCGAAGGTGTCCGTACCGGCCAGTTCCGAAAAGGCGAAGTTTGGGAAATTGCCTTGACGCTTGCCGCGGAAACCCAGGGACTGATCACACTCTATCGCGGCGGCCGCTTCGCCATGTCCGAAAACGAATTTCGCAAATTGTGCCACCGCTCCTCGGAAAAGGTGCTCCATGGACTCAAGAAATCCTCCCGTTGAGATTCGTTTCGCTCTTGCGGCAGCCGCGCTCTCCGCGATACTTCTTTATTTCGGCACTGGCCTCAACCCGCTTTGGCCGCTGCCTTGGCTCGCGCCAATTCCCATTTTGCTATTCGCGGCCCGAGCCTCTGCTCGCTATTCCGCCCTCGCGGCATTTCTCGCTTTTCTCGTTGGCGGCTTAAACGTATTGCATTTCTATCGAAACATCCTGGAATTGCCGCTGCTCCCGGTGATCTCCATTACCACGATCCCGGCGATTTTATTTGCGTTGCTGGTTCTTGCATGGCGGCGTCTTCTCCTGCGAGGCCGCCTCTGGGCTGCCGCGTTCAGTTTTCCGCTGCTCTGGACAGCGATCGAATACCTCAATGCAACAACTTCTCCTCACTCCACCTATGGGTCGATCGCATACACGCAAATGGACCTGCTTCCTCTCATTCAGATCTCTTCGCTCGCAGGAATCTGGGGAATTTCGTTCGTGCTTTTCCTGATTCCCTCCGCAATCGGCGTGCTGGGATCCGGCAAAGGCAGCCGTGAATCCAAGATGGGAGTTGCAGCGACAGCCGCTACCATTTTCGCTATGGTCCTTGCGTTCGGAGCATGGCGCTTGCATGCGCCAATGGCTGCAACTGGTTTCGCACGCATTCGTATGCTAAGCACCTCCGCTCCCGGCGACGTTTTTCCGCACGAAGAGTCAAAAGCGCTTGATCTCGCTGCAAGATACACTGCGCAATTCTCGCCGCCTTCCGGCACAAGCACTGCATCGTCCGAGCCCCGGCCTGACATTGTTTTACTTCCAGAAAAATTCGCAAAATTTTCTTCAGAGGGATCGGCCGGCGTGCATGTATTTTTTTCTGAAGCTACGGCAAAACAACACGTGAGTGCTCTCGTTGGACTCGATGAAGTCTCAAACGGCGAGCACAAAAATGACGCATTGCTCTTCGCTTCGGACGGGCACCTTGCTGCGGCTTACGAGAAACACCACTTCATTCCGGTCCTTGAAGATGGTTACGCAATCGGCGCGGACTACCAGGTTCTCAATCACCTCTCCGGTTTGTGGGGAATCGCCATCTGCAAAGATATGGATTTTCCCGCGCTCTCCCGCGAGTATGGCAAACGCGGCGTCGGCCTCCTGCTTGTTCCCGCTTGGGATTTTCGCTACGACGATTGGTTGCATTCGCGAATGGCAATTTTGCGCGGAGTGGAAAGCGGCTTCACCATTGCACGTGATGCAAAGCAGGGACGTCTCTCTATCACCGACAATCGCGGCCGCGTTCTTGCCGAAGCGACCGAGTCCAGGACAGGCTTCGCAGTAGTGGATTCCGTGGCGCCGGTCGCTCCTGAAACAACTATCTACGTCCGTTTTGGAGATTGGTTCGCCTGGGTCTGTTTGGTGGGGAGCGCGTGCATCATCGCGCTTTTGTTTATGAAGAAGCGAAACGGCTGATCTCCTCAGACCGCCGCGCGAAAAATCAGCTGGCGCACGAATAGCACGACAATTCCGCCAAGTGCCAGCACCACTCCAACCAGCAGCAGCGCCAATTGAAAACTTCCCGTGCGTGTACTGACGAATCCAATTGCGTAAGGTCCGATGCCACTACCCAAATTTCCTACCGAGTTAATTAGAGCAATTCCCGCCGGAGCTGCTGCGCCTACTAAAGTCCGCGATGAAATCGCCCAGAACGGCCCGGTCATGCACTGCACGGCGGCGTAAGTAATCGAAAAGCATCCCACCAGAAACGCAAAATTCCCCGTGTACCCTGCTGCCACCAGCGCAACCGCCCCGAGAAAAGCAGGAACTGCCACGTGCCAGAACCGTTCGCCGGTTCGATCGGAATGAAGTCCATTCAAAATCATCGTCACTGCACCGAGCAAATACGGAATCGTTGATATGAAACCAATCGCCAAAATTCCAAAGGAGGAGGCCTGCTTAAACACCGTCGGCAGCCACAGGCTAATCCCGTATGACGCCGTATTCAACGCGAAATAGACAAACCCGAGCAGCCACACGCCCGGCATACCAAATGCGGAAAACACGCTCGTCCCGGCACCGCCAGCGGCTTGCGTCTCTTCGCTGCGCAGAGTTTCCATCAACCAACTCCGTTGCTCATCGGTCAGCCATCGCGCGGTGTCCGGGCTGTCATCCAAAACAAGAAAAGCAATCGCGCCCAACAAGACTGCCGGCACTCCTTCAATTAAAAATAGCCATTGCCATCCTGAAAGCCCATGCAGCTTGTCCAGCCCCAGAAGCAGACCGGAAATCGGCCCGCCAATAATTCCGGAGATCGGCCCTGCCGTCATGAAAATCGCTGCCGCCCTTGCGCGAACTCCCGCAGGGAACCAGTTCTTCATATATAGAATCACGCCCGGAAAAAATCCCGCTTCTGTTGCGCCAAGCAAAAATCGCAGGGTATAAAACCCACGCGCCGTCGAAACCAGCATCATCGCCGAGGAGACTACGCCCCACGCAATCATCAATAGGGCAATCCACCGCCGCGGTCCGACGCGATACAAAACCAAATTGCTGGGAAGCTGAAAGAAGAAATACCCAACAAAGAATATCCCCGCGCCCAGTCCATACACGGCGTCGCTGAACCCCAACTGCTTCTTCATCTGCAGGGCTGCAAATCCCACATTGATGCGGTCCAAATACGCAACCACGTACAACAGCAGCAAGAATGGCATCAGCCGCCAAAATAGCTTGGGGAGGACTTCTTTTTCCGGTGAGCCGTCTGGTTGAGTATTCAAGAAATATCCGGCGACGCCTGGATTTAACGCCGCCGCGATTCTACGCGAGTTTTAGTTCTTGGAGCACTTCCTTCACGATTTCGTCCGGATTGCGGCTGACCGAAACTACAATCGCGTCTTGCGGCTCTTCCAGGTCGCGAAACTGGCCCGCCAAAATTCCTTCGCCCGCAAAATGCCCATGCCGCGCCAGAATGTGCGCGCGCATCTCTTCGTAAGAACCTTTCAGGTAAACGATCTTCATCTCAAGTCCCGTACCAATCGTTTCGCGGTAGCTTTTCTTCAGCGCCGAACATCCAAGCACACAACTCTTCCCAGCGGCGCTTTGGCCCTCCAGCTCCGTATGAATCGCCGCAAGCCACGGCACGCGGTCCGCATCCGTCAGCGGAATTCCTTGCTTCATTTTTGCGATATTTGCCGCGGGATGAAAATCATCTGCATCGAGAAAAATCCAATCTAGTCTTTGTGCAAGTAACTCGCCAATTGTGGTTTTTCCGGCGCCGGTAACACCCATGACAAGAAGGATCAAAGAATCCGCTCCTATTGCTGCATCAAATCGAAATTAATTTAACCTGAGACCCGCTATGTCGCCAGCAATTGTGAGCGCAAACTTGTTCGCGAAGAAAAGCGGCCGGGAATAACGTCCGGCCGCTTCTTCAAATTTGGCAATTGTTGGTTGTCGGTTGCTTTATTCAGTTGCCTACAATTCGTCTCCGTCTTGTTCGCTGCTAACGGGTGTTAACGTACCGAAAAGGCCGTCTGCTTCGCCATTGATCCCGGCGGTGAAATAAAGTGTGGTTGCCGGTCCCGCAGTGGCACCGTTGCCGAAGACGAGCGCCCACAAACCATCGATGGTTACCAAAGAATCGTCGGGATTTTTTACGAAGCCGATGAACCGATGCGTGAAGCCATTGAACGCGGCGATCCATCCGCTGCGGAAATTGCCCACGAGAATGGTGTTGCTGAACTCACCGAAATCGCGCGGAGTCCAGACGACACCCCAGGGAGCGTTCATCCAATCACCATGTTGCAGGCGGCCCTCGAGGTGGCCCGTCGGGCTGTAAATGTCCACGAAGCCGAGACCATCACCCCCGACGGGGTCATGCTTGGCTGCATCTTGCTTTGCATACGTGACAAACAGACTGCCGCCGACGTTCTGCACGTTGAAAGGCGCAAATCCGAACGGGATGTCATCGTCGTCGAAGGCATCGTCATCGCGGTGATTGCCCAAATGCACCGGCTTGAAGTTGGTATCGTAGACTTCGACTTTCCCGTTGCGGAAATTCGCTACATAGAGGAAGCGCTGGCCGTCAATGTCGGCAGTGGTAGCACCCTTGTATACAGCACCGTCCGCTCCGCCATTATCGGAATTGTCCACGACAATGACTGCATTTCCGGAGATCTTCGCCCCCGGAGTGACATTAACTCCGGGATTCCAGCCGGAAATCGTGCCGTCTTCCGTTACAAAAATGAAAACGGCCTGTGTTCCTGTTTTGCCCGGCACCAGTAGAAAATCGGTGGTGCTGCCGTTGAAAACTGCGCCCGTGGGCGTTCCGACGGGCGGCTTTGTCGTACTTGCCGAAGGAACAGTAATAAAGTTGGCAGTCTGACCGCCTGGCTGATCGGGAAGATTGACGAAGTTGCCGTTGCCATCGTAGAGAGTCGAAGTGCCGGAGTTATTGTTGCCTACCCACCACGGGCTGCCGGACGACCGGGTCAAGCCCCAGGGATTTTTGAGATTGGGATCGATGCCGACTTTTGACCCGTCGGCGTTATTCGGTTGAGAAATGTCAGAGAGCAGGTTTTTCTGGGTATAGTGTTGCGCAGATGTTACAACTGGAGAGGCAAGTACGGCAAATACAGACAGAAACTTCATGGCCCGCTTTACATACAGCATAGTTTTCCTCCGGAAAGAAACCCTTAAGGCGTTGGACTAATGAAGACATGGCTGGACATACAACGACTGGGGCAATACAGAGGAGCAAGTTTCTCGCCAGAGCAAATCTCGCGAGCAATCGTTCATTTGGACTGAAAACAAGAAATTTAGATTTTAAAGATTTGTAATTTGTCTCAAGGGGTCAAAAAATCTGTAGAAATAAGCTGGATAGAATCCCGTATCTTGTAGATTTCTAGATTAGGATTTTCAGGCGTACGGTCTTCACTGTATCGGTCGCTTACAAGAAAAGAACCGGTCTCAAACACGCCGAAGCGTTATCAAGGTGATTTCCGGCGGCACGCCAAGGCGCACCGGCGCTCCAACGGTTCCCAGCCCGCGATTTACGTATAGTCGTGAAGCTCTCATTGGCTCTTCGCCTGTGCTCTTGCCCAGCGGCCGAGAATAAAGCCCCGCGATGTAGTCCGTAATGAATCGCGCCGGGCTCAAACGGTGGTCCAGAATCTCCACCTGCACTTGTCCACCATGTGTATGACCCGCCAGCGAAAGCTCGATGCCGAGCTCCGCAGCTCGGTTGAACGAGTTTGGATTGTGTGACAGCAAAATGTTCGGCATGTCGCGCCTGACCAACTTGTCCACGCCCGCCAGCGTCTGAATTCTTCTTCCTTCCGGCCCGCGCTCGCGTTGGTAGTCCACACCAATCAAATTCAGCTGCGCTCCGCGGAAATTAATCAGTTCATTTTCGTGCCGCAGCAATTTCATGCCAGCCTGATGAAACAGTCTTTGCGCCGCATCTTCCGCTTTCGCATAGATTTCATGATTGCCGTTGCAACCATAGATTCCGAGCGGCGCCGAGAGCTTGCGAATCTCCTCAATACAATCCGCCAGCGGATCGCTCGCACCCGTAATAAAATCTCCCGTAACAACGGAAAGGTCCGGCGCAAGCTCGTTCGCCATATCAACCGCGCGGCGAACATCATCCCGCGACATATAACCGCTCAAATGAATGTCGCTTAACTGCGCAATCTTCATTCCATCCAGCGCGTCCGGCAAATTCGCGATGGGAATTTCCACGCGCCGGATTTGGTAGTTCAATCGCTCCGCGGCAAATCCATACACAGCTCCCAAAAAAGGAGCCGCTCCCGCAACCGCCGTCGCCGTCTTGAAAAAGTGCCGCCTTCCGGGGTCAGCAAGAATCTCCGCACCAGCCATCGGCGCATCTTGCGACGATTCTTTAACCTTGAGCCGCGCACGAACCGAACGCGCCGCCCATCCCCATACCAGTTCGAACACACGGACAAGCTTCACCGCCAGGAACCCAAAAAACGCGCAGGTGGACCACATTCCCACAAATATTGGGAAAACATCCCCACGCGGAATCCAATGATTCCGCCCCATTCGGAAACCATCCGTCAGCGCGAGCGCTGACAAGACCACGAGCACGAGACACCCAAGCCGAGCCGCAACGCGCAGAGCCGTGCTCCTCCAATTCGCAGTCACACGCCACAATCCGCGATACCAAAAGTATTGCGAGTAGACAATGAGCGAAATCAGTCCCAGCCCGATCAAAAATCGGGCGACCAGCCAGCCAATATTCACACCATCGTTCACGAAGGGGGCCTCCCCGCCTGCACTTCTAGCTTACCATGCGCCGTCCGGGAGACAATTTGGCAGGCATACGGCTGTTTCCGTATCCAGGTCGTTGATCGGACATCTGATAGCAGGAGTAAGATTCGCCTTGCCCGAAGAACACTTCTTTTCTCGAAGTGCGTCTCAAACATAGTCCGCGCCCGACGGCGCGACGGAGGAAGCAATGAAGAAACTGTGGTGGATGACAGGAATCGCGCTGGTGGCCGCTTTTATGGCGCTGCCCGCTCTCGCGCAAGATGCAGCCAAGAAGGAACCGCCGAAGCCCGCGCCTAGCCCTTCCCAAGCTGTTTTGGAGTCATGGAATGATATCGGCCGCAAACTTATCGCCATTGCCGAGGATCTACCCGAAGACAAGTATGACTACAAGCCCCACGCCGACTCGCGCACGTTCGTCGGTAATCTGCTTCACGCATCAGCGTCCATGTACTACTTCACAGACACCGCGCAAGGCCAGAAAGCCCGATTCGGAGACGATCCAAAGCGCGATGACCTGAAGACCAAGGCGCAAATCGTGGCCTTCGTGAAAAAGTCCGTGCAGGACGGCGCCGACTTGATTAAAACAAAAGGTGACAAAGGCCTGAACGAACAAGTAGCCGACGGTGGTCCCACAAAAATCCGCCTTTACGATCTTGCTTACGGCCTCATCGAACACTCCGGCGAACACTACGGCCAGCTCGTCGTCTACTACCGCATCAACGGCCTCGTGCCGCCCGAATCCCGCCCGAAAAAATAGTGAATGAGGAGTGCGGTTCAATAGATGATTGTAGGGCCCGTCTTCCAAGGCGGGCCTTCTTTTTTCTGTGAGTTGATTGGAAAGTGGCAAGACAGCTTTCGAAGCAAGCCGGTTCGCCTACGACGCCACTGCGCCCGCCGCGCCATTCTCCAAAATCGCTTTCAATCGCTCTGTCTCATTCGTCGGCGGCATGCACGTATTGCCAAAACAAACCAAAGCCATCGCTTTGTCCTTAGGTAGGTGAGGCAACGTCTCACGCAGCGCCAAAGGAAGATGCTCGACGTTCAGACCGGGCGTCACTCGCAGCGTCGCTTTTCCAAAACGAAAAACCGAATTCGCCGCCGCTTCCAATTCCTTCGCGACGGAATCTCCCTCTGCGCCTGTAATCACTGCCTGAATCGGATGATTCGCAAACAGCGTCGCGGCTAATCCATACGTCGCCGCAAACATTCCGTACTGCGGCGCAATTCCGGCGAATGCTTCGAGCGTTTTCTTCGCCCAGTCGTAATATTTCTGTTCCCCGGTATACGCGTGTAATCGCGTCAGTGCCATCGCCGCAACCGAGTTCGCCCCCGGCGTCGGCGAATCCTGGAACGGCTTGCGTCGCACATCCAGTCCGCCCATCTGCGGCGCATCGTTAGCCCGATCGAAAAATCCACCGCCCTCCCCATCGCCGTATTTCTCAATCGCTATGTCCATTGTTTGCTGCGCTGCTCGAAAATATTTCGCATCCAGCGTCGTCTCATATGCATCGACCAACGCCATCACACCAAATGCCTGATCATCCAAAGACCCGCGCAGTGCCGGCCCGCCAATTCGATGCGCAAATCCCCGCTCTTCGCTCCACGTTTCGCGCAACATCCGCTCCATCGTCTTCAACGCAAACGCGCGACACGAATCTCCTGACGCACCCGCAAGCACTCTCGCCGCATCCAAATAAGCCGAAACAAACATCGCGTTCCAGCTGACGTACATTGTTTTGTCGATATACGGCGTCGGCCGCGGCAACCTCGCCGTAAGCATTTTAGTTTTCACTCGCGCGATCGTGAGACGCACACTAGCTTCATCTGTCTTCAAAACATCCGCAATTTCCGCGGCATCGCGAGCGATCCACAAAACGTTTTTGCCAGGATTATGATGCATCTCCCCATGAGCTTCCACGTCGTAGTGCAGCTCCATTATCCGCGCTTCCTCCGGCGTCAGTGCCGCTCGCAATTCTTCCAGCGTCCACGTGAAATAATCGCCGTCATCGTCCAGTGAGTAATCTGCATCTTGGCTCGCATAAAAGCCGCCATTCACTTGATCCGACAAATCCTGATTCACCCAGTCGACAATGCTTTCGGCTGTTTCACGAACAAACGTGTTCCTCGTAGTCTGCCAACCATGCAAATAGTTCTTCAGCAGTTCTGAATTGTCATAACTCATCTTCTCGAAATGCGGCACGAGCCACTTTTCATCCACCGAATACCGGTGGAATCCGCCCGCCAATTGGTCGTACACACCGCCGCACGCCATTTTCTCCAGCGTTGTTTCCGCCATCGCCAGCAAATGCCGCTCTTTTGTCTGCTGATAGCGCTCCAGGATCAAATCAATCGCCGAACAATGCGGAAACTTCGGGGCCTTTCCGAATCCGCCATTCTTGATGTCAAAAAGCTGCGTGATAGCGCGTACCTGCGTATCCACCACTTCGACATCAAACTTGCCGTGCGCGCCCGTGAACATCTCCGCCTGCGCCACGCCATCCGCCAGCGATTCCGCCGCGCGCACTAAATCCGCCTTCTTGTTCTTGTACGAATCCGCGACCGCCAGCAGCACGCGCCGGAACCCGGGCCGCCCAAACTGATCCTCCGGCGGAAAATACGTTCCGCCAAAAAACGGTTTTCCATCCGGCATCAAAAAACCCGTCAACGGCCATCCGCCTTGACCGGAAATCGCGCTGATCGCCGATTGATAGCGCGAATCTACGTCCGGCCGCTCATCACGGTCCACTTTCACCGGCACAAAATGTTCGTTGATAATCTGCGCGATCACCGGATTTTCGTAGCTCTCGCGATCAATCACGTGGCACCAATGGCACCATACCGCGCCGATGTCCAGCAGCATCGGCTTGTCTTCCTTTTGCGCGCGTGCAAACGCCTCTTCGCCCCACTCATGCCAATCGATCGGTTGATGCGCCGCCGACCGCAAATAGGGACTCGCGGAATTCTTCAGCCTGTTTTCTGTTTTTTCGCTCAAGAGATTTCCTCGGATAGGAGGGAGTGTTTGCTTGCAACTTTGTATATGAAACTCAGAAAAGAGAATGACGCTATTGAATTTTATCTCCGGAGCCTAAATCTCGCGGGTCGAGCGGTTTTCTCCCTGCAAACCCTTCATCCTGCCGGTGATAAAACCGAATCCGATCTTCGCCAAGCTTCCAGCACAAATACACTTCTTCGTTATCAATCACGGAAGGAAAATCCAGCAGCCCCACATCGAGGTCCTTGATCACACATCCTGTTTCCAGAATCTGATCCAGCGCTGACTTCAAATTCTGCACAAGCCGTGTGTGTTCCTGCCGCACCAGCGACAATTTTTCATGCTGCACGAGCACGCCGCCCATCATCATGATGCGTGCCGCTACCGCCGAAAGCTCCGCGTCCAGACCGGACAGCTTCTTCCGGCAGTCCATCGCTTCAATCAGCACGGGCTCCAATTCCTTCCGCGTGCGTTCCGCTTCGGTCAGCGTAAATAATCTTGGCTCTGGAGTTTCTTCTTGAGGTAGCTCGTCGTCTTCGTCGGCCATTGGTTTTCCGTGTTGCGAACGCAACTGCGGGGACAACCGCTTCTTCGATGCTAGCGCAAAGCCAGCATACGGTCGAGCGCAACGCGAGCATACTTCCGAGTTCGTTCATCCACCGAAATACGATTCACGATATTTCCAGCGGCAAGATTTTCCAGCGCCCAAAGCACATGCACCGGTGTAATCCGAAACATTGTCGTGCACACGCAAACGCTGCGATCCAAAGACATCACCTTGCGGTCCGTCAATTCTTTGGTCAGCCGGTTCACCAAATGGATCTCCGTTCCTACTGCCCACTGTGAACCTGGCTCCGCGGCCTTGATTGCTTTAATGATTCCTTCCGTCGAGCCAATCTGGTCCGCCGCTTGCGCTACTTCAAACCGGCACTCCGGATGCACGATTACGCGAATTCCGGGATTTTCTTTCCGCACGCGCCCTACATGCTCCACGGTGAATCGCTGGTGCACCGAGCAGTAGCCCTTCCACAAAATCACTCTTGCCGCGCGTATCTGCTCTTCCGTATTTCCGCCAAGCTCCTGATACGGATCCCAAACAATCATTTCGTCGAGCGGAATTCCCATGCGATAGCCGGTGTTGCGACCCAAATGTTCGTCCGGTAAAAACAAAACTTTTTCACCGCGTTCAAACGCCCACTTCATCACCGCGGGCGCATTCGTGCTCGTACAAACCGACCCGCCGTGTTCGCCTGTGAATGACTTAATGGCTGCAGTCGAGTTCATGTACGTGACGGGGATAATCTTGCTCGTGTCCGTCACGCCGTCCAGCTCGCTCCAGCAAGCTTCCACTTGCCCAATGTCCGCCATATCCGCCATCGAACAGCCCGCGTTCAAATCCGGCAGCACTACTATCTGTTGATCGCGTCGCAAAATGTCCGCGCTCTCCGCCATGAAGTGCACGCCGCAAAAAACAATATATTTTCCATCGACTTTTGCCGCTTGCTGCGACAGCTTGAGCGAGTCCCCGCGGTAATCCGCGAACTTCACCACTTCATCGCGCTGATAGTGATGCCCCAGAATTACAACGTCTTTTCCCAGCTTCGCCTTCGCGGCGGCAATACGTTCATCCAGCGTGTTATCGGGCACCAGCAAATAGTTGTCGAAATCGCAGCCCACTCCCTTTTCAATCTCCGGTGCGCGCAGCGTTTCGGGCTGCTCGATTCCGATGAGTGTAGTCGTGCCCGAATTGGAAGTATTTCTGTTCATTTTTCGATTGGGATTAAGGCGCCTTCTTGCCTCATATATTAGATGACATTTGGCTGGCTTTGGTGAGATTTACTTCTATCCGCCAATAAACACCATGGTGCGGTTCGGCTGCACGAACCCGGGCTCATTGATGTGGTGTCCTTCCTCTTTTTCATTCACCACGGACTCGATAAATGTCGCCAAGTCCTCGTCCGAAGCGCCTTCCCGCAAAAACGCCCGCAAATCGTGATCGTCTTTGCTGAAAAGGCATGTTCTCAATTTTCCGTCAGCGGTCAGCCGTATACGCGAGCAGTGTCCACAAAAGGGCTGTGTCACTGGAGCAATCAGACCAATTTCTCCTGGCGCGCCATCCGCAAAGCGATACTTCCGTGCAGTCTCGCTTCGTTCGTGTGGAATCTGCGTGAGTGGCCAACGCGCGTTAATGCGCTCATGCACTTCCGCCGCGGGTACGATTTTATCGCGCGACCAATGCCGGTCCGCATCGAGCGGCATGAACTCGATGAACCGCATAATCACGCCGCGCTTCCGCGCAAACTCCGCAAACGCTTCCACTTCATCATCGTTGATTCCGCGCACCAGCACGGCGTTCACTTTCGCAGGACCCAGCCGTGAATTCTGCGCCGCATCGATTCCATTCATCACGGACGCAAACGACTTCGTCCGCGTAATTTTCTCGAATTTTTCGGGATTCAGAGAATCCAGGCTGATGTTGATCCGGTGCAGTCCTGCCGCAATCAATTTCTCGCATCGCTCCGCCAGCAGATGCCCGTTCGTTGTCATGGACAAATCTGCAAAACCAACGCCGGACAAGAATTTCACAAACTCTTCCGCTCCGCTCCGCACTAGAGGCTCGCCGCCGGTCATACGCACTTTGCGAATTCCCAAATCGTGAAAAACGCGCGCTAACCGCTCAAGTTCTTTCCACGAAAGGATCTCGTCGTGGTCGCGGTAATTCTCCGGATCGGCCGAGCGGCAATAAACGCACCGGAAATTGCACCGGTCCGTCACGGAAATCCGCAAGTCCGTGATCTGCCGTCCGAATTTGTCCTGCAAGCTCATCATTATTCCAAAAAACAAAACCCGATTCGCAGAGTGGAATCGGGTGCCCGACGAAAATACGAATATTTTCGTCCAGTGCACTCCTTTCCAAAATAAAATTCGCCGTCCGGCGAATTCTCTGCGGGAGGCCCCGGCGTTTCCGCCAGAACCCTCAGCCCGAACATTTCATCCGGGCATCGCCCCAATCGCCACGGGTTTTCTCTCCCGCCCGGCTCCCAGGGTCGGAGTAACAGCTTCAGTGTACGCTTCACGCGTCGAAAATCGCAAATTGGGGCTAACGGCCGTTTTCAGCTCAAATCGCACGCCCCAGGTACAGTTTTTGATGCTTAGGATTTCAAAGCGGACTGTCGTTTTTGCAGAAACCTGCGCACAGCGGGATCACGTTCGAGACCAATTGCAATTTCGTACGCGCCGCGAGCTTCATCATACTTATCCGTTCGTGCCAGCAATTCCGCCCGCGCAGCCCAATACGGTTGATACTCCGCCAGCCGTTCGTCGTCGCTTAATTTCTCCAGAATCGCAAGACCAGCATCCGCGCCATCAATTTCGGCAGCGGCCAGTGCCCGGTTGATGGCAACCACGGGCGAGTCCGTGATCGTCAAAAGCGCGTCGTATAGCTCCACAACTTCCGGCCAATTCCACTTCCCCGTCCGCAGTCGGTGTACGTGCGCTGACTGCAGTGCCGCCTCCAATTGATATCTACCGGGCAAGTGCAACCTGCTCGCCTTCTGCAAGCGACTCTCCGCCTCCTCAATCATCGCAGAATCCCAAAGCTCCACATCCTGCTCGGCAAGAGGGACGAACTCGCCGTCTACCGTTCTGCGCGCACGCCGCCGCCCCTCCGCATGCAGCATCAATGCAAGCAGACCGAGTGCCTCCGGTGACTGCGGCAGCAACTCGACCGCGAGCCTGGCCAAAAACAAACTTTCTTCGGTCAAATCGCGCCGCGCAACATCGCCACCGGATGGATCCGTCCAACCCTCGGTAAACGCCGCATAAATCGCATCCAGCACAGCATCGAGTTTTCCGGAGAGTTCCTCAGGTTCCGGAACAATAAACGGAATTCCCGCCACCTTGATCTTTTCTTTTGCGCGAACCAGCCGTTTTCCCATCGCCGCCGGAGACATCAGGAACGCAGAGGCGATTGCCTTCGCATCGAGTCCCAGCACCACTTGCAAAATCAGAGGTGCGCGCACTGCAGCGTCAATCGCCGGATGCGCGCACGCAAACATAAGGGCGAGCCGCTGATCGGGAATTTGCGCGTGTTTTTCCGCTGCTTCCAGACTGTCATTCATGGCTCGCAACTCATCTGCCGCAATCTCGTGCCGCCGCTGACCACGAAATGAGTCGATCGCTTTTCGTCGTGCCGCCGTCAAAAGCCACGCTTCCGGATTTGCGGGGCATCCGTTCTTGGGCCAGTCGGACAAAGCAGAAAGGAACGCCTCGGAGAGAGCATCCTCGGCCCCGGCGACGTCTCGCGTTCGCGTCGCCAGAAACGCCACGAGTTTTCCGTAACTTCGGCGCGCTACTTCTTCAGCGGCGCTTTGCGCCAGGTGGTTGCGCTCGTCCAAGCTCATCAGCTTCATTCTCTCCGCTCTCCACGCAACTTTGCCTGGCGCACCGCTCACTCACCATGAAAACTACATGCTCCAGATGGGGCGTACTTCAACAATTCCATGACCGGCTCCGGGACAACGTGAAGCCCAGGAAAGTGCGGCGTCCATATCCGCGACATCAATCAGGTAGTAGCCGCCAAGCTGTTCCTTCGTATCCGGATAAGGCCCGTCGAGCACTTGCGCCTTGCCGTCTGTCCCACTTCGGACTGTGGTCGCCGTCGCGATGGGCTGAAGGCGATTGCTCCCCTTCCAGACCCCGGCCTTCTTCAGCGCTTCCGTATAGGCCATGTAAGCGGCATACCCTTGCTCCTGCTGGGCTTTCGTCATCTTGCCCCAACCGGATTCATCGGCGTAAAGCAGCAGTAAGTATTGCATTTAGGTTCTCCCTCGTTTTGTAAGTAAGCGATTCAGGTATCGCTCTCACTACAATGACGCCCGGCCCCGCTTCCTTTGGACATCCCTCGCCGACTATTTTTCTGACCCTTTCTGCCCATTGTAGCCGCGCAGCCGCGCATTTTGCCTCTCCTCGGGGGTACCCCCTCCTGTGGTACAGTTTTTCCCACGCCATGCGGATCTTCGTTCTGGGAGCAGGGGCGACCGGCTCTCTCCTCGCACAATTACTTGAGCGTCAGGGCCACATCGTCTGGTGCGGCGACCGCGACCCGATTCGCGCCCGCCGCTTTCTCGGCAAAAAGAGCACCATCCCCATTGCCGAAGTGAATGCCCGCAACCTGCGCGGCATCGTCAAAGCCGCAAAAGGCTGCCAGCTCATCATCAACGCGAGCGCATCCGTATTTAATGAAATCGTACTTCGTGCCGCACTTCGCCTTCGCGCACATTACCTCGACCTCAGTTCGCACCTGACACGTAACCCCTTTCAATCCGAGCAATTTCGCTACGCCAAACGCTTCGAAGAAAAAAATCGCGCCGCCGTCATCAATGCCGGGGCAGCGCCCGGTCTTACCAATCTCCTCGTCAAACGCGCTGCCGATCTCCTCGACGAAGTCTTCGCCGTCCAGATTCGCCTCTACGAAAGCAGCGAAAGCCAGGACCCCATTTCACAATGGTCCCCGGAAGTCTCTTTTGATGAGGCAATTTCCAATCCGCGCATCTACCGTGCGGGAAAATTCAAACTCGCCAAGCGTTTTTCAGAAATTGAAAAGTTTCGTTTCTTGGATCCTGTGGGAACAGCTCGCGTCGTCCTCGCCGCTCAGGACGAAGTCGCTACCCTTCCGCGTTTCATTCCGATGCGCGATCTCGACGTAAAAATTGGCGGCAATGAAATTGACCGCCTGCGCCGTTGGCAAAAGCAGGGAAAACTTTCCAAATCACGCGGCATCACGAAGAGCCGCTTTCCCGACACTTCTTCTCCGCACAAGATCGCTAAGTTGATTCGCCAGGGGATTCTGCAGAACGCGCGCTTCGCCACGGCAATTCTTGTTCGCGGCATTGAGCGCAGCGCAAAAGAAGACGTCCACCTCCTGATTCGCTCGGACGTTCTTTTTCCGTCGCTCTACACGATCCGTAGAAAAGGCCTCTTCACCACGCCCGTTGCTTATGCCACGGCACACGTCGCCGCTCAATTTGTAAAACATTTCCCGCGTGAAGAATCAGGTGTCTTCGCTCCGGAATCACTGCCCGTAGAAATTCGCCGCGCCATTCTTTCCGGAGTCCGTTCGCAGGGCCTCCGTATCGCCCACAAAATCACGATTCTGAAAAACTTCGCTGACGACGAAGACGAAATTTGACGCCCGCGCGATTGACTTTCTCTTAATTTCCCGCAGCAGCGGTTTTTGCCATGCCCGAGAAATGAATTGTGATCAAAAATCCGTTCGTTCCCTCATAAGAAAACTTGTGCCCTTTGCCATCGAAAGCTTCTTGCTTGCTCTTCCACATCCGAAAACCATCGTTCGATTGCGCCATCCAGTACTTTAGATTTTGCATCACGATTTCGCGGCTCGGATCGTCTCCCTTGTACTTTTCAAGAACCACTTCGGCTTTCCCGTTGTCCATTTTTGCGCGGGCGATCCCGGACTTTTCGTCCACATCCCAGGTAAACCCTTGTGTGTCTGCATCGAATTTTTGCCATTTGAATGGGTACAGCTGAGCGATGATGTCGGTCAGTGCGGCTTTCTGTTCCGCAGTTACGCTCGGATCAAAATTTACCACGGCCCACGAATCCTTGCCGGTGCTCCAGTCACTACCCAGGTCCGTCGCAATCCAAACTTTCGCGCCGTCCAGCTTCGTCGCCTTGTAATAGCCTTTGTCCACCTTTAACACCAGGTTCGCGCGGCAGAAATGCTCTGCCATTTTCTCCCCGTGATGAGCTGTGGAATGCGTATTGAAATAACATGGACAGAACATGTCGCAACTGCATGCTTCAATGTACGAAGCGGTCATGTCGAAATCCGGTTTCGCACCGGCTAGGGATTTTTCTTGTGCCGTACTGCCAGAATAAAAAAGAGTCACAGCAGCCGCAAGGGGAACAGAAAGAAAATACTGAGAGAAACGTCTCATGGGACCTCCTTATGCGTCGATTCCGAAGGAAAGAAAACCAGGGTTGCGAGGATTCTATGCCCCTTTTTTCATGCAAACAAGCCTGCAGATAACGGCGCAGCGCTTTTGGCGGGAGTAGCCGCGCTACGGCCGTGCTTCAAAAATCAAATTGAATGGCGTCTGCGTCGCGCGTCTGAATCTTGTAAACCCTCCGGCCGTCACAACATCCTTTAACCGCTTTTCGCCCGCCTGCGCTCCAAGCGCGGCCCCCACTTCCTGCGAGAGCGACGCTGGCGTGCACAAAAGTGTTGAAGCGCCGTAAAATGCTCGTCCAATCGGATTCAGATTGTCTTCCAGTTTGTCTCCTGCCATAGGTTCCACGATCATCCACGTGCCGTCTTTTTTCATTGTGCTTTTCACGTGCGCCGAAGCTCCCGCCGGATCGCCCATGTCGTGCAAACAATCGAAAAACGTCACGAAGTCAAATTCCTTCGCTGGAAAAGTCTTCGCCATCGCTACGTCAAAATGAATCTTGTCGCCGACGCCCGCGTCTTTCGCGCGCTGCTTCGCTTTCTCGATGGACTTGTCGTGGTAATCGAACCCGTAGAATTCCGACTTTGGATAAGCCTTCGCCATCAAAATAGTTGAAGCTCCAAGACCGCAGCCTACGTCTGCCACGCGTGCTCCCGCCTTCAATTTTTCCTCTACGCCTTCCAGCGCCGGAATCCACGCGCTCAAAAGATTCGCTGCATATCCCGGCCGGAAAAATCTCTCGGTTCCTTCAAAAAGTTCATGATGATGCTCATGCCAGCCCATCCCCTTTCCTGTCTTAAAGCGCTCGGCTAGCTCCTCCTCCGCTTTCGTCGCCGCCAGCGCCACCTGAAACGCGCCCGGCATGAACGCGGGACTCGTTTCATCCGCCATTGCAAACGCCTGCTCTTCCGTCAAATAAAATTTTCCCGCTGGGGCGTCATAGCTCACATATCCACCTGCCGCCTGGCAACTCAGCCATTCGCGCACATACCGTTCCGTTGTGCCAGTTCGCTTCGCCAGTTCTGCGGCAGTCTGCGGCCCGCCTGCCGCGAGTCCTTTATAAAGTCCAAGTTTGTCTCCGATACGCACCAGTGCTGCATGAAACGTCGCTCCAAAATCCACCAATGCCTTTCCAAGAAATTCGTGCAGCTTGTCCATATCGAGCGCCATAACCGCCTCCGTCAAATTGGAAATGAAATTTTTGCCTGGGGAGAGAAGGTGTACTGCGTAGATTTTATGTCCAATCAGGAGAGGGAAGCAATGCGGAATCGTTCAGCAGCAGCGATTCGGTCGCGAATAACGTCGTTCCAATTGCTCTACGTAAAATTGCTCTTTAGTAACCACGCACGTATCGTTCTTGCGCGCCGCGCATCTTTGATACCGCTCGTACGCCGCGTCGCCACACCACTCGCGCAGCCGCATCCAGAAAATCTCCGCTGCATTAAGGATTCTTCTCCACGGGTCTCGCATCAGTCGCCCTCCGCACCGACAGCCCACTGCGTCGCAACATAAGGCGTTTCGTGCAGGACTACCTCACTTCGCTTCGTCAAAATCGCGGTCCATCGCACAATCGCTTCAAACACCAGCACCAAAATCATTACGGCGAGCACCGCGGTTACAACAGCGTCCAGCCGCAAATTGAAAATCGTCCGTTGAATTTCCGCCACTTTCGGCGCAGGAATTTTCCCCGCCGCAATCTGCGCAGCAAGCGCATTCGCACCGGACAAAAATCCAATCCGCGCATTCGCGCTGAAAATTTTCTGCCAGCTCGCCGTCATCGTAATCGTAATCAGCCACACCATCGGTACGAGCGTCACCCAAATCCACTTCAACCGCCCCATCTTCAGCAAAACCGTCGTCGCCACAACAAGCGCCACCGCCGCCAGCAATTGATTCGCTATCCCAAACAGCGGCCACAGCGAATTGATTCCTCCAAACGGATCAATCACGCCCTGGTATAAAAAATATCCCCAAGCCCCCACGACGAACGCACTCGAAATCACCACGCTCGGCATCCAGCTCGTCCGCGCAAACGGCTTCCACACGCGCCCGCCCATCTCCTGCACCATGAATCGGCCCACGCGCGTTCCTGCATCCAGCACCGTCAAAATAAACAGCGCTTCAAACATAATCGCGAAGTGATACCAGATGCTCATCAACCGCTCGCCGCCAATAGTGTTAGAAAAAATCTGCGCCATTCCAACTGCAAGCGACGGCGCGCCGCCCGGCCGGTTAAACAAACTCTGTTCACCCACACCTCGCGCCATATTGATCATCGTCTGCGCATCAAGGTGATATCCCCAGCTCGAAATTGTCGCCGCAGCCGCTTCCGGGGCCGCGCCCACAATTCCCGCCGGCGAATTGATCGCAAAATAAACGCCCGGCTGCATCGCGCACGCCGCCACCATCGCCATCACGCCCACAAACGACTCCAGCAGCATCGCGCCGTATCCAATAAAGCGCGCGTGCCCCTCGCGCTGGATCATCTTTGGTGTCGTGCCGCTCGAAATCAGCGAATGAAACCCGCTGATCGCTCCGCATGCAATCGTGATGAAGCAAAACGGAAAAATCTTCCCCGCAAACACCGGCCCCGTGCCGTCAATAAATTTTGTCAGCGCCGGCATCTGAATTTCCGGCCGCACAATCAAAATCCCCGCCGCCAGTGAAAAAATAGCGCCGGCTTTGATAAACGCACTCAAATAATCGCGCGGTGCGAGCAGCAACCACACCGGCAGCGCCGACGCTGCAAATCCGTACGCAATAATCCAGAACGCCAGTGTCACTCCGCTCAGCGTAAACACTCGCGCCCACGACGCTGAATCCGCCACCCACTGCCCCGCCACCACTACAAACATCACCAGCGCCAATCCAATCACCGAAGCTTCGAGCACTCGCCCAGGTCGCAAGAATCGCAAATAAATCCCCATCAGCAGCGCAATGGGAATTGTCATCGCCAAAGTGAACGTCGCCCACGGCGAAGTCTTCAGCGCATTCACCACCACCAACGCCACCACGCCCAGCAAAATAATCAGAATCGCCAGAACTGCAAGCTGCGCGATGAACCCGCCGCGCTTCCCTACCTCATCGCGCGCCATTTCGCCCAGCGATTTTCCGTTTCGCCGTATCGAGCAAAACAGAATTACAAAATCCTGCACGCATCCTGCAAACGCCGCGCCTGCAATCAGCCAGAGTGTTCCCGGCAAATAGCCAAACTGTGCCGCCAAAGTCGGCCCCACCAACGGTCCAGGCCCCGCAATCGCCGCGAAATGATGCCCAAACAAAACCCATTTGTTCGTGGGAACGAAATCGCGCCCGTCGTCATTCCGCTCGGCGGGAGTCGCGCGCGTATTATCAAGCGCCACAAGTTTCGCCGCCAAGAAAGCGGAATAAACTCGGTAGGCCACAAGATAAAAACACGCTGCCGCCACAACAAACCACGTTGCGCTGATTTTCTCGTTTCTGTGCAAAGCAATCGCACCGAGAGCACCTGCACCCAGCGCCGCGACAATCACCCACACGATCGCCGAAACGACTTTCTTCATTTCGGTGTGCTCGCCTGAATGAACTGCGCCAAATCTTGTTTCAATTTCACAAGCGACGCTGGATGCACATACATCATGTGTCCCGCTTCGTAATAGCCACCCGAAATATGCGACCGGAGCGTCGGATCCAATCCCAAGTGATCAAACGTATATTCCGCTGCAAAAAATGGTGTCGCCAAGTCGTAGTAGCCCTTTCCGACAAATACGCGCAAAAACTGATTCTGCGTCATCGCACGCCGCAGCGTCTCCGCCACGTTCACATAGCGATTTTCATACGGCGCATAACTCCACGGCCGTACCCGTCCCGTCAAAAATTCATAGGGCAAATCGCTCTCGAACTTCAATTCCCCGCGAACGTATTCATTCAATGTCGCTGTGTACGGTCCCACAATCGCTGCAAGACTTGGATCGTAATCCGGCTCTGCTCCCGCCGCGTCCGCATCGATTCCTGTAAATCTTCCATCCAGTCTGCCCACTGTTCTGCGCTCGCTCTTCATCAGCTCTTTGTCGAATCGCTGAATCTCGACTCGCAAGTCTGCCCGATCAATGTAATCCGCCGAAAGACCCGTCAATCGCGAAAGCTTCTGTGCAACCTCCGTTCGCTTCGCCGTTGGTAGCGCGTCGCCCGCCATCAACGCATCCGCATATTCACCAACCGCAAACGCTTTGGACTCCGCGATCGCCTTCTGCAAATCTCCCTGCAAATCGCCGGAAAGTTTCTTGTGGTACCAGGCGATCGCCGTGTACGTCGGCAAATATAAGATGTACGGCAAGTCGTTTCCGGTATCGAACTCCGCCGTCTGGAAATTCAAAATCGAAGAAATCAAAATAATTCCGTTCAAATACATCCCGTACCGCTGTTGCAGATATCCACTCAATCCCGCCGCGCGCGTCGTTCCATAGCTTTCACCGGCCAAGAACTTCGGCGAACCCCATCTCCGGTTTCGCGTCGCCCACAAACGAATGAAATCTCCCACCGACTGAACATCTTCTTGAACACCGTGGAACTGCTTGTCCGCTTCTCCCGGCACCGGCCGGCTGTAACCTGTCGTAACCGGATCAATGAAAACGATATCAGTCACATCCAGAATCGACGATTCGTTGTCCACGAATTTATACGGCGGCGGCAGCAAACTTCCTACATCGCCCATTTCCACGCGCCGCGGTCCTAACGCGCCCACATGCAGCCACAAGGATCCCGCACCCGGCCCACCATTAAACGCAAACGTAATCGGCCGCTTTGCGGCATCACCCACATCGTCCTTCGTATACGCCACATAAAATATGTTCGCTTTCGGCGTCCCGTCTTCTAACTTCAGCACCATCGTTCCCGCTGTTGCCGTGTACTTCACTTCCTGCCCGCCAATACGCACCAGGTGCTTCGTCATCACGCTCTTGTCTTCCGGCGGCTTCTTCTCCTCTTTCGGCTTTTCCGCAGCTTTGTCCGAAGATTTGTCGGCTGGCTTGTCCCCACTCGGTTGCTGCGCCAGCACAAAGCTCGCGCCAAAAGCAAAGATCAAACCGGGTAAGAAAAAACGAAACCGTATGGACATGGCTGGAAAGCCTTTCAAAAACAGAATTGTCAGCGTGATTACTCCGGGCGAAATCGTATGCGACCCCGCACCAAGCGTCAATCCGTATCGCTAACTTCTCTGTTAAACTTTCCGGTCAATTCACGGACTCAAGAGGGAACATGCGCCAAGCCTGCTGGCTTCTACTGTTGTCTCTCTTTTTCGCGCCCGCCTTTCTTTGTGCTCAACAACAGCCAGAAAAGCCAGAAAAGAAAGAAGCACTCCCGCATCCGAAAACACTCGCTGAATTTCAAAGCGCCGCAAAAAACACCATCGAAAAAGAACACGTTCCAGGAGTAGGTATCGCCCTCATTTCAAATGGACAGGTTTTATGGTGTGGCGGCATTGGCAAAGCGGACATCGCGCAAAATCACGACATCACCTGCGACACCGAATTCCGCGTCGGCTCCATCAGCAAAACGTTTGTTTCACTCGCCCTCCTCAAGCTCGAAGAAGACGGTCACATCAATCTTCAGTCCCGCTTGCAGGATGTCGCGCCTGAAGTCCCGTTCAAAAATCCGTGGGAATCCACAAACCCAGTTCGTATCACGAATCTTCTCGAGCATACGGCCGGTTTCGACGACATGGCCTTTCGCGAGGTCTACAACACGAGCGGCCCGCCAAACATTTCCATGTTGGAAGTCTTGAAAAAATTTCCGAAACCTCAGGACGTCCGCTGGCCACCCGGCACCCGTTTCTCATACTCCAATCCAGACTACGGCATCGCCGGTTACCTGGTTGAAAAATCCAGCGGCCAGCCTTGGACCTCTTACATCCGAACAAATATTCTTGCGCCGCTTGAAATCTCTTCCGGCGATTTCGATTTCGCACCGCAAAATCGCGCGCTCCTCGCGCAGGGCTATCAACGGCCCGACGGCAAACCGGTTCAACCAGTCGCGTACAAAGAGATCTATCTCCGCCCCGCCGGTGACATGAAAGCGTCGCCGGCTGAACTCGCCAAACTCGTGCAATTTTTTCTTCGACGCGGCGCGACAAATGAAAAGCAGCTTCTCAAACCTGAGACCATCGCGCGCATGGAATATCCTCAAACGCCACTCTCTTCACGCAACGGCCTGCGCCTCGGCTATGGCCTGGCAAATTACACTGAAGTCAAAGGTGGCGTCGTCACACACGGCCACGACGGCGGCATCGACGGCTTCATCTCTACCTATCGCTACATGCCCGAGCAAAATTGGGGCTACGTCGTCCTTCTCAACGCGGATTTCTCCGGCAAAGCCCTCGACGACCTCAACTCACTCGCAATCGATTTCCTTTCCAAGGATTTTCCAAAGACGCAGCCGCCATTGCCCGCTGCGAGTAAAACCGAGTTCAGGCAATTTGAAGGATTGTACGCTTCGCGCGCGCCACGTAATCAATTCTTCGCATTTCTATCAGACTTGCTCGACAACAAACGCGTTCAGGTCAAAAACGGCCAACTCGTATTGGCTGGTATGTTCGACCAGCCACAACCTATCTTTCCCGTTGGAAAAAATCTCTTCCGCGGCGAAAAAGACCCCGAAGCCACAATCGCCTTTTTCTCGAACGCCGCCGGACAAATGTGCCTGGTTGCACAAGGCGACGACGGCACGTCGTATTCCGAGCGGGTCAATCCTGTGTGGCCCTATCTCCGCCTCTGTTTGCTCGTTCTCAGCGCGTTTCTGCTCGCAACTTCGCTGCTCTACGCCATCGTTTGGATTCTTCTCTGGCTCCTGCGCCGTCTCAAAGACATAAAACATCTCAACGTCCGCGCTATTCCCTTCTTCGCCGCGCTCACGCTGCTCGTCTCTTTTTTCAGCGGGTCAAAATCTCTCGACACGCTCGGCGCCTTCGGCTTCTGGTCCGTCTTCTTTTTCCTCGGCACCATCACGTTCGCAGCTCTCTCCCTCATCGGTCTCTACCTCGCCGTCACCGTCCCCCGCGACGAAATTCACCCAGCTATCCGCATCCACTCACTGCTCGTTTCCCTCGCCTGCTGCATCCTCACCATCTTCCTCGCCTCATGGCATCTCCTCGCCGTCCGCCTCTGGGCAAGTTAATAAGTACAGCCCTCCGCACGCCGGAATTCATTCCGGACGCTCAACTTAGGCGCGTTACAAGGAAATGGTGCGGTTCTGTATAAAGTTTTCTAACTTGGAAGAGTCGTGAATCGCAGGATCGGGAAAACTTCGCGATAGATTTTCGCGAGTTCCTTTTGGAATCCACTGCGCATCGCCGTCGCGGGCGAAAACTTTCGACGCACGATCCATGCTTGGACTTTTGGCCATTCCTCAGCCGTAGGCCAGCCCTTGCGCTGCGTCCATTCGCCTTTTGTCGTGGAATACCAATAGCTTTCGTATTTTCTGCCCAATCTTTTTTTCTGCTGCGCAAGCCATCGCGGATTTTTCACAATCCGCGCATCGCCAACCAGCGCCAGCGGCGATTCTTTTCTCTTCGATCCGCCATAGATCCGAAACCCTGCCGTAACCGTATCTGTCGAAGCCCCCGTGTAGAGTTGTCCGCTTTCCATCTCCGGGGAAATCGGTACGGAGAACTTTAAATACATGTTCGTTTTGTACAGCGTCTTGTCTTTGGAAAAACGGATGTCGTTGTTAATGCGCGACAGATTCGCGCCACGGCGGCCGGTCGTTTCAAAGCGCTGATCCAGTTTCAAAATGGCCGGAGCCATCTCCTCCATCAGTTTCTTCAGCGGCTGCACGACCGATTCCTGATAGCGATCGCGATGCGCGTCCATCCAGTTTTTGTTGTTGTTCCTTTTCAAATCTCGAAAAAATTGAAATGTGTCTTTGCTGAAGATTGATTGCTTGGCCGCCATCATGCACCCCGTATACGAAGCTATTCAGCGTACACCTTTCCAAATAGCGGTCAATTCGACTATGCTGTGCGGTTTGTTGGCGACGATTTCGGCTTTTATTCGAATCTCTGAAAAGGTGAAGTGAAATGCGAAACAAGTGGCTTGCGTCGGGCATGCTGGCGGGAGTTGCGATTGCGCTTTTTATTGCGCCATATCTTGCGGTCAGCGCAGACGAAAAAAAAGACGGCGCAAAGAAAATCGAGCCATGGAAACCGGAAGACTTTATCTACACGGAGGTCGCCGGCAACGTGCACATCTCGCGTGACGCGAAATGGGCTGTCTGGGTCAAATCCACCGTGGACAAGGAAAAAGACGGCCGCGTTTCTAATTTGATTTTGTCCAGCCTTACCGACTCCACGGAGATCGAATTGACGCGCGGCAGCGACCACTACAATTCACCCGTTTGGTCGCCGAATGGTGAGCGCATCGCGTTTTTGAGCGATCGTAAACGCCTGAACAGCAAAGGCGAAGCCGCGGGAACGCAGATCTGGCTGATGAATCCGCATGGCGGCGAGCCGTGGCCGCTCACGGAATTTGCACGCGCTCCACGGAGAATCGATTGGCTCGACAACGACACGCTGATTTTCAGCGCGCAAGAAGATGCAAGCCTTTTCGAGCAGGAAGCGAAGAAAAAGAAGGACGACTCGGAAGTTGTGGACGACGAAGGGCACGAACCGCCGGTTCGGCTGTATAAGCTGAGCGTCAAGGACAAGAAAGTCACACGGCTTACGAACAACAGCGACTGGATTCAAGGCTGGTCCGTGTCGCGAGACGGCAAGTACGCCGCGGCGAGTCATGGCAAGAGTTTGCGCTATGCATTCGATCAGAAATTCCCGCCAGTTGCTGTGCTTCACAATCTTTCGGATGGGACGGAGAAGATTATTTTCACCGAAGGCCGTGTCCGGCCTCGTGGATTTGAGTGGGCTTCGGACAATTCCGGCTTCTACGCGGCTGCGCCATTCTCCAATGATGCACGATTCCTCACCGCGAGCATCGAACTGCTTTATTTTTACGATGTAAATTCCGGCAAGAGTGTGCAGGTTCCGCTCGATTGGGAAAATGGAATTGGATCGGATCTTGCCGCAACGAACGACGGATTCATTCTGGGATTGGCGGGCGGCGCTCGTTACCAGATGGCCCGCTATTCGCGCGAGAAATCCGGCGATTCGTGGATCTGGAAGCGCCACAACATGGATGGCGAACACGCGAGGAATCTGGAAAGTTTCGAAGTGTCCGAAGACGGAAAGACAATCGTCTATTCTCATTCGACCGCGAGCAAACTATCGCAACTCTATCGCGCGCAAATTGACGGCGACAAAATTAGTTCGCCAGTGCAAATCACAAAGCTAAATCAGGGCCTCGTGAACGGCCGGAGTTACGCGAAGAGCGAAGTGATTCATTGGATCGGTTCAAACAATGAAGAAGTCGAAGGAATTCTCTATTACCCGCAGAACTACGAAGCGGGGAAAAAATATCCGCTTATTACTGCGATCCACGGCGGCCCGATGGGCGCAGACAAAGATTTGTGGGGAGAAAGCTGGGCCTATCCGATTCAGCTTTTCACGCAGCGCGGCGCGTTTGTCCTGCGGCCGAACTATCATGGCAGCAACGACTACGGATTGAAGTGGGCGGAATCGATCTGCTGCGGGCATTACTATGATCTCGAAACTCCGGACATCAATGCTGGCGTGGACTACCTGATCGCGAAAGGAATGGTCGACCCCGACCGAGTTGCGACCATGGGATGGTCGAATGGCTCGATTCTTTCGACGAGTTTGCTGATCACGTATCCGGACCGCTACAAAGTAGCGAGCGTCGGCGCAGGGGACATCGAGTGGTTCAGCGACTGGGCGAACGTGGATTTCGGCGAATCGTTCGATGCGTACTATTTTGGAAAATCGCCTTTCCAAGATCCGGAGCTGTACATCAAGAAATCTCCCGTCTTCAAAATGGACCGCATCAAAGCGCCCGTTTTGATTTTTCATGGAAGTGAAGATCGCAACGTTCCCTTCGCGCAGAGCTGGACGTATTTCCGCACGTTACAGTGGCACGGAAAAGTGCCGGTGAAATTTGTGATTTTCCCGGGCGAACCGCACGGCCCGCGTAAGTTGACGCATCAAGTACGCAAGGTGACAGAAGAGGTCAGCTGGTTCGACAAGTATTTTTTCAAAACAGAAAAGCCGTTTAACGAAGCGCTGAAAGAAGGCTCGCCGCTCGAAACGGCGTTCCGCGCGAAAAATGTAGCTGTCAGTGGCGCGCGCTACGGCGCGGAGTTTGGCGCGAAGCCAAAAACGGTTTTGATTCCCGAAGTTGTGAAGCGGAACGACATGGAAATCGGTCGGTTTGAAGTTACGGAAGCTCAATTCGCCCAATATCGAACTCTTACTTGCTTCGCCTCATCCAGCAAAAACAAGAATGATCAATGCCTCGAATTTCAGGAACTTGTCAGATTCATGCAAGACTTTCCCCAAGCAAATGTCAGCCTCGAAGAGGCCAAGGCTTACGTCGACTGGCTCTCCAAAATCACGAACATGACGTGGCGTCTCCCGTATGAGGATGAAGTCAAGGCTTTGTACGAAAGCCGTGATGGCGAGAACACACTCGACTATTGGGCCGGTTATGCACCGAACCCGGAAGATGCAGCGCGGTTGCGCGAAAAAGCAAAAGAACTAAAGAATGCCGCGCGTCTTCTGAAAGAAGTCGGCACCTTCCGTGGGCAGGGCAAAGACGACGAAGAACCGATCTATGACCTGGGCGGCAACGTCGCCGAATGGGTGCTGTCGCGCGACGGCAAGGGCAAAGTAATCGGCGGCAGCGCCGACTGCCCGGCGGATCCGAGATCGAATTGTACGCCAGCGCCGGAATACGTTGGCTTCCGCGTGGTGCGCGGCGCGGCAAAGCCCGACGCGGCAAAGTAGGGCGAAGAGGCATCCAGATTGGCTCTTGAGGGCTTCCCTTCTAGGGCATAGGCTCGTGGCATGAGCGACTTTACACCTACCGAGAGAACGCAGGTTAAGCGGCTGCCGAAGCGCGGGAAGTATGACAACGAAACTGTTTACAAGATCCTTGATGAGGCGTTTGTGTGTCATGTTGGATTTGTGACGGACGGGCAACCGTTCGTCATCCCGACAAATTTTGGGCGCGTTGGCGACACGCTTTATTTGCATGGCTCTGCTGCGAGCAGAATGTTGCGCACACTGAGTGAAGGGATTCCCGTTTGCGTGACCGTAACGCTAGTGGATGGACTCGTTCTGGCGCGTTCGGCGTTTCATCATTCGGTGAATTACCGGTCGGTGGTAATTCTAGGAACGGCGAAGCTTGTGGACGATCCCACGGAAAAAATGGAAGCGCTGCGACTTTTTACTGAGCACATTATGAAGGGGCGCTGGGACGAAATCCGCTGGCCGACGGAGCAAGAGATGAAAGGAACGACAGTGTTGGCACTGCCGCTGGAGGAAGTCTCTGCCAAGGTGCGAGTTGGCGGGCCGGTGGACGACGAAGAGGATTACTCGCTACCGGTCTGGGCCGGAGTTTTGCCGCTTACGATGACACCGAATGCCCCGGTACCAGACTCACGACTGAAAGAAGGCACACCGGTGCCGAAATATATCTCGAACTACTCCCGATAGCTTTCGCAAATTACAGAAATGGCAGGGCTTGCGGGTCTGGGCTCTGCTCGCCCACCCCCACCCCCGGGCGTTTTGTATGAATATCAAAACAAAGCGCTTAGAAGCAGAGGGTTCTGCAAGAATATCATTTTAAAGAACTTCCAAGCTTCGCTGCGCCGCTCCCACAAAACAAAAAAGGCGGCGTATGAACGCCGCCCTTTAAGAAAACAGAAGATTCCCTAAGAGATATTTTACTCTTCAGCTATTTAATGTCAATGGCGATTTGACGGCGCTATTTTGCTCTTGCGCCGGAGACAGCGGTGGCAATGCCGAGTGCGATGAGCGAGCCACCTGAGATGTTTTTCTGAATGCGGAGCCAGCGCAAGTTGGAACGAAGGCGATTGGCAAGCGTACCGGCAAGCATGGCCCACGAACTATCGCTGCACAGTCCGAGAAGTGCAAAGGAACCGCCGAGGAAAAAGATTTGCGCGGGAACATGTCCTCGCGAAGTGTCGACGAATTGCGGGAGGAATGCGAGAAAGAAAAGGGCGGTCTTGGGATTGAGGAGATTGACGAGGACGCCTTGTCCGAAGACCCGCGAAAGGCTGTGAGGAGTTGTAGAAGATGTGAGCCGAGAGTCTTCTCGGCTGAGAAGCGTGCGCAGTCCAAGGAAAATCAAGTAAAGAGCGCCTGCGAATTGAACAATGTGAAAGGCGCGCGCGGAAGAGACGAGGATTGCGGAGAGGCCGAGGGCGGCGGCAGTGGCATGAACAAGAGTGCCAACGGCGATGCCTGAAGCGGAAACGACTCCCGCTTTGCGGCCCTGGCCGATGGTGCGGCTGAGAATGTAAAAGACTGCAGGTCCAGGAATGACAAGAAGAATCATGGCACCCGCGAGAAAAAGCGGAAAGGAGGAAGGAATATGAATCATTGCGAGAGTTCTCCCGTCCGTTTGATGCGGAGCAATGTTCGAGATGTACTACGGATGGTTCAGGCGGAAAGCTGCGCCGCGACTCCGGCTTGATCCCAATTCTGCCAAGCCTCGACGAAACGGCCGTCCTTGATGCGAACGATGGAAATTCCAGTGGCCGTCACGTTCTTGCCGGTCGCTTTGTCACGGCAGTTGACGGTCCAGCGCAGAGAAACAAGGTCTCCTTCACAGACGGATATGCCAGGCGTGACGCGAATGTTGGAGAACTGCTCCCGAAGGCTGTCGTGGTAACTCCCAAATTCCAGTGGCCCGTTGATTTGGACGGAGCCTTCGTGTAGTACGCACTCTGGCGCCAAGAGTTCCGCTATCACTTCGCGTCGGCTTTGATTCCAAACCTGTTCAAACCAATGGCGCACGAGCTGTTTATTTTGTTCGGAAACAGAAATAGGTTGCGGTATGGACGACATGTAAGTTTCCTCCCGCGGCCAGATTCACGGGAGTATATAGCGCGGAAAGGGCCGTGGCCAGTAGCAGCCGCAACCACGGCAGCAGCTTCCCTCCGCAATCCGGGAGGGCCCGTTCACCAATAGGATTGGCCCTGGTTGCCGGGAGCGGAACTCAGAGAGGCCTGATATTCAGGCATGGTGCGCGCGGCAACGCGGACGATGAGGGTTTTGGCTAGAAAGATTCCCAACGAACCGACGATATAGGTGAGAGCCAGAATGACTGCCGCGAGCCGGCCGGAAAGATTTCGAGAGCTCAGAAAGAGCGCTGCGGCGCCCATCAAAGCAAACGTGGCAGCGTAACCATCATAGATCACAAAACGATGGATCCAGCGCGTTGAACGCGCGAAGAGACGCAGGGCCGCGCTAAGCCCGCAGCCGAGAGCCGCTGCAGCAAAGAAGAAAGCCCAAAAGACCAAAATGGATTCGCCTATGCCGACTCCGGCAGATATTGCGCCGGCGAGCGCGAAGAATAGAGAAGCGGCGAGCAGCAATTTTGAAGCGCTGGCAGAGGCCAATAAGAATCCAATGGCACAGCAGGAGAGGAGCGCGGAGATCGCCAGTGCCGCCAAGGCGATGTGGTGCATTCGGTAAGTTTACATCGAGATTCGTTCGGAGGAGGAAGGTCTAGTGGCAGCCGCAACCACCGCCGCAGCAGCTTCCGCCGCCTCCCGAGGAGGGCGTGAAGGACTTTGGAGAGCCACCGGCGATGGAGGAGCTAAAAACGGAAAGCTGGAGCGTGGCTTTTTTGCCGGAGCATTTGGGGCAGGAGATTTCCTGCTGCTTGTTCAGGACGAGCTTTTCGAATTGGGTTTTGCAATCGTCGCAGATGTATTCGTAGATGGGCACGGATTCGCTCCCCGGATATAGTTTAGCGAAAAATTGGCAGCGCGCGAAGCACTTGAAAGAACGCGCCAAGAAGCTTTGGGCTAGCCAGGCTTGGACAATTCAGCGAGATGCTGGAGGGCAATCAGGGCTGTTTTACCGTAATGCTCTCCTTCGAGGATTCGCACCTGGCAGCGCGACTCTGGCTGACGAAGTTCCAGAATTCGCACTTGCGTCCCAGCGGGCACCATTAGGAGTCTTTGAGAGGCGATCAGGAGAGATAGACCCACGTCGTCATTCGCTGCGTCAAGTTTTTCTCTTTCTGCGGCTGCATCTTCGTCGATGGAGAGCAACGCGAAGGAAAGTTTCCCATCCCCTGAAATTGTGGCGAGCCTGCCAACGCAAGAGGCCGTGGGAGTCTCCGATGCAACAGGAATTTCCGGCGCCACAGGCAATGCTGCGCGATCCAGATTCCCGATAAACCTATAGCCGCGTTTGGGAAGTGTTTCCACGAACCGCGGCTTTTTCTTGTCGTCGCCGAGCGCCTGTCGCAGCTTTCTGATGGCGGTATTGAGGCTGTGGTCGAAATCCACGAATGTGTCTTCCGTCCAAAGCCGCTTCTCAAACTCTTCTCGAGTGATGACTTCTCCGGGGCGCTCAAGAAGCAGCGTTAGGGCGCGAAAAGGCTGGATTTGGAGTTTGATTTTACGGCCGGCCTTGTAAAGCTCTGCGGCGCGCAGATCAAGCTCGAAGATATCAAAACGGATTACGCCGGATGCACGGCCCGGAGACACCATAGTTTCCTCTGCCTGCGACGACTATACCACTGCATCGGAAAGGCACGAATGTGGGAGCTGTTTTTGGGGTAAGCATCTTGTTTTTGTATTTCTAGCGGTTCATGAAGAAGAGCCATGCAGTTCACCCGCAGTGCATTGTGTGCGCGAAAGGAATGCGCGAAAGTGCGCAACATGTTCATGGTGCCAAGTCGCCTCTCCGAGCCAAATCAAGTTTTGACCGGCCTCGACGGCGCCAATAAGAGAAAGAGGAGAAATTCCATGAAAAAGCGAATTTTAGCAATGACGGGGCTGTTGGTGCTTTGCAGTTTTGCTGCAACCCAAGTTGTGCGGGCGCAGGAGCCGCTGGCGGTCAACATTCCATTTGCATTTACGGCTGGCGAGAGAACGCTTCCGGCCGGCGAGTATCGCGTTCAAAAGATGGACGGAAGCAGCGCCGTGTTGTTGATTCGCTGCACGGAGCCAAGAGAGTCAATCATGGTTGTGACTGGCCCGACGCAGTCGGGGAAACTGCAAAAGCAATCGAAGCTGGTCTTCAACCGGTATAACGACCATTATTTTCTTTCACAGGTGTGGAATGCCGGGTACAGCAGCGGAAGAGAACTTCGGAAAACTCAACGAGAAAAGGAAATCGCTTTGTCCGCGGAGCTTCAACCGCGTGACCAGGTCATCGTGGCAGCTAACATTTCCTCCATCAAACAGTAATAACTACACAGTGTCGCAGCAGTGAACGCACGGGAATCCGGATGTCGTAATCCGGATTCCCGTTTTGCTTTGATCCGATGCAATCAGTTGAGAAAACGCACGCACTCAAATTCCCGAGCTTGGTTCGCACAACACTAGAGACCAAAAAAAAGCGCCGGCTGAAAGCCGGCGCTACGAAGAAAATTTACGGAATTGGAGCAGAACTTAGTCGCCGGCTACGGGTTCGGCGGTTTGTTCGGTGGCCGGAGCAATGTTGACTGGCTTGTTGGCGTTTGTGAAATTCGCCGGAACGGCTTTGGCAATGTCCGAAACGCTGCCGATCTGGACGACGGTCGGCTGCGGCTTCTTGAGAACGAGTTCTTCGTAGATGGCGCGGACTTTCGCAGCTTCTTCCCACGCCTTCTTGCGGCGGATGCGGTCTTCTTCGGCCGCGGTCTGAGGAATGTCGTGCTCGAGGTGGCGGACGCGAGCTGCATCGTCCTTGTCAATTCGCAGCGAGTGTTCGAAGCTCTGAAGATCAACACTCTTGCCCTTGGCATAGATTTCGTGCTTGCCGTGGGTCTTGTACCACTCGGCGACGGTCGCGTTCTTGTGCATGTTTTCGATAATCTGACGCCATCCTACGCCCGTGTTGTAAGCGCAGAAGGAAATTTCGCCCTGCTGGGTGGCGTACGGGATGATGCACATTTCGGTGCGGCGGAAATCGTAGTTGAAAAGATCCTGGAACCACATGCCCGCGATGAAGAGGAAGTTCCACGGGTCGGTCTGGCGGCGCTTCATGGCGTCTTCGACGGTGCGGTCCGGAGACGTGCGGCCATACTTCGTGGTGGATTTCTTGGTGAGCGCCCAGGTTTTATCGAACTTCTTGAAAAGATCCCAAAGTTTCAGGCCGACCGGTCCCTGGAACGGGTGGTAGTTCTTCAAGAGGGCCATGCCCATCATGAAGTTGGAGAAGGTCTTGCCGCGCGCCGCATCGGTGATGGCAGTGACGTCTTTCGTCAATTGCTGCGCATCGAGGAAGCGCGGAACGGGAGCCCACTCCTTGGTTTCCTTGTTGATCATGATGGCAGTGCCAACGCCGCAGTTCGGGTGGCAACCGCAGGAGAGCGAACCCCACTGGGATTCGTTGCCCTTCACCATGTCCGCGAAGCCCGCGAACGTGGAGATGAAAGAGATGGGAAACCAATCGCGTGTCGGCTCGACTTTGCCGACCTGATTGCTGACGTCTTGCGCGAGGTGCGAAAGCGTATAGCGCTGGCGCAGGCGGCGTTCCGGAGTAATGTCTTCGTCGCGGCCGGTGAAAGAAACCGGCTGGAAGCTGAC
Organism: Candidatus Dormiibacterota bacterium; assembly: GCA_035569555.1. Classification (GTDB taxonomy): domain Bacteria; phylum Acidobacteriota; class Terriglobia; order Acidiferrales; family UBA7541; genus Acidiferrum. Next base: position 254,938 of record DATMMW010000030.1, on the reverse strand, counting down.
GAAGGCGATTTTCTTCGGATTTTCCATTGCGAACTTCACGACGGTACCAACCTGATCGTTGTTCACGTTGTTGACGATGGTGACGACGAGCACGATTTCAATGCCGGCTTCGTGCATGTTTTCGATGGCGCGGAGTTTGACGTCAAAGAGGTTGCCGATCTGGCGGTGGCTATTGGCATCGTTACCGATACCGTCGAATTGCAGGTAGGCGTAGCGCATACCCGCTTCGAATGCTTTGCGGGAAAATTCCTTGCTCTTGGCGAATTCGATGCCGTTTGTGGCGGCTTGGACGGAGTTGTAACCGATTTTGCGGGCGTAAGCGACCGCATCGAGGAAGAGCGGGCTCATGGTTGGCTCGCCGCCGGAGAACTGCACGGACATCTGGCGGCGCGGCTTGATCTTGAGCGCGTTATCGAGAATTTCTTTCACTTCTTCCCAGCCGAGTTCGTGAACGTAGCCAACCTGATTGGCGTCCATGAAGCAGGGATCGCACATCATGTTGCAGCGGTTGGTGAGATCGACGGTGAGAACGGAGCCGCGGCCATAGCGAACGGTCGAGGAGCCGTGCTTATGAAGGTCTTCGTCATTGTGCGCGGGAATATCGCGGCCGGGGAATTGCGATTCGATCCACTTGAGGAAGTTGGCGTCAATGGCCATGAGATCTTCGTAGTGGCCGTGAATCGGGCAATCTTTGACCATCCAGACCTGGCCATCGCGCTCGATAATCTGCGCTTTGATTTCGCCGATTTTTTCGTGCATCAAGTCGCGCCAGTCTTTTTTGCCGGCGATGATTTCGTTGCGGGCTTCCTTGACGCAGCCCGGGCAAAGCGAATCGGTTTGCCGCGGGAAGCCAAGCGTGGGCTTGGTCTTTTCCCAGGACTTCAGCAGCGGCTTATCCGACCACTGAGGAGTGACGGATGGATTCGGATTGCGCTTGTTGAAATATTGAATGGTGTTAAAGGTGATCGCGGCGGTTTTGCAAACGATGTAATCGAGACTACGCGCGACCTGTGTACCAATCGTGTTCGGCATAAACCTCTAGCCCTCACTTTCAAAGTGACGATACAAATTTACCTAGTTAAATGGCCCACTTACCCAAATTGGGAATAAGCCGGAAAGGCCCCCAAACTGAATCCCCCGAGGCCAATTCCAACGTACCACGCCCAGTAGTACGTGCCTAAGTCTTTCGGCACCTATAGTTTGCCAGTTAGTTAGGGGGCTGGCTAGGGGCTTGCGGCGAATGGTGAAAATAGGGGGTTGAATGGGGGAATGAGGGGTTATTTGGGCATTTGAACGAGTGGGAAGGCGGGGTTATTTATTGGACTCAGAGGGTCCAATTCCCATTTGTGGGGATTTATCGCGAAATTTTTGCACACCCTTGAACAGGATAGGTAGCCAAAGCTCAGGATTGAGAATTGAGGATGGGACGCAAAATGGCAATGACGAAATGAGCGAAATGCTCGGCGCCTTCATCAAGCTGAAGCCAGCGGACGACGCAGTGTTCGCTTAAGTACTTACTGACGCGCGCTTCGGGGATGCCGAGATGGTCGGCAAGGAGCGGCTTAATGTTGATGCCAGTGCGGCGATTGCCGCCGCCGCGCGCCATATTTGGAATAGCGATGCGAAGTGTGTCACAGGCTTCGACGTAGTAGTAAGTGGTCATGTCATCGTCTGTGAGAACGAAGACACCGGGGCCAGCAGGAGCGCGATCAGCCTGGTCTAGTTTTGCAGACGGACAAGTGAGCAATCGGCGGAATTGCATTTCCAAAAGAGATAGGCGCGAAGAAAGACCGGGATCGCCGAAACGGCCCTTTACGCCGGTGCCGGAGGATTCGAGAGCAGATTCGACGGGAACGCGAGGAATAGAGCGGCTATCCACAGAGCGTGGCGGCGCGATCTCGGTTTCGGGCGCGTGAGCCTTTGCCGGCACGGTTGAAGATGGGCGCGCATTGGAAGTTTCAGTGGATGCCGGAGTGCCTTTGCGGCGATTACGTCCTCCACGACGACCACGGCGCCGAACACGTTTTAGAGAATCGGCGTTCGCAGGTTCCTCTGTGTTTGCTGGTTCGGAATTTTCCGAACGCACGGTTTCCGTCTGCGTATCTGAAGTTTCGGCAGTTGTATCGACCGAACCGGATTCGCTTGCGGATGGTTCAGCCGCTTGCGTTTCCACGCGAAGAATTTCCGGGAGCGGAAGCACTTCGCCTTCAGCAGGGAGCGTGCCGCCGAGGCGCGTCACAGCATCTTGCGCTTTTGTTTTCCAATCCCCGCGGCGAAAGCGCTGCCAGGAGAGCGCGTACCATTTCGCGGCTTCTTCCGGCTGGCTGGCGGTTTCGAGATGGCGTGCGAGTTCGAAGGCAACCATGGCGTCTCTCGTTTTTTGGAAGAGATTGCAGAGTTGACCGGCGGGATCCTTGCTTCCCTTGGCACGGCGTATGCGAGCTGTGATTTGTTTCCAGTCAGCCATGGAGACGATGTGTTGCCGCATTGTAACAGCGAGAGGCATCACGCGGCCAGTGAGAGCAATAAAGCCTCAAGCCGGAAGGCGGACGTAGTTCCAGTACTGCCCCATATGGAAACAGTTGGCGCGAGAAAAAGATCTTCGTAAGTGCGTTTACTGATTGACGTTATGAAAACCAGTGAGTATGCTTTTTTCGGCCCAGAGGGAGGCCCGATGGCGCGTCTGCGTGCAGTGTTCTCTGTGGTTCTTTCTTTTCTTTTTGTAGCTTCCACCGCGATGGGCGCTTCGGCGCCGCCTGTTGGCATGATTACTTCAGCAGTAGGGGCTCACGTGGGAGCAGCGCCGGCAACTGTCGGCGCGACAGTATTCGGCGGGGACAAGCTAAGCACACAACAAACGGGAACTCTGCAAGTTCGTGCCGGCGCAGCGCGACTGATGCTTTCAGGCGCGAGCATTGCGACATTTGCTGATGCAAATGGAACACCAAGCGCGACGCTGCAGCAAGGGACCGCGGTTTTTTCCACGGCAAATTCGAAAGCATTTGTGCTTCACGCTGCGACGGCGGACATTCGTCCGGAAACGGACGTGCCGACGGTGGCGCAAGTAACGTATGTGAATTCGAAAGAGTTGATTGTGCGCAGCACGCGCGGTTCACTTGCGATTACAGTTGACGGTGAAACGCAGTACGTGCCGGAAGCGACGGCATACCGGGTGGTTCTCGATCCCGATTCTTATCCGACTACAGCTTCGGCACCACAGGGTCCCGCCGGTGCGGGTTCGAGAGGTTCAAGCGGACCACCGCGTCGAGCAGGGCGCAGCCGGTTCTTGCTGATCGCAATTGTCGTCACGGGCATTGCAACTGGTGTTGCACTGTACGAAGTTGTGCAGAGTCCCAGCAGGCCGTAATTTTTCTTTCAAACTTCTTTTAGACGATATTCCTTCTAGAGCGTAGCAATCACTTCTATTTCCACGAGTGCATCTTTCGGCAGCCGTGCTACTTCGACGGTGGAACGCGCAGGTGGAGCTGCCGTGAAATATTTTGCGTAGACTTCGTTCATTGCGGCAAAGTCGCTCATGTTTTTGAGAAAGACAGTAGTCTTGACGACGCGATGAAGATGGCAACCGGCTGATTCCAGAATTCCTTTCACATTTTCGAGAGCGCGTTCTGTTTGTTTGACAATATCACCGCTCACAAATTCATTCGTCGCCGGATCGATTGCGACTTGTCCCGAAGCGAAAAGAAAACCACCGGCTTTGATTGCCTGCGAATAGGGACCGATAGGCTTTGGACCACGATCCGTCAAAACGATATCTTTCATTGCTGTGACTCCTTGGAGGAATTTTCGGCCGGCGCGACGGCCGTAGAATAACGCGCGCGGAAAGTATCGGGAATGCCCGGATTCTTAAGCCATTCGCGAACAAATTGGCCCTGCGGCTGACGTGATTCCGATTCCAGTGAAGCGATAAGGTCTTCCAGGCTGAAATCACGGCCGCGGCGGGCCTGAATCATGTACTTGAGCGCTTCGTGGAAGCGGGCGCGGCCGATTCTATCTTCAAGGGCAAAAAGAAAAAGGCCGCTCTTGCTCCATGCAGCCGAATAGGAACAATCGTGCGATCCTGCCGGAAGCGGAAGAATGATTTTTTCTTTGCAGTTCGCCGCATGCTTATCGAAATCTGACAGCAGCCAGTGGATGCGCGTGGCACGCGCGTCTCCGGCTTCTTCCATGGCTTGGGCTTCCCAACCTGCGTAAGGCGCAACACCGTCCATAGGGAGCGGATACTCGTCGAAACGGACACGAGAGACGCCCCCAAACCAGGTGTAAGCAAGTTCGAAATTGGCGTCGTCGTAAAACTTCTTGTCTTTCAGGCCGCGTGCGATCCAGGCCTGATGGACGAAAACGGTTTCCGGCAGCGCCCCGCAGCCGAAAGCCTGGGTTGGAATCATACATTCGAGAAGGCGAATCGTACGATCATCCCTGCCGCCCTTGCCGTATTCCGTTTCGTAGTAATGCACGCGCGAAGAGATCGCTGCCGCGGCGTTTTGCGCAGCTGAGGGATCAAGAGGCTGCAACGTCCAAAAAAGAATTCGTTCACCATCTGAACGAATTTCTTTTTCCACGTACTTGCCACCCGCAGCGAAAGGAGCAAAACCACCAGGCCGTTGCACGTACGAATAGACGATTTCATCGCTGGAACGGGAAGGTTTTTTTCCGAGGACACCGCTGGCGTGAACGAGAAAGCCATTGGGAACTCGAACAGAAAGAGTCCATTTTTTTGGTGGAGTACCACCAACACTAAAAGGGCCCTTTGGAGGGAGCAACTCTGGATTCCAACTGCCGGGGTCCGCAAAGAAGGTGTCCGGACTCACGGCGAGAAAACTGGCGAGATGAGATCCCGTTGAGAGTTCATAGTCAAGAACCAGTGAACGTTTCTGTTTGGAAGTCCAAAGATCATTCCATTTCAACTCGATGATGTCGCCGCGATCCGCGGCCGAGGCGGCGGTGATAGTTTGAACGGCTATCTGTTGACCGTTCCATTCTGCGGTCGTCGCGGAGCGATGAAAGGATTCCGCGGCTGGAGCGACGATGCGGATACTCTGGAGCGGTTGACTCCCGGAGTTGATGAGCTCGTATGTGCATCGGACGACGAGATGCGGCTCTGGCGAAGGGACAAAGCGCAATTCCAATGCCTGCTTCTGGATGAGATAGCCCGGGCCGAGCGGAACGCTACAACCCGCAAAAAGTAGAATACAAAAAGAGAGGATTGGAAACAGCGAAAGACGTTTGGGGACAAGACGTTGCAAGGCAAAACGATTGTAGCGGGAGGAATTGCGTGAATCAAAGCGTAGGCTGCCTGAGGCGGCTGATTCGCTAACGGCGCTTGCTGCCAACGATGCGTTTGAAGCCGGTATTGGAGTGCACCAAGGCTTTGTGGCGAGCGTTGGCTTCGGCTTCGCCCTGCGCGTCGGTCATGCCTTGCTGGATTCGATAAAGAATGTCTTTTTCCGTAAGGCCGGTGTTTTTGAGATCGGCAATCGTGCCCACGGACATAGTGGGAATGCCTTTGAGCCTGCGGTCGAGAAGCAATTGGACCGTGGGATCGGAGAGGCCGATGACTCGAAGCATGACGGCATCACCACCGATTGCGTCAATCTGATCGGTTTGCGCGATTTGGAGAATTCGCGGCTCCGTGAAATTCGCACCGGCAAGGCTTTTAACTGAGCCCGTGGCGGTAAAAGGATGCTGATGTTCGTGCGCAATGCGTACTAGCGCAAGAATAGTGTCTTCACTTATGCCAGCCTTTTTGAGTTGAATGACTTCCGCGATTTCTGTGTCGCTGGCATTGAGTTTTTTCAGGTCTTCAATGGTGCCGGAAAAAATTCCGGCCTGAACCGCTGGACGATAGTCGGTGAGCGGATGGCTTTCGCAGCCCGCAAGAAAAGAGAACAAAACAAGCACGATATAGACCTGGAGTCTGCGCATGAGATTAGTGTATGCGGGTATGAGAGGCGGGAGGCGGAGTGTGCCGTGGGCGATACCCGTACGAAGGGGCAGGAAACGTCAGTCGCTGGGCCCGGAAGCCTGGTAGACGCGTTCGACACCGAGAACGCCGGAGATTTTGCGGATATTAGTAAGAATCGTTTCGAACTGGCGGCGGTCCATAATTTCCAGACTCGCGTCAATGCGAGCATTGGAGCGGTCAGGCCGGCTTTCGAGATTGCGGATGTTCGAGCCAGCGCCGCTGATGATGGCAGTGATTTCCGCAAGAAGGCCAGCTCGATCCTTGGCCCGAATGACGAGCTGAATCGGAAAGGTGGCAGCGGATACCCCTCCCCACTCGACTGCAATACGGCGCTCGGTTTCGTAAAGAAGATTCTGCACATTGGGGCACATTTTGTTGTGCACGGCGACGCCGCGGCCGCGTGTAATGTAACCGGTGATGTCATCACCGGGAATCGGATTGCAGCACTTTGCGCGGAAGACGAGCAGGTCGTCGTGGCCCTTGACGATGAGCGGCGCTTCGCCCATGCCGAGCATGCGCTTAACAGTCTTAACGATGGTCGGTTTCGAATCATCGGCTTCCGTTTCAGTCGGCTTTGCACCTTCGCCGAGCACTTTCGAAATAATCTGGCGCGCAGAATATTTTCCGAAACCAACGGCTGAGTAGAGATCTTCCACTTTGGAGAGGCCGTAATCGGACGCCACTTTTTCCAGGTCTGCCTCGGGAATTTTCCTTAGAGCTTTGCCGAATGCGCGCGATTCCTTTTCCATCAAGCGCTTACCCATTTCGGTGGCTTCTTCTCTCTCGTGAAGATTGATCCAGTGCCGGATTTTGCTACGCGCGTGGGAAGACTTTGCGAAGCTGAGCCAATCGCGGCTGGGCGTATGGCCCTTCTGCGTGAGAATTTCAACGACGTCGCCGTTAACGATTTCGTGACGAAGCGTAACCATCTGGCCATTCACTTTTGCGCCGACGCACTGGTGGCCGACTTCCGTATGAACGGCATAAGCAAAATCGACGGGAGTGGCGCCTCTGGAAAGTTCGATGACGCGGCCCTTTGGAGTGAATGCATAAACTTCCGCAGTGGCAAGATCAACTTTCAGCGTGCTCAGAAATTCGCCCGGCTCCTGCAGTTCCTGGGACCACTCAATGAGCTGGCGCATCCAGATGATGCGCTGATCGTCATCGCCGCTGACAGGTTTGCCATCCTTATACTTCCAGTGCGCGGCGACGCCTTCTTCGGCAATGCGGTGCATTTCCTGTGTGCGAATCTGGACTTCGAACGGCTGGCCACCGTGAATCACGGTAGTATGAAGGGATTGATAGAGATTCGGCCGCGGCATGGCGATGTAATCCTTAAAGCGGCCGGGAACGGGGCGCCAGATGTGATGCATGACGCCGAGAGCGGCATAGCAACTGCGCTCGGTATCCGTAACCACGCGAACAGCGAGCAGATCGTAGATTTGTTCGAGGCCGCGGCCCTGGCGGACGATTTTGCGGTGAAGCGAAAAAAGACTTTTGCGACGTGCTTCGAGTTCGGCTGGAATTCCGTTTTCGACAAGCTTGGTGCGAATTGTAGCCTGAACATCTTCGAGAAAGCGGTTGTGAACTTCCGCCTTGTCCAAGACTTCTTTTTGCAGTGCGAGATAGGCTTCCGGTTCGAGACATCGGAAGCTTAAATCCTCAAGTTCGTTGCGAATGATACCCATGCCGAGGCGGTGCGCAATGGGCGCATAAATATCAAGCGTTTCGCGGGCGATACGCTGTTGCTTCTCCTGTGAAAGAAATTCGATAGTGCGCATGTTATGCAGGCGGTCGGCGAGCTTCACGACGACAACGCGGACGTCGTGCACCATGGCCAGAAGCATCTTGCGGACGTTTTCCGCCTGGCGCGCTTCGGGAGCGAGCATGTTGAGGCGGCCGATTTTGGTGACGCCTTCGACGAGCTGCGCCGTCTCTTCGCCAAAACGTTCCTGAATGCGCGAAACCGGAAATTCAGTATCCTCAACCACGTCATGCAGGAGGGCGGCAGTGAGCGTAGTGGCATCCATGCGCATGTCGGCGAGAATGTGCGCAACTTCGAGCAGGTGCGTCATGTACGGGTCGCCGGAGCGGCGAAGCTGGTCGCGATGGCGTTCGGAGGCAATTTCGTAAGCGCGGCGCACAACCCAAGGGTCTTCTGACGGGCGATTCTTGCGCAGTTTAGCGAGGAGCTCTTCCATCCGCGTGTCCAGCTGGCGCTGGGTGCGCTCGCGGTGGAAATGCAACGGGAGATTGCTTGAACCCGGCATGTCAGTAGTGTACGCCTTCAACTAAGGAAGGGCGAATCAGGGCAAATAAGGTGCCATTGGGTGATTATGACGACAAAAAGAAAAGGGGCACCGGATGGCGCCCCTTGGGAAAACTATGTGAATTGACGCCAGACCGGATCAGGAAGCCGCTGGCGGTGGTTGTGACGCGCGCTTCTGTTTAACTTCCTTCACCTGGTCCACCAGGTCGTCGGCCTGTTTCTTCAGAGCGTTGCGCTCGTCCAAGCTCGATACTGTGTCCGCCTTACGGCGATAGAGGAGGTTCAGATAAGCCATGGCGTCGTCGTAGTCGGAACGAATTTCGATCGCCTTCTTCAGATTGCCTATACCTTCATCAATCATAGGGCCGTACTTGGAAAGATATTCGTCGCGAGCCGCAGGGGGAAGAGGATCATCATCTTTCACCTGCTTCTTGATGTTCTTTTCGTTGTAATCCTTGCGAATTTCAGCGTTCGCACGGAAAGAAAGGGTCCAGTCAATGACACCGATCCAGTAATAGGGTTCAGGATCTTCCGGTTTAATCTGGATGTGCATCTGATGGTACTGCTTGGACTCTTCGAACATCTTGGGACTGTACGGAGTGCCGGCCATCTGGAAGAGGATGGAGCCGATACCGTCAATCGCGTTTAGATTTTTGGAATCTTTCTCCAGGACTTCCTTGAATTCCGCAACAGCTTGTTCTCCGAGCTTCTTGTTCTGGTCGGAAGGCGCACCCGGAATATATTGCGTAGCATATGCCGTGGCCAGATAGAGGCGGGCGTTCATCAAATCCGGGTCAGCTTCTTTTGCCTTCTGGAACTGATCCACGGCCTGATCATACTGGCCGTTCTTGAAGGCCGTCACGCCCTTGTTCAGCAGGTCGCGCGCCTTGAGTTTATTGCAGCCGGAGAATCCAGCCGCCAGAATGAGCAAAACCGCCGCGGCAGTCGTGCGGCGGACGATTGAAACCGTGCCATATGTCATCGAAGCATCCATCCCTGCGAGAATTCACTTCCGCCCCAAGGGGGCCATTCAATCACAATCAGCGGGATTGTTCCAGCTTCGGCGTCAACAACCCCACGGACAGGTCAAGCTGCCTCATTACATCTACAACGCGGGCAACCGTTGCAAACTCTACAGGAGCATCGCCCTTAATGAAAGCGATTCTCTGCACTCTCTGCTTATAAACTTCTTCGAGCCTTACTGAGAGCCGATCCCAAGAGACGGATTCGTCATTAATCTTGAGCGAGCCGTCTTCCCTGACTTGAACGACGATTACTGTTTCAGGCTTGGGTTCAACAAACTTTTGATCCGCCGCCTGAGGCAGCCTAGCATCAAGCCCAGTCTGGTGATGCGGCATGATCATGAAGATCACCAGCATTACCAGGAGAATATCAATCAGCGGAACCACGTTCATATCCGCCGTTAAACCACGTTTACCACCAACCAGCATTCCCATGAGTCACCTCGCATGAATTGCCTGCGAGAGGACTCTCACATCCAGCGAACAAAAAAACCTGCCGAGCTTATTGCCCTGCTTCGAGCTTTGCCGTGATCAAGCCGATCTTATCGATTCCCGCGCCGCGCATGATGTCGATAGCTTTCGCCACATCCTGGAACATGGCCTCGTTATCGCCCTTCACGAACGCGATTTTTTCCGCGCGTTCCTTGAAGATTTGCTCAATGCGGGGGCCGAGCTGATCCCAATTGGAATCTTCCTGATTGATCTTGACCTTGCCGTCTTTGCTGATCTGGACGACCACGGTCTTGTTCTCCAGCTCGACGTTCTGCTGCTGATTGGGATTCGGTTGAGGCACAAGGGTATCGAGACCCTTGGGAATCAAAGGCGTAATCACCATGAAAATAATGATCAGCACCAGAAGAATGTCAATCAGCGGCACTACGTTGGGCGTTGCGAGCGATCCGCCCTGTTCTCCACCTACATCCATCCCCATGGCATCATCTCCTAACGGACTGCAACCATCCCTGGTCTTGCTTTAGCGAGACCGCGCCGGGTGGGATCCAGCGCGGCTTTCTTTCTACAAGCGCAAACGAATTTAGACAAACGCACTCGAGCCGACTAGTCTCCCGTGGCACCTGCGGGAGGCGGAGGAGGCGTTTTGGACTGAGACTTTTCCGTAAGAAGGCCAAGCTGGTCCACACCTGCAGAGCGAATCTCGTCCACGACGGCAACTACATCGCCGTACTTGGCGCGAGCATCGCTCTTGACGTAGACCGTCTTGTCGAGACGGTTGGTCAGTTTGTCCTTAACCTGGCCAGTGATGTCTTCTTTGCCGATTTTAGCGTTGTTGAGGAAGATGCTGCCGTCGCGAGTGACGGCAACGACGATGGCGTCATCCTTGTCTGCTTCCTTCATCTCATGAGCGTTATTGGTCATCGCCAGATCCACAGGAGTGGTCTTCTGCAACATCGGCGTGATCACCATGAAGATGATGAGCAAGACCAACATGATGTCCGCCATTGGAATCACGTTGGGCGCAGCCATCTGCGCACCGGCTTTTGGCTTATAGGCCATGTAGAATCCTTACTTCTTCGCGCCCCGGCGAAGAATGAAGTAGTTGATGAGCTCCATGGAGGAGTTGTCCATCTCGACGTCAAACGCTTCGACCTTGTTGGTGAAGTAGTTGTACGCCCACACGGCGGGGACGGCGACGAACAAGCCGAGCGCGGTGGTGATGAGCGCTTCAGCGATACCGCCGGCGACTGCCGAGAGACCGGTTGCCTTGTTCGCGGAAATACCTTTGAACGCGTTCAAGATGCCAACGACCGTGCCGAACAGTCCGACGAACGGCGCTGTGGAACCAATCGTGGCGAGAGCCGAAAGGCCGCGCTTCATTTCCGCGTGGACGATGGCGACCGAACGCTCGAGGCCGCGCTTGGCAGCTTCGATCACATCAGCATCGCTGACCTGCTGCGACGCGGACTGGAATTCGCTGAGGCCCGTGGCTACGACCTTAGCAATGTGGCTCTTCTTGTTGCGCTCAGCGATGGCGATCGCTTCGTCCAGCTTGCCATCCTTGAGCGCACCGGCAACCTGCTGCACAAACACGCGCGACTGCTTACGCGCGGCGCTGTACATCAGGGCGCGGTCAATCATCACGCCGATGGAGTAAATAGAGAGAAGAAAGAGAATGACGACAACAGTGAGGGCTAAGCCTCCCATGTTGTGAAGCATGCTACGGATGTCCCAGTTAACGTCGCCGCTCTGCTGAAACATCATCGCTGCCGAGTACAAAGTGACTAACATTCGTTTGCTCCTTATTTCTTTGCGGTTCCGGCGATGCCGGAATGCGCGAGAGATAAATACTGTTACTCAGTCCGCCGCGCTTGTCCCACGACCGGCGCGGCGCACCGTTTGTTGCGTCCCTGCGAATTACGAATTCAACGAGAAAATCACGTCGACAGTGGTGTCAACTTCGACAGGCTCGCCGTTGAGCAACGTTGGGCGATACCGCCATTGACGCACGGCGTCCAGCGCAGCTTGCACTAGCAATGGATGGCCAGAGATGACTTCGAGTTGCTGCACGGTACCGTCCTTGGAAATAATCGCGTGCAAGCGGACCGTTCCGGAAACGCGCGTCTGGCGCGCAAGCGGAGGATAAACCGGCTGTACACGATTGATGAGCGAAGCGGCCGTAACCGCGCCGCCCTGCCGAATACGACTCTGCGTCGGCTTCGGAGGTGGAGGCCCGCCGCCTGCGCCGCCAATTACGCCACCAAGAACACCACCCATGCTGCCGCCGGCAACGCCGCCCGGAACGCCACCCTGCATACCCATCATGTTGGGATCGGGCTCGGCTTCTTCCTTAATAATCTTTACATCCTTGGGGATAACCTTCGGCGCGACCAGTTGATTGTTCTGCATCAGGTGGACTTGCGGCTTGACGTGAACGACCTGAGCTGGAGCTGGAGGCGGAGGAGGCGGTGGCGGTGGCGGAGGGGCCACAAGCATCGTGGACAGCATCGCCTTCGGCAGCGCTTCCGTATAGATCAAAGGAATCAAGATCAAGATTCCCAACAAGCTGATTTGGACAACCATCGAAAGCACGACGGTCCAAGGCTTGTTGGTCTTCTTCATTGTCTGACTGGAAACCACCATCTCTTCAAACATGGTCCCTACCTCCTCCCGGCGGGTGCGAGTCGTCCTGCGGCGCTCTCACTCACGCGGGCTTTATTGCCGGCTGCGGTTCCGGTACCTGCGGTCTCATTTTTGTCTCTCCAGCGATGCCAGAAGACAATGAGCGGTGCAGCAATGCCAAAACTGGAGTACGTTCCTACCACAATCCCCACCACCAGGGCAAAGGAGAAAGCACGAAGCACCTGGCCGCCCATCAGGAACAAAACGAGCACGGTGAGAAAAGTTAATCCGCTGGTCAAAATCGTTCGCGAAAGAGTCTGGTTGATCGATTTATTTACAAGCGCCGCGAACTCTTCTTTGCGCAGCAACCGCCGGTTTTCGCGAATACGATCAAAAATCACAATCGTGTCGTTCATCGAATAACCGACCAACGTCAAAAGCGCTGCGATGACCGTCAGAGAAATTTCGAAATGCAGCAGCGAGAAAAACCCAAGCGTGATCAAAACATCGTGAAACACGGCGAGGACCGCGGCTGCCCCGAAAACCCACTCGAATCGGAAGGCAATATATACCAGCATCCCTGCGAGAGCCAAGAGGGTAACCCAAATCGCCTGGCTGCGAAGCTCGCCGCCAACCTTTGCGCCGACGATCTCCGCACCGCGAATCGTGAAGGTGCCAACGCCGGCGGAGTTCAGCGCCTTGATTACCTGGTCCTTGCTGACATCGGCCGCTTCGTCGTTCGTGCCATTCTGTCCAACAAAGATCAGAACCTCATTCGACTGCGCGCCGATATCGCTGATGCTCTGGATTTCGCTGTTGCCCAGCCCCTGTGCGCTGAGTGCCTGGCGAATCTTGTCAACATTCGGCGGCTGGGAAAATTGAACATCCACGTTGGTGCCGCCTTTGAAGTCGATACCGTAGTACATCCCACCCTTATGCCAAATGGAAAACCAGCCTGCGAGGAGAAGGATGGCGCTCAAGGCATAGAAATACTTGGCCTTGCCCATCCAGTCGATGTTGGGCTCTTTAAAGAACTCGATCATGACCGCTTTTTGCTTCCCTTCCTTAGACTCCGACAGCCTGTTGATTGTTCCCGGCTCGCCGAGTCCAGGCGGGTGATAGCCCGCCATAATGACGCTCCTAAGACTCTGAACCAATCCCACCGAAGTACATGGAAATGGTGAGAAGTGAGGCTTAGTGGTTCTAGTACGACCTAAATACTCAGTTCGGCCTGCCGTTCCATCTTCGACAGGTGGTACTGGAAAATCGTTTTCGAGACAAAGATCGCAGTGAAAACGTTGGCGATCAAACCGATGGTCAAGGAGACCGCAAAACCCTTGATGGGCCCGGTTCCAAAGTAGAAGAGGAAGATCGCGGAAACGACCGTGGTTACGTGCGTGTCAATAATGGTCAGAAAAGCTTTGTCGAAACCAGCGTCAACAGAGGCGGCAGCAGACTTGCCGTTGCGAAGCTCTTCGCGAATGCGCTCGAAGACAAGGACGTTCGAATCCACGCCCATGCCAATGGTTAAAATCACACCGGCGATACCGGGCAAGGTGAGAACCGCGCCGAAGATACTAAGTGCGGCGAGAAGTAGAAGAAGGTTGAGAACCAAGGCCAAAACGGCATTCGCACCGGACAATCGGTAGTAGAAAACCATGAAGATCATCACGACAACCAGGCTAAGGACGGAGGCTTGCACGCCGTGGCGAATGGAATCCTGACCAAGCGAAGGACCTACGGTCCGCTGCTCAAGATACTTGATGGAAGCGGGAAGCGCACCGGCGCGAAGTACGAGTGCGAGATCGTGAGCGGATTCCTGGCTGAAATTACCTTCGATCATGCCCGTATCGTCGATCCGGCCGTTGATGCTCGGCGCAGATTCGATTTTGTGATCGAGGACAATGGCTAGCTGGCGATGAAGATTAGCTTCCGTGAATGGGCCGAAGCGTTTTGCAGCGTCCTGAGAAAGCGTGAAATTTACCTGCCACTGTCCGGGATTATTCGGGTTGCTGTGCGTTTCCTGAGCCGTTCGCAAATCTTTACCTGTGACGATGGGAGCGCGGCTAACGATGTACCAAAGTTCGGTGGATTGCGTCGCGCCTGGAGTGGAGCGAGATTCATTTTTGCCTGGCATCAGTTCCGTGTTGGGCGGAAGGATGCCATTATTTGCCGCAAGTGCTTCTGCCTGCGATGTGTACGGGACGGGGCCTTCGACAAGTCGAAGTTCCAACTGGCCACCGACTTGGATGACTTCCCTTGCGCGAGCAGGATCGCCTACGCCGGGAAGTTGAATCAGGATTTCATTGTCTTTGCGTCCGTGGAACTGAACGGTTGGTTCCGTGAGACCGAGCGCGTTGATGCGACGCTCGATCGTTTCGAGCGACTGAGTCATTGTCGCTTCTTGGATACTCGCAATCGCTGACTGGCGCAGCGTAAGCGTGTATCCGTTTGGTTCGCCGGCAGCGCTGGACGCATCCCAATAGTTGCCATACTGCTGCTGAATGAAATCGCGGAACTGCGAACCCTGCGTGGGGTCCACATTGCGAACGAGAATGTGCGTATCGTCAACCCGTCGAATCTCGTCATAGGAGATTTTTTTGTCGCGCAACTGCTTGTTGAGGCGATCCACCATCTGATCGGTTTCCTGAGCGATGGCGTCCTGCACTTGAACCTGCAAAATCAAGTGCGTGCCGCCCTGCAGGTCAAGACCAAGCTTGATCTGGTGCCTGAAGTTGTCCTTCATTTGCGCGACAGACGTAGGAAATGTCGGATAACCGATCAATAGATAGATCGAGAACAAAATGACGGAAACAATAAATACGGCTTTCCACTTCAGATTTGAGTTCATGATGGGAAAATTGCGCGCGATGTCCGGCCGCAAGAGGTCTTATTTGGCATCTTCCGATGCCTCCACCTGGGCTATCGCGGAACGCGCGATGCGGATTTTTACCTGATCGGCGATTTTCAAAATAATTGTTTCGCCGTCAATGCCGTTGACCGTGCCGTAGATGCCGCTCGAAGTGATCACTTTGTCGCCGCTTTTGAGCGCCTGCAGCATGGCTTGAACTTTCTTGCGCTGCCGTTGCTGCGGCAGGATGAGCATCACGTAGAAAATGCCCATGACGATGATCATCATCGTCAGCGGATTGCCGAGAATATTGCCCACGCCACCCGAAGCTTGCAATAAGAACGCTGCCATCATCTTGCTGGTTGCCCCAATTCTGCGCTAAGCAGATTATCTACCGCTTTGCCGCTCCAGAGATAGCTTCAGCGGCACAGGCAAAATCGAAGCCTGCTTCCACTACCCGCCCCGATCCGTCCGGGGCAAGCCCGATTACGATTCGTATGCCGTGCGGGGCACGCGCTTTGGGACCACTCTCAGGCCGGCCCTGCTGCATACCGCGCGCGCATCTCGGATGAGAATTTTGCTAGTTTCCCAAACTCGATAGCCTCGCGGATTTGCCGCATGATGTCAAGGTAAAAGTGGACGTTATGGTGGGTCGCAAGGACGGCTGCTGTGAATTCTCCGGTGGCGAAGAGATGCCGAAGATAAGCGCGCGAGTAGCGGCAGCAGACGCTACAAGTGCAATTCGGATCGACGGGATTTTGGTCTTGCGCGTAACGTGCGTTCTTAATGAGGACGCGCCCCTGGCTCGTATAAAGACATGCGTGACGCGCGGCGCGAGTCGGGAGAACGCAGTCCATCATGTCAATACCGAGCGCGACGTATTCTGCGATTTGTTCGGGCTTGCCGACACCCATTAAATAACGCAAGCGTTCTTTCGGCAGAAGAGCGGTTACTTCCGCGGTCATCTCGCATGTGACTTCGTGTGGCTCACCCACAGCGAGACCGCCGACGGCATAACCCGGAAAATCAATTTCGAGAAGTTGGTGCGCGCTCTCGCGGCGAAGGTCCGCGAAGGTTGCGCCTTGCACAATTCCAAACTGCCATTGTTTTAAATCGCCGAGGCATTCCTGTTGTTCGAGGAAATACTTGCGCGCGCGACGCGCCCATTGTGTCGTGCGCTTCAGCGCGGATTCCGTTTTGTCACGTGGCGCAGGAGTTTCGATGCACTCATCGAGCACCATGGCAATATCCGAACCAAGCGCGAGTTGGATTTCAGCGGCTTTCTCTGGAGTCAGTAAATGTTCAGAACCGTCAATGTGCGAGCGAAAACGAACCCCTTCGTCCGCGATTTTTCGCAATTCGGAAAGACTGAATACCTGAAAACCGCCGGAGTCCGTGAGAATCGCGCGATCCCAGGACATGAATTTGTGCAGGCCGCCCATACGATGAACGAGTTCATGCCCTGGCCGCAAATATAAATGGTAGGTGTTGGCGAGGATGATTTCCGCGCCGAGCTCTTCGAGGGCTTCGTTGCGCAAGCCTTTAACGGTGGCCTGCGTGCCCACGGGCATGAAAAACGGAGTTTCGACTGTGCCATGCGGCGTGGTGAGCCGGCCGCATCGTGCTTTTCCATCAGTTCTTAAGACTTCGAAGTGGAATCCCACTTCCTCAGTCTATCAGGAGAAGATGAACGCCCATCCAACGCGGCACACGACGTAGGCAGCCCAAACAGCGAAAGCGATACCTATCGCGCCGCCCACCTTGAGTTTACGGGGATTCGTAGCAGCAAAACCGATGCCGATGAGAACGAGAATCCAAAATGTGAAAATATCAAAGGACTTGCCGAGCGCGAGAAGCCATTTGGCGGTTCCTTCCGACATAAACGCGGCAAGGTTTGTCGCCACGGGATTGTCGATGTCCAGCGTGCCTGGTGGCTTTAGAAAGAGAATGATAACGAACAGAATGCTGCTGACGATGAGAACCAGATTTGCGTGGGCCACAATTCCCATCGCTGTACTGAAATTGGTGCCGGCGCCACCCAGCAAGTTGAACGCGCCGAGCATTACAGCGCCCACGATTACTACAAAAAGAATAGGAATAACAAAGCCCGTGACGTAAAGAATGTACGGCGTGACCTTCGCGCTCATTTCGATTTGTTGTTGCTTCTGTTCCGCGGAAAGATTTGCGGCGCGAGGGCTCTCTTCGATTTTCTTGGCCGAGACTTCCCGCCAGTCCACTTTCTGATTCATTACTGCGAACATCGCAAGCGTGACCACCGTTGAAAGAATAACGGGAATGATCCAGCTGGGACGACGCGCAATGTCCGCAAACGTCGCTCCAGGTGAAAAGAAAACGCCGAAGATGCGACCGAAATGATTGACGGGCTGCTGCGGTTCTGGAGCAGGGTCCGGCATGCCGACTGTCGTTGTTGCCATTAGAAATGCCTCCACCACGAGTTGTCGAGTTCGAGCTTGCCCTGTATTACGCGACGGCCAGGGAAAAATATCAAGGAAAAGAAAATGCAAGCAGGCGCCCGAACCTGCCGGCGCTTCCTAGCTAACTACTTCAGTAGCAGCGGCGAGGAGTTCCCGGGGGTCGAATCCGCGGCGGCTCTCAGAACCTGCTCAGCAAAGTCAAGCTCCACAATGCGTCCGCCGCGCATGACGGCAATTCGGGTGGCGATTTGGGCTACGACCGGCAGGCTGTGCGAAATAAAAATGTAAGTAAGGCCGAGCTCGCACTGAAGGTCCTACAAAGGAGAACCTGGGCGCCAATGGAAACATCGAGCGCGGAGACAGGCTCATCGGCAACAACGAGCTTGGGTTTCAAATCAGCGCTCGTGCGATGCCGATGCGCTGGCGCTGACCGCCAGAAAATTCGTGCGGATATTTTGAGATGGCTTCTGCATTCAAGCCAACCCATTTCAACATTTCCGTAGATTTTGCTTCGCGCTGAGATTTGGTAAGAGCCGGTTCGTGAATGGCCAGCGGCCCTTCAACAATTTCGCCGACGCACATACGCGGAACGATGCGAAAGGGTCCTGAAAGACCATCTGCATTTCACGGCGCGCGGTTCGAAGTTCTAAGCCGCCCAGCTTCAGGAGGTCGTGGCCTTCAAAAAAGATTTCGCCGGAATCTGGTTCGATCAATCGCAACAACATCCGCGCAGGGTCGTCTTGCCGCCGCCGCTTTCGCCGACGACAGCGAGCGTCTCACCTTGCGACACCGCAAAACTTGCCCCATCCACGGCCACGAACTGCCCGCTGCTCCGGGCGTAGGTTTTCCGAAGGGCTCTCGTTTCCATCACTGGTTCAGCAGCCATTTTGTCTTTAGCTTTGTCACCGCGATTTCGCACTGTTTGCCTCAATTGCCCCTCAAACCCCTTCAGCCAAATTGAGAAATCCACAATTGCAAGTCTGCTCGATTATGAATTCTCAAGGAACCTGAATCTAAATTCGAGAACCTAAAGATTCTTTATCTCACCTAAGCCCTTAACGCTTTTGCTTTCAACAACATTGCTTCGGCATCGGACTTGCCTCAGCTACAGCAAAGCGCGAGTGTCCGCTTTTCCGGAGGAATCGACGTGTCGCACTATTTTCGGCTCTCTCTTTCTGTCTTCATTCTCTTTTGCTTGACTGTATTTGCCGTTTTCACGCCAGCGCAATCGGGCACGACATCCATTCGCGGTACTGTTACTGACAATAGCGGCGGCGTGATCGCAAACGCGAAGGTGACTTTAAGTAGCACGACGCTTGCCGTCGCTCGCGAGGTTATGACAACCACGACCGGAGCATACGACTTCTTGGCGCTACAACCTGGACTTTATCAGATCAAGGTTGAACTCGATGGTTTTAGGACCTACGAAAGAAAAAATCTCCAACTATTGGTAAACACACCGCTGACACTCGATGTAACTCTGGAAGTCGGAACCACCACGCAGACGATTGAAATCACGGCGCAGACCCAGACTTTGAATACGGTGGATGCTTCCATTGGAAATGCATTCAGCGAAACGCAGGTGAGGCAGCTTCCACTTGAAGGGCGCAACGTACCAGATTTGCTATCGCTCCAGGCGGGGGTAATGTACACAGGCAACCGCAACGACGTGAACCGTGATGCAGGTTTCGGCTCCGATACGCGCAGCGGCGCAGTGAATGGCGCGCGCAGCGATCAAAGCAACGTCACCCTGGACGGCATCGGCGTAAATGACGAAGGTGGGCATGCTTTTACTTCAGTGCTTCCCGTAACGCTGGATTCCGTGCAGGAATTTCGTGTAACGACCTCCAACGCGAACGCAGACGAAGGAAGCGCGGGTGGAGCGCAGGTCGCTCTTGTCACAAAGAGCGGGACGAACGATATTCACGGTTCTCTTTACGAATATCACCGCAACACGTATACGAGCGCGAACGACTACTTGTTAAAAGCCACAGAACTTCAAAATGGATTGCCAAACAATCCGCCAAAGTTGATTCGAAACATTTTCGGAGGCTCAGTAGGCGGCCCCGTCAAGAAGGATCGCCTCTTCTTTTTCATGAACTACGAAGGAACACGGCGCGCGGAAGAAGCAAGCGCCATTAGCCCCGTGCCAAGCGCCGCCTTGCGTGACGGCGTCATTCAATATAGTTGCGGCAATCCCGCGTCCTGCCCCGGCGGAACTGTTACGGGCGTGAGTGGCACGAGCTACAACGTCGCACCGGGAACTTTTGCCCTTTCTCCACAGCAACTGACGCAGATTGATCCGCTGCATCTGGGCCCGAACACGGCCGCTCTTGCATTCCTCAATACGTTCCCCAACTCCAACAGCCCGAATGCCGGCGATGGGCTGAACTACCAGGGCATAAATTTCGCCGCGCCGATTTCCGAAACCAAGAATGAATACATCGCGAAGCTTGACTACAACCTGACGAGGGACGCGAAACATCGGTTGTCCGTCACTGGCGCTCTGCGGAATGACGCTAATCCGGGTGCACCATTTCTACCCGGCCAGGCGCCTTCGCTTTCGCTCGTTAATTACAACAAAGGAATCATCGCGAACTACTCCGGCGTATTGAAGAGTTCCCTTGTGAACAACTTTCGGTACGGATTTATCCGGGAGAGCGTCGGAAAAATTGGAAACAACAATGATCAGTGGGTGTTCTTCCGCAATTTGACGGACCCGGTCGGCGCAATCACGTATTCGAGCAGTTTCCAGAGGCCGACGCACATCTTCAATGACGACCTATCCTGGATTCATGGTAAGCACAGCTTCCAATTCGGCACACAAGTACAATTCATTCGCAGCCCCCGCGAGAGTTTTAACGGCACACACAGCTTCGCTTCCGCTAACCCGGGCTGGCTTGATACGACAGGGTTTGCAGGAAAATCAGCTTCTCCACTGAATCCTCCCAATAGCATCAATCCGGCAACCGGCCAGCCGTACCCAGCAGTAGACGGAGGGTTTGCCAACGCTTACGACTTCCCGCTTACGGCAATGCTTGGAATCGTGAGTGAAGTGGACGCCGTCTACAATTTCCAGCGCGATGGATCGCCTGCGCCCGATGGGGCTGCTCTCAAGAGGAATTTCGCCATCAATAGCTACGAGTTCTACATGCAAGACACATGGAAGGTAAAACCAACCTTCACCCTCACATTGGGACTCCGTTACAACCTCTTCTCGCCACCGTGGGAAACGAATGGACTGCAGGTCTCTCCGACGTTCAGCCTGAGCAACTGGTTCAGCAACCGCGTTGTAGAAGGCGCAAACGGAATTCCTTCCAACCAGGATCAGCCAGTGGCTTTTGATTGGTCCGGACCCGCAAACGGCAAAGCAGGTTTCTACAACTGGGACTACAAGAATCTTGCGCCTCGCATAGCCTTTGCCTGGGCGCCGGAGAAATCCGAAGGAATCTTGGGAAGCTTGCTGGGCAGTCATAAGACTTCCATCCGCGGCGGCTTCGGAATTGTGTATGACCGCTTCGGACAGGGGCTCGTGGATGACTTCGACCAGTTCGGTTCCTTCGGGCTCTCTACTTCACTTCCAAACCAGGCGGAGTCCGAGACAGTTAGCACCGCACCGCGGCTGACTGATATTCACACTCTCCCCACCGTGGACAGGAACGGGAACCCCGTATTCTTGCCAGCGCCTCCGGCGAACTTCCCCGTTCCCTTCCCGCCAGGAAATTTTTCGGCGACTACTGGCCTCGACAGCGGAATGAAGACCCCCTATGCCTATACCATCGACCTTTCCGTCGGCAGAGAACTGCCTTCGGGATTCTCTCTGGAGGTCTCCTATGTGGGCCGGCTCTCGCACCGATTGCTGAATCAGGAAGATCTGGCGATGCCCTTGAACTTCAAGGACAAGAAATCCGGACTTGACTACTTCACTGCCCTGACTTCACTTGCAAAGATTTATAGGACTGGGGAGACAACGCAGAACTTCAACGCATCGCAGGTCAGCCCTCAGGTTGCGCAATATTGGGCCGACGTTCTGCAACCGCTGCAGAGCGGTGGTTTGTATCAAATTTCTTCTTGCACCGGACGCGATCCCTCAACGAATCAGCCGATTGTGAGTGGAACGAGCAGCCCGCTTGTGGCTGCCTATGACTGGTTCTGCGGCGGCAGCTTAAACGAAACTACGCCGCTGCAGTTTCTTGATCTGACTGGAATTCCGGACTTCAACAATGATCCGAATTGTGATCAGCCCGGCAAGCCGGCCTGCCGCAGCTACTTCGGAATCGGCGGACCATTTACGTTTTTCACACCGCAGTATTCGGCACTATATGCTTTCCGGACGAACAGTTCAGCGAGTTATCACGCGTTGCAGGTTTCGTTCCGTCACCGGATGAGTCATGGCATCCAATTCGACTTCAACTACACGTATTCGAAGTCGATAGACCTCGCATCCGACGCGGAACGCGTTGGAACCTTCGGTGGTACTGGAGCGTCCGTCATCAATTCCTGGTCGCCGAATCAGTTCCGTGGCGTTTCCGATTTCGACGCGACGCATCAATTCAATGCGAACTGGATTGCGGAGCTTCCTTTTGGACGCGGACGCACTTTCGGACACGATACGAACAAGGTGGTGGATGCCATCATCGGCGGTTGGCAGCTCTCCGGCCTCTTCCGCCAGACCAGCGGCTTGCCCTTCAGCATCGGGAACGGCTTCAACTTCCCGACGAACTGGGACCTCACGGGCAACGCGGTCACGACAGCAAGCAACGTTCAGACCGGTGCGTTCAAGAACCCGGCGGACGGAACGGTCAACGCTTTCAAAGTCGGAGCCGTGAACGCCTCCAGCTTTTTCCGCGAACCATTTCCGGGCGAAGCAGGTCAGCGTAACAATTTCCGCGGCGACGGCTTCTTCGGATTGGATATGGGCTTGGCGAAGCGGTGGCACATGCCCTGGAAAGATAGCCACAGCTTGCAACTGCGCTGGGAAGTCTTCAATGTGCTTAACGCGACGCGCTTCGATCCGCTCAGCGTTGATGGTTCGATTGATACGTTTGGATCGTCATTCGGAAACTACACTCGACTCCTTACCAATCCGCGCGTAATGCAATTCGCATTGCGCTACGAGTTTTAGTTAGGCCTCCAATTAAAAAGGCCCCGGACTTCTCCGGGGCCTTTTCTTTTATGCGTAAGTCTTTCTCGCGTCAAACAACGCCTAAATAAGGAGGCAACGCACGCGGTAACAATCCCATCAGCGACAGCATGGTTTTGCCGCTGCCGGTTTCGCCGACGAGTCCGACCACTTCTCCCGCGCCAATCCGTAGCGAGACGTCGTTGACTGGTCGCACCCAACCCACGGGCGGCGCTAATTCCATCGTCAGTGAATTAATTTCAAGCTGCGGCCGCGTGCTCATCGCTTTTCCAAGGGAATGACAAACTTCAAGGCAGTGTGCGTCGGTGAAAATCCGACGACTTTAACGTCTTTCAATCCCGCTTTGCGCCCCGTTGCCAAGACGTCATTCTCCGTGAGTTCTTTGCGGCCTTTGGGATAGACGATCCATAGCGCAATGGAGCCTCGCATCACTTTCGCGATGTTCGTTGCTTTGGCGAGATCTTTTTGTGTCTCCACCATCAGAAAGATCCATTCCGCGTCTTTCGCAATCGCTCCGCGGTCTGAGCCGGGAGAGACTTCCGCCAGCTCGGCTTCAAACTCCGGTTCCATCTTGCCAATTACCGTTACTTTTGCGCCTTGCTTTACTCCGAGTTTTTCCATGCGACTCTTTGGATTCAGGATTTTTTGTGCCCATTTTTCTGCATAAGGTCCAAGTTCGAAAACGACGGCGCCATCTGCCGATTGCAGCCGCAACTCACCGTCCACGGCTTTGACCGACTTCATTTGAGCAAAAGGGATTTTGAACCGCAGCGTTTCGCTGCGAAAAATAATCTCCCTGGTTTCCAGCAACGCTCTGCCTTGCACCTTTTTGCCGCCGCTTTTCACTACGCATTTGGCTTCGTTTCCCATATCGCACCGGTTCGCGCTGACTATTTCCTCTCAACATTCATACAACGCTCGCCACACAAGAGGCTGAACAACTAAAATAGTTTGTTCAACTCATGTCTTCCACAGCCACAACCGCCACGCCGCCACGCACCGATTGGTCCCTCATTTGGGCCCAGCGCGGATTCCGCTTTTTCTTTTTCGCGATGTTCATTTCGCTCTTCGGCAGCGGAATGAACTTCGCCGGTGTCAGCTGGTACATTCTCGCCGCGACACATTCTACCGTGAAGGTCAGCTGGCAGGTGATTGTTGCGATGGCCCCCGGCTTGTTCATCCCATTTATCGGCGGCGTGCTGATAGATCGTTTCGACCGCCGCTATCTCGGCGTGATTCTGGATTTTGTGCGCGGCATTGCCGTCCTCGGCACAGCCTATATCGCTTGGCACGGGCACCTAGTTCTGTGGCATCTCTATGCTATTACGCTCATCACCGGGATGGGCTCCGCGATGTACTGGGCAAACGTGAATTCGCTCGTTCAGGAAGTGATTCCGGCTAGCCAGTTCACCGGAGCGAATGCTGCTGTGCTCATCGGCGTGCAAACAGGAATGTTGTTCGCGGGCGCGTTTGTTGGATTCATTTACGATCGGGCCGGAATCGCCGGCATTCTTGGAATTGACGGCCTCACCTATTTTGTTTCTGCATGGTGTCTTTTCCAGGTGCGTCGCGGGTATGTTTCTCCGCGCGACCATCTGGCGAAATACCCGCATGAATTTTCGGAAACGACGGAAGCCACTGCCATTGCACTCGAAACGGGAGAAATCCCGGAGATCGCAGAAGCTGGACTTTCTCTCTCGGTGTATTCCGACATAAAGGAAGGCTTCGCTTACCTGAAAGAGCAGCCAATCGTACGTGTGCTTGGTATCACGCATTCCATCCTAATGGGCGGAATCGTAAGCGCGAACGTTCTGATCGTCGCGCTCGCAAGCGAAGTTCTTCATGCTGGAGCAAAAGGTCTCGGTTATCTGGAAGCTGGCTGGGGACTGGGGGCAGTTTTAGGAGGATTACTCGCCAGCCAACTGCCGCAACGATGGAGACTTACCTTATATGGTCTTTCCCTTGCCGGCCTCGCGATTGGCCACGTTCTGATGCCCTTGATCGCATTTCTTGCAGCCGCTGTTTTCTTCCAAGTGCTCTTTGGATTTTTTCGGGCGCTTTCCGGAGTGGTCGCACAAGCA
This sequence comes from Candidatus Dormiibacterota bacterium, assembly GCA_035569555.1. GTDB lineage: Bacteria > Acidobacteriota > Terriglobia > Acidiferrales > UBA7541 > Acidiferrum. The sequence goes on along the minus strand of DATMMW010000030.1, from coordinate 230,079 downwards.
ACACTGATGGCCATTGTCCCGCGCCATTTCATGGGCCGGACGCAATCGGCAATCGCCATCTTGACGACCGTGCTACAAATCCTGATGAGTTTCGCGCTCGGATGGGTCTCACAAAAATTCTCGCTGATTACTGGCTTCTCCCTGCTCGCACTGATGTACGTCGGCGGCACACTTTCCGCCTTCCGCGCGCGTCAGCTCATTCGCTGACACATTGGGCTCATTAAACTAGACTTGTGATGTATCCCTATTTGCAGGTGAACTCATGGAAATCCTGACGATTGAACCTTTCTTGAAATATTTCTCGGGAATTCGCGAGAGAACGATGCGCGTGGCGCACCTTGTGCTGCCGGAAAAAATTGACTGGAGTTGCGCGCCGGGAAAATTTACGCTGGGCGATTTACTGCGCCATATCGCAGTGACGGAACGCCATATGTGGGGTGAAACTGTGCAAGGCAAACCAAGCCGGTACACTTCGCACGGAAAAGAACTTGCAGAGAGCCACGAGGCAGTCCTTGCGCTTATGGAAAAACTACACACCGAATCCATGGAAATTTTTTCGCGGCTAACTGACGCGGATCTTCAGAGGAAATGCCCCACTCCGGCAGGAACGGAAATCCAAACGGCAAAATGGCTGCGTGCCATGGTGGAACATGAGATTCACCACCGTGGACAGGTTTATTTGTATCTGGGAATGTTAGGGATACAGACCCAGCCGATCTTTGGGCTCACCAGCGAAGAAGTTCGTTCCCGCAGCTCCGCGGGATGATTCGAACAGGAAAGACCAGTTTTCTCAAACAGATTTGGTGTCTGGGCCTTCCGGCGACGAAAACTGCATGGCTTTTCCACCAAGGAGTTCCACAGCGGATTGGTACAACTTGTTGCGCAATTGGTAGCGCTCGTTTGCTCGCGTAACGTAACGCACCTGAACGTCAATTCCGCCGGCTCCCGGCCTCACGTTAATAGCCGGCGTTGCGCTGATTGAACCAAGGTCGTGCGAACCGGCGGCGCGCTGCCATTCGACTTCCGCTTGCTTCGTGCTGTCCTGCGTTGCTTCGAGCACTTTTTTCTGAATCGCAGCCACCAGGGGAAATGGATCCCGCCCCGGAGGAATCGTGATCTGCAATTCATCCCAGAGCCATTGGCCGGACGTCGAAAAATTAAAGTAGTGTCCTTCGATGGCAAAACTGTTCGTAAACGTGACTCGGCGCCCGGTTGGATGGCCGGAATCGGTCCAGTTCCCTGTTTCGAGCAGCACAGTGTGGAACATTCCCGTCTCGACGACTTCGCCGGTGACGCCGTTGATTTCAACCCAGTCTCCGAGGCGAATTCCGTTCTTGCCCATCAACACAAACCAGCCGATGAATCCGACGATGAAATCCTTCAGTGCGACGGTAAGGCCCGCTGTAGCGAGACCGATAAACGTGCCCAACTGTGTAGGCGGCCCCAGAATGACAAGCAAAACCAGCAACACGGCGAGCACTTGTAACGACACCCGAGTGACCGCGCGAAGCGTTTGTATTTGCCGGCGATCCATTTTCAGTTTGCCGAGCAATTTTTCCAGCCAGGTGTTGAAGAAAATTCCGATCAGGAAAATTCCCAATACAATGGCGATTCCGAACAACATGCGTTTCAAAACATTCGCTTCTCGAACGGAAACCAGACCCATCCATTCGGCATAGTCCGCGGACAAACTTTTTTCGTTGTCCCCGCGCTTGTCCAAGCTGGAAAGATTGTGCTGATCGCTGGCGATAACTTTCGTCATCTTCAGGGTTGCTTTGGATTCTTCGTGGCTGCGCGCTTTTCTGACGTTTTTCGTCACGTTGTCCGCGGCGCTTTGTGTCGCGTCCTGCGTTACGCCCCCCAGAGAGGAATGAGCGGCGAGGTCGGGCGAATTGAATTTTTCCGCTTCTATCTGCGCAGCAAGTGCGTCGTGCTGTTCGGTGACGGAAGCTAGTGCCGCATCCGCTTGGGCTTTCGCCGCCTCCAACAAATTTATTTTTTGCCGCAGCGCCGACCACTGCTGAAAGCGGTGAACCAGACCCAACTGATCCGGTGCTGCCTGCGGAAATTTTACCCCTTCGTCTTTTCCGTGAGCCGCAGCTTCATGGGTTTCCTTTAGCTGCGCGATGCGCCCCCTCTGATTGCCTCCCGCTTCCGTGAGGTCGTTCTCGGCGTCTTCCACTTCATTGTTCGCCAGGTCGACTGACGATTGCGCGATGTCGAGTTGGTCCTTGATAGCATCTTTGCGATCACCCGTGGCTTTCGCCTCTTCGTCCGTCAGCTGCTTCACTTGCGCCTGCAAACTTTGCTGCAGTTTTTGCGCTTTTTGGAGACGGGCCTGAATCTCGAGCGCCTCTTTGCTCAGCTCCGGAGGATGGGCATCGGCGTCGTGAAGTGCCATGTCGAATGCCAAATCCAGTTCGTAGTCGGCGAGCCGCAGCGCATCCTTAGCCAGAGCCTGCTCGTCTGGAATATCCGCCAGCTGTGCCAGCTGAAGCGCAGAGGTCATGGCCGATTGATCCACGGGCTGGGCAGCCGCCGCCTTCTTCGCCTTTGTCGTCGCAGCGTTCGCCGATTCCCCTGCGCGCACGATTCCGTAAATCGTTGCGCCCAATCCAATTACCAGGGCAAAGGCCGCAATTCTTTGCGCAGCTCTCATGCTCTTTCGCTCTCCAATTCCTAAGTATGCACCGAACTATCGAATGTCCCCAGAAAATAGAAACGCCCCCGAACAAGGCTGGGGGCGTTTCGAATCGAGAACTTCTGTTCTTTTTATAGATAATCGCGCGACGGACCTTCGAGGAAGGCACGCAATTTGCGCGACCGCGAAGGATGCCGCAGCTTGCGCAGCGCCTTCGCTTCAATTTGTCGAATACGTTCACGTGTGACCGCAAACGACTGGCCGACTTCTTCCAGCGTGTGCTCGCTGCCGTCGTCGAGGCCGAAACGCATCTTAATGACTTTTTCCTCGCGAGGCGTGAGCGTCTTCAACACGGACGAAGTCTGTTCCTTCAGGTTGAGGTTGATGACTGCATCGGACGGCGAAACGACCGCTTTGTCTTCGATAAAGTCACCGAGATGCGAATCTTCCTCTTCTCCGATCGGAGTTTCGAGTGAGATCGGCTCCTGCGCAATTTTCAAAATCTTGCGCACCTTGGACACTGGAATGTCCATGCGCTTGGCGATCTCTTCGCTGGTAGGTTCGCGGCCAAGTTCCTGCACAAGCTGGCGGCTGGTGCGTACCAGTTTGTTGATCGTCTCAATCATGTGCACCGGAATACGAATGGTGCGGGCCTGATCGGCGATCGCGCGGGTGATGGCCTGACGAATCCACCATGTGGCATAAGTGGAGAATTTATATCCACGGCGCCATTCGAACTTGTCCACGGCCTTCATCAAACCGATGTTGCCTTCCTGAATCAAATCCAGGAACTGTAAACCGCGGTTCGTATATTTTTTCGCAATGGAAACGACCAAGCGAAGGTTCGCTTCGATCAATTCCTTTTTCGCTTGCTCGGCTTCCGCTTCGCCGCGATGAATGAACGTCAGCGTGCGCTTCAGTTCGGTCAAACCGACTTCGCTGGCCTCTTCGATATCTTTTAGCTCGGACCGGCGTGTGCGCAATTCTTTGCGCGCGTCCGCAGCGACGTCGCCTTTGGCCATGTCCACGCGGCGTTCGAGGCGTCCCGCTTCGCGTTCGAGCGACTGCAAACGCTCGACCGTGCCGCGCATCTTGTCGATCAGCCGCTTCTTTTCGAAAGGATTGAAGTCAATGTCGCGAATTTCGAGCGAAATTTCCACGCGCGTGCGCGCCACTGCCCACTTCGCCCGAGTGTACGGCCGCTTCTGCGACTTCAGCGTCTTATCGAATTTCACAGCCTGCTTCAGTGCCGTGTCGTAGAGTTTCGCGATCTTCTCAATGTGCTTGAGCGTCTGCTTCGTCTTGTTCGCGATCTTTTCTTCGGTCAGTTCTTCATCGTCAAACTGGACGATTTCCTTGATCGACCGTGCGCCCTTGCGCAAATCGTCACCAACCGCGATCAATTCCTTGATCACGATAGGCGAGCGCGTGATGGACTTCATCACGACGAGCTGGCCTCGCTCGATGCGCTTTGCGATGGCAACTTCGCCTTCGCGCGTAAGCAAAGGCACGGTGCCCATTTCGCGCAGATACATGCGAACAGGATCGTTGGTCTTTTCGAGGGAACCCGGAGTCAAATCCAGGTCGCTGCTGCCTTCATCGGAGTGCGCATCGTCTTTCGCATGCGCATCGCGGTCGGTGCCTTCCACGGAAAGCTCTACCGCACGAGCCGCCTTCGCGGAGGCCTGGTCTTCGTAGATTTCAATGCCGTTGCGTTCAAACGTTGTGAGTAAATCGTCGATCTCTTCCGAAGAATGTACCTCTGCAGGAAGCGAATCGTTCACTTCGTCGTAAAGCAGATAACCGCGCTCTTTGCCTAACACAATGAGCGCCTTTACTGCTTCGTATTTCTCTTCTAAAACCTGCTGCGCCACTAATTCCTCCCGCTCTCAGAGACCTCTTTTAAACACACCATTGCTTAAACGGGTCAAAAATACCTACGTTGATACACGTTCAGAGGGACGCGCGCTTGCACGTTTGGGGAGGTTCCCCTGTTCACTCAAAATTTTGTGTGAAGCCAGATGCGTCGCGCCCGCTGCTCTTCGCTTTACCGTACGTTGCCCGCTCTCACGCCACGGTGGCCGATCCCTGCCGCTAACACCATATATAAGATGCAGTTAGGGGCGGAACCGTTACCCGCGAAACCCTTTAACGTTACACGGGTAAGTCCCATAACGTCAATGCTTTAATTGTTGGAAATCTGTGGGAAACGCAGGCTTCAGCCGCTGGCCGCCAGGCGGCGCATCAGTTCCTGCTTTTTCGTCAACAGCTCCCGCATCGCTGGCCCCGTTGGGTTGGCTTCAATGCCGCGCTGCACATCAGCCAGTTCCCGCTCGACCTTCTTGCGCGCGAGCGCTTCTAGGCAGCTTTGTGCCTCTTCCCACGAGCCTTCCTGTGCCTCTTCAAATAGAATCTCGAACAGGAGGCGGCGGTCCTTATCTTCAAGCATGGCGCCAATTTCCGATGGTTGCACCGGTTCACCAGAGAAGCTGGCCACGATCAGTGCGGCGAAAATCTTCTCGGTCTCAAGGCCATGGTAGAGCTGGCCGCTCTGTAATTGCTGTGCAAGTTCCCGCCGGAATCCTTCTGCTTCGGCAAGCATCCGGATCAGGCGGCGCTCGACCGGTCTAGCGGTTCGGCTGATAAGCTCCGGTTGTGTTTTGACTTCGCTGCGGCGTTCGGCGGCAGCTTTGCTAAATGCCGCTCTCAAAACAGGTTCATCAATCTTGAGATGCGCTGCAGCTTTTGTTGCCCACTCCGTTCGTACCACCTTGTTTGGAATTTTCTGAAGATAGGGCAAAAGATAGTTCAGCGCCTTTAGTTTTCCTTCCCCGGTCGTTAGATCCATACTTCGGGTCCGATTCGCCAAATAATCTATATATGGCGGCGCTTCACGGAGCTGCTTTTGATACGCGTCGGCTCCTTTTTCTCGAATATAAAGATCGGGATCGGCTTTTTTGTCGCCTATGGTTGGCAGTGCCAGTACACGAACTTCGAAATCCTGTTCCAGCAGTGCCGATAGCGAACGTTCCGTCGCCGCCTGTCCAGCCACATCCGGGTCGTAATTCACAATCACGCGCTTTGTGAAACGTCCCAGCAATTTGATTTGAGACTCCGCAAGCGCCGTGCCGCAACTCGCAACAACATTGCCAAACCCTGCGCGAGCCACGGCGATCGCGTCCATATAGCCTTCCACCAAAATCGCAAAGTCCTGCCGTCGAAGCGAATCCTTGGCGCGGTCGAGATGGTAGAGCACGTTGCTCTTCGAATAGATGGGCGTCTCAGGCGAATTCAAATACTTCGGCTGATCGTCGCCAAGCGCTCGCGCTCCAAACGCCACGATCTTTGCCGATTCATTTGCGATGGGAAACGTGATGCGCCGCCGAAAGCGGTCAAACAAACGCCCGCCATTCTGATCGCGAGAAACCAGACCAGATTCGACAAGAAATTTCTCGTTGTACTTTATTTTGAGATGCCGTAGAAGCGCATCGCCGCCGCTCGGAGCATAGCCAATACCGAACCGCCCGATCGTATCTTTATCCAGACCGCGATCTTCCAGATAAGCGCGCGCCGCTTTCCCTTCCAGCGTTCCTTCCAGTTGCTTCACGAAGAACGACTGTGCCTCGCGGTGCATCTCCACTAGCACGGCTCGCTGCTGATTCTCTTTCCGCTCTTCCGGAGAGCGTTCTTTCAGTCGCGGAATGGCAATGCCGCACTTCTCCGCGACGATGCGAATCGCTTCCGGGAACGCACACTTTTCCATCTCCATCACAAATTTGAAGACGTCGCCGCCCACGCCACAACCGAAGCAATGATAGATCTGCTTCGTCGGATGCACCGCAAACGAAGGCGATTTTTCCGCGTGGAAAGGACACAATCCCGTGAAATTTGCGCCGCTCTTCTTCAGGCGCACGTATTCACCAACAACCCGCACGATGTCAGCTTGCTGCTTGACCCGATCCGCGAATGATCCCGCTTCCGCCATACGCAACGAAAGCCATTCTACTATGCGGCGGAGATTGCGTGCTTCTGCCCCGCAAGATAAAGCCAGTGGCCAAGCAGAGCGGCAAGAAGCGGCGCGCCAATCACGGCGGGAAGCTGCACTCCGGAAATAAGCGAGAAAAAGAGCATGTCCTGAGCATAAAGCTCCAGATACCGAATGATCGAGATGCCTTTATAAGCTGGCATCATGCGCAGTAACTGGATGACGATGGTCATGAAGATAGCCGAGCTGGAAATAAGGAAGCCCCAGAGGAACTTTTTGCGCGGCAAATAGCCAGTCGCCAGACGAAACAATAATGCCGTGAGAAAAACAGTGAGAACGCCTATCGCACAGAGAAGAGCAGTCCCCGGGAGTGCATCTAGCAATCGCCCCCAAGTGTCCTGAGCGAGCACGGGGAGTTCAATAAGGTGGCTGGAACGCCCAAAAATGCCCGACATTAGAATGAGAATGACAAAAAAAATCGTAACGATGCCAACAGGATAGATCAGCGTTCCGAGAATCACAGATGCGCAGAGACGACGCGGAGAAGCACAGAGCCCTTGCGGCAGAAGGTTCATCCCCCAGACAAAGATTCCCGCGAGAGCCATGGCAGGCGCGAAGTAAGTGCTGGGATTCAGCAGCGCCCAATGCAGGAAATGGTTTCCCTGGTCGAAGCCGTTAGGGTGATTCATCATTCGGCCAACGAAAAACATATTGATAAGGACAGACGCTACTCCGAAAGCGAAGAAAACTGCGACGATGGCAGAGTGATTACGGGAGGAAGCAGGCCTATGAGCGAAGGTCGGCAACGGTGATGGCGGCGCCGCCGCGGTCGGGATGTTCGGAGGCAATTCGTTCGACAAGAGGGTGCCCCTTCAAGAATTCCGCCAGGCCGCGGCGAAGGGCGCCAGTCCCATGGCCATGAATAATGCGAACGCGAGGGCGATGGGCCAATGCGGCTTCGTCGAGGAACTTGTCAACGCGAGCGGAGGCGTCCTCCACGGTCATGCCAATCACATTGATTTCGTCGCTCGAAGAGCCTTCGCCGGGTTGCGAGCTTACAGTGACGTTGTCTCGCGCGCCGCCGGATGTTTCCGGTTTAGACGCGGCTGAAACGTTTTCGACACCCGTTATCTCATCGAGACTGACCTTCATACGCAATGGGCCAGCTTCGATTTCGGCAGAAGAGCCATCAAGACGGCGGAAAATGACCGGCTTGCTGAAACCGCGGACGCGAATGCGTGCGCCGGATTGTAACTGAGCGGAATTGACAGTTTCAGACGAGCCGGACGTAATGCCCAGATCAGCTTGCGATTCCGAAATCGTCTGCACAATTGCCGCGTTCAAATCCTCTTTCGCGCCACTGCGGACGTCCTGCAACTTCCTTCGCGAAGTTTTCTCCAGTTGAGCTCTAAGCTCTCGGTCTTTGACCGCTTCCACAACGCTCGCCACATTCTGCTCAAAGCGCTTTTGCATCTCCGCAAACTGAGCTTCAAGATCTTTGATTCGCTTCTGCTGTCGTTCAATCCATTGTGTCCGCAGCTTCTTGCGTTCTTCTTCCAGCGCGTGGCGTTCGTTCGTCATTTGCGCTTGCAGACGATCTAGTTCATCACGCGTGCGATGCAAATACGCAATCAAGTCCGCCGCTTCGAGCGATTCCGGCTCCATCAATTCTCTTGCCCGCTCGATAATTTGCGGCGCCAGTCCAAGCCGCTTCGCAATGGCAATTCCGCTCGATCCACCCGGTACGCCCACCGTCAGCCGGTACGTTGGACGTAAATTCACTTCGTCAAATTCCACCGCTGCATTTACGACGCCGCTCGAAGTCGCCGCGTACGTCTTCAAACGATCATGGTGCGTGGTTGCCAGCACAAAACAGTTCTTCGTTCGAAACTCATCGAGCAACGCCACGGCAAGCGCTGCTCCCTCTTCGGGAGCCGTGCCCGTTCCCATTTCATCTACGAGCACGAGGGAACTCGGCGTCGTGACCTCCAAAATGAATTTCAGATTCAGCATGTGCGAGGAAAACGTCGAAAGGTCAGCCGCGATCGATTGCTCGTCGCCAATATCCACTAACACGCGATCAAAAAGCGGCAGCACCGCACGCTGTGCAGCCACAGGAATTCCCGATTGCGCCGAAAGCGCCGCCATTCCCGTCGATTTCAGCGCTACCGTCTTCCCACCTGTATTCGGCCCGCTGATCACCAGCAGTTTTTGATCACCGCCCAAAGCCAGTGTCATCGGAACAATCGGACGATTTTCCTTGCGCAGCTTGTCTTCCAGCACTGGATGTCGCAAAGCAACAAATTCCAATTCGGCGGCTGCCGAAAACTCTGGAATCGTCGCATCAAAATCCTTCGCGAAGCGTGCCCGCGCAAACGTGCTGTCTAGCTCAGCGATCGTCTCTACCGCTGTAACAAGCGGCCCGCGCACCATCCGTAGCCGTTCCGTCAGCCCGCGCAAAATCCGGAAAATTTCTGCTGCTTCCTCTTCCGCAAACTGCACCAGCTGATTGTTCGCTTCAACGGTCTCCAGCGGCTCAACGAACACCGTCTGCCCCGTCCCGCTCGCGCCGTGCACAATTCCTTGCACACTGCGCCGCTGCTCCGAACGCACAGGAATCACAAAACGATCATTTCGTAGCGTGACGTAGTCTTCGCCAGCCTCCGCGTTTCGCGACCGCAAGAGCTGCTTCAACGATTTCTGTATCGAATCGCGCGTCTGCAGAATGCTCGCGCGAATTTTTCGCAATTCCGGCGAGGCGTCGTCGCTGATTTCTCCCGTCGGCAGTATTGCCCGACGAATTAGTCCGAGCACGTCGCGAAAATCGATCAAGGATTCTGCACGAGCCGTTAGCAGCGGAAATTTTTCGCTTTCTTCCCTGAACTGCTGCCGCAGCCACGCCGCCGTATCGAGCAGCGACGCCACTTCCAAAAATTCGCCAGCCTCCAGCACTGTGCCGGGGCCTTCTGTTTTTTCAAGCCAGCCTTGGGGATCTGAGAGCGCACCAAATCCCAACTCTTTTCCGGCCCGCAACCATTCCCTCGCTTCCCGAATCAGTGCAAATCCTCGCTCCAGCCTTGGGCGATCCAAAGAAAATTCCAGCGCATCCAGCGCTCGTCGCCCGGGAGCACACGTCGACCGGCCGCGCAGCAATTCGCGCAGCTTGTCGAATTCGAGAATTTCTTCCGCAGAACGTGACATGGAATCTATCCGAGTTTCGAAACCAAATGCGACACCGCATCCTCATGAGAACCTGCAACATGCACAAGCCGCCCGTTCGCTTCTCCCCATGGTCCCGCATGCCCAAGCTCAACTTCGCGCACGCGATCCACCACCGGCGCCCAGAAATCTCCGAGCACCGCAAATGGCTTTGCGGAAATCACGGATTTGTTCAGCATCTCCCACACTACTGCCAGTTCAACCAGCGTTCCCGTGCCGCCTTTGCACGCAACAAAGCCATCCGCTAATCGGATCAATTCAAACAATCGCTCTTGCCAAGTTTTCATCCGTACTTCCACGTCAATCCACGCATTTGCCTTCGGTTTAAAAAATTCCGCGGTTACTCCGTATGTTTTTCCGCCTGCTTCTTTCGCGCCCCGCGAAACCGCTTCCATCACGCCACCGTAACCTCCGCTACACACCGCAAACCCGGCTCGCGCCAATTCCGCGCCCAGCGAACGCGCCTCCTCATAGTCCTCGTCACCGTCATGCGGGCGCGAACTGCCAAACACAGTGATAATTCTTTCAGAGTTCACTTCGGCCATACTCTTCCTTACAACATTTGCGCAGAGCTATTTCGCGCCAAACTCCTCAACCATGGCGCTGCTCAACGCATCGAGTCCTTCCGTCGCTTCGTGTCCTTTGCTACCCATGTTGTTGCTCATGAATGAAAAAATCAGCCGTCTCCCGTTCGGCAGCTCAGCGTAGCCCGAACGCGTTCGAACATGCTCAAGCGATCCGGACTTTGCATGAATCCGTGTCGCTCCGGCAGAATTTTTCATACGATCCTCAAGCGTTCCATCCACACCCGCCACCGGCAGCGAATCGTAATATGCGCCAAACCAGTTCTGCTTCATTGCGTATTGAAGCAGAGTGACAAATGCCCGAGGCGTCGCCAAATCATGCCGGGAAAGCCCCGACCCGTCCGTCTGAACCACATCCCCAGCCGCAATTCCCGCCTCAGCATAGAATTTAGCTGCAAACGCAGCGTAATCCTCGGTCGTCAGCCCAGTACAATCCTGCGGCACGCTTTCAATCTTGGGATGCAAGCAAGCTTCTTTCACCGACGTGCGCAACAAACTTTCCGTATGCAAATTCTGACTGATTTTGTTCACTAGTTTTACGGAATCGCTTAGAGTCACCGAAACGTGAGTTGCAAGCACAGTCCGGTTCTTCATGTTCGCAGAATTTGCAATGGCCGATTGCGTCCGCGCCACACCGCGCACCACAACTCCCTTTTCTTCCAGAATTCGTTTCAACATCTGTGCTGCGTGCAACGCCGGCTCCTGCACGGCAAGCAAAAGCTTGCGCGGCTTGCTTTTCGCAGGCAGCGTTCCAAGCACTGTTACCGTATTCGAGCCGGGCTCGCGCTTCAGTGTAAGATCCGGTTTCACTCCCGCCGCCGACGTCTCGATCAAATTGTTCACGCGAAAATCCGAAGTCATCGGAGAAAGCTCCGACTGCACCACTGCGCCTGCGCTCTCTCCCGGCGTCAAAGTGAGCGCCACTGTGTTGTCATTCACAATGATTGCCGACACCGAAGCCCCGAATTCCCAGACCATGTCGTCAATTTCCCAGCCGCTCGGATACCGCTCACGCGGAAAATACGAGTCGTCGCCGACAATGTCACCCTGAATGTCCTTCACGCCTGTTGCAACAATCTGGCTCGCGAGCTCAGCGATCACTTTCTCGGGCGGCCCGTCAAACTCCTCTTTGCCCTCAAACGGGAATTTTCGATTTGAAAGGTTCGGGTCCCCTCGACCCACCAAGTACAACGATCCTTCCAGTTTTCCGTCCCCCCCAACAGCGTTCTGTGCCTCAACCGTTGTTCGAAACTTATAATCTGAACCAAGCGTGGCCAACGCTAGCGCCGTCGTAAACAATTTCATATTGGAAGCCGGCACAAAATAGCGGTCTGCGTTCTTCTCAAATAGAATTTGTCCGTTCCCGGCATCAACAACCAGAATTCCCCACTCGCCTTTTGCGGTCTGCTGGCCGTTCAGAATCGTTTCCACGCGGGCTGTAAACTTTTGCCTGGATCCTTCTGATTCCGAGGTTGCGACCTGTAATTCCTTTCCGGGTCCCCCGCAACAAAGCACGCGCTTTCCATGATCCTGTGCGCGGGCCAGCGGGGAAATAACAGTCAACAGCGTTAACACGCAGACAGTATTTGCAATTCTCGCGCTCCTTCGATTCATCGCCCCCTTTGCCTCCGCTGGAAAATTCCCAAAAGCACAAGTATAGTCCATACGTTAGGGAACACTTCCTCCAGACCAGCGCTCGCCTTAAGGCGCTCACCGGCGGAGACTGGAACCGAAGGTTCAAAAAAGCTCAAGGCCCCCAGCCATTGCCAAATCGATCACGCAAAAAGAAATGCGTCTAAGGAGAGCAGCATGAAGAAATTAGCAGCTATTTTTGGGGCCCTCGTCATTTTGGGAACTCCGCTCGCGGCCCAGGACGACAAGAAAGAAGCCGATCGTCTAGAGAATTGTGGAATGGTCCTGAAGGAAATCATGGATATTCCCGACGATATTCCTCAGGACCTCATCGACAAAGCCGAATGCATCATCGTCTATCCGTCAGTGCTCAAGGCCGCCTTCGTAGTCGGAGGAAGCTACGGTCGCGGCGCCATGGTTTGCCGGACAGGTGAACACTTCACCGGCCCCTGGAGCGCGCCGACCATGATGGCGCTTGAGGGTGCCAGCCTTGGCTTCCAGCTCGGTGGCCAGGCCACGGACTTTGTGTTGCTCGTGATGAATCCCCGTGGCGCTCGTGCCATTCTAAACAGTAAGGTGAAACTCGGCGCTGACGCTTCCGCGGCCGCAGGTCCCAAGGGCCGCAACGCAGAAGCATCCACTGATGTCACCCTGCGCGCTGAAGTTCTGACTTACTCGCGCGCCCGTGGATTATTTGCCGGCATTTCCCTGGCCGGCTCGACCGTCCGGCCGGACAACGGCGCCAACGAAAAGCTCTACGGCAAAAAGCTTGAAGGGGGGGACATCATCTTCAAAGGAGCAGTCGCTGTACCGCCACCCGCACAGAAACTGGTAGCCTACCTAAATCAGAAGTCTCCGAAGAATCTGTCCGATCCCGCTTCTCTGAAGTAAGTTCGATCGCGATTCTTGCGAAAAGGCCCTCGGGCATTCCGAGGGCCTTTTTGTCTTTGCACTTGATTTAATGGAATAAATGACTTATAGTCATTTATGACCTAAGGCCAACATGGCATCAAGCACCCATTCTCAACCTTCTGACCAAGTTTCTTCCTTGGTCCCGGCTTCACGTCGTGAGCGTCGCAGCGCCGAACTCCGCGAACGTCTTTTTCGCTCCGCCCTCCAGCTATTCGCCCAAAAAGGATTCGCCGAAACCACCGTCGAGGACATCACCGAAGCCGCCGATGTGGGCAAAGGCACTTTTTTCAACTATTTCCCCAGCAAAGATCACATCCTTCTCGCCTTTTCGGACATGCAACTTGGCAAGCTCGAAGAGGCTGTGAACGGACTCGACTCCTCGCATCAGCCGATCCAGGAATTTCTTCAATCTCTTGTTACGCGGATGACGGAAGAGCCTCTTCGAAATCCAGGAATGGTCCGTGCACTTTTGCAGGGTTATCTCTCATCCACCGCCGTGCGCGAAGTGATGATGCGCAAACAAGAACGAGCTCACCAGCTCCATACCCGCATGGTGCAGATCGGCCAATCTCGCGGCGAATTGCGCACGGATATTCCCGCCGCGGAAATTGCACACGTCTTCCGCCAAACAATTTTGGGAACGCTCTTGATCTGGTCTGTCGCGGGAGATTCCTCACTTCACGATCGCATTCGCGCCGCATTGAATATGCTTTGGAGCGGAATCGCTTCGCGAAATTCCGAATTGCATGCTCCAAAAGAAATTCTGAAGGACGAAATGAGCTGAGATGAAGCGCAGAATAATCATCGTCGTCGTAATCGTGATCGCCGCTGTAGCTGTAACCGGCGTTTACGCCGGCTGGTTCAGCAGGGACGCAAGTCTGCAAGGCTCGGGCACAGTGGAAGCACGCAACATTCGCGTCGGCTCAAAAATTGGCGGCCGCATCTTGCAAGTGCTCGTTCGTGAAGGCGATCGTGTTCAACCCGGACAAACGCTGATTACGTTCGACGACAAAGAGCTGCAGGCCTCCATGGAACAAGCGCGTGCAAACGCTCAGAAATCCCAACGTGGTTATCGCCCGGAAGAGATTCAGGAAGCCCAGGCCGCAGCCGCGCAAGCAAAAGCGGATTACGAAATGCACCTGAAGGGCTACCGCAAGGAAGATATTGCGGCGGCACAAGCCGACGTGGATCGCGCGACAGCCGATGAATCCCGCGCTCATCTCGACTTTCAGCGCTATGAAGCGCTCGCTGAGAAAGATCTTGTTTCCAAACAACAGCGCGACACGACTGAGGCCAATTGGAAAATGGCGCGCGCAGCCAAAGAAAATGCCCAGCACAAGCTGGACGAATTACAGCGTGGCTTTCGCCCCGAGGAAATCGCAATGGCCGAGGCGAAGTATCAGCAGGCACAGGCAACACTCGAAAAATTGCAGCACGGCAATCGCCGTGAAGATGTGGACTCCGCCAAAGCTGAACTGGCCTACGAAGAAGCGCGCTACCGCGAACGCCAGGTTCTAGCTCCAAGCAGCGCGACCGTGGAGGTTCTCGATGTACGCCCGGGCGACTTGATCGCGCCGAATACCCCCATCGCTACACTTCTCGAAAGCGACCAAATCTACGTGCGCATCTACGTTCCCGAAACCGAACTCAATAAGGTTGCTGTCGGGCAAAAAGCACAGATTCGTGTTGACCCGTTTCAAAAGCAAACTTTCGACGGCGTCGTGGAACAAATCAATCAGCAAGCGGAATTTCTTCCGCGTAACGTACAGACGCGGGAAGAGCGCGTTCATCAGGTTTTTGGCGTAAAAGTTCGCATCGATGATCCATCGCATCGCGTTCTGCCCGGAATGGCTGCCGACGTAAAACTCTTGCCATGAGCGAACTTGCCCCATCGCAAAATGGAACCGCGATCGTCGCCGATAAGATTGGCCGCAAGTTCGGCCACTTTCAAGCCGTGAACGATGTTAGTTTTCGCGTAGAAAAAGGCGAAATCTTTGGCTTCCTCGGACCCAACGGCAGCGGAAAGACTACTGTCATTAAAATGCTGACCGGCCTTCTCCCTCTTAGTTCGGGCAATGCCCAGGTAGAGGGACTCGACGTTCGTACGGAAGCGGAAACCGTGCGCGAACGCATCGGCTACATGTCGCAGAATTTCAGCCTCTACAACGACCTTACCGTTCAGGAAAATCTCACGTTCTATGGTCGCATCTACAGCCTCACGCCCGATCGCCTCAAGCGGCGTATGAATGAAATCGTTGAACTGAACGGCCTCGGTCCTTATCTGACGCGACTCGCGGCCCAACTCTCCGGTGGCTGGAAGCAGCGCCTCGCTCTCGGCTGCGCCATGCTCCACGAGCCGAAGCTTCTCTTTCTGGATGAACCTACGGCTGGCATCGATCCCGTCGCCCGCCGTCAACTTTGGGATCTTCTTTTTGAACTCTCCGCACACGGCATCACGTTTTTCGTTACCACGCACTACATGGACGAAGCCGAACGCTGCAACCACGTCGCCTACATTTACTACAGCAAATTAATCGCGGACGGCACACCTGCCGAATTGAAGCGCCTGCCCGACGTGCAGCCTCAAGGCACGCACCGCGTCGAAATTGCAACACCGGAAGTCACACGAGCGCTGCGAATCGCGCGCGGAATTCCCGAATTGCGAAGCGCCACGATTTTCGGCGAATCCATTCATGCCCTCGTTGAAGACCAATTCGACCAGCAATCATTGCGTGCGCTGCTTCAGAAAAACGGAATCACCGTGACGGAAATTCGCCCGCTGACGCCGAGTCTCGAAGATGTTTTTGTCGAATTGACGTACAAGCACAAAGGTTTGGAGGAGGCTGCCCGTGCGTGATCTTTTCCGCGGTTTCGGCGCAGTTTTCTATAAGGAAGCTCTGCACGTTCGGCGCGATTTCACGGCGATGTTCTTCGCTTTGATCATGCCGCTGATGCAAATGGTTCTGCTCGGTTTTGGCATCGATACCAACATTCGCCAGATCAATACCGTCGTCTTGAACGCGGATGGCCGGCAAGAGAGCCGTGAGCTCCTCGATCGCCTGAAAAATTCAGATATGTTTCACATTGAAAAGTTTGTCCAAACTGACCAGCAATTGAACGATGAAATCATCGCCGGCCGCGCCCGCGTCGGAATCAAAATCCCCGTGGATTATTCTGACCGCCTGATCCACAAGATGGGTGCGCAAGTCCTCGTACTCATTGATGGCTCGGACTCTTCCGTTGCCGGCCAGGCAATCAATGTCACCACGGCCATTGGCCTCGACGAATCCCTGCGGCGAGCTCTCGTCAACAGCAACAACTTCGCCGTGGAGATGCGCCCGAAATTGCTCTTCAATCCGGATTCGCGCTCCCCAAACTTTTTTTTGCCCGGTCTCACAGCAATTCTTTTGCTTAACGTCACCACATTCCTCACCGCATTTTCTATCGTCCGCGAGAAAGAGCGCGGCACGCTCGAACAACTCTTCGTCACACCCGTTCGCCCTATGGGACTTCTCCTCGGCAAATTACTTCCCTACCTTGGCATCGGCTTTTGTGAACTCTGCCTCATCGTTGGCTTCATGCGTTTCGTTTTTCAGGTTCCTATCCACGGTAACCCGTTCCTTCTCGCTCTTTTCTCTCTTCCCTATCTTTTTGTCTCGCTCTCCCTGGGAATCCTCATCTCCAGTAAAGCGAATACCCAGCTCGAAGCCATGCAGTTAGCTTTTCTGACGATTCTCCCAAGCATCTTTTTCAGCGGATACATCTTCCCGCGTGAAACCATGCCGCTCATCTTCCGCATTCTCAGCTACTTTGTCCCGGCCGCGTACTTCATCAACATCACGCGCGGCATCATCCTGCGTGGGGCAGGTATCACGCACTTGTGGGTAGACGCTCTCGCTCTTCTGGCTATGGGTATATTTCTGCTCATCATCGCGGCGCGCCGTTTCCAGAACAAAATCATCATGGCGTAACTGCTCTCGTCGATTTTGCATTATTCTGGGCGCACTGTATTCTTCCCACCGGCTTACTCAGGGGAACGCTTTTGTCTTGTCCAATTTGTGAAAAAAGAAAAGAAGGACGCTTCTGTCCTGCAAAGGGCGAAAAAATCTGCGCCGTCTGTTGCGGCACGGAACGCGAAATCACAATTGATTGCCCCTCGGACTGCGCCTACCTCGCCTCCGCTCATCGCTACGAAGACCAGCACAAACGCGCAATCCCTGTTGATACTCCATTCCTGGAAGAGCGCCTTCCTGAAGGCACGCTGCACGTTCACCAACCGCTAATGGCCGCGCTCGCTTTCACCATCGCCAAAACCTGCATGAGCCAGCCAACCGCAACAGACCCCGACGTCCTCGCCGCACTACGCTCACTCGCGGAAACTTACAAAACGCTCATCTCAGGGATTTACTACGAAAAAATTCCAGGCATTCCCGTGCAGCGCGAAATCTACACTGCACTCACCGCGTTACTTGATGATCTGAAACAAAAGCAAGCTGCCGCAGGCACTCTCGAAACTCTCAAAAATTCCGATATCTTCTACGTGACAATCTTCCTATTCCGCATGGGCCTCTTGCGCGGCAATGGCCGTTCGCGTTCCCGCCGTTTCATCGAATTCCTTCGCGGCCAATTCCCGCAAGCCGACGAACTCAAGCGCGAAGAACCCCGCATCATTCTTCCTTAGCCTTTTTTTTCTAACCCACGCCAAGATCCAAAGATAATTGCGCCACCGGCAACACCGGCCTTTTCATCTCATCCCACGGCCGTACATGAAACCCATATTTCTGTCGCAGCCGCGCCACTCGTTCCGCCACTCGTTTGCGATACTCTTCCGGAGCATAAGTATTGCGTGTGTACCACTGTCGGTACTTCTCTACCAACCGCGGAAACTTCTCCTGCAAAAACGGCATGAAGACTTTCGACGATGATGGCGTCAAAAACAGCACGCCTGAAGTGAACCACTGCGCCCCAGCACCATGCGCTGCTTCCGCTACCGCTTCCAAATCTCCTTCGCGATCCGTAATTCCCGGCAAAAGCGGCGACGCAAACACTCCGGTCGAAATTCCAGTTTCACGCAACTGCTTCACCGCCTCCAGCCGCAGCGACGGCTGTGGCGCACGCGGTTCCAGCAGTCTCGCCAACCGGCTCCGCGTCGTTGAAATCGTCATATTCACAAACAAGGCCGATTTTTCCGCAATCTGTCGCAACAAATCCAAATCGCGAAGCACTTGATTCGATTTGGTCGTAATCGAAATGCTCAAGCCTTCACGCTTTACCAATTCTTCTAAGCACGCCCGCGTCACACCATACTCGCGCTCTGCCGGCTGATAAGGATCTGTCGCCGTACCAATCGCAATGTGCTCCGGCGCCATTCCGCCCGACGCCGCCGATTCATACGAATACTTCCGCGCAATCTCCTGCGGCAAATAAGCATTCGCTCCCTGCTTCACAAAAATCTTTTTCTCAAATTCCGCCGCATCCAGCTCCATATATTCGTGCGTATAGCGCGCATAACAGTATTTGCACCCAAACTCACATCCGCGGTAGGGATTGATCGTCCACTCAAACGGCACGCGATTCGAATCGCACCGGTTCAAAATCGACCGCACCGGCAGCACAAAATATTCCGGTCTCTGTGGAGAAGCCCGCCGCGAATCAGCTGGCGGAGATGATGCAGCGAGGCGGGCGATGCCAACCAGCTTCGTGGCGTTCGAACGATTCACTTGCCGGTTCTGCGGAGGGCAATCCGCCGAACCACGTTCGTCCGATTCACCACGCGGGCCATCGCAAAGCTGGGCAAGCTCTGGGGTCCTGTTGTTCGGGCTATGTTCAGGGCATTCAGGAAAGAGAGACAGCGTAGGATTTGGAGCGGAGTCTACTGCGGAGAATGCTGACGACATGGCCCACCTCGAAGATCGCGCGCAGTATTTCGCTTTTCTTTCGCCATGTCAAGCACTATTTCGCTTTTTCTTTGCCCCCCTCTTTTACAGCATCCGAGTCCTAAACGCCTTTACTCCCTCTTTCTTCCGCCTTAAGCTTTTCCCGGCTCGTTCCCCGGAGCGTTGATGACATTCCCGATTCGAACCCTGCCCGCCTTCTCTTTCGCCGCCGCTTTATTGTTCACTTTTGCTCCGACATTACGCGGCCAAAATCCCCCGGCGGCGACTAAGCCGCAATCCCCCCAATCCAAGACTCCTCCGTCAAAGACTCCTGTTGGCCCGCCCGTCGCTCAGCCGCGCCATTATCCCATCCTCCTTATTGCACAGGGCACTGACCCCGTTTGGAGCCTCCGTCTCGGCATGAAAGGCCCTGAGCGCCTCGAACGCGCCGGCTATCCGCCTATTCCACTCGAACCCTCGGACATCGCGCAGGAGACCACCGGTCTAGCCTGGACCTACCACGCCAAAGATTTGCAAACTCAAGCCGCAGTCGCTGTTCATCTCTCCCGCGAAGCCTGCACCGACGGAGCCTCCGACACCAAATTCACTTTCCGTGTCTCCCTCGATCACGCTCAAATCGGCACACTCAAAGGCTGCGCCAAAGTTGCGCCTGATCAATTTCCGGAGTTCAAGCAAAAGAATCTCGACGATGACGATCCCGAAAAGAAGAAACCTGCCCCGCTAACCATCACCAATTTCAAACCGCCCGTCGCCGTCGCTTATCTCGATCCGACCGGCAAGGTCATGCTCGCTCGCAATGACGTCCCCAAACTCGTCGCGCCGAAAGGAGACCAGCTCGCACTCTCTCACGACGGCAAACGCTTGCTTTTTATCACTGAAGAATCTGGCAACCCCACACTTCAGGTCTACGATTTCGCTACCGGCAAAACAACGCCCATTACCCGGGGCCCGCTCAATCAACCGTTTTGGTCGCCCGATGATTCTCATATTGCTATCCTAATGTCTGATTCCTCGGGCTGGCGTATTTGGAACATTCCTTCTCCACTTGCGTCGGCGCCCACTCAGCTTTCCCCCACACCTATTACATTCCTCAATGGCTGGGCAGATTCCCACTCCCTTCTCGGCGCAAACTCCAATTCTTTTTTCTGGATTGCCGAAGACGGCGGCACTTCGCAGGTACTTTCTGCTCTCGATCTTTGCGGCCCAGATTTCGAATCCAACTCCGCATCTACTGTCCGCGTCAATCCCGCTAATTCAGACGTGCTGCTCGTTTCCGGTGCACTCCTGAAACTGCCGGTCGGTTCGCCCAAAGATGTCAAAACCGGGTTCGGCGCAGATTTGTTTATCTACGAAATCCGTTCCAAGCGTCGGGTCGCGCTCAACATTCCTAATCTTTTCCCGACCAAGGGCGAATGGTCCCGCGACGGCCTCCAAATCTTCTTCACGAGCCGCGACGCTGCCGGCAAAACTTTCATCTACCGCATTTTCTGGGACGGCTCCGGCCTTAAAAAAATCCGCCCCGGCAGCGACCTCGTCATTGGCCAATAATTCGTCATAGTCGCCGCCGTGCCCAACTACTCCGACCTGCCCTCAGGTACAGGTGCCGCATACGTTCCTCGTGAGTCCGCTTCGTGTTTTCGCACACTTCGGCGCGCTATACTCCGAAGATGGCGACCCCTTCTCAACCACTACCACCACGCCAAGTCAGCATTCTCGTGCTCGACAATGACCCTGCCGGTGCCTCTGCTCTCCGCCAAATTCTGGACTCCGAGGGCTGGCGCGTCCGCGTTATTCCCGATGACAAGCTCCTCCTTACAGAACTCCGCTCTGCGGAATGGTCGCTTCTCATCGCCAACATTTCCCAAATCCCTGTCGGCGGACCCGTTTTCAGCATTCTTCGCGAACTCGCCGCCGTCTCCCCCGAAGAAGGCGGCCGCCTTCGCGTCCTTTATCTTGTTCCTTCCATGACCGGCAGCCAGTACGTGCACGCGCTCGAAGCAGCGCACTTGCCGTATGTTGTTCGCCCCTACCACTTGCACGATTTTCTGGAAAAAGTCAGCGACCTCCTCGTCGAGGTCAAAGCGATTGAGGTTGCTCTTCGCCAAGTCCGCCACGAATTCGGCGGCCTCCGCAAAAAGAAAAAAGAAGCCGGCCGCACCAACTCCATGTTCGCCGCTCGCGATTCTTATTCTTCCTACACCGAAGAAGAACTTGCCGAATACGAGCGCTCAGAATCCGAAGCTTCCAAGACAAAACGCCGCGGGCCCAACACCAACCTTGGCGGTAACCGCCGCTAGTTTTCTCTTGATTACTGACGACATTTCGCAGCAATGACAGTGATGTCATCCTGCTGTTCGTGGGGATTGTGCCGACGGACTTCCTCAAAAAGTGAATCGATAAAACCGTTTGGAGTGAGTCGTGCGTTCCTCTGTAATATTTCTCTCAGCCGCTGTTCCCCGAATTCCTCTCGCGCTTCGTTGAAAGATTCCGTCACACCGTCCGTGTATAACAAAAGCGTATCCCCGGGAATTAACTGCCTCTCCTCGATGTCGCAATCCCAATCCGTAAACAACCCAAGCACCGTCGCGGTCGCGCCAAGGCGCTCCAAAGTTCCATCCGGTCGCATCAACAGCGCGGGCAGATGTCCGCAATTCGCATAACGCAATTTTCGAGTTTCGTCGTCGTACTCCGCATAAAAGAACGTTGCGTAGTCTCCATCCGCAGTATTCTCGTAAAACAACTGATTCACCGAGCGCAAAAACTGGCGCGGCTCGTCTCCTGCAATAGCGCACTGACTCCGAAAATTTGCCTGCAAATTCGCCATCAACAGCGCTGCCGCCATTCCCTTCCCGGCGATATCCCCAATCACAAGTCCCAGCCGCCCTCGACCCAAATCAAGAAAATCGTAGTAATCGCCCCCAACATGCCGCGCCTGAGAACAAACGCCCGCATATTCCAGAGTCTTCGCTGCCGGCATCCTCTGCGGAAAAAGCCTCGCCTGCACTTGCCGCGCAATCTCTTGTTCTTGCGCCGCGCGTCGCTCCGCCTCCAAAATCTCTTCCGTCCGTCGGCGCTGCTCCTCTACAAGCCGGGTCGCTTGATCGAACTCGATCAACGAAAGGCGGTTCCCGTCTGGATCCTCAAAATTCGTCAGCACACTTCCAAACAAAGCAGCTTCCGGTGGACGGTCAAAATTCACTCCGCGTTCTTTCCATTCACGGTACTTTGCTTCAGCGTTCTCGGTCAGGAATACAAGCTGTCTGGTCTTGCCAATCTGCTCATACTCTTCCGAACCGGGCCTGGGTGCGACCAGGGAAATCCTCGCCGTACCATCCGGCGGCGCGACCATCACCCAGCGCCCATATTCAGGATGGTCGTAATCCAGCGCAACGCTGAATCCCAGGCAGTCCACAAAAAAGCGCAGACTTCGCTCTTGATCGCGCACGAACAGCGTCACTTGCTGCAGCAAAAGATAAGGATCTTTCCGATCCAGGCGGGTAGCAGGTTTGATGTTCCAAAGCGGCGAACGCGCTTCGCTCATCGCGCGATTATACGACCAAATCCTAATGCCATCTTATTTCTGGATGTAGAGCCAGGGCATTAGCCCGGCCTCTTTCTTTTTCTCGCCATTGTAATGGCTGCTCTTCAGACCCGTCCTTTTTCGCATTTGTAGCGCAGCACGCTAGCCCTGCGTCTTTTCTCTTTTCTTCCGTTCTGACGCCGATTTCCCATCGCTTTCTCCCCTCCTGTTTTCGTATGCTTCCAACCAGCGCAATAAGGAACCCATCCCAGGAGAAAGAAATGCTGCGAAAGATTTCTAAGACAATCGCGTTAACCAGCCTCGCATTGATTTTCGCGCTCAGCGCAACATCGCCGGCACAAGCGCAGGATGCCAAAACACCCTATCCAAACATGGCCCCGCTCGACCTATATCTGATCGCCGATCGCGACTCCGAAATCTCCCTCGCTCGCAGCGCCGCCCCCGAATCCATCTCGCGCGACGCAGAAGTCATGGTCCTCACGCGGCACGGTTACGAAACCGCTGTCAAAGGTAAAAACGGTTTCGTCTGCATAGTGTGGCGCTCGTGGGCCGCGGGATTCGATGACCCGGAGTTTTGGAATCCCAAACTGCGCGCTCCCGTCTGCTTCAACCCGCCCGCCGCGCGTTTCAGCGTCCCTCTAACCATCAAGAAAACCGGGTTGGTATTGGCTGGACGATCCAAAGCACAGATGCTCGACTCATTCAAAACCGCGTTCGACAAAAAAGAATTGAGCGAGCCCGAATCCGGCGCCATGTGCTTCATGCTGTCAAAGCAAGGCTACTTGAACGACCATGACGGCAACTGGCATCCCCACCTCATGTTTTTCGCCCCAGCAACCGAACCAGCACTCTGGAGCGCAGACGTGCCCGGCTCCCCAGTCATCGTAATCAAGGACACCGATAGCCACTTCTCCCTCTTCCTTGTCCCCGTCACCAAATGGTCCGACGGCACCCCAGCTCCCCCATACGACCACTGACGGAGCGATTCACAAATCATGCGCAGAGCTGCGGATTATTCGCTGAAGCCAGTCGGAATCATTCGTTCTTCATTAAAGCGCCGGAAAAATGCGCCGAGGCAAGGATACTTGGGCGCACCCGATGCCTGGCTCGAAATTGCGCCGGCTTTTAAGAAATGTCTGGAAGGAATTGCCGCTGGCGAAGAAATTATTCTAATCACGTGGCTGCACGAAGCACGCCGCAAAGTGATGAAAGTCCATCCGCAGTCGGACAAGAACAATCCGCTCACCGGAGTGTTCGCAACGCGTTCACCAGATCGTCCAAATCCACTAGGATTGCACCGGGTAAAAGTCTTGGAAATCCAAAGCACGCGCCTCAAGGTCGCACCACTCGAAGCAATCGATGGCACGCCAATTGTCGACATTAAGCCGGTACTCTCAAAAAGCTGCGATTCTTGAAACTATTGCTGAATCGCCGTCCCGCATCCTATTTGTATGGGACAATCACGCCCGCTCATCTCCTCCTTCCCCAATCTCCTCGAAGCTCTCGCCTTCTGCGCCGTCATCTCTCTTTACATCTGGCGCTGGCAAAACGCTGGCCTCCGCACATGGCTCATCTTTCCTGTTTGGCTCCTCGTCAGTTTTCTTCTCCACCGCGATACGCCTAAAACTCTTGGCTGGCGCGCGGATAATCTCAAAGCCGCAACTCGATTCGCCGTTCCGGTTTTTCTCGTCTTCATCACCGCCATCGTTCTTGCAGGCATTGCTCTCGGTGCGTTGCATCGTCTCCCCGCACACCTCATCGAGCCGCGCCGTTTCGTCGGCTATTTTGCGTTCTGTCTTTTGCAGCAGGTGGGCTTGCAATCCCTGACCATGAACCGCTTGCTCCGCGCCATCCCCAACTCCGACCTCGCGGCCCTCGTCGGTGGCTTACTCTTCGCCGCGCTCCATTGGCCGAATCCCGTGCTCATTCCTCTCACGCTGATCGGCGGAGTCGCCATGTGCTGGCTTTTCGCGCGTCAGCGCAACATTCTTCCACTCGTCCTCGGTCAAGCCATTCTCGGCGCTCTCGTCTTCTGGGCCTTTCCCATCGCCTGGCACCATTCCATGCGCGTCGGCCCCGGCTACTATTCCTTCCACCTTTAACTCACGCCTCTTTCTTTTTCGAGCCGTTGTAGTGCTTATGGGAGCAACGCGAAAAACGCGAATGAATTCGTGGGTTCCGTAATGTCACAGGAGACGCGCTAGCGTTACAATCAGCGGGCTATGTCGGAAACAGAAAAAACTTCAGACTCGACGCGGGGCCGGCTCAAGGTTTTTCTTGGCTACGCATCCGGCGTCGGCAAATCCTTCAGGATGTTCGACGAAGGCAGACGGCGCCGCGACCGTGGACAGGATGTCGTGGTTGGGGCTCTGCAGGCAAAAGTTCCGGCGGAGCTTGAACAGCTTCTAGGCTCGCTCGAAATCATACCTACGCTCAACATCAAAGGTATCCCCGTTATAGACGTCCAAGCGATTCTCGGACGACGCCCGCAAGTTTGCCTCATCGACGGACTCGCCTTTGACAACCCGCCCGGCAGCCGCAATGCACATCGGTGGCAAGACGTCGAAGAACTGTTGTCGGCGGGAATCACGATCGTTGCTTCCGTGAACCTGCAATATATTGAGGACCAACGTGAAGCGGCGGAGAAACTTACGGGCAAGAGGGTGACACAGACCATCCCGCGCGAATTTCTGAACACCGCGGACGAGATTGTGATTGTCGATGCCCCCACCGAAGCGGCCACGGAGCGCCGCTCCGCACTCAGAGAAATGGCCCTGGTTCTTTCGGCCGATGTGATTGATGCGGGCTTACAGCGCTACATGCACTCGCACGGGATCGAACAAACCTGGGGCACACACGAGCGCTTCCTGCTCTGTCTTACGCCAAGGGCAAACTTCGAGCGCATGATGGCCACTGCTCGGCGAAATGCTGCCCGTTTCCACTGCGATGTATTGGCGGCATATGTAAAGCAGCCGGGACTTTCGGATGCGGACCGAAAGTTGTTAGAAAACGGATTGGCGAAGGCTCGGGAAGCCGGTGCACAAGTGGAAGTGCTCGAAGGCGAAGACCCTGTCGGGGCCATCGTACGATACGCGCGTTCCCACGGCGTCACCCAGATTTTTGTCGGACACAGCGCAAAAAAAGATTTGGGAACGCGGATCTTCGGAAGCATCGTAAGCCGTTTGGTCCGAGCAGCACGAGGCATTGACGTCCGAGTTTTCCCACACTAGATCGCGAGCAGGAATCATGAGCCACCAAAAACGCCGAGGCCATCTGAAGATTTATCTGGGATACGCCGCCGGCGTAGGCAAAACCTACCAGATGCTCGAGGATGCGCGAGAGCTCAAAGCGCGCGGCGTGGACGTGGTGTTGGCATTTTTGGAGCCGCAAGGGCGGAACGATCTGACCGAGCGATCCAAGGAATTTGAGATGGTGCCCCTACTCCGCGTGGCGTGCCGCGGCAGCTACATCGAGGAGCTGGACATAGCCGGCATCCTGCAGCGTCATCCGAAAGTGTGCATCGTGGACGATTTGGCGCATACGAACGCGCCCGGGTCCGAACGGCAGCGGCGCTGGCAGGACGTGCAGGTTTTGCTCGACGCTGGGGTGGATGTTGTAACCACGATGAATGTGCAGGATCTTGCGAGCCTTAGCGATCAGATTTGGCAAATGACCGGGTTGCGAGTGCGCGAGACGGTTCCGGATTGGGTCTTTCAAGAAGCGGATGAGGTAGTGATGGTAGACGTCACGCCGCGTGCGTTACTTCACCGGCTGGAACGCGGCGTGATCTATTCCCTCGAAAGAGCGAAGGCAGAGTCGGCGAAACTCTTTCAGGAGCCGGTTTTGGTTGCTCTGCGGGAGCTCGCCATCCGACAAACCGCCCAGGCGTTGGAAGCGCGGGCGATGGCCAAAAAGCAGCCAACGGAATCGCACGCAGAGAAAATCCTGGTGGACGTCACCGCCGATGCATCAACCGCGATGCTGTTGCGACGCGCGCGCAGGGTGGCAGATTACGTTCATGCTGCTTGTGTGGCAGTGTTTGTCTGCCCTGAGCGTGAATTCTCCCGATTGCCCGCGATTGAGCGACAGGCCATTGAGCGTCACTTTCACTTCGCCGAAAATATACGTATCGATACCGCGATCGTACACAGCAAGGACCGTGCGGGCGCCCTTGTGGATTACGCCCACAAAAATGCAGTGACGCAAATATTCATCGGCCCTATGGTTGGACCGCCGAAACGCTGGTTCAGAGGATTGGATTTTACCGATCAGGTGCTGTTCCAGGCGCGCGACCTCGAAGTGACGGTTGTTGCCGAACGCAGCCGAGAAGGCGGCAGGCCCTCGCTATATCCGGAGGACGAAGCTGGAGGCCTTATGCATCCCGGCTTCGTCGCCATATCTCCAGAGATCACGGTCGAAGAAGCGATTAGCCAGCTTCGCCAGCACGCGGGACATGTCGAGATGATTTATTACGCGTACGTCCTCGACGAAGCGCAACGTCTCGTCGGTGTGGTTTCGTTCCGTGAACTGCTCGCCGCCGACAGATCGAAAAAAGTCCGCGATGTCATGCGCACCGATTTCGCATCGGTTTCCGAGGAAGAGGATAAAGAAGTCGTCGCACAACTCTTAGCAAAGCGCCGGCTTATTGCCCTGCCCGTTCTGGACCACCAAGGCCGCATGCTGGGAATTGTTAGCAGCACGGATTTGGCGAGTGTCGTCCAGCAAGAGGCCAGTGAAGACATTCTGAAAATTGGCGGTATGGAAGCGCTCGAGGGCCCGTATATGGAAGTGACTTTCGGGCAAATGGTTCGAAAGCGCGCGGGCTGGCTTGCCATTCTCTTTCTCGGTGAGATGTTGACCGCAACGGCTATGGGCTATTTCTCCGATGAAATTTCGCGCGCCGTGGTCCTTGCTCTGTTCATTCCGCTGATTATCAGCAGCGGAGGAAATTCGGGTTCGCAAGCCACAACACTGGTGATTCGAGCGATGGCGCTCGGCGAAATCCGGTTGCGGGACTGGTGGAGAGTGATCCGCCGCGAACTGATGGCGGGTGTCACGTTGGGGACCATCCTCGGAATGATCGGTGTCACCAGAATCATTCTTTGGCACGCACTACGCGGGACATACGGAGAGCACTATCTGGTGATCGCCCTCACCATCGGCTGCAGCCTGATCGGTGTAGTGCTATTTGGCACGCTCGCAGGCTCGATGTTGCCGTTCATTTTGCGTAGTTGTCGATTAGATCCCGCGAGCGCCTCCGCTCCGTTTGTTGCCACTCTCGTTGACGTTACGGGTCTGATCATCTATTTCAGCGTGGCCAGCGTCATCTTGCGAGGCATCCTGCTCTAGCCGCGTGCCGCACCCTTCGGTTTCAAGGGTGCGGGTTTTGATTCTTTCTGCTCCGGAGACTTTCAACTAGCCTTCTCCCCTCTTCACCAACTCACCAACCGAAACAAACCTCAGCCCCTTCCTCCGCCCTGCCGGGTGCCGCACCCTTCGGTTTCAAGGGTGCGGGTTTTGACCCTATTGATACCCAAAACTAACCTCTCAGTACTAGTATTGACAAAGTAAATCAACTCTGCTATTCTTCCCAGTGTTTAGCCAACTTCTTTTCGAACTGTCCACTCCAAACCCTGTTTCCTATCCCTTTTGTTTTGACAATCATGCAAAACCCTCTTCTCGCATCCCCTTTCGTTTGATAACCATACAAAACGCCCGGGTTGGGGGTAGTATTGGTATCTCTAACCAAAAGCTTTCTCTTTTTTCTTACAATTTTTCACCCGTAAGTCCTGCATTTGCCACTCTTACGAAAACAACCGGGGTGTACTCAAACTATTCCCAATCTGGAACGCGTCCCATATCAACTTCCGCAAGTTTTCTCAATTCCTCCGTTCTAACTCCAAGTCGCACTCCAACTCTATCCACGGAGCCGCGATTCTGGAGGCGTCACATGGACCGTTCTTTTCTCACTGCCCTTTTCGGCAGCTTGCTTGGCATTTCGTCTCTCGGTGTACTTGGATTCGTTTCTTCCACTCCTTCGCCCGCGACCGATCCCGGCAAACCCGATGGCGATTGGCGCCTGCTCAGTCCCATCACTTACGAAAACATCACCATCTTCCCCGTCGTGACTACTTCTGTCGCGGACACAAGCCATTTCCTCACTCTGGAAGAGGGGCTCGCCTCCGGCGAAGTCCTCGTCACCGAGCAAGGCAGCGACGGCATGGCGCGCAGCCGCAACGGCCGCGTCATCCCGAACAATTCCGGCAGCGCGAGCGTCAACCAGCTCGTCCTGATCAATCGCGGCAAGCGTCCGCTTCTTCTCCTCGCCGGCGAACTCGTCAGCGGCGGCAAGCAGGACCGCATCATCGGCAAGGACCGTCTCGTTCCCGTCGGAGCCGAGCCGCTTCCCCTCAGCGTTTTCTGCGTCGAACACGGCCGCTGGTCTTCCGGCGACAATTTCTCCGCCGCGAAAACCATCGTCCACCCCAGCGTGCGCGAACAAGCTGCCGTCAACCAGAAACAAGCCGACGTCTGGAACGCCGTTCGTGCGGGAACTACCGCCAGTCCTTCAGCGGGTATGGGAGGCGCCACCGGTTCGGCAGCAACACCACCGCCCGCGCCTCGTGTCTCCGCCGAAACATTTTCTTATGCCATCACAAACGAAGCACCTACTGAGTCTTACGACAAGCTCTATAACAAGTCGCGCTCCATCGGCGGCACCGTCGATTCTTTCGTTGAGGAAGTTCAGCGCCGCTTCAATAAAGAAACAAGCGGCCTAAAAAATGAACACGTCGTTGGCGTCGTTGTCGCTTACGGCGGCGAAGTCGCCTGGAGTGACATCTTCGCCTCGGAAAATCTCTTCCAGAAATACTGGACCAAACTTTTGCGAAGCTACGCCGTCGAAGCGCTTGCTCGGCCAAGCTATCGCGAAGCCGCGGATCGTTTCGACGCGGAGCGTTTTCTATCTTCGCTAAGAGGAACCATCAAGGAGGAAACCGAGCCGGGCGTGTACCGCTGGCGCGAAATCAACGAAGGCCGTCTATCGCAAATCGAATTGGACGCGCTCGAGCCGAAGCCGCTGACGCTTCACCGCCTGCTGCTCCGCCGCACTTCGTAGCCGCGTTTATTTCTTTGTGAGCGATTTTCGATACGGCTCAAGATCGGCCCAGATGCGGTCAATCGTCGCTTGTTCGACGGCCTTGATAAGCGGAGTATCCGGCTCTTTCTCGGAATAGATTTCGAGCACCACCGTTCCGCAGGAAGGAGAAATAGCGTCGGGAAGATACGAGTAGCGCCCCTGGAACGTGGTGTCCACCGTGCGGCCGCGGAAGTCAAGAAGTTCGTACTCGCCGCGGCCCGGCTCGATCGGCTCCATCTCTTTGCCGCCGCAAAGCAGGCGCATGCGTTTGAAGCCGTTTTTGAAATGCATTTTCGTCCAGCCGGCGCCGAGCTTCGGCCGCACGCTTACATAAAGGACGGGACGAATGTCCTGCGCATCCTGAATCGCACTCTCGGGCGGCTTGGCCTGGGAGGGATCGCCGCTGCTGCGCTTTGCCGCTTTTCGCAGCGCCGCCATTTCGTCTTCGTGACGGTAAAAATAGCTGACGGGAGGAGTCAGAAACGCAACACGAAACTGCCCGACATCGAAAAAGTATGGCTTCGAGTCCAGCTTTTCCTGCTGCAGCATGCCACGTAGATAATCCGCTGGAAAATATTCCGCCGGCTCGACGGGCAAGAGCGACGCCGAAGGCGGTACGCCGGAGCCGATAGTTTTCTTCGCTTGATCCAACAGCGGTCGCGCGGTTTCGATCGGGACGATCGAAGCGAGATTGCGAAGTCCCGCAGTGGTCAAGCCGGCGACTTCTCCGCCGAGCGTGAAGAGCGGGCCGCCGGAATTTCCAGGATTGATGTTGATGTCGCTCGTGATCGCTTCTTTGTCGACTTTGCTGATGACGCCGGTAGTCAGCACTTTTTCGCGGCCCATTGGATTTCCGATGGTGAAAACGCGCTGGCCGACAACGATTGAAGAAGCACCTTTCGCGACGACAGGCGCAACGATGGATTCGGGAAACGCGGAAAGATTGACCCAAAGCACGGCGACATCTTTGTTCGCGTCCGCCGCCAGCAAACGCGCCGGCACTTTTCGTTTGGAGTCGAATTGCACGGCCAGGTAACTGGAGGAGTCCACAACGTGGTTGTTGGTGACGATGAGACCGCTTGCGTCGGCGACAAACCCGGAGCCGGTACCGCTTTCGGAGTGAACCGTGACAACTGAATTTTTCAATTTGTCAAAGAGCGCGGTCAAATCTCCAGAGCCGCTGGAATTTGCTGCAGAAGTTTCCGGCGTGCCGTTTTCTATTTTTGCGTTGTCATTCGTAAAAACGATTTCCTGCTCCGCGCCTTTCACGTCGGCTTCGAGATTCCAGGAATATTTCTTGCCGCCGAAATCAACGGATTTTGCGGTTGAGAAAACGGAATGCCCTGCAGGAAAATCTATTTGCGCCGTTCCGTCGAGTCCGGTTTTAATCTCCTGTTCCGTGCCGGTGGCGGCATTTTTCGCTTTCATGACAAGAAACGGAACTGGCTTCTGGTTTAAGTCCTTGTCGACAAGAATCACACGGATTTTTATGTGGACCAGCGGCGTTTGCGGACTGAGCGACACCACGCAGAAAAGCACCGCGAAGAATGCGAGAAGCGGCCTGGGCATGGGAACACCTCGTGGACCCGAGAGTGTCGCCATCCTCTCACCAATGGCTGCGTTTTGAAAGTGAAAGCGAATTAGAGTTTGCGAATCTTGCTATGGTCGCTTGAAGCGGCCAGAAATTCAGCGGCGGTTTTGTCCCAGGAGGAATGTTTGAGCGAAGGCGCGATTTCCGCCAACGGAGCAAGCACGAATTTTCTTTGCAACATTCGCGGGTGTGGAATCTGCAATTCTGGCGAACCAATCGTTTGGTTGCCGTAAAGCAGAATATCCATGTCTAGCAGGCGCGGCCCTTTTGCAAATTCTTTTTTGCTTCCGATCGATGACTCGATTCCGCGCAATACGTGAAGTAAATCTAACGGAGCCAGAATCGTTTCCGCTTCGACGACGCAATTCAGGAACCACGGCTGATCGAGAAAATCCACGGGTTCGGTCTCGTAAAAAAAAGAAACTTTCTTGACGCGAACGCCAGCATTTGCCAGCGCTTCAATTCCTGTGCGCAATATTGCGCTGCGATCGCCAAGATTGGAGCCGAGCGAAAGATAGACGAGCGTTCCGGGTCGCGGAGAATCCGTCAAGAATTGTTGACCTCTAATAAGCCGAGACGGTCGGGATATTTCGCCTGCAAAGATCCGATGAGTGCGTCAAACTTCGGGAGTTCCCGCAGGTTTTTGAGGCAAATATCTTTCAGGAAAAACGGCCAGCATGCGAATCCTGTTTCCACAGCCTTTTCCAGCCACTCAAACGCAGTATCCGGCCGCCCGAGGAGCGAATTGATACACGCGACCTGATACGAAGTGTGATGAGCGTGGCCAAAGGATTTTGGATTTGCGCATGCTTTGCTCATGCAGCGCAGCGCTTGCAGAGAATTCCCAGTGAGCGCGTGAAACACGCCCTGAAGGCTAATGATCATCGGCTCTTCCGGCATTGCGTGCACGGCTTCATCGAGCAGAGTTTTCGCCTGCTTGAAATCTCCGGTAAACATTGCGGGCTGCGGAGCGAAATAGATTGCGTATTTGCTGGAAGGATTCTCAGCAAGCCATTTTTCTATGTGTTCACGCGCGAGTTCCAGTTCGCCGTTCCACATGTGAACTTGGACGATGCTGGGACTAACGGATTTGCGCGGATGGAAAAGCCCTCCGCGTTCATACATAGTGCGGGCGTGATCGAGGTGGCCGATATGCGCAAGTATCGTGCCGAGGCGGTTGTAGGCGTGCGGCAAATTGTTTTGCAGCGCGAGCGCGCGCTTGAGTTCAGCGATTGCTTCGAGATGCTGAAAATTTTTCGACGGACTCCAAAGCAAAAATGCATTCGCAATGTGGGCTTCCGCGAGATTCGGATCCAGCTCCAGCGCGCGGCGACAGTGAAATTCGGCTTTTTCGAGCCACGTCCAGCTTGGATCGAATTCAAAATGCCGGACCGCGCAAACGAAGGAGAGAGTGGCGTGTGCGAGCGCGAACTGAGGATCGCGCGCAACCGCGTTCATCAAATGCTGAGCGGCTTCGTCGAGTAGCGTGGCGTCTCCGGAAGAACTGCGCCGATAGCCCTGCATGAATTCGCTGTATGCCATTGGATCGCGGCTATAACGCGGGATTGGCTGCTGCGAATGTTCGGGAAGAGTGCGATTCAATGCGTTCGCGACGAAGGATGCGATTTCGTCTCTCAAATCGAGGGTTTGAGCAACTTCGCTGACAAATGTGCGAGAAAAGCTCGTTCGCTGGAGGTTGGCATCGAACAGTTCGAGCGAGACGCGAGATGGCGTCTTGTCGTTTTGGATCACGCCACGAACGACGAATCGCACTCCCAGCTTGGCGGCGACTTCCGAGGGCGGCGCTGATTCTGGAATGCTCAATACTGAAGCGGTGGGCAGCACATCAATACCAGGGAGATTTCCGAGGCGCATGATCAGAGCGTCGGCGAAACCAAGAGAGATCGCTCGCTCGCCGGCGCTTTCGCCGATATTTTGAAGCGGCAACGCGGCGAGTGAAGAGCGTTCCAGCGAACCAGATCGTACGCTTGAACCAGCGGAATCTGCCGGTGCGTTCGAAGAAGGAAACTGGGCGTGAATGATTCTAAGTGGGCCGACAAAACGGTAGCCTTTGCCAACGACAGTTTCGAGGAATACCGGTTTTTCAGGATTATCGGAGAGTGCAGAACGAATTTTGCGGACGATGTTGTTGATGTTGCGTTCGGTGTCCACAAAAAGGTCGGAGCGCCAGAGTTTCGCAGCGATGTCCTGGCGCGAAACCATTTGGTCTCGGCGGCTGACCAGAAAGATGAGAAGCTCCATGGGCTTTTTTTCCAACTTGATGCGGTGGCCAGAGCGGCGTAGCTCGTAACGACCGAGGTCGAGCTCGAAGTGTGGAATCGATGATTTTCTGGGGCACATGGAAGGAGCCAACTGGCTGCATTATTCCAGATATATCAGCCGTTTGCGACGATATATAAAAAATACAAGAAGAGTATGCGGGATTGATTGAACGAGGTCGATTTTTGGAAGATTCTCGATGTGTTAGCCGGAGTTAGCAACTCAAGACAGAAGAGCGGAGGAGATGAACTGATGCAACGGAAATACTATTTGGGATTGGTGGCGCTGGGTTTGATCGGCCTTGTAGGGCGGCAAGTAATAGCGGAGGCTAAAGCCGCAGCGGAAGAGAAACACGCATTTACGCCGGATAGCGTGCAGTACGGACCAGCGCCAGCGTTTGTTCAACCGGGTGCGCAACTCGCCGTGCTGGAAGGAAACCCGATGGCTGCAAGCGGCGATTACACCGTACGCTTGAAAATGCCTGCGGGATACAAGATCGCACCGCATTGGCATCCGAAGCGAGAGAACGTAACGGTGATTTCCGGGACGTTCAAGGTGGGGATGGGCGACAAGTTCGATGAGAAGAGCATGATGACGTTTCCGGCAGGAAGTTTTGCGTTTCTTGATCCGGAAATGCACCACTACGCGCAAGCGGGCAGCGACGTCGTGGTGCAGATCCACGGACAAGCGCCGGTGCAATTCAATTACGTGAATCCAGACGACGACCCAAGCAAGAAGAAGTGAAGACTGAAGAGTTCCTCAGCGAACTGGGCAGGACATTTCGTATTCGAAAACGGAAGGGTCATTTGGATAAGGTTCGGCGCGGCCAGTGCGAGTAAAACCGAGCCGGTCGTAGAAACGGATTGCTGAGTCATTGTTGCTGGTTACCATCAGCAGCAGGGTGCAAACGCTTTGGCCTTGGGCCCAGTTGAGAACTGCGTTCACCAAGAAACGGCCGACTCCACGCTGGCGGTGGGTTGGCGCGGTCCACATGGAAACGAGTTGAGCGCGCGTCGGATCATTTTCGTCCAACAATGAACCCGCGATGCCGCATACATTCGAATCGTCCATTGCGAGATAGCCGGCTCCGCGCTGGCCATTCCAACGTTCGAGGCGCTGGGCCCATTCAGCGCCGGTAAATTGAACTTCTCTGGCATAGGTCGAACCGAATGCGTAAGGAGCTTCCTGCAGGGCGCGCAGGCGAACATCTTTGAAGAGGGTGATATTGCTCAGTGTGATTGGTTCGATGGCGAGCTTCAATGTGGACGGCCACCGCTTGCGGAGGAGCCGGCGGAAGACGACGCCGAGCTGGAAGATGCGCTAGAGCTAGAGCTGGACGAAGAGGATCCGCCACCGCCGCCGGAATAGTGCGAACCGCCGGAAGATGATGCGGAAGAAGAAGAGCCACCGCCAGAAGAGCGGCCTCCGCCGGATGATGACGCACTGTAGGAACCCGAACCGGAACTGCGACCGCCCGAGTTGCCTGCCGAACTGCCTCCAGAAAAACCAGAGTGAGAAACGGCCCCAAGCGAACCACCTGCATGGCCAGAGAATCCATTGCCGCCGAGGCCCACGCTGGCGATGGAAAGATTGTGAACGGAATGCCCGTTGCCTGCATCGCCGGAAATCAGAATTTTTTGCGAATGAACGTCATACGCAATTCTCATATCAGAGCGCGAAATCGGCGAAGAGGAGTCGCGTGGAGTTTCGCGCATCAGGCGAGCACGAATTTCAGGCTGCGGAAGAGCGGCCGCCTGGTAGACGAACTGGCGCTGGCTTTCTGTCGGCAGTTTTTCAAGCACTTTGAATTTTTGGGAGGAATCCAAAGTGACGCGTTCAAAGGGCTGCCCTGGTTTTGGCGAAGGGAAAAGGACTCCATTTTTCAAATTGATAGGAGGCTTCCCTTTCTGATCAAGCGGATGCCGGGGGACAAAACCAATGCGATTTCCAACTTTGACCGGCGTGAGATGCGGGTACGGCGAATGTGGCGGATTCTTGCACCTTCTTGCATGGCAGATGACGTTTCGCTCCCGCTGGACGACTTGGGCGTAGTGGCCACGATGGAAAACGTAGGAATGATGATAGCAGTCCTCCAAGAAATGGTTCGGTGTGGGACTTTGCCGCTCGGCTAGAGCTTTTCTGCGCAGAAGGTCTTGCAGTTCCTGGGGAGTGTGCGCAACACGAGTGACTTCCACCCATGGAGAGACGCCGCAGGAAACGAAGCTCGCTTCCCTCCAGCGAACCACTTGAGGTTGGAAGACTCCACTGGGAGGAGTGGCTGGCGCGGACGGGGAAGGCAGTTGGGAGTGAGATGGAGAGCTTTGCGTGAGTAGATCAGGTTGGCTGTCAGTTTCGGAGGCGCTGGGTTCCCAGCAAGTTCCATAAGGCGCGCATTGGAAAAAAGTTCCGTGCCGATAAAGTTCTGTCAGGCCAGGAACGGGAGCAGAGAGGCCGGAAGATTTGAGCGCGGCGTTCGTCAATTGGGCCTTATGCGCGACACGTTCGCTGACCCAGGAATCCCAGTCTGGCGAAATCGTGGGATGGCTAGTTTGCAGATTCTGATCAGTGGAAACGGCCGGATTTGCGGGTTGAGACGGGGGAACAATGGCTCCATGACTCAAGGCCAACGTTTGGCCTTTTATGTAGTGTAGAGCGGAAGCACCCTGACGAAACAACGCTTCTCCTTTTTCTCCCTGAGGGGTGACGCCTCTACCGTCAAGGTAGGCGTCCACGCGCGCGTAAAACATATTGGGCGAAAGAACGTGCAAGCGATCGCTGGGGGTCTCGATGATGAACTCTTCCTTGGGCACGGGGCTGAGGGAAAAGGTTGCGCTTCCCGAAACAAGAACCAAAGTGGAAAGCATGCCGTCGTCGGAATCATCCAGATCGCTGAAAATGAGAAGAGAGTTTTCTGCAAGAAAGACGGTAGCGCCATTTTCGAAATCGATTGAAACGCGGCCGTCTCCTGTCGCCAGGGCGAAGCCTTGCGCGACAAGCTCTCCGCGCAGAGCCTGCTCCCAGGTTTTGCCGAGATCTGAGTGATCCTTCACACCGCGCGAAAGGCGAACGTCTCCTTCCACCAGACCGAGACGAACGTCGCGTTCGTAATGCGTTTCCGTGGAGGCCGTCGCCATAGGCGAAATGGCGAAAAAAATTGAAGAGATTGCAAGAAAACCTGGAAAGAAACGGATGAGCGAGGGCATTGGGTAACCTCGGTACGGCTTAGGCACACACTTGATGGGACGCGAAAGGCAACTTGCCGGTTTCATCATCAGAAAGTTAACTGTTGCAGGGGAAATCAGAAGCTGAGTTCAGAAGAGGCGGGGCTGGCGGCGGGGGAGTTCGCGGCCAAAGTATTCGTAAGCGCGCGGAGTGGCGACGCGACCGCGCGGCGTGCGATCAATCATGCCGATTTGCATGAGGTAAGGTTCGTACATTTCCTCGATGGCGTCTTCTTCTTCAGAGAGAGACGCGGCGAGGGTGCCGAGGCCGACCGGGCCGCCAGCGTATTTGTCGAGAAGAGCAATCATTAAATTGCGGTCGACTTCATCGAGACCGTTGTCGTCCACGCCGAGCATGGAGAGAGATTCCTGTGCGACTCCACGGGTGATACGGCCGGCGGCGCGGACTTCTGCGAAATCTCGGGCGCGGCGCAAGAGGCGATTGGCGATGCGCGGTGTTCCGCGGCAACGGCGCGCAATTTCTTCGGCGCCGCCTTCGTCCATTTCGATGGATAGGATTTTTGCGGAGCGATGGAGAATGATGAGCAAGTCCTCTGGCTCGTAAAAATCGAGGCGATGCACGATACCGAAGCGTGAACGGAGCGGCGCGGTGATGAGTCCGGCGCGCGTGGTGGCGCCGATGAGCGTGAAATGATTCAGATGAAAGGGATGAATGCGCGCGCCCGGACCCTGGCCGATGACGAGGTCGACGCGAAAATCTTCCATGGCGGGGTACAGGACTTCTTCGACAGCGGGCTGGAGGCGATGAATTTCGTCGAGAAAAAAAACTTCTCGCGGCTCGACGGAGGTGAGAATGGCGGTGAGGTCGCCTTTGCGTTCGAGCATCGGCCCCGCGCTTGTTTTGATGGGGACATGCAATTCGTTCGCAATGATTTGCGCGAGCGTTGTTTTTCCAAGTCCGGGAGGGCCGTAAAGCAAAACGTGATCGAGGGCTTCGCCGCGATTGCGGGCAGCTTCGAGGGCGATAGCAATATTTTCCTTGACGCGTTTCTGGCCGATGTATTCGGCGAGCGTTTTGGGACGGACGCTGGCGTCGAGGCGCGCGTCATCTTCCAGTGACGCACCGGAAACAATCCGCTGTGGTTGCCGATCTGGCATCATCCGTTTTGCTGTTCCGTCCGCCATTCAGGCACTCGCTTTACGGCACTCTCGCCGCTTTTCCTTTTGGTCCTGTTAACGCTTGCAGCGACGCTTTCAGCAATTTTTCGAAATTCGATGTGCCGACTTCGCGCTTGCCTTCGGCGACGGCGTTTTCGGCGGTGCGGCCATCGTAACCGAGATTGATGAGCGCGGAGATGACGTCGGCTTCAACTCCGGCAGGCGATGCGACGGAGGGCTTTTGTTCCAGCACGGCCATTGCTTCGAGTTTGTCCTTGAGTTCGACGACCATACGCTCGGCAGTCTTTCTACCAACGCCGGGAATTTTTGTGAGACGTCCAAGATCGTTGCCGCGAATAGCGGGTATCAATTCTTCCGTGCTCATCCCGGAAAGAATTTTTAGCGCGAGCGTAGGACCGACTCCGGAAGCGGAAAGCAGCATTTCAAATAAATGTTTTTCGCGGGAGGAAAGAAATCCATAGAGGGAGAAAGCATCTTCGCGAATGTGGCTGTGAATTAGAAGCGTTACTTCCGTGTGGAGCTCGCCGAGCGCGGCGTAAGTAGAAAGCGGAACGGAGACGAGGTAACCGACACCGCCGACATCAATAAGAATCTGGTTGGGTCTTTTGTCGGCAAGGCGTCCGCGGAGCTGTCCAATCATCGTTCGCCAGTATTGCCGCTTTTCTTTCGCCCGTCAACGCAGACCAGGGATAGTACGCGCTGAAAGGAAAATGGTACAGCTGTGGGCTTCGCGGTGATCACTTGTCCGGTAAGCGCGTTAATCGGGCGGTGCGCCGCAGGAACGGTGAGAAGGCATGAATTCTGCCCGTGCCGGTCGTCACATCTTTTCGAGGGCATTATGTTAGCGGCAGCTTAACTTCTAGCTAAAGGCATGTTCAGCCGTGCGCAGGCCTCTACGCTGATCCGCAAGCAAGTGAGCGAGGCGGAAAGTCAACCTCGTAGCGCTGATTCAATTCTCCTTCGGCGGTTCCCACAATTCAATTCGGTTTCCATCGGGATCCATGATCCACGCAAACCGTCCGTAATCGGCGTTCTCGCGATGCGGATCAATCTCAACTCCCGCCTTCTTTAACTCCTCCAGCAACCCGTCCAGATCATCCACACGATAATTCACCATGAACGCGGCTTTGCTCGCCCCAAAATACTTCGTGCTTCGCGGAAAGATCGACCAAGCCGTCGCCCCCTTTGCACCGGGCTCACTTCCGTCCGGCGCCTGCAACTCGCGCCACTCAAATGTAGCGCCCTGTCCGTGCGGCTCGCGCTTAATGCCAAGATGCTTCTCATACCAGTCATACAAATGCGCTGGGCTCTCCGACTGAAAAAAGATTCCGCCAATGCCTGTCACGCGTTTCATGAGCGCGTCTCCTCGCTAATTGTATTTGTCAACATCCATCGCTGAAAAGAGCCTCACACAGACTCCGACTTTAGCCAAGCGCCTTGCGCGCAGTCCAGAGTTCGTTAGAGTTCGTCGAACTACGACGCTGGCCCTCTGCCTTCTCTTGCTAATGTAAATCCCGATAAGTCGTTTCGCGGGCGGCAAGATCGGAATGCGGCCTCTTCCTCCTAATTGTTAATTCCCATCTGGGTGAGGAAGTAAGCGTAATCGAAAGCGTTTTCATGCAACTTGTCGTAACGACCAGACGCTCCGCCATGCCCGGCGGGATTCATATTGGTTTTGAGAATCAGCGTGTTGTGATCGGTGCGCAACGCACGCATTTTGGCTACATACTTGGCCGGCTCCCAATAGCCCACCTGACTGTCATTGAATGAAGTCCGCACCAGCATATTCGGATAAGCCTTGGCCTGAATGTTGTCGTAGGGCGAGTAGCTAATCATGTAGTCAAACGCCGCCTTTTGCTTGGGATTGCCCCACTCTTCAAATTCCGGCACGGTCAGCGGAATCGATTCATCGAGCATGGTATTGATGACATCCACAAACGGAACACCCACCAGCGCGGCATGGAATAGATCGGGGCGCATATTCAGAACCGCGCCCATCAACAATCCGCCAGCGCTGCGGCCTTCGATTACCAGACGATCTTTCGAGCCGTAGCCCTGCGCCACAAGAAATTCAGCGGAGGCGATAAAATCGGTGAACGTATTTTTCTTGTGCATCATGCGGCCATCATCGTGCCAGGCCTTGCCCATCTCGCCGCCGCCGCGGATATGGGCTACCGCCACCACCACTCCGCGATCCACCATGCTGAAAATCGGCGAATTAAAATAGACGTCGTACGGAGCGCCATAGGAACCGTAAGCGGTGAGATAAAGCGCGCCTTTACCATCGAGTTTGGCGCCTTTCAAATGAACCACGGAAATCGGAACTTTCACGCCGTCGGAAGCAGTGGCGAAAATCCGTTCTACCTGGTAACGGTTGCGGTCATAGCCCCCAGGCACTTCTTTCTGTTTGAGCAATGCAGAAGAACCTGAAGCGACGTCGTACTCAAACACGGACGCTGGAGTAATAAAAGATTGATAGCCATACCGGAACTTGGTGGTGTCGTATTCGCGATTGACGTAAGAATAGGCGGCGTAGGCAGACTCAGGAAAATCGATGCGGCGTGACTTTCCGCTTTGCAGATCGGTGACCCGGATCTGCGGCAAACCTTTTTCGCGTTCGAACGATATGTAAAAGTTCTTGTAAAAGTCGATGTCGTCAAGCATAACGTCGGAACGCAGCGCGACCACTTCTTGCCAGTTCTTGCCGCCTGGATTGGAGACCGGCGCCTTGACCATCCGGAAATTGCGGCCGTTGTCGTTGGTGCGAATATAAAAGAAATCGCCATTGTGGTCCGGATAGTATTCGACGTCTTGTTTGCGGGGTTCGATGACTCTCCATTCGGCCATCGGCTGATCGGCGGGAATGTAACGAGCTTCGCTGGTGGTGTGGCTGCCGGAGAACAGCAAGATATAAGCGTTGCTTCGAGTTTTGTCCACGCCGATATCGAAACGTTCGTCTTTTTCTTCGAATAATAGTGGATCCGGACCCACAGTGCCGACCGCGTGGCGATAGAGTTGGTAACCACGCTTGGAGACCGCGTCTTCGACGGTATAGAAAATGGTCTTGTTGTCGTTGGCCCAGGCGACGGAATCCACTCGCTCGGCGTGGTCGCCCAGGACTTTGCCGGTGCGCAAATCCTTTACCGCAAGTGTGAACTGGCGATAGCCGGTATTGTCGGTGCTGTACGCCAGGAGGTTGCCGTCTTCACTGACGCGGAACGCTCCGAGGGACATGAACGCCTGCCCTTTGGCGAGTTCATTGACGTCGAGCAGGATTTCTTCGGGAGCATCCATGCTGCCCTTTTTGCGGCAGCGGATGCCGTACTGCTTACCGGCTTCCGTGCGCACATAGTAGAAATAACCGCCTTCTTTGTAGGGCACTTCGACGTCGGTCTCTTTCACCCGGCTTAGCATTTCCTTGTAGAGCTTTTCCTGCAAGGGTTCAGTGGGCTTCATGACCGCATCGGTGTAGACATTTTCCGCGTCGAGATACGCTTTCACTTCTGGATTTTTCTTTTCGCGGAGCCAAGCATAGTTGTCCACCAGCTTGACGCCATTGATGTCGGTAACCTTCGGTTCTTTTTTGGCGACTGGCGGAGCAGTGAGCGATGCGGAGTCGTCAGCAGCGGAAGAAACAAGCACTCCACCGAAGATGAGTAAGGCAAAACATGCCAGGGCCAGAGTCAGTGACCGGGAGCAGAGTTTGTTCATGGGTCGTCCTTGGCGAGCTTTGAAAATCGCCCCGATTCTACACCCATTCCGAGAACCAAACCCAGGCCGACATTTTTTTGCATTACAAAATGGCGGCAGTGTTTATCGCAAACAGTTGGGCCTACTGTAGCGGCCACGGACTCACTGCCTGATTAACGCGCTAATCGGAAAGTGGATCAGCCCAAAGGACTCAAAATGCTCTGGCAGGTGAAGAACTGCAGGTC
Organism: Candidatus Dormiibacterota bacterium; assembly: GCA_035569555.1. GTDB lineage: Bacteria > Acidobacteriota > Terriglobia > Acidiferrales > UBA7541 > Acidiferrum. The sequence goes on along the minus strand of DATMMW010000030.1, from coordinate 188,363 downwards.
ATAGAGTTTATCTACTTTAACTTGTTGTTTGAAAGAAGGTCCGATTTCTGTTTGAATAATCCGCAATAAGTCCACAGGGAGTCATCGTGAAAATCTACAACGTCGCAGGCTATTTGATTATTTTGGCGTACATGCTGGCTTGCGTTTATTTTGCGCCGGCTCATTTGGGACCGTGGATTGGAATGTTGATCGGCGGAGCTTATTTTATCTTTTGTTGGTTTTTTGGCGGGTTGTATTTGGCCGACGTTCTTCATCTGGGAATCGCTCACCGCTCGCTCGACTATAAAGAATGGTTCATGAAAGCCGTCGCTATCGTGAACAACACCTTCGCGATCTATGTGGATCCGATTGCCTGGGTGAATCGGCATCGCTTGCATCATAAACACTCCGACCATGACGGGGATCCCAATAAACTTTCCGAGGATGGTTTTTGGCGGACGCTGTATCTCTGCCTGATGCCGTATCAATGCAAAGAGAATGTGGCGGGCGACGCAATTTTGAAGTCCCGGACTTTCCGGGTGGTTGCGAATCCGGTTTTCGCAATCGTTGTGCAGGGCCTTAGTTTTTGTCTGTTGTGGAAGCTGGTTGGGAGTCTGAAGTTTGCGCTGGCGATGTGGGTTGGAATCCGCATTTTTTCACTGTGGGTAAATATGATTCAGAACTATTGGACCCACACGCGAGAGTTTGGATACCGGCGGTATCACGACGAAGAAGACAATGCCATGAATATTGGCGAGTGGCTGCCAGTAACCGCGACCTTTAGCGCATGCCTGCAAAATAATCATCACCACTACGAGGGTCTTTTGCGGCTAAGCCACGACAAATCAGAATATGATTTTGGATTCATAACGGTCAAAGTGATGAAGTACTTGGGCCTGGTGAAGGCAACGAGCACGGGCGCACAGATACCGAAGGACGTTCCACTGGACGCGCTAGGTTTTTAGGGGTTCTTTTTCTTTCCCACAAATGGCTCGATGGTTTGCCCAAGAAAAGTGGGCGAAATTTCTTCGCCGGCCAGGCCGTAATTTTCCGGCCACTCCTCAGGAAAGTAGTAAGTTCCAAAAATTTTATCAATCCACGGGAAATGGATCGCAAAGTTCTTGTCGATGGACTCCTTTTGCGACGTATGGTGCCAATGATGAAATCTGGGCATGACCAGGAACTTTTCGAGCCATTTGGCGTTGGGGCGGAAATTGCAATGAGTCCAGGTAGCGTGAAGGGTGACGAAGACCAAGTACGCCAGGATGATCGTTTGCGAAAATCCAATCATCATGGGAACAAGGATAAATCCGCGGACAAGTGTGTCGTCCACAAAGTGGGAGCGTGAGCCGGCGATCCAATCAAGCGCCTTGGAAGAATGATGAATGGCGTGAAATCGCCAGAGAAAAGGCACTTTGTGTAAAGCCAGATGAATGAAGTATTCAGCAACGTCCGCAACCACAACGGCCAAGAAAAATTGCAGAAGCCAGGGCAAGTGAGCGATCAGTTGCTGAAGGGCAGGAACGCCCAGATATTTAGTGGCCTGGGTAGCGGGCAGCAAAACCAGAAACGATAAGATCTGAATCGGCAGATGGGTGGACATGAAGTAAACCACGTCCTGGGCCCACCCTTTTCTGAATGTTCCTTGTTCTGGATACTGTGGCCAGATTCTTTCGAGCGGCACGTAGATAAGCGCCATCAGCAACAAATCCAGCAAAAACCAGTCCATGCCGATGGTTATGCCATTTAGTTGGCTCCCATTCACTTTTACGCTCGATCCGCCCCAAGCTGTTGCAGCGATAGCGAGGAGCATTCCCGTTAACGCCAGAGTCTTTTTCTTGCGCAGCAGAGAAGAGATCGCTCCAAACGCAACTGCCGCCACGATGAGGAATTGGATTAATAGGCGGATCGCATGCAGCGAGTAAAACGGACGGAATTCGGCAGAGGTCAGGAACTGGGGAAAATGCAGGCAGAGAACCCCGCCGAACGCGAGAAATCCAAAAAAGACAGCCAATATCCCGCTCCACCAACCCGTTCCGAAGCCAGTGGCCTCGGCGTCGCCAAAGAATTCGTTAATTTTTTGCTCGATCACGATGTCAAACCTGTCGCAGCGGAGGGCTTTCCATCCTAACGCACCGCCTGGTCCTTCCTAACGGGAGGGGTGCCACTATTGAGGATTCTATACTGCGAATCGCAGCTTGTGCACATCTAGTGTTTTAAGAAAGACCTTTCGAGCGAAGGTACTCCGCCACTTCTGCGTGTTTTCGTTCGTCGGCGAAAGCGAGAGCATTTTTGCCGTCACTTGTTTTTGCATGGAGGTCAGCGCCGCGAGCGAGAAGCGCCTTTAGAATTTCGAGGTGGCCGTTTGCCGCGGCAGTGAGAAGCGGAGAGTAACCGTTGGCGTAGCGATAGTTCGCATCCGCTCCGTTTTCGAGAAGCCACTTTGCAATTTCCGTGTGGCCACTGGCAACAGCACCAGTGAGCGCGTTGTAGCCGCTTCCGTTGGTGGCCACTGCGTTAATTTCGCCGCCTTTGGCGTGCAGATATTTTGTCACTTCGAAATTTCCGAAAACTGCAGCAAGGGCGAGTACGGGAAATCCGTCGGGCGAAAGACTTTTCGCGAGCGAAGCATCTTTTTCCACGAATTCCCTGACTTGTGCCAAATCTCCCGCAGCAGCGGCTTCATGCAATTCCAAAAAAGCGCTGCGAGACAAGAGCAGATCGCGGATTTCTTTTTGGCGGTTGTAGATGGAAAAAAGAACCGGACTTTGCAGTTGCGCGTTCTTTTCGGTCAGTAAGGCGGAATCCTGATCAAGAAGAGCGCGTACCGCGGCGATGTCGCCGCAGCGGATAGCGTCAAAAAATAGTTGTGTTTCGCTCACAAGAACTCCGTCAGGCAGAACCATGCTGAAGCGGAATTGTACAAGCGAAGGCTGCGTGGGCCAAATTGTGGCAAACCCTGGCGGAGTTAGCTCGTTGTGGCTGCGGACTTCGGAGGCTGATACTTGCCAGGCTCCGCACGAAAAGAGATGGCGATGCGGTTCCACACGTTGATCATGCCGACGGCGATCGTCAAATCGACGATTTCTTTTTCGGAATATTGAGTGCGAACACGTTCGTAAACGTCGTCTGGAGCGTGCGTTTGCGAAATGAGTGTCAGGGCCTCAGTCCATTCCAGTGCGGCTCGTTCGCGGTCCATGTAATACGGAGATTCGCGCCAGGCATCCAGGCCGTATAGACGTTGTTCGCTTTCTCCGGCGGTGCGGGCGTCTTTCCAGTGCATGTCGATGCAGAAGGCACAACCATTGATTTGCGATGCGCGCAGTTTGATGAGGTGCAAGAGTTTTACGTCTATTCCAGAACCATGTAGATAACGCTCAATCGCATACATGGAGCGCAGCGGCTCCTGTCCAAATTTCGTGTAGTCCAGTCTCGGCTTGAATTCTTCCGTCATTTTAGTTCCTCCAATATTCACTATTCCGATGCGTGGAATTTGGTCGAAGGTGCAGAGAAAAGCGGACGAAACGATTTATGGTACGTTCGACTCTTGCTTCATTGTGGACAACTATTTCAAGGGGCTTCTAGAGGAATCCCGCGTCAGCGAGCGGTGAGTCGTTCAGCGGCGCGCGCGGTCCTGCCGCAACGCTTCCTCAATCAGACGATCCAATTCATCGCGCTTGAGTGTGACTTCGTCTGCGACGCCATCTTCATTGTCGCTGGTGATGGGCAATTCTGCCGCTCCCCCGGGCGGCGGCGCTACGGCGTAGCGCGCACGCGCGGCCATCAGCTTTGCCACTTCCCTACCGGAAAGCAGTTTCGGCGTACCTGCATTCTCCGCAGCGAGCATGATTTTTGCGAAATGCTCGACAGTTTCCATCCGGTAAAAAGCGGTGAGCAGATCCGGCCCGCAGGTTACAACACCGTGATTCGCCAGAAGCAGTGCATCGTAACTTTCCACGTATGGCTCAAGCGCCTGGCTTAAATCGGGAGTTCCAGGTGTGGCGTAACGCACGAGCGGCACGAGACCCAAGCCGATAATCACTTCTGGTAACAAAGCCTGATCGAGGGAGCGGCCCGCACTAGCGAACCCAGTTGCAGTGACGGGATGCGCGTGGCAAATGGCGTTGACGTCAGGGCGCATGCGGTAAAACAGCAGGTGCATCTGAATTTCGGAAGACATTTTTCGATCGCCGGCACATTTGCGGCCATCGAGATCGGTAATCACCATGTCTTCCGCGGAAAGCTGGCCTTTGTTCATACAGGTGGGCGTGGCGAGAATGCGGCCGTCGGCGAGGCGCACAGAGACATTACCCTCGCACGCGACGATATATTCGCGATCGTACATCCAGCGACCGACGGCGCAAATATCGCGCCGGTGCTGCTCTTCGGATTTTTTGTGGCCAGCCAACACCGAGTCCGAGTACACGGGGCGGACTCCTTCCTGCGCGGGGCATTATCTACCGCGTAAGGCAGTTTGCAAGTTATTTTTCGCCCAACGCACGGGAGGACAGCGACGCGTGCGTGACCTGTTTCGGGCGCCCTAAGTTAAGCGTAAATGCCGCGCATTTTCAATGCGTTTGCTACGCGGTCAATGGCCACCATGTAAGCGGCAATGCGATTGTTTACTTTGTGCGTTTCCGCGTATTTCACAACTTGATCGAATGCGTTTTCCATGATGTCGAGCAGGCGTTCGTTCACTTCGCTTTCGCGCCAGAAGAAGCCCTGGCGGTCCTGAACCCATTCGAAATAGCTGACGGTGACGCCACCGGCGTTGCCGAGGATGTCCGGAACAGTGAAAACCCCCTTGGCATCGATGATCGCGTCAGCTTGCCAGGTGGTTGGACCGTTTGCTCCTTCGCACATTACTTTGGCCTGCACCTGCGAAGCGTTCTTCTCAGTGATTTGATTTTCGATTGCGGCGGGAATGAGCACATCGCACGGCTGAAAGAGAACGTCGCGCGAACTCATTTTTGTTCCGCCACCGGGGAAATCCTGGAGCGCTTTCTTTTGTGTATAGACCCAGTCAATTACTTTGGGCACGTCGAAACCGTTCTCGTTGTAGAGACCGCCGCCGATGTCCGCGAGGCCGATGATTTTGTAGCCGGCTTTTTGCATCAGGTCCGCGGCCATGGAGCCGACGTTGCCGAATCCCTGGATCACGACACGGCAGCCTTCCTTTTTCATGCCGAGTTTTGCGAGGGCTTTGTCGCAGCAGATCATCACGCCGCGTCCTGTGGCTTCGCGGCGTCCGCGCGAACCGCCGAGTTCGATGGGCTTGCCAGTTACGACGGCTGTCGTCGCCTGACGGTGATGCATGGAGTAGGTGTCCATGACCCAAGCCATCGTTTGCTCGCCCGTGCCCACGTCCGGCGCGGGAATATCGCGCTCCGGCCCAAGCCAGTCAACAAGCTCAGCCGTGTAGCGCCGTGTGAGGCGTTCCAGTTCGCCGCGCGACATTTTGCGGGGATCGCAAATGATGCCGCCTTTTGCACCGCCGAAGGGAATGTCCACAACCGCGCACTTCCATGTCATCCATGTTGCAAGCGCGCGAACTTCGTCGAGAGAAACGTCCGGCGCAAAACGAATTCCGCCTTTGCCCGGTCCGCGCACTGTGGAGTGGAGAACGCGATAGCCGGTAAAAACTTCGAGCGTGCCGTTGTCGAGACCGACAGGAATGTAGAGCGTAATTTCCTTGCTGGGATATTTGAGATAGCGGTAAATTCCCTGCTCCAAGCCCAGCTTTTGCGCCGCCACCTCAAAACGCGCTTCGGCGTTTTGGTAGACATTCATCTCTTCCGGCGTTGGCATTTGCGGCATGCGGAACTCTCCTTGCTTGCTTCACACTCCGGCATTTGCGTAAGACGCTGCCGGTTACGAATTATTTGCTATTCGGGGCTCAAACAGTGGATTTCGGCGGGCTACCCTTCCCGTCGGACCTGCCGTTTGGCCGGGTCGTCAGTATACGAAGAGGTTCCGGTGTCTCGCAAGTTGGGCGATAACCGATTGGAAACTTTTTTGGGGTGGCACGATGTGCGCTCAGATTGAGAGAGGGCGAAGAGAATTACGTACCTGATTGACGAATGCCCGCATCCAAACGAACGCTCAAGTTCCAATTGAAAGGCAAATTCCATGGCGAAGATGAAAGTGGTTCAAGTACCCAAAGCGGGCGGTGATTTTGAAATCGTGGAGCGGGAAATTCCGCAGCCGGGAACCGGCCAAGTGCGAATCAAGGTTCAGGCTTGCGGCATCTGCTTCAGCGATCACCTGACCAAGGACGGAATCTTCCCTGGAATTCAATATCCGCGAATTCCAGGGCACGAAGTGGCGGGAATTGTAGACGAAGTCGGCCCACACGTAACCGCCTGGAAAAAAGGCCAGCGCGTCGGCGTGGGCTGGCACGGCAGCCACGACTTTACGTGTCCCTCGTGCCGCCAAGGGGATTTCATCACTTGCACAAATGAAAAAATCACCGGCATTCATTTCGACGGCGGCTATCAGCAGTAAATGATTGTGCCCTGGGAAGGTCTTGCAGCGATCCCAGATGGAATAGATGCGGCGGAAGCAGGCCCTCTGCTTTGCGCCGGCGTCACAACGTTTAACGCTCTGCGCAACAGCGGCGCGCGACCCGGTGACCTGGTTGCAATTCAAGGCATCGGCGGACTCGGCCATCTTGGCGTGCAATTCGCCGCGAAGTTCGGCTATCAAGTAGCAGCCGTCGGCCGCGGACCGGAAAACGCCGATCTCGCGAAAAAACTCGGCGCGCACGCTTACATCGACAGCAAGAACACTGACGCCGTCGCGGAATTGCAAAAGCTGGGTGGAGCGAAGGTAATTCTCGCCACAGCGCCAAGCACAAAAGCAATGTCTGATCTTTTCTCGGGCCTAGGACGCAATGGAACCCTGATGGCTGTAGGCGCTGGGCCCGGAAACATCGAAGTTTCCCCAATGGGGCTGCTCATGGGAAAAAGGCGGCTGCAAGGCTGGGCTTCCGGCACAGCAGCAGATTCAGAAGACACCATGCGTTTTGCGGCGCTAACTGGTGTTCGCCCGATGATTGAGAAATTTCCTCTGGAAAAAGTAAACGAAGCCTATGAACGCATGAATAGCGGCCACGCGCAATTCCGAGTCGTGCTTACGATGTAGTTTTTCCGAATTGCCGATTGGCCGGCTGGAATTATTGCAGCCGGAATTGAATCGTGACGAGTAAGTGCATTGCGACGGGTTTGCCGTCGAGCGTCGCGGGCCGGTATTTCCATTGGTGCAGCGCGTCCATGGCGGCCTGATGCAGCATCACCGGGCCGGCGATTACTTTCATGCCGGTTACACGGCCATTTTCGTCAATCGTGGCGTCAAGTTTTACGTCGCCAGAAATTCTCTGGCTGCGCGCAAGCTGCGGATAAACCGGCGGCACGGAAGAAAGCAACTGGACCGGCTTCACTTCTCCGCCCACCGGAATTGGAACTACGGGCTGGCCACCATGAGAACCAACAAGACCTGAACTCACCGCTCCGCTCGAAGGAGAGGCGTTATTTTCCATCGCGATTCCGGGTTCGCCTTCATTCGAAATGTTTTTTGCTGAGCCACCCTTCACGGTGGGGGCCGCAAGGTGGATCTGGTTGAACGTGGACTTGCGCTTCTCTTCAACTGGCTCCGCAGCGCGAATAGCCGCCGAAGTTGGCGCGCTTTTTGCCGATTCGCGACCGCCCGAAATTTTCTGAATTTCCGTTGCCGGGGTGACCGCCGGTGCTCCCGTGTTCGCAGGCTGCGAAGTCATCTGAGTTGGTGTAGAAAATGCTTTGCCAGTTTGAGTGGCGGGCGTGGAAGAAGCGGAAGAAAGGGATTGGGCCTGTTGTTGCGGAGCGGGCTGGGACACAGGTTGGGAGACTGCCGCAGTCGTTGTGCTTGCTGCTGCGTGCCCGGATTGTTGCGTGTACCACCAGCCGCCGCCCGCCGCGAGCAGAACGGTTGCCGCGATGGCACCGATCCACAAGCCTTTCCTGCCGCCGCCAGATGCAGGTTCGGCTGGAGTGGTCTCACTCGTCTCGAACAGATTCGTTCCAAAGTTCGGCGCATCGCCTTCGCTAGAAAATGCTGGAGCCTGTTCCGTTTTGCTGCCGAAATCGTAGGATTCGCCCGCGACCTGAGCATCCGTTTCTTCGGAGGCTTCGACTGTCGGGACAGAGAGAGGCAGAACCGGTGTTGCAGCATGAGATGCTGGCGCGGGTGACGCTACCGGAGGCGCCGGTGTTGCTGCATTGCGCGCAAGTGGCTCAAGCCACGACGGAATTTTTACTTCTTCTTCGTGCAGAGAAGTCGCCGGCTTCTGCTTCGGCGCGATCGGCGAAAGATTCAACGGCTCGAATGTTTTCGTCGCTGGGGCGAGATCCGGTTTTGCCTGGGAAGCGGTCGCTTCCGCCTTGGTCAATTCAAAAATCTTCGCGGTCGCATCGGAAATCGTTTTCGACTCGACCTGAGGAGCAGATGGCGCGGACCTGGGGGCGGGCTGTTCCGAAAACAGCATTGAGGAAAGTTGCTCCTGCAGTCGGGCCGTTTCTTTTTTGAGTTCTTCCGATGCGCTGTTCACCGGCGCTGGAGCTGGTGCTTCCTTCTTCTCAACAACAGGAGGAGCAACACTCGTAGGCGCAGTACTGATGGGTGCAGGCGGAGGAGCAATGGCAACTGGAGCAGGTGGCAGAATAGGCTTCGCGGGTACAACTGGCGCGGCGCTTGTTGGCGTTGACGCGGGTGACAACCGATCCGCCGGGAATCGCATTCCCCAAAATCCAAGCGCTGGTTCTGTGAATTCCAGTTCGACGTAGCCGCTTACGCTGCGATAGTTCTTCGATTTCACAACCTGGCAGACTACTTCTTTTTTTGTTTTCTCGTTCGTGAGGAAAAGCAACTGGCCAGGCGCGACTGACGAGTTCAGACGAATTACTGCGCCGTTGCCGAAGACCAAAACGGTTTGTGTTGTTTCCGAAAATGGTTCGCGCTTGTCGCTGCCATCAACGGAGCGGGCACCGTTAACAGTGACGGAAATTTCCAGCGCCACGGGCTGCACTTTCGTTTGCGTTGCGCCCGCTGCATTGACTGGAGCGGAAGAATTCTGTAGGTCGGACTCTTTTGCGATAGGTGCCATGGGACTCACTCGCTGGGTAGATTTGCGCGCGGCCTGCCAAACGCAGGGCACGTGAACCTCTATATATTCAGTTGTGTGTGGAGAAGCGGCGATAGTACACGCGTACTACAGGTAAACCTGTCCGGAAGGACAGGGTGCGTTTTTGCGGGAAATGGGGTCAAGCAAAATTCTTAGCGGATTATTTCAGCGGCGGTTTGAACCGCTCGTCGATTTCTACTTGATAGCCGGTGACCATTTTGTTGGTTTCATTTGCCATGCCGATGATGGCTTGCAGTTCCTTGAACATTTCGGGCGTCATTCCCTTTTTGAATGCAGACGCGGTGTGCGACGCAATGCAGTAATGGCAATTATTTGTGACGCTGACTGCAACGTAGATGAGCTCTTTTGTGAGCGGGTCCAGTGCGCCTGGTCCCATGATCGCTTTGATGCTCTCCCAGGTACGCTTCAGAGTTGCGGGGTCGTGGGCGATCGCCTTCCAGAAGTTATTGATCCAGTCCGTTTTGCGTGTGGCCATGATGTCGTCATAAATGGCGCGGACTTCCGGGTTGGCGTCTTTGTATTCGATCAATCCAAACGTGGACATCACTCTCTCCTGGCCGACGCATGTTTCGGAGGAACCGACTGCGACCTAATTGAACTTAGCAGGAACAAAACGAGAGAGCCAGTCTGGTTGATGAAACTAACTATGGATTACCGTGAATTTAATTAGCATAATCACACTTGACATGAAGCGAATAAAAAGCGAATATGCCGCTTTGGGCTCAGTTCTCTATCTCTTTGAAGGAGTTTCCTTTGTTTTCCCAGTCACAGCTTTTAGGGGCCCTTTCGCGTTATTGGGGCTACACATCGTTTCGCCCAGGGCAGGAGGAAATTGCACAGAGTATCGCCGCTGGACGAGACGCTTGCGTGGTGATGCCGACGGGTGGAGGAAAATCACTTTGCTATCAGTTGCCTGCTGCCCTCGCCGAGCGGCTTACGGCCGTGGTGGTTTCTCCACTGATTGCACTAATGCAAGACCAGGTTGCGCAGCTTGATGAAATGGGAATTCCGGCGGCGGTAATCAACAGCACCCTCGCCCCTGCCCAAAGAGAGAAGGTCCGCCGCGAGGTTCAGGATGGTGCGTTCCGGCTTTTGTATCTTTCGCCGGAATCGATCGCGCAGGAAGGGACGCTGCGCTGGCTGAAGTCGCTCAATCTTTCATTTTTTGTGATTGATGAAGCGCATTGTATTTCTGAATGGGGTCACGATTTTCGGCCGGAGTATCGCCAGCTCAATCGTTTGCGGCGGGAATTTCCGCAGTTGCCCATTGCCGCTTTCACTGCCAGCGCAACACAGCGCGTGCGGCACGATATCGTCGAACAACTTGGCTTGCGCGACCCGTCAAAACTCATCGCGAGTTTTTACCGGCCAAATCTTCGCTACCTCGTACGCGAGTGCACCCGGTCGGAGCAGGAAACGATTCTGCTGGAATCCCTGCGTGGGCTGGAGGAAGGCAGCGCCATCGTTTATGCGGCGACGATCAAGCGCGTTGAGGAAGTGCGGGAATTTCTGAAAGCGAACGGCATAGCCGTTGTCGGCTATCACGGAAAAATGGACGCGGCGGAACGGCGGCAGAATCAACAGTTGTGGTCCGCAGATGAAGTTCGTGTGGTAGTGGGGACACTTGCGTTCGGACTGGGAATCAACAAGCCGAATGTACGAAAGGTGATTCATCTAGCGCTGCCGAAAAGCGTTGAGCAGTATTACCAAGAGGCTGGACGCGCTGGCCGTGACGGCCTTGCTGCGGATTGCCTGCTGCTATGGCAGAAACGCGATCAAGCAACTGTAGGGTTTTTCATCAGGCAAATCGGCGACGAACAGGAGAAGGAACGCGCATGGCAAAGGTTCAATGAAATTCGCGCGTTTGCAGACAGTTTGACTTGCCGCCAATTCGAAATCTGCAAGCATTTCGGTGAGCGTCCAAAGTGGCAATCTTGCGGCAAGTGCGATGTATGCTCTGGTCTGCCCGAATGGATTTTGCGAAGCGCGTCAACGCCAGCGGCGGAACGGAATTCTCTTGTGACTACGGAAACGTATGAGGAACAGGACAACAGGCCACCGACAGCCAGGCCGATTAATGGTGAGTTGCGCGAAGCGTTGCGGCAATGGCGGCTTGCGACGGCCCGCGAGAGACAAGTGAGTGCGTTTGTGATTCTGTTCAATTCCGGCTTGGATGAGCTTTGCGAAAAACTGCCTTCCACTTTGGATGAATTGAGAAAACTTTCGAAATTTGGACCGAAAAAAACCGAGCGTTATGGCGGAGAAGTTCTCGAAATCATTGCACGGTTTCGTACGAATGCAGCGACGAAGTTCGAAAGTAAATCCAAGAAATTGATTCCGCTCACAGCTCCGGAACGGGAAACGCTTGCACTTCTGCAATACGGTTGCAGCCTTACGGAAATTGCCGGCAAACGCCAAGTACAACTGCAGACGGTGATCGTCAATGTTTCGGAATTGGTCAAAAGAGGCGAACATCCGTTTCAGCAGGAGTGGTTACCACAAGAGAGGTACGACGAAATTCAGCGCACTGGCGCCAAAGTTGGATGGGAGCGATTGAAACCGATCAAGGAATTGTTGCCGGAGGAGATTACTTACGGAGAAATTCGGCTTGTCGCCGCGCATCAAAGTTTGCAGGCTACTTGCTAAGCCTGGCGTACGACTGAAATCGGCCCCCGGTGGGTTACGGTCTCTAAAATCGGGGCCAGAGTCCTGGATCGCTTCCCAAAGTTGTCCTTATTTCACCGCATTGACGCGGCAATTCTCCTCTGCTAGCATGCGCGCCATGGCAAAAGTCAGAAAGTCATCGGCTCGCGTAAGCGCCAAGGCAAAGTCATCCAAAATGAAGAAAAGAAAAGGCTTATCCGCCCCTCCCCCAGTGCAGCGTGGCGGAGTTGAGTTGGTCAATCCACTGGTGCAAGCACAAATGAAGACCTACGACGAAGCATTGGCCCTCTTTCACCAGCAGAAATACTCCAAGGCCAAGCAAGAACTTGAAAGAGTCCTTGAGGGCCCCAGTAAGGAATTGGCTGACCGCGCGCGCATGCACATCAAGATCGCCGAACAACGCATGAAGCCGGCATCCGAACAGAATCCGAAAACGGCAGAGGAACATTATCAGCGCGGCGTAGCTATGATGAATCTTGGCCGCTGGGACGAAGCACGCGAAAGTCTGGATAAAGCACGCAAGCTTGCGCCGAAAGCCGACCACATTGTCTACGCAGTGGCCGCGCTCGATTGCCTGACGGGCGAGGCGGACGCCGCGCTCGCCAATTTAAAAATCGCAATCGAACTTCGCTCCGCGAACCGCTATCACGCGCGCAACGATGAAGACTTCGCATTTTTGCAGGAAGATCCGCGGTTTACGGAACTCCTATATCCGGAAAAGGACGGCATAGGAATTTAGTTCCGAGTCATTTCTGCTGTCCGCGAATTTCGTTCGTCTTCTTTCGTTTCTGCTAAAGTGAGATGCCTTTCAGCCTGCAGGAATTTCTGTGACCACTCAGTCCAAGAAGAAAAAAGCACAGCATCGAGGTTTGCGCGTCGTCGCGCTCGGCGGCGGTACTGGGCTTTCCGCGTTGCTTCGCGGATTGAAACACCACGTGGTTCGCCGGCACGACCCGGCTCCCAGTGCAAAGCGGCCAATTTCCGATTTGGCGGCGATTGTCACGGTTACAGATGACGGCGGAAGTTCCGGAAGATTGCGCAGGGAAAATCGCATATTGCCGCCGGGAGACATTCGAAATTGCATGGTTGCGCTGGCGAGTGACGAAGCGCTCCTGGGCCGGCTATTTCAATATCGTTTCCACGCGGGACGAGGACTTACCGGACACAATTTTGGAAATTTGTTTCTTGCGGCGTTGACTCACGTGACCGGAGATTTTGCAGAGGCGGTGCGCGTATCCAGCAAAGTGCTCGCGATTCGCGGACGAATTTTTCCTTCGACAGTTGCCAACGTGACGCTGGAAGCCGTCTTAGAGAACGGAAAACGAGTCCACGGAGAAACCAAGATTACGGCGAGCCGCGCTCCGATTCGTAAATTAAATCTGAATCCGCAACGCGTACAGGCTGTGCCGGAAGCGATTGAAGCGATCCGCCACGCGGACTTGATCCTTCTCGGGCCAGGTTCGCTTTATACGAGCATTTTGCCGAATCTCCTTATTCCAGAAATCGCGCACGCGATTGTGCGTTCCAAGGCGCCACGCGTGTACATTGCAAATTTAATGACGCAACCGGGTGAGACAACGGGCTATTCGCTTTCCGAACACCTGAATGCAATTCAGCGTCATGTGCCCGGGCGGGTTGTGGATTTCGTAGTAGCCAATCGCAAAAGCGTCTCACCGGAGGTTGCGCGCCGCTACATGAAAGAAGGCGCGGAACGCGTAACGATCGATTTGCCGCACCTCCAAAGGCAGCGCGTGCGTGTGATATTGGATTCTCTGCTGGAGGAGCATGGGGTGATCCGGCATGACTCGGAGAGGCTGGCACGGCTGCTGCTAGAGGAGTTCCTGGTTCTCCGCTGAAAGATTTTCTTGTCTGGCGCTCCTCAACGAGGGCCGGAATACGTCAAAGAAGTAGGGTCCTCGCACGGAACATTGGTTTCAGGAAACTCGTTTAGACGAACAGTGGTTTTGGAGACAACAATGACAATGCTTTGTTTTTCCAAGCGCCTGATGGCGCAGGTTCTTTTGGCGGTCGCCATTTGCGGCGCACCGATTGCGGCGAATGCGCAAAGCACTTCCATGACGGTTGCGCAGGCTCCCGTCTGGGCCAGCAAGCCGGATATTGCCGCATTTGAAAAAATTGAAAACGACCGGCTCGCGGCGGGGCAGCGCGCAATTGACCAAATTCTGGCTGTCAAAGGCGGCCACACTATCGAGAACACCCTGGTTCCGTACGACGAAGTGACGCGGCAGTACAACACGGCAGGCTATATGGCCGGACTGCTGTTTCAGGTTCATCCGGACGCCAAGTTTCGCGATTCGGCAGCGACGATGACATCAAAGGTCGGCGCGGCGGGTTCTTCGCTCTCGCTCAACCAGGGTGTATATAAAGCGCTGGCAGCGATTGATTTGACTGGAGCCGATCCCGCCACTCGTTACTACGTTCAGAGGCAACTACTTGAGTTCAAGCTAGCGGGAGTGGACAAGGACGATGCAACGCGCGACCGCTTGAAGAAGCTGTTCGATAAGCTGACGGACCTGCAGACTGCGTACGACCGCAACATTTCCGACGATCAGCGCAGCATTACTGTTGACTCTGCAGCCGATTTGGAAGGAATGCCGAAAGATTTTATTGAAGCGCACAAACCCGGAGCTGATGGAAAAATCAAGATCAGCACAAATTATCCCGATGCTTTTCCGATATTCACGTTTGCGAAGAGTGACGCCGTTCGCAAAAAACTGTTCATTGAATTCGACAACCGCGCCTATCCGAAGAACCGCGAAGTGCTGATGGATATGGTTCGCACGCGTTATGAGATCGCAAGCATCGTCGGCTATTCCTCATGGGCCGATTTCAACGCGGCGGATCGTATGATCGGCAACGCCAAGAACATTGCTGATTTCATTCAGCAAGTAGATTCCGCTGCACGGCCGGTGGCGCAGCGCGAATACACGATGTTGCTTGCCGAGAAGCAAAAAGTTCAGCCCGGAGCAAAAGAGGTCGCGGACTATGAAAACTATTCGCTACGGGAACAGGTGCGGCGCACGCAGTTCAATTTCGATTCGACTTCGGTGCGTCCTTATCTACCCTACGAGCGGGTGAAGAAAGGCGTGCTGGATACTGCGGCCAAGCTCTTTAGCATTTCTTTTCAACAAGAGCAGAGGGTACCCGCATGGGATCCGACAGTTGAGACGTGGGACGTGTTCGACCAAGGAAAGATGATTGGACGTCTCTACCTGGACATGCACCCTCGTGAGGGAAAGTTTAGCCACGCGGAGATGGTTCCCGTGCTTGACGGAATTCGCGGTAAGCAGCTTCCAGAAGCCGTGCTTGTCTGCAACTTCCCCGTTCCGACAGCGGAAGATCCGGGGTTAATGGACTACAACGACGTCGTCACCTTCTTCCATGAATTCGGTCACTTGATGCACTGGATGCTCAGTGCCCAACAGTGGGCTGGAATCAGCGGTATCAGCATGGAATCGGATTTCGGCGAGGCGCCTTCGGAGATGCTTGAAGAGTGGATGCACAGCCCGCAAGTTTTGGCGACATTTGCAAAACATTACAAGACGAACGAACCGATTCCCGCGGAGCTTGTGGCGCGCATGAACCGGGCGGATGCGTTTGGCCGTGCCAGTTGGGTTACGCGCCAAAATGTGTTCACGGCTACATCGTTTGATCTCTACAACCGCAAACCTGAAGATGTGGATCCCGACAAGATCGTTCTCGACGATGAACGCAAATACAGCATGTTTGCTCCGACTCCAGGGATTCACGATTACGCATCTTTCGGACATTTGGCAGGGTACTCTTCTGCGTATTACACCTACTTGTGGGACAAAGTGATCGCGGAGGATTTCGTTACGAAATTTGATCGCAAAGATCTGCTTGCTCCGGGCCCAGCGGCTCGTTATCGCCGGCTCGTGCTGGAACCGGGCGGATCGAAATCGGCCAACGACTTAGTGAAAGATTTCCTTGGTCGTCCACAAAATATGGACGCGCTGAAGCACTGGATGTCCGAACAATTTGAGGCGACTCCGGCGGACTAACCCATATTGCAGCTTTCGCTGCGTTGCCCCTCTCCTGGGGAACTCCCTGGAAAAGCCCGTGATATAAACGAGTTAGGGAAGCTCCGAAAAACAAAGCGAGACTCAATGCCGGCCCCGGAGAGTTTCAACCGAGGTGATTCTGTGGATGACGAAAGACGCCGAACTCCCCGCTACCCCTTTGTTGCGGTTGCGGAATTGATAGACGAAAAAACCAGAACGAAAATGGATACGCGTGTCACCGAACTCAGCCTGCACGGCTGCTATTTCGATATGGTGAATCCGCTGCCGGACGGCACGCCCATCCATGTAAAGATCTATTTCGAGAATGAATTCTTCGAGGCAAAAGGAAAAGTGATTTACGCTCATCCAAATCTCGGAATGGGCGCGACGTTTGACGAGATTCCCTCCTATGCAACGCCCGTCTTGAAAAAGTGGCTGCTGCGGGCGATGGTTGGTTCCAAGCCAAGTTAAGATTACTTTTCGCTCTGTGGACCACGCCACGCAACCAGTTGAGCCAACGGACTTTGGGGCGCATCAGTCGCCTAATTCAGTTTTTGGGATAGAGTTAGAAGCCTCCAGAGGTGTTACCGAAGGGAGGCAGGAGCGAAAAATTAGGTTGGGGCAGGGGGCAAAGTCGCGGAAACTAGGGTGAGCCGAAAGCGTTTCCGGGTAAGCATGGATTGACAGGTTTATGCGGGACGCGAGGATTCCCAATGCATTTGCGCCCGAATGTTCCGGGCCGGGGCATGTTTGGCCGAGTTGGATTGGCTGTGCTATAAGTTTGTGTCTTCGTTTAGGGTTGAGGACTAGTGCCTTTCATTAATTTTCCTGCGCGCGAAATTAACTGCAAGCTGGTGTACTACGGTCCCGGTTTGGGCGGAAAGACCGCAAACCTGCAGTGGATCTACGACAACACGGGGCAAAATCAGAAGGGCAAAATGGTTTCGCTGGCGACGGAGACGGACCGCACGCTGTTCTTCGATTTTTTGCCTCTGGATTTGGGCACTGTACGCGGATTCAAGACGCGCTTTCACCTGTACACGGTTCCTGGACAGGTTTTTTATGAGGCGAGCCGCAAGCTGATTTTGAAGGGCGCGGATGGCGTGGTGTTTGTCGCGGATTCGCAGGAAGAGCGGCTCGACGCGAATTTTGAAACACTCGAAAACCTGCAAGAACATCTAAGAGAACACAACCTGAATTTCGACACGATTCCGTACGTGCTGCAATTGAACAAGCGCGATTTGCCGAACGCGATGAGCGTGGACGCGTTGGCCAAGCAATTGCAGAAAAAAGGCGAGCCTGTTCTCGAAGGCGTGGCGATCAAAGGCGTCGGCGTATTCGAGACGCTAAAAGAAGTGGCAAAGCTGGTGCTGGCGGAATTGAAAAAAGGCGGATGAAGAACGTAGCCTGCTTGAAGTTTTGGATGTGAGCTTTTCCCTTTGGAACCAAATCCCTCTAATAAAGCCGGAACGACACTTCAATAGGAACCATCGCTGAAACAGGCTGGCCATCGACTGTTGCAGGCTCACATCGCCATTTAGAGACTGATTCAAGTGCCTGTTTATTAAGACCGAAAGGCAGGCCCCGAAGCACTTGCAAGCTTGGGACATCGCCATCCTTGGAAATGATCACGCGCAAGATAAGCGTGCCCTGAAATTTGACTGTTCGTGCGGCGTTTGAATATGAGGGATCAGGTCTGTAAGTACAGTGGGGAGTCGTGGCCTGTTCCCCCACGCTGCGCTTGGAATAGTCGAACGTGTCTTTTGGAGCGTTCAGCGGTTGAGGCTCACCGAAGGGTTCGGCGGATTCGAGAGCGCCAAAATTGCTGACATCCTTGAAGGTCTCTTCTTCGACGTAGGTCTTGCCGCGAATATCTCTTTTGCCGAAATCACGAGTGTCGAGGAGTTGTACGTGAAGGCTAGCCTGAGTTAGACCAACTCTCAGATAACCGATTAGAACTGCGCTTGCTCCGTTGTCCATGGCGAGCCAGCGGGCAGCGTTATCGTCTTCGAGAAGTTTGGAGGCGATACGTTCCCTTTCCAGGTACTGCTGAAAATTGCGGCGGCTGGCTATCTGGATGCCGTTAGTCTGCACGCCGAGTTGCGCTGAAACCTCATCGGCAAGTTGGATTCCGATGGCGGACGTCGAACCAGTTTCTCCTGTGAAGTTAGCGACAAGAATGGTGCAAGATTTTTTGCAACCAGAGGAATCGGCGTGTTTCAAAACTCGTGCGGCAAGGTCGTGGATCTGAGTTTGTTGTTCCGAAGAAAGCTTGAGCGAGGATTGCAAGAGCTGAGCGGAGGTGAGATCCGCAGAGAAGGTGAACGCGAACAAGACGGAAAAGATTCGGATGGCCGGGCGCAAAACTGGCGGCATGGGTGCCCTCCCGTGGAGTGAAGGCAATCATACCTAGAACGCAGTACGGGAAGGAACTTGCAACTAGGCGAAGGCTTGGAGGGCGGCGGATTCGGAGTCGTGGGTGGGGATGGCTTCGACAAGACGAGTAACGGTGAGAGCGTCACGGACGCGGCCGGGTTTGCAGACGAGGCGGAGGACGCCGCCTTCGCGGCCGAGGGCGATGGAGATGCGCACGAGCGAGGAAATGCCTGAGCTGTCAATTTGCGGGACGCCGTCGAGGATGACGACGACTTTGCGCGCGCCGGCTTGCAGAACGGATTGGAGCGCCATGGTGAGTTGTTCGCTGGAATCGCCGATGGTGAGGCGGCCGTGCACATCGAAGACGTGGACTCCGTCGTCCTCGCGAACGTTGATTTCGATGGGAGCGTAGAAAGTCATGGCGATAGGCGGGGGGACGAGAGCACCACGCCGCAAGGCATTATACGATGACGCGACGGGGAAACAGGTAATGAGATTGGCGAAGTTGCATGACTGGAACGTGACGCCGGCGGAGGCGCGGGAAATCCAGGAAAAGCTGCGTGAGAAATGGGAGAGTGCGGATCGACTGCCGGAAATTCGGACGGTAGCGGGGCTGGACGCGGCGTTTGTGTTGACTGGGTCACAGGCGTTTAAGAAGGCTTCGCGATGGAATGCAATGCGGGAAGCAAATCGGGCGATTGGCGGAGTTGTTGTGTTCCAGTTTCCGGAGATGGTAGTGATCGAACGAGCGCATGCGGTATTGCCATTGCGGTTCCCATATGTGCCCGGATTTTTGAGCTTTCGGGAAATACCTGTATTACTGGCGGCACTGAAGAAATTGAAAAAGATGCCGGACTTGCTGTTTTGTGATGGGCAGGGATATGCGCATCCGAGAAGAATGGGGCTGGCGACTCATCTGGGAATTGTGCTGGACCGGCCGACGATCGGATGCGCAAAAAGCATTTTGATTGGGAGTCACGGGCCTTTGCCAGCGAAGGCAGGAAGTTGGGTGCCGCTGACGGACACGAAGCTGGACGGGGAAACGATTGGGGCGGCGCTTCGAACGCGGAGTGGTGTGAAGCCGGTTTACATTTCTCAAGGTCATCGTATCTCGTTGGAGACGGCGATTCGGCTAACGACGGCAGTGAGCGAGGCGGTGAGGATTCCACGGCCGACACGGGAGGCGGATCGGTTGGTGAGCGAGGTGAAGCGGAAGATGGCAAAAGGAAGGCCGCTTCCAACGACGACTTGAGTAGAAGGACTGGGGGTTGAGGTTTTTCACGCATCTTCATGGATGCGCTCAGCATGACAACACTTCGAAGCATTGTGCGCTTGAAGATCAGCCGGCGGACGCGGTAGCGGCTCTTGCCATCTGAAAAATGGATGCGGAGTATCAAAATTTCGGAAGAGGAGGCAGGACGGAGGCGCGTATAATTTTGCATGCCAAACGCGGCATTCCTCTCTGAACCTTCCGTGATGTCCCTCACCGCCGCGAAGATTTTGGCTACGGGGTGAAGCGAGTGATCAAGCGAGTCTTGAAGTGTTGTTGTTTGCTTATGGTTTTGGCAATTTGCGCGATGCCGATTCGCGCGCAACAGTCCGCTGTTCCCTCCTCCGCTCCCGCCTCCGGCAATACCTCCACACAAGATAGTTCAAAAGCCGTGAACGACAGGCTTGCCGATCTCGACAAGCGAGTGACGGCCGCGCAGTCCTCTGGTGACAACGCGTGGATGCTTGTGAGCGCGGCGCTGGTGCTGATGATGACTGGACCGGGATTGGCTCTGTTTTATGGCGGCTTGGTGCGGCGGAAGAACACGCTGGCGATCATGATGCAAAGCTTCGCGATGATGGCGCTGATTACAGTTTTGTGGGCGCTGGTTGGATACAGCTTGTGTTTTGGCGGAAACGGGCCGGTGATTGGAGATTTTGGCCATGCATTTTTGAAAGGCGTAGGAGTCGACCCGAATCCGGATTATGCAGGCACGATTCCGCAGCTCACATTCATGGTGTATCAACTGATGTTTGCGGTGATCACTCCCGCGCTGATTACGGGCGCGACGGCGGAGCGGATGAAGTTCAGCGGCACGGTCCTGTTTATGACGCTGTGGTTTTTGATTGTGTATGCGCCGCTGGCACACATGGTTTGGGGCAAGGGCGGACTGTTGAATGCGGCTTTAGGCGGAAAGTTTCCAACACTCGATTTCGCTGGCGGGACAGTGGTGCACATCTCGTCCGGCGTGTCAGCGCTGGTTTGCGCGCTATACATGGGCAAACGGACTGGATTTCCGAAGCAACCGATGCCGCCTCATAGCTTGGTGTTGAGTTTTATCGGCGCGTGCTTGCTATGGGTGGGATGGTTTGGATTCAACGCGGGCAGCGCGTTGGCCGCGGGCGGACTGGCTTCAAGCGCCTTTGTGGCGACACATTTCGGCGCAGCGGCGGCGGCGATGAGCTGGAGCCTTGCGGAATGGATCAAGAACGGGAAGGCAAGCGCGTTGGGCGCGATTTCTGGAGCTGTAGCGGGATTAGTGGCGATTACGCCTGCCGCGGGATTTGTGGGGCCGATGCCAGCGCTTGTGATTGGATTCGTCGCGGGCGCGTTCTGCTATTTCATGGTGACGCGCGTGAAAGCGATCTTCGGTTATGATGACGCATTGGATGCGTTCGGCGTTCACGGCGCGGGCGGAACTATCGGTGCTCTGTTAACGGGCGTTTTCGCGCAACAGGTGATCAATCCAATTTTCGGAGCAGGCAAACCGGTGGGTGGACTCGACGGCCACTGGGGACAGGTCGGAAACCAGCTTGTGGGAATTGCGATTGCGTGGGGATTCGCGCTTGTGGGAACACTGGTGATTTTGAAGATTACCGACCTGGTGACCGGATTCCGCGTGACGGAAGAGCACGAAGTGGAAGGGCTGGATATTACACAGCATGGCGAAGAAGCGTACTACCTGGAATCATAAAACTGTGAAGCACTGGGCTGAGAAAAACGAGGCCGGAGCAAAACACCGATGATGAAATTGGAAGCGATCATTCAGCCTTCGCGGTTTGAGTCTGTAAAGGACGCGCTGCGAGAAGCTGGAATTGAAGGAATGACGGTGACAGAAGTGCGCGGCCACGGACGGCAGAAAGGCCACACGGAAGTTTACCGCGGGCGCGAGTACACGGTGGATTTGCTGCCGAAAATTAAACTGGAGATGGTGCTGCCGGATAAGCTCGTGAATCTGGTTGTGGACACAATTTTGAAGACGGCCAAGACAGGAAAGATTGGCGACGGTAAGATATTTCTTACGAGGGTGGACGAGGCAATTCGGATTCGTAATGAGGAGCGCGGCGAAAGCGCGCTCTAGGTTCATGACCTCCGCCGCGCGTCCCGGTCTCCCGCCGGAGAACCACCCGATAAAACAAATGCCAGGTTCCGCCACACCTTTATCCGTCCTCGTTTCCCAGTGCGAGGATGAACGAACGCGCATTCGCAAAAACTTCGAAAGAGGCGCGGGCGCAAAGAAAACGCTGCACGCGTTGTGCGAACTGGCCGACCGAATCATTCAACAAG
Source organism: Candidatus Dormiibacterota bacterium (assembly GCA_035569555.1). Taxonomy (GTDB): domain Bacteria; phylum Acidobacteriota; class Terriglobia; order Acidiferrales; family UBA7541; genus Acidiferrum. The sequence goes on along the minus strand of DATMMW010000030.1, from coordinate 166,567 downwards.
TTTTCAAGGATGTGCTGCGTCTGCACGATTCTTCCGTAGAGGGATTCACTTTACTGGCGCTGGGTGGTTACGGGCGGCGGATGCTTTTTCCGTACTCGGACCTGGATATCCTATTTCTCTTTGCGAACGACAAGTCGGAAGAAGAGTTTCGTCCGCTTATTTCTGAATTTTCGAGGACGATGTGGGATTTGGGTTTTCGCGTCAGCTCGGCGGGCCGAACGATTGATGAATGCAAACGCATAGAAGAGGACAATGCGGAATTCCATCTTGCGCTGCTCGACCGAAGATTTCTGGATGGGGACAAGGAACTGTTTGAAAAGCTGGACCAGCGAATTCTTCCCCCATCCGAACGACAGGCCCGTCCGTTTCTTTTTTCCCAGCTGCACCGACTGACCAAAGAACGGCTTGCGCGCTACGGCAATACGATTTTCCATCTGGAACCGAACGTCAAAGAGGCGCCCGGCGGATTGCGCGATTATCAAGCAGCGTATTGGCTGCGGCAGATTCTCGGCGACCGCAAAGATTTGCGGGGTTCTAACGCAGCAGAGGAACAACTGGCGGCGGACGCGGTTGAATTTTTGTGTTCGATTCGTTGTTTTCTGCATTACAGCAATGGGCGCAACGACAACGCACTGACCTATGAACTACAGGCCGGAGCAGCCGAGAAATCCTTGGGAATGACGGATGGACTGCAGCGGAGCGCGGCGGAGTGGATGAGGATTTATTTTCGTCATGCGCGGACTCTGAATCGCCAGCTGTTACGCTATTTGGACCAAAAAATGGCATCTCCTTTGAGTTTGAGGGAACGGCTTTTTTCTGCAGCGCGAAGCGTTACGAAGACCGAGCCGATGGTCATGGGCGATTTCGCGATTCGTGGCGGGCAGATTGAAGTGTTGAATCAGCAGGCGCTATCCGACCGTACGGTGATGTATTCGCTTTTCACCGAGGCGTCACGGACGGGGACACCGCTCGCTCCACAGGCTGAGCGTAGTATTTCCTACATAATGACCCATTCCGAGCTGCCGGTTTTGAATCAAGCGATTCAATGGGACACCTTAAAGGAAATTCTTGCGGGTGATTTTCCGGGCGTTGCGTTGCGACCGATGCACCGGCTGGGATTGTTGATGGAAATTCTTCCGGAATTTCGCGCGATCGATTCGCTGGTGGTGCGCGATTTTTATCACCGATATACGGTGGACGAACATTCGCTGCGAACGATTGAGCATTTGCAGGAGCTGGCAGAGCCGCCGGATGAACGAGGTGTTTCTTTTGCCCCTCTCTGGAAAACATTGGATCGGCGCGATCTTCTGATTTTCGCGCTTTTGCTGCACGACACAGGCAAAGGCATGCCGGTAGACAACCACGTTACCGGAAGCCTCGAATCGCTGGAAACTGCAGCGCGGAGGCTGGGGCTTTCCGCGGAAGAGGAAGTGGAAGTTCACTTTTTGATCGAACATCATTTGGACATGTCCGCGACTGTGCAACGGCGCGATATTTTTGATCCCTCCATTGTTTCGGGATTTGCAGAGAACGTCGGCACGCTGGAGCGATTGCAGCGGCTGACGTTGCTGACATATGCGGATATACACGCGGTGAATCCGGAAGCGCTGACTCCATGGAAAGCGGAAATGCTATGGCAACTTTTCGTGGCAACATCCAATCATTTCAGCCGCACGCTCGACCGAAACCGGCTCCATGCGTCGGATGAGAAATCGATGCTGGAGCAAGTGCGGGTGATCGCGACGAATGCAAAGACGGCGGACATCGAACGGTTCCTCGAAGGGTTCCCGCGGCGATATCTGGCGGTCCACTCTGCGGCGGAAATTGCCCGGCACTTTGCTCTCTATCAGAAGCTGGGCACGTCGCCGTTACAAACGGAACTTACTCCAGAGCGGCACGGTTTTTCGCTTACGTTGCTCACTGCCGACAGGCCCGCGCTTTTCTCTACGATTTCCGGAGTGCTGGCAGCGTGGGGCATGAACATCATCAAGGCGGATGCATTTGCAAACGCAGCTGGCGTCGTGCTCGATACATTTCATTTCGCGGATATGCATCGCACGCTGGAGCTGAATCCCACGGAAATCGAACGATTCGTAAAGAGCTTGCACGATGTGTTGCAGGACAAGGCTGCGCTCGAGCCGCTGCTGCAAAGCCGCGATGCAGCAAGCCGCACCCGTCCGCCGAAGGTTGCCGTGCAGACGCGACTCAGCTTTGACGACTCAGCGTCGGCTAACAGCACGCTGCTTGAAGTGGTTGTGCAAGACCGGCCCGGATTGCTTTACGACATGGGCTCGGCACTTGCGCGACTCGCGTGCAATATCGAGGTTGCGTTGATTGATACGGAAGGCCAGAAGGCAATCGATGTTTTCTATCTAACCTCGCAAGGCAAAAAGCTCACCGCGCAAAAACAGGATCTGCTGCGGGAAGTGCTGCAGGGCACCCTCGGCTAGAGTAATCAGGCCGATGCCCTACCCACTCCCTTGTTTTGTGTAAGGCAATTATCCCCTCTGGACAAGTAGGGGGTAGGAATGGGTAAAATGCCTTACGTAAGTGCTTATGAACACCTTTCCTCAATGCTGGAAAGGACTAGAAGCGAATGGTTGCTGACTATGTATGAGCTGTATATCGATGACAGCGGGACGCACGGTGATGCGCCGATGGCAATTGCGGCCTGCTATATCTCTACCAAACGTGGGTGGGACAATTTTGTTAGGGAATATGACAACATTCGAACCACTGAACATTTTGACTGCTTTCACATGACAGATTTTGCCGCGAGTCCAGAAAAGAAAATGGAGCCGTTTTGTGACTGGGATGGCACGAAAAGAAAACGGGTCTATCAGCGAATCGCTAAAACCATAAATGACAACAAGCGGATTGGGTTGGGAGTGGCCTTTCCCAAAGAACTATTCGATAAGGTTGTACCGGAACTCCCTGAGCCTCTAAAAACCAACTATGGCAAAAATCATTTTGCCTTTGCTTTTAAAGTTCTCTTGACCTTGATTGCGATTTGGAGAGTGAAATCACAAATCACTCTTCCGATGCGATATGTATTCGACCGAATGGGTAAAGGAAAAGGGGAAATCATTGAGATATGGGAAGACCTTGACAAGCCAGAGAATGCAGGGCTTCGTCAAGCGGGTATAGAACCAAATGGGTATTCTTTTGAAGATAAGAGCATGTTCAAGCCGTTACAGGCGGCTGACATTTTGGCGTGGCAAATGAACTGGCATTTCCGCAATGTTATCCTTCAGGGAAAGCGCGATATAGAAGATTGCCACAGCAATTTTGAAATCCTTCGACGGGATCAAGAGATGCGGTTGGCATTCATGACTAAACAGAACTTTGCGAACACAGTTTTAAACCATCTAAGTGACTTAGAAAGGATGCTACAATTTGAAAATGACGCGAACGCGAAAAGTGAAACCCCGCAATGAGAGCCGCAAGAAAATGCAGCCTTACACGCGGAATGCGTTTCATGCCTTGCTCAACAAGGCTATCAAGACGCCTTCTCCGAAACCCGCGACAAAATAGACCTGAACTGCTGATTCCCCATGTGTCTCCGGTTGTAGCGGAAGGCATATTCGTCAAGGTAGGTCTGCAAGTACTTCGCGCTCACGCTGTGGTACACGCCGCCGATTCCACGCTTCACAAGACTCCAGAATCCCTCAATCGCTTGGGTGTGAATGTTTCCAGAGACATAGACTCTCGCGCTGTGATTGATTCTCCTGTGAACGTAACCAGCGTTCTCCAGCCCATCGTAAGAAACGTATTCGTCAGTGTAAACGGTGCTCGCCGGAAGGATGTATTCCTTAGCCAGACTGTGAAGAGTCGCCTTCTTCGCGTTCGGCGCTACCCGCGCCACTACACGTCCCACGCGACCATTCTCAGAGCGTTCCACCATTCCGACAACTGCAACCTTGTGCGAACCATCCGAGGGACGTCCGCGCCGTCCAATCCGCTGCCTCTTTCCGCCGTGGTACATCTCATCCATCTCCACCGTCGAACCCTCCAGTTGCATCCCCTCTTCGGAGAGCAAAGAGCGAATCTGACGGAACATGCGCCACGCGGTTTTGTAAGTAACGCCAGTCTCGCGCTGAATCTGTTTCGCGGAAATGCCGCAACGAGTAGAACCCATGAGGTACATCGCGTAGAACCAAGTCTTGAGAGAGGTGGTGGACTTCTCAAACACGGTGCCAGCGAGCGGATAGATGTGATTGCCGCACGCTTGGCAAGCGTAGGCGGTACGGCCAGCAACGCGGTGGTGCTTGCGCTCTATTCCGCATTTCGCGCACTCGGTCACGCCATCCGGCCAGCGTTGTTCCTTGATGTATTCAAGGCAGGCGTCATCGTTCGGAAACTCAGTATTGAACTGGCCTACGGTGTATCTCAGTTCGGCGGGTATGGATTGTTTGGTCTTCATGGCAGCCTCAACTACCTACAGGCTACCAGAGGGTTTACTTGTTGTCAAGGGATAATTGCCTTGTGTAAGTGTTGATTCTAAAGCAGGTTAAAACCACTTGTTTTCATACAGATCCGTATGTGTTGATTATAAAGGGATTACGGCTTCGCTTGAAATTCGCCCTAAAAACGAAAAAGGCGGCCAACTGGCCGCCAAAACAAGACGCAAAATCAACTGGCAAGGAGAATACCACGATAGACGAAAAAAAGCAAGGGATAATTTTGTGGGTATCCTGAAATGCGAAGCAAGAACGTGATAGATAAAGGCATGGACAGCGCTTTGCTGCTGCGCCGAGGGTTGGCCCTTGTAGCCGTTGGCGCAAGCTTGATTGCAATTGCTGCAGCCCAATCTCCCCGCATAAATTCGTGGAAGCGGCTCGCGGACACACCTGTTCTTGCTCCTCAAGGAACCGCATGGGAGAGCGCAGGGACGTTCAATCCAGCCGTCGTGGTTAAGGATGGGAAGTTTGTGATGCTATACCGCGCTCAGGACGCGAACGGGACATCGCGGCTGGGATATGCGGTGAGTGAGGATGGAATTCATTTTGTACGACGGGCCGCTCCGGTTCTTTCACCGGAGGCCGAGTATGAAAAGGATGGCGGTGTTGAAGATCCTCGCCTTGTGAAAATTGGGAGCACTTACTACCTGACATATACGGGTTACAACAAAAAGGATGCACAACTCTGTTTGGCTACGTCGAGCGATTTGGTCCATTGGCAACGGCAAGGCGTAATCCTTCCAGCCTATAGAGGCAACTGGAACAAGGGCTGGACGAAATCCGGCACGATTCTGTCGACGAAGATTCACGGCGAATATTGGATGTACTGGCTTGGCACTGCAGAAGATAAAACGGATCAGATGGGGCTTTCTTGGTCGAAGGATTTGGTTCATTGGACTGAGGCGACACAATCGCCGGTACTACCGCGTCGGCCGGGGAAATTTGATTCGCGCGTCGTCGAGCCCGGTCCGCCGCCTTTTCTGACAAGCGCGGGAATCGTGTTGATTTACAACGGGGCCGACGACAACCTGGTTTACCGCACAGGAGTTGCGGTTTTCGACCGCCGGGATCCCGCGAGATTGATCTTGCGCAGTGCGATGCCGTTCCTGGAACCTCAAATGGAATGGGAGAAAACAGGGCAAGTTCCTAATGTGGTGTTTGTCGAAGGAATGGCACGAAAGAAAGGTCAGTGGCTTTTGTATTACGGAGCGGCGGACAAATATGTGGGAATCGCTAAAGCAGATAGGATCCCGCCTGGAATTGCGGAGCCGAGAAAAACACCCTGAGGCGGAACTCAGTTTTTTGGAAGAAAAAAACCCTGGGCCGCTTTTTTTGCGACCCAGGGTTTTTGATTTTCAAACGGGACGCTGCTAAGCAGCGCCAGTTCGCGCCGGATTAAGGCAGATAGTAACGGAACGAGGTGAACACCATGTTGTCGACAGCCTTGGGTTGTATCCCGACAGATGTTGGCACGTTGTTGTTTCCGGACCAACCGCTCTTAGTGATGTAGGAATACTGAATGCCCCAGCGCATGCCGCCCTTCGATCCCTGGTAGAACTTATGCCAGAAACCCAGTGTGCCTTCCTGGATGAAGCGAATATCGCCGGCACAGGTTCCACCTCCCGATGGCGTAAACGTACCAGAGGGCACGCCTTCCGAGCTGCAACCCGTGTTGTTGGCGAAAGGCGAGCCGTAGCCGCCAATTTTGGAGTTTGAGGTCGTATGCGTGGTTATGGTTGTGATTTGGTCTCCATTTGGGCAGCCAGGAGAACCTGCCGTGCAAGCAGTTAGCGTTTGAGAAGTAGTGATTGTATCGGTCAGATATCCAGTGTAGGCGGCTCGCCAAGCATATTCACCGCCGTAGTACGCATAGATATCCAACTTGGGATTCGGGTGAAACTCAAGGATACCCAAGCCGTGTGCAGTGCGAATCAAGGCTTGTGTGCCATCGGGCCGCGCGGTTAGATCCGCCAACTGTGCAGATCCGTAACGGCCGATTCCGTCGCCAGCGACGCCCTTGATGCCGAAATCGACCTTCTTGTTGAACACGGACCAGCGAGCGCTAGCTCCAAGTCCGCCACCAGTGCGGGTATCCTGGAATGCACCGACAGACGAAGGAGAGGTGTTCGTGCAAGCCCCTGAAGTTCCTGCCAGCGCGGGGCCGTTCAACACCACCGTGCCGCTGCCGTTGGTTGCGGCTGGGCTGACAATGGCACATGGATAGATGCGATTTCGGAAGGTGCTAACAATTCCGAACACCTCATAGTGGCCAAAGCCAGGATCAGCGGCTGCCTTGAAAATGAAGTCGGGAGCTTTGTTGACGGAATATCCGGTCGCGTCGAAAGCGTTATACAGACCCCCGCCTGCACCAGGCGCGTTGGTAAAGAAGTTCAGTGAAGTGGTGCCATTGGCAGCTGTGACTGTAGAGAAGCCGCGACCGCCCAAGGTAGTCTGCGGACCCTCGACGGAAACGCCAACCGCGAACTTGCCACCGAAGTCCTTTACTATGCGAAACCCATACTGTCTCGCCCAAGTGAAGCCTACGTTGTACTGGGGATCAATCACCATGGGGAGGGCTTCCTGGCGGTTCTGTATGCCCTTGCGGTTTTCCGCGACAAGGCTCCACATCTGGCCACCAGTTATGCTCAAGCCATTGTCCAAGGCTACTTGTCCAAAAAGTTGCCGCTGCCGGAAGACATAGCTGTTGCTTTGGCGGTTGTTGGAAGTGGTTCCCGCACCGAGGAAGTCCGCTTCATAGTATCCCGTCAACTTAGCGGAGCCTATTTTGGATTCTGCCAGGAGAGTTGCACGGCTCTGGCGGCCCGTAAAGTTGGCTTCAGTCACTTTGCTCAGTGAGTTGCCCGGAAAAGGAATACCTGTAAAAGGCGTGTTGACGTCAGCACTGGTGGCGCGAGTGCGGAAAACTGTTTCAGCTGCGATAAAGCCGCCAGGCGTGATATTGATGCCCTTGTAATGAATTGAGGACGGCCCCTCTTCTTGCTTAGGCTTATCGCCTTGCGCAGCTTCCGTCGTTTTTGCTTCTGGACGAATGCCCATATCCGTTCCCGTGACGTGGACTGCGGTGGGATCGGCCGCCGGAGCGGAGACGGAAACTTCGGACTTGTGCGTGGCGCTAAGCTGCTCGCGGAGAAGCTCGAGCTGCTTTTGCTGTTCGGCCAGTTGCTGCGATTGTTCGCGCATCAATTGGCGTAATTCTTCGATCTCTTCACGATAGTCCGCAGCCGGTTTCGCGGCTTCGGTCTTGTTTTTTTCGGTTTTTGCAGCTGTCCCGCTTGCCGCTTTGTCCGTGGCAGTCGCGGTCGCAGTCTTTCCTCCAGCGTCCCCAGTGTTCGAATCGTCCGCGCGCACAGGCCCGCAGGCCAAAAACGCACAGATGAGTGCAATCGACAACGTCCTACCCATTTCGATCCTCCATTTCACTTAAGCGAATTACCACACCCCGTAAGAGAGCACAGCATGACAAGCATTATCACACTGCAAGACAGAAGGAAAACTATCAGAATGAATGTGAATGACGACTTACTCCAATGTTTCACAACTGTTAAATGTAACAGAGTGCAGTAAGCGAGCTCCAAGGAGCATCAACTAAGCGCTTTGTTCTCGGGAGATTACGAGGAAAGAACGGAAAATATAGGAATATTAATGAAATGTTACAATTCAAGTTTGCTTGAAATATTTGAAAGTTTTGGCGCTTGGAGTGGATGGACTCGGATTTGCATCACTGCATCGTATTGCAAGCCACGGACGGCATTCGAATTGAGAAAGTTGATCCGGCTCCAAGCTCGCTTCGAACGGTAAGTTCGCCGTGATTTGCGTCGACGGCCCACTTGGCGATGGAGAGGCCGAGACCGGCGCCTTTATTTTCGCCACCGCGAGATTCTTCCACGCGATAAAAACGATCAAAGACCTTTGAGGCGTGTTCAGGGGGGACACCCGGACCGGAATCTGCAACTGAGAGCAAGATAGTGTCGCCGGTGGAGCGCTCCACACGCACTTCGATGGAACCTTCAACAGGCGTGAATTTTGTGGCGTTGTGCAGGAGATTGATGATCGCCTGACGCAACGTGAGGCGGTCGGCTTTTACACAAGCGGTTTCGTCACCGGACAATTCGAAGTGGATTCTTTTTTCTTCTATGAGCACTTCGAGCAGGTCTGCAACCTGCCGGACCAGTTCCATGAGCGGGAAAACGGTGGGTTGGATCACGACCTGTCCGGCGTCGGCACGGGACAGGGTCAGAAGACCCTCGATCATTCCAGTCAGGCGATTTACTTCCTCGAGCATGCTGCCGAGGGCTTCCTTGTATTCGACTGGATCGGAGGTGAGATCGAGAGCGACTTCACCGATGCTGCGCATCGCAGCCAGTGGAGTACGGAGTTCGTGCGAGGCGTCCGCGGTGAAACGCCGGAGTTGATCAAACGCTTGTTCAATGCGCGCCAGCATTCCGTTGCAGACTCGCGCGAGATGGCCTAGTTCGTCTTCTTCATTTTCAATGACCAAGCGAGCATCGAGGCGTTCGGAATTGATTTGCTCGATCTCAACAGCCATTTTTTCTATAGGGTCCAGGGCTTTGGACGCAACTTTGTAGGCCGCAAATGCGGCAACAGCGAGTGCAAGTGGGAGAGCGAGGAGGAGAATGGTGAGTGTCTCTTTTAGGCGGCTCCAGATGAGTTCATGGCTATAAGCGACACGGATGAGAACGATTTGACCCTGCAACTCGTATTTTCGGCTTAGGCAGGTGGCCGAGGTTCCGTCGGAAAGCGTTTCCGTGCGTGGAGAGTAGCCGACTTCGCCTTCACCTGGGAACGGCGGACCACCGAGAGTTCGATCCTGCAGTAGATCGTTGCGGAACAGAATCGTACCATTCGGATTGAGGACTTCAAGAAGACGCTGGGCCGCCTGCTTCCATTCTGCGTGGTGATGGAAGTCTTCACGAAGGTGTACGGCTCCATTTGAATCGAAATATAAGAGCCCTTTGACCGTTTCAAGATCTTCGGCAGCGAGACGCTTCAGCACTCCTTCCATCTGCCAAAAGACAAGCCCGGACACGCCTGCGATATAAATCACGAGCACAGTGGCAAGCATCAGCAGATGCCAGAGGATAAGACGGGTGCGCAGGCGTTGCGGACGAAGCTTCATTTATCGGTGTCCTCGCGCAAAACGAAACCAACGCCGCGAACGGTGCGCAAAAGTTTGGTTCGAAATGGATCGTCCATCTTGCGGCGAAGGCGCGCGATGTGAACGTCAATGACGTTGTCGAGCGGCGTGTGGCGCGAGGTCTCTTTCCAGACGTCGCGTGCAAGCATTTCGCGGGAGACAACGCGGCCCTGATGGCGAAGGAGGTATTCGAGCAGAGAGAATTCATGCGCTGTCAGAGTGAGGTCTTTCCCTCCGCGTGTGGCCTTGTGGCGGGCGGTGTCCATTTCCAGATTGGCGAGTTTGAGAGCTGATCCCATTTCATTTTTTCCGCGGCGCAAAAGAGCTCGGACCCGCGCCAGGAACTCGGAAATGGCGAACGGCTTAACCAGGTAGTCGTCGGCCCCGGCGTTGAGGCCGTTGACGCGATCCTGAATGGTGTCCCGTGACGTGAGAATCAGCACTGGCATCTGAAGCTTGCGTTCGCGAAGAGCGGTCAGGATTTGCAATCCGTCTCGTGCGGGGAGCATGAGATCCAGAATGATGAGGTCAAAGGATTGCGTCGTGGCGAGGAAAAATCCCTCTTCACCGGTATGCGCCAACGCGACGCCATAGGACTCGCTCTCCAACGCCGTGCTAAGAGACGTGGCGACTTTTTTCTCGTCTTCAACGATCAGAATATGCATTGCAAATATGTACTGGCGCCGACCCTGCCAATATATATGACGCGATTCGCTGATTGCCAGGTTATCGGAGGGCGCCGGTAGCGTAGTCGAGGGCACGCTGGGTCTGGCGGAACTGATAGACGGCGTCAGTATCCGTGATGTCAGCTTCAGTTTTCTGAAGTTCAGCCTGGGTGTATTCGACGATGGAACTAAGGCCGAGTTTGTAGCGGGCTTGCGCAAGTTCGAGGGCAAGGTTCGCTTGATCGCGAAGCTGGCGCGTAAGACTCAAGCGTTCGTAAGCGCGGCGTTCGTCCTGCCAGGCGATGCGAACGTCGCGCGCGATGTCATTGCGGGCCTCGATCAATTTTTGACGGCTTGCCTCAGTTTCCAGGTCAGAGGCCTTTGCACGTGCGTTGAAGCGAAAGCCGTTGAAGACGGGAATGTTGATGTTCACGCCAGCGGCTCCGTACCAATTCGGGATATGGTCATCGCGAACTGGTGCTTCACCAACCACACCGAGCGCGCTGATTGTTGGCCGCCAGAGATCGTGTTCGGCATGGCTCAGCTTTTCTTCGGCTAGCACTTCGAATTGAAGGGCGTTCACTTCAGGACGTTGCTTGAGTGCAGCCTGGATAAGTGGAACAACTTCCTGCGCGGGTATTTGCAATTCGGCTGAGCCGTCTTGAACCAAATCAAAATTTTGCGAATCGGAATAACCCAGAAGCGCGGAGAGATCGGCCAGCGAAGTTTCGTGGTTATTTTCTGCTTCGAGCAACTGCAATTTAGAACGCGATGCGTCCACGTTAACAAAACTAAGGTCGAGATCGGACTTTAATTTTGCGTTGGTAAGTGCGCTAACCTGATCTACGAGGACTTGGCGGGCTTCCACAGTTTGCTGTGCTACTTGTACGAGCGCCTGGGTTTCGAGCGTTTCGTAGAAGGCGTGATCCACGGCGAGAAGAATCTGCGCGCGCGTGGCGACAGCGTTTTCTTCTTCCGCTTTGGCTTGATACTGCGAGCTGGAAATCAGGTTTGTAGTTCTGCCGAAGTCGGTAATCAATTGGCTGAGCGTCGCTCCCGCAGCGGCACGCGGAAAAATGATTGGATTGTTTAAGCCGCTGGCGGCAACGCGGCTGTCGGGACGTGCCTCTACACCAGTGACATTCAGGCTCAAGTCAGGCAGAAGAGCCGAACGAACTTCGCGCACTTGCTCATGAGAGATGAGCGAACGAAGTTTGGCGACGGTGACGAGTGGATTATTTTTCAAAGCAACGGCCTCCGCATCGGCCAACGTGAGTCGAGTAGGAGCAGGCGCTGATGTGCTAGGGGTTGCAGCTGTCTGCGCCGTTTGGGCAAGAGCAGCAAGAGGCAACAAAAGTGCACAAAAGAAAATGGCGAGGAACGATTTCATGCGTGCGCCTCTTCTCCGCCCTGAGTTTTTCCGTGGAGCAATAAATAGGCCGCCGGCACGAGATAAATTGTGACGACAACGGAGACGAGCAATCCACCGAGAATTGCGCGGGCAAGTGGAGCGTAGGCTTCCGAACCTGTTCCGAGTTTCAACGCCATCGGTAAGAGCCCGAGGACCGTGGCAAGCGAAGTCATCAAGATAGGCCGCAGTCTGGCGCGCGATGCTTGCGCGACGGCTTCTTTTGGCGATTTGCCTTCGAGATGGAGATGGCGAGCAAATTCGACGATGAGAATGCTGTTGGAAACGACGATGCCGACCATCATCACCAATCCCATGAGCGACATGACGTTGAGGGTGGTGCTGGTCACGAGAAGCGTGAGCAACACTCCCGCGAGTCCGGGCGGGACCGCAAGAAGAATGATGAAAGGATCCTTCCACGAAGCAAATTGAGCGATGAGAATCAGATAAACGAGAACAACGGAAAGAATCAAACCAATGCCGAAACTCTTGAAAGAAGACCGCATGCCCTGCACCGAGCCACGCAGGTCCACGCGAACATTTTCCGGGCGTTTCGTGCTTTTGATGATGTCTTCAATTTGCGAAGTGATGCGTCCCAGGTCTTCGTTCTTGGGGGAAACATAAAGGTCCACGACGCGAAAAAGCTGGTAATGATCCACTTCCGTGGGCGAAGCGATAGTGCTGATTTTCACAACGCTGTCCAAAAACGTTGGCTGCGTACTTTTCACACCACGCAACGGAATTTGTTTCAAGTCCGTCAGCGTTTTCACCTGGTCTTCCGGGTACTGGACGGTCAGAAGATAGGGAATGCCACTTTTTGGATCGATCCAATAGTTTGGCGCGATCATTCCGTTGGAGGTAAGTGCGGTGATGACGTTATCCACAATTTCCTTTTGAGAGAGGCCGAGCTGGCTGGCCTTTTCGCGATCGATATCCAATTGAAGAGCGGGATAGTCCACGTCCTGCGGAATCAAAACGTCGCTGACCCCGCGTAACTGGCGCACTTGCGAAGCAATTTGCGAGGCGGTTTCGTATTCGGAATCCAGATTGGTGCCGCTAACTTGCACATCAATTGGCGCAGGTAGACCGAGATTCAAGACCGAGTCTACGAGCCCGCCCGACTGAAAATACGCACTGAGCTGCGGCAGCTGTCGAGCGATTTGCGCGCGTACGCGCCGCATATATTCGTAACTGCCAACTTTATGATCGTCGCGAAGGCTGACTTGCACGAAGGCGGTGTGACCGGCGGAGTTCGGCGTGTAGATAGCAGAAAAATCGGTCGTGACGCCGATGTTCGAAACGATGATGCGTAGCTCGTCTTTCGGGACAACTTGGCGAACGATGCCCTCTACTTGCTTGACGTAGTTCTCCGTCATTTCGATTCGAGTACCCGAAGGAGCCTTGAGGTTGATAACGAATTGGCCAGCGTCCGTTCGCGGAAAGAAGGAAACTCCGAGGAGCGGGTATAACACAAAGCAAAGAAGGGAGATTCCCGCAAGGCCCAGGGCGGTGGATGCAGGTTTCAGCAGCGCCTTGGCAAGGCTGCTGTCATATCTGCCAAGCATTTTAGCGAAATATCCATCAAAAGCCACAATGGTACGACCGACGAGCCCCTTTGGAGTTGCGTGGATCTCTTGGTTAGCTTCGTGCTTACTGATATAGCGTGCGCAGAAAAGCGGAACGACCGTCATGGCGACGAAGTAGGAGGCGAAAAGAGAGAGGACGACAGCCAAGGCAAGCGCGGTGAAGAGGAAACGACTGACGCCGTAGAGAAAAATCACTGGAAAAAAGACGACGGCGGTTGTGAGGGTGGCTGCGAGAACGGCCAAAGCGACTTCTCTGCCTCCTTTTTCCGCAGCAACTTGCGGGCTTTCTCCCATTTCCAGATGGCGGAAGATGTTCTCGAGGACGATCACCGAATTGTCGATTAGACGGGAAAATGCGAGCGCCAATCCGCCGAGTACCATCGTGTTTACCGTGCCACCAAATGCGCTAATGGCAAGGAATGCCGCCAACGCGGAAAGTGGAATCGAGAAAAATACGGCGGCGGTGGCCCGCATACTGCCAAGAAAAAGAAGAATCATTAAACCCGTAAGGACCAGGCCAACGGCGCCTTCGTGGAGAAGCGTTTCAATGGCCGTCTTCACAAATACCGATTGGTCGAACACGACTCGGGTCACAAGTTGCTTTGGAACATCAACGAGATGTTTGAGTGCGATCTTGATTCCATCGACGACGGCGATCGTGTTGGTGTCGCCGCCTTGTTTGAGGATTGGCAAATAGACAGAGGCTTGGCCGTCGACACGCACGACGTTCGTTTGGATTGCCTGTGCATCCTCGGCCTTGCCAATGTCCGCAACGAGAACGGACGATTGGCCGATTGTTTTCAGAGGCATTTTGTTGATGGCACCGGGAGTGGGCGCCTGGCTATTCGAATATAAGTTGTAGTCGTACGGGCCGATGCGAACATCACCGGCCGGCAAAATCAAATTGCTATCGTTGAGCTGGCGCACGACGTCCATCGCACTGAGCTGATTTGCCTGAAGCTTCATCGGATCTACGTAGACCATAATTTGCCGGTAGCGACCGCCAAATGGCTGCGGCACGGACGCGCCCGGCACACCAGCAATTTGATTGCGGACTGTGTATTGGCCGATATCGTGCAATTCCGTTTCGTTGAGGCCTTCGCCTTTGAGTGTTATCAGACAGACGGGAAGGCTGGACGCATCGAATTTCAAAACGACAGGCGGAAGCGTTCCGGGCGGCAGGCGGCGCAAATCCGCCATCGCGAGATTGGAAATTGTACTGAGGTCGGCGTCCGCGTTCGTGCCAGGCTGGAAATAGATTTTGATCAGGCTGACGCCAGGCAACGAGCGCGATTCGATGTGATCCACGCCGCTGGCAAGCGTGAAGAATCGTTCGAATGGGTTGGTGATGTTGGTTTCGATCTGTTGCGGTGGCATTCCGGAATAAAACGTGGCTACCACGACGACGGGAATGTTGATCGGCGGAAAAAGGTCGACGGGCATGCGCACGAGTGTCACGCCCCCAACGATTGCAATGATGAGGCACGCAACAACGATCAAAAACGGATATTTGATCGAGAAGCCGGACATTAATTTTGGCCTCCGGATTCTTGTTTTTCGCCGGCCTCTTCTTTTGGCACTACTGTTTGTCCGGGGCGAAATTGGCTGGCATTGCCGATAAGCACTAATTCGCCTTCCTTCAAACCGGAGAGAATCTCCGTTAACATGCCGTCGTCCAATCCGAGCTGCACATGGCGTTCTTCCAAAGTGTTTGCCGGCGTCACGACATGGACCGTTGCGGTATTTCCATTGCGCGAGACGGCAGTTAACGGAATCTCCAGCACATTTCGTTTGGCTTGCAGAGTGAGCATCGTTTCCGTGTACATCCCGGGAAGCAGCTCACCTGAATGGTTTTCGAAATCAATTTCGGTTTGCATTGTGCGCGTTTGCTGATCTAGAGCATCGGCAAAGCGGGAGACTTTGCCCTCGATGTCCTTATTCAATGCCTGCACGCGAACTTTGACGGGATTGCCCAAATGGATGGACGGTGCAACTGACTCGGGAATCGGAAGGATGAGGCGCAACTTCGACGTTTGTGCAAGCTTGACGACAGGCATGGACTGCGTGCTCGACGATGTTCCTGCCTGGATAAGCGCGCCGGTGTCGGCATATCGCGTGGTGATAACACCGGCGAAAGGCGCGACGATTTTCGAGTAGCCCGCAAGCGCGTTAAACTGCTGCTGATTTGCCTGCGCCATTTCGAGCTGTTGTTGAGCGGCGGCAAGCTCGGCGTCTGCGCTGGCAACCTGGGCTTCCGATTCGAGGTCTTTCGCCTGTGCATCGTCGACTTCCTGCTGGGCTACGAGCCCAGCGCGGGCTTCCGACGCTTGTTTCAGTCGCGCGTATGCGGAGTGTGCCGCACCATGAGCCGATTGTGCACGTTCGACTGTGCTTTTCGCGCGACGAATCTCTTCGCGCGATCTGCGAACCGCTGCGTCCGCACCGTTCAGTTGCGCTGCAAGTTCGGGAATTTCCAGTACCGCGAGCGTTTGTCCTTCGCGGACGTGATCGCCTACGTCCACGTAAATTTGCCGAATATAGCCGGCTACTTTTGCGTGTACGTCGACTTCCTGGAAAGGCTTGAATTCGCCTGCGATGGTCAAGGAATTATTGATGTCGTGCCTTGAGACACGGACGACCCGGACAACGGGGCGATCTGCATTCGTGGCGGCATGATCCGCGTCCGCCGCATCGGCAGGCGAGCGGTGCACCAAAAGCCACGCACCGAGAAGAACGGCCGCGATCAGAATTCCTGTCAGCCAGGCATTTTTATTTGTCATCAGGATTCCTCTCGCAAAACAAATCCGACGCCACGCACCGTGTGCAGAAGTCTGTGTTTGAACGGAGCATCCATTTTTTGGCGCAATCGCTCGATGTGAAGGCCGATTACACTGTCCACCGCACTCTGATGAGTGGATTCTTTCCATATCTCGCGAGCCAGAGTCTCGCGAGATATGACCCTTCCAGGTTGAAGAAGAAAATACTCGAGTAAGGCAAATTCAAGCGGAGTCAGCACAATACTTGTTCCTGCGCGGCGTACAGAGCGAGTTGCGAGGTCCATTTCCAGATCGCCTAATCTCATATATGACGACGAAGCGTTTTTTCCATGGAGTGTGAGTGCACGGACGCGCGCCAACAACTCCGGAATAGCGAACGGTTTAGTCATGTAATCGTCTGCACCCGCGTCCAGACCGCGAACGCGGTTTTGCTGTCCATCTTTGGCGCTTAGGATGAGCACAGGAAGTTGCAGGCCGCGATGCCGGAGCTCTTTCAAAATTTGCAGACCGTCGCGACCGGGCAAGAGCACATCCAGAATCAGAAGATCAAATGATTCAGTGATGGCTTGCTGGAAACCGTCCTCGCCCGTATGCGCGAGGCTTACGGAATACTGCTCAGCTGAGAGACTTTTTCTCAAGCTTTCGGCGAGTTTTTCTTCGTCTTCAACGAGAAGAATGCGCATTGGGTTCACTCAAGGCAAAGTATGAGCGCGAAAGCGGGCGGTCGTTCCTGAAGAGTTCCTGAAGTTTTGCTGAAGGTGATTCCCGTTTTTTGCGGTAGGATGGAAGCTTCCAGGCAGTCTATTCCAGGTCCCTCGACAAAAAACGGATGAGCCAAATTGGGTTGAAACGGTGGTGAGACGAAACTCACCACTGTTATCGGCAGGCGTCAAATAGCGTACGTATGCGCAGCGCAAGCGTGCAATTACAACCAGAAAGTCTACTTCGCCACCTCCTTGAAGGCACTTCTTCGAAGACGGGGGAGGAGTTTTTCCAGGCGTTGGTCCGCGCGGCTGCACAGGCATTGGGTGTCAAGGGCGTTTGGGTCACCGAATATTTGCCGGAACAAAGGGTTTTGCGCTCACTTTCGTTTTGGATGAATGGTGATTTCATAAAGGACTTTGAATACAAAATTGACGGCACCCCTTGCGAACTAGTGGTCGAGCAAGCGCGGGTTGTACATTACCCTGAGCGCATTATTGAACTTTTTCCGAATGACCCTGACCTCGTTGCATTGAACGCAGTTAGCTTCGTCGGTGCGCCATTTATGAAGCCCGATGGAACTGTTCTCGGCCATCTCGCCGCAGTAGACACAAAACCATTGAAACTCGACTCGGAACTCGAGTCCGCATTCAAAATTTTCGCAGCGAGGGCAGGGGCGGAGTTCAACCGGATACGTGCAGAGGCCAAGATTCGCGAGAGCGAGCAGCGATTCTCCGGGCTATTTGAAAGCGCGATGGATGCAATTCTTGAATTGGACGAGGATTTTTCGATTCAGCGCGCAAATGGCTCTGCGGCAGCGCTGTTCACCTCACCCGGCGAATCCGTGGCGAACCGAAAAATGACTGAGTTCCTCTGCGCTGCGAGTGCGGAAAAATTGGCGACAGTCGTGCGGGAATTGAATTCCGAAAGCCAGTCCTATGCCTGGGTCCCAGGTGGTTTTGAAGCGAAGAAAGCTGACGGATCGTGCTTTGCCGCGGAAGCGAGTGTTTCGCAATTCGAAGTGCAAGGGAAACGCCGCTATAGCTTGATCCTGCGTAATGTGCAGGATCAATTGGTTGCCGAAAGCCGGCTGCGTGAATTACAAGAAGAAGCCGCATATCTTTGGAGCGAAATCAACGAGCTTCAATACGGAGGCGAGATACTGGGAAACAGTCCCGCGATCCGCGATCTTATTACTGCCATCCATCAGGTCGCGCCAACACCGGCAACAGTATTCGTTTCCGGAGAGACGGGAACCGGCAAAGAACTTGTGGCGCGCGCAATTCATCATGCGAGCAATCGCGCTGGAAAACCATTCATTCGAGTGAACTGCGCGGCTATCCCTGCAGCGTTGTGCGAAAGCGAATTCTTCGGTCACGAGCGGGGCGCGTTCACCGGCGCCGCCACGCGCCGCACGGGAAGATTTGAATTGGCCAACGGCGGGACAATTTTCCTGGATGAAGTCGGCGAAATGCCGCTGGAATTGCAGCCCAAGCTGCTTCGCGTTCTTCAGGAGGGCGAATTTGAGCCCGTGGGAAGTTCGCAGACTCGCAAAGTCGACGTTCGCGTAATCGCTGCTACTAACCGCGATCTCTCCGAAGAAGTGGCGGCTGGACGGTTTCGAGAAGACCTCTTTTACCGCCTGCACGTTTTTCCGATCTCTGCGCCACCGCTGCGCGATCGAGGCTCCGACGTCGAATTGTTGGCGGATCATCTTCTGAAGTGCAATTGCAAACGGATGGGAAGAGCTCCCCTTGAACTGACTGCGGATTGCTTGAGGCGATTGCGCTCGTACCATTGGCCGGGAAATGTGCGAGAGCTTGAAAACGTGATCGAGCGCGCAGTGATTATTGCTCGTGACGGCCGCTTGAATTTGCGCGACGTGCTTCCGTTGGACAACCTCCTGGCTGTGCGTGGCGGTAAGAGTTCCGGTGTGGGTTTGACTCTACAGACAAAGGATGATCTGCGAGAAGCGGAAAGAACTACTCTCCTTCGCGCATTGGAAGAAGCGCACTGGAAGGTTTCCGGTCCGCGCGGCGCCGCGCGGAAGCTGGGCATTCCCCCTTCGACTCTTTCATCGAGAATGAAAGTGCTGAGAATTCAGCGACCCCAATAGCTGCATTTGCACGCCACATTCGCAGGCAGAATCACGAAAAACCGAAAGTAACGAGAATTCGCTAGTCTTTAATTGGCGCAACTCCGCAGAAATCACTCAAGAAAAAAGACTTAGCAACTTTGATGACTGGCATCCCTTGTGCTTTTTTCCAGGCACAGGAGGATGACATGTTGTTTGTAACAAGAGTTCGAGTATTGGTCGGTGTCGCGATGTTGAGCATTGCGATTACTCCGCGCGCCGCCAAACCACAGGATCTGATAATCGAAAATGGTAGCGTCCCATCAAAACGCGCAAAGGCGGCCAAACGAGAAGAGATTCTGCAAAAAGTTCGGGCGCAGGTGCTCACCATCCTGCAAACCGAAAACGGTTGTTCTGCATGGTATCGCGAAGCCGACCCGGACGCTGCGGGAGTGTTCGAGTCTTTGTTTATCCAAATTGGAAAAGAAAGCCGTGGGCATGTAATACGGTCAACAGATGGCACGGGGCATCACTCTTTCAAACATCCGTGGGGCGCGCGTTCAAATCAACTTACCGGCCGGAATGCAGTCGTCGAAATCAATCCTAATGGCCCATTTTTTGTTTCTTATTTGCCCGTGATTGCAGTCGGTCCGAACGGGACACTGTTTCGGTACGAAGGGTATCGAAATCTGACCGTTGGATCTTTTCCAGGAGACAAGACCGAAGCGCAAGCAACCATACTTCTTCACGAGCTGGGGCACGTCATTGGACGAATTCCAGAAGATGATGATTCGTGGGATGGCCGCTCTTCGAGAAACACCGAAGAAGTGCTGCGGAACTGCAGGAGTGAGATTCAAGAACTAGGACAAAAGAGTTCGCAGAGAGGAAACTGAGAAGCCCTGCTTGGCTCCATAGTTTGGCGCGAGACTTGCGAAATCGGACAACGAAAAATCGTGAGTCGCGAAGAATCGTGAACGAGCCAAACCACACAAACCCATTCAACCTGTTGAATCGCAAGGGCTAAGCGAAACCTGACGGTGGTCATTCACATGCATTTTTATTCAAGAAGCACGAAATCTCAAATCGAAGAAAGGAAGAATCATGCAAAACACTCTTGCAACAATTATTAACGGTGTCGACGTTACACGCCTTCAAGAAACTGCCGCGGCCGTAAAGGAGACGCCGGAAGTAGGAAGCTTCAATTTCCGAATTCAGAATCGCTGGGTAAACGGGGGAGAAAATCTTTCTGAAGTGCGGCCATTTTACGCCGGTGGCAAACTGACCCGGCATAAAACCAAGCTTGTCTTGGTGGCGGACGAACCGGATGCTCTTCTCGGCACAGACACAGGAGCAAATCCAGTGGAACATCTCTTGCACGCGCTTGCTTCCTGCGTAACCACTTCGATGGTTTATCACGCAGCTGCGCGCGGCATCGCCATCGAACAAATCGAATCCATTCTTGAAGGCGATCTCGACCTTCGCGGATTCCTTGGTCTCGCGCCACAAATCAGAAATGGATATCAGAACATCCGGCTTACACTTCGCATCAAGGCGAACCTTAGCGACGCGGAACTTCGCGAATTGAGCTCGTTGGGTCCAAGATTCTCGCCAGTTTATGATTCGATTGTTCGCGGCGTTCCGGTCGAAGTCTACACGGAGCGGATCGCGTAGTATCGGGTCCTTGACTTCCGTTTGTTGTGTTCAACGGATCAAATCCGCGACATGAAAAAAGCGCTGTCAGGTTAACTTACCTGGCAGCGCTTTTGAGCCCGCAATCCAAGTTTCTAGAAGTTGAATTTACCTGAGAGCTGCAAGATACGCGGCTCATGCGCCGCGATCACCTGGCCAAACAAGCTAGAATCGATATTTCCGCTTGGGTTTTCAAACTGTGCGTGATTGAACGTGTTGAACGACTCAAAGCGAAGTTGTAGCTTTTTCGTTTCGGTGAAGCTGATGTCTTTCAGCAAGGCAATGTCCCAGTTGTTCAAACCAGGTCCGTGAAAGAACCGGCGCCCTGAATTCCCAATCACGCCGAGCGATTCCTTTGAAAACAGCGACGTATCGAAATAGGAGTTTCCATTTCTCGGATTCGTGTCATTCAAGACTTTTCCGGGCGTGAAATTCGGAATGTCAGTCCCACTGGATCCAGCAAGAGATACGTCCCTACCTTCCGAAATCGAAATGGGCAAGCCAGTCGCAAACGTTGTGATACCGGAGATTTGCCAACCACCCGCAATGCGTCGAGACCAGCCGTTATTTGCATGGAAAAGTTTCTCAAAAGGAAGCGGAACGCTATAGCTGCCGACGAAATTGTGCTGAACATCGAACAGACAAAGCCCTCTGCTCTTTTGCGGGTTGAATGGATTTACGGAGTCTTCCAGACCTGAGGAATTGCTCAGGCACTTTCCGAACGTATAGCCGATGAGGAATTCTCCATGCGCGCTTGTGTGGCGAAGCGTGGCCTGAAATGAATGATACGCGGAATTTGCCATCGTTTTTTCCGCGGCGTTTCTGCCGAACGCGACAGTAGTGTCGCTCGCGCTATTCAGCCCGGAAAGCAGCCTAGTAGTTGCAAAGGATGTGATCCCCGGATAGCCCGGAGCTGTGACACCGGGGGCCAAAACAAAAGGTCCGCTATCCTCATTATTTCTGCCACAAACGTTACTACCGGGAGCCAGGTTTGCTGGATTGCTAAGAAACAAGCAAAGATTGTTGTCGCTGGGATTGTAGTTTACGAAAGCAATGAGCTTGTGCCCCGTCGTGCCAACGTAACCCAGGCTGAGTACAGTATTCGCACCGAACTGCCGCTGAATGGAAAAATCAAAGTGTTCCGCGTATGGCAAGCGGTTGGTGTGCCAGAAAGCAACTTCCGCGTTTCCGTCCAATGGCTCAAATGGCGAGAAATCAAACGTTGTATTGGGCTTTGCTTTTGACGCACTGCTTGGAACCACAAACGGGAAGACTTGTCCGTCGGGACCGTTTACCCGGTCATTAAATGGCGCCTCGAAGAATTTCTGCCCTCCGGGAGCCCAGAACAGTCCGAACGGGATATCGCCCACTTCCTGGAATTGGCTAAGATCTTCGAATGCCGTGTAGAAGATTCCAGCGCCTGCGCGGATGCTGGTTTTTCCAGGTCCGCCCGTTAATTTTGAAAGAAAACCTTCAGACGCTCGCGGCGAATAGGCCAAACCGACCCGCGGCGAGACCGCGTTGTATTGAGTCGGCGCAAGTGTTTGCGGAATTCCCGGGTCTCCTGGAAAGACGAGACCCTTCGGAGCCTGCGTGAAAATGATGGACTGCTGGCCGGGAACAACCGTACTTATCTTGTTTTGCGTGTCATACCAAGGCTGGCTGAACTCCCAGCGGGCACCAAAATTAAGCGTCAAGCTGGATTTCACGCGCCAACTGTCCTGACCAAAGACTCCAAAATATTTGCTGCGAGAATCGAGCAACTGCTTGCTAGCTTGCGTGAAGCCTCCGCCTCCAACAGCGCCCATCAGAAAGTCGACCCAGTCCACGCCAGACTCGCTTCCGTCGAACGTGAATGTTCCGTCCTCGCCGAAGAGGTTTCGCTCGTTGATTTGGTCGTAGTGGAACTGCGCTCCAAACTTGAGCGTGTGCGTGCCCACCACTTTCGTGAAATTGTCCTGAACCTGATAAGTATTGTTGAACTGGGCAGTGGTTACCGACGGAACGCCAATAACCGTTCCGATCGTACCCAAGTTAATAGACGGCACACCATCCAGCGACGGTTCCACGGGGGCGATGCCTCCGTTGAATACTCCTCCGACAGTCGCGGGGGTCACAAAACCCAGCGAACTCAATGTGCCGCTACCGATCGCCTGTGTCGGTTCTCCAAAATGCGCGGCCGATCTCGTGTAGCTCAGGTGGAATTCATTCACCGATGTAGGACTAATGGTCTTTGTAATTCCCACGCTCGCTAATTGCGCCCGTCCGATGCTCGAATCCGCAAATCCGGGAACATTGGCGCCGATATCCGAAGGAGTCGGATTGGCCAAATTGAAATCATCCATGAAATAGTAGCCAGAAATCGTCCCAAAACGGGTATTGGCGTCAACTCGAACTGCACCCTTGTCGTCTCGCAAATGCAAAGGAAGCGCCGAAGTGAAGAGGTCACTCCCCGTGGCTGTCGCAGTGCTCGAACTAACGCCAGGAAACGAAGACAACAGCTTGCTGGAAATTGGTGAGATGACGCCTTTGGGGATTATGCCACCCGGGAAAACGCACTCGGAAGTTGTTGCGCAGGTCGATGTCCAGTAAGGTTCTCCTGCCGTCACAGTGTAGCCGAGCCGGTTGCTCAGAGTTTGTGCCCACAAGTTTCCGTTTACACCAAAAGAGCCGTCGCTATTGGCATTGAAAAGGCTTGAAGCGTCAACATTTCCACTTGCGTCGGGAAAAACTGTCGCAGACGGCGCGCCGGTTGTTGAGATATTGCCCTTGATTTGCCGTGTGCCTTGGTAATCGACAAAGAAGAACAGTTTGTTGCGCCGGATCGGCCCGCCAAACGTGCCTCCAAATTGGTTCTGCTTGAAATCGTCCTTAGGACCCACCGTAGATGGATTGAAAAAATTGCGCGCATCCAGAGCCGTATTTCGCAAAAACTCAAATCCGCTGCCATGCAACGCGTTCGTTCCGGCTTTTGTTGCCACGTTGATCTGGCCGCCGCTATAGTTTCCGTACTCTGCGTCAAAATTGCTCGTAATGATTCGAAATTCCTCGATTGAGTCAAGGTTCGGCACGATGGCTGCGCCGTTGTTCTTTCCTTCTACAACGTTTGCTCCATTCACCATGAAGCCGTTGGAACTTTCCCGCTGCCCATTGATGGATTGGTTTCCAGGATTCAAGGTGCCGGACGGTGCGCGGTCCTGTGTATCCGGCGCCTGGTTGCCATAAGCCGATGGAACGACGCCAGGTTGCAAAGCGAGCAAATCGGTATAAGAACGCCCATTCAAAGGCACAGACAATATCTTTTTGCTGTCGATCACTTCGCCATTCTGCGTGCTCTCGGTTTCCACATGAACGGCATCGCTGTTGACGATTACATTTTCGGTCTTCTGCCCAATTTGCAGCGTCGCGTCTGCGCGCAATGCGGAGTTCGCATCCACTACCAGTCCGGTTTGTTTGAACGACTTGAAACCATCTGCCTGGATTTCAAGATCATATTTGCCTATGGGCAGTTCCGGAAAATTGAAAAAGCCTTTTGAATCCGTCACGGTTTCTGACTTCACGCCAGTCTGCGTTTCCGTGGCAGTTACCGCAGCTCCAACAATTACCGATCCACTTGGATCAAGAACCAAACCAGAGATGCTGCCGTGAATGCTGGCAAAAGCCACAATCGCCGCCAACAAACAAATTACGAGCCCAACCCACGAACGCTTTATGAACACACCCATAATCACCCCCGAAGAATTCGCCCCCCACGAACCACTCGCAAGCCCTTTATTTCCACTCTGTGAAAATAATCACAAATTTTAGAAAACACGTTGAAACGATTTAATACAGCAGTGGATTTGCCATGTCAATCCTTATTCTGCCAAAGTGCGCTGGGCGCGATTTCGGCCTGCGAGAACACAGCCAAATAAATATTGGTCGTTCCCGAGATGCGCGGATCCGTTTTTTTGCGGACAGAAAAAAGGCGCTTCAAAACTCGATACTTACGGAAATGGCTTTTCGTTTGTGGTGTCCAAACGCTTCCGTGGATCGACAAACAGCCAGGCCAAGGCGCCGCATAGACACAAGGCGGCCGCAACAAAAAAGGCCGCCGTCCAACTGATGCGCGATGCGATCCAGGGTGTGAGAGAAGCCGTGATCATTCCGCCGAACTGATTGCCCATGTTCATGAAGCCAGAAACACTGCCGGACGACGTGCCGCCAATGTCCGCCGTAACTGACCAGAAGGAACTTTGAGAAAGGTAGAGCGCGCCGGCTCCGCCGGCAAGTACAAAAACCGCAAGCCGCGTATTTTCCACTCGCGAACCGATGACAAGAAAAATCGCCGCCACGATCATTGCAAAAACCGCGATGCCACTTCGCCCTATTCGAGGACCCCTACTCTTTGCCAATACATCGCTAATCAAACCACCGAGGGGCGAGCAAACCGCCATCGCAATAAAAGGCAACATGGAATAGAGGGCACTTATTTTCAAATTGAGCCCGCGCACTTCCGCTAGATAAATGTAGAACCAGCTGAAAAAGATCCACGCGACGTAACCGAACGAGAAATAACTCAGTGTAACCGCAAATACTTCTCTGCTTTCCAGCAGCCGCGCCCATGAAACAAGCTTTTGCTGTTCTGTGGATGAACTGGAAAGACCCGCTTTGATTTTCGAAAGTTCGCTTGCGGAAACGAGCGAATGCTCTTCCGGTGAATTGCGCGCGATCAGATACCACACAAATCCCACAAGCAATCCAAGAGCCGCACAGACCAAGAACGAAACGCGCCAACCGTGGCGCAGCATGACGTATGTAATCAAAGGAGGAGTGAATCCAGCGCCAATTCCAACGCCGGAAAAGATTAGCCCGTTCGCCAATCCGCGTTCGGAGCTGGGAATCCAACGTGCAACAAACTGATTTGATGCGGGGTACATGACGGCCTCCCCCGCGCCTAAAGCAAATCGTAAAGACATGAACGCCAGTAATGCAGATTGGAACCCGCTGGGAACGACGACCGTTAGCGCAGAGAAGATACCCCACCACAATACGGCCAAGGCAAGTATCCGGCGCGCACCTAATTTGTCCGCAAGCCTGCCGCCGGGCGTTTGAAACAGCGCATAGCCCGCGAGAAACGAACTGAAAATCCAACCAAGCTGGATTTTCGACAAGTGAAATTCGTTTGCCAGGAGACTTCCCGCGATCGAAATATTCACTCGGTCGAGATAGGCCACCGCGCTGAGGACGAAGAGCCAAAAGATCAGCAACCAGCGAACCTGGCTTGTTTTTTGGGCAGTCAAACGCGTTCCTGCTTCCTAAACGGTCTATTGCTTTGGCGAGCTCGAAATTAGACCAAGTGCGCTTTGAAGAGTTTCGCCAATTCTGTGGCGATGATCTTTTCTTCGCCCGGCTGCAGCATGAATGAGTTCATGGAGAGCGCTTCACCTTGTTCGCCAGTGGAAAGCACGATAGATGGCTTGCCGGTGCGCAACGCTTTGCCCGCTTCGCGCGGGGTCATGGGGATTCGCGTTTTGTCCCACTTGATGACCATATGAGGCACGTGATTCGCGATTTCCATTGGCGGATAGGAAGTTGTCACCGTTGGAATTTTAGTGATTTGCGAAGAAATGTATTCAAGCCGCCGCTGCCATTCCTTGTTCAGCCCTTCGTGATCATCTTTCAAATACAATTCGATCGCCTTCACCATGCCGACGATTTCTTCTTTTCCAACTTTCTGGCTTCTCCCAATCGTGTTTTCATGCGGGCTGTTGTTGAGAAACGCGTTGGCGACCAAATCTTTCTTGCCGATTAGCAATCCCGCGCACTGCGGCCCGCGAATCGCCTTGCCTCCGCTGAACGCAATCAAGTCGTAACCCATATTTGCGTAGTCCCAAAGATGGGAAACAGGCGGCGTATCCGCGGCTGCATCGATAAACGCAGGAATATTGTTTTCGTGGGCAAGCTTGACCCACTCTTCTACTTTGATTTGCCCTTCGTCGTTCGCAAAATTGGAAAAGTGCATCATCGCTGTTTGTGGATTGATTGCTTTTTTGAGTTCGTCCACGGTCTCGACAACGATGAGCTTTACGCCCGTCGTGCGGAGTTGGTGATCAAACGGATTCCGATGCGATTTCTGAATGATGACTTCGCTCTTCATACCGGCAAGGTCCGGAATCTGTTCGATGAACTTCGGATTGTCACCTGTGAGAATTCCGGCGAGCCCGGACTGCATGGCCGCTGCGGCTCCCGAGGTCACGAGTGCCGTGTAGCTTTCGGGCAACTTCAGCATTTCGGAAATTCGTTTGCCTGCGGCGACTTCCAACTCCGCGATGCTCACGAAGTGTTTTCCGCCGAGCGCCATCACTTCTTCCACTTCCGGGCGTGGCAGAGAACCGCCAAGCACCGTCATGGTTCCCTCTCCGTTGATGACCGTCATGACGCCAAGCTCTTCGTAAACATTTCCTGTTGATCCAAAACCGGTGAGTTTCTGACTCACCGCTGATGTAGATGAAGCGGGTGTGGCAAACAATTTTCTCGGACTCAACAACGCTGCCGAAATTGCGCTGAGAGTACCGAGAAACGTTCTACGATTTGATTTGTCCGCAAATGCCATCGGGTTATGCCCCTTTCTTTACAACCGCCGCGATACAATTAATCTCAACAAGCGATTCCCCGGGAAGTCCCGCAACTGCGACTGTGGTGCGCGCTGGGCCGCCATTCGGGAAATAAGTTTTGAAAACGGAATTCATGCCGTCGTAGTAATCCAATTTTGCAAGGAACACGGTGAGTTGCAGAATGCTATCCATCGTGCCACCACCCGCTTCCACAGTGGCCTTCACTCCATCCATCACCATCTTGGTGTGCATTTCAATCGTCGGAGTTTTGCCCGCGTCAGATTTGTCGCCGCGCGAGTGTGCGCCTTGCCCCGCGATATAGATCAAACCGTTGTGAATAATCAGTGGCGTGATGAAGCCTTTCCCGTCCGAAGGTTTCCCGTTGCCATCAAGCTTCTGCACTCCTCCCTGCCCTTGCTCCGCCGGCGCTGGAGAAGCAGCGACAACGCCAGCGAGACCGAAACTCGGCAGGAGTGCGGCCAGTTTTGCAGCAAAACCACGTCGTGTCGTTAGATTGGAAAACATTTTCGATCCTCCTTTGCAATTTGCATCAGCAACATTTTGTTTCTTAAGGCAAAGCAAAACTAAAAATGTCACTTCCTGAAGCGATAGCAACATACTGCTTGCCATTCACCGCATAGCTCATTGGCGAAGCGTGCAGCGTTTGTCCGGTGTTGAAATGCCACAAGGGCTTACCCGTCTTCGCGTCCACGGCTTCAAATGACTCCGAGTTATCTCCAAAGAAAACAAGACCTGACGCTGTGGTCATGGTTCCGGCTGAACCGCGTCCACTTGCTTGGGGATATCGCCAGCGAAAAGTCGCCGTGTCCAGATCATAGGCCAGTAAAATTTTTTCTCCACGCTCACCCGGTGAGCGCCGAACACCCGTCCCATAGTACGTTTTGCCTTCTTCAGGTTTTTGCTCTCCAGAGGAGTAGATCGAGCACGCCTCGAGCGCCATGAAATAGAGCGATCGTGTTTGCGGATTGTAAGAAGGCGAATACCAATTCGTAGCCCCGGAAAAGCCCGGACATACAACAGAACCCTCGGGCGTCGGTTTGGCGCTTTTTTCGCTCAGCATCGGACGGCCTTTAACATCTATTCCATCTGCCCAGTTCATCTTTTCCACGAATCGCGTCGCCGAAATAAATTCGCCGGTGACTCGATCAAGAATGTACACAAATCCGTTTCGATTGGCTTCGAGAAGTAATTTCCTCTGCTTGCCTTTGTATTCGGTGTCCACGAGAACTGCCGTCTCGGTCGCATCGTAGTCATACAGATCGTGGGGCGTGAACTGAAAATGCCATTTCAATTTGCCGGTATCCGGATCGAGCGCAATCACACTGCTCGTATATAGGTCATCGCCGGGCCGCGTTTCACCATTAAAATCTGGCGAAGGATTGCTCGTGCCCCAAAAAAGAAGGTTGAGTTCAGGGTCGTATGTTCCCGGCATCCATGTTGTACCGCCGCCATGTAAATAGCTTTCGCCCGGCCAACTCTCTGCACCAAACTCGCCGGGACCGGGAATTGTCCAGAATCGCCAAGCCAGGTTGCCGGTAATCGCATCGTAGGCCGCCACAAAACCGCGGATGCCGCTGTCGCCACCGGCAGTTCCCACTATTACTTTTCCTTTCACAACCAACGGCGCGCTCGTAGCTCCGTAATTTCTGTTCCAATCGGCGTACGCGACGTCCCAAAGCAAATTTCCGGATCGCGCATCGAGACAAAGCAAGTGCGCGTTGTCCGTGTTCATGTAAATGCGCGAACCCCAAACACCGACTCCACGATTGAGGTGGCCGGCGGCATCGTCAACCAGTCCTTCCGTGACCGGTCTCGACATGTGCCAAATCGTGCGCCCGGTTCGTGCATCCAGCGCGAACGCATCGTTGGCCGCCGTTACGAACATCACGCCGTTCACCACGACTGGGGTCACTTCGAGCGATTCAGAATTGCGCGCATGGAAAACCCATTGCGCACGCAATTGATTCACGTTGGCAGGAGTAATTTGGTCCAGACCGGAATAGCGCCGTCCGGTGTAGTCGCCATTGTAGGACGGCCAGTTCGCGGCAGGAGGCATAACGGTAAGCTGCGCCTGAGAAACGTCAATCGTGGCAGCGACGGAATCGTCTCCTGTTGCTTGCGCGTTCGCAGAACAATTGAGCAGCGCAAAAATGATTGCGGAGAACGGAGTAATCAGCGCGAGACTCCTGAAATTCATGCAATCCCCGCTGGCGCAAGAGAAATTTCATCGAGAACGCCGCGATCCTGGCCTCGTAAATCAATCAGATGAAGCGCCAGGCGATTCGCGTTTTTCGGAGGGCTGATTTTTTCATCAAGTCTCACCGCTTCTTGCGGCGTAACTCTCCTCAATTTTTTTTCAGAGATTTGCTTTCCATCTTCACCGAAAAACTTCGCACGAAGCTCTCCCGAAAAAAAGACGCCGAACTCACCAGTCAGTTTCTGCGCGCCTTTCTCGCCCGAAATGCGAAGATGTTCAGCGATCACTCCAGCATCCGTCACGCCAAAAAATTCTTTGCCCGCTCGAATCGGATACCACTCGGTATCCATCGCATATACTTCGCCAGGTTGCAGGCGCACCATCGGGCTGTTGATCTCCGCTTCCATGTAGTAGAGCGCTTTTTCTTCAGGATCATTTCCATCGTTCGCATAAAAAATGACAGAGGCTTTGCCAGGGTACTCCTTGCCTTCTTCCAGGTGAAAACGTTCGACCATCGCATAGCGCGTGGCGGAATCCGCGACCGCGAGCCAACCGCCTTGCGTATCGAACCATAGCTCGCACTCCGCGGAACTGTAGTTCAAGCTCACCAAGCCGTTCCTGAAACTGAGCCCACTTGGAGCGCTTCCCGATCGAACAAAAAATCCGCCTGAGAACGAACTGTGTTCATTCGCGGCAATGAACGCCCAGATATCAGCGCTGGCCTTTTGTCCGGAAGAATCGGCCGTGTTGTACTGTGTTACGGATTGCACGGACCACTCAATTGGATGAGCCGAAGCATTTTTCATCACGGCACGGAAAGAAATTCTGGGAGAGCCGGCTTGCAGACTGATTTCCCGCGAATACTGAAGCCCTGTTCGTGGATCGGGCGGACCATCCAGACGTACTTTACATATTTCACCCTGCGATAGGATCGAAAACGCATAATCCCCGTCATCCAGGGGATCGGCAAGAGGACCGGGCCAGTGCTTTTCATCTTTTCTGCCTTCGGGAAGCGGCCAAATCTTATCTCCTCCATAGTTGTACCAAGTCGGCGGCGCATCAGGCGCAAGCGGCGGCAAATACTTCCCTTCGTAACTCTTGTTCACGAACAAATATTCGTGCTGTCCAAACGTAACCTGCATCAGCCGGCCGCCAAGTTTCGGCACAAGCGTCAGCGTTACCCACTCATTGCGAATCTCTTGAGCGCTCCATCCCTTATAACTCACGGGGCGTATACCGCAGTTCGCGCCGCGCGCCACGTTTGGCAGGACACCCAGAAGCAGTAGCAGACAAAAAGCAACGCGGAGCGGGCTCAAGCGACGTTTGGTCAAAACACTTTTCTCCGTCTAACGAAGAGTGGCTTCCAGCGCCCGACGAACGGTAGAAGACTGTATTGCATTCGCGGGACGCTCCGAATCACTCACATTCTGGAGCCGTTTCGAACCCTGATAGCCGAGGTCGCGGGAAATTTGTAGCCCAGCTTCCTGAATCAGCGGCACAAGTTTGCGCAATCGAGGCAGCGGCATTCGCACGACTGGTGCGGTGAGGCTCAAACTTGCGTTGACCACACCATCCGGATTCCAGATCGGCGCGGCTACGCAGCGAATGTGTGCTTCGTGCTCTTCCAAATCGAATGCGTAACCATTTTTCCGCACACGTTGTAGATTACGTTCAAGCTCCGGCAAATCGCTAACAGTATTCGCCGTTAGTGGCCGAAGGTCCATTTGGCGAAGTGTCGCTTCCAGTTCGCCCTGCGGCAAATAGGCGAGCATGACTTTACCAACTGCAGTGCAATAAAGCGGAACCGAACCGCCGATGTGCGAAAAGATGCGCAGCTTTTCCGGCGAGTCCAGTTTTTCCACGTAAACAGCAGAAAGCCCGTGCCGCACCGTCAAGTGAATCGTTTCGCGCGTAGTCTGGTTAAGCGCTTGCAAATACGGATAGCTCAGCCGGCGGATATCAAGCTGAGCCAACGCGGCATGTCCGATGGAAAAACTCGAAATTCCCAGGTGATATTTTCCGTCGCTGCTGTAGGTCAAAAATCCCGCGTTTTCCAGATTCACGAGAAAGCGATGCACGGTGCTGACGGGCAAGCCCGACTTCTTCGCCACTTCGCTGGCAGAAAGGCCATCCAGTGCTTGAGCAAAAAGGCTCAGCAATCGCAGGCAGCGCTGTACGGAAGTGATGTTATACGTTCGTTTCGCAGGAACAGCCATGGCGCCCTTTTCTTGTTTCTCTAAAGTCTTCCGAATCTGCGAACGGCTTCTTGCAAAGAATGGAATTTCTCGATGATGGGATACATCGAGTGTTCTTTGATATCCATCTCCTGCGCGAGCGCAAGGATCTCCTTAGCTTTGGCGTGCGGGACAACCACAACACCGTCAGCATCTGCCGCAACAATGTCACCGGGCTGAACCTGCACGCCGTCACAAAGCATGGGAATGTTCGACCCGCCGAATTTGTAGTGGCCAATCGAAGTGGAGGGTACCGGCCCCAGGGCGTAGACAGGGAACCCAATACGGCGAAGCTGCGCCACATCGCGCACACCTCCATCCACCACAGCACCCACGTACCCGCGCGAATACATCGTCGTACCCATCAAACCGCCCATGCCCGCTATGTCCGCGCCATCCTCTACGGTCATTACATAGACGGAATCCTTCGGACCGGCATCGATTGCAGCCATCATTCCGGCCAGAGCGTTCGGATCCTTATTGCCTTCATCCTTTTTCAAAAGCACCGTGACTGCGTATCCCGCGAACTTCGTGGGGAAAATGGACTGCATACGGTGAGACATGTACATCTTGCGCCCGAGGATTTGCTCCGCCGCGTCCGAAACGGAAGCCACTTCCACATGTCGAAAACCTTCCAGCAATGAATCCGCACTCGCGCTGGGCGGCGGGGGCGAAGCATCCTGCGCCGACACATGCGGCTCCGTCCAGAAAAAGGCTAAACCGGTTAACATCACGAAGATCGAGAGTATTGCAGGCAAGAAATAGCGTTTACCGCGAAGAGTGTAATTCATGCCATCCCCCGAGGAATAAAATTACGACAGCACTTTACCTCAATCTTAAATCGATTGAAAGCGCAGTTCCTACTCACGTGAAATTGGATGTGCGAACACGAATTCGGTTTGAATTCCTGACAAAACCCAAAAACCTGACAAGAAATGAATTGACACAAATCCTCCCACATGCGGTATAGATTTAGTCGCGAGTTTGTTCCTCGCGTTTAAATCGCTTTCTTTTGTTTTCATCAGACAAAAGTAAAGGCAAATTCACCAGAAAGCTGACTAGTCATTCGAAACTTGGGCATTTTTGTTAGGAGATTGACAGCCACATTGGCTTCGCTTCTGATTTGCGGAGCAATCGCCCTTGGTCAGATTGGTCAAAACGCGAAAAGTTCAGGCTCCGCGGCGAAAGGCAAACAAGGTACTGCCGCGGCACAACAAACTTTTTCTGCAAACTGCGCCGGCTGCCATGGACTAGACGGAAAAGGCGGCGAACGCGCTCCGGATATCGTCACGCGCCCCAATATTCGCCAACTCTCTGACTCCGACCTTCTTCAAATTCTCCAAAAAGGCATTCCACAAAAGGCAATGCCTTCCTTCGGCCATCTCGGCGACCCTGCGCTCCGTTCTGTCGTTGCGTACCTGCGCGCGCTGCAAGGCAATCCGGCGGCAGTGAGGCTACCCGGCGATCCCAGGCACGGCGAAACTCTCTTTTTCGGGAAGGCAGAATGCTCGCACTGTCATATGGTTCGCGGAGAAGGTGGATTTTTCGCTTCCGATCTCTCAACATATTCACGCGGCCACTCGCCTGAAATCATTCGCGGTGCAATTGTATCCCCCAACCAAAATCTCGATCCCCGCGGCCGAACAGTCACCGTAACTCTTCGCAATGGCAAGCACCTCGAAGGAATGGCACGCAACGAAGATAATTTTTCGATTCAATTGATGACGCAGGACGGCACGATCCATCTGTTCGCTAAATCGGACCTTGCAACGCTCGATTACCGCAATGTATCCCCCATGCCTGCGGACTACGGGACACGTCTTTCAAACGCTGAATTGGACGACCTCGTGAACTACCTGGCTATCGTTTCAAAAAAAGGAATGAAACCGAGTGCAGACAACGAGGAGTCCGATGAAGAATAAATTTGTTAGCTGTCTGTTTTTATGTGGCGTCTTTTTTTCTCTTGATGGAACAAGCGCACAGTCGCCAACAAGAGAATTCGCACTCAAAGCGGAGTCTCCCAAATTCTGGGACTTAATTGATAAGGATGCGCGCTTAACCAAAGTGGCAGGCGGTTTTGGATTTACGGAAGGTCCAGTCTGGGACGAGCGTGGCTTCTTGTACGTCAGCGATGAAGAGCAGAACAAAATCTTCAAAGTCTATGAAGATGGCCGCAAAGAAGAGGTTATTTCTCTCGGCGACCCCGATGGAAACGCTTACGACCGCAATCGTCGTTTGATCGATTGCGCGAGCGTGCTCCGCGCCATCATTGCTGTTACCCCTGATGGCAAATACACCGTGCTCGCCGACAAATTTGAGGGGAAAAAATTCAACAGTCCCAACGACGTAATCGTTGGCCCTGACGGCGCACTCTATTTCACCGACCCTACTCTCGATCTCGTCAAAGGCGAAACTCAGGAGATTCCGTTTCAGGGTGTTTATCGGCTAAGCGACAAAGGTGAAGTTCGCCTGCTCACCAAAGAGCTGACGCAGCCGAACGGTCTCGCCTTTTCTCCCGATGGCAAACATTTTTATGTGGACGACAGTAAGGAACATAACATCCGTGTTTACGACGTAAACTCCGACGGCTCTCTTTCGAACGGTCGCATCTTCGGATCAGAAGTCGGCGGCCCACATCAAGGCGTTCCGGACGGCATGCGCGTCGATGAAGCCGGTAATCTCTACGTTACGGGCCCGAAAGGAATTTGGATTTGGGATTCAGAAGGCCACCATCTCGGAACCATCGAAATGCCTGAGCAGCCGGCAAATCTTATGTGGGGTGGCCCCGGGTTCAAAACGCTTTACATCACAGCCACAACTTCCGTCTACAAATTGCAGACCAAAGCCCGTGGCTATGTGCCTTATCTATCGAATCGTTAGCAAATCGGGCACCTAAGGGGCGTGGCGGAAAAATACCGGTTACGTATCTGTACGCCTATCTATGAACAATGACGGAAGACAGTTTGACACACGAGGTGTTTATGATTGCAAAACCTATTGCCGTAAAAAAACTAGTCAAGCATCTCTGCTTTACCGGTGCGAACCGATTTTCGCGCGGCATCCAAGACTTCCATGACTTGTACGTTTAGCCGCCCCGAAACAGGGTCTTCGATAGGCGAGTCGTTACGAATCGCATTCACAAAATAGCGGACAGGATTCGACCTATCCGCAGGGAGCGGTTCGGCTGAAATCTTTTTCCCATAGAGGCCCACGGTTTTAACATCGTCTTTTGGCGTACGAAACAGCAGTTCTTCTGCCGTCGCCAGTAGGCTTCCTTTGGGTCCGAATACTTGCACGCTCTCCATGCCGTAAGGCCAGTCCCAAGAAGCTTGAAGAATTGCAATCCCGTCGGGATAGTCGAGGACGATGGTAGCATCGTCGTCAACAGAATTGTTCTGCGACACTTTCAGTTTTCGCGTCGTCGCATAGACTTTTGTCGGGCGGCCTTTCAGCCACACGGCCCACTCTGCTCCGTAGCAGCCGAAATCCATAATCGCGCCGCCACCGTTCTTTGCGGGGTCGTAAAGCCAGCTCGCGAATTGAGGTGAGACTCCAATCTCCTTTGGACCTGCGTGACCATATTCGACAATAATTTTTTGTATGTTGCCGACTTCACCAGCAGCAACACGCTTTTGTAGAGCCGGAGTCGGAGCAACCCACGCATTCCAATAATTGACCATTAGTTTGATATGTGCAGATTCGGCGAGGCGCTCCATCTCAAGAGCATCTTTTGCGGTCGTGGCCATGGGTTTTTCGGTTGAATAATGGATGTGCCGTTTTGCACATTCCTGCAGAATCTCAAAATGACGGTCGTTTTCAGTCGTAGCAATGACCGCGTCGGGCTTAAGCTCGTCCAGCATTTTTATGTAGTCGGTATAAAACTTCACACTGGGCGGAACACGTTCTTTGGCTCGCTTCACGAGCGCATCCTGGGTTTCTGCAATAGCCACCAACTCTGCGTCGGGTTCTTTCGCGATATCCCGGAGAAGTCCCCAAACATGATCGTGGTCTAAACCTACAACAGCGATTCGAGTTTTTCCTTCAGGCCCCGGTGCGGCGGCATCTATTGAAGCTGTTAAAAAAATCGAAGCAAAGATAATGCCTGGAACGAAGCGCATGAACGCACGTAAAACCCGGTCGAGGGTCATGGAATTCTCCTGGGAACTGACCTGTCGCCGAACTGTTACAGTGGAAACTGGTCTCTTATAAATCGTAAAAATACTCAACTGCCCAGGATTGTTTATCGGGGCGAGTCCAACCTAAGTCAAACCATCTGAATGTCTTTCCTTAAATCCCCATTAAATAATTGAACATAAAAGATTTAAGACTAATTGTTCCCTGCCTACCCAAAGAAAATTCTGGGATCGGTGTTTCGAAAAGAAGCGGGCCGCTAGCAAGTCACGGGGCTAACTACGGGGTTTCGGTTGCGACGAGGCCATAGCCGACGCAGCGCGGCGGGCAATCAATTGGAAGCCACCTTTTTCCGAGTCTTTCTGGAGCTGCTCCAGCCAGGCTCGGCCCTCTGCACGGTTGCCTCGGTTGGCCTGAATTTCACCTGCAGCCAGGCGAGCGTTAAGCGCTACCGGCACCAGTGAGAAAGTAGAAGCTTGCGACGAAACCTTGTTCAACTTTCTCAAGGCGTCGCTAACGTCAGAAGCTTTTCCCGTCGATGCCTGGATACGAGCAGCGGTGATTTCTGAAAGCATCTGCAACTCACGATCACCGCTCTTGTTGGCGTTTTCTGACACGCGCTGAGCTACCACCTGCGCTTCCGCACTCTGCCCCGCGTCCAGCAAAGCTCTGGCAAGAACGAGGTTTGCGGCCGTAGCTTGACGAACCGACTTGCTCTCTTCGAGTACAGCCGCAGATTTTTTTGCCCAATCGCGGGCTTGTGCAGTCTTGCCCTCATCCAACAACAATTCAGCCAACTGCATGCGGACGCGCTCGGCTTCGCTGCGATTGCCAACAGTTTCCAATATCGCGATAGAGTCTGCCTCTTTCTTGCGTGCGCCTTCCGAGTCGCCTTCCAGTTGAAGCACTCTACCAGTGCCGGCGAGCGCGATTGCCTCCCGATTCCGGCTACCGAGCTGACGGCAGATTGCCGCAGCATCCGCATACATCTCTTTCGCTTCGGAATGTTTGCCAAGAGAAAAGAAAACATCACCCAGGCCGATTTTGGCGAGTGCAACACCGTTTTGGTCGCCGATGTCGCGGTACGTTGTCAGCGCAGACTGATAACTTTTTTCCGAAGCGGAAAGTTCTCCGAGATACAGCAGAATGTCGCCCAGGTTGTCGTATTCCGCGCCGATACTCTGCTTATTACTGGACTCGCGGTAAAGCGTAAGCGATTCCTCGTATTTTTTCTTTGCGCCAAGATAATCACCTTGCCGCTCCATCGCAATCGCCTGCAGCGTGACTACGGATGCAACACCAGGCGAATCATACGCAGCCTGATACAGCTTCATAGACTCGGATGTCGCTGCATCTACAAGCTCTTCCCTGCCAGAATTTTCAAAAAGCCATGCCTGGTCTCTACGCGCTTTGGCAAGTAATAAGGAAGCGCCAGCGGTGCGGGCCTTTTCCACCGCCCTGGCGAGCGCAGCCTCTGCACGCTTTGTGTCTCCAAGAGCCTGAGCCGCATCGTTTTCCGTCAGATCAATCCTTGGATCATCACGCAAGGGCGAAGGAAGCGACCGTAATGTCGTGAGCGTGTCCAGCCCCTCTTTCCATTTATTCGCTGCCACTTCCGCACTGGCAAGCGATAGCCCGTATTCGAGATTGTCCGGAAAAAAATCGAAGAGTGCGCGATAGATTTCAATTGCGCGATCCCAATCGCGGGAAACTTCGCGGTAACGCCCCTCTACGAGAAGGTGCTCCGCGCGCGACAGATTTGACGAAAGATCAAAAGCCTTTTTCGCTTCCCCTACTGCTTTGTCGTCGTAGCCGAGTCGCAAATACGCAGTGGCCATGGCAGCATGAGCAGGTGCGTAGTCGGGTTCCGCGTCAATCGCCTTGACCAACAGGTCATGCGCCGAAATCGGATCGAACACACGAAGTTTTGAAAGGGCTTCGGAATAGAATTTCGCCGTTTCCGCTTTCGATGGAACACTAATCGCAACCTCCGCTGCCTCTTCCTTGGTTACCGCGCGAATTCCCAACTTTTCACGCAAATGCTCCCCGGCCCGGGAAACCAGGTCCAACAACCGCGATTCCGTTCCCGACTCCGAAAATGCCCCCACGGTTTCTCCGCTTTGCGTATCTTGCAAGCGTACATCCAAGCGAATCTGACCATCAGCCTTTGCGCCAAATTGCGCGTAGGAACCTACAACTACAAAGTCGGTCCCAAGGTTCTTGCGAATGCGCGCGAGACTGGCGGGCTCCAGGCTGTCAGCATCTGGAAGTGAAAGTTCGGCTTTCATGCGGGCGATACCTTCTGCTGGAATAGCGCGAAGCTGTTCGCCGGCCGTCAGTTCCGTCATCAGCCAGTTCGACAGCGCTGTGGAAAGCCACGCTTCTTGCGCGTCGCCAGAAAGATTCTTGAATCCGAGCACGGCTACGGACCGGCGTGGATGCGCAGCGGCCGGAGAAACGCCATGCACAACCAACTGTTCGATCCGGAGAAATGCAAAAGCGGCAATAGCTGCAGCCAAAACTATGGTGCCAACTGCATAGCCGCGTCGACGGCCTGACGGAATCCGAAAATAAAGGGATTGAAAGGCGCGCCGCAAGCTGCCAGGTTCCACCTGAGTTCTTTGAGTTTCGTTGTCTGGAGAGCCTGCGTGAATAGAATGATCCAGCGAGATCGAGTGCGCCTCAACGGGCGTGTGATGAGGTGTGCGGACCTCCGCAAGAAAACGATAACCATGACGCGGAACAGTTTCGATGTAGCGGGGATTCTCAGCCGAGTCCCCAAGCGCTGACCGAAGTTTGGTCATCGCTTTGTTCAAACTGCGGTCGAAATCCACGAACGTGTGGGCGGACCAAAGTTTTTGGCGCAACTCCTCGCGGGTTACTACATCCCCGGGATGCTCCAACAGATACGCCAGAATTTGAAAGGGTTGTTCTTGGAGCTTGATGCGGATGCCGTGCTTGCGCAACTCCGCGGATTTGAGGTCGATTTCAAAAACACCAAAACCCCGGGTCCGAAGATCACCCTCTGCGACTTGCATAGAAACAGGCTCCTACGCTTTTGGCAAGGGTAGCACGCACATAAAGGTGGAGCAATACGGCAGGCCGTCCAATTCGGGTGCTCGAAAAAACCATGCGGGACAAAATGGCAGGCGCCTCTATCTTGGTGGCAGCACTCAGATGGTGGGTGTAAAATCGAGGCCTTTAACATGTTCAGTAGAAACAGAACCCAGTCGGTACGTACATCCAGAAGGACTTTTGCAGCCTTCCTTACGTCGTTGTTTGTGCTAACGATTGTCGTCTCCGCCGAAAGCCCTATCCTGGCTCAAGCACCGGGTGCCGAAAATCAGGAAGAAAAAATACAGGAAATTTATGAAGAAGCGCGGGCCGCGGCAGCGCAGGGGGATCTTGGGAAGGCCATCGCAAAGTATGAAGAGTTGTTGAAAGTCGATCCGAAGCTTGCACCCGCATATAACAATCTTGGTTCATTGTATCTTCGGCAGAGGGAATACAAGAAGGCTGCAGACATTCTGGACAAGGGCCTAAAACTTGACCCAAAGATGACGTCAGCCACCGCGCTCCTGGGCATTGCGGAATATGAAATGGGAGACTATTCGAGCGCGCGGAAACACCTGGAAGCTGCACTACGCGCAAATCCCAAAGACGATAATGCGGAACTATTTCTAGCTAATAATTTAATAAGGACGGGCGAACTCAACGCGGCCATCCATCACCTGGAACAGCTCTCCGCGCGTCAGCCAAAGAACCAGGAAGTCTTGTACCTGCTTGGGAAAGTGCACATGAAACTTTCTGAAGAAGCTCTAGCCAAGCTGAATGATATTGACCCGAACTCCATTTGGAGTCATGAAATATCCGGCGAAGTTATGGAGAGCATGAAGAATTACGACGGCGCGCTGATTGAGTACAAGAAGGCCGTAGAACTCGCCCCGGATTTGGCCAGCGCGCATTTTTCGTTGGGGAACGCATACTGGGCACTCGCTCGCTGGAAAGATGCGGCAAAAGAATTTGTAATTGTGGTTTCGAGCGATCCGGGCAATTGCGATGCCCAATGGAAAATTGGAAACGCGCTACTCGAAGAACATGAAAATCCTGAGGAAGCATTGGCGGCGGTAAGCAAGGCGCTGACCATTTGCCCGAACCTAATACAGGCTCGTGTGGACAGAGCTAAAGCTCTGACACGACTGGACCGAAATGAAGAAGCCGTGAAGGATTTGAGGATCGCAGCAAAAATCAATCCGGATGAACCAAGCATTCACTTTCTGCTGGGTCATGCGCTGCGTTCCCTGGGCCGAATGGAAGAGTCTCGGGCTGAAATGGAAACTTTTGAGAAATTGCAAGAAAATGCTCACTCCGCAGCAGCGGAACGCGCCAGGCAAGTCCTGCAAAACAACAACGAAAATAACTCTCCAAATCAGTAGCAATTGAAGGGAACTTTGTTCGCCTTGGCGAAGAACAACGCCACTCTAACAACATAAATAACTCTGCAAAAAGGGAGAGCCGAGACTCATGCGAATCCCGGCTCCATCACTAAGCCCGCGAAGGGGGTGTTCTTCGCAGGTTAGAAACTCACTTTGAAGAAAGCTTGGCCTTGTCTTGGCGTATTTGCTTGGCAAGGCCCTGAGATTTTCGCGAAGCCGCCATCGTTCACGTTGTTGTCGAGTCCTTGCCCTACGCCGCAAACCTGCATTCGGTTCAGGACGTTGAAGAATTCGATGCGCAGTTCAGCATTGACTCGCTCGCCGAAAAAGAATCGCTTGGCCAGCGCAATGTTTTCACCGGCATTGAACGGATTGCGGAATACGCCAACAACGCGGGGTTCATTACCCTGTTTGAATCCAGGATCCGAAAACGCCCCCACATTAAATACCGGCAAGCCCTTGTAGTAATTGTTGTAGTTGAGGTTGAACGGCAAACTCGGATCAAAGTTCGCGCGATTGAAGCCATTCAGAAACGGATCATTGTTGTTCGAATAAACGGTTTGGGGCGACCCGCTGGCGTATTGAAACGAACCGCTCAGCTGCCAACCGCCAATAATATTTTTCGCAACTTGGCCGCCCTTGTTGAGGAACTTCTTTCCAGGGCCGATGGGCAGTTCATAGACGCCGCTAATGTTCAGCAAGTGAGTCTGGTCATTGCCTGCGATCGACCATTCCGACTTTTGATTGAATCTATTCTCTGACCCGAAGTTAAACGTCGCGAACCCTGTGTCCGTATTTGACATGGTCTTGGACAGCGTATAAGCGACAAGGAAAGTGAGTCCGCTCGTATAGCGTTTCTGTGCCTGAATCTGCAGGGCGTTATAGAAAGCAGTCCCATTCGTATCAAATTGGTTCATGAGCCCGCCGGCAGATTCGCTGGGGTTGTACATCGGATGAGGAAGCAACGCTTGCGACAAATTGGCACCTGATCCGTAGTCACACAGAAAATTCGCGTAGGGGGTGAAAAATGTGCCTGTAGCTCCCGGATTGTTGCTGTTTGCTGGGCAGATGACGGAGGCTTGCTGGAAACCCGAAGATTGTAAAGCTGCCTGTGCGGGCCCCGAAGTCCAAACGTTGTTGCCTGCACTGTTTGCCGGAGACATCAAACAAGTGGGATCCGAAGGATTCCCGCTCGGGCAGAATTGCGCAAGGAACTGAGGGTTGGTTTGATTGATAGGGTTCAGCATAGATGGCAGGTGGACGACTCTGTTTCCGATGTATGCCACGGAAAGAAAAAGGTTGTAGGGCAATTCGCGCTGGATTCCCGCGTTCCACGCTTGGGAATACGGATATTTTCCCGGATCACGCCCAAATTGGTGGAGGACTCCCGTTCCGTTGAAAAGTGTGGGACCAAAGGGCGCAGCTTGCGGAACACCAAGTGTCGCATTATCCCACGCTCCATAACCCGGGACGTTAGATCCAAGAGAGTTCACGTTCGTAAGGCCCGCCAGCAGGTTGCCGTATCCAACTGCAAGTTTGTTGTCTCCGTATTCGTAGGCTCCGCCATCCAGAAAATTCAAGGCAAAG
The DNA here is from genome assembly GCA_035569555.1 of Candidatus Dormiibacterota bacterium. Classification (GTDB taxonomy): domain Bacteria; phylum Acidobacteriota; class Terriglobia; order Acidiferrales; family UBA7541; genus Acidiferrum. Next base: position 124,828 of record DATMMW010000030.1, on the reverse strand, counting down.
CCCGCCAGAATTTCTGTCTTGGGATTGACCGCATATGCGAAACCGATACGAGGGCTGAAATGTCCCAATTTCAAATCTGCGCGGCTGTAACCGGAGCAATTCGGACAAGTCCCCAATACATTGGCTGCGCCGAGCAGGGGTTTCCCTGTCACTGGGTCAATTGCTCCGGGATTCGGAATCGTGGGATCAAAGAAGACAATTTGATCCGCCGGCTGGCCCTTGACGGATTCCGTCGTAAACGGCTTCGTGATATCCCATCTCAGCCCTAGATTCACAGTCAGCTTTCGCGTGACCTTGATGTCGTCTTGAATGTAGGGAGCGAAATAAAAGTTGCGAAGCTTGGTCTCCAATGCAAACTTGCGAGTCGCCGAATCCGCGTAGCCCAGCAGAAAACTGGCAAAAGCACTGCCAGTTGTGCCGATTGCAGTTGGGTCGGCCGTTGTCTTGCTGCTGAAGGTGAACCCGCCGCCACATTGCTGGCATTCATGGTCATCCTGATAAGACCGACGAATCTCCCAGCCGATATTCAGGGTGTGACGACCGCGTGTCCATAGCCAGTTGTTGTCGAAGCTGAGTCCTAACTTGCGATTGATGGAAAAAGTTTCGCCGGCGGAGTTCACACCCCAGCACGTCGGTGATTGCGCATCACCGTGGCCGTTGTTGGAACAGGTTCCTGATGGTCCAGAGAAATTGATCGTTGGAAGAACATCACTGCCTGTGACACCACCAAAATTCACATTGGTATGGGAATTGAATTCGTCGTTGATTTCTCCCATCCAACCAAATCCAGCGGTCATTACTAAATGGCTTGAAATGGCGTTGGAGTAGGTCAAGAAAAGTCCCGTACCGAGTCTTGGCTGATCCTTCTTCCCCGAAAGCTCGTTGTTAAAGTGCGCGTTGTTGTCGCAGCAACCTGGATTATCGTATTTGTCGCGCCAGTAGCTGCCATGCAATTTCTGTTTTTCTGTAAGGTTGTGATCAATTGACAGACCCCAATTGGTCTGTCGTGTAGGTAGCACTCCTACCAGAGAGTTTGCATTGTTGCTCAACCCCGGCAACGCCGGAGAAGGAATAAACCCCAAAAGGCTTTGGGACAGCGCACTGAAACATGTGGTCGGTATTTTGTTACCGGGCCATTGCTTTCCCGGCCCGGGAGACGCACACCCAGCGGGAGCCACGAACGTCGGAGGCACGAAGATTGGAACTGTCAATGCGCTAAAATCTCCGCCGACTTCCGCTTGGGTCGGAACTGTCATGAGCGCACTGTCGGTCTGATTCTGGCGAAACCAATCTGCGCTCACGTGAAAAAAAGTCTTGTTTCTTCCATCATATAGTTTGCCGAGCCACACCGGACCACCCACCGAGAAACCATAGTTGTGCTGATTGATAGTGGGCGTCGGTCCTTTTGCCGCCAAGGTTGTTCCCGGTGGATTCGCCCCCGCCGCATTAAGGAACGTATTTCGCAGCAATTCAAAACCGTCGCCGTGCAATTGATTGGTGCCCGACGCGAACTGATACGAAGCCACACCCTGCGCCAAGCCATACTGCGCCGAAAAATTTGACGTCAGAACCTGAATATCATTCACCATTTCGAACGGGGGATTGATGTTCGATTGGAGTCCCTGTGTTTCCGACTGATTCGCGACGACCCCGTTGAACATCACTTCATTCTCGAAATCCACGCCGCCATTGATTCTGTGACTGAATTCGCCCCCCTGCACGCCCGGCGCTATAAACAAGTAGTCGTCAATCTGCCGGTCTCGGGCCCCAATGTTGCCTGGTCCTCCACCGATGATGACCGGGATTTCTTGTACGAGCTTGTTTTCGATAACCGTGCCGAGTTGAGGCTGCGTCGTTTCGAGCGCAATCTGCTGCGCGAAAACTTCCACCGTCTCCGTCGTCGCGCCTGTTTTCAGCACAGTGTCAGCTGAAGTCATTCTGCTGACGTCAACGTGCACGTCCTTTAGCACCCCAGTGGAAAAGCCTGCCTTTTCGACTTTTACCTGGTAGGTTCCGGGGTTCAGGTCCGTAACCGTGTACGTTCCTGCGGACGTTGTAACTGATATGGTGGAAACGTTCGTTGCGACGTTCGTCACCGTCACTTTCGCTTCGGGGACGGAGGCGCCGCTTTCATCCGTAACTACACCGGAAATACCGCTGAGACCCTGTGCCTGCATGAGAAGTGGTAAAACCAATGCAAATAACAACGCCGAGCCCACTAAGAAAGTCAACGATGCGAGCCGGCTCAATCTAGGAAAACTATTTGATGAAATTCTCAAGACTACACCCCCAAGTCATTCGTCGAATGCCCAAGTGAGCGCAGATACCCCTCTGCACTCCCATTTGAGCGCAGTTTTAGCCCCGTGCTATAGAGTGTCAATGCACTTCGATGTCATCTGCACGTTCCCGTGCAAACGATTGAAAGAGGAATATTTAGGTTAAGTCATTCCCGGCCTGGCTATCCCTAAGTTCAAAGCTAATTTTGCTGAAAAAGGTCCATGGCTCATTCAGCTGCTGAACTTTGTACAATTCCCTTTCCCTGCTGAATCGTCAGAATCCTGTCAACCTTTCGGATTTGAAGCTCTTCTTTGGTCCCGTCCGGCCACCAAATCTCCACTTTTTCAATTTTTTCGGACTTTCCTAGTCCAAAGTGAACGCGCTGGTCGGAGCTTGATCCATAGCTTGCGCCGCTGAATACGTCCGCCCGATTGCGAAGGCCTCCTGACGTCACAAAAACCTTGGCGCCGACAGCATCGCGTGGGCTCTTCGAGCCCCCGATGAGCTTGAAAGTGATCCAGTGATTGCCATTTTGAAGAGTGTTGCGAAGGAGGGTCGGCGGTGAATCGATGTTGTTAAGAACAACGTCAATGTGGCCATCGTTGAAGAGATCACCGAATGCTGCTCCCCGCGCGGGAATAACCACTGCTAGTCCACTGCCTGCTGCCGCCGGAACCTCCTGAAATTTTTTCCCGTCTAGGTTGCGTAGCAAGAGTGGACGTTGTGCATATGTTGTTCCCCAGCCGGCCTTATCGGCGATTGGATACACATGGCCGTTGGCAATGAAGAGATCGAGAAGCCCGTCATTGTCGTAATCCAGAAATCCGGTTCCCCAATCAAGAAAAGGGATGAACGAGTTTCCTATTCCTGCGCGAAAAGAAATATCACTGAAAAATCCTTCGCCATCGTTGCGATAGAGTGTTTTGTAGTCGTCGGAAAATGTCGTGATAAAAAGATCGAGCTTGCCGTCGCGATTGTAATCGCCCACAGCGATGCCCATGGAAGCCTGCGCGCGCCCTTCCTCATTTAAAGAAAAACCCGAAATATAACCGATGTCTTCGAATGTCCCGTCATGCCGATTTCGGTAGAGATAATTGGCCGAAGAATCGTTTGCGACTACAAGGTCGAGCCAACCATCATCATCAATATCAATGAACACGGAAGCAAAACCGTATCTCCCGGCCGGATCGGAAACTCCGGCCTTCACACTCACGTCCGTAAATGTCCCATCTCCATTGTTATGAAAAAGATGATCTTCTTGCCCCGGCAAACCCAACGGACCGCAAAAAACATTCACACCTCGGTATTGGCACGCGCCTTCGGGCAAACCTCCTTTTCCGGCCATAACAGGATGGTCTATATCGTTCTTCACGTAGCCAGGCACAAATAAATCCAGAAATCCATCGTGATCGTAATCACCCCAAGTAGGTCCAGTAGACCATCCACCTAACGCGACACCCGCTTTTTCGGCTACATCCGTAAATGTGCCGTCGTGATTGTTATGATAAAGACGATTCTTGCCGTAATTCGAAACGTAAATGTCCGGCCATCCGTCGTTGTCGTAGTCGCCTATCGCAACTCCGAAGCCCCAGCGTTCGTTGGCGACTCCCGCTTTGTCAGTAACGTCGGTAAATGTCCCATCATGATTATTGTGAAAAAGCATTGCACGCGGCGCCGGTTCTTTACCTTTGATCGCGTCGATCGTCGAACCATTCAATAAATAAATGTCGAGCCATCCGTCATTGTCGTAATCGAGCAAAGCCACTCCGGATCCAGGTGATTCTAGAATTGTGGATTTCTCAGCGGTTCCAGAGCGATGGTGAAATTTGTCGAGCCCGGCTTGTTTTGTGATGTCGGTAAAGATGACGGGAGCACCGTCGACAAATCCACCAGCGGTAATTGGCCGAGAGAGTGCATCGGTGATTGGCGCATGAACCCCACCCGTCGCCATGCCGCCAGGTCTAACTGGAGGCTGAGTTTGTTGCTGATCTGCAGACTGTCCACCTGGCATGGGCGGCACAATCAATGTGGTAGTGAAAAAAAGAACCCCTGCAGAAAAAAACAACCCGCGCTTATGAGACGGCCTCTTCATTTTCCAGGAATGTCTTTTTCAGGTGCGGGCTTCGGCGCGGGCTTCGGAGGTTGCGCCAAGACAGCCACCCCAATAAGTCCTTGCATGTATAAAGTCCCCGCAGCAATCAGCAGACGCATCTGTTCTTCATTTTACCGCCGCTTCGATGGGCCAGTGATTCCTTCGCCTTCAAAAAAAGCTCTCAATAGGGAACACACTACACTATCTCTTGAAGATTGTTTTGATTACGAGGAGACACACAGATGACACGCCAATGTATTGACACACTCTTCGGTGAGGGCAAAGTGTGTATGTTTGCGTGTTGTCGCTCTGCTGTACCCACTGTGAGACGACTCCCAATTCAGCGAAATAGGTGAAACTTCAAATGAACCGCATCTTGGCCCTATTCTTGGCTTTCTTTTGTGCATTTGCGTGTGCCGCTCAAACGAAAGAGACGGCGGACCCATACAAGCCTATTTTGGATCGACTCGAGTCGCTCACAATCCTCACCCAACCTGAGTGGCGGTACCACGACGATTTAGCCCATCCGGAAGATGTCACCCTGAATGATGCAGACTGGTCAATCCTGAAGATTCGCGACCGTTGGAAGACCGGCCCGCGTGTCCTCCGCCGCTGGATAGAAATTCCGGAAAAGATAAATGGATATTCCACGCTTGGTGCAAGGGTAAGGCTCGAAATTTATTTCGGCAGTGAAGATCACATGATGATCTCGGTCTTTTCGAATGGCTCGCTCGTGGCTCGCGGCGATGAAGACATGCAACAACCGATTCCATTGACGGAAAGCGCGAAGCCTGGTCAAAAATTCCTCATTGCAGTCCGGGTGAACGCGGGGCAAGTGGATACCGGCTTGTTCGAAAGCCGCATTCGCATTGAACCACAGGCCAGCCACATCGATCCGGGTTTTCTTCGTGCGGAAATTCTTGCTGCGCGTCCGATGCTTGCGGCATTCCCCGATGGCAAAACAGAACATGAGAGCCAGCTGGACGCCACGTTGAAAGCAATCGATTTTGCAAAGCTCGACGCCGGTGATCAAGCAGCATTCGAACATTCTCTGGAGCAGGCGCAAGCCAAACTAAAAGTTCTTGATCCGTGGCTCAAGCGCTTTACGATTCGCGCTGCGGGTAATTCGCACATTGACATGGCATGGCTCTGGCCGTGGACGGAAACAGTTGAAGTGGTCCGCAACACTTTCCGAAGTGTCTTGGATCTCATGCGCGAGTACCCTGATCTGACTTTCAGCATGGGTTCAGCCCAAACCTTCGAATGGATGGAAGAAAAATATCCCGACTTGTTCAAGGAAATTCAGCAACGCGTCAGAGAAGGACGCTGGGAAATCGTCGGCGGCATGTGGGTCGAACCCGATCTCAACATGCCAGGTGGCGAGTCTCTCGTTCGCCAAATTCTTATTGGCAAACGCTACTTTCAAAGCAAATTTGGTGTGGACGTGAAAATCGGATGGAACCCTGATTCTTTTGGCTACAGCTGGCAACTTCCACAAATCTACAAAAAATCGGGTATCGATTACTTTGTTACGCAAAAACTCTACTGGAACGACACTACAAAATTCCCTTACAAGCTGTTTTGGTGGGAAGCTCCTGATGGGAGCCGTCTCCTCACATACATTCCACACGACTACGCCAACGACACTAATCCCGTGAAAATGGCCTCCGACCTTGCCGCCTACGCCCCTGCCATGTATTCAACTGAACCGGCGGCCGGTCGCGAGATGATGCATCTCTTCGGAGTGGGTGACCATGGGGGCGGTCCCACACGCGACATGCTCGATGTCGCAAAACGTTGGATGGCTCCGGACGCCGTCTACCCGAAACTGCAATTCGGAACCGCCACAGGTTTCTTCAACGACCTTCAAAATTCGTCCAATAACCTGAACATTCCAACGATGCGTGATGAACTCTATTTCGAATACCACCGCGGCGTTCTTACTACGCAAGCCGAAACAAAACGGCGTGTCCGAAAGACAGAAGAACTCTTGCTCGACACAGAAAAATTCACTGCCTTTTCCTCTCTGTCCGGAACCAAATATCCGTCCAATGAGTTGAACGCCGCTTGGAAAGGCCTTCTCTTCGACGATTTCCACGACATATTGCCCGGTTCGGGGATCGCTGTGAACTATCTCGATGCCAAAAGAAATCTGGAAGCCGTAGATAACGCTGGCGGCAAGATTCTGCATCGCTCACTTCGCGAAATTGCTGCGCGTATCAACACAAAATCCTCTGGCACCCCCGTTGTCATTTTCAACTCTCTTTCTTGGCCTCGCACAGAGGTCGTGGAGATTGAGGCTCAGCTTCCCTCTCCTGCGCGCTACGTGGAAGTTAACGACACCACCGGCAAGGCTATTCCCTCGCAGCTTCTACACGTGGACGACGCAACTCAACGCGTTCGCCTCCTCGTTCAGGCAACCGTTCCCTCACTTGGCTATGCCACTCTTTACGTTCACCCTGCGGCTAAAGCGTATGCCGGCGCGTCCAACTTGCGCAGCTCATCCGATTCGCTTGAAAACGAATTTGTCCGTCTCAAGATTGATCCTGCATCTGGGTGCCTCACCAGTCTCGTGGATAAGCACACCGGTATCGAAACGCTCGCTCCCGCAGAAACAGACTCGGGAGGCCCCAAATCGTTTGCCTGCGGAAATTTACTCCAGGCATTCAAGGACAAACCCAAAGACTGGGACGCCTGGAACATTGACGCCGATTTTGAAAAGGAACGCACGGATCTTCTGCATCCGGAAAGCGTGCAATTGGTCTCCAACGAAAGCGGTCCTCTGCGCGCCGTCCTCCGCGTGAAGCATCATTTTCAAAATTCTGAATTTACTCAGGACATCACCATCACCGCGGGCAATCCCCGCGTTGATGTTAAAACCATTGCTGACTGGCACGAAAAGCACATTCTGTTGAAGGTGGCCTTTCCCCTTAGCGTTCACAACGACAAGGCAACGTTTGAGATTCCGTTCGGCTCCATCGAGCGTCCTACCACCCGTAACACTCCCGCTGAGCAAGCCAAATTTGAAGTGCCCGCGCTCCATTGGGGCGATCTTTCCGATGCAAAACATGGCTTCTCGCTGCTCAATGACAGTAAGTACGGTTACGACGCAAAGGGAAATGTCTTACGTCTCTCTCTTCTCCGCTCTCCCGAGTGGCCTGATCCGCACGCCGATGAAGGCGTTCACGAGTTTACTTACTCGCTCTACGCTCACTCCGGCACCTGGCGGGATGCCTTGACCGTGCGGAGAGGTTATGAGCTCAACTACCCGCTTGAATCCATGCAAATTGCGAATCATCAAGGACCGCTGCAAGGCTCTCATTCATTTCTTAGCTCGAACTCAGACAACGTTGTGATCACCGCAGTAAAAAATGCTGAAGATGGCGGCGCGCTCATCATTCGCTTCTATGAATGGGCAGGCAAGAATTCCGATGTTTCATTAACTCTTCCCTCTCACGTTGAATCCGCCGAAGAAACGGATCTCATGGAACGCCCTCTCGGTACCTTGAAAAGTGGCGCCGATTCCGTCACCGTTCCTGTCAAACCATACGAAATCAAAACCCTGAAAATCACTTTCGCCCCATGAGTGGATTTTGACTTTGCAGTTGTATCGGATGGAGTCCAAACGGAATCCGAAGCGAAATCTGTCGCTTTGCCATTCGCTTCCGTCATCGTCAGCAGTCAATCCGTATCGTCATACATGCAACTGGTAATTTTTTCGTTCTAGCCGAATTTTCTTGACTCGAGATTCATTCTCTGGTATAGTCTATTTCAGGTAAACGTATATTCTTCTGCGGCAGACTCCTGCCGCAGTTTTTGTTTTCCGGAGCATGTTTCTCTTTTTTGCTGTTGACTAAGCCTTTTGGAATGAACACTTGCAGAAGTGTATGAGAACAAAGGCTTTTAAGTTCTTTATAATCCGCACTTAGACGAAAACCGGCAGGGGTGGATCCGCCCAGCTTAAAATCGGACTCTCTTGTTCTCAGCTACAAATCATCTACTGCATCCCGGATTTTGGCGGAGCTTCCTTGGCCTTGAGCGATTGGAACCTATCCATCTCTGACTTTGCTTTGTCGAGGTTCCCCTCTTTTCGATAAATCTGTCCCAGCAAGTAATGGATCGCCGGTAAGCCAGGATCAATGGAAACTGCCGCTTCCAGTTCGCGCTGTGCTTCCGGGAGCCGGTTCAAATTTAAGTATGCCTTGCCAGCCACTTCGTGCGCGCGGATGTTGCGCGGCGCAATCGTCACAGCCTGCTGTAAAAGAGGCAACGCCTCCTCGAAACGAGCCTGTTGGTTCAGGAGGTCGCCCAGATCAATGTACGGCTCAGGAGTCTTTTGGGCGACGTTCTCTTGCATAGATATCGCCTTCTGCAAGGACAATATCGCGTCCGCGTTTTGACCTAGACCAGCTTGAGAAAGCCCCAACCCGTCAGCGGCAAGCACGAAGTGAGGATGAAGATCGAGGCACTTTTGGAAAGCTCGAATGGCTTCTTCAAATCGATTCTCGTTGTACTTTGTTCTCCCCAGGTAATACCAAGCTTCCGCGTCGCTGGGATCCCATTGAAGAGAGAGAGTCAACCATTTATCAGCGCTGGGATAATCTGCAAGGAGAACGTAGTCCAACGACACAATCTTCAAATCGAAGGCGGACGGCCGCCCCAATTTGCCGCCTTCCGTAAAAGCGGCAAGCGAAGCGCGAACCTTTACGTCGCGTGCACTCGCATCAATGGCGGTCGAAGGAAGCTCACCAGGAGCTAAGTACATTCCGCTTGAACGGGCTTGCGACTGAACCTGCCGGAAGTAAATGAGCCCAAGTAGAAAGTGGCCTTCTGGCGATTGCGGATGTCGTGCGATATATTGACGGACTGCGCCTTCGGCCGCATCCAGTTCTGCCTTTTCGACTAACTTACGTGCTTCAGCAAGCTCAGAGTCCGGCGGCAACGTTTCCGCGCCTGCGCCTTGCTGTGATCGAAGTTCGCAAGTCAGTGCGATGCTGGAGTCTGCACCCAACAAGAACATCGAAATCAATGCAATTGTGAATCGCATAACTCAGTGCAAAAACTCTGCTGCTTTGCCCTCAGGGCACAATGCCCTTCCCCTCAACCACAGTAAAAATTCGATCGACTGACGGAACGGTGAGCTCCTGTTTCAAGCCGCTTGGCCAATGAATTTCGATTTTGTCGATTTTGTCGCTCTTGCCCAAACCAAAATGAACTCTCTGATCGGAACTCGATCCGTAACTGCCGCCAGAAAAAACGTCCGCACGCTGACGAATAGCCCCTGTTGTCACAAACACCTTCGCGCCGATCGCGTCGCGCGGACTCTTTGGTCCGCCAACCAGGCGAAAGGCAATCCAGTGGTTGTTGTTCTTCACCACGTTGCGCATCAGTGCGGGCGCGCCATCCATTTGATTGATGACAACATCCAGGCGACCTTCATTGAAGAGATCGCCCACGGCTGCGCCGCGCCCTGCCAGCAATTCCGCGAGTCCACTCCCTGTCGCTGGTGGCACTTCAGCGAATTTTTTCCCATCAAGATTGCGAAATAGTTGGGGGCGCTGTAACCATGTCGTGCCCCAATCCTGCTGGTCAACGGCCGGATACACATGCCCATTGGCGACGAAGAGATCCGTCAGACCATCATTATCAAAATCCAGCGCAACGGTGCCCCAACCGAGAAATGGGATGGTTGGGTCGCTAAGACCCGCTGAAAGCGTCTTGTCCGTAAAGTTTCCATCTCCATCATTTATATATAGGGTGTTGTAATCGTCTGAAAAGGATGTGACGTAGAAATCTATTTTGCCGTCGCGATTAAAATCACCAACAGCGATGCCCATAGAAGCCTGTTCGCGGCCGTCTTCGCTCAAAGCGAAGCCCGATAAATAGCTTACGTCTTCAAATGTTCCGTCGTGGCGGTTCCTGTAAAGATAGTTAGGCGTGGAATCGTTTGCGACAAGAAGATCCACCCAGCCGTCGTCGTCAACGTCAACGAATACAGAAGCGAGCCCGTAGAAACCAGACGGATCGGACACACCAGCTTTTTCGCTCACGTCTGTAAACGTACCGTCACCATTGTTATGAAAAAGATGGTCCCGTTCTCCGGCGAGTCCTCGCGGTCCGCACATCACTTCAATACCGCGGAATTGGCACGCACTTGCAGGAGGTGCCCCTTTTCCTGATCCGGCAGGATGGCTCGGGTCATACTTCACATAGCCTGGAACGAACAAATCCAGCAGTCCATCGTGATCGTAGTCACCCCAGGTCGGTCCAGCCGACCATCCGCCGAGCGCCACACCTGCTTTTTCGGCAACATCTGTGAACGTTCCGTCGTGATTGTTGTGGTACAGCCGGTTCTTTCCAAAATTCGCGACGTAAATGTCCGGCCAGCCGTCGTTGTCGTAATCTCCCACTGCCACGCCAAATCCCCACCGCTCATTGGCGACGCCTGCTTTGTCCGTGACGTCTGTGAATGTTCCGTCGTGATTGTTGTGAAAAAGCATCGCTCGCGGAGCCGGTTCCTTGCCCAGCAATGCGGGCACGGTTGACCCATTCAAAATGTATATGTCGAGCCAGCCATCATTGTCGTAGTCGAGCAGCGCAACTCCCGACCCGGGAGTCTCAATGATCGTATTTTTTTCCGGACTACCGGAGCGGTGACGAAATTTCGCTAGCCCCGCCTGCTTTGCGATATCAATGAACACAACCGGAGCACCGTCAACGAAACCTCCGGCAGTGATCGGGCGCGATTTGGAATCCTTGACGGGCGCATGAGCAGCCCCAGTGGACACGCCGGAAGACGGCGCCTGCGGCGGTGGAGATTGCGCTGGCTCTGCAGTTTGTGCCATAGCGGCCGCACTGCAAGAAAAAACAAAACAAAAAGCTGACCGTACAAAGCGTGCGAGAAGCTTCTGCAAAGCAAAATAACGCAGATGCGCAGCGCTCTCGCTCACTTCGGCGAATCCTTTCCATTCTGATTTGTGACAGATTCATTGACTTCAATGATCTGGTCCGCCGGAACATCGTGGAGTATTTGCACAATTCCGCTTGGCCAATGAATCTCCACGCTCGCGACTTTTGTATCTGCGCCCAAACCAAAGTGAACGCGCTTGTCGCTCGACGAAAGATAACTCCCGCCAGTAGAGACAGTTTCCATTTGTAAGCCCGCCGATGTCTTCACTCGCACCTCAGCGCCAATTGCGTCGCGATTGCTCTTGTGACCAATGAGTTTCAGAGTCAGCCAATGATTCGACGTCGTTGTCTCATTGTGCAAAATGTGAAGCGCGCCGTCGTTTGTGGTAACAACCGCATCCACTCGGCCATCGTTATCTATATCTCCTATCGCGAGTCCGCGCGCGACCCACGCCTGCTGAAAAACACTTCCGGAATCCGCCGACACATCTACAAAACCTGCTCCGGTATTGCGCGCCAGAATCATCGGCTCACGATAGCGAAGATTGGGTGATGTCAGTTCGACCGTGTCGAGGTCGTGTCCCTGTGCGATTAACAAATCCTTCCAGCCATCATTGTCGAAATCGAAAAAACGTATGCCCCAACCTGAGTGCGGCATGGACAACTGTCCGAGCCCGGATGTGATCGTGGTGTAAGAAAATAATCCGTCACCGTCGTTCTTGTAGAGCGCATAACGCTGATTAGCAAGATTGGTAACAACAATATCCGGTAAGCCGTCATTGTTGTAGTCGGCAAAATCCACGCCCATTCCCGCGTAAGTCCGCCCATCCCCATCTACTGCAACCTGCGAGAGCAGCCCCATCTCTTCGAACGTCCCGTCACCTTTATTGTGATAAAGAAATTCGAGCGTCGAGTCGTTGGCGACAAATAAATCCACCTTTCCATCTCGATCGTAATCGGCGATTGCAATTCCCAAACCCTTGCCCGGTTTTGCGAGGCCCATTTTTTCGGCTACTTCCGTAAAATGTCCGTTGCCGTCGTTGTGATACACGAGCGGCGCAATCGGCTTGAAATAATCGGGATGGCAATAAGCGCGGTAGCCTTCCCTGTGCTCGCCACACCAAATGTCATCGAAATCCCATTGCAAATATCGAAGTACAACGAGATCAAGCAGCCCGTCATTGTCCAGGTCCACCCAAATCGCGCTGGTTGACCATCCGTTTCCCGCAACCCCTGCTTTTTCTGTCACGTCGGTGAAAGTTCCGTCTCCATTGTTGTGGTAGAGCTTGTTGCCGCCGTACGCAGTCACGTACAAATCCTCAAACCCATCGTTGTCATAGTCCCCGACGGCGACACCCATGCCGTAACCTGCGCCTTGCAAGCCGGCCTTCTCCGTCACATCCTCGAAGGTCCCATCTTTTTTCTGATGGTAAAGGCGATTCCAATATTTCGGGCCCGTTTTCTGGGGAATCGTGCCTTTGCGCGTCGGATCAGCAAGTGGCGCTCCATTGACTACAAAAATGTCCAAGCGTCCGTCATTGTCATAATCAAACAGCGCGACCCCTGGCCCCATCGTTTCCAGAAGATACTTCTTCGACGTGTGTGACGCTTGATATTGAAAATCGATTCCGCTCGCTTGCGTAATGTCGACAAACTTTCCCGCCCGATTTGTCGAACCAGGTACAGCCGGAGGCTTTTCCTGCGCGAAAAGTGGGAAACCGAATGCCAAAACGCTCAACATGACGAGTGTTGCAGAACGCCATTTGTGAAATGCAGAAGATTTAGGCAAGGTGTTGTGGCCCGTCAAACGTTCCATCAGAAATACGCGCTTCCATTATTTTGTTGTGGAAGCCGGCCAGGAAAACGTGGTTACGGCCCCTGCGGGCAATTTATAGGATGCAAATTCGCCTCTCCACGCGATGTTGAAAGGAAGAGGCGCGCCGCTGCTGTTGAGCACCAGAAGAACAACGGAACCGTCCGGGTTTTGAAACGCAACGTCTTCCAGGCTACCTTGATCGAAAGAGTTCGAAGCAATGCGGCGCGAACCTGGCTTCAAAAATTTACTAACGTGCGCTAATGCCGTAAAGTCCACAGTGCGTACCACCTGCGTGGGCGAGGCAGAGTGATTTACAGTCACGACTCCGCGGCAAGTGGTGCACCCTCCAAGATACGGTTCATGATTCTGATCGAGAGCGAGATTCCACAACACCACGGTTTTCGCCCAGTTGCGCGTCGAGTTAATGATTAGTCGCACTTGTTGTTCGAGCAGATTCCCCTTTTGCCATTCACCTCCGGAACATTCCGTCATCCAGATTTCCTTTTCCGGGAAGCGCTCGTGCAATTCCATCTGAGCGGTTGCTACTCCACCATAGCAGTGCGTCGCCGTGCCCGCTGCATAGGCAGCAGCCTTCGGATCGCTAAGCAATTGAACCGGGTATTCAATCAAATCCCAATTATGATCGAAGACGAAAACTTTGGTCGCAAGCCCAGCTTCTCGCAGCGCAGGCCCAAGATGATCACGCAGGAATGCAGTTTGTTCGATAGCGGTCATTCCCATCCCAGGATAATCGCCGGGAACATGAAGTGGTTCATTCTGCATCGTGATGGCGTAGATCGGAATGCCCGCATCCGCGTAAGCCTTGATAAATTTCACAAAATAATTCGCAAACGCCGGATACGCCTCTGGAAGCAGAGCCCCCCGAATCATGGACTGTGAAGTCTTCATCCATCCCGGTGGACTCCACGGAGAGGCAATAATCTTCAGATTCGGATTCAATGCCAGGGCTTCCTTAAGTAAAGGAATGATGTACGCCCGGTCGTGTTCGATTGAAAATTTCGCCAGCTTTGGATCCTTCTCCCCAACAGCAATGTCGTCGTAGCTGTAATCTGCCAATGCAAAATCACTTGCACCCATGGGTTGGCGCAGAACGCTCAACCCAATTCCTTTTTTAGGATCGAATAATGTTTCCAGCAGTTCTTTCCTCTGTTCCTTCGTCAGCTTGTGGTCGAGTAGCCATGCGGATGAATCCGTCAACGATGCGCCAAATCCGTCGATCGTTTGATATTGGATGGATTCATCCACCCGAATCGTAAGCGCGGAAGAACGGGAATTTCCAAATTGCAGGGTTGGCTTGCTAACCAAAGCTGCCGACTGGTTCTCGATCGATTCCACAACTTCAATTTGGATTCCGGAAGATTTCTGCGGCGAGGCACCTGTCCGGGCTTGTAGCCCAACGGTGGCGCACACGACGAAAAAAACACGCAAGACAAAAAGACAATTCTTCAAAGCTTCCTCCACTTGCAACGCAGTGCTACTCCGGCTTCGAGTCCGTATCTGTCGGCTGGGCAACTTCCGGGTCCTGCTGCACTTTGAATTTTTTCAATTGTTCCTGCGATTTCTCCGCTTCCTCATTCTTCAACTTTTGAAAGGTCGCAATCGCCTGTTGCGCTTCGGCCATGCGGTGCAGCCGGCGATAGACAATGCTAAGTTGAAACCATGTCTGCTGAAGGACTTCCGGATCGTTCTCTGTTGTAGTGACCTGAAGCAAGTGTTTCAAAGCGTTTTCATCCTGGCCCAGCAACATTTCGGCGCGAGCCAGATTGTAGTCCGCGTGTCTCAGCCCCGGTTTCAGTTTCAGTGCCGCCTCAATCAATTCCTTCGCGCCCGCTCCGTCGCCCCGTTCAATGGCCAGGATGCCCAGTTTGTAGCGCGCGAGCGCATTGAAGGGATTAATCTCCAATTCTTTCTGAAACGCAGCTTCCGCTTCGCTCGGCTTTCCAGCACTGCGATATTCCGCACCCAGCTCTTCATGCAGACCCGGCTGTGTGGGCGCGAGCTTGATGGCCTCCAGATATTCGGCAATCGCGTCCAGGGGACGTTCCGCTTCCGAGTTCGCTTGCGCCAGAACCTGGTGCACGTGCCACGACTTCGGATCGGCTTTGAACATTTTCGCGTAGCTATTGTTGGAAACAAGCAAGTGTGCCTTGCCACGGTGATACAACACGTCCGCATTGTCGGGCGCCAGCGTTGCCGCCTTGTCAAGCGTGGTAGCTGCATCTTCTGGCCGATCCATGGCTAATTGAATAACGCCTTGCCACATCCAAGCCGAAGCATCTTTTGGATACGCTGCGGTTTCTCTCTTCGCCGCGGCGAGGGCCAGTTCGAAACGATTCATGCGGTAGTAGGCGACGCCAAGAAAAAGGTTCGCTCCGTGCAAGCGTGGTTTCAGCGTGAGCGACTTTTGCAGGCTCGCGATTGCTTCTTCGAACCGTCCTTGTTCTTCACGAACCAGTCCAAGATTGAAATGCGCCTCGGCAAATGCGGGTGATTGCTTTGCAGCTGCAGCAAATCCTTCGCCCGCTGTATTCAAATCGCCGCGTTGCATTGCTTCGGACGCCTGGCGAAACGTTTCGGACACATCCGGCATATCTTGAGAAAAAATCTGCGGACTGCCGCAGCTCAGAAACAGACAGAGGAATGCCGAAACCATCGAGGTTCGAGCGTTAGCGAGGGCGATCGCAAGAAATTTCCACATGGACAAATCGGTTTTACAAAACCAAACGAAACTCGAGTCTATAACGACTTCGTGTTGAGGGCGACAATCTAAACGCGAGAAAAATCCTCCTGCGTATCATTTCGCAGGAGGATTTGGAGAGCCAGTTGCACAACGCGTCAGAATTCGTAACGGAGGGTTATTTGCACCTGTTTGGTTCCATTGATAATGTTAGGTCCGCCTCCGAACTGCGAACCGGGTTGACCGAACGTATCGCAGGTAACGCAACCATCGCCTCGAGCAAAGGTGTGCCGGTTGAACGCATTTGTAAGATCCGCTTTGAAGGACAATACATGCGCTTCATAGAGCGTGACGCGTTTGATGATAGAAAAATCCTCATTCATGTAGCCAGGGCTTCGGACATTGCCAAACGCTTTGGGGAGGTCCCCGAAGGAATATCCGTTGGTCGCAACGACGCCGGACGCATTGGGATCAAAGAACGCAGCGCAGTTAAAGAAATTATTCGTTCCGTTCGCGGTAAATGTACCGTCGTTATGCGAGGTGCATCCACTGCCGCCTAAAAGCGGGTTGTAGGACGAGTGATTGGGAGCGAGCAGGGGCTGGCCCGGAACGAGGCTCAGACGGGGATTAGCCGATCCGAACGGATTTGTCGACCCAAGCGCAAAGGGGATGAAGGGCACGCCTTTCTGGTAACGGTGAACGCCGCCGATCTGCCAACCGCCCAAAATCTTGTCGCTCACGCCGCCTTTGTTCAGAAACTTCTTTCCCTTGCCAACTGGTAGTTCGTAGATATAGCTGAGCACAAAACTATGTGGGACGTCCTGGTAACTCAGCGCTTTTTCCGCTTTCAAATCGCGGGGATTCTGAGCAAGGAATGTATTGGAACTACCGAAGGCTGTCAGGCCAGCGTAAGCGCTGTCCGCGTCCGTCAACGTCTTCGAGAAGGTGTAGGAGGCGAGAAGGTTCAATCCATTGCGGAATCGGCGCTCTAACTTGGCTTCAAGCGCGTTGTACGTGGATTGTCCCAAGTTTTCCAGGCAGCAATTGGTAGTAATGCCCGTACCACCCTGTTCGCCGCTCAAGAATTGGGGAAACGGAAGTAGCAGCTGTCCAACCAAGTCTTGCCCTCCCGGTCCCCATAAAGAATCAAACCAGGTAGGGACACTAGTGATGCCCAGACTTGCCAGAGTAGCTTGACCCGCTGGGCTGTGTACGTGATCCAACAGTTTCGTTCCCAACGGCAGGTATTTGGGATCGATCGCATTGAGCTGCTGAAGATTGGAATTCAAGTGGGTCGCATGATTCCCGATATATCCCACAGTGAAGATCAGATCAGGAGCCAATTGATGCTGAATTTCAAAGCTCCAGTTCTGGACCATCCCTGGACGGCCATTGCTAGGGCCGGCAAAGCTCGGAGCGCCTGCAAAATTGCCATTTAGCAAGGATGGATCCTTGGCATTGGAAGGTGGCGTGAAAGCCGGGAATCCCGCATCCAACGAGCCCAAGCCTCCCACATTTACGGGCGAAAAGTTATTGGCGGAGGTGAACGTCGGGTTGGTGCTAGTGCCGTCGTGCATGGAGTCGCCAAAATCGGTGTAGAAAAGAGCGGCATAGTAGATACCATAACCGCCGCGAATCACCGTGTTACGCAGCGCTTCGCGGCCGAACAAGCGATCCGGCGCATAGGCAAAGCCGATGCGTGGACCTATATCTTTGTAATAAGTCTTTGCTCCAGTCGCATTCGAGCCGTAGATAAGGGCGCCCGGCGTCCCTCCCGCCCCCGGATTCGGAACCGTGAGGTCCAGGACAGACTGAATGCCCTTCGCTTCATGGCGAGGCGTATCTACTTCATAACGGAGTCCCAGATTGAGGGTTAAATTCTTGCGAAACTTGAAGTCATCTTGAATGAAGCCGGCATAGTAGTTTTGAATCCAGCGAGGAGCATGCAACGAGAAGCGCGCAGTTTCCTGCTGGGGCAAACCAAGCAAGAAACTGGCAAAGGGGTCGCCGGTGTTTTGGTCGCTTGGCGTATACGCAGTCTGGAAATAAGAAAAAGTGTAGTTCGGCGACGTATTAAGATTGTTATATCTGGAAAACTGCGAGTGCCGCCATTCAAAGCCCATGCGGATGGTATGTCTTCCCTTCGCCCAGGAAACGCTGTCTCCCACGATTAGGGTATTGGGAACGGCTAAATCGTCGTTACCGCCGCTAAGTTGCTGGTATCCGATGTTCACGTTGGGGTTTGCATTGAAGGTTAACGGAGGAAAGACCGGGCCGGTTGCATTTGGAATTCCCAAAACCGCGGGCCAATCACTCCCGTTAATGCTTTGTGCGGTGCTCGGATCGTGCAGCCGGTTGTAGCCGATCTTCAGATTATTGACCAGAGTAGGGCTGATCGTCCTGTCCCAGCCCAAACGAACGTAGTGGGAAAACCGGGACTTAAAGAAATTGGGGTCCAGCGGCGGAGGGATAGATCTGGCGCCGTTCAACTGCTCCTGGTCGCGGCTGCTGTAGGAAAAGAAGAGCTTGTCGTTGATGCCCAAATTCTGATCAATTCGGAATGACATGGTGGTGTCGCGTTGCGGATTATTCGATTGAAAAATAAAGTTATTCCTCAGCGGGTCGGCAGCATTTGGATCAGGATGGACGTTCAGAAAAGACAGCATCTTCTGGGCGACAGCGCTGAGGGGGGTGGTGATTTTGTTGCCTGGAAATGCCGTGCGGCATTGCACGCCGCCGACCGTTTGCGTAGTGGAAGGGTCAAAGATTTGGCCCAGATGAACCTGCGTGCCGTCGCAAGGATTGATAACGGGCGACCCGTTGCTCATTAGAACTGGGCCTAGCAAAGCGGAAAAATCCCCGGTACGTTCCGCGTCGGTCGGCAAAGTTGTTCTGCCAGTCGAGCCTAGGTTGTTCCGGTATTGCTCCCATGAGAAAAAAAAGAAAGTCTTGTCGCGCCCATTGTAGACTTTCGGAATCCACGCGGGACCACCCAAGCTTCCGCCGAAATCATTTTGGTGATCTCTGTCCTTCGCCGCACCAACGTGATTATTGAACCAGGAATTCGCGTTCAGCTTGTCGTTATGCAGTATGTCGAACGCGCTGCCATGAAAAGCATTGGTCCCTGACTTGGTCGAAAAGCTCTCGATGCCCCCAGACGTGCGCCCAAACTGTGCGGGCAGTGTTGATGTCGTGACTTTGAACTCGCTGATCGCTTCGACTGACGGCGCATTTTCATCGAAGGTCGGTCCCAATTCCGCGTGCGAGATGCTCGCGCCGTCCAGCAGAACCTCAGTTCCCAGATTCTGCCCACCGGCAATCTTGGATTCGAAAATGCCCGAATTGCTATTTGTTCCGGGACCGGCAGTACCAGGCGTTAGGAAGACGAACGATTCTACGGAACGAAGATGGCTTTGACCTGTCGCGTTAAGCGCGAGTGGCAGATCCTCAATCTGCCTGGTACTGACGACCGTTCCAATGTCTGAACTTTCCGCTTGAACTGACGGCGCATCAGCCACGACCGTTAACGTGTCCTTCACGTCGCCGACAGTCAGGGAGAAATCCAACGTAGAAACCGTATTCACCTGCACCTGAACCCCGGTCTTGGTTTCCGTCTTAAATCCGCCCGCTGTCACCGTGACGGTATAAATCCCGATCTTAACCTCCGGGATGCGAAAACCGCCCGTCGGCCCGGAAACCGCGTTGTATTCCGAAGAAGTATCGGCGCCTTTCACGTTGATTTGAGCGTCAGTGACAACGCCGCCGCTGGAATCTTCAATGGTGCCTGCGATTGTGCCGCGGTCGGACTGTGCGCGCGAAACGCACGTCACCGCCAAGCACAAGATCGCAAATACAAAGCTTCGTATGAATATGGGAATAGATCGCATCACGCCTCCTGGCCAGACGCAAGAAACGCCAAAGCAATTGGCCGATTGCTCTGCTGGCACCCGGGGTGGGCGAACATGACCACAGTCGGTAGTTTTTTCCGAACCCGCGTTCAGAATTGAACTGCGTGGTTCCCTCGCTCCGACTTGCAAGACAAACAGCTCTTCACAGGTCGGGTACTGCACCCCATTTTGGGAGTACTTTGGAGCATTCAAGTTATGGTTGTCAAGAAGAAATATTTTTAATACTCTTCAGACAATCGTTTGTCTAGGGCATTTTGTTCACTTTTTGCATTGGTTTTTCAGTTGCAATATCGTTATTTCTTCTCTCGCGCACACAGAGGAGCCTATGCAGCCATCGCAGCCTGGAGTTATCCTCAAGATCACAAGAGGCGGCCCTGGCACCTCAGAAACGAGAGTTAAGTCCGGCGATTCCATGGCTCAAAACAAAAAGGACCAAAAACGGGCGGACAAGCCCGTTAGCCTCAAGATCCTTGCCGACTACCTCGGACTCTGTCCGGCTACAGTCTCCCTCGTTTTGAACAATGTCCCGGGGCGATCTATTCCCCAGGAAACGCGTGAGCGTGTCCGCGCCGCTGCGCGTAAGTTTAATTACCAGCCGAGTCTCTTGGCGCGTTCTTTGCGAAAGCAGAGGACGTTTACCGTTGGAGTCCTCGTTCCGGAGCTTAGCGACGGATATCACACGATGGTGATGAGCGGCATCGGGGACCACTTGATGCAGGAGGGCTACTTTTATTTCAGCGCGCATCACCGGCACAAACCAGACTTAGTGGAGGAATATCCCAGACTCTTGATGGGCCGCGGAGCTGAAGGAATTATTGCGATCGATACGGCATTGGAGCATGAGTTGGCGATTCCGGTCGTTGCCGTGGCGGGACACAAGAAAATCTCCGGAGTGACGAATGTTCTGCTCGATCATCGGCGCGCTGCAGAACTCGCTTTGCGACACCTTCATCAACTCGGGCACCGTCACATCGCATTCATGCGCGGACAGCCGTTCAGCTCCGACTCCGACACTCGCTGGCGCAGCATCGTTGCTGTTGCGCGGGAACTCAACATCGAGATTCGGCCGGAACTTACGATTCAACTGGAGAAAGACCTAACATCTCCGGAGCTCGGTTATCCCGTTGTGCAGCAACTCCTCCAACTAAAACGTCGCTTTACAGCCCTAATTTCGTTCAACGACATCGCTGCCATCGGAGCGATCCGCGCATTGCGCGACGCGAATCTTCTCGTGCCCGATGATGTGTCGGTCGTTGGCTTCGACGACATCAAAGCAGCGGCGTATCACAACCCGAGCTTGACTACGATTCGCCAGCCATTGCATGACATGGGTCAGAGTGCGGCTCGTATCTTGTTGCAGAGAATTCAGGGGTTTAAGGACTATCCGAAAGAATGCGCTGTGCCTCCAGAATTGATTATCCGTGAATCCACGGCGCCAGCCAGCGGGCGTTCCCGTTGACGCGGATCACAAACGGGAGTACTTAATCCATCAGAAAAATATATGGAAGGTGCAGTGGGGAATCGAACTAGTACCAAAAGAGATTCTAAGCGCAATTGTACTTCATCAGAGATGAGGATTTCGTCGTCTACAAAATCATCTACAGTGCTGTAGACGAAAAAAACACGAATTGCAGGCAAGTGATTGAAAGGATTGGTGGACGTGACAGGGATCGAACCTGCGACCTCATGCTTGCAAAGCAGATTCCACACCTTGTTGAAATCTACGAAATTCTGTTGAGCACAACAGATTGATTGTAAACCTGTTGCGGCGTGATCCTTGGAACTTGTGGGACTGCTTGGAATCGGGACGCTCTCTCAGCTACAAAATCATCTACAGAACAAGTCTCCTTTCTTATGAGCGAGCGAAAAACTGTGCGGCTCACTCTGGCGGAACCAACTCTGAACATGCATCAGAAAATGCCTGATGGTTTTTCTGTTACGGAAATTTGCCCAGGTCCTTAATGGCAATACTACTTCCTCGTATCGGAGATTGCAGGAAATACCTTGGGAGCAAGAGATTCGTAGCAGATACTGCTGCTAATGCCACCGCAAGAATTGTCAGTAGAGAAGTATACGAGCCGGTGCTCAAACCTGGCCATAACGTCGAACTTTAGTACCCCCCCGTCGTTTCTTCACGTCATACGTAGTGGGTGGCGATCTCGAAGTATGCGCCACAAAGAGTTATTGGAGGGGCTATGAAGAGAACTGCATTGTTTGTCCCGCTGCTGCTGGCCACATTTTCCTGGGCAGCACCAAACCTAGATGAATACTCCATAAACGTCCATGTTAGTTCATCGCATTGGCTCATGGCGCCAAGTGTCTTGGTGGGCCCTGAACCCGTTCTAAGGCTAAACGTCGTCATCGACGGAAAGAAGTATGAATTAGAAGCTCCCACGGCCAAGGCTAATCTTGAGGCTGGAGTCACACTCTTGGCCCCCGGCGACTACAAAGCGAAGCTCGTCCAAGATCAACATAAGAACGCCTATGAGTCTTCTCAAGCGTACGAGTTTCTTTTCCCCGACAAGAAAACTAGGAAGTTCATAGTCGTGGGACAAGCCGAGTGAGATCATCTAGCAAACGCGCAGGAGAAGATGTCGACGATGGAAGTGAAGATCGACGACCTGAGCTTCGGTCCAGTGACGCAAACGGTGCAAGTCGGAACTACGGTGACGTGGATCAACCGTGACGATATGTCTCACACGGTCGTCAGCACGAACTGGTAGCGAAGCGGAAGTAGTCGAGGAATTCTTCAGCGCTTAGTTTCGCGATTCTTACATTATATTAACTCTAAAGGCAATCTGCCTGCCTGCATCCTTGTATGGTCTTTTTTGACCTGCTACGTTTGCCTCTGCTATCCATCTCCGGTTCGAGCGAACACGCTTGCTTGGATTGATCACTATTCCGGCTCAATCCCTCGACCTCAAAATTAACGAATGCGCAAACTCTTCAATGATCTGAGCATTCGCGGGAAGCTGACGCTCTTGATTGGCAGTTCCGTCTGCCTCTTCACCGCTGGTGTGCTCGCTGTAGTTTGGATTCAGAGCCTCCGGCAGGTTCGCACGATCGTCCAAGAACATCTCGAGGCAAATCGTCAACTCTTCGCCTTCGCCCAGCGCAGCCACTACCAATCCCAAATTTACAAGGGCACCACCCTCGCCGCTTCTTCGGCGGTCGTTCGCGCACTTGAGCACGATGACCAAGCCGCCGCGTGCTCGTTCCTCGCGCATCTGCTGGCCGCTCCCCACGTTGTCTCGAACGATGATCCCGAGCTCGATTACATTTCGATCCGTTATCGCGACGGCTCACTCCTCGCCTACGCCGTTCAGCACCACCCGGTATGCGATCCGCAGATTCTTTCCTGGCGTCTCGCCGATGTACACGAAGCACTCTCCGGCACCCCGGAAATCACCACTTGGACCGGGCCCGACAACGGCGTCTATCGCATTTTTGCGTCGCCCGTTCCCGGTCCAAACGGTCTACTTGGCTTCCTCAATATCGGCTTCGAAGAAGATGATGGCATTGCCGCGGATGCGAAGATCCGCTCCGGCGTCGACGTTGTCTCCTGGCAGGAAGACGAGCACAATCACGCGCACGTCTTGGGTGTCAGCGACGCCGGGCTGCGCGCCCCGCTAACAACCGTCTTCAACGAGCAGCCAGATCTCCGCCACCCGTTCGGCTTTCGCACTGCAAATGGTGAATACGAGATCGAAGAAGTACTTGTCGCAGATACGGGTATGGTTGAACACAATCCGGCCGGACTGCACATGGCGTTCGTCGAATCCGTGACTCGCCGCATGAAGCCTTTTCGCGTTCTCGAAGAATTCTTGGCCGCACTCGCTCTCGCCGCGCTGCTATTAGGCGTTACCCTGGGATTTCTCTTCTCCGGGCCGATTTCTGCTCCACTCGTGAATCTCGCGGGCGCGGCGCGACAGATCGAGCAAGGCAAGTACGAAGCGATTGAATCCTTGCGTTCCGCGCATGCGGATCGCTTTGACGCCAAAGATGAAATCGGCGAGTTGTCCCGCGCCTTCATCGACATGTCCCGCGGCCTTCAGCAGCGTTTCAAAATGTCCAAGTACATGTCGCGCACTGCTTACGAAATGCTGGAACAAAGCAGTTCGGCGAATCCTGTGGGCGAACGCAAGTGGCTCGCCCTCGTCTTTTCCGATGTGCGCGGATTCACCGCTTTCTCGGAAGACCGAGACCCCGCGCTTGTTATCGAGCGGTTGAATGAAGTCCTCGGCTTGGAGGCCGATGTCGTGCGCCGCCACGGCGGCGATGTCGACAAATTTGTTGGCGATGCAATGTTTGCGTGGTTTTCCGGTCCGGACCGTTGCCGCTGCGCCGTCGATGCCGCCGTCGAAATTCTTTCCAGACTCAAAGCGCGTTTTGCAGGCAAGGCCGGCACAGAAATCGGCTTTGGCATCCACGTTGGCGAGGTAGTGGTCGGCAGCATGGGAAGCCAAGATCGCCGGGACTATACCGCTATCGGACGTAGCGTCAACCTCGCTGCACGCCTTTGCTCTGCGGCTAAATCCGGTCAAATTCTAGTTTCGCAAGCCGTCGCGACGGAACTCGAAGGCACCGTTTCGCTCAACGCGCTCCCTCCTGTCTCTGCAAAGGGGTTTCCTGAGCCCGTTCGCATCTTCGAAGTTAACGCCGCTGAACCTGCCACGAGCCCAGTTCTACCTCCCCTCACAAGTCTTCCCTAGGAAACGCCATTGGAGCTTCCACGCGTCTCGTCGAAGTCCATGGTCTGGCTAGAATCCTTGCTATGCAACCACGCTGAACTCAAGGTTCGCGATAGGCACCCTCTTCTGGTTCAAAGCGGACACCAGGAAGCGAGAACTCCTCTCTCGAATCTGTCATGCCCAAAGCACGTTCCGCCGCGTACCAATCGATTTGAGGCGCACCGAGCGCGTGGCCCCTGCGCTCCCACAATTCGTAGGCGAGCCTTGCAATCTGTTGGTGCGTGTATTTTTCCTTCATTTTCCCTCCTTGTTGGATGCCAAGCGCGAGTCAACGGGGCTGCCTATTACCCCAGTAATTTGCCTGCGAGCCAGTAATCCACACTGAACTTTGACGAGCCAGCGCAGATCAGCCAGGTTAAGAAGAGCATGTACAGGACTTCCGGAAGATAGAGGAAATCGTCGAGCCAGCGAAGAAACGAAAGTCCCTTAGGCACGGTGGTAACCGCGCTGGTCAGGGTGGCAACAAACATATCAATCAATAAAGCCACGCTGCCGAAGCTGGAAAAAAAAACCACGGCCACCAACGATCCGCAAAAAAACTCGACAGTCGACACGAAATAAGCTGTGAAGTTGGGAAACGGGATTTTGGCCTGCACGAGCGTGTCGTAAACGGGTTTCGTTCCGCCGGCGACAAACAATTTGTTTGCGCCGGAGATGGCGAAGAACAGCCCTATCGCAACGCGCACCAACAGGATGGCGTATTGTTCCAAAGTACCGTTGCCCATCAGCGCAAACTGGACCAACCCTTTCCAATTCATCGCTTGTACCTCCATCGCAAGATATGCAAACCGCAAATGGCGCTGCCACCTGCGAATCCTCACGCGTCGAGATTAGTTGTCCATCCGTTCGACCCATTGAGCACGCGAGGCGGGAGCCACAAATGGATCCGCAAAGTATTGCGTTTCCCGCACAACCTTTTCGCCACTGAATTCCATGATGCTCACGGTGTACGATGGCTTGCCGTCATAAGTCAGAATGAATTCGGTGACCCAAAGATCACCGCCCCCAATGATTCGCCGGATGGAAAACCGCTTTTTGTTCGGCTGACTGGCGCGTTGATTCTGTATGTTGCTTCGACCGCGGGTTCGCTCGCCTGACTGCGGATATTCCAGCACCGCGTCCTCCAGATAGATGCGGTGCTCTGTTTCAAAATCGTTGGCATCGGACGCCGCCCAATGCTGATCCAGTGCCGCACGGATCGCTTGATCTCGCGCTCCGGAACTCTGCTCTGTCTTTTGTTGATCGCTCATCTTCGGCCTTTCCATTTGACAAGAAGCTCGACGCTTCAGTGGAATTGAAGGTACGACTAGTCACGCCCCGCTGTGTTTTCGATCACTTTCGTTTCGCGGATCGTCTTTCGGGCTGAGGTATTCCAGTCCAAGCGGCCCCATCGCGGTTACTTGTGTGACATACTCGCTGGATTTCGCCCAGTGGAAATGAGGCGTGTTGCCAGGGAGAATGACTACGGCGCCGGGCGGATAAGCTTCCAACTTATTCGTGTCGAATTCATCAGCCAGTCCGATATAAAAGATGCCGGAAATAACGCTATGGACTCGATCCTCCGGGGTGCTTGTGAGGCATCAGCTTCTCGTCGTGGGGAACTTTGACCCTGATTGTGTAAGGGCCCGGCTCCGAGGGCTGCCCGACGATGGCAGCAAGCCGTATAGTCGGTGGGAACGCTGGGAACGGTTTCCAATCAATAATCTTCGGACAAGATGGCTTTGAATACTCCCTGTCCGGGTTGGTGAGCACGGACCCCGCTTTGCGCGGCAGGCTTTACGGCGCTGGCTTTTTGAGACATGGAAACCTCCTTCTTGCAGAAAATGTAAAACATCACCGCAGACTTTCGAAACAGGTCCACCAAGATCGCCTTCGCACGCTTCCCATCCTCAACATTTCGGAGTTAGGACTCGCGTCAAGCGCCGGCCTAGCGCGAGAGTTGGCCAAGGTAGTGGCCGAGCCGATTTTCGACATCCCCCGGCTTGTGGAAGCCGCGCCATCAGCGCTTTGATCCCTTCTTGTGCGGCAGGTCGCCCGAACGGCCGCTAACGAACGGACTGCCGGCCTCGAAAAAACGCAGCAGCCGGTCAACTTCATGCGAGATACCGATGCGTACAGTCTTTCGAATGTGCGCACTCTCTCGGACCGCACTCCCGAGCCAAAGCGGACCGTCGGCACACAGGTCGACTCCGTCCGATCGCTCGTCAATTTGCAACGCGGCCGTCAGGCGTCCAGGCCCGCGTGCCAGATCTCTGAGTTTGTCGGTTTTGCGGAGTCGTTTCATCAGGTTGATTCCTTCAAGAGGCTCAATGGCCCGCAATAGCACTCCTGCGCCAACCCCCGGGCCTTCGGCGGTCACGTTGAGCATGTAAGACGTCCCATAGATGAAGTAAACATAAGCAAAGCCCCTGTCCATAAATAGGGTTTGGTTGCTGGCTGTTTGTCCACGATACGCATGCCCACTCCGGTCGCCCGGCGGGTAAGCCTCTGTTTCGACAATGCGGCCGCTCATCTTGCTTCGCCCAATTTTGCGCACAATGGTTTTCCCGATGAGATATCTGGCCAGTTCGGCCGTATCACTTGGCAGGCTGGCCCGCGATAGCCGCTGGACTTCATGAACGAGATCAAACGCGGTCTGCATGGGCGCGAGCACTCAATGTCGGGCAGGGGAAGCTCACCGCTTCTGGTAAGGGTGGAAGATGTAATCCTTCGCCTTCACAGCCACATGGCACGCGTGTCCGCAGTCTGCGAGACTTTTCTCATCGGCCGTGAACTTGTCCGATGCAGCATCATGGTTGAACACCGCGTATCCCCACCCGCCGGTTTTCGGAAATCTCTTGCTGTCCTTTTCCATGACGAAAGCCTGCTTAAAGACGTCGGGCGTCTACGGCAAAGAGGGCCTTCGGGAAATGGCTGGTCGTTGCCGGGAACGCCGCCCTTGTACGCATTGATCCTATCTGGGTTAGCGGATTGTCACAATCACGTTCGCGCTTGCCGAAGGAATTACAAAATTCATGTATAGACAAGTCTGTTCGCTGTGCTGAAAAGCTAGAAACCGCGGCCAATCCCGATCTTGTTTCTCTCTCGGTCGGGATATTTTAGCCGTTCCTGTTCCGCGAGCTTTTTGGATTTGAAACCCTTCGACAAAATGACAAGCTCGCGACCTTATATTCATACAACACCCAACGCATCTCTGTTTTCATTTCACGATTTTACACGCCGGTTAGGGAATTTTAGAACGGAAAGATGAGTCGAATAAAATCAGCCTGCTAAATTCCGCCCCAAATCGGATTCTTGGCTTGAAGAATCAAACTCGATTCCATCAATTTGGGTATTTCTAAGACGCTTTTGATTTTGGCGAAGCGCAGGTTCAATCTGTATTAGAAAAGGGAGACGCTCTTCACTCGTACATCTTCGCAGCCATCAGCATCTCGGCGACGTCCTGCACGATTTGTGAGAGACGAATCGTCTCGAGAATTCTACTGAGGCGAGGCTTAAGACCAACGCCAGGGTGATCCAGTTTGCGCCAACAGTTTTCCAAGCTTCACTAATCAGGGCGAGAAAAGATATCTGTATCTTTCGCAGCGAAGGAAAAAGATTTTTCTCTTCAAGTAATCTTAAAAGGAACTGCCTCTAGTGGCGCGGAGGCTCTAGGCTTCCCTGATAAAGTCGGTTCACTTCCTCTAGGCTTAGGTCGGACTTAAAGAGAAAAAATGTAAAGCTGGATCCTACCTACATTTCAAACCTATTCATATGATACAAGCTATAGACTCCGGCGCGAGAACCGAAGCATGTTTTCTATTTAGCGAGCTCGGGGCGAGAGTAGTCCGCTCGGATCCGAATACTCGCCATCATCCTCCAGAATCGAGACTATTCCTCCAACCACAAAGCCTTGCCAACCGTTGCCAATAATCGAATAGATCCGATTTCCCGGTTCGATCATTTCCAACGGATTGCTCTTGCAACCTTCGAGCTGCTGCTGATCCGATTCTTCAATTCTGATTCCAACAAACCACGAACGCACTTCCATGGCTCGCACATCCTGAAACAGAACGTCGATGCGAGTAGTCGCACCTTTTGTCTTTCGACTTCTGAGGAGCAAGAGACCGTGACTCGCATCGTAACTATAAACAACGAAATTCCTTTCAGAATGAAACACCAATTGATTTTGGATCATTAGAATGGATTCCTGGCCGGGATCCCGGCACGATTATTATAGAGCTTTGCCTTGGAGAGTCTCCCAGCTTGCATCAATTGCCGGAGCTCCCAGCCTGTGTTTGAACCGGACGAAATCTCATTCATGATCATTTCTTCAACCGAATCACCGAAGAAGCCCTCCATATTGACGTGAAAAGTGGTATTAGGGTTATTAAGGTGAGATCGGAATACGTCTTGCCAAATGGATTCAGGAAAATCGAGTAGGTGTTCCGCCCCGATTTCCCTAGCAAAGCTCCTCAATCCTGAGAACCGCGATCCCAACGCAATGTTGGCTCCCTCACCTTCTCCGCCCCCGTCGGCCAAGAGCGCTACCGAGAAGACGAGTTGGCCGACTGCTTGTGGTTTACCGGAGCCGATATCGGATAACCACCCTCGCAGTGACTTCAGGTTTGAATCATAGTTAGCAATTAAACCAACCGTCGACAGATAAGGCTGTGACACCGAGAGGAGGGACCCGGCCATGGTCTTGAACGGGTGCTCGACGAAGTCGCGTCCAGTTATGTTCCAAATTCCTCCACCCTCGCCCTTAAGATAATTCCACGAATCCCCCAGTGAAAGATCGTTGCCCAATTGCTGTTGCAATTCAAATTGAGAGTAGAGCCCTGGAGAACTCGCGAAACCCGAAAAGTTGTCGAATCCCAATAAACCCGGCCCATAGTCAAACCCACCGAAACTGCCAAACGTAATACACGTAAAAACGAAGCCTCCAGCACAGTCCATGCCTGCGGGATCGGTAAAATTGCCGGGATTATTCCGAACGTAGGCGTATTTGTTCCACGACTGTGAATCGCCAAGCGCGCCATCTATTGGGTCTACACTTATGAAACGCCCCAAATGCGGATTGTAATATCGCGCTATCGCATAGTTGTTTTGTGTTTCGGAGTCGTATTCGTACCCTGTAAATCGGTAGTTTGGAGCGCAAGTATTTGTGAAACCGTATGGTGTGAGCTCTCCACCATACGGTGTGTAATCAGCTTGGTAACAGATTGCCCCCGTGGCGCTGGTGGCTGCGCGCGTGCTGCCCAAATGGTCTGCAAAAAGGTAGTAAACGTTGCCGGAAGAATCGCGCCGCGCGATACGGGCTCCGTTGAAGAAAACATATTCGCTTTGCAGGCCACCTGTGAGATTGGTTTCGGTGAGCGCGCTACCGCCGGCACCGCGCCAATAGATCGTGCCATTCGACTTCATGACGCGGAGCCCGTTGCCGTCGTACGAATAGTTCACTCCGCCGGCAGACTGGAGATTGTCTTCAGCATCGTAAGCGTAAGTATTAGTGCCGTCGTTCTTCAGTCTTCCGTCTAGGTCGTAGCTGAAACCTGTGTTCGTGATCTGATTTTTCAGGCTGGTCGTAACGCTAAGTGGATTACCTGAGCACTTGCTCACGGTTTCGCTGTTCAGGTTCGCTAATGCATCCAGTCCGATATTAAGTCCCCAGCAATTTCCTCCAGAAGTTGCTTGCGACTGAGCAGATGCCAATCGGTTTAGCGGATCGTATGTGAACGTCTGTGTTCGGCCGTTGTCAATATTATTGACGACGGAGGCAATTAGGCCGTTGTTACCCGAGGCCTGATTTAAGTTAAAGGCAAAGTCCAAAACAGTGCCGGCGGGTGAGGACACAAAGATTCCACCCAACTGCATGCGATGGCTATAGGAATAACTTTCTTTAATTCCTTGAAAACTGCCGTTCGCACCATGAGTTAAAGTGGATAGACCGCCCGCGGCAGAATAGGTTGCTCCCGTTGCATAATTAATCGCGTTTGTTACATCGACGGCAGAAATTGTCCGTTGCGCGTTGTTATAGACGTAAGTGATCGTTCGCAGGCTAGGATATGTCAGTGTGGCAATTGATCCGTCTAGGTAATGTGTATAAGAAAAAGTCTGTGTGACCGCGTTAGTTGTGCGTTGCTTGATGATGACATTTCCGTCCGGATCATAGCTCCAGCCCGTGGCTCCGGAACCATCTTTCATCGCAGTTTTGCGACCTTTTCCGTTCGCACTCGTGAAGCCACTTAGGCACGACGTATTTTGGCCATCGTAACAATACGTGATGGTGGGAGTAGTACCGTCTGAATAGCTCCTTGAGACGAGCCGGCTCAATTGGTCATATTGGAAAGTTGTCGTGATGCCGAGCGGGTCTGTGACTCTGCAAGGCGCGACAGGGTCGCCAGAACACAGAGCTCCAGCCGTGGTGGTATAGAAGATGTTGGCGGTGCCAGAACCTGCTGCCGGACCAGTCTCGGGCATCGTATATGACGTCACACGGCCAAGCGCGTCATACGTGTAACTCCGAGTTTGACCCGCTTGAGAAACGCTGAGCAAATTACCGAGAACGTCGTACTGATAGAACGTACTGCTGCTCGAACTAGCAGTCAGGCTCATCCCGCTGCCATCGACGCCGCCTGCAAGCGTGGAGCCGGAAGCAGAAAGTGAAAATGAAGGTGCGGAAAATAGTGAAGGCTGGTTAGTCGAAGCGGCTGTGGAAACAGTATAGTTCGAGCTGGACCCTTGGATTTTGGCCGTCAAATTCAGGATTGAGTCTTGCACCCAAGCAGTGACGGGATACGATGAATTACCGTTTATCGCATTCTGCAGTGCCACTGCCACAGATTCTGGCGTGCTCCCTACTCCGTACGAAGCAGAAGCCTGGATTCCGTTGACGGTAACTGAGACAGTCCCAGTGTCCGTTGTTACAGACGCAGTTCTAGTTTGGTCGTCGACGGCTGGGGGAGTGATGACAGCGGTAAATTTCGCCGAAGAAATTGTGCCGAAAGTAAGCCCATACACAAATGAAGTTATGGAATAATTCGAAGTCGTCTTCGCGGTAAGCTGAATAGTTGTGCCATTGACAACCGTGGCTGTCACGGCGGCATTGTTCGCGTTGACTGCTGCGGCCAAATTCGTCGTAAGACTGTTGACCGTATCTCCTGGTCCATACGTGGCACCTGATAAGATGCCGTTGATGACAACCACACCCGCTCCAAACCCGTCGCCAGCGTTGATACCTGTGTTTGGTCCGATCGAAACTGAGAACGTCTGGCCTGCAGAGACGCTGCTGTTGTTCGTAGCAATAAATGAAGGATGCGATTGGAATAGGTTGTAATTCCAGAGTGCATTGGGAATTACTTGATAGTTGTACGAGGGCAGACTGGAACTGACGTTTTTGAGAGTCAGCGTTATGTTCGAGCCGCTGACCGTCGCAACAACGGGGGAATTCGCGCTTGCGTTGAACACGCATGCTAGGTTCTGAGCAATGTTTGCAGTCGTGGTCCATTGTGCGAACGCCGCCGTCGCAGTAAACACTTGAAAGCCGGGCTGTGTTGAAGGCCCGGACTGTGCCGCACAAGTCGTACCCTGACAAGGATTAAGCGAAATCGATACATAACCTTGATCGTAGACAGTGGTGGTCGATCCGGTGGGTATTGCACTCTGCTCGGTGCCCGTGATAGTCAAAGTGATCGGCGTCGGGAGCGAACCCACGGCAGTCGATTGAAGTACCCCGCTTACCGAAACCGATCCCGTGGCCGCAACGCCTGCACCGCCAGTCCCTGAATTCTGCCCTCCAGTTAAGTCGGTCCAGCTCGTCACAATATCGAATGATGGTGAGGGGAACACATGCGGTAAGTTTGAAGAAGTCGTTGATGATGTTGCCGAGAGTGAATAGTTCGACGGTGTCCCCGTGCCCTTTGCGGCCAGGCTAACGTTCGGACCGTTTGCTGTCGCGGTGACCAATGCGTTTAAGTTCGAGGCAGCATTTACGGCGGTTGCGAGCAAACTTGCGAGACCTGACGCCGTACTGGTTTGGCCATAGGAAACTGGCGTCGCTAGCGTTTGTCCATTGATCGTGACGTTGAGTAAACCAGTATCGTAGACAAAGTTGTCGGTTCCTCCTGTTAGCGTCGGCCCCGATCGCGTGAGCGTGAAGGAACCGCTCCCCAATGTGTGAGTGACATTTGTAGAAACACCGTAGTTGGTCGCCGTTCCGCCTTTGTTCGAAGTAAGTGTTACAACGCAGGACGTAGTACACGAACTGTCAGAGCTGCCGCTGACTGGAGACGCCGGATCGTTCGTAAATGCCAGAGCCAAATCAAACGCCAAAAGATTCGCTGTGCTGTTTATTTGTTCGCCGTTCGTATTCTGACCATAGGTTATCGTTTCCGTAATCCCGTTCACGGTTACCGCGATCGTACCGGAGTCATAGGTGGGGGGCGTACCAGTCGAAAAGAGAGATCCTGAAATCGTCACGGTCCCGACGGACGGATTGCCGTTGTTGAATGATTGTTCTGTACCGGTGATCGTACTCGTTCCCGCACCTGAGGTTGCAGTGGTTGTTGAAGAACTGCCTGGTCCAGGAGCGTCCACTTCGATAATTCTGCCGAAACCATCCGTCCAAGTTTGTCGAATCCTCCCAGTCTCGTCCTTCGCGAGGGAGGGATAGCCAATGCCGCAAGTTGAAGCAGGACAAAGCGGTGCCGAAAGTCCGATCCCCTCTACTGCGGGACCGTAAAGGTTTTGGACTGAAGTGTTGTCCGCAGAATGAGTGGCACGAACGAGCCTGCTTAAGCCATCGTACGCATATGTGTCATACCCGTACGTCGAGTCACTCTGAGTTCGATAGGGGGTCGTGACGGACAGCACCCTTCCATTCGAATCGTATGTCGAATCGGTCCGGTCAGGCCCTTCCGGATCGCTAACGAGGATACTGGACAAGGACCGTCCCGCCGCGTCCAGAAGCGATTGATCATGGCGACAACCAGTACAGTTCGTCCCTGGTGACGTCGTTGTTAGACCTGTATAGGCATCGGTCTGCGTTGGAGATGTATAATTTAAGAGGGACCAACCTGAGTTATTTCCAGACGGAGTCGTGATCGGCGGCGTGAAGACATGAGTAAGACGATCAAATAGGTCCGCATAGTGGCTGTAGCTCACCGCGCCGTTCGGGTCCTGGCTGGAGGCTAGCTTGCCGCTTCCAAAATAGTAGCCGTAAGTTGACGCTCCAATGATCGGCAGAGTTACGCTTGTGACATAGGCGTTTGTGGCTGGCGGAGCATAGGAGGTAGCGGGACCGTAGGACGGAGTGCCTGAATCGATGAAAAAGTTATCAGCGTACCCTATCTGCACGGTATTATTTGCAGGGTCTGTGACTTGAGTAGGATTTCCTGAGCTGTTGTAAGTGATATTAGTATTCAGCCAGCTCGTTCCGCCAACCCACTTCTGGATTTGCGATAAGTTCCCGTGTACTCCCGACGGAGAGGTCGTGTCGTACGACATCGCTGCCTTGGCAACTGGAGATCCCGCACCTCCGCATGCGAGATCCGAGCCCGTATTGCCACAAACGGTTACGGTCACCGGGGCTCGCAGAATGTTCGCGGCAGAGTAGGCGCTCCCGCCGCTCTGCTGGTATTGATAGGTGTAGTAAGTCGAACGGTCTGGTGCTACGGGTAGCTGTCCCGTAGATGGGTGGTAATTCCACTCATTTACGGAAAGCAATGCTCCAAAGGAGGGATTCGCGGTGTCGTAGTTGTACTGGACTTGCTTTACAAGGCTATTACCAGGCCCCAACGGGATCGTGGTCGTTGTCTGGACATTGTTAACATATAAAGTACTCGATGTGCTTGTCCCTCTAAAGTTGTATTGGGTATTTTCCTGTTTGAGAAGCGTACCGCCCGAAACAGAGCTGCCCGAATAATCTGATTCGTACGACTTCCAAGCCCCATGATTAATCAGGAATTGATAGACAGTGTCGTCGCCAGATGGCGCTGTCTTTGTGAGTTGTTGCTGGCAACTATTCGACGAATCTGCACAAGGTTGCACAAGTTGCGGCGTGAAAGTCCAGCTTCCTCCAAGCGAAGGTTGATACGAAGTAATCCATCTATTGCGCTGACTGTTTAGGTCTTCGTATGTTGTGTAACCAAAATTGGAAGTTCCTCCTGTCGGAAACTGAACCGATTTAAGTAGGCCATACGCTCCCGAATCGTAACTAAATGCATAGCTGCTGGTCCCGTCCGGAAGTCCCACGCTCGAAATCACCGTTACCGTGCAATTTGAGGTGCACTCAGTAATGTCAGACTGTCCGAAAGCCGTGCTAACTGGAATGGTCGACAGCGTAACCGTGTAACGCGACTTTGCTCCCTGCGAATTCGTGCTTTGAGAATTCAATAGGTCAAAGCAAATTTGATTCGCATTCCCGTTACAGTTGGTAGTGGTCGTGAGCGGCACGCGACCAAGTGTGTCAATCAGATCGCCGTTCGCGTTTTTCGAGTACGCGTTTCCGTTCGTGTCTGTTGGCGAAGGGTACAGGATTGTGCCATCGGGGCCCTGCACTATTGCATTTGTATAGTTCGTGATCGAAAACAGAAACCCATCTGAATCATAAAGAGAATGTGAAGTGTGGTTAGGCAAGTCAGGTATGCCTGACGTCGGAACACCCTGGACCGGCACACACGGTGTAACCGTCTGCAGGGTGAGCGGTCCGACGTGGACAGCCCCATCGGGCGTCATGAAATAAACATACCTAGAGTTCAATTGTTGAATGGAGGCGACAGTGTTGCCGTGGTTGTCGACGAAGGTTGGTTGGCACGTATTTGATAGGATTACGCTGCGAGTATAAAATGAGCCTCCGGCGCTCGTTACCAGGCGCCAGCCTCCCCACGAATGTGATCCTGCCCCAAACCAATTGTTCGCATCCTGGTTAGTTGAGAAATCGCGTTCGAACCAGACGCTGCCGCTACCGTTGTTCGACCAAATGCGACTGTCGTATACGAGAGCGAAGGTTAGCGGGGCGCTATTTCCCTTTTGTGGAAAGGTGCCGAGAGGGACCTCCAGATGAAGATTGCCGTTACTAAGATTGATGGAGCCCGACTCAACAGGCTGAGAGGCTGAACCCGACGGCGCCCCCAGCTGTGAAAGATAGTTTCCTAGGTTTGTATTGTCCTGGCCTTGGAGAGACGGGCAAATGCTGAAGAATCCTAAAAGGACCAAACCGACATAGCGGCCCAGCAATCCTCGCCCGCAGGCTCGCTCAATGTTTCTTTTGCGCTGAGATTCGTGCATTTTGCCATCTCTCCCGAACTCAATTTGCACTTTCTTGATCTCCACAGCATTCAGTCGTCAGTCTCCGGATCAATGCTCGAATACGCTTTGAGACAATTCGCTATTCAGCTTGACCGTTTCGGCTTGGAAGGCCCAGGTCTTCTGGCCGTGTATCGTCTCGGTGACAGCAAAAGGCACAAGCACCCCCTCTACGGCGCGAAAATCGGAAAACAACATTTGCTGTGGAATGTCTTGCAAGTAGTCATCAAATGGATGTGTCATCCATCTGGCCGAAATCGGAAGAAAGGAAATCGAATCGATGAAGAAATCTTTCGTCGAGAGCCTGCTCAAAATTCCTTCATTGTCACCCTGAGCGGCAAAGCTGCGAATAATACGGATTTGATAGGCCTGATGCCCGTCCACAGAAACTTGTCCCATGAAAAGAACCGAGGTAGTGGCCTCCTCCTGGGCTTCAAGTAGCGGTAGAAATGGAAGAGTGAGTGCTCCCATATTCATACTGTTGTGAAAAGGCACCTCCCTGGATTTGCCATTTGGGTCGTTTATTGTGCTCTTACCCCGCCCTATGACTATCGAGCGGGTACCTTGTGTCACATTCGAATCCATTCGAAATTCGTCACTCCCTCGAGCTTGCATAGTCGTAGAACCTTTGACTTCCTTGCCGCCCCAATAGTGGATGATCGTTCCAGTAGCGTTGAAATTCTTAACCTTCTTAACCGCAGATTCCCCTCCTGTTGCCCTGATGCACTTCGCCAGTATCGCGATTGCTTGCGCATCGCGAGAAGCCTCTCCATTTCTTGTGGGCTGGCTCTGAGCCTCAGCGCCAACAACTACCAAAAAGAACAAAACAAGGATCCTAGTTGCGTAAACCATCACGACAACTCCTTTTGACGTAAAGTAGTGCTTCGAGCAGTCACAATCGAGTCCGATCACGCTTGAGATGAGACTTCTCAATTCGTTCACTAGACCGCACCGAAACGTTCGAATATGCCCCCTAATTTGTCGGACACCCCGGGAGCACGATCATAAAAGGAACGGGATTGCTGCCACCGGACGCGGTCGTCACTTGTACGTTCACGAGACTGGGCACGAGACTTGCTGGCACTTGAACAACTATTGTGTTTGTAGTCCACGACTCCACAGTCGCAACAGTTCCGCCAAAAGTGACTGACGGCGAGCTGAAATTTTGTCCGTTGATCGTGACCAATGCGTTGGCAGCGGCCGCGAGCGGTGAAATGGCTAGGATTGTCGGCGTGCTTGTGGAAAGAGTAGTTGCGGTCGCAATGTTGGAAAGTGACGAAGGACCCGAATAGGTTATGACCTGAACTTGATAGGAATATGCTGTGCTCGCCGCCAAACCGGTGTCACTGTAGTTTGTGGATGTCCAGCCTGTGACGATTTGCGTGCCGTTCCGCAAAATGGCATAGGCCACACCCGGAATTCCCGAAGCAGTCCAGTTTAGGTCGATTCTAGTGCTCGAACCAGGAGTTGCGGTCAGGATAGGCGTCCCTCCTGTCGATCCGATGGTGTAGAAGAGCGAGGGATTGCTCTGGTTATGGTATTCCGTAGCGATCCAGTCGGCGGAACGAGCAACGTTCGAAACACGGACTTCGTCGATCACACCCGGCCAGTTGCGGAGAGAAGCCGTATAATAATCCACTCCAACCAAGAAATGGTCTGTGTTCGAAGTTCCCAGTGTTGTGATCGTATTGCTTGCTGCGAGCGTTCCGTTGACATAGAACTTCATCCCCACTGCAGAATCGAAAACCGCCACAACGTAATACCAGGCGTTGTTGGTCGGGGTGATGTTCGAATCAAGGGTTATTACTGTGATAGTAAACCAGATGGTTGTTCTGGTACCGGACGCCGAAATCAAACGGACTCGATTGAGATTCACTCATGATCCCGGCTAAGTTTCCAGGCGTGCTTGTTGCTTCCGCCCATGCGCTCGCCGAATACTTGGTGCCCGTAAAAGTAGAACTGAACGAACCGTAGTCCACATAGCTTGAGGAGCTTGGACTAAATAACCCCGCACCATCTATCTGGCCAGAGGTTGCAGTAGCGCCGCTGATTGTTCCGTTCACGTTGTTCACGGTTGAATCGCTCGCGCTCAACGTCGTTCCGTTCGGCAGATGCCATACCCCTTTGTAGTTCGCATCCCACACACCGTTTTTGTTCGATTGGTCGGTGGTGACCGAGGAATTCCCGTAAAAGAGATAAATCACAGTGTCGGAAGTATGGGAAAGCGTAGGCACCTGTACCCAAAAATTCACGGCTCCAGTCGTGGGATTATAGGATTCCCGCTCGTAAGGGAGTGCCTGAGTGCCTGCCGCATCAGAGGTAAAAATGATGTCATACCCATTCGTGTTCGTCACACCTCCACCATTCGCCGTTGTCGCCAAATATGGATACGTCCCGGAAATCAGCACAGGGAAGTTGACTTGATCCGTATTCGGAACCTGAGCGTGCGACAACGTTATCGGTCGGCTGTTTTGATAGGTGCCCTGCGCATTGCAACGGGATCCGCCTGTGACTACGAAACCGACGATGCAAATTAGTATGCGGAGTCTCCAACTCACAAGCCGCTCTCCGAGTTCAAATCACGCCCCCAAATAGAACGGACCGCAGCTTTGAAGCAAATGAGCGCAGGTTCGGCCGTTACCAATCTAGAATCAAAACAAATTGAAGCGTGTTCTCGGAAGACGATTCTTTTCTGCAAATCACGAATGCCACTTACAGGAAGTGCTAGAGAGAAAATCGCAGTAGGCCGGGACAAGAAACCTCCCACTAGATCAATTTTCGCGTCTTATATAGGATACGATACCGGCTCGTCAACAATTTTCTGAGTGAGTAACAGAAAATTAAAGGTCGTTCGCCAAAAATTTATGGCTCTTGCTGCAGGCTGTCACTGGCCAAGCTCGGGCGATCTCGAAACGTGGAATAGTTCTTCAGTCTCGCGTTCGCTTTCTCAAAATACGTTTGCCAGAACTGTCGGATTTCTTTCCATCGGCTGGGCTGCTGATTCGGAGCTTGGACTCCAAGACAGAAGACTTCAACATCCCGTAGATCCACCATGAACGGACGGAATTCGATATCAGTGAGCATCCGTCCATTCCCATGCTTTTGTCGTTCCAAATTCATATCCTTTGTCACTTGTTCCATGTCTGAATAAATGACAAGCGTTCGCCTCTGCGAGTGCGCGTGTTCAGCGAATAGCTCGCCAGCCAACATAACGGCTCCCAAAATGTCGGTTTGCTTGAACTCCGGTTGCAATCGCACGGTCCGTGCTTTCCAAGCACCGACAATCTCTTGCCTGCCGGACGTGAGTTTCTCTCCGAAATACCCCGCATCGGCTGCGAGACTCGCTTTGAGAATGATGTACGGCTCCGCAAAACTGTTTCCGGAGGGTGTGCGCTGCTCCGTGTTCGAGGTCTTGTTACAGGTTGAACTAAATTCTAACTCGCATCGAATATACGACACGTTTCTACTTCAATTCGTATGCTTTCTTATGTTGTTTTAGTTTTAGCGAACCCACAGCGACTATCTAGAGCCTCAGTAACCGCTTGAACTCTCCCCTGTACTGGAATGTTAGGTTGGCTCGTATTGTTGACAACAAAGATCCTAAAGGGTCGGGAGACATTCCAATGAAGAATTCACGAATTCTGACGGACAATCACCAATTCAGCGTGAGCGGTGGAGCACTGTCACACGCCCTCGTCACGTTTCTGAAATTACTAGCCTTTGCGGCGCTGACTCTCACCGCCTCGTCGTCGATTGCCCAAGTCGCCTCTGTTGGTCAGATTTACTCCTATACCATTAAAGACAAACCCTCCTTCGAAGAGGGCTACCGTCGTCATCTAGCATGGCACGCGGCGCAGCATGACGCTCTCGTTTGGTACGCCTGGACCGTTGACTCAGGCCCACGCAAGGGCTCTTTCATCGACGGTACTTTCGGCGCCACCTTTTCCCAACTCGATGCACGGCCCAGTCCCAAAGACGACGGCGACGATTTCATGCGAAACGTTTCTCCGTATGTTGCACCCCTCGATGTTGAGACATGGATTTTATGGACCACGCCATCCACCGCTACTCCACTTGAGGACAAGAAGCCTGGCACAATGCTCGATGCCTTTTTCTTGCAGGTCGAACCTGCAGCAACGCTTTCTTTCGAGGCTGGGTTGGAGCGCCTTGCCGCCCAAAAACGAAACGCTCCGCACCTCACTTGGTACAAAATCATTCGAGGCGCAGATATGCCCACTTATGTATTGATGCTCAAACGGGAAAATCTCGCTCAGATTGAAACTGCTGGTTCCACACTGGTAGAAATGCTACGAAATGCGTACGCCAGTGATCCGGCGCAAACTGAGAATGTCTTGAAAAATGTGCGCAATATCCGAAGCGAAATCTGGAGCTACCAATCACGGCTCGCGTTGATTCCCGGACACGCCCTTGAGCCTTAATCGGCCAAACGCCCGCTACTAAGCCGCATTTATGGGGAACTGAATCTCCAGCGCCTCGTCCAGGTAGATTTCGCGTTTCGGTCCGATGACCTTGTAACCCCTCGAACCGATCCATCGCCGAATCGCATCGTACGTCAGCTCCGCGCTGTCGTTGTCCGTTTTCGAATAGGCGCAAGCAAGCGTTGCCGAAGGCAACTGTTTCTGATTGCACCTGCTCCAGTTCGAAATTCGTCGCTTAAGAGCCACGAAAGGCTCACCTTCGAGCGGGCCTGAATCGGCGCACCGATGCCACAGCACTCCGCGCGTCTCTGCTATGGCTTCCTGCGGCAGACACTTCAGCAGCATCTCTTCAAATCGCCCTATCTCTTCGTAACTCGAAACCTTCGAACGGACTGACGCAATCGCCAGCTCCGCCTTTCGTTTCATCAGCACCGGCACAGACCGGACGCTGTCGTTCATCTGATCAAGCTCGGCGTCAATCCACTTCACGGACAGGGCTGCCGTTCGGATCGATTTCTCTAAACGCCGTCGCAGATCCTTCAATAGCTCGCGTTTGCCCACAATCATCCCCGCTTTGCGTTTCATTTCGCGGATGGCACACAACGACACGCCCATATCCCGAAGCGCTAGGATCGAAGCCAATTCCTCAAGCTGTTCCGGTTGGTAATAGCGGTATCCCGTCAAGGGATTCACGCTGGCCGGTTGCAACACGCCAATTTCATCGTAAAAACGCAGCGCTTTGACGGTAATCCCGCTAACCTGCGCAAATTTTCCAATCTGATACAAAATAGTCTTCACCTCCTCTACCGTTGCTCGGAAAAATGATTGACTGGGAAAGAATATCACTGTCCGAACGAATCCTCAGAACGGTCCTTCTGCACTTAAGTAGCACAGACATGTCTGTGCTCATGCTAACGCAGCGAAGCGCCCCTTCCCGTTGACGTGATTCCCTACAAAATCATCTAAGTGCTGTAGACGAAAAACCAGAAATTGCGTGGAAGTGGTT
The DNA here is from genome assembly GCA_035569555.1 of Candidatus Dormiibacterota bacterium. GTDB lineage: Bacteria > Acidobacteriota > Terriglobia > Acidiferrales > UBA7541 > Acidiferrum. The sequence continues at coordinate 83,646 of DATMMW010000030.1, read as the reverse complement.
GAAAAGATTGGTCGGGGCGAATGGATTTGAACCATCGACCTCCTGGTCCCGAATCAGGTGCGCTACGGAACGTAGGAAAATCACGGAGCAGAATCTGCGGTTTGCTCCGTTTGTTGAACCTTGAGGACTTGACCGCCTACAAAATTGCCTACAGTGCTGTAGACGAAAAAACACGAATTGCAGGCAAGTGATTGAAAGGATTGGTGGACGTGACAGGGATCGAACCTGCGACCTCATGCTTGCAAAGCACGCGCTCTCCCAGCTGAGCTACACGCCCACAGAACCAACTCTTAGTATTTTAGGGTATTTGGAGCCATTCGAAAACTGCCTCAACACACATTTTATTCACAACGTTCCTTGCTGCTTCTCCATAGGTATGCATGGATGTTCTTCTTCGACGCAAACCGCAACAATTGTCAACAATCCGTTCCAACGTTCACGCCAGCTGGTGGTAAATTCATCCAACGCCTGATTTTCCAGTTTAAGGAGACTCCTGGTGGCTGCAATCAAGGGTACAGTCCTGCTTGATTCCATCGCTGCCATCAAAGCGCGCGCAGGCGACACCGAGTTCGCCAGAATTGTCAGTCACCTGAGCCCACAATCCCGTGAAACGTTTGAAAAGTCGATTCATCTTTCCAACTGGTATCCGCTGGATGTTTTTACCGAGTTCTTGGAAGTGGACATTCGCGAAACGGCCGGCGGCAATCGGGATATTTTGACCGCACGCTCCGAAAAAGTGATCGAAGCCCAGCTCCGCGGGATCTACAAAATCTTTATCAAGTTTGGCTCGCCGGGTTTTGTAATCACACGCATCGCCGCCGTCCACGCGACTTATTTCAAAGATGTTCAAATCATCCCGGAAGTTCAAAACCACAGCGCAACAATCAAATACATTGGCTTTCAAAAGCACCACGACATCATGGAGTGCGCCATCATCGGCTTTTTCCGAAAAGCGTTGGAAATCTCAGGCGCAAAGCAGGTTTCGCTAAAGTTTGGCATTCCCATCAGCGAGGGCGCCGCTTTTTCTGAATTGACCATCACCTGGGAGTAAGACCCATCTACTATTTTGCGCTGTTCGAAATGCGCCTCCGTCCACGCTTTGGCGTATCATGAAATTGGAAGCAGTGCTCACCCGCCTTGCGTGAGGTGTCCCATGAAAATGCAACCTCTCGTTTGTGTGTCGGTCCTGGCCACCTGTTCCTTTTCAGCGTTCGCTCAGGAGCCGCCAGCAAATCCTCCACAGCAACGGAGCCACATGCACCGCGCTACGGAACAAAATGGCGGCTTTATGCAGGGCGGCATGCACCACCTGGTAGCAACCGGCATAACGCTTGACCAAAAACTTGATGCAGCCTCCCACGTCATCACGCTCCGTATCGGTCCAATGAATCTTCCGGCAAACACTTCGCATATGAAAATGCCGCAACCCGCTGATCTTGTCTGGACAATTCCGCTGAATGGCTGGCTTCTTTCCTTCCATCCGCATCTCGCGGACGCATCCGGAAACGCCGTGCCAGGCACCGTACTGCATCACGTGGCTTTCTGGAATGAAAATCGCTCCGATTTTCTTTGCCCTAACAAGGAAGAACACATTTTCGGCGCTGGCGGCGAACTGACGGATTGGGCGCAAATTCCCGGCTATGGATATAGCGTACAGAAGGACGATCGCATCCGTGTCGAAACCATGATTCACAATCCAACGGCTACGTCCTACGACAAAGCTTTCCTCGTAGTCGAAATTCGCTATCTCGGCGATACCTCTCCGGCTCCAGTCAAGAATTTTTATCCTGCATGGATGGACGTTGGATCCTGCGGCAGTTCCGGCTATGACTTGCCCGCCGGGCCGAGCGAAAAATCAGGCACAGTTGGCGTTAAATATGATGGCGTGCTGCTCGGCGTCGGCGGCCACATGCACGATTACGCACAGCAAATCGTGCTTGAGGACGCAACGAAGAAAGGAACTATCGCCACACTCAAGGCGAAAACCGATGACCAAGGTCATCTTCAATACATGCCGGTTGTCACTTTCTTCGCGGCTGGTGGCGAAAAGCTTGCCGCCGGTGATCAACTCAAAATCACGGCCACGTATGACAACACGACAGGAAAGCTGCTGCGCCAGGGCGCTATGGGAATCGTTGTCGGCTATTTCGTGCCGGACAATGACGCGGCATTCACCTCGCTTCGCCATGCTGCAAAAACTCCCGAACACCACATGCACGACATGAAGAACATGCCCAACATGTCCCACGATCAATAAACCGCGCGTCGTTCCAATTTGTTACTTACCTTCGCGGCACGCTGCGCCGCAGGAGCTCTGCTCTTTGCGAAAATTGTGTTCATGGAAACGCTTCTTGCTGGCCACGATCCAAACGGGTGGATGCTTCTTTTTCCGCTCGGGCTCTTTATCTATTACGGCGTTCTTTGGATCGCCGTCGGCCAGGATCCCAAGCCCGGCACGATCCTTCCTCAGTACGGCCCACCCGAGGCGATGTCTCCCGGGGCCGTACGCTACCTTGTCACAACTGGCTCCGATGGTCGTTCGTTTGCCGCTGTGCTGGTGCAACTCGCGCACCGCGGTTTCGTTTGTGTCGAGCCACGACCGCCAAAATACCTCGTACGCCGCGAACCAAATCCTCCTGCGAACCCTTCATCCCTCGCGCCGGAAGAAGCGCAAGTGCTTCGCATTTTATTTTCTGACGGTCCGGAAGTTCTTCTCGATCCGACGCAAGGACCTCTCCTCAGCGTCTACGTTGCCGCAATCCAGAAAGCGCTAGTGGCTCGGATGGAAGGAAAGTATTTCACGCGAAACGCCGGCTGGATCATTCTTGCGATCCTGGCGACGATTCTTTTTTTCTTTGTCATTGCATTCGCCGCTCGCGGCAAGGACACTTCCGGTCTGCTCTTTCTTTCGTGGTGGTTTCTATTCGTTACGATGACAGTCGGCTTCATCGCTCGCGTCAGTCTTTTTGCTGCATGGCGTGGAGCTTCAAGAGCTCACACCGGGTACGGCATGGCGCTGCTAGGAACGCTTGCGCTCGCTGTGTTCATGTCCGTCTGCGTATGGATCGCATATCACATAACGACAAAGGTCTCACCGGCCTACGCCTTTACTCTTGTCGGCATGGTGGCCGCACACTTGATTTTCGCTCCCGCGCTGCGCCGCATTACACCGGAATGCAGAAAAGCGCTCGACCACATCGAAGGCTTCCGGTCCTTTCTAAATAAAGTCGAGCAGGATCGCTTGAACCGGCTCCGTTTGCCGGATGATGAGCTCCGTGCAGCGGATGGATTTCTTCCCTATGCAATCGCGCTGGAAATAAAAGAAGCCTGGGGAGATCACCTCGCCCAGGCATTTCTTGCCACGACAGTAATGCGCTAATTCCGTCGCTGCGCCTTCCTACGCTTCCGACGCTCCGTACGTTCTCTTCAGTGATCTTGCTCCGGGTTTCACAAACGTCAGACGCCAGAAATTTTCGCTCGGGGAGATGAACTCGACGCCAACATATTTGTGCCCATTGCGATGACGCCGCGTGGAAACAATGCGTGCTTGCGCTGATTGCCGCGTATGCTCGTTCATCAGGACAAGTGTTTGATCGATGATCACGTCTTCTTCAAGATGGATCAGGCAGCCGTACTGGCTCAAGACATGGGTGGTGGTGCTGACGATGAATTTTTCGCCGGCGATATCCTCTCCATCCACGCGAATTGGTACGGCGAGCGTCACCCGGCTCGACCGCCGCTTCTCACCTCGACGATAACTCGGAATTGCCACGTTCGTTCCTGGAAAAACGTTGTCAAATAAAATTGAAAATCGCAATCGGGTATCGTCCCGATTACACCATTCTCGCTTCCAGTGCCGACCCAAGGCACCCTCCTGCCAGGGGTCCTGCTGCTTTGGTGCACTAAGCGTACAGCAAGCACTTCTTGCGGTTAAATCGTTTTTCTTGTGACCGGCGCCAAGACTGCAAAAAAGCGACTTTCCGGGCCTTGGCGACGCACCACCACAGCAGCCGCACGAATACCGCGAATGGGCGATTCCCTGAGTTGTGAGACTAGCCTCGAAATCGTTTCTAGCTCGCCCTCAAAAAAAGAACTCCGGTCGCCACTATCGCGATCAGGGCCTATCAGATATTGCGAATTCTCCGGGGAAAATGGCTCAGGATGCCATGCGAACGTATTCCAATGCCGCGAGCGGTTTCCAGCCATCGCCCTCTTTTTCTGACATTGCCCAAACATACTTGTCATTCGTCTTGACCGTCACTTCCACTCTCAAGTCCGCCATCTTCCCTTCGAAATCCGGCGCCCGGAAGTTCGCGCTCAAGACTCGCCCATCCCATTCCATCGGCCCCTGCATGACAGAATTGTCCGCGGCCATATACCAAACGGCGAGCTCCTTCTTGTCTGGATCCCAGAACATATTCCCGTCGTATTGCTTCGTAGTTCCCTTGTCAAAAACGAAGTGCGTCGTGAACCGCAAATAGGCGTTGTTGTCTGACCATTGATATCGCGTTTCGATCCGTTGCATCCCGTTGCCCATTTTCGACGCATCTGCCGTCCAGGTTCCACCAACCATCCAGCTCAACACAGAGATTGGCTTTGTGTCGGTTTTCTTTGGACCGTCTTGCGGCCATCCCAAACCAGCCCCCACCAACAAAAATGTGAGGCGTAAAACAATCCGCTTCATCATTCCAACTCCTTCGCCTTCGCATTTTTACAATCTAGCCTGGTTCAAAATCCGAGCGACTGTGACTGCATATACTTGCAAACACAAGAGATAACCGCATCCGAAACTGCTACTAGCGCGTATTACGGACTGTGGCCCTTCATCCATTTTTGGAGGTCACGTTTTTTCCGTCCCGCCTGCGGCTCTTCGTTCCCTGGCTTACATACAATGCTTCCTTTGTTCTCGCTAAAAACGCACAATGTTCCCCTCAATAGCCTTCTCTGCTACAATGAAGGGTCTCGATTTACAAAATTTATCTCTGTAGGAAGAATCATGGCACTGAAGTGTGATCTCTGCGGCAAAGGGCCGCAATACGGCAACGTGGTCAGCCACGCCAATAACACCCGTCGCCGCCGCTGGAACCCGAATCTGAAGCGGGTTCGCGCCGTAGTTAGCGGCACTCGCACGCATCTTCGAGTTTGCACTGCGTGCATCCGCGCCGGCAAAGTTATCAAGGCCGGAGCAGCCCGCGCGCCCAAAGCTGCTTGAGCCAAATTCCTTGAACCCAATGCGCCCGAACTCAGCGCGGATGGTTTTGCCTCGCACGGCGAGCGTTTTGCTCGCCGGAGTTTTTCTATTTCCACTTGCGGGTTGCAATAAAGTTTCGCAGCCTTCGCCCGACGTCTGGGCTACGGTGAACGGCACGGACATAAAACGCGAGGAAGTCGACAAATATTACCGTACTCGTGTAAGTCCGGAAGGGCAGGAACCTTCACAGGAAGAGTCTCTCTCTCTCAAGCTGAACATTCTCGATGAACTGATTAACAACGAAATTCTCCTCGAACGGGCAAAAAAGCTGAATCTCGTCGCGAGCGACGGCGAAGTCGAAGACAAATTTACGGAAATGAAAAGTCCGTATACCGAGGACGAATTTCAGCGCCAGTTGAAAGACCGTGGCATTACAGTAGACGACCTCAAGAGCGACTTGCGCCGCCAGCAGTCAATTACAAAATTGATGAACCACGAAGTGGTCGCGAAGATCAGCATCAGCGATCAGGATGTTTCGGATTTCTACAACGCAAACAAACAGCAATTTAACGTCGCGGAACCGCAATATCGTATCGCGCAAATTAAGATAACTCCGCACAAAGACCCGCTAATCCGGAATCGCAAGAACGACGACGCCACGAACGAAGCCGAAGCGCAACGAAAAATTAAAATGCTCATGGACCGCCTGAACAGCGGCGCCGATTTTGCCCAGCTCGCGATGGACTATTCCGAAGACCCCAATTCCGCGCCGAACGGCGGAGACCTCGGTTACGTCCCCGAGTCCGCGCTCAGCGGCCCTCAGGTAGACGCCACCTTGAAAAAAACCGTGGTCGGGCTTAAGCCGGGCCAGGTAAGCGCTCCGGTTCTGGCTCATGATCCCGATGGCTTGAACTATCACATCGTGAAACTAATCGCGCGCGAGGCTCCGGGGCAGCGCGGCATTTCCGATCCGCAAGTGCAGCAAACCGTTCGCGACACTTTACGCAGTCGCAAAGAACAGCTTTTGAAAGCAGCCTATCTCGCGACAGTAAGAGATGAAGCGAAAGTGACTAACTATCTCGCCCGCCAAGTCATTGAAGCCGCTGGCAGGCTTCCTGACGCTGCAAAAACGAGTTTTCCCTCAAAGCAATCCGCTCCACAAAATTAGTCCGCATTTTCCTGAATTGGCAGAGCTAATGGATTAGTCCACCCAGGCGAGAACTTCTCCTGCATTTACAGCTTGCCCCTCTTTAACGAACAACTTTTCCACGCGGCCGCTCTTCGGCGACCGGATTTCGTTTTGCATCTTCATCGCTTCGACGACCAGCAAACCCTGCCCGATCTCAACGCTCTCTCCTGGTTTAGCCAGAATGCGGACGATTTTGCCTGGCATCGGTGCCGTGATCTGCTGTCGGCCTTCCACTTCCATCGCCCCATGACGTCGTCCTCGCCAGGCGCGTGGATCTTCGACCTCCGCCACGTACTCCGCGATTCCTGTGTGCAGCGTCAGCGACCCGTCCGGCATCGGCGCGATACGAACTTCGTGCGATTCGCCTTCCAGCAAAATAGAAAACGTATTGGGCGTGACTTCCACAGCATCCGCATCCAGCGTCATCCCATCCAGCGAAACACGCCACTGTTCCGATTCGCGAGACAGTTCCACCACACGCTTTTTCCCATCAATGTGAACTTCGTATTTCATGGCGTGCGGTCCAGTTGGCGGTCGCGGCCGTCTATCTTCCAGCGGGAGGATTTTTCGGAAGATTCCGTGTTCGCCGCGGTTTCACGCAAGGCATGCCAAAGCGCTGCAGCGATTGCTGCGACATCCGCCGCGCGAGAATCGGCATTCTTCCCCTCGAGCGGCCGCTTCAGCATTTCATCCAGCCATTTCGTGTGAATTTCCGAGCGTAGGAAATCTGGCTCAACAAGAATCCTTCGGAAAAGCGCCGCATTCGTCTTGATCCCCGTGACCGTATATTCTTCAAGCGCCCGGCGAAGTCGTGCGATAGTTTCTTCTCGGCTGTTTCCCCATGCAATTAACTTCGCCAGGAGTGGATCGTAATCCATCGGCACAGTCCAGCCGGAGTAGACGCCCTCGTCAAGCCGGATTCCCGGACCGCTCGGAGCACGCCGCGAAAGGATTTTCCCGGGAGAAGGGAAAAAATTGTTTTCGGGATCTTCTGCATATAACCGAAGTTCCATTGCATGTCCACGAGGCGTGATCGATTCCCACGCAAATGGGAGTCTGTGGCCTGCGGCAATTGCAATCTGTAGCTTCACCAAATCAAGACCGGTAACTTGTTCCGTCACCGGATGCTCGACCTGCAATCGCGTATTCACTTCGAGGAAGTAGTAGTTGTAATGCGCATCCACGAGAAATTCCACGGTCCCGGCGTTCACATAGCCGCCTGCGCGCGCGATGCGCACCGCGGAATCGCCCATGCGTTTCCGTAATTCCGGTGTCATGATCGGCGATGGGGCTTCTTCGATCACTTTCTGATGTCTCCGCTGCACGGAACATTCGCGTTCGCCCAGCGAAACCACGCGACCATGCGCATCCGCCAGAATCTGAATTTCTATGTGTCTCGGCTTTTCCAGATATTTTTCAAGGAAAACGCTGGGGTTGCCGAATGCATTCATCGCCTCTGACGAAGCATCACGGAAAGCGGAATGAAACTCCTCGTCATTCGAAACGAGCCGCATCCCTTTCCCGCCTCCGCCTGCAACAGCCTTCAGCAGAACGGGATAGCCCATCCGCTGCGCCAGCGCGCGCGCCTCTTCCGGATTTTCAATCGGCTCATTCGTGCCAGGAACGGTCGGCACATCCACTCCACGCGCCAGAGAGCGGCCTGCGGTTTTCGAACCGAGCGCTTCCATCGCTTCGGCCGGAGGTCCAATGAAAGTCAGCGAAGCATCGGTGCATGCACGCGGCAGCGCGGGATTCTCTGCAAGAAATCCGTAACCGGGGTGAACCGCGTCGCAGCCCGCCCGCCGCGCAACGTGCATCAATTTATCGAGGTTTAGATAGCTTTCACGTGAAGGGGCCGGGCCAATCGGATAGGCTTCATCGGCAAGACGGACGTGGAGGGAATTGCGGTCCACATCGCTGAAAACCGCCGCGGATTTAATCCCGAGTTCCCGGCAAGCGCGGATAATGCGGACGGCGATTTCGCCACGGTTGGCGATAAGAATTTTTCTGAACATTTTCGTTCGAGGGTTTGCAAGTACAAACCCCCGAGCTCCCAGGATTTGAGCAGCGGGAAAAAGCTTAGCACGCGAAGGAATCGAGCCAAGCGCAGCATTTGGCCTGCGTGCCCAATTGTTTCAGAGAACAAGTCGAAATCCGAGGAAGTAAAACGACACCGGCAGCGCAAATTCCCTGTAAGCTCTCCTCTTGACAATCAAGATGAGGGGCGTATGCTCCTCTTGACTGTCAGGAGAAACAATCAATGAGTGACCAATCTAGCGATCTCGTGCAGGGAACACTCGACATGCTGATTTTGAAGACGCTGGCTCTGGAGCCGATGCATGGTTACGGGGTTTCCGTGCGGATCGAGCAAATGAGCGACGGCATCTTTCGCGTTAACGCGGGATCCCTGTTTGTTGCTTTCGAGCGGCTACAACGTGCGGGAATGCTCAAAGGCGAATGGAAGACTACCGAAAACAGCAGGCGAGCAAAGTATTACTCACTGACCGAACGAGGCCGAAAGCGGCTCGAATCCGAAACTCGGGAATGGACCAGACAAGTAGCGGCGATTGCCAGAATCCTCGAGGCTTCCTAAGGGACGGCCATGTCTCTGCTTCAGAACATCGCGAGCGGGCTGAGAAGCTTGTTCCGAAAGGAGCAGGTTAACCGGGAGCTGGACGAAGAGCTCAACGGCTTCCTGGAAATGGCTGCTCTGGAAAAAATGAATCAGGGGATGAGCCGCGAAGACGCGCTCCGCGCTGTGCGGCTAGAGCGAGGAACCGTGGACGTCGCCAAGGAAACGATTCATGCGGCCAGATGGGAATATTTCCTGGAAACGTGCTGGCAGGATTTGCGTTTTGGCGTGCGGATCCTGCGCAAGGCTCCCGACTTCACCGCCGTCGCCGTGCTCATTCTCGCCCTCGGCATCGGCGCTAACACCGCTATTTTCTCTCTCATTGATACGGTGATGCTGAAGCCGCTGCCCGTGGCGAACCCCGCGCAGCTCTATCGCCTTGGTGACAACAATAATTGCTGCGTCATGACCGGAACTCAGAACGGAGGCAGTTTCGTTCTCTATTCTTCTCCCCTCTACGAGAACCTCCGGGAACACACGCCTGAATTCAGCGAGCTGGCGGCCTTCCAGCCCTCTCCCGTGGATTTGAGTGTGAGACGAAGTGGCGCTTCCGGTGCCGCTGAACCTTACCGCGGTGAATTTGTTTCCGGAAATTACTTCACCATGTTCAGTGTGGGCGCTTTCGACGGACGCACTCTCAATTCCGGTGACGACAAGACCGGCGCGGCCCCCGTGGCGATCATGAGCTATCACACCTGGCAAACTCACTTCGGCGCGGATCGCTCGGTGATCGGCGCCACCTTTATCATCAACAGCGTGCCTTATAGCGTGGTGGGTGTGACGCCGCCAGGTTTTTACGGTGACACCCTGCGCAGCGATCCTCCGGATTTCTGGTTGCCGCTGGCCAACGAGCCGAATGGGTGGATGCATACTTCCGAGTTCGAGTGGCTTTATCTTTTGGGACGCCTAAGACCAGACGTTGCGCCGGAACGCGTGCAGGCTGGGCTCACTGTTGAACTGCAAGGATGGCTCGCAAGCCATCGAGAAGTCATCCCCGAGCGAGACCGTAAAGACATTGCCCGGCAACACATTCGGCTCACGCCTGCTGCAGGTGGTGTGGACGAAATGCAGACCGAGTACGCTGTGGGCCTGCGACTTCTCTTAACACTCTCCGGGTTGGTCTTACTGATCGCGTGCGCAAACGTTGCCAACTTACTGCTGGCGCGAAGATCAGCCGACCGTTCCCAGACGGCGGTCCGTTTGGCTCTGGGCGCGCCACGAAGCCGGCTGATTCGGCAGATGCTCACCGAAAGTGTTCTGCTGGCGTTGGCGGGCGGGGCCGCGGGACTCTACGTCGCGTATGCCGGGACACATGCCATCCTGCTACTTGTCTTTCGGGGAGCCAATTATATTCCCATCGACGTGCGGCCTTCGGCGCCTGTGCTAGGGTTCGCCCTACTTTTGTCGCTGGTTACAAGTGTCGTTTTCGGGATTGCGCCAGCCTGGATCGCGTCGCGCTCCGATCCTGCGGATGCCTTGCGCGGAGGAGGGCGTTCCAGAGGCGATCGTTTTTCCGCAGTTCAAAAGCCCCTGGTGATCGCGCAGGTCGCATTCTCGATTGTGCTCTTGATTGGAGCTGGCCTGGTCACGCAAAGCCTACGCAACCTCGAGGATCAGCATTGGGGGTTCGTGACCGAGGGCCGCTTGATCATAAAAATCAGTCCGGCACTGGCCGGCTATACGCCGGATAAGCTCTACGGACTTTATCAACGGCTTGAAGACGCGCTGCCGCAGATTCCCGGCGTTGTAAGCGCCAGCCTGTCGGGTTACAGCCCTCTGAGTGGCAACAACTGGAACGAACGTGTGTACATTGAAGGAAAAGCGCCAGACTACCGTTGGACGGCGCCATCCTGGAATCGGGTTGGCCCGCATTATTTTGAGACCATAGGCACGCGCTTGGTGCGAGGACGCACCATTGATGAGCGCGACACGCCTGCTGCTCCGCATGTTGCTGTTGTCAACGAAACCTTCGCACACAGGTTTTTCCCGAACGAAGACCCGATAGGGCAACGCTTCGGAATGGGCGATACAACTCACAGTGGTGACTATGAGATCGTTGGCATCGTCGAGGATGCAAAGTACCAGGACACGCGCAGCCCTGCATACGCCACCTTCTTTTTGCCGCTGCTTCAAATCCCTTCCGGAGACCAACTCCGCGGCTGGGTGGGTGCCCTTGAGTTGTACGTTGCGGGTAAACCGCAAAATCTCGAGCCAGCCGTCCGGAAGACTCTTGCGAATATCGATCCGAATCTCACCGTTCTTAACATGATGAGCTTTGGCGAGCAGGTGGCTCGGAACTTTAATCAGGACCGACTAATCGCGCGCCTTACCGAGCTGTTTGGCGCCCTCGCCCTTATCCTGGCCTGCGTCGGGTTATACGGCGTGACAGGGTATGGCGTTTCGCGTCGAACCAACGAAATCGGTATTCGTATGGCGCTTGGCGCCGAGCAAAGGAATGTGCTTGGCATGGTGCTACGCGCTGCTTTCGCTCAACTCGGACTAGGTCTAGCCATCGGCATACCAGTGGCGCTGGCGGGAGGCCGTCTCCTTGCTTCCCAGCTCTATGGCGTCAAGAGCCACGACCCGATGATCTTCGGCCTGGCTACTGTGATTCTCGCTGCTTGCGCCATTCTTGCGGCATTAGTTCCAGCTCGCCGCGCCACAAAGGTTGATCCGATGGTGGCGTTGCGTTACGAATAGTTCGCGCTAGTTACGTCTTGATTTGCGTAATGGCTCCTCCAGATGGGCCGATACATTTATAGTGCAAGCTGCGGGTCGGACTTGCTAGCATCACCGCCATGTTTACCTTCATTTTTGCAGTCATTTTTTATTTTTCTGGAGCCACTCCAAACATGGATTTGCCAACAAAGAAAGTTTTGAATCTTGCGGCGATCAAGACGATGATCACCGCCGCGGAAGCCGAAGCGAAAAAAAGAAGTGTGGAGGTGACGCTCTGCGTAGTGGACGACAGCGGAAACCTGCTGTTTCTTCAAAGGCGGACGCTGCTTCCATTAATACGATTCAATTTGCACAGAAGAAGGCGCGGCACGCTGCTTTCTACCGGGCGCCTTCCAAAGATGCAGCCGATGCCGTTAAGAGCGGGCGAATCGAGGCGATGGCCATGCCGGAGTTTTTTCCAAACCAGGGCGGATTGCCGATCATCATGGACGGGCAGATTCTCGGCGGAATCGCAGCAAGCGGCGCAAAATCGGAAATTGACGAAGCAATCGCGCAAGCAGGAATTGATGCGCTGCTAAAAAAATAAATTTTAAGAAGCTCCGGATTCCGCTTTGCGAGCGCGGGCGAGGAGGAGGTCGCGTTCGCGGGCGTTTTGGGCGAGTGTGGCCGCGCGTTCGAATTCCTCGCGTGCTTCCGCGAATCGCCCCAACTTAAAAAGAAAATCCCCTCGAACCGCCGGCAACAAATGGTAGTTCTTGAGCGAGGGGTCCGTACTGAGCGCGTCCACAAGCTCAAGCCCCGCCGCCGGCCCGAACGCCATCGCAATCGCCACTGCGCGATTCAATTGTACGATCGGCGACGGCGCTACTCGCGCGAGATCCGCATAGAGCTCCGCGATTCGCGTCCACTCAGTTTCCTCAGCGGTATGCGCGCGCGCATGGCAAGCGGCGATTGCGGCTTGTAACACGTAAGGTCCGACCCCGCCTATGCGGTTCGCGCGATCAAGCGCGGCGAGGCCACGGCGAATCAAGAGCTGATCCCACTGTGCGCGATTTTGTTCCAGCAACAGAATTGGTTCGCCGGTAGGCGTCGTTCGCGCGCCGAACCGGGACGATTGAATCTCCATCAGCGCAACAAGCCCATGCACTTCTGGTTCCTTTGGGGTGAGCTCCGCCAGCATTCGCCCTAAACGCAATGCGTCCGCGCAAAGTTCCGGTCGCATCCAGTCATTGCCGGCAGTCGCGGAATAACCCTCGTTGAAAATCAGATAAATCACTTCAATGACCGACGAGAGCCGCGCAGCGCGCTCTTCCGCTGCGGGCACTTCGAACGGTACACGCGCCTCAGTCAGGGTGCGTTTTGCTCGAACGATGCGTTGCGCAATCGTCGGCTCGGGAGTCAGGAATGCCCTCCCAATTTCGCTCGTCGTCAATCCCCCCAGCAACCGGAGCGTCAGCGCAACACGCGCCTCTTTGGAAAGAATCGGATGGCAGGAAATAAAGACCAGGCGAAGGAGATCGTCTTCAATTTCGCTGCCTTCCGAGATTTCAAAATTCGCCAAAGCCGATTCCTGCTGCGATTTCAGCTCGCGGCCAAGTTCTTCGTGTTTTCGTTCGAGAAGTTTGCCGCGGCGAAAATGGTCCAGCGCGCGATGCTTCGCTGTCGCCATCAGCCATGCGCCCGGATTATCCGGGATGCCCGATTCAGGCCATTTTTCGAGCGCGGTGACGAGCGCGTCCTGCGCCAGCTCTTCCGCTACGCCAACGTCGCGCACAATGCGCGCAAGCCCAGCAATGAGCCGCGCGGACTCGATGCGCCAGACGGCTTCGATGGAGCAGTGGACGTCGACGGAAGTCACGGCTATCCATCACACCATCTCCAACTTGCGGGCGCAAGCAGCCCAGTTCGCATACTAGCTGGTTTAGGTTTTGCCGTTATAGTCTCGGTCCAAAACCGGTTCTTCACCGATCGCGGAAAGGGACGAAGCGCGCCGTCGAGCTTATTGTCGGCCGTTGGGCCCACACATCGGACGAATTTCCAGTTCGGCCTCCCAGCCGGGCCAATATTTGCGGTGGAGTTCCATGAAACGCTCGGCGTTTGCAATGGCCTCCCTTATGGATTCGAGTTCGAAGATGGCAAAACCACCGACGACTTCCTTAGCTTCAGTAAACGGGCCGTCGGTCGTGGTCAATTTTCCGTGACGAATCTGAACACGAGCAGCTTGCGCGGTGGGCAGAAGTTCGCCGTTCGAAACCATGGTGCCTGCCTTCGCGACTTCTTCTGTCAGCACGGCCATGGCATCCAGCAATTCTTTGGGCGGACGGCCTTGATTTTCCGCGTGTTTGACGATCATCATAAAATGCATTGCAAAATCTCCTTTGATTTCGTGTGAAACGGTGGCAGAGTTTGCGATCCGGGTCATACGAGCTGCCACTCGAATGCACGTTGCCAATTTTCGTCAAAAGTGCGAGCCGACTTAAGCGTTGGCGGCTTTGTCCTGGTTCATGCAGGGAGCTGCGTCGGCGTCATAGACTTGGCGAAGTTCACATTCGCCTTCGCCGACGACGCTCAGGAATTCGCGGACGTATTCGATTGCTTCGGCCTTGGAAGCAGCCTGAATAATCGCGAAGCCGCCAATGACTTCCTTGGCCTCGGAAAATGGGCCGTCGGTAACGCTCACGTTGCCCGCCTCCTGGCGAATGCGAGCGCCGAACACAGAGGGTAAACATCCTTCGGTGGCGAGTAGCTTGCCGGACTTGAGGCCTTCTTCGACTAGCTTGCCCATTCTCTCCATCTCTGCAGGCGAGGGGGGCCTGTTTTTTTCCACTGATCTATAGACACTCAGAAATTTCATCGCGTTTTCTCCTGACCGAATTTTCAAATCTCTGGAGCCCCAGCATTATTCAACTGCCGGGGTTCCATGAGCTGTCGTTTCTGGCGCTCATCTATACGTCGAACGAGCCACTCCGAAATCGACATCACACCCAATTATTTTTTTCGTTCGGCTTCCATCTTGCGAAACCGGTCCGTCTCTTCGTTTTTCTCAAAATCGTCCATCTCGAAAAACTGCCGTACTTCAATCTCCGTGTCCACGCCTTCCCCTGCCGGGTTGGGAAAGCGCCGCGACCATTCCACTGCCTCCTCCCGCGTTTTTACCTGAATCATGGTGTACCCTGCAATCAGCTCCTTCGTTTCCGCAAAAGGGCCGTCAATTATGGCCCGCCTCGATCCAGCGTATTTTACCCGCCATCCTTTCGAACTCGGCTGCAAGCCCGAAGCGTCCAGCAGTACGCCCGCCTTTACCAATTCCTCGTGATACGTCGCCATCGCAGCAAACAACGACTGCGGCGGCATCACCCCAGCCTCGGAATTCTTCGTTGCCTTAACAATGATCATGAATCGCATCTTTACTTCTCCTATTGAAGTCGTTCGAGCTTTGTTTGGCAGCGAGGGTCTGAGCGCTCCGCTTGCTCCCAACATTCTCTACTCATGCGTCGAACCGGTAGCCCTGCATTCGACAATTTTGGCAAAATATCTTGTTATCCATACTGCGTTGTGAATAAAGGGCTTACTTGAAGCGGTCTATTTAAGGGTCCCCCAAAAGCAGCCACCTAGTCCTTTGACGCCCGATAATCTGTCCCGTTTTGGCTTGCCCTCGCAAAGCTCCTTTGTCACCATCAACCCGCTTTTTATGGCCACCTTCGGGGAGATTGCCATGAGTAAACGGCTATTACTTGGATTTGTGGTTTCGTGTGCGCTTGGATTGGGCGCATATGCACAAGAGCAGACTATTGCTCCGGCGGATAACCTGGTGATGGACGGGATCGGGAAAATCCCAGCAGCGATTGCCGAAACGGCTGGGAGATACGGTTCGTATCGGGGCGCAAGTTTTGTGGACTGGAGCCCCACAGGGCGCGAAATGTTGGTCGCGACGCGATTTGCGGATACGCCGCAACTGCATCTGGTGAGAATGCCGGGGGGCGCGCGGCAGCAACTAACATTTTTTTCTGATGCGGTAACGGCAGGGCGGTTTCATCCGAACGGCGGCGATTACGTTGTGTTCATGAAAGACATCGGCGGTGGCGAGTGGTACCAGCTGTACCGCTACGATCTGAATACGGGCGAGGTGACTCTGCTGACGGATGGCAAAGCGCGAAATTTGATGGGGCCGTGGTCGAGTGGCGGAGATCAGATCGCGTATATGTCCACGCGCCGAACGGGGAAAGACACGGATTTATGGGTAATGAATCCGGGAGACCCGAAGACGGATCGTTTGCTCGTGAAGCTGGAAGGCGGCGGATGGGAACCGCTGGATTGGTCGCCGGATGACAAGAAAATTCTGCTGCTGGAAGAGCTTTCGATTAACGAATCGCATTTGTGGCTGGTGGACACAACTACTGGAGAGAAAACGGCACTCACGCCACGCGATGCGAAGGAACAAGTTTCGTACGGCGAGGGACAGTTCAGCAAGGACGGAAAAGGAATTTACGTTACGACGGACAAGGATTCGGAATTTCACCGGCTGGCGTATCTTGACCTTGCCACTAAGCAGCACAAGTACCTGACCACGAAGATTCCGTGGGACGTGGAGCGCTTTGATCTTTCCTCGGACGGAAGGAGGATTGCTTTCGTAAGCAACGAAGCGGGTGAGAGCAAACTTTACGTGATGGAGGCCGAATTGGGATTTGGTCCCACGACGCATCAAGCAAAAATCCCGTCGGGAGTGATTGGCGGCGTTCGATGGAACAAAGAAGGCCTGGAAATCGGGCTTTCGATCGTCAATGCGCAAACGCCCGGCGATGTGTACTCAGTCTTGGTTCCGTCAATGAAGTTCGTTCAGTGGACCACAAGCGAATCAGCGGTGCGGACGAATGTATTCCCGGGCGCGAAACTTGTCGAATGGAAAAGTTTCGATGGAAAAGCAATCTCTGGATTTTTGTATCAGCCACCGGCCAAATTCAGCGGAAAACGACCGGTGCTGGTGGTGATTCACGGTGGGCCGGAAGGTCAATCGCAGCCGAACTTTCTTGGTCGCAGCAACTATTACCTAAACGAACTCGGAATCGCGCTGATTTATCCGAATGTTCGTGGTTCCACGGGCTACGGCAAAACCTTTTCACTTCTTGACAACGGCTTCCTGCGCGAAGACACCTACAAAGATATAAACGCTCTCTTCGATTGGATTGCCACTCAGCCTGACCTCGACGCAAACCGCATCTGCGTCACCGGTGGCAGCTATGGCGGTCACATGACGCTCGCAATCTCCACTTTTTACAGCGATCGCATCCGCTGTTCGGTAGACATCGTTGGCATGTCCAATCTTGTGACGTTCCTGGAACACACCGAAGCCTACCGCCGCGATTTGCGTCGCGTCGAATATGGCGACGAGCGCGATCCGAAAATGCGTGAATTTCTGGAAAAAATCGCGCCCATGAACAACATTGAAAAAATCAAAAAGCCGATGATGGTCGTTGCCGGGAAAAATGACCCTCGCGTGCCGGTCAGCGAATCTGAACAAATCGTAGCTGCGCTAAGAAAACAAGCCACGACCGTTTGGTATCTGATGGCCAAAGACGAAGGCCACGGCTTTCGCAAAAAGCAAAATCAAGACTTTCAGTTCTACGCGACTGTGGAATTCTTGAAGGAATACCTGCTCAAATAACTTTCGCCGCTCGCGCGACTATTGAATGATCTTTTGCAGATCTCTCCATTTGATCAAGACAATGTGATTATCCTGCAGGGCCTTCTTCATCTCTGGGCTGGACACAACATCGAAGTCGCGCTGTCGCCACGCAGCTCCGTAGTCCGGATGGTCCACCATTATGGCCTGCAATTCAGCATCATCATGGCCTAGATGGACGATTATTTCATTCAATCCCGGTTTCATGTTCTTGATTGCGTCCAGATAAAACTCCTTCCATTTATCCGCCTTAACGCCAGGGTTCGCAATCGTAACCGAATCCACCATTACATCTTTTTCGGTCAGCAGCGCCGACAGCTTGAGCGGATCGCCCGGGATCCGCGGCGCAAGAATCGGCAGATGAAATTCGTGCGCGATTTTCACGTAGAGTGCAATTATTTCCGGGGTAGAAAGCGCGGATCCCATATGTGTATCCAGATGCGTGGGATGAATCCCGGCCGCTAGCGCTCGCTCCACTTGCGCTCGGTATTCGCGCTCGACCTCCTGTGGCTTCGCATTCTTCGCGACATTCTCCGTCAGAGGCCATAGCGCCCCTGCCGGATCCAGTAATGACGGCACTTTGTCCTTCGATTCGACCGATCCCCATCGAAAAGTTTTCCATTCGCTGGTCAGTGCAAGGTGCAAGCCCAGATCGGCGTCAGGGTGCGCCTTCGCATAGTCCGCAACTTCCGTGAGCCACGGCCCAGGCACGATGATGCTAGCCGAAGTCACATAATTCCTATCCAGCGCTTCGAAACTCGCTGCGTCTTCAGAATGGGCAATCGCCAAATCGTCCGCGTGAATTATGAGCAATTTCGTATCGGCAGGATACCCAAGCCGTTCCGCGACGGTCTTTGTCTGCGCGGGAACGCACCAGCAGAACGCAATACTTAGCAAAAATGAGAACGTGAACTTACGGAAAAACATAGCCGGCTCCTCAAACCGCGAAGCCGAAAGACTAACACAGCTTGCAGGACAGAAATGTGCTTGACGCGGCCAAACTAATCGCCGAGCGTCAATATTAATTCAAACTGCGTTGGACGCGGATAACCATAGGGACGCACCGCCATCTCCGCGAGTCGTGGCGTATCGAGCAGCAGATTCATCAGTTTGTTCAACATCGTGGATTGCAGCATGTAACGTGCTGTAAGCGCCGTCGGAACAGTCCCGCCAAAAGCCGAGACCGTGAACGGCTGAATTCCATATTTATTTTTCAGGCTGGCGATAATGCTGATCAAATCGGAAAGATTCTCGCGCTCCATCCCACAGTGGCGCAGTCGGTCCAGCAAATGATGTTCGAGCGAAAATTCGCGGACGGCCGTGACCATGAAAGCCTCCTTACATGCACGCAAATAGAGGGGGCTTCGGCTGAGACCGGGGGAGGTTCGTCAAGCATACGGTAGGCAGACTCTTGTGAAAGTGAATTCAGCAGAAATGCAGCCAGAAGATAACTGGGCAAAGAATACCGGGAGTAAGAAAGCACTCGCGAGTAAACAAAAAGGGGCGCGGGATGACCCACGCCCCTCTCATTCCGGCTACTTACCGCAGCCCGAACAAGATGCACAGCAATCAGCCGACGCGCAGCAGGACGCAACAGCAGCCTTCGCCGCCGCAGCCAGCCCGAGTGACAACACAAGCGCGAATACAGCTACTTTGATAGCTTTCATGATTCTTTCTCCTTTTGATTGGGTTAGAGTTTTTTTTGAACAAGCGAACTTGTCGCTTGCGGTGGATATTTCCTGATTCGCGGAGGGCCTTCTAAATTCGGAAGACACGCAATCGGACATGCGTGTCGCGTCCATCTTCCAACTGTTGGCCTCGTAACGTACGGCCAATTGTGAAATCGGAAGTTTCAAGCTCGTGCGTGCCCGCAATATGGGTCGCAATTACGAATGATTGAAGTGCCGTAAACTCTGTTTTGTGCGCGAGGGTTGCCTCAAGCGGACAGCAAGCGAGTGTTTGCGAGTGGGCTGGTTGTTTACCGTCTGCAGGCTTCGGCTCACCTTTTGACTCATGGCAGGAACCGACCTCCATGGCCATCTGCGTCGGGTGAGTTAGCCCAATAGTCGTTGCGGATTCAAAACCTGCCTCAGCCACCGGAAGAGACATGGCCTGAGCACATCCAAGCGCGCAGGAGGCTATCGCCAGCCATGTTGCACAAATCAGACTGAGACGCCTCTGAAGTTTGGAAAAAGCGTGGTTCACTAGGTTCCTTGAGGGCAGCCCTCACTCCTTAGACGATGACTATACGCTTTTGGCGCCTACTAAGTTCTGAAAATAGACAGACGTCTTCAGAGCGGAATATTGCCGTGTTTTTTTCGGGGATTCACGTCTTTCTTGTTTTCGAGCGCCCGCAAGGCAGTGATAATCCGCGCGCGCGTTTCCGCAGGCTCAATGATCGCATCAATGTATCCGCGCTCCGCCGCAATAAACGGATTCGCGAATCGCTCTCTGAATTCATCGATCTTTTCCTGGCGCAGCTTTTCGCGCTCGCCTTCGGGTGCCCTGTCCAATTCTCTTTTGTAAACAATGTTGACAGCACCTTCCGGCCCCATCACTGCAATCTCCGCCGTTGGCCACGCAAAATTCGCGTCAGTGCGAATATGCTTGGAAGCCATGACGCAATATGCTCCGCCGTATGCTTTGCGCGTAATCACCGTAATTTTCGGCACCGTCGCTTCCGCAAATGCATAAAGTAATTTCGCGCCATGCCGGATGATCCCGCCAAACTCCTGCTGTGTGCCCGGCAAAAAACCGGGCACATCTTCAAATGTGATGAGCGGAATATTAAATGCATCGCAGAATCTTACGAACCGCGCACCCTTCACGGACGCATTGATGTCCAGTGTTCCGGCCAAAAACGCCGGCTGGTTCGCCACAATTCCCACGGGTCGCCCATCGAGCCGGGCAAATCCCACAACAAGATTCTTTGCATAGTGCTCATGGACTTCAAAGAAGTAACCATCATCCATGATCGCGTGAATGGCATCCTTGATATCGTAGGGCTTCAAAGGATCTTCCGGTACGAGCGCGTTCAAGGATTCTTCGCGGCGTGAAGCCGAATCATTCGTCGCCCGTCGCGGCGCATCTTCCAGATTGTTCGAAGGCAGAAAACTCAAAAGCTCCCGAATCATCGCGCAACAGTCCGCATCGTCCCGCGAAACAAAATGAGCGACGCCGCTTTTTTCGTTGTGCGTCATCGCTCCGCCAAGCTCCTGCTTGGTCACCTCTTCGTGCGTCACCGTCTTGATCACGTCAGGACCAGTCACGAACATATACGAATTCTCTCGCGTCATAAAAATAAAATCGGTAATTGCCGGCGAATAGACTGCACCGCCTGCACATGGGCCCATGATGGCACTAATCTGCGGGACAACGCCGCTGGCGAGAGTGTTACGCAGAAAAATATCCGCGTAGCCTGCGAGCGATCTAACGCCTTCCTGAATCCGGGCTCCCCCCGAATCATTCAGTCCAATCACGGGCGCACCGGAACGCATCGCCAGGTCCATGATTTTGCAGATTTTTTGTGCGTTGCTCTCGGAAAGCGAACCGCCAAACACGGTGAAATCTTGCGCGAATACATACACCAGCCGGCCTTCGATCCGTCCAAACCCCGTGACAAATCCATCTCCCGACGGCCGCTGTTCTTCCATTCCAAAATCCGTGCAGTGATGCCGCACGAATTTATCGAGCTCTTCAAACGTCCCTTCATCCAGCAGAAGATGGATGCGCTCTCGCGCCGTCAGCTTACCTGCTTTGTGCTCTCTCTCTCGCCGTTCGGTTCCCCCGCCTGCTTCGGCTTCCTCACTGCGACGGAGCAGCTCTTCTAATCGGTCATGCGTTGAATTAGCAGTGGGCAAATTTCTCTCAGGCAAGCGGACCTCCGTCCGAAGGCAAATTCTTGGTCCCAAATATACGTACGGCGAAATGTGTCGCTACCCAGACTGTCCCTAAAAGCAAAACTACTCCAAGCACCAATTCAGCGCAGATCCCAACCATTCGCTGCAGCGTCGAATCAATCGCAGTGACGTGTTCCGTCGTAATCACGAGCGCGAACATCGCCGCAAGCGCCATCGCAACCGTCAGGATCACAACCAATATCGAGGCCAGCACCATTTTCATAGGAAACTCCGGCCGCTCACTTTTTGCCGGGATGAGGATAACGCAGATTGCGGCAGGTCAACAAAAGATTGGCCTCGGCCAGGCTCACCGCAAGCCTGACCAGTCATCAGCTACTAAAATCGAATCCACGGGATTGGACGGATCGTATTTGATGCTCGCCGGCTGACCAGCAACAAGCCGTTCCAGCCGCACCTGGCTCTCGAGGCCCGTAATGTCCTGTCCCGTCTGATAGGTCACTCCTGAAATCGAATAGCTATACGAAACTATGTGTCGCAGTCTTCTGGCAAGCGGCCGCGCCTTCGATCCGAAAAATCCTTTCGGCGCGGGAGCGTCCTCAGCAGGATGCTCCACGAGCTCCACGACCTGTCCCTCCGCAATCCGGCCAATTTGATTCAAATGCAAGCGCCGCTTGCGTTCGGTTTCTTCAGGATCTGTCGAAGGCCGGAAAAACGCGTAAAAAAGTACGCCAATTCCAGCGAGGATCGCCACGATAAGGGCAAGCATCGCTTTCGGATCGCCAAGCAGATTTCTCAACGGGCAGACTCCCAAGTCGTCATGAAGTTACATATTTTATCGGAACTTGTCGGCAGATGCGGCATCAGCCTTCCGCCGCATGCACCGGATTGGACAACACGCCTATTCCCTCGACCGAGACTTCCACCTTGTCTCCGGCAACGAGTGGTCCCACGCCCGAGGGCGTGCCCGTTGCAATCAGGTCACCCGGTTCAAGCGTCATCATCCTCGAAATCCATCGCACTACAAACGCGGGAGAAAAAATCATCAACGAGGTTTGCCCGGACTGCCGAACCACGCCATTCACGCGGCATTCCACCAGCACATCGTTGGGGTTTAGTTCCGTTTCGATGTGCGGCCCAACAGGGCAAAACGTGTCGAATCCTTTTGCTCGCGTGAATTGTACATCCGTCTTCTGTAAATCCCGCGCCGTCACATCATTGATGCACGTATACCCACACAGGTAAGACAATGCATCGTCCGAATCCGAAAGGTGTGACGCCTTCCTCCCTATGACTAGCCCAAGCTCTCCTTCATGCTCCACTTTGCTTGAGTATTTTGTCAGCACGATCGTACCGCGAGGCCCAACAATCGAACTTGGTGGCTTCAAGAAAATCATCGGCTCCTTCGGAACGTCATTCCCAAGCTCCGCCGCATGCGCCGCATAATTCCGCCCAACGCAAACAATTTTCGAAGGAATCACAGGCGCAAGCAGCCGCACGTTCGTTATGGCCGCGGACCGGCCGGTTTTCTTCGCGCCTCCCTCGACCCACGGCGCTCCAGCGATCTCCGCCACAGAGTCGCCATCCAAAATACCAAATCGCGGCTCGGACGAACCTGCCGCAACAAATCGGCAAATTTTCATGAAGGAAAGTGTATCAGGTCAGTTGATGATTCTGCCGGGGCGCGGAATGGGAAGCACGCACCCGCCATACCAATCCGACGAGCCACGCCAGCGTCGCCGCAATCAAGTACAGCAGGAATCCGGCCATAAAAACTTGCCACGCGCTGTGCCACGAGGAAAGTCCTGCAAAATAAAGACAAATAATGCGGTAAAGGAAACTGAAAATTGCCCAAGCAACCAGACCGGAGGCAAGCAAACTCCCGGGCCGCCTGATGAACCGCAAAATCGGAATCGCAGCAAACAAACCCATGACCGCTACCGCTAGCACATTGCGTTCGAACGCGAATCTCTCAAATACCGCGAATCGGTTTGCCGCAACTAGCCATCCCACAAAAACCGCGAAAAGGCACAATCCAATGTACACGCCCATCCGGAACGCCGAATCCTTCAGTGCGTCATAAATTTTGTAGCCGGGTAAATGCGCGGCGAAAGTCATTCGTTGCTGGGGCTCCCAAGAACTCAAACAAACCCGGTCTTACGGCAAAAGTTGCGTCAGGTCAGCATCAACCGAGGTCGGAGCGCTTTCATTCCCTGCCCGGTCGACAGCCGTCACTGTATACCAATAGCGATGTCCAGGCTGCACTGACATATCACGATAAGCGGGCGCGGGCAACAAATCTGTGGTTAACAGCTGGCCGCGTGCATCCTGTTTGTCACTACGATAGACGCGATACCCCGCCAGGTCGGTTTCAAGATTTATCGACCACGAAATATCTACGGCTGGCGCCCCCCCAGGCGGAGTAGTCACGGCAGCCACCAAGTTCTGCGGTGCTGCAGGCGGGAAAGTGTCTCGAGGCGTCACCACTACCGGCGCCGAATCGTCAGACTCCACCGGCCCGTCTCCCGCTAGCGCAACCGCTCGCACCACATAGACATACGTCTTGCCAAATTCGAAAAGCGTGTCGTGGTAAGAATTCTCGGGCGCAGGTGCCAGCAACGTCAGCGGCGTTTTCCATTTGGCCTGCGAAATGTCGTTTGCGGTTGCGTCTGCGCTTGAAGGATCAATCTCTCCACGAAAAACCCGGTAGCCCGTCAGTTGCCCAAGCTCCGCGCCGCCAGAAGTCCGCTTCGGTCCGCCCCAGTTCAATTCAATCGCCGGCTCCGTTACTTTCGCTTCCAACGCGGAAATTTTCTCCGGTACCGGGAAAATCTTCACCTGCACCGTGTTCGAATCCGCCGAATCCTTTTTTTTCGCTGCCCGCGTTCGTACGCGATACGCAAACGTCGCTCCCGGATGCGCCCGCGTCTCCTCAGGCGCGATCGGATCCTTGAATTGAATGTGCTTTTCCGTCGTATACGTGTCAAGCAGCGCGCCGGGAAGTGTATATACAAGTTGGAACGATTTGTTGTCAGGCTTGCCGTCCGGCTTTAACGCTCCGCGAAAAATCTCCACCGCCGGTGGTTCCGTCAACCGTTCGTTCGTCACCGTGCGCGTCGGCAGCGTCAACGTTAATAACGCTCCATCTCCAGACTGTCGCACGGCAAGATCCGAAATTGCTGTTGGAATGGGAGGAGACGGAGGCGTCGGCTCGCCGGGCGCACCGCAGGAAACACAAAACAACAAAGCAGGTAAAGCGAGATAGAAAGCGTAATCAATTCTTGCGGTCAGCCGGCGAGCCTGAACTCTTTCCGCTTTTCTATTTTCCATTTTCAGTTTTCAAATTTTTAGAGGATGTAGCGGCTCAAATCCTGGTTCTTAACGATGTCGGCGAGTTGTTTATTCACGTACGCCGCATCCACTTTCACGTTTTTCTTTTTCATGTCTGGGGCTTCGAACGAAATATCGTCGAGTACCTTTTCCAAAATCGTGTGCAAGCGCCGCGCCCCGATGTTTTCGGTTTGCTCGTTCACGCTGGTGGCAAATTTTGCCACAGCTTCCACGGCATCTTCCGTGATATTCAGCTTGATGCCTTCCGTCTCCAGTAGAGCCACGTATTGCTTGATCAGCGCGTTCTTCGGCTCAGTCAAAATCCGGACAAAATCCTCTTCCTTCAGGGACTGTAATTCTACGCGAATCGGCAAACGCCCTTGCAGTTCCGGAATCAGATCCGACGGCTTCGTCACATGAAACGCGCCCGCCGCAATAAACAAAATATGATCTGTCCGAATCATTCCGTATCGCGTGTTGACAGTCGTGCCCTCTATAATCGGCAAAATATCCCGCTGCACGCCTTCGCGCGAAACGTCCGGTCCGTGCCCCGACTCGCGCCCGGCCACTTTGTCAATTTCATCGATAAAAATAATCCCCATCTGCTCTGCGCGTTCAACCGCAATTCGCGTCACCTGATCCATGTCCAGAAGCTTTCCTTCCTCTTCCTGGATCAGATATTCGAACGCATCCGCAACAGTCATCTTCCGTTTTTTCTTCTGCTGCCCGAACATGCCGCTCAGCATGTCCTTCAGGTTGACGTCCATCTCCTCAACACCTTGGTTAGAGATGATTTCGAACGACGGCATCTGGCGTTCGCGCACCTCGATGTCCACCATCCGCTCGTCTAGCTTCCCCTCGCGCAATTGCACGCGGAATTTCTCGCGTGAACGCTGATTCTGATCTCGCTGAGCCGTAGCCTCTGAATCCGGCGTTCCCGGCGCGGGAGGCGGCGGTGGTGGCAGGAGCAAATCGAGCACGCGCTCTTCCGCAGCTTGTTCCGCGCGATCCGCAACTTCGTCCAGCTTTTCCTCGCGCACCATGTCAATCGAAGTCTCAACCAGATCGCGCACCATCGATTCCACGTCGCGCCCAACGTATCCGACTTCCGTGTACTTCGAGGCTTCCACCTTGACGAACGGGCAACCCGCAAGCCGTGCAAGCCTCCGCGCGATTTCCGTTTTGCCCACGCCCGTCGGTCCAATCATCAAAATGTTCTTCGGCAAAATATCTTCAGCAATTTCCGCCGGAAGTTTCTGTCGCCGCACGCGATTGCGTAAAGCCACAGCCACGGCGCGCTTCGCCGCAGCCTGCCCGACAATGTATTTATCGAGCTCCGCCACAATTTCTCGCGGCGTCATCTCATCCAGCGCCGGGAGAAACTCTTCTCCCTCCGTCTGCGCGGGAGTTCCGCCATTCGGCATGAAAATCAATTCTTTATCGGACTTGCTTGCCATTGGCCTTCTTTTGTTTTCAGTCTTTGGAAATCAGAATTGCGCCCTGCGAGCTGCCCCTACAGCTCTTCCACTGTAAAGTTGGCGTTGGTGAAAATGCAAATTTCGCTGGCGATGCGCATCGCCTCCAGCGCAAGGTCCTTCGCCCCAAGTTTCGAATGCTTCACTAACGCCCGCGCCGCCGCCAGCGCGTATGTTCCACCGGAACCAATCGCCACTAGCCCGTCATCCGGCTCAATCACGTCGCCGTTGCCGGACAAAATAAAAGTTCCCTTCGAATCCGCCACGATCAGCAGCGCTTCCAGGTGCCGTAGTGCGCGATCCTTCCGCCACTCTTTCGCCAATTCCACTGCGGCTTTCTGCAAATTCCCAGAAAATTCCTGCAGCTTCCCCTCAAATCGTTCAAACAGAGAAATCGCGTCCGCTGTCGACCCCGCAAATCCCGCCACAACCTTATCCTGATAAAGACGCCGCGTTTTCTTCGCCGAATGCTTCATCACGTGATCGCCCATCGTCACCTGCCCATCGGCGATCAACACAACCTTATTATCCTTGCGCACACACAAAACAGTAGTACCGTGCAAAGGTGAGCTCTTGGAGCTTGTTTGCATCTCCCCATTATACAGCTAGGCGGGAAAGCAAACCAAAACTCAGCAGCGGGTCTGTTTGAATTCATGAGTCGCGGCGTTAACAGACAGGTTCAAGCCGAAACGCCACCCAACCGCTCACGGATACGGAATTTCGCGGAACGACAGCACTTTATACGTAATCGGTTTTTGGGAAGCGGCGATCCAACACGTGTTGTAATACACACCCTTGCCTCCGGGATTGGCAACTGTCCACGACGTTGCCCCGAGAACGCCTCCTGTGGTGTTCGCAAGGAACACCGCCCCGTCAAACTCGCCCCCGCCCACTGAGCCCGTCTCCACAACTGTACCCTTTCCGATCACAAGCACAATGCCCTTCCACCCGGAATCGCCGTAGTATGTGAAATTTCCGGTAACCACAAGCAATCCGTATCCGGAGAATCCGGAGAGCGTAAGATCTCCATTCACCACAATCGTCATCGGATTTACCGCAGTCATCGCGCCTGGCATGTCAGAAGCCGTCGCCGGACCGGTGATGACGCTGTCGGCGCTGTTCTGAATCGTCTGAACCAGATTATTCAGCTGCACCGGGTCTTCCCAATTCGTCGGAACTCCAGGTGCCGTAGGCGCAGACGTGGAAGGCACTTGAACAACGTTATTGGAAGGCGCAGTTCCTGAATAGTTGCCGGGGGCGTTGGAACTTGTTCCGGCGACAACATTCGTCACGTCGGACGAACTGAACACGCCAAACGCCGCCACGGGCGGCTGCACCGGACAACCGAGTCCAGGCGAACCCGATTGATCACCGCCATTCACAAAAAAGGTATACGGCGGCCCCGGAGACGGCGGATTGAAACTTGCAAGGCTCGGCGAAATTCCAGGGCTAACCATGGTGATTGCTGCATTGAATTGAAGCCCCAGCGTCACTGGTCCCACCACATATTGCAAAAGCTTCCTGCTCCCGTCCGGAAGCCCCGCTAGTGCAGTCACTCCCAGACCCTGGTACGGTTGCACAGTTCGCGTTAAATTCTTTCCGTCAAAATAAATTATCTGACTCGAATTGAACGATCCGCCGGAGTTGTTTACGTCAATTTGCAGCGCCTGTTCCGTCAACGCGTTGATCCGTATCCATTTGTAGAGCGGATTGGGCGAGCCGCTAAGATTTGTCACGGACGAAACTGTCTGATACGGTGACGGTGGATTGTGACTCGGAAACTCCTTCACCCATTCTGTATCCGGATACTCATCTGGATTTCCCAAAGCTGTCGGATCTACCGTCTCTCCCGAAAGCGGATTGATGATATAAACCGCCTGCCCAATCGGCATGGTCGAACCGTAGGGCGGAATATAACTGGGACTCAAACTATTGAGATTCTGCGGTAGCAAACGTCCGCGTCCTTCCTCAAGTCCAGAAAACGCCGCGTAGTACACCGACGTAGACGACCGGTAATTCCCGGTCAGCGAAGTCTCCGTCCCCGATGCCGCTAGCATCGCGATTCCTACAACGCAAACCAGCAACAGCACAAAAATCGCCAGCAGCAGCGCGATCCCGGACTGCTCGTCCTTTCGCCGGATTTTCTCTTCAATTTTCATTCAGACAATTTGCCTTTTCGTCGCCTCAGTAGTCCGGATTTACGCGCCGGCCTTGCCCTTTCAATTGCACGACGAGGGGACGCCCAGTCTGTATGTCGGTCGTTGGTGCCTGCACGATTAGCGTAATGATCACGGACACGACATGCGTCGGATCGTTTGTGCTGGCCAGAGTGTCGGTACAGTCCCTCGGATGGTCCGCAGATTCGCAAATATACTTAAAGATCGGCACCGGCTGGCCTCCGGGAAAAATGTTTGTGTTCGAATAGGCCGTTTGAATGGCAGCAATCTGATCTGCCGGAGCGTTATTCATCACATTCTGAACGTAGGGAACAAGCACGTCGAATCCACTGGTCAATCCATCGGGATCTGCCGTGGGAGAGTTACTTTTATCCAAGACTCCACGGTAAAGCGTTGTGCCAATCAGCTTATAGCGCACCCACTGCACTACGTGCGGCGGCGGATTATTTGGATTCAGTTCCGTTTCCACAATCAAGTCATAACCATTCGGCGTGCTGCAACTTGGTGTTCCAATAGTGCACGGAGAATTCGGATACGTGCCCGACGGCCCCCAGGCAAACGCCGTCGCCGCGTATTTATTCGGGGACGGCGTCGTGCCCGATTGGATTTCGTTCCTTGGCGGATACCCTGCGTCGTTGATGTCTCGCACCATCTGATCCAGACCGAATCTCGCTTCCTGAAACGTGTTCAGTAATTGCGAGTCTGCGTGATAGCGCTTCATCGCCAGCGTCAGCATTTCGAACGCAACCCCGCAAACGATCATCAGAATCGCCAGAGCCGTCAGCAGCTCTACCAGGGAAAATCCTCGTGCGCGTGGAACGGGGCGTCTCCTCATTTTTCTACCATCGCGTCGAGCGTCACCGCCGGGACGAATCCGTTTCCGCCCAATTGCCGCACTCCCACAAAAAACCGCTTCCCGACAATGGAAGTCCCTTTCATTGTGGTCACCACCGCCCACCGCACGTCATACGTCACTCCAAAAGGATCGTTCGGATCCGTGTAATTAAAGCTGTAGTTGTCCACTCCTGTTGTTGGCGAAAAATCTATGAGAGGCCGGTTGTACACCCAAACAAGCGGGTTACCTACTACAACTCCAGGCTGGCCCGGATCGCCAAGATCGCACGACGTCGCGCACAGCGCCCCATTGGCTTCAATAAAAGTCAGCGCCGTAAGCGGCTGTCCCATCATTTGATCCAGCTCGCGCTGCGCAAACACGAGCGACGTCGAATCCAGCCGTCCTTTTTGATTGATCAAGATCGAGGCTGGCACAAGCTGCGCTATACCCACGAGCCCGATCAGCAAAATCACGGTCGCGATCATCATCTCAATCAGGGAAAAACCACGGGCACGCCGCTTGTTGCTCCGCCAAATTGGAGATGTTTTCTTCATCATCTGCCTAGCTTATCCGCTGCCACTGCCCGCCCGGTCCCGCCGTCCACACCTGTACTGTCCCCGAAGGCAGAAGAACGATCGCGCGATACCCTAAATCCGTCACACTCGTATTTCCCAAATAAAAAACATCCACGGAAGGAGCGCCGCCAAACTTGCGGGCGCCGCGTTGATCGTATGTGACTGACGTATTCCCCGGCGAAAGCACGTTGAGCGAGGGGCTTCCAGACCCGACCGCGGTGACAATAGCATCGGGCGGCGGCACAGAACCCCCATCCAGCAGCGAAATCACGTCGCCTACGATAATTTGCGGTTCCGTTTGCCCGGGATTGCCATCGCCGTCAAGATCTGTCCAAATTGTCCAGAAAGCCCCATTTTGCTGAACCTTGCAGCTAACTGTAGTGTTTTTCCGAATAGCACTAAAGCGCGTTGTCTTCAGCATCCCC
Source organism: Candidatus Dormiibacterota bacterium (assembly GCA_035569555.1). Lineage (GTDB taxonomy): Bacteria > Acidobacteriota > Terriglobia > Acidiferrales > UBA7541 > Acidiferrum. The sequence continues at coordinate 53,601 of DATMMW010000030.1, read as the reverse complement.
GAAAAACGCGAAGCGGCATCGTTCAACTGATACGAACGGTAAGCCCGCATAAGCGTCGGCACGGAAATAATCAGCAGGATTCCGAGAACGGCTATCGAAACAAGCAGCTCGGTGAGGCTAAAGCCTCTTGCAAAGCGCCTTCCCGAAACGCCGTTTGAAATGCGTCCAGCCACAGTCATTGCCTCGCAGAGGGAAGCGTTTCCGGCACTTGAGCCAGGCAGAGGGTCTGCCCACCTCTCAAGCACTAAGTCATGGCCACAGGAAGCCATGGAAAATGCCGGTCTATTGATTCTACTGGGGACGTGAAGCCGGATTGTAGTACAAACCGCAGGGGATGAGGAGTATCGGGAACTCCCTGGCGCGTTTGGCGACGTTTCTTACCTTTCTATGAACGCTTTAGCAAAAGATAATCCAAATCGGCAACGGGCCAAAAACAGCCTTGAAAGGAATCGAGGCTATCGCGTCCCTCTGGTATACAATTCCCGCGCCAAAAAATGAGGCCACTCATGAAAAAACTTATTTCTGCCATCACGATCCTTTGCGCCGGGGCATTTCTGCTAGTTGCTCCCCGAAGCAAAGCCCAGTCGCCCACGGTCCCCATTCAAGACTTCTTCAAAAGTTACTTTGAAGAATCGCTCAAGGACGAGCCCGAATACGCCACCAACGTTGGCCGCCACGAGTACGATGATCGCTGGACTGATCTCTCGAAAGCCGGCCGCGACCTTCGTTTGGCTCACATGCGCTCCCGTCTTTCCGAACTGGGAAAATATCAATTGGCAAGTCTCTCCGAACAAGATCAGTTGAGTGCTCGCCTGCTCAAATACGACTTAACCTCTCAAATCGAGGCTTACGATCTTTCTACCCATCTTCTCCGCGTCGGCCAACTCTACGGGTTCCACAATCGTGTCTACCTGACCATCGACCGCATGCCCGCCCGCACTCCGCGCGACTACCAAAACATTTTGGCGCGCCTCCACGGGATTCCTGCCTACATTGATCAGAACATCGCCATCCTCGACGAAGCCATTCAGGAAGGCTGGACTCAGCCTGCCATCGTCATCGACGTCGTCAACAAACAAATCGCTGCGCAAATCGCACAGGAAAAGAAAGATTCCGCTCTCCTCGCCGGCTTCAGAAACTTCCCATCCAATTTCCCAGCCGATCAGCAGGCAAAACTCCATGCTGAAGCCGAATCTTTTTACGACAACGAATTTCTTCCTGCTTGGCGCAAGCTTCAGAACTACATGACCAACACCTACGCGCCCAAAGCCCGCAAGACCGACGGTATCGGCGGTGCACCCGGCGGCAAAGAAGCCTACGCAATTCTCGTTCGCAGGCTCACCACAACAAACGCCACACCCGAAGAGATCCATAAAACAGGCGAAGCGGAAGTCCAGCGTCTCGAAGCAGAAATGCTCGCCACGGCGCGCGAAACCGGTTTCGCCGGAACGCTCCAGGAATTCGAGAAAAAACTCGACGCCATGCCCGAGCAGCACTTCCGTTCAAAGGATGACATGCTCATCTATTGTCGCAACGCGGCAAAAATTATCGAGCCGGAGCTTCCCAATCTCTTCCGCCGCATTCCGCTCATGCTTTACGGCATACGCGCCATTCCGCCTGATCGCGAAGCAGCAACTGCTTCCAACGCGCAAGCCCCTGCGCCGGACGGCAGCGTGCCCGGCTGGTTCAACCTCAATGCCTACGAACCCGAAAAGCAAGTTCGCTACGACAAACAATCGCTCGTTCTTCACGAAGCTGTGCCCGGTCACATTTTTCAGGGTTCTATCGCGCGCTCGCTCACAAACCTTCCCGAGTTTCGGAAGTTCTACGGAAATAGCGCCTATGCCGAAGGCTGGGCGCTCTACGCCGAATCGCTCGGCAGCCAGCTCGGCCTTTACAAAGATCCTTACGAACGTTTCGGCCGCCTCGCCAGCGAACGCTTCCGCGCCGTTCGTCTCGTCGTGGACACCGGCATCCACTCCCAGGGATGGACGCGCGAGCAAGCCATCGCCTTCTTCAAAGAACATGCTCCCCAAGTTTCTCTCGCTGAAGTGGACCGCTACATCTCCTGGCCTGCGCAGGCGCTCGCTTACAAGATGGGCCAATTGAAAATCCTTGAGCTCCGCAAACAAGCCGAACAAAAGCTCGGCCCCAAATTCGACATCCGCGAATTTCATGATGTGATTTTGCGCGATGGTGCCCTGCCCCTCGAATTGCTCGGCGAGCAAGGCCAGAAATACTTCAACGCGAACTGAGTTTCGCCGCCAGCGCCTGCGCATTTCGGTGCGCAATCGCTTCAATGGAAATCATTGGATTCACTCCGGATGCCGACGGAAACGATGCGCCGTCCATCACAAACAAATTCCGCACTTCCCACGTTTCCCCATCCGGACTCGCAGCCGACTTCTTTGGCGAATCTCCAAGCCGGGCCGTTCCCATAATGTGAAACGAAAACAGCGCTAATTGTCCATCGTCCCATCCCGCGCGATCCATATCCCGCACAAAAGTTTCCAGTGATCCTCGCTTCCCTGGTTCGTAGGAACAATATTTCGCATGCGGCGAATAAATCAGCTTCGCGCCAGCCGCCTCCAGAATTTTCGCCGCTCCGCAAAATCCCGTCCGCATGTGCGCCCCGTCAAACTCCGAAAGCGAATACGACGAAACCGGATTCCCCTCCGAATCAATCTTTACCCGTCCCCCATCCCGGTCCCGCACCAAGACTCCAATCGCGGAAGTATTTACAAATTTTTCCATCAATCCGCGAAATTGTTCCGGCGTGCGCCACGGCAGCGGAGCCATCGCAATCACCGGCTGTAGCGCCGTTGTTTCAAATTTCACTCCGTAATTCCCCGTCATTCTTCGAAACTCGTCCGAATAAATCGCCTGCATCGTCCCTTCCCACGGACGAATCTCCTCTTCAAAAACTCCGCAAACATTCGAAACCGGATGCAAATGTAAATGCCGCCCAATATGTTCGTTGCTCAACCCCGATCGTAGCAGCAGCGCCGCCGTGTGAATCGCTCCGCACGCCACCACCACCGCTTTGCACTTCACGTTGATGCGATGTCTATCCTTCGAAATCGCCTCCACTCCCGTCGCCGTCCCCGCCTCGATTCGAATCCGCTCCGCCCGCGTCCCCACCACAAATCGTGATCCGCACTCTTGTGCATCGCTCAGCCACGTCTTTGTCGCTGATTGCTTCGCTCCAATCGCGCAGCCATATCCGCAATACCCGCAAACTTTTCCTTGATCGCACCCAACAACATTTCGCGGCATTGCATCTACATGCCAGCCCAGCGCTTTCAAGCCGCGCTCCAAAACTTGCTCGCGTGCCGACACGCGATTCTGCTCGCGATTCACCTGCAGTCGCTCACACACCGCATCCAAACTCTTCGTGTACTCCGCGCCCGCAATCCACGGCACTCCTGCTTCGGCCCATTCCTCGCGAAGATCGTCCGGCGTTCGAAACGACGTGCAATAGTTCACCACCGTCCCCCCGCCCAAACATTCGCCAGCCAAAAACCCCACGCTGTGGTCTTGCGTCGCCGCAAACCCGCCTTCGCTGTACAGCCGTCGAAATCCCGCTAGTTCCGCTCCGTCAAAATCCGCGTCGTCGTAATAATTCCCGGCCTCAAGCACGACAACATCTTTTCCCGCCGCAGCCACCACCGCTGCTACAACTCCCCCGCCTGCGCCCGACCCAATCACGCAAACATCACAAGTCAGCGCCATCTCCTTCTCCGGCACAATCACTTTCAACGTTCGCGCCGCCTGCGGTCTCTGTATCCCCAACGGCCCGGGATATTTTATTTTTCTCCAAACCGTATTCTCGGCATCCCTGCCTCCCGGTAGCATCACATACAAAAATCCAATCGCTTTCCGCAACGCTTGAAACGCTGCTCTTCGCTTCCGCAGCGAACTATCCGCCCACGACCGCAAAATTCCGCCGCGAACGTCTTCTTCTAAACTCGAAAAATTCTCGTACCGTCCCGCCAGCAAAAACCCATGCAGTTTCGAATCCCAAACATCCAGCAAATTCAAAAATTGCGCACGATCCCGCGTTCGCGGATTGAAATCCAGCGCCTCTGCCAGCGCATCCGGCACACACAAATCCACAGCCGAAGGCCAGCCCTCGCTTCGAGGGAGAAAAGTTTCACATATGGAACTGAGTGCGTGCTTCTGGCGGGAAGTTAGTTGCATGCAGGAACTGCAAGTCTAGCGCGGTACTCTGGCTTACATCAATCCTGCGGGCCCGTCACCACAAAAACTTCAGTTATTCCGTTCTTCTTTTTCTTTTTGCTTCGCAGCCTTGTCGCGGTCTTTCTTGCTGAAGCTCTCCGCATATTTTTTCTCCAGCGAAGCCTTCGTAAAAAAATCCGCCGGAAAATGCTGGTCAAAACTGCACGTATCGAAAAATGCCTGGAATAATCTCCGCCCGTCCCTGCGCCGCTCCACTTGCAGCGGCGCCATCACCTGACCTTGCAAATGATAATTCCCATACGCCGTCACTTCTTCTGTTCTCTCACGGGTCGTCTCATCGCGCGTAACCACCACACTGCGTGCCAGCAAGTGCGAATTCTGCAGCACTGCCAATCGGAATGTCCGGTCCTCGCGGTCCACCAACTCCACCCATTCCACCGGTTTCATGTCCACCAAATCCTGCCCACCATACCGAAACAACATTCCTTCTTCCTTCAAACGAAATCGCAGCACATTATCCATGTCGCGCTTCGTCTGCTCTTTGAAATCCGTCACGTTCGTCGAAGGCTGCTCGCTCACGCCGCTCTTGTCCATCGTCCAGCCTTCATCGCCGTTGTAGAGTTCAATAATCGTTCCGCCCTTGAACGGAATGCTCCCGATCAGCACGCCCAAAATTCCGCCTTTTGCGCCTTTCACTTCATATTCCGTCCGGTTTTTATCCGGCAAATGCCAGTAATCGCGAAAATTCGTGTAACCCGAAAGATCCCCATTGTGCTCAAACTGCGCCAGCCGCCCCGTACAATCCGTCTCACGTGTCTGCAAATACGCCTGCCCGCCCATCGCGTCAATCAGTTGATCCAGCACGTGCTTCGCCTTCGCCGCACTCTGTTCTGGCATCATCGTTTCCGCAACCTGCGCCGACACCCGCGGCACACTCGCACCGACACATGCCGCCAGCGCAATCACGCCAATCGCAAATCTCATCCGCACAAGACCGAACCTCCGTTTACATTGATGATCTCTCCGGTCATGAAGTTGGCTAGGTCGGACGCAGCAAACAAAATCGGCCCTGCAATCTCTTCGGCGGTCGCAGGCCGCCCCAGTGGAATCGCCGCGGCCGCCATTTTCTGCCCCGCTTTCGTATCCAGCACGGGATTCGACATGTCCGTCGCCACCCAACCCGGCGCCACCGAATTCACCAAAATTCCATGTCGAGCGAGTTCCGTCGCAAGTCCCTTCGTCAAACTCACAACCGCGCCCTTCGAAGCGCCGTAATGCGTGTGAAACGCTTCCCCTCGCTGCGCCGCAGTCGAAGTAATCGGAATAATTTTTCCCGACTTCTGTTTGATCATCTGCGGCACCGTGAAATGAATGATCGAGTACACGCTCTTCAAATTAATCCTCATCATTTCATCCCACTGTTTCTCCGTCATTTTCTCGATCGGCAAATCTTCCGCGTTCCACACGCCCGCGTTTGCCACCAAAATATCCAGCCGCCCTAGCCGCGCAATCGTCTGATCAACAAGTTTTTTGTTGTCGGCGTGCTTGCTCACGTCCGCCTTGAACGCTTCCACTCGCGTTCCATGCTTCCTCGCTTCTGCTTCAATTTGCGCCGCCGCGTCTTTCGCTTTGTTGTAATTGAAAATCACATCCGCGCCGGCTTGCGCGAAAAGTTTTACTGCCGCGGCTCCGATCCCGCGCGAACCTCCAGTAATCAGTGCAGCTTTCCCCGCCAGAGAAATCATGATTCCCCCAAATAAAATTTGTTAAAAATCGGCCTGCTAGGATTTCGGAGCAATCGCCGCTCGATTGCGTTCTACCGCCGCGACAAAGTCCCCAAAAATTTTCTGCGCGAACGCATCGTCCGGCATTCGCTCCGGATGCCACTGCACCCCCACTATCCAATCGTGCTCGCTCTGAAACTCTACGGCCTCGATAATGTCATCCTCAGATCGCGCCGTTGCAACCAAGCTGTCCCCAACATTATCTATCGCTTGGTGATGACTGCTGTTCGTAAGAACCTTTGTCGCGCCCGCGAGCTTTGCAAGCCGGCTCTCGCTCACGAAGCTAACATCGTGAGACTGATCGCCTTTTGTGGCTCCCGCTGTCAAATCCGTAGTCCCATGAGGTTTGGGATTCGGTCTGTTCTTTCTTTCAGTGGGGATGTCCTGGATAAGTGTTCCCCCCTGGTGCACATTCAAAATCTGGCAGCCGTAACATACGGCCAGTACGGGTTTGTGCTTGGCCATGGCATGATCGAGGATCGCTGTATCTGTTTGATCTCGTGCGCCATCAAGCTTAGTAGTCTTCTGGTGGCGCGATGCGCCGTATCGACTGGGATCAACATCAGCCGGACTGCCCGGCAAAACGAACCCGTCCAGTTTTTCTATCTTCTGCTTAAGCTCTTCAGATGACAGACCCAGCGAAATGTCCTCAGGTTCGCCACCGGCCAGTCGTACGGCGTCAAAATAATTCTCCAGCTTCTCCCGGTTTATGGATTTTTCCTCGTCGCTCGTGCGCCAGGGAATGCCGACCCGCGGCTTATTGGAGTTTTGGAGTGACATGGAAGCGTCAAATCGTAGCATTGCGACCAAAGAGCGGCAACCACCTGCCGTTGACGCTGAGGATTTTATGATAAGTTCTTATTTATATGTAGCTTACGGTGGGTCATTAAATAGCTGCCTTTCGGGGAGGGCACGGCTTCAGCCGTGCCACACAGGTTGGCAAGAGAGAGGCTTTAGCCTCTGAAATCCAATTGACTAAATCACGGAAGCGTAGAATTTCGGCCCGTCAACTCGCGGTGACGGCTGGCCGCGAGGGCAAACAAAACTCCGGCCGCTGAAAAAACCCTGGCAGTTGCGCCAGCCGCCGGTTCATCTCTTCCATGTTCGCCGCGCGCAGCGTCACATGACCCACTTTTCGCCCGGGCCGCAGCGATTTTCCATACAAATGCAGATGCGCATCCGGAATTGCCAGCACTTCCTCCGACTCCGGCACTTCGCCAATCAAATTCAGCATGGCCGAAACACCTGACGTCGCGGTCGATCCGAGCGGCAACCCCAGCACTGCCCTTAGGTGATTCTCAAACTGGCTCGTCGCTGCGCCCTCGATCGACCAATGCCCTGAATTGTGCACTCGTGGTGCCATCTCATTCGCTATCAATTGACCGTTGCATTCAAAGAATTCAATCGTCAGCACGCCAACGTAATTCAACTCTTCCATCACTCGCCGCGCCGCCAGTTCCGCCGCTTGCTGCAACTTCACATTCAGCTTCGGCGCTGGCGCGATCGAAAGCCGCAAAATCCCTCCCCGGTGATGATTCTCCACCAAAGGATAAAACACCGTCTCGCCGGAACGCCCTCTCACAGCCAAAATCGAAAGTTCTCTCTGAAACGACGCAAAACCCTCTAAAAGCAATGGCGCGGCAGGAAATTCGCTCTTCACGCGTTGCACATCTTCTGCCATTCGCAGAACCCACTGCCCCTTGCCGTCATAACCCATCCGCCGCGTCTTCAACACCCCCGGCAATCCGATTCTTTTTACCGCGGCATCAAGCTCCGCAGGTTTATTCACCTCAGCAAAGGAAGTCGTTGCAATTCCCAATTTCTCAAAGAGTTTCTTCTCGTTCAGCCGGTCCTGTGCCGCTTCCAGCGCTTCCGGCGGCGGATATACGGGAACCTGTTTCGCAAGAAATCGCGCCGCCTCGACGGGCACATTTTCAAACTCGTACGTCACCAACTCCAGTCCGCTTACAAACTTTTCTAGCGCTTCCTCGTCCGTGTATTCCGCTGTCACCCGTTGCGCGATTCTTCCTACTGGCGCTTCCGGCGAAGGGTCGAGAAAACGAAAATGCAATCCTAGCGGATAGCCGGCCAGCGCCAGCATGTATCCAAGTTGTCCGCCGCCGAGAATGCCGATCGTCACGCGGCTACCTCTTCTTCTTTTTCTTGGAAGTTCCGAGCAGAACCGCTGCGGGATCGGGAGCCGCCAAAACCCTCTTCGTTTGACTCTTTCGGAATTTTCTCAGTGCTTCGCGAATCTCCGGATGCTTTGCTCCAAGAATCGCCGCCGACAGCAGCGCCGCATTGATCGCGCCCGCTTTTCCAATCGCCAGTGTTCCTACCGGAATTCCACCCGGCATCTGAGCAATCGAAAGCAGCGAATCGAGCCCTTTCAGCGCCTTCGACTCCACCGGAACTCCCAACACTGGCAACACTGTCTTCGAAGCCGTCATCCCGGGCAAATGCGCGGCGCCGCCTGCACCAGCAATAATCACTTCAATCCCACGCTTCTCTGCGCTCGATGCGTATTCAAAAAGCAAATCCGGAGTCCTGTGCGCTGAGACCACCCTCGTCTCATGCGGCACACAAAGCTCTTCCAGCGTCTGCGCCGCATGCTGCATCGTCTCCCAATCGGAAGTCGACCCCATGATGATTCCCACCAGCGCTTCTGCCTTTTTGTTTTTTCGCTTCTGCGCCATTCGTCCTCGCGAGGCCGTCCATTTTACCCTGCGCTGGGTGCCCCAGGTTCGCTTTTTGAACCTGGGTCTTCGATTTCAGCCCGACCAGGATTCATCTGTTTGGGACTCTTACCTTCCCGCTGCCTTCTCTCCTCGCAATACCAAACACGTCGAATTCGATTTCGCAATCAACTTCCCGTTTTCATCCAACACTTCGCTCTCCACATATCCAATCGTCCGTCCGCGGTGCACAACTTTCCCCTCGGCGCGAAGCAGCGCCTGCCGAACTGGCCGCAAAAAATTGATCTTCAGTTCCACCGTCGTAAATGTCTCACCCGGTTCCAAAGTGCTCGCAAACGCAATTCCCATCGCCGCATCCACTATGTCACACAAAATCCCGCCATGAATCGTCCCCATCGGATTCGCATGCTGTGGCCCAGCCTGCAATGTCACTACCGCCCGCCCATTCCCCGCTTCCGGCACTTCAAACCCGATCAACTGCGCCGCCGGCGATCCCACCAGCGAAATATGTTCTCCCAATGTCTTGTCTTTCCCCGCCGCAGGTTCCGACATGCATCACTCCTTATTCAATCTCCGCAGTCGCACAGACTTCAGTCTGTATTCTTACGTACTCAAACTAACCCGGCCCGTCCTGCATCCGGTGCTCTTCGTCCGGCAGTTGTAGGGCCGGCTTTCTGAAGCCGGCCGTGGCATGGCGCCGTCTGCTCACCGCGCCGCAACCTGTGAACGCGTTTTCCAATAGTGGCGCAGCTCTCCAACAAGGTAGAGCGAGCCGGTAATAAAAATCGCGTCCTCGGAACGAGCCGAGGTCAGTGCTTCTTCGAGCGCCGTTTCTGCAACTGGAATGACGCGGAACCGAGCAGCATACTCGGCGGCTATATCCGCAAGCTGCGCCGCAGAAATTGCGCGAGAGATTCGCGGCTGCGTGAAAATTACTTCACTCGCGTACGGAAACAGAATCCCGGCAATCTCGTCCACCGCCTTATCGCGCATCGCCGCAAAAAGCAGGACTATTCTTCTTCCGGAAAAATTCTCTTTCAGAAAATTCGCTAATTCCCTCGCCGCCGAAGGATTATGCGCCCCATCCAGATAAACATCTGGCCCCGATTGCAATTTCTCAATTCGTCCCGGCCAAACCGCATTTGCAATTCCCTGCTCAATCGCTTCATCTGCGATTTTTTCTCCGCGAGCTTGCAGCGCAAGCACCGCAGCAATGGCGTTGATTGCATTGTCCAGCTGAAATCTTCCGCGCAGTTTCGGCGCAATCCTGAATTTCGCTCCGCCATCTATTTCAACGACCTCCGCGCGCACACAGCCGTCCTCGACAGAGACTTCCTCCGCCCGAAATTGTTCCTCGGTTTCAATAACGGGAGCACTCAATTCCTCAGCACGCTCCAGAATAACCTTCCGCGCTTCAGGGCGTTGCGCAGCCAATATCAACGGCACCTTGGCCTTGATAATCCCCGCTTTTTCGTTCGCAATTTCCTCAAGTGAATGCCCCAGAAAATTCTCGTGATCGAAATCCACGCGCGTAATCACGCTCACTTCCGGAGTCACGATATTCGTCGCATCCAAACGGCCGCCGAGCCCGACCTCAAAAATCGCGAACTCCACACCCGATTTCGCAAAATACTCGAAAGCCGACGCTGTCATTACTTCAAAAAACGTCGGATGCGCGCGCAATTTTCCGGCAGCAAGCAGTTCTTCAATCAGTGCCTGAATCTTCGTAAATGATTCCGAGAACGCTTCATCCGAAATCTCTTTACCATTCACACGAATCCGTTCATTGATTCTTTCCAGATGAGGCGAAGTGTAGAGTCCCGTCTTGATTCCCGCAGTTCGCAAAATAGATTCGGTGAACGCAGCCGTCGAACCTTTTCCGTTCGTCCCGGCAATATGAACGCTGCGATATTTTTTTTCCGGATGCCCGAGAGCTTCCGTAAGTGTCGTTATGTTTTCAAGATCGAATTTCGCAGCAGCAGCCTGCGTGGGAGCGGAAAGTTCCCTGCCCAAAGAAAAAAGATACTTCAGCGACTGGTCGTAATTCATTTCAGCCAATCAGGAGGTCGAGCGAGGAAGCGACGAATGCTTTCAATTCCTTGCGAGGGACAACCGCATCGAGGAAACCGTGTTCGAGCAAAAATTCCGAGCGTTGAAAACCTTCCGGCAATTTCTGCCGGATCGTCTGCTCGATCACCCGTGGCCCGGCAAAACCAATCAACGCGCCTGGTTCAGCAATGTTCAAATCGCCAAGCATCGCAAAACTTGCCGTTACGCCGCCAGTTGTCGGATCAGTGAGAATCGAAATGTAAGGCAGTTTTGCATCGTCCAGCTTCGCCAGCGCCGCGGAAACTTTTGCGAGCTGCATCAGGCTGATCGTGCCTTCCATCATGCGCGCGCCGCCTGAACAGGAAACTGCAATAAAAGGCTGCCGCGTCGAAAGCGAAAGTTCGATGCCACGCGTCACTTTTTCACCGACGACCGCGCCCATCGACCCTCCGATAAATCCAAATTCCATCGCGCAAACCACGACCGGACGCCCGTTCAATTGTCCTTCCGCAGTAATTACCGCGTCGTTCATTCCCAGTTTTTTCTGCGCTTCCTTAATTCGTTTTGCATAAGGTTTCGTGTCCACGAAATGCAACGGATCAGTGGACACCATTCCCTTGTCATGTTCCGTCCAGCGGTCGTCGAGCAGCATTTCGAGCCGCTGAATGGCGGTGACTTTGAAATGAAATTGGCATTTCGGACAGACAAAAAGATTTTCTTCCAAGTCTTTTCGGAACGTAATCGCGCGGCAATTTTCGCACTTGGTCCACAAACCTTCTGTGCGCACGCGCCGCTCCTCCGGCGGCGTCGCCTCATCAATTCCCTTTTTCTCTCGTTTGAACCAGGCCATGAACAGTTCTCTCGGCTCTGAGCCTTCAGTAGTCTATACCACGCTGCGCGAGAATGCCTTTCGTGTACGGGTGCTTCACTTCTTTCATTTCTGTCACAAGGTCCGCAAGCTCAACAAGTTTCGGATGCGCATTTCTGCCAGTGCAAATCACATGGACGCGCTCCGGACGAGCTTTTAACGCTTCCACGATTTTTTCCGCTTCGAGCATTTTGTAGCTGATTACGTAATTTATTTCGTCGAGCACAACCAGATCGTATTTTTCTGAATAGATCGCTTCGCGCCCTGCGTTCCAGCATTCTTCCGCCAACTTTATATCTTCGGGATCGGTTTCCGCGCCGCCGATTTTTACGAATCCGCGCCCCATCGGACGAATTTCAAACTTATCGTCGCCCAGCATTTTCGCTGCGTCGAGTTCGCCATAATGCCAAGAACCTTTTATGAATTGCACCATCAACACACGCAAACCCTGTCCTACCGCGCGAAACGCAGTCCCAAGCGCGCAGGTTGTTTTCCCTTTTCCCGGCCCGGTGTAAACAATCAACAGTCCTTTTTCTTCCGGCATGTTTCGTAATTTTTCCTAAAGTTCCAGTCGCTTCACAAGCTGCTTTGCGATCAGCCGTACTCGTTCTCGCGCCTGTTCCGGCAATGGCTCGCCTGCTTTGCAACGCGTATCGCGGATGACGATCCACAATCCCGGGCGGTACACGTCGTCTTCTGCACCCGGACAGATTGCGCCGGTGAGTTGGACAAGTTCGAGGCGGCACGGATCGTGGTCCGTGATGTGCAGCGGCGCAAGCGGCGATTCGCCGGGCTCGATTCCTGCGATGTCCATAGGAGAAGCCATGAGCTCGAGGAGAATGCCGCGGGCATCATCGATGAGATCGCGGAAACCTTGCGAGACGAGAATAGCGTCCACGTCACGCGGGGTGGGTTGCTCGACTTCGTGAATATCGTAGTCGGGGAGTGGGGAGTCTAGGGCGATTTCGATGGCAGTGTACGGCTTGTCGTCGTCGGGGATAAGTCGTATCGACATGGGGGATTAGTCTCGCACGAGTCGGCTCATTTTGGGTAAGGGCTGCCGGACAGAATGGCGAAGGCGCGGTAGAGCTGTTCGGCGAGCATGACGCGGGCAAGTTCGTGCGAGTAGGTCATTGGACTGAGAGAGAGTTTCTGTGTGACGCGTTGACGGAGCGAATCGGGGAAACCGTCTGCGTCGCCGCAGACGAAGATGACTTCGCGCGTTCCGCGGTCGCGCTGTTCGCCGAGCCATTTGGCGAGCGATTCGGAATCGTATTGCTTTCCATTGGCGTCGAGCAGAAGCGCAGTTGCGGCGCGATCGGCGTCGAGTTTCTTTATGGCCGCTTCGGCGTCGCGGACTTCGGTGATTTCGATTGGGCAGGAACGCGAGATGCGTTTGACGTAATCGTCGAGGACGGCGCGAAGTTCGGGCCGGCGCGTTTTGCCGAGCATGAGGAGACGAATTTTCATGAAAATACAGTCGCCAGTTTTTCAGTCGTCAGTTTTCAGTTTCGGCCAGAACAATGAAAGAGAGTTTTTTCTTGAATTCACTATTGTAGGCCGTATTTTTTTCTTTTCTCCAGGAGAGTTTTGCGGCTGATGCCGAGGATTTCGGCGGATTTGGAAATGTGGTAGCGCGTGGCTTCGAGAGTTTCGACGATGACGTCGCGTTCGATTTGTTCGAGGGAGCGGAGACCGGAGAGCATGGCGGTTCCGCCTGCGGCGGCGCGAAGAGCTTCCGGAAAATCGTCAGGCGTGAGTTCGGGGCCTTTGCCGAAGACGATGGCGCGTTCGAGAGCGTTGCGGAGTTCGCGGATATTGCCGGGCCAGGCGCAGGCGGAAAGCATGCGGCGCGAGGCTTCGGTGAGTTTCCAGTTGGGGCGATTGTGGATTGCGCCGAGCGAGGCGAGAAGATGATCGGCGAGTGGAAGAATGTCCTTGCGGCGTTCGCGAAGCGGAGGAACGCCGAGTGGAAGAACACTGAGCCGGAAAAAAAGATCTTCGCGAAACTGGCCTGCGGCAATGGCGGCTTGAAGATCAACGTTGGTGATGGCAATGAGGCGCGCTTCAATGCGAAGGGTTTCCGTGCCGCCGAGGCGCTCGAAGGTGCGCTCCTGCAGGACGCGCAACAATTTTGTTTGCGCGCTAGAGGAAAGCGCGGCGACTTCGTCGAGAACGATGGTGCCGGCGCCGCCGAGTTCGAGGCGGCCGAGTTTGCGGTCCACGGCTCCAGTGAAGGAGCCGCGTTCGTGGCCGAAGAGTTCGCTTTCGACAAGAGCGGGCGGAAGGGCGGCGCAATCGATTTTGAGATAGGGCGCGTCGCGTCGCGGACCGAGTTCGTGAATGAGGCGCGCGAGATGGTCTTTGCCGGAACCGGATTCGCCAGTGATGAGAAGCGTTGTTGGGGCAGCGGCAACTTTTTCCGCGAGTTCCAGAAGGCGGCGAGAGGCGGGGTCCTCGGCGATCCAGGGAAGCCGGTCGGGCATGGATTCATTGTAATTGGCTTGCGCGGAGGTGAGATGAACGGCGTGGGATGGATTTGTGGAAAGGGATAAGGAAGCAATGGAGTAAAGACGTACGGGAGAGATCCCTCGGCCCGCAAATTCGTCCGGGATGCAAAAAGCGCAACTCCCGATGGTCGCTCGGGACGGGCAGAGAAATCCTTCGTCGTGATGCTCCTCAGGGCGCGTACGCTCATCGGATATGAGAGAGGTCCCTCCGATCCCGGCGGTCGGTCGGGCTGCACGTCCTTCTTCGGACGTGCAGTTAACCATAATCACCCCCTCCCCCTCCCTTTTTTGTAAGTGTTGAAAATAAAGGGGGTTAAAGTCCTTTGTTTTGGAAGTGTTCATTACAAAGGAGTTGCAGAGCGATTTTCTGCAAGTGTTCATTTCAGAGGGCTTACGGGATTTTGCGGGAGGCCGAGAGGGTGGGTGTTCGCCGCGAGGCAGGAGGAAAGCGCCGAACAAAACACGGCAGAGGTTAACAGAGTTCGTTTACTTTGTCAATACTATTACTGCTTAAAACCTCTAATGGATGCATTGAATAATATAACATAGTGTGTTATATTCTGGGCGCAGAGGTGAAACGGCCGATGAATGGGGAAGAGCTAAGAGAAGCGAGATTGCGAAGAGGCTGGACGCAGCAACATGCTGCCAAGAGACTTGGAGTCACGCAGGCTTATCTTTCGATGCTGGAGCAAGGACGCCGCGCGCTTCCCTACCGGCTCGCCCGAAAAGCGGCGGAGACGCTCGATGCCGCAGCGACAACGTTGCCCTTGCGCGCAGAGACACTCCTGCGGTCCGTTGGAAGCGATCGGCTGCGAGCGGAACTTGGCGCGCTGGGTTATCCGGGCTTCGCTCATCTCCGGGGAAGGGCGAGACACAATCCGGCGGAAGTGCTGGACAGTGCGCTCAATGAATTGGACCTGGATACGCGAGTTGTGGAAGGGCTGCCGTGGCTGGTTCTTCGCTATGTGGATATGGATTGGGACTGGCTGGTACTGAAGGCGAAGGTGTCGGACAGGCAGAATAGGCTGGGATTTGTTACGACATTAGCCAGCGAGCTGAGTGCAATGTCGGCCGACACGGGACAGTTTCACAAGCTAAAGGAATATGTAGCTGTACTGGATCGGTCACGTCTGGCGAGAGAAGACACGCTCTGCCACGATTCGCTGACGGAAGTGGAGAAAGAGTGGCTGCGACGGAACCGAACAGCGGAAGCAGCACATTGGAATTTGTTGACGGATATGAAGGCGGAAAATCTTCCCCATGCGCAAGCTTAGAGACATACCTGAGCCGTGGCGTTCTTTTTTGGCGGAACTCGACGAGAAAGCGACCGCGGAAACTCGTCTGGACTGCATGGGTGGATTTGTTGTGAGCATGGAATACGGTTTTTCCCGCGAGACCGCTGATCTGGATGTGCTGGTCATCGCTCCGCGGGAGCAAGTTGCGCCGCTCCTGGAACTGGGGAAACAAGGCGGTCCGTTGCACAAGAAATACAAGGTTTATCTGGATCATGTGGGCGTGGCCAAAGTGCCGGATGGATATGAAGAGCGGCTCAGGGAAATGTTTCCTGGAACGTACAAGCATCTGCGTTTGTGCGCATTGGACGCTTATGACCTCGCGCTTTCGAAGCTCGAGCGAAATATCCAAAGGGATCGTGACGACGTGAAGCATTTAGCTCGGTCTGTGCCTTTGGACCTAAAGGTTCTTGAGGAGCGCTACCAGCAAGAGCTTCGATGGCAATTGGGAAATCGGGAACGCGAGGATCTGACGCTGAAGCTTTGGATGGAGATGATCAAGGAAGAAATAAGTGGCCAGAGTTAAGAATGAAAATCAAAACCCGCACCCTTAACCCCGAAGGGTGCGGCACCCGGCGCAAAGCCGCTCGCGTTAGTCTTCGCAGCGTTCTGGTTTCCTAGCTACCCATTGTTGGCTTCTCGAATCGAAAAATTGGCAGAACTTAATCATGCGGGGAACATTCCAATAGTCCCTGTACCACAGGCCTATTCGCAGATTGAGCCACACTTGTCCGCTCTTGAATTGGGCTACAGTCACAGGCGAAAGGCGCACATTCAAGGGGATGGAATTAATTTGGTCAGGGAAGAAATCGGCTGTGCCCCTGGCACGACTCTCTGTGAATGTCCAATCAGTGTGCACTCCGGGACTTATGAATTGTGTTTCAAAGTAGCCGTGGGCACCAAACCCTGGAGACTTGCCGTAGTTTTTGAATACGACAACCAATGTTTCGCTCCCATCGGGGAAATCATTAGGCTTGATTTCAGCAATACCAATCCAAGGACTCTCTTCCAAATGCAAAGCGGCTTGGGTATCAGAAAGGCTTTGCCTAGCGTAATCTGCAGACCGCTTAGCCTCAATGGCGAGATTATTGGTAGCCTTGGCTTGTTCGATAGCTTGAATAGAGAGAGTCTTCATTTCTTCCGCTTGACTGCTTGCAGCATTGGCAAAATCTCTGGCCGCTTGAGCTTGGATGTTGGCAGCGTAAATCAATTTATCAACTTGGCGCCCATTGCTTTCAGCAGCGTGCTTCGTAATCGAGGAATACCAATAAGCAATCACGACATTTCCGGCCGTGAGCAATGCGATTGCAGATGTCAGAACGATGTTCAATCGTTCGTGTTGTCCTATCGGAAACCAAGATGGCCATTTCATGTGGATTTCCTTGGGAGTGGCGCGCCTAGATCCCTTCAGACTTCTTGGGTGGCTCATCCTTGTGATTTTGGGTTGCGCAAGGGTAGGGCTGTTTTCCGCTAGCTTTTGGATCGCTTGCCTTTCCCTTTTGCCCATCGTGCGCGCGCTGCCTTGCTAGCAAGCTCTTTCCTCTGCTGTGGTGTTAGGGCTGCCATGCGGGCTTTTGCGCCCTTGCCTTTAGCAGCTTTTCCGCCTTTTCTACCCATCTCGCGCATGACTTTGGAAATAAGATCGCGTTTCATGGCCTTATCTTAGAGGGAACGACCCGCATTCGCCAACTTTTGGCATTGACACGAATACTGTACGCCGTCATAATGCCCGTGCGAATGGCGCTATTTGCATAGGCATTCAAATTCGTAGCGCCATTTTTGAGTACGTCGAAACGGGACGCGCAGGTGCTTGTAACACCAACGCGCCCCTGACCAAAGTCGCACACGAGAGGTGCAACCATGGCTGCCACAAACGGTAGCGGGTTCCTATTTTCCACGCAACCCGCGCAGTATCGGTTCGTTGATTATTCCCGTTTTGATATCCGACGTTCTGAGCGTTCGCCCGTGATAAGAGCGGGCACGATATATCGTGCCCCTACGAGATTCCACTCCCCATCGAAATGCAATGCACGCACAGCTTGCGGCGCACTTGCCGCGTGCATAGGAAGGTAGCCAATGGGCGAATGGAAAGTACAAGTCGGCTTGCGGGTCCGTCAGGCTTTGCGCGCGGACCTTGAAGAATTTGCCGCTCGTGAAAAGCGCAAGCTTGGCAATGCCGGCGAAGTCCTTCTGGAATGGAGCTTCGAGCAGCTCAAAGCGGCGGGCTCCATTGACCGTCTCTTGAAATACAAGATTCGGCCCCAGAGTGGACATTTGGGCGGTCCTCGCAAAGAGTCTTAAAACTTTTTGAATTACGGGCAAAGAAAAATTCAAAACCCGCGAGGTTGAATTCGTGGTGAGTCTCATCGATTGAGGCGAGGAGCGATCACGCTGAGATCCCTCACGTTCGTTCGGGATGACAGGTTGAGGGGTCGATGATGAGAAAGGCGAGAAGGGATTGATTCGGATTGGCTTTCTAAAGCCAAGAACGGAAAAAGTCAAAACCCGCACCTCCGCAGAGTCTTCTGGAGCGCCCCGGTAACAACGACCGGGATGCAAAAGACGCACAAAAGGCGCGCCTTAAGCCCGAAGGGTGCGGCACCTGGCAGCAGATTCGGATCTTTGCAACCCTCGTCAACTACGGGAAGAACTCTTGGGAGCTTTATGGCGTCGGCTTCTCGTGGGGCTGGGTGTTGCCGATCAGCTTACCCATCGCACGGCAGAGGCTAGCCGCCTGGGGAGGCGCGGTCCCACCTTGGACATACACAAACGGGCTAGCCGCCACGCGATTGACGGTACATCCAGACGCACGCCAATCGTGGGAAGGTAGGACACATAGCGAGACAGTGGCGGCCCCGTGTCACCCCAGATCACCAGTTCCTTCAACCCCTGATGGATAAGATGCTCGATCAGATAGGCACGCAGCACAGTGGAGAGCGAATCGCCGTCGAAGTCGCAATCGTGATTGCATTGGAAGCGCAACACAGCCCCACCGGGCCTATACCATCCTCCGAGGACACTCAGCCATTTTCCGTCGCGATGCTTCAGGCCGATAGCAAGCGGCCGGCGTGTGGCAGCCACCATGTCCAAAGATCTTTCAAAGTCCGTCGGATGCAATTGTGCGACAAATTTGGATTTGGGGCGTAGCTCGAGTGCCACAGAACGTAATTCGTCCATCGACAGCTGCTCTATAAACGTGTGCCCGGATGCCTCGAAACGCCGTCGATAATAGCGAAAATTATGCCGCGTTGTGCTACCCAGGCCCTCGAGAAATTGCTCGTAGGTATCCGTCAATTGCAAATGGGCGTGATATTTCCAGAGGGGGGAATCATTGTGTTCAATGGGCGAACACTGGCCATCCACAGACCTGGAAGCGATCAACTGCCTGATGGTGTCAAATTCGCCGCTAAATTTCGGGATTCTTAGCCGCGCACCGCGTATCCGTGGGGACGCAAGCAACAGCTCCGTTGCAACGCGGAACACATTCTGTTGATGCACGGGATTCGAGAGCAGCATGCCGCCGAGACTTCCGTCGGCATATACAATTCCGGTAGGAATTCCGGAGATGACTCTTTCTTTTGTATACATGATTCCGACAATGGCACCCGCACTGTATACGGCGACGACTCTGGGTCGCCACCCTTTGGTCATCGAGGCGAGAAAAAACTCCGGGTCCAGCGTTGCATCGTCTTCCTGAATCAGCGGTCTCGCCAGCTCTCTTAATCGGCGAATTTCCGCGTTGGAGGACAATACGACTCCGGAGAAGTTACTCGTGAAGGAATTCGTGGAACCGCCAGCAAACGAAGTGCTCATAGTTTCTACACACCTATTCCGGTCTAAGCTTGCTGGGCGATCTACGCTAAGGGAATACCACGCACACCGTATTCCGTATGTCTTATTTCGGACACTTAACAAAATCCACTTGGTCATTTGATCGGGGGGCGTTTGATGCAAGTGTGGGCGGCAAACTCTTTGTCACGTTCAGCTTCGTATTTCCTTTTCATTTCTTCCATCGAACCGTCCGCGAGCGGACCAGAAGAGTTAAACTTCCAGTCACACTTAGAGCAACCAAAACCCTGGAAATTCTGGCTCTCAAGCCAAACTAAACTGCGCGGCATCGCGGCACTATATGTTCAATACAGGACATACGGAATACAGTGTGCATGGTATTTGCTTTGGCGGAGACGACCATGCCCCCCGATATTGAAAACGTGCCACGGCGTGAAATTCACAACGATAAGCCACGGATAACCGAAGAATCATATCCAGCAACCCCTTTGATGACGGAGAACAAAAATGAAAGTACAGCGGTCAAGGAGACCAACTGTTTCGTACCTCAGAACTGGCACCTACCCTACGCCAAGGCTCTGATAGAGAAAGACCAGATTCACTTACCAACCGCCATCGCTTTGGCGGAGAGAGCCATCCTGAATCGCTATCTTGAACTGCATGCAATTCCCGAACCGTTGGACGAAAGGCTCGATCTCTGGCGGGCAGTGGAGGCCTTGCTAGAATTAAAAAAGAAAGAAACCCGTTAGAGCTTAGTTCCGGTTACTCACTTCCTGGCTACTTTGTCCTCGGCGGATGTGATCAGGGTTGGATTTTTGTGCCGAGGACTGTTAGGAATTTGGCTAGCCAGGAGTGGAGTGCGGGCCAGGCGGGGCCGGTGACTAGGTTTCCGTCGACTACGGCTTCGGTCATGGGGACGCTGACGTATTCGCCTCCGGCTAGAGTTACATCGGGACCGGTGGCGGGATAGGCGCTGCATTTTTTTCCCTGCAAGACTCCGGCAGCGGCGAGAAGTTGAGGCGCGTGGCAGATGGCGGCGATAGGTTTGTTGGACTTCGTGAAATGGTGGACGATCTCGATGACTCTGGGGTTGAGGCGAAGATATTCGGGCGAGCGGCCTCCGGGGATCAGCAGAGCGTCGTAGTCTTCCGGCTTGAGATGATCGAAGTCGGCGTTCAACGCGAAATTGTGGCCGCGCTTTTCGGTGTAGGTCTGATCGCCCTCGAAATCGTGGATACACGTAGGGACGAACTCGCCGGATTTCTTACCGGGACAAACCGCGTGGACGGTGTGGCCGACCATTTGAAGCGCTTCAAACGGCACCATCACTTCGTAATCTTCGACGTAATCGCCGATGAGCATGAGAATCGATTTTTTGGACATGGAGCCTCCGGAGATTTGAGCCCATAGCATGCACGCAAAGCGGCACCCGCTCAAGCCATCACAAAATCCGGTAGTGGGTCAGTTTCCGGTTGGTCTGTGACTCGACCAAAGTGCGCACTAGCCGATCCCAGGTAGCGCAGACTTATCATGTCTTGGAGGCGGACTAACAGACAAATCGCTCCAGCCGAAGAGTGTGCCTGCAAATGTCGGAAGGTGCGGTAAACAGCGAAGATCATGTGAGCGATGAGTTCATAGACGTTCATGACGAACTAGCGAACGCGCGAATAACACCATTTCATTGGCGGCTTGGCGCCATGGACGACTGAAGTGGGAAAACGGGCGAACTTGCTGTTGTTGCGAGCGGACACACTAAAAACGATAGAGGCGTACGACTCGATTGAGACGATTTTTTTGGAGGGGAAGCCGATTGTACGCGAATCGTTGCTGCCGGTGAATTGAGGGCGGCGATTCGATCAAAACGCGCTAATAGGAATCGAACATGTGCAGTGAGTCAACTATGGCTCTTCGGGCGGGCGTACTTTTTGAAACGAATAGTAGAGAAGAATGTCGTAGATGATTTTCAGCGTTCCGGCGATGAAGAATGGCGCGCTGATCAAGGAAGGGCTAGCAAATAGAAATCCGGCGAGGAGTGGACTGATGGCTGCTCCTGTGGTGCGCGCGACTCCGGTGAATCCGCCGGCGGCCGAGCGCTCTTCCGGCGGGACGACGGCCATGGTGTAGGACTGCCTTGTGGGAACGTCCATCTGGCTGATGCTGAAACGGAGAAGAAGCATCAACACGGCGAGCGGAAGATTGGGCATCAGTGGCACGAGGATGAGAAGAATGTTCGAAGGGAGATGCGTAACGACCATTGTGCGGATGAGGCCGATGCGTGCCGCCAGCCGGGTAGCGAGAAGAGCGGAGATACCCGCAAAAACATTCGCCCAGAAGAAAATAGCGCCGAGTGCGGCAGGTTGAACTCCGAAGCGCAGATAGAACCAGTAGGCGGCAAAACTTTGCACGACGAATCCGCCGGCAAACGAATCGAGAGCGAAGAGACCAGATAACTTCAAGACGACGCTTCGCGAGCGGGCAATTCCGAAAATACTTGCAAGGCTTGAAGAAGGGGTGGGACCGTTTGAGGCGGTGCTCACTTCCACGGAGGTCGAGAGACGCAGAAACAGAAGCGCCAGCGCGGCTCCCAGGGCGGCGTATAAAAACACTACGGCGCGGTAGCTTTGCAGGTGCGTTATCGATGTGTGTTCCAGTACCTGCACTAAACCACCGCCACAGAGCGCGCCAAGAGCGGTTGCCAGTGAACCGGCGAGCGTGTACCAGGCAAAAACTTCCGTGCGATTTGTGGCCGGGACAATATGAGAGAGCGCAGCTTGTTCGATGGAGAGAAACGGGCCAACTTCATTGCCGCTTGGACTTATGACGCCGATGGTGCCGGCAATGACCAGAAAGAACAGGTTGCTGGAAAGCGCGAAAGCCAAGCCTGCAGCCGCCATGAGAATTGCGCCGACGATCAACATGCGCCGGCGCCCGATACGGTCCGCTCTAGTTGTGAGGTAAAGCGAAACTATGACATCGCCGGCGAGGGTCAGCGTAAGAACGAGGCCGACTTGGGACTCCGAGAGTCCGAGACCAACCAGATAGAAAACCAGAATGACGGAGAGCGAACCGTAAGCGAATAAACGCGCAAACCGGGTGATAAACAGAAGCCATCCATCACGCGACAGATTCCTGAGCACACTTGGGATCAATTTGGACATAGTTGTTCGGTGACAGTCTGCGGCAAGTCGCTACTTATTGTCCCATCGAGTGTGAAGCGTTACCGCCGCCTTTGCCTAGCTCATCGAGAGCCGCTTTAAATCCGGCGGCGAGTTTTTCGGCAGGTCCTCTGCCCCAATAATGAAGGAAGATGACGACGGGCCGGTCTCCAGTCATGTGGTGATGAATGGCAACCACGTCCAAACCATTCTTGCGAAGGGCTTTCAGAACCGGTGTCACTTCGTCTTCGAGCATTGCGACATCGCCGACAATCGCGGCATCTTCTTGCGTACCGACAAACGCAGCCCAGGTATTCAATCCCATGCGGGCATTGATCACCGCTCCATGTTCCTTCATTCCGAGGTCATCGCGTCCAACAGTGATTTTGTAAACGGGTCCTGTCTGCTCGCCTTCGTGTCCGGCGATTTTAGCGAGCTTGGCGGTATCGAGCGGTGTGCCGCCGCTGTTCGCAGGAACGACTGCTTCTGGTTTCACTTGCCCAATCAAATCGAGGCCAGGTTTCACGCGCCGTGCGAGGTCGCTTGCTTTCCCCATTCCGTGAACGTGCATGAAGTAGACGTGCGGATCGTCCCAAAAGAAATGGTTGTGCAGCGCAGTGACATCAATTCCGTTGTCGAGCAGCGCGGAAAGGACGGGATTTACTTCTTCCTGAAGCAATACCAGGTCGCCCATCATTACGTCGGACCCGTCCGTTGCTTTGGTCAGCGCGATCCAGCCGCCGAAACCGAATGGCGTCGGCGTGGAAAAACCCTGGATGGCCATCTTCAAATCGTTGCGCGGAATATTTACTTTCAACACTCCGGCTTTGAAGTCGCCTTTGCGGTCGAGCGACTTCAATACCTCCTGGTAGTCGGCTGGCACATCCTGCGCGAAAGTTCCAGCGGAGAATCCGGCTAAGTTGGTAAACACCAGACTGACAATCAGTGCGGTTTTCGAAATAAATTTCATGGAACTTATCCTTTCGTTTCGTTGCAGCTGAGAGCTCTTCGAATTATTTCTTCGCATTCGGCCGCTCATGACGCGGAGCGATATAACCCTTCGATCATTTCCATGCCGCGCTCAAGAAGCTCCCGATCCGGCGTGCCCAGTCGTGCCCAGCCTTTCAGAACTTCGTCCACGCCGAAGGCTTCCTTGCGGCCAAATTTTCCATCGTTCAAATCCGCATCGTGAACCATCTCGCCAATCGCGATGACTCTTGCATCGCGAATGTGAAATTCCTTACGCAGTGTCTCGAACGTGCAGTCCTCTCCGCGATGACCGAAACCGCCGCCCTGAAACATATCGAACGGAACGGCATCGCGTGAAACGTCTGCCTCCTGGGCGAATATGAAGCGCGCTTTTTTGTCGATGAAATACCGGATCAGCCACGCCGAGGCGGAGCGATCGATCCCGGGTCGTGGCCGGGTGACCCATAGCCTTCCCAGGTAATCTCTTGGATTGACCTCCGGTGATTTTTCCGCAACCGCGGGCGAGGCCACTGCTTGGGCTAACAGTTCTTCGACGCGCTTTTGCAGAGGACTTTTGAAAAAATCGATTTCCACGATTTCCCGAAACCGCGTTCTCATGCGGCTGATTCTTCCCGCCGAGCGTTTGTGCGGAGCGACGGAAGAGAACTTTTGCACTTCTCGGATGAGCTCCTGGTAGTCATGAGCTCGCGCCTCGGAAAATCGCGCGACTAGTTGCGGAGTGGAAAGATTGTCGATCGAATGGACACTCACGACGGAGGCTTCTCCACCGCTCTTGCGTATTGTTTGCGCCAGCCACTCAAACCGTTCGCGATTGGACGGATTGTTAGGAAGAAGATAACCGGAGTTGCCGAGCGGGACGGAACCATAACGCTGAAGTTTTCGCCAAACTCCCACGCGCAGGCTCGCTCTTTTACCGGGCAGAGTGAAGGTGAGCATGAACCAACGTGGATTCGCCTCATAGGCTCGTATGGTCATCTCATCTAATTGTTATATCCATATCAGGCTTTAGTCAAGAAAGCCCCGTGACCGCGCGGAGGCCGCACGCTAAACAGAAACGGTGCAACTCTTGCCGGAATAGCGGATTCTTAGCCGCGGAGGCGGTGGAAAAAAGGGCGGACGAGGCTTGTGAAACAAAGCGAGGCCGTGGCGAAGGAGAGAAAAATGCCGAAGCGGAAGCAGGCAGAGAAGGTGGCGGAGTAGTTTTCGATGAAGGTGGAAACGAGAGCGTGAAGTAGATTCATGGCAGAACTCCTATTGATTCGAAGAGGCGGAAGAGCCCCAGCGCCAGTTTTTGTAGAGGGTGATGAGGTTTTTGATGATTTGGAAGATAGAGATGACTGCAGCAGCCCAGAAGCCGTAGGGCATCCATTGGTTTACGACTTGGGCGATGTGGGGCGCGCTGGCGGAATTTGCAGTGGGCACGGGCACGACCCAAGATCCAGAAAACATGAGAACGTAAATGATGGCCAAGCTAGCAGCTTCAAAGACCAGAGCAGCGACATTGCGAAAGAGAACCCAATCCGGCCGAGCCAGATTGATGGCTGCCCGCAGCATGGAGGCAAGAATGATCGCGACGGTCGGCATATAAATGCGATGCCAAATGGGGCCGAACTGAATCAGCGAAGCGGCCGGGCCGAAGACAAAAAACGGGTGGGTCCAGAGCGCCTGCATCCACATGAGCCCGACAGTGGATGCAACCAGGATGGAAAGCGACTCAAAGCGGGAGACTTCGCGAATTTTCTTGGGGATGTCGCGCAGGATTCGCTCCACTTCCTTTTCCACTTCAATATTGACGGCTTGCCGATTCCAATGATCGGGATGACGGCTGAGGTGTTTTTCGACGAGCGAGAAGACGGCGGTGACGGCGGTCAACTGGATGAAAAGCTGAAGCAGCGCATTGGAAACGATATAGGAAAAGCTGATGGGCTGGCCGGAGAGCGACAGCGCGGCGAAAATTCCGCCGAGAATGAGAAACGTGAGGCCTAGATTGAAAGTGAGCACGCGGACGTAAAACGGAAAGAGGACCGGGCCAATCCACTGGGGGCCGAAGGCAAAGGTGCCCTTGTTGCTGGTGTAGCCAGCGGCGACCTGGAGAGGATTGCCGCGGCGCTTGAGGATTTCGTACTGCTCCTCTTCGGTGAGCGTACGGCCGAGTCCGGCTTGCTTGTCTTCCATTTCCGAGCGTACGTCTTCGGAGAGTTCGCGGAGAATGTCTTCCCGCTGTGCGACGGGAAGAAGTTTCGACAGATTGTTTAGATAGCGATCGAGAGGCTGCATGGCATCACCCTTTCACGATTTCCGTCAGAGATGAATCGATGGACTTCCACTCGGCGAGTAGCTGACCGAGGACTTGTTCGCCGACAGGAGAAAGCTTGTAAAAGCGCTTGTTGCGCTTTTCCTCTTCGCGCCATTCGCTGAGGAGAAGGCCTTGGGATTCGAGGCGCCGAAGGAGCGGGTAGAGCGTGCCCTCGTCAATGGCCATGCCGAGGTCCGCAAGGGCTTTGCGGAGGGTGTAGCCGTATTGCTCTTTGCGGAGAGCGGCGAGGACGGCCAAGACGAGTGAGCCGCGGCGGAGCTCGAGGCGGAGGTTTTCGAAGAGGTCGTTGTTGGGCGAGCTGTGCGTCATATGGTGTACGACACACACTGTATTACACACAGTATAAGCTGTCAAGGACTTTTTGAGGAGAATTTTGAGGTCAGCGGGGCGGTTGGCTGGTGGTTACTGGCGTTCCACAGAGACGTAGATTGGGCCTGCGCCGAAGATCATGAGGAGGAATTGGGAGAAGCTGCCGGAGCGGTTTTTGGCGAGAAAGACTATTTTTTCGTTTTCGGCGGCAGTGAATTCGAGTGTTTTGTTGTTCCAGGTGTTATCCACGAAGAGAGTATGCCGGCCGGCAAGGATTTCCTTCGATACGGTTTGACCATAGGTCAGCTCGGCGATTTGTTCGCCATCGAGTTTGACGATGATTTCGCGTTGCTGAACGTCATCGGTCGAGTTGCGATTAACGGTGAGAGTGGCCGGCATAGAGAGACTCCACAAGGATTTATGAGGGGACGGATGTGACTGCAAGAATGCGGGAACACAAGCGCCCCGGTGCGGATATATCATGCGCTCGTCTCGTTAATTGGTGGAAATTTTCAGGAATCAACAACGACAAGACCAAATTCGCAAGAAGGCCAACTAGCTGGCTTCGCTGCGGGTGTTGGAAAAGGCGTTGTCGGGCAGATCGGGGATTTCGAGCTTTGGGACGGTGCGCCAGAGACGTTCGAGATCGTAGAAGCGGCGAGCTTGTTCGGAGAAAACGTGAACGAGGAAACCGCCGAAATCGAGCAACGCCCAATCGGTGGAGCGCTGGCCTTCGCGATGCTCCGGCTCGCGTTTCAATTCCTTGTAGAGCACTTCTTCCACTTCCGTGCAGATGGCTTGCACTTGCGGCGTGCTGAAGCCGGTGCAGATCACGAAATATTCCGTGAACGTGCCGAGACCTGAAAGATCCAGAACGGTAATGGCGGAAGCTTTCTTGTTTTGCGCAGCCTCGACGGCGAGGCGCACTACGTGGGGTAGGGTTTCGAAGTTCAACTGTGGTTCGTTCACTTGTTCGTGCCGGGTCACCTGTTCGTCTACCTGTAAAGTCCCTGTTTAAGAATGTATTCCTCGACGCGCGCGGAAACAAGCCCATGAATGGATTGGCCGCGATGGGCGCGTTTGCGGGTTTCCGTGGCGGAGATGTCGCTGGAAACCGATTCGAGGAGATAGACGGAAGTTTTGCGGAGATGCGCGACGAGTTGTGAGGCGGGGACGGGGTCGTCTTCGCGCTTGACGTTGGGATTGGCCATTAGATCGGGCGGGATGACGAGTTTGAGAGCTTCGGTGCGAATGCCCGGGCGGTTGGCGATGATGAAATCGCAGAGGCCGAGAAGCGTTTCATATTCCTTCCACATGGGAATGTCGAGGAAGGCGTCCGCACCGATCATAAAGAAGATGCGGTCACCGTGGCAGGCGTGGCGGAAGTAGCGGACGGTGTCCACGGAATAGTGAAGCTGCGTGCCGGAAAAATCTTCACCGGCTTCGGCGAGCGACGGGACGAAATGCGGATGCTCCGAGCAGGCGAGCGAGACCATGGCGAACCGGTGCGGAAACGGCGCGAGGTGCTGCTTGAGTTTATGCGGCGGACGGCTGGCCGGGATGAAATGAATCTCGTCAAAATTGAAGCGGCGGTCGGCGGCGCGAGCGACGGCGAGATGGCCGTTGTGAATCGGGTCGAAGGAGCCGCCAAAAAGCGCGATACGGCGAGGATGTTGTCTTGCGGCGGTGCGGTGCGCTTGGGCGGTGGTCAATGAGGCTCCGGAAACCGTGTACGTGTAAGTGTATTTTCTCACGAAAGTGAGAGAATGCGAACGCTAGAGTCGCTATCGAAATTCTCGGAGGGTCACGATGGATCAGGGCGAAAAAAGGACGCTCGGCAGTCGGGGCAAACTACTTACGTTTATATTCCTTATCGGATGCTTTTCCTTTGATCTCGGGCTCTATCTTGCCGGGGCAATCCGACATCCTCAAGACGCTTTCTACGCTTACGTTGCCGTACCGGTGCATTTGACCCTAATTATTGCCGCTGGTTTGCTGACACGGCGCGAACTGGATCGGCTGATTTCTGGTGTCTTAGCGGTTCCATCGGTGAAGTAAATTTCCGTTTCTGATTGGTCCATCAATCTGCCCTTCGCTCACGGGGAAAAAGAAGTAGCGGCTGCCTGAGGATCATCCGAAGCGTCGGGATGAGGAGCCGTGGACTTGGGGATTTTGTCGAGAGCGTCAGCGATGGCGCGGACGAGTTCCTTGACGCCATCTCCGGTGGCGGCGGAGATGGAATAGAACGGGAGCTTTTTCTTTTCGCAAAAAGTGCGGAGTTCATTGACGCGAGTTTGGTCGGTGGTGGCGTCAAGTTTTGACGCGACGACAATCATTGGTTTTTCGGCCAGAGATTCGCTGAAGGCTTTTAGTTCGCCGGTGATGACTTCGAAGGAGTGAATTGGATCGGCGTCGGTAGCGTCGCTGGTGTCGATGAGATGAACGAGCAAGCGAGTGCGCTCGACGTGTTTTAGGAAGCGAATGCCGAGGCCGGCGCCTTCGTGGGCGCCTTCAATGAGTCCGGGAAGGTCCGCGACAACGAACGTGCGGCCGAGTTCGGTGCCGTGGCCGCCGGTGCCGCCGTCGGCGTTGACAACGCCGAGATTGGGCTCGAGCGTGGTGAAGGGATAGTTCGCAATTTTGGGCCGCGCGGCGGAAATCACAGAAATGAGCGTGGATTTACCAGCATTCGGAAAACCGACAAGACCGACATCGGCGAGAAGTTTCAATTCGAGGCGGAGCTGCCGCTCTTCGCCGGGATTGCCGTCTTCGTGTTCGCGCGGAGCCTGATGCCAGGGCTTGGCGAAATGTTGATTGCCGCGTCCGCCACGGCCACCGTGCGCGACGAGAACGCGCTGGCCGGGCGTCGCTAAATCGGCAAGAGTTTCGCTGGTTTCGCCGTCATAGACCATCGTACCGATGGGAACTTGCAGAATCATGTCTGCGCCGGAATGGCCGGTACAATTCGAACCTTCACCGTGGCGGCCGCGATCGGCTTTGAATTCGCGATTGTAGCGATAACGTAGAAGCGTGTTGTCGTTTGGATTGGCTTCGAGATAAATGCTGCCGCCGCTGCCGCCGTCGCCGCCGCTGGGACCGCCGCGCGGAACGTATTTTTCGCGGCGAAACGCGACACAGCCGTTGCCGCCGTCGCCGGCCTTTACCAGGATTTTTGCTTCGTCAACGAACATGAATCCCTTTGCTTCGCGCTTGAAACTTTGCCTTGAAGTTTACGCTGAGGTCCTTCGGCTATCCTCTCCGGATAGCCTCAGGATGACAATACTCAGAGTGGGTGACAACAAAAAGCGGTCTCTGCCGGGGCAGAGACCGCGGAAGCGCTCGAGGGCCGATCTGAAGATCGGCCACTACATGGACTTAGCTCACAGCAGGGATGACGCTGATGAATCGCCCGCGACGGCCCTTGTCTTCGAACTTAACGTGGCCGGTGACGAGCGCGAACAACGTATCGTCTTTGCCCTGCCCGACATTTTCGCCGGCCTGGTGCTTCGTGCCGCGCTGACGAACGATGATCGTGCCCGCGTTGACGAGCTGACCGCCGAAACGCTTTACGCCAAGCCTCTGACCGTGTGAATCGCGGCCGTTTGTTGAGGAGCCGCCGCCCTTCTTATGTGCCATGACATTTATCCTTCGAGATATTTTGCAGGGAGCCGATCTGAAGATCGGCCACTACAGAACCTATTTCAAAAATTTACAGCTTGATGTCGCTGACCTCGACGGCAGTGTAATTCTGCCGGTGGCCACGCTGAATCTTGTACTGATTGGTCTTTTTGAACTTGAGAACCGTGAGCTTTTTGGCGCGGCCCTGTTCGACGATCTTGCCCGAAACGGTGGCCTTGGCGGCGTCGGAGCCGGTCAAAAGCTTCTTGTCATCTCCGTGCACGGAGAGAACCGACCCGAAGGTCACCTTTTCGCCCACTTTTCCATCCACCCGCTCAATGCGAATGGTGTCGCCCGGTGCGACGCGATACTGCTTTCCTCCGGTCTTGATAACGGCGTACATCGATCCTCCAGGAGCTAAAGACAAACCACAATTATACGGGGTTTTCGGCAAAAGCGTCAACGCAGGTTTATGGCCGCGTTTTGGCATTTTGGACAAGACCTGCCTAATACTTTCGCATTATTCCGGCTTCTGACGTGGGTCTATATAGTTCCGCACAATCTTTAGTTCCCTACTTAATTCTTTCACGTTTCGAAAGGGGTTCCCGTGTCCACACAAGCTTCTGCAATGAATATTGGTTTGGCGTCGGCAAATGCCGGGACGTGGCGAAGCAAGATGCTCGCGATTCTATTGATGATGGTGATTGGCGGGATCTTCTGGGTGGATTCGCGCTATCCCGCGCTGATGAAGCGGTATGACGCGGGACAAAAGGTCAGCGCCAAAGGCGCGCTGACGTTCGGGACTGTGTACGCGGTTGACCGGACGATGCCGCTGACAACGCGCGTTTACCGGACGACTGTGAACTGGCTGGACGCGAACCGGATCGGCATGACGTTTTCGTTTTTGTTTGGGCCGGCGGCGCTGACGTTTC
Organism: Candidatus Dormiibacterota bacterium; assembly: GCA_035569555.1. Taxonomy (GTDB): domain Bacteria; phylum Acidobacteriota; class Terriglobia; order Acidiferrales; family UBA7541; genus Acidiferrum. The sequence goes on along the minus strand of DATMMW010000030.1, from coordinate 23,092 downwards.
TGGCGATGGTGAAAACGAGGAGAACGAAGTCGCGCTATTTGAATGCTTTGCTAGGAGCGGTGGCTGGAACGCCGATGGCGGTCTGCACGAACTGCGTAGCGCCCATTGCGCGCGGTTTGTACGCGTCGGGGATGAGCACGGAATCAGTGTTGGCGGCGATGTTTGCTTCACCGGCGCTGAATGTGGTGGTGCTGGCGATGACATTCGCGTTGTTTCCTCTGCCGGTTGCCATGCTGAAAATTGCGACGGTAGCGTTTCTGATTTTTGTGTTTGCGCCGCTGATGGCATCCAAGAAAAACGAATCGGCGGAAGGCTATGTTTGCCCCATCGAAATTCCAGCTTCGGAGACTTGGGGGCAGGCGGTTGTTGGAGTTTTGAAATCGTATACGAAAAGTTTCTGGTACGTGTTTCGCGTGGCGTTCCCGTTGATGATTTTGGCCGCTGTGCTTGGCGCTCTGGCAATTGAGTTGCTGCCACAACAGGCGCTCGTGGCTCAGGTCACGGTCGGCGGAATTATTTTGGTGGCGCTGGCGAGCGCATTTTTGCCGGTGCCGATGGCGTTTGACGTGGCGATCGCGTACATCGCGTACTCGCACGGTGTGCCGCTGCCCTATGTGGTGACGATTCTTTGCACGCTGGGAATTATCAGTGTTTTTTCGGCTTCAGTGCTTGGTAAGACAATTTCGTGGCGTGTCGGCGTGGCCACTTATGGAACGGTGGCGGCACTTGGTGTAGTTGCCGGATTGCTTTCGAGAATGTTCTAAAGTTGCGCGTTCTTACAAGACGGGCGAAGAATCACCGAGCAATGCCTTTCTGACAATTTGAATGGGCGGGAAGCCCTGACTCATGAACGCATCGTGAAATTTGAGCAACGAAAAGTCGCTGCCTAGTTTCTTGCGGTAATCCTCGCGAAGCTTCAGGATTTCGAGTTTGCCGAGCGTATAGTAGAGATAAGTTGGGTCCGTGGTGCCGCGCTTTGTTTCGATCTCCGCAATCTTCGGCGATTGATAACCTTCCTTGACGAAGAATTCCTTTGCTTGATCGAACGTCATTACGCCGCGGTGCATCTGGATACCGACGACAAAGCGCGCGTCACGCAAAAGTGCGTCCTGAAGCTGGCCAAGGCGTATCAGACGCGATTCAGTTTCGTCCTTAGCGCCGACGCCCGGCTGGGCGTAGCCTTCATCGAGCATCATCTGTTCGCAATAGTGCGCCCAGCCTTCGGCGTTGGTGTTTGCTCCAAGAATCTTGCGGAGTTTTGTAGGGGCGCGTGGCGCCCAGAGAAACTGAACATAGTGGCCGGGATAAGTTTCGTGAACGGCTGTGCTGATGATGGTGCCAACGTTAAAACCGGCCATGAGGCCGGCGATTTCTTCCGGCGAATCGTTTGGACCGGGCAAGGTGACGTTGAAATAAGCTTCTGCAGCATGAGTTTCGAACGGGCCGGGCGTGTCCATTGATGCGGTCGTGGTGGCGCGTTCAAAAGGGGGAGTTTCCTGGAGGGTCGGACGAATGTCGCTGGGAATCGTGATGATCTGATGCGACTGGATAAACGCTATGAGGCCGCCGAACGTGTTGGTGAAAGTTTGCAAGAGCTCGCCCGGGGCGGGATGACGTATGGCGAGCATGGCGAGAACATCTGTTGGAGATTTTTCTGGATCGACGAGTTTTGCGATGCGGGCGAACTCAGCTTGGTTCTTATGAAGATCAGCGGTACCTATTTCGAGCAGGCGGTCGAGCGAAGTATCCACCATTTCGTCGTAGAGAAGTTTTTTGGAAAAGGTGGCGGCGCCGATGCGAAAGTCGCCCTTCGAACGCGGAAGAAGATCGTCCTTGAGCCACGATTGATACTTCTTTAGTTCAGCGATGACAGTCGCGTTTGATTTTGCGAAATCGGCTTTGACGCGGTCGGAGGCATCCTTGAACCCGGAGGGCAAGTCCGTTTCGAAAAAACCGATGATGCCCGGAAGCTGCTCGATGGCAATTTCGGTGGAAATGCGGGGAGGATTTTGGAGATTGGCGCGCGCGGCGACGAAAATTGCAGGGATTTTCAGTTCTCGCGCGATGACGGAGCGGAGGCGATCATCCGGCGGGGCGAAACGGCGATTCATGATGACGTAAACGGAATTGGTGGCCGCGGCAGGATAGGAGTTAGGGTCTTTTTGCCACGGGCGGATCACTTGATCGCTGAGAAGTGAACTGCGCAGAGTGCCGAGGAGCATCTCGCGATCGGCTGCATCGGTTTCCGAGAGAGAGTTTGCAGGAAATGCGGCAACACGCTTTTCGAATTGCGTGACGGCGGCGATCTCCTGTTCGCGTGCAGCCTTTGAAAAGTCCTCAAGTTGAGAGTCGTAATCGTGGATGCCGACACTCGTCGCGCCGCTGGGACTGAACTTGAAAAATATCTGGGTGAAGAAGTCGTCAACGAGCGCGTTCCAGGCCGCACTCGAATTTTCCGTGGCGGTAGCCGCGTATGGGAGTGCGAGAAGCAACGCAATGAGTAATGTTGGGCGAAGGCGGGACATTGGACTTACTCCGAAGAGCTGAATTTGAAGATAGTCGTGCGGATTGGTTCTACCTTGGAAGACGCCTTTGCGCAAGGCGGTAGCCCCCGGTTGAGTGAAAAATTATACGGAAATTACATCGCCTTCCGGCTGCGGGAAAAATTTCGTAAACCAAAACGAGTGTGGCGTGGCGCCATGGAGCTGATAGTGCTCCAAACGCTCTCGGCCTTCGGGGACAGTGGGGATGTGGCCGGCTGGAATCCACCAGAGGCAGTAGTGCGGCTTATCCATTTTTTCGAACCATTTGGCGCGGTCTTTCAACACACGCGTGTGCTGTGAGCGATAGACGTAGTCACGCAAGGCGTCAAGCGATTCCCAGACGGACATGTTCACGATGACGAACGGATCGTCGCTATAGGCGATATCCGTTGCATTGCCGGAAGTCGATTGAAGCCTCCAAACGAAACCGGGCGATTGCTCAGCAAGGGCATTGATAGGGTCGAGCTGTGCGACGAATTCAGCAATGCGAGGGTCGTCAATCGGCGCGACCAAACGTCCGATATTGATTTGTGCGAGATGGTAGTCCACGAGGCGCTCCTCAACGAATCCTGTTTGTGCTCCCAGCCGACAAAGTAGACGGTCTGATCGGCAAAGGGTTATCAGAGGTTACACGAATTTCGTTTTCAGGAGTCCCGTCAGAAATCGAAGCGGTAGCCGATGATGGTCTTGGCGATGAGGTGGTCGGTGGCACCGGTGAGCCCGATACCGAGACCAAAGTTGATTTCCCATTTGGGCGATAAATTCAGATCAATAGCCGGAACGATTTGTTGCTGTTGCAGATGAATCGGGTCGAATTGCGTGGCAGGACCGAGCGAACCGTAATACTCGAGACCACCGGTGATTTTCTTCGTGAAGTCATAGCTAAATTTGAAATTCGGCGAAAAAACGAATCCCTGGTGGACGCCGGGGCCGTGAAACGATTTGTCGAAGGTGGGATTGAACGAGAAATACCACTTGTTCATTTGCTTGTCGATGATGGGCCGCATCTCCCACGTCCAGGTGTCCGCGGAATATTTGGCGCGCTGATAGCCGATTTCATTGGAAAGACTTAGACCAACGGGCCATTTCCATTTGGGAGGAATGCGGACACGCGGTCGAATGTGATCGCCGACGTAATCCCATCCTTGTCCGTTGTGGGCGGAAGTGAAAATGTAAAAGCCGGTTTCGAACCAATCGGTGAAGCCATGAGTGATCTCGATAGTTTCATGAAGCTGATGATTGGTCGGGAAGGTGCCGTCGGTCGTAGACTTTGAACCTTCAAAAGTGAAATTGCTATGCAGCTCCACCATGGTGTGGCCAGGCTCGACTGTGTCGTAGGGGTAGACCTGAATTTCGTAGTTGCCCTGAGCGCAAGCGGCGCAAGGAACAAGAGCAATCGCGAAGGCAACGGTTAAAAGGATAAGGATTTGATTTTGGTTCACGGGGTTTTGATGTCGCCGACAGCCAAAAGGGATACAGAGCAAGATTCACGCATGCGGGTGAGATTTGTCGTAAATGTCCATGAGTTGGCGGATGGAAGCGTGCGTATATTTTTGCGTGGTGGTCAGCGACTGGTGGCCGAGGAGTTCCTGAATAGCGCGAAGGTCTGCGCCGTCCGCGAGAAGATGGGTAGCGAAAGCGTGTCGAAGTGAATGCGGATGCAAATCCCAATTGATGTTCACGAGGCGGACGTATTTCTTGACGATACGGCCAACAGAACGCTGTGTTAGGCGGCGCCCGGCATAGTTCAAGAAAACGGCTTCCGTATGAGGCGCGGGGCCTCGTTTTGTCCGCGCGGAGGAATTTTGTGTGAGGAGTTGTTCGCGCACGGGCCAATAGGCTTCGAGTGCTTCTTCGGCTTTTGAGCCGTAGGGAACGATTCGTTCCTTGTTGCCTTTGCCGCGAACACGGAGAATACGCTCCTTGCAATCCATGTCCACGAGATTGAGGCCAGTGAGTTCGCTGACACGAAGACCCGCCGCATAGAGCAACTCGAGAATGGCGCGATCCCTGCGGATGAGCAGGCCTTCTTCATCGGTGTTTCCACGCGGCGTTTTGCGTTCGGTTTTATCCGGAGACTTTTTCTTCGCGGCGAGCAATTCCAAACCCGGCTTCATTCCCGCAAGCTGATTGAGAAAACCATTCATCTCTTCGGCGGAGAGAACGGACGGAATACGCTTCGGCAGCTTCGGCGTGGGGACAAGACGCGCAGGATTTTCCTTTAGCATTCCTTCGCGCACGCAGAATTTGAAAAAAGAACGGAGCGCCGCCAGCTTTCTTGCAATAGAACTTTTCTCAAGGCCCTGATCGTGAAGATGGCCGACAAATTCACGAATGACCGTGTGGTGTATCGAAGCGAGTGTCGGAGGTTCGGCTTCAGGCGGCGTGAGGTACGCCAGAAATTGATGAAGATCTTTTCCGTAGTTGGAAATGGTATGAGGTGAAGAATTCTTCACCGAGTGAAGATATTCCAGAAATTTCAGGACGGACTTCTTCATACGGCAGCTTACGGCCTCTCAAAATGTTCAATCTGCAGTATATTCCAGCGTGAAAGAGCCGACCGGTATTCGTTTGTAATTGTTGCGGAGTAACACGGAAGGCACATGGCAGCGTTTATAGCGAGCGCCTTCAGAAAATGGAGTACTCTTTGTCTAGCGGCAGTGAAACGGGGGAGTACAACCAGCCGTCTACTTGAATGAGGGGTCTTCAGGAGTGAAACGATGCTTTCCAAATTCATGCTTTTGTCCGTTTTGATCGGGTTTGGTGCGTGCAGAGCTGCCCAGGCGCAACAACCTTCTCCGGCTGAAACTACAACTGCGCCAGCTACGACTGTTGCGAATGCGGCACCTGTGGCGGCGCCAGTCCAGAAGCTGGTGCTCAAAGAAGGGTCGGATGTTCAGTTGAAGTTTGCGCAGGACGTGACTTCAAAAACAGCGGCAGAGGGCGACACGGTCAATCTGGTATTGGACCAGGATTTGAAATTGGGTGACGTGGTCATCGCGAAGGCGGGCGCGAAGGCAGTCGGCACTATCTCTCATTCGAAAAAAGCGGGAATGATAGGACGCGCGGGTGAACTGAACATGCGGCTTGAATACCTGCTTTTGGACGATGGGCGATTGAAGCTGCGTGGGAGCAAAGGCCGCGAAGGTGAAGGTAAGGAAGGAACCGCCGTGGCACTAACGGTTTTGTTTGGCCCGATTGGTTTGATCAAACACGGAAAAAACGTGGAGATCAAGCAAGGCACGCCGCTGGCTGTTTACACGGATGAGAACTACACAGTCCCCACAACGAAATAAAACGAATCACAAAATAATTGTTCAGGGCTTTGCGCCGACGGGTGCGGCTTCTTCCGGCTGCGCGACAGGCGCTTCCGGCGCGAGCTTTTCCCAATCGCAGCCTTCTTTAATGCAGGCGCGAACCAAGCCAATCTTGGATTTTTTCTCGACGATGAACGGTGCGCCGCATTTCGGGCACGGTTCGGCGATCGGCTGGAACGGCGTAGTGAAATCGCAATCGGGATAACGCGAGCAGCCGTAGAAAATACGCGGGCGCCCGCCGCGGCCTACACTGCCGCGACGAACGAATTCTCCTTCGTTGCATTTGGGGCATTTGATACCGAGCGTAATCGGGCGCGTGTACTTGCACTTCGGATAAGTCGAGCAGCCGATGAATTCGCCGAAACGGCCGTGTTTCTTGACTAGTCCTTCGCCGCACGTTGGACACTTTTCATCGAGCGGTTCGTCTGGCTGGCGCGCAATGCGTGTGCCTTCCACAAGGCGCCGCGTGGTTTTGCAATCCGGATAACCGGTGCACGCGAGAAAAACACCGAAACGGCCCCGCTTGATCGCCATTTCTTTCCCGCAGTTATCGCAGTATTCGACTTTCGTTTCGCCGCCTGCTTGTTCGGGCAATTCCGGTGAGAGATCCTGAATGAAATCACACTCCGGATAGCGCGAGCAGCCGAGGAAAAATCCGTGGCGGCTGATGCGTTCAAGCAATTCTCCCTGGCCGCACTTCTCACATTTCTTGCCCGTGGCGATTCCGGCCTTGTACGAAAGCATTTCGTCGCCGGCCTTGTCGAGATCGACGATGAATTTTTCCCAGAACTCCTTTACGGCTTCGCGCCAGTGGAGCTTGCCCTCTTCGATTTCGTCGAGCTCTTCTTCGAGGCGCGCGGTGAAAGTGACGTCAAAGACGTCTTCGAAACTTTTCACGAGAAGAATGCTGACACGCTCACCAAGCATGGTCGGGTAAAAACGCCCTTGTTCTTTTCGAACGTATTCGCGCTCGACGAGCGTCGAAATAATGGACGCGTAAGTCGAAGGGCGGCCGATGCCGTCTTCTTCGAGTTCTTTCACCAGCGTCGCGTCGTTGAAGCGCGGCGGCGGCTCGGTGAAATGCTGCTCGGGACGAATTTCGTCAAGACGCAGGGTTTGGCCTTCCGTCACGCGCGGAAGCGCTTTGCCCTCGCCCTCTTCGTCTTTTTCATCATCTTCACGATTGGAAGTCGCGGCCTGCGTTTGATAAACGCGCAGGTAGCCGTCGAATTTCTGCACCGAGCCCGTGGCACGGAAGGTGTAATCGCCCGCGGAAATATCAATTGTCGTTTGATCGAAAATCGCGGGGAGCATTTGCGACGCAACGAAGCGCTGCCAAATCAATTGATAGAGCTTGAAAAGATCGTCATCCAGATATTTACGGACGTCTTCCGGCGTGCGCGAAACTTCGGTCGGACGAACAGCTTCGTGCGCTTCCTGTGCGTCTTTTTTCGATTTGTAGAAATTCGGCTTTTCCGGCAGGTAACTGGAACCAAATTTCTCCGGAATGAAATCGCGGACTTGCGCGAGCGCGTCATTCGAAACGTTCACGGAATCCGTACGCATGTAGGTGATGAGCGCGACGGAACCTTCTTCACCGAGTTCGACTCCTTCGTAAAGTTTCTGCGCGAGGGACATCGTACGTTTCGCCGTAAACCGCAGGCGATTGAACGAAGCCTGCTGCAGCTTCGAAGTTGTGAACGGTGGCGGCGGATTGCGTCTCTTTTCCTTTTGCGTAACCGCCGCGACTTGCCACTTGGCCTTCTTCAGAGCCGCCAGAACCTTGTCAGACGCTTCTTGATTGCCGACCTCGATGTCCTCACCTTTATATTTGGTGAGCTTCGCCTCAAAAATCGGCGGCTGGCCCGCGTCCAGCATCGCGTGGATGGTCCAGTATTCCTGCGGCACGAACGCGCGGATGAGTTGCTCGCGCTCGACGATCAAGCGGAGCGCAACCGTCTGCACGCGTCCCGCCGACAACCCGCGCCGCACTTTGTCCCAGAGCAGCGGCGATACTTTGTAACCTACGATGCGGTCCAGCACGCGGCGGGCTTGTTGCGCGTCCACCAGGCTGGTGTTCACCGCGCGAGGATGTTCGAACGCGGCGCGAATCGCCTTCGGCGTGATTTCGTTGAATGTGACGCGGAAGATTTTCTTGGCGTCAGTCGCTGGAATCTCCTTCGCCGCCTTTTTCTTTTCCTCTTCTTCTTTCGGGTCAACTGGTTTCGGCTTGCGGCCAAAGCGCGGAGTGCTCGGCTCCTGCTCTTCGAACTTGTGTGGCTTCGCAAGCACCATAGCGAGGTGCGCGGAGATTGCTTCTCCTTCGCGGTCCGGGTCGCCCGCCAGGTAGACGGCGTCGGCGGTGTTCGCGGCCTTGCGCAGGTCGTTAATCACCTTGCCCTTGCCGGAAATAATCTGCAACGTCGGCTCGAAAATCTTTTCGTCATCCAGCGTTACCGGCTTGCGGACCGGTTTCGGCTTGGCTGCCTTCTTACTTCCCTTTTTCGCACGTGTTTTCTTTTTCGGAACTTCATCCTCATCGGGCAGACGGATGCCGATCGTCTTCTTCGGCAGGTCCAGCACGTGGCCAACCGACGCTTTGACGAGATAATTCTTCCCCAAATACTTGTTGATGGTCTTCGCCTTCGCAGGCGATTCCACAATTACCAACGAACGAGCCATGTTGCAGTTTTACCCCGGAATCTTCTGAGGGAAGGGCCGCAGGCACGGGCTGTGTCCTTCTCGCTACCTTATATACCAGAGTTGTCAAGCGCTCTCGTGCGCAACTCGCCTGCTACAGAAGAACCTTGCTGAATAATTTCCCCGGCGACTGCCGGATGATGCCTTTCATCTCCAAGTCAAAAAGCGTAGCCAGAACTTCGGAAGAGTTCAAGCCGGACTGCTCAACGATGTCATCAATGGGTTGCGGCTCATCGGAGTTGAGCAAGCCATACAGCTTTTTTTCGCTGGGAGTAAGCGACGCCGCAACCAATAGATTCGCCTGACCCGTCTCCGGTTGCATGAGTTGTACGAGGGCGGCGCGAACGGGGGTGGGGAGCTCTTCGATAACGTCCTCGGCGCAGGTGACGAGTTTCGCGCCCTGCTTAATCAATTGGTTCGGCGCAAAGCTAACCGGCTGAGTGACATTGCCGGGTACGCCGAATACTTCCCTGCCAAATTCCATCGCCAGCCGCGCCGTGATCAGCGAGCCGGAATATTGCGCGCCTTCGACGATGATTGCGCCGAGTGGCATGCCCGCCACGATACGGTTGCGGATGGGAAAATTCTCGGGCGAAGGATGCGTTCCCAACGGAAATTCGCTCAGGATAGCGCCATTCTCCAGAACTTTTTCGTAGAGTTTTTTGTTTTCTTTGGGATAGCAAACATCGATGCCTGTGCCGAGAACACCGATTGCGCGTCCGCCGACTGCCAGCGTCCCCTGATGCGCGATGGCATCAATGCCACGCGCAAGGCCGCTGACGATGACGATGCCGCGTACCGCCAGATCACGACCGAGCCGCTCTGCCATTTGTGAACCGTACATTGTCGGCTTACGAGTGCCGACGATGCTCAGGCTCGGCGCGTTCAGGATTTGTGCATTGCCGCGCGCATAGAGCATCACCGGTGGATCGTAAATTTGCAGCAGTGTTTGCGGATACTCCGGTTCGGTCCAATTGATGACACGGGCGGTGGCAACTTTGCGCAGATTGGCGAGATCTTTTTCCGCGCGCTTGAAGGATTGTTTTCTGACGATGGCCTGGGCTGAATCTGCGGGAAGCTTGCATGCCTCAAGGCGTCGCAGCGGCGCGCGAAAAACTTCGTCCGGCGAGCCGAATTCTTTGAGCAAGCGCGCAGAAAGACGCGCGGCAATTCCTGGAGTCAAAGTTAAAGCAAGCCAGGAGAGAGAAGAGTCCAGCTCCATCGAGAAGCCCCCACGCGAAGGCAGCCTATGCAATGGATAACTCTAATGTCAAGTTCTTTCGCAGGAATCTTCGCTTGTCGTTTAGGTCCTGGACTGGCTACTCGTCAGACTTTTTTTGCAGGCCCGCTGGAAAAGTTCAGGCCTTTGCCGCTTTTGCCATCGGTCGCGCAGTTTTCGATTCCCAAGTCTTGCGCAACGCCTCTCGCTGCCCGAGCACATGCGCTTTTGCGTCGTCAAAACTCGGAAATAGCTTTGTGCCCTTGATTGTGCTGCATGGCGTGCAGCAAGCTACCAGGTTTTCCGGGATCTTCTTTCCTTTGCGGGCGCGCGGAATGATGAAATCCACGCGCATGACGAGAGCGTTTTCGAAACTTGCTCTGCCATCCAGGCCGCAGTACTGGCAGCGGTAATCATCCCGCTCCAGGATTTTGCGGCCTTCTTCCACAGTTACGGGTGAATCCACCAAAGAAAAGTTCAAGAGGTTTAGTGGCATGAATTGCCTCCGAAGTGGAAATCTTCAGGAGTAGGCGGGAGAAGTGACTTCCACTTTCCAGACCCAGACCATAGGCCCCGGCGCTGTTGAAGTCAATACAGACTCAGGGAAATCAACTCAGGAGAAAGGATCAAGGCTTGGCCGGCGCCGGTTTCTTGGTTTCGTCGTGTGGAGGAGCAAAGCCGATTTCGAGCGGCGTGTTTTGCGGCAGATCCACATCTTTGCCTCGCGAAAGAAAATTGGAGTAGACCGATTGAGAGGCTCCGAGTGCTCCGAAGGCCAGCGAAACCGGTTGTGAGTGTGCGGCTAAAGAAATGAGCGAGCCGGCTACACGCGAACCGGAAATCCCAGCCCCTGCGCGGACACTCGGGTCCCCCGAGGCATCGGTCGTCCCATGCTCAGCGTCCGGACGAGCAGCCGCCGCGAGCATCGCGATGGCAAGCCCCGTCGAAAGATAGCGCGTCTTTGGAGTCGTGGCACGCGTGCCGCCTTCTTCATCGAGCGCGAGGTGCGCGGAGCGGTCCACTTCCATGCCTTCAAGCGTCCCCTGCATGGCTTGCTCCGCCCCCGAGGGAAGTTCGATGCGGTTAAAAGCGATACGCAATTCCCCATTGCGGTGAAATTTTTGCGCTGCCTTTACTTCCTGCACCTCACCGATCAGTCTGCTGTTCGCGGGAAGAAGCAACAGATGGTTCGCGGAGAAAATTGGCTCCGTCAAAACGGCATTGACGGTGGCACCACGGCTTGTGTCCGCGGAGTTGACTTCAGAAGTAAGCCGCGCGTGCAGAAGGCTGTCCGGCTCAGGCGCGCCGCCCAAACTTGCAAGCTCTTCCTGTGTGCGAGTGATTTCGCCGAAGGCGAGCGATTCGTCCAGAGTCGCGTTGAAGCGAGTTCCCCGTTCGATAAATTGGCGGTGTACGGGCGATTGCGCATAGAGCATAGTTTTCAGGCGATGTATTAGATTCGGGGATTTGATCACCTCGGCGCCGGAATGAATCTTGTCCTTGGCTTCCTGTTTCGCGTCGCTCGCTGCGCGAGCCACCGCGTTTTTCTTTTTCTCCTCTTCTTGCTTCGATTTTGCCACGAGGTGAACGACTTCCTCCGTTCCCGGGGAGGTGGTGGTCTTGATGGTCATCACTTTTCCGCTGGGAAGAGTCAGTTCGTCAAACGTGACCTGATATTTGCGGAAGGGAGTGAAATTACCGTTCGAGTAGGAGAGCGCGCGAACTTTTACCGGAACCGAATCGATTTTGGTTACACGACCGGAAACGGTGCTGCCCGCGGGAATTACCTGCTGATCGAACGCGTACACGGATTCGACCAGTTTTCCATGGACGGCCGCGCCAACGTGAGCTACGCGCGAGCGCTGATCGAGCGAGATGCGGAGAGGTGTTCCTTCCGGAACAGCAAGACTGATTGGGATAACAGGAACATTGGTGGTTTCCACCTCAGATAGGGGAGGCGCGCAAAGAAAAGGAAGCGCATCTTCGCGCGGCTCTTCGGGACAACCAACGGGCTCGCCTTGTTGAGCGAGAGCCGGGCGTGAGGATACCAAGGAAAGAAGCGCAAAAAATACGACGGCGGTGAGAGAGCGGTTCATATTGACTTACTCCGTAAGCATTCTTGAACCAACGGCCAAAACGGGCAGGAACTTCTGGCAGGCCAATGCCTGACTCAAGCGACGAGTATACGACGCCGGGACGCGGATGGTGATAGCTGATTTGCGGAGTCAGGGTCTCGCCGGGTCTTCTGTGAGGATGGAATCAAGTGTTGCGTTGAAAAGGTCGGCATCGAATTCCGCGAAGATGAGCGGGGGACGTAGCTTGATGACGTTGTGATGGGGGCCGTCTGTGCCGGCAAGCACGCCGCGTTCGCGGAGCCGGTTGACGACGTAGTTTGCTTGGGCGGTGGCCGGTTCGCGCGTGTCGCGGTTTCGTACGAGGTCGAGGCCGAGGAAAAGGCCAGAGCCGCGGATATCACCGAGAAGTTCATGACGTAGCTGGAGTTCTTTGAGACCGGCGAGCCAGTGGTCACCAATTTCTTTTGCATTTTGCTGGAGATTTTCATCACGGATGACGTCCAGCACGGCAAGTCCGACGGCACAAGCGACAGGATTGCCGCCGAACGTGCTGAAAAATTCCATGCCGTTGGCGAATGAAGCGGCAATTTCCGGAGTGGTAACAACAGCAGCGAGCGGGAATGCGTTGCCAATCGGTTTTCCGAAGACGACGATGTCGGGGATCACTCCCTGCGTTTCGAATCCCCAGAAATGAGTGCCGAGGCGGCCGAAGCCAACTTGTACTTCATCCGCGATGCAGACTCCGCCGGCGGCGCGGACGTGGCGATAGGCCTCGGCTAAATAGTTTTGCGGGAAAACAATTTGCCCAGCGACACTCGGCAAAGTCTCTGCAAGAAACGTGGCGCGACGATTTTGCTCGCATAGCTTTTCGGTGATTTCACCAACATGGGCGGCGTACTTTGTTCCAAGATTCGAATCGCCTCGGCGATAGAGGCCGCGGTAGTCATCGGCAATCGGCGCCACGTGGATCCACGGCTTTTGCCCGCGCCCGCCCGGTCCATTGAATTTGTACGGGCTCACATCGATCAACGTATTCGTATGCCCGTGATAAGCATGCTGGAGAACGATGACATCGTCCGACCCGATTCTTGCGCGGGCCAGCCGAAGCGCCAGCTCATTCGCTTCACTGCCTGAATTCACGAAGAAACAAACTTTAAGAGGTTCCGGAAGAAGTTCCGTCAGACGCTCCGCATAGCACAGAACGTTTTCGTGGAGATAACGCGTGTTGGTATTGAGGAGCGCCAGTTGCTTTTGCGCAGCTTCGACAACGCGTAGATGGCTGTGACCGACGAGCGGAACGTTGTTGTAAACATCGAGAAACGCGCGGCCGGTCTCGTCATACAGAAATTGCTTCCATCCACGAACGATGTGGAGCGGTTTGTTGTAAGAGACGCTGAGGTTTCCGCCGAGAAGTTTCTTGCGGGCAGCCAGGAGCTCGTCGGTATTTCGAGAAGTCTTTGGAAAACGATCCGCCGGAACACCCAGCAATAGATTTGGATCAGGCGAAAGCGCCTTCCATAGCTCGCGTTCGGAAGCGCGCGCGACGCCGGGAAAATCGGCGCCTCGATCAAGCATATCCAGAATAATTTGAAAGTGAACGTGGGGTGCCCAGCCGCCGTTTTCATGCATGCTGCCGACATACGCGAAGACTTCGCCTTGCGCGATGGATTGTCCAATGCAAAGTTTTTGCAGAGTTGCTTCAGTCAAATGCCCGTAGAGCGTGAAAAATTCTTTGCCAGGGCCTGTAGCGTGTTTCAGAACAACGAGCGGGCCGTAATCGAGAGGAATCGCATTGTTCGCGAGGAGATGTACGATGCCAGCGAGTGGCGCATGCAGCGCCGTTTCCGGCTCGACGAACAAATCAAGGCCGAGGTGGATCGTTCTGCGCTCGTCAGTAGGATTCTTGCTCGCGCCGAATTGCGGCGCATTGTACAGCAATCGCGGCTCATCGTAGCGGCCGATGGCGACGCGTGCTCCGGATTTATCCAGCGCGGCTGAGATTGCTTCAGCGAGACTTTTCGATTCCGCGGCGGATGGATCGGCTCCCAGAAAAGTGCTGCCGACACTGAGGTCCAGCACGACGCACGGCTCTTTGCGCAGCTCGCAATCTAGAATGGATGCAGCGGTTTGTGCCGACTTTTTCAGAGAAGCCGCAACCGCCATTGCTTTCGCGATGGGAGCAAAGCCACTGGCGGTGCGGAACGTGTAATTTGCAAAACGCGGAAATATCTTCGCAAGTCGTTCTAGCGCTTCCCAAGCAGGCGCTTCGCTGACAGTAACGTAGGAATCGTCCGGCTTGAGCGACTTGCGATACGCCGAATTGACGACGCTCACAGCGAGCCGCATGCCAATGAGCGGGTAGAGCAAGGCGATCTCTTCTTCGCGAAGCGGAAATTGCTGGTTATATCCGGCGACTATCTTTGAAGCAGCCGCCAAAACATCTTTTTCGCCAAGGATTGCATAGGCGATAGCTGTGGCGAGTTCTGAGATCGTGATGCCGTAATGCGTGTCGCCGAAATCGATGACGCCGGCGAGGCGCGGTGCGCGGCCCGGCTCGCACGTAACCAGTACGTTGTAATCGTTTGCGTCGCCGTAGATAACGCTTTTTCGCAGATGTGGAAGTTGGGGCGCAACTTCGGCTTCGAAGAGGCCAAGGAAGCGCTGCACCAGCATGCGTCGCGGCACTTCTGTGATGTGCTGGAGATAATCGCGAATCCAGCTGGCGCGCGCTGCATCCCATTTCAGCTCACGATGCGCAGCGGGATGGATGAACGATTCGAGTGCGTCATCCAATTTTCCAAGAAATTCACCAAGCTCTTCGAGCAGTCCTGGAGAATGCGGTCGAAATTCCGCCAACGTTTTTCCGTTGAGGAACGTCAACAGCCAGACGAGACGATGCGAATCATCCGAAACCTTGTGTTCAACAAAAGAATCGCCATTCGCGGAAGGAACAACGCGCGGCAGAGGGAGTTCTGACGCATTCTTGGCAAGGTGCTGCAGAACAGCGCATTGCATCTCCACAAACCCGCTCTCGCGGTCGGGATGCATCACTTTGAGAACGAATTCGCTGCCGTCTGAAGCGCAGAGATGAAAACTATCGTCGTACTCGCCGGGAAGTGAGTGCGCGGCAGCTTCAACTCCAAAAAGCCGCCGCGCGATTTCTACCGCTTCCGATTCCTGAATTGGTTTTGAGACGGGCGCCTCTCGCATTGCGCGCAAAAGTTTAGCGAGAACAGCGATGCCCGTCTATCGCGCGCCGTGAATCGCGGTATTAATTAACCGAAATTGGGCCATTGACGGTGGAGACGTGCACAAGCGTCGGGCCGGAGCCGAACTCGATCCGCTTCTTGTCGTCTTCCCAGGTCTTGCGGCCTTCCGAGCAAGCATGGCAGCTGAATGGGCTGCGACCATCGGATTCGATTACCACGCCAGACTTGTAACCGCTCGGAACGTGAATCGTGAGCGGGCCATTGTCGGCATGCGCCTGCAGGCCAGAACCACTCCAGGTTTGCCCGGCTAGCGTGAGATCAATCGGACCATTCTGCGTATGAATATTGACGCTTCCGCCAGAGGCGTCTGTACTGATCGGTCCATTTTCCGTTCGAAGATCGAGGTTGCCGGTTGACCCGGAAGTGGAAACAGGGCCGTTCTGGGCGCTGAGCTTCAATTCCCCTTTGCAATCGCGGGCGCTGATCGGGCCATTCGTGGCGTGAGCGGTTACTTTTCCTTCGATGGAATAAAGGCTCAGCGGCCCGTTGTTCACGCGGAGATCGAGCGTGGCTGCTTTCGGCGCATGAATCAGCAGGAACGCGATCCAATCGTCGTCATGTGATGGCCCGGAGACGCCGATTTCCCCATTGCTGCCCGTGAGCTTGATTTGAGAAAAAAGGTTTTCAGATCCGGGCGCAACAGCTTTGCAAAGGCTGACGGAATAGAAGTCCTTGTCCCAGCCGACAACTTGCACGCCACCGTTCGATTCCCCTGTGGCGCGGAGTACAGGCGTCTGCGCCGTGGTCATTGTGCGGTCTTCCGACTGAATCACCGCAGCATGGCCGTCAAACTCAATACGAAGGTCGTTGCAAGTTGCAGCGGGTTCTTGACCCCGCATGGAAACATTGCGTGAATGATGATCGTTTGCGGCAGCAGTCAGCGCAAAAAGCGAAGAAAAAGCGACGAGACCGAGGACATGGGTAATTTGGCGTAGATGCATGGTTCTAGCCTCCTGCAGCCATAGACGAGCACGGATGCCGAGTGGTCTTGTCACGAAATTACGAAATTCCAGGGAAGTTTGGCTCATCGTCGTCCACCGTGCCGAAAACGCTGCCAATCGGCGGCCCATCCGGCGGCAAACTCGCCGGTTGCGGTTTGAATTTGTCGGGCGAATCCAAATATTGATTGATCTGTCTGCCGGCAAAGCTCAGATGCGCCAACTGCAATGGGTCCTTTTCAGCCTGTCCCGCGTGTCCCAACCAGATATTTAGCTCATACACTTTCTGTGTCGCAATCGCCCGCACCTGTTTCGAACAATCAGTATTGGCAGCTAACTCGAGGAGATCCTCCAGCACGACGTTATCAACCACCCGCGCTACTTCAGCCTCATAACCAGCGCCGTGCGACTCCTTCCAAGTCGTGGCAAGAATCGTGTCCAGCACCTCATCCAATCCCGGATTCGCCGCGTCCCTCGCATGAAACTCGACCAGCCGCGCCGTCCGCTCCGGGTTGAACAAAAATTGCAACGTGTGCTGCGCCGCGGCTTCCGCAGGTGCCAGCGCATCAAACGCCGGACTCGTTCGAATCTTGAAGTGCTCCCGCCCTCGCTCGTAATCCGGTGGCCGCGGCGGAATCATCTTCAACAGGGGCTCAGGTAAAGCCAGCGCCTCAGGTTTCAGCGTCGCCAGGACTGCCGCTAGAGCCCTCCGCTGCTCTTTCGGTGACACAATCTTCGTTGGCACTTGCCCATCTCCTCGCAACGCAAAAACGTAATCCATTCCGCCGACAAGTTTGCTCGCCGCTTCCACCTGATAGCGATGCAACATATAGATCGGCACTAGCGCGTCTTCGATAGTGGCGAGCGGATCGCCTTCGCGAATATTGTTTTCTCCGAATCTTTTCAATGCCGCAGCGCGGACGAGCATGAGTCGGTTGAGTTCGTCCACAGGATTCGCGCCGGTATCCCACAAGTGCGCGAGGCTGCTGGAGGAGCCAGCTGGGCGCGCATCTTGATCCGTGAGAAAACGCAAGCCACGCCTAAACGCATCGTTCAAAATCTTGTTCAGCGAAACCGCTTCATCCGCCCCCGCGGGAAAATCCTGATAGCCCCAGGCAATCGCAACTTTGTCCCATTCGCCGATGCCCACCGCATACGCTTCCGAAAGATCGGGCACGCCATCCGCACCGAGCTTCACGTAGGGCGGCGGATAATCCATCACCGACGAGCGATTCACCGTGCTCGAAGAATAGTTGTGCTCAAGTCCGAGCGTGTGGCCGACTTCGTGCGCGGCAAGCTGCCGCAAACGCGCAAGAGCCATCTCCAGCATTTTTGGCGAAACGGGTTTTCCCTTTTCATACGGCGCGAGCAATCCTTCCGCAATCAAATAGTCCTGGCGCACGCGCAACGAGCCGAGCGTTACATGCCCTTTAATGATTTCTCCCGTACGCGGGTCGATGACACCTGCACCATACGACCAACCACGCGTGGAGCGATGCACCCACTGAATCACGTTGTAGCGCAGGTCCATTGGGTCCGCGCCCTCGGGCATCAACTCGACGCGAAATGCGTTCTTGTATCCCGCAGCCTCGAACGCCTGATTCCACCAGCGTGCTCCATCATGTAGCGCCGAGCGAATCGGTTCCGGCGCGCCACGGTCAAGATAATAAATGATGGGCTGAACCGGCTCGCTGGCTGCCGCGGAGGGATCTTTTTTCTCCAGACGATGCCGCGCGATGAATCGCCTGGCGATGTGTTCGCTGACGGGCGTGGCGTAATCGAAATAAGAAATGCCGAAGTAGCTGGCACGGGGATCGTAAACACGCGGCTTATATCCAGGCGGCGGAAGCTGCACAAACGAATGGTGCTCACGCACCGTGATTGCCTGTGGATCGGGCGTAACCTGGCGAACCCATGCGCCCGGTTCGTCGCCAACAAATGTCAGTGTCGCCTCAACTTCGGTGTTCAGCGGAAAATTTTTTGTGTTTGACAAATAAATTGCGGAACGCGAGCCTTCCAGATGAAAGTTGCCCTGCTTCGTGCGGCGGAGTGCATTTGTAACGCCATGCACGTCGCGCAGAAAAAAGTCTGTTGCATCCACGAGCACTCGGGAATTTTCTTCTGCGGCTGCAGTGAAGCCCCAAAGGACGGACTCCGCGAAAGAATCGTGCACGGCGCGGCGTTCGGCGGCATCATCCGTGAGAGCGCGAAAATCCAGATTTTCCTGCACGAGGAGAATTTTCGGGCCGCTGCGCTCGAATCGCACAACGCGCGTCGCGCCAAGCTGGCCGCGGTCAAGGCCGATGTCATTCGATCCGACTCCGGCAGGCAATGAACTCTGATAGAGAAATTCCGTATCCCACTTATCGATTTCGAGCCACAGTTTGCCTTGTTTGGCGTCCCAATAAAGATTGAAATATCCGGGAAGTTTTTGCGCGTCTTTGATTTTTTCAGCAAAGGTCTGCGGCGGCGGAGCGGAAGTCTGCGCGCAGGAAAGAATTGGAAACAGGACCAGCAGCAAACTGAAGGTTGCGAATGCCGAGCGCTTCGCCATTTTCGACGCCTCCAAAAGAACTGAAACCTTTTACACCGGAACCCTGTGGACCAGTTTGAATTTTTTGAATCGTGACACAAAAAGCCAAAATTCAAACTGGCCCTCACCTTACCCAAAGTCACGCACGGGGAATTTTTGCTCTGCTATACTAAATCTCCGCGGGACCAGCCGACGTGCCTAAATTACGCATCTCCGTCGTTCAATACCTCAATACGGCGCCGCTCGTGCACGGATTCACGCACGGCCCGCTGCAAGGCAAATACGATTTATCATTCACGGTGCCTTCGTTGTGCGCCGAGGCGCTGCGAACGGGCGCGGCAGACGTGGCGATTATTCCCGCGATTGAATATCAGCGGATTCCGGATCTCGCAATTTTGCCTGACCTTTCCATCGCGTCGAAAGAGCGCGTGCGCAGTTTGTTGGTGGTTTCGAAAACCCCAATCCGTCAAGCGCGACGGATTGCACTGGACCAAAGTTCGCGCAGCACACAGGCGCTAACCAGAATTCTTTGTGCAAACCGCTGGAACATCTCGCCGCAATTTCTCGAAGCCGAACCGAACGTTGCCGAGATGCTGGCGGATGCAGACGCTGCGCTCATAATTGGTGATCCTGCGTTGCGCCTGGCGATTGCAGCCGAGGCAAAAGCAAAACCTGGGCGCGACGGCCAATGGCTCTGCGAAGGCGTAACCCTTGGGATGCCCCAGTTTCCCGCCCTGCACATTTATGACGTTGTCCGCGAATGGTGGCAGATGACCGAACGTCCCGCCGTGCTTGCCGTGTGGGCTGCGCGGAAAGAAATTGTTACCGCAGAATTAGCGGATGAATTTGTCGCTTCGCTGAATTATGGGCTCGCAAACCTAAGCGCAATTTGCAAAGAGGCCGCTGCGGAAATGCAGTTGCCGCAAAAAGAACTCGAACTTTATCTGCGCACCAACATCGACTACTCTCTCGATGATGAAAATCGCAAAGGCCTGCTTGCTTATTATTCCCACGCTCGCAAACTTGGCCTGCTCGAAAAGCTCAGTCCCATCACCATAGCGGCCCGCACCGGCGTTCCTTCGCGCTCCATGGATTTCTCCTGGCTCCCCGCATCTGCATCCTCTTAGGAAGGTCCGCCAAATTTCTGGCACCTTAAGCTCTTTGCGGCGCATCTCATATGTGCTCAGAAACCTTTCGCAAGGAGAAATTCCATGGCAGGTAAACTTAGCGGCAAAGTCGCCGTCGTCACTGGCGCTTCGAAAGGTATCGGGGCGGCAATCGCCAAGCAGCTCGCAGCCGAAGGCGCGAGCGCCGTCGTCAACTATTCTTCCAGCAAGGAAGGTGCGGATCGCGTTGTCGCCGAAATCACTAGAAACGGCGGTAAGGCCCTCGCAGTAAAAGCAAACGTCACCAACCAGAAAGAAATCGAATCGCTTTTCGCGGAAACAAAAAAGGCATTTGGCCGTCTGGATATTCTCGTCAACAACGCGGGCATTTACGAATTCCGGCCTCTCGACAGCATTGACGAGCTGCACTTTCGCCGTCACTACGACCTCAACGTCCTCGGCCTCCTCATGGCTTCTCGCGAAGCGGCAAAATACATTGGTCCCGAAGGCGGAAGCATCATCAATATCAGCTCCATCGTGAGCACCCTGGCGCCGGCCTATTCCGCAGTCTATAGCGGCACAAAAGCTGCCGTGGATGCTACGACCAAGGCACTCGCAAAAGAGCTCGGCCCGCGCAACATTCGCGTGAATGCCATCAACCCGGGAATGGTCCTGACGGAAGGCTTTATCTCCGCAGGTATTCACGAAAGCGAAGATCGCAAAAAAGTGGAGGCGCAAACTCCGCTCGGGCGCATCGGCAAACCGGAAGACATCGCTCCCGCGGCAGTTTTCTTCGCTTCGTCGGACTCTTCCTGGATCACCGGCGAAGTTCTCTTCATCGCGGGCGGCTTCCGCTAGAGAGCTACGCCCCTTCCCGGCAAGTCTTACATTCGGCGCTCGGAGTGGCGCCGCCCCAAGCGCATTTCCAACTCCTCGGGCGTTTTCGGCCAATCTTCACGCAGCAAGCGGGAAAAAGCGCGATCGGCGAGCAACTTCCCGCCCGTCTGGCACGTTGGACAATAATTCGTTTCATTCGACGCATACTTGATCCGCTGCACCTTTCCACCGCAGCGCGGGCAAGCCTGTTTGTATTTTCCGTGTACGGCCATCTCCGGACGGAACGCCGTAACATTTTTGGGAAAATTCTCGCCTGTTTCTCTGCGCAATAGTTCAATCCATTCGCTAAGTGATTTGCGAACAGCTTCAAAAAGCCGCGCAATTTCCGCATCGGATAATTTTTGCGTAAGTGCAAGTGGCGAGAGCTTGGCTTCCCACAAGATCTCATCCGAATAAGCATTCCCGATTCCGCTGAACCATTCCGGATCGGTCAGCGCGCGCTTCAGCGTGTGATTCTCCGATTTCAACGTCTTGGAAAATTCTTCGAGCCTACAATCGAGCACTTCGAGCCCGCCACGATCAAATTCCAGAAGCCCCGCTTCACCCTGCGCCAAATACAAGGACGCCCGCTTCTGCGAGCCCGCCTCCGTCCAAAGCAAGCTTCCATTCGCAAAATCGAACGCCGCCAAATGTTGCTTTGAAAGCTTCGCCCCTTTCTTCCCCCAATGCAGCCGCCCCGCAATCATCAGGTGCAGCACCAGCCAGATTTCATCTTCCAGTCCAATGCAAATTCTTTTCCCAAGCCGCCGCAACTGGGCCACAGTCTTTCCAATAGCGCTACTTACAGGCGGTTCCACGCTCCGCAACAAAAACGGACTCACAATCCGTACATTCTCAAGCTTTTGCGCAAGAATGCGCGTCTCCAGCGCATCAATGTAAACTGTAATGTCCGGAAGTTCGGGCATGTTCGTCCAAATCGCCTCAAGCCAACAGTGTCCAGCTCTATCTTAGAAAGACTTGCGCATTTTTCCGAATTGACAGATTTTTCTACGCCGCTAAACTCAATTTTACCCGCCTGGTTTCAAATTCTTCCAGCCGTTCGGACTTCCGGGGAAACGAATCATGGCCACTGACCAACGCCGAGCCAAACGACTCATCATGCGGGTTCCCATGCGCGTCAAAGTATTGGACCCATCTCTCCCAGCAGAAGAAAAAGTCGACTGCATGAACATTTCCATGCGCGGAGTCTATTTTCCTACTGCCCTCAAACTGCGCGAGGGTTCCGACGTGGAAGTCCGGCTCAAGATGCCGGAAGAGATCATAACCGGCCAAATTACAGAGTGGACGTTTACGGCCAGGGTGGTACACCTGGAATCGCTCGGAGGACTGGAAAAAAAGTCAGGCGTCGGAGTCCACTTCCTATACTATTCGGCAGATTAAATTCCTGAACTTTGAAGCCGCTTTTTTCGAAGCTATAGCACTGTAGGCTCGGCGCTGCACTCTGCCAACTTCTTCCAAACAAAGACCTTACTAGTAATTACTTGACTAATATAATGGATATGCTAACATGTCTTGTGACTTCGATATTCGACACGCCTCGCTTCTCCTGCCGACCATACTTGAATCGTAATTTGGCGAAAGACTGGCTGGTTTTTGTATCTTCTTTGTTTTCACATTCATGCAAAACCCTCCTCACGCAACTCCTTTCTTTTGATATTCATACAAAACACCCCGGGGGTGGGTACTGGCTGACGCATTGGCAGCGTCCGGACTTCGTGCCAGTCGGACGCGTCGCAGATTTCAATCGCTACGAATTTCCAGACCAAACCGCTCCTCGGTTAGAATAAATGGTCTAAAGGAAACCCAGTGGGACTGACGAAACAGCAAGCGATGGAGATGCTCGAGTCCGATGACCTCATCGGCATCGGCATGGAAGCGCATCAACTGCGCATGAAGAAGAACGATCCGCGCGTTGCGACCTATCAAATCGATCGCAACATCAATTACACAAATTTCTGTACAGAGTATTGCTCGTTCTGCGCGTTCTACCGGCCGCTCGGCTCCAAAGAGGGCTACATCCTTTCCTTCGAGGAAATTTACCGCAAGATCGAAGAGATGCTCGAGCTTGGCGGCAACGGCGTGCTCCTGCAAGGCGGCCTGCATCCGGATTTGCAGATTGAGTATTACGAAAATTTGCTGCGCTCGATCAAACAACGCTATCCCACTGTGCATCTGCACTGCTTTTCCGCACCTGAGATTTTGTGCATCGCGGAAGTCAGCGAGTTGAGCGTCGAAGACACCATTCGCCGTCTCATGGATGCGGGCCTAGCTTCCATTCCTGGCGGCGGCGCGGAAATTCTGGACGACGAGATTCGCAGCAAGATCGCGCGGCTGAAGTGCACCAGCGACGACTGGGAAAGCATGCACCGCACTGCGCACCGGCTCGGACTGCGCACGACGGCGACAATGATGTTCGGCTGCGGCGAAGAGCTGCGCCATCGCGTGAATCATCTGGAACGCATTCGGAGAATTCAGGAAGACACCGGCGGATTCAC
>DATMMW010000029.1:0-79773 GCA_035569555.1 Candidatus Dormiibacterota bacterium | reverse complement strand
AATGGTGATGCCCGGAGACAACGTGAGCTGCGAAGTGACTTTGATCACGCCAGTAGCACTGGAAAAGGGCCTGCGCTTCGCCATCCGCGAAGGCGGCCACACCGTCGGCGCCGGCGCCGTAACAGAAATCGTGGAGTAGTTGGGGTCTAACCGAAAGGTCTTAAAGAAAAAAGTAAAGAAAACACATGAGACAAGGCGACAAAATTCGAATTCGTTTGAAAGCGTTTGACCACCGCATCCTGGATCAGTCCACGCGGGAAATTGTGGAAACGGCAAAGCGCACGGGCGCAGATGTTGCGGGCCCGATTCCTCTGCCGACCACGATCAATCGTTGGACCGTGCTTCGTTCGCCGCACGTGGATAAGAAGTCCCGCGAACAGTTTGAAATGCGCACGCACAAGCGCTTGATCGATATTCTCGAGCCGACACCGGACACGGTGGACGCTCTGATGAAGCTCGATCTTCCGCCGGGCGTGGACGTCGAGATCAAGGCGTTCGGTCACGCAGCGAAGTAGTTCGGTGCTTCTAGCCAGACGCTTTTGAAAAACTTGTAAGACGCAGCCAATATTCGCCGGGGGCGGACAAGCTGCGAAAGAGAGAGAAGGGAAAATGGCGGTCGACGGAATTATCGGAATCAAGCTGGGCATGACGCAAGTCTTCGCGGAAGACGGCAACCTGGTCGGTTGCACGGTTTTGCAAGCGGGGCCTTGTGTTGTCGTGCAGCGGCGCACGAAAGAGAAAGACGGATACGAAGCCGCGCAGCTTGGCCTTGTGGAATTCGTGAAGCCGCAGCGTGTGAACAAAGCGATGACGGGCCACTTCAAGAAGGCCAGTGTCGCCCCAATGAAGGTGCTCCAGGAAATTCGGCTTGCCGAATCGAAAGATGAAACGAAAGTCGGCGATCGCGTGCTCGTCGAGAATTTCAAGGCGGGCGAACTGGTGGACGTCAGCGGCGTGAGCAAGGGCAAAGGGTTTGCCGGTGGCGTGAAGCGCTGGCACTACGCCGGAGGCGATGCGACGCACGGTTCGATGTTTCATCGCGCACCGGGCGGCATCGGTGGGAGTTCGTTTCCGTCGCGTGTGTGGAAGAACCAGCACTTTCCGGGTCACATGGGAAATGCAAAAGTGACCGCGAAGAATTTGAAAGTGATCAAGGTGGACACGGACGAAAATCTGTTGCTCGTGCGCGGTTCGGTTCCGGGGCCAAGCGGCCAATACATTTTCATCCGCAGAGCACAAAAGGCTGCGAAGAAGGCAAGCAAGTAAAAAGTTTTAGGCAGAGCGATTTTAGTTAGAGAAGGAAGAAGAACAATGCCGGTCGTAGATGTCGTCAATCTGGAAGGCAAGAAAGTCGGGCAAGTCGAGCTGGCCGACGCGGTCTTCGGCGCGAAGGTGAATCAACACCTTCTGCACGAAGCGTCGCGCTGGTATCTCGCTGGACTTCGTCGCGGCACGCACAAAGTGAAAGAAAAGAGCGAAGTGAGCGGCGCAGGCCGCAAGCTCTGGAAGCAGAAGGGCACAGGCCGCGCCCGCATCGGCTCCATCCGGTCACCTTTGTGGCGGCATGGCGGTACGGTTCACGGACCGCGCCCACGCGACTACAGCTATGCGCTTCCGAAAAAAGTTTTGCTCGGCGCTCTGCGCTCGGCTCTCTCCGCAAAGCTTGCGGAAGAGAAGCTGACCGTGGTGGACGGCTGGCAGCTTGAATCGCACAAGACGAGTGGTCTGGTCACCGCGCTCGACAAGCTGAGCTTCACGAAGTCTGCTCTGCTCGTCGCACACGGTGAGAATCGCAACCTCGAGCTCGCGAGTCGCAATATCGAAAGCGTAAAGCTGGTTGCTCCGAACGCGCTTCAGCCGTATGACGTGCTGAAGCACGATCGCCTGGTCCTTTCGAAGGATGCGGTTGCGCGTCTCGTGCGTTCGCTCGATCCGGAAAAGAAGCCGATCGAAGTGCCGCATGTCGAAACGATTGCTCCGGCGCCTGCTCCAAAGAAAGAAGCTGCTCCGAAAGCCGAAGCGAAAAAGCCTGCTGCAAAGAAATCCGCAAAGCCTGCAGCGAAAAAGGGGAAGGGATAAGCCATGGCAGCAACCCCTCACTATCAGATTATTCGCCGCCCGATCATCACGGAAAAGGGATTGGGCGTGAAGGAATTGCACGCGACGGTGGTCTTTGAGGTTTCCGCGAAAGCGACCAAGACCGAAATCAAGGAAGCCGTGCAGCAGATTTTCAAGGTGAAAGTCGCGGATGTTCGCACCGCGAATTTCCCCGGCAAGATGCGCCGCCGTGGCCAGAATGAAGGCTACCGGCGCGACTGGAAAAAAGCGTACGTCAAGCTCGCCGAAGGCGAAAAGATGATTGAGTACGCGGACAACCTGTAATTCGGGCTAAGTGAGAAAGCGAAGCAGTAAGAAAAAGTTTTAGAAGGTAAGAGGCAGCGATGGGACTGAAGAGTTTTAATCCGTATACAGCGTCAAGACGGTTCATGACCGTTCTCGACAAGAGCGAAATCACGAAGGAGACACCCGAAAAGGCGCTCCTCGAACCGAAAAAGCGCTCCGGCGGCCGTAACAACCAGGGTGAAATTTCGGTATGGCACCGCGGCGGCGGCCACAAGAAGCAGTACCGCAAAGTGGATTTTCGCCGCGACAAAGCGGGAGTGCCGGCGAAGGTTGCCGCAATCGAGTACGACCCGAATCGCAGCGCAAACCTTGCGCTCTTGCACTACGCTGATGGCGACAAGCGCTACATTTTGCAGCCAGTCGGGCTCGAAGTCGGCGCCACAGTTTCTACAGGCGATGATGCGGACATTCTTCCGGGCAATGCGCTGACGTTCCGGCACATTCCTCCGGGCACGCAGGTGCACAACCTTGAGCTGTATCCCGGACGCGGCGGCCAGGTCGTTCGTTCGGCGGGGGCGTCGGCGCAGCTTCTCAGCAAAGAAGGCGACGTTGCGTTGATCAAGCTGCCTTCGGGCGAAGTGAGAAAGTTTTCGGTGGACTGCATGGCGACGGTTGGTCAGGTCGGCAATCTCGACCACGAAAATGAAACTTTCGGCAAAGCCGGCCGCACGCGCTGGCGGGGTATTAAGCCCACAGTTCGCGGCGTTGCCATGAACCCGGTGGATCATCCGCACGGCGGTGGTGAAGGCCGCGTTAAGGGTAATCATCCGCAGACGCCTTGGGCTTTCCCGACCTTGGGCAAGAAGACGCGCCATAACAAGCGCACGGACAAGCACATCGTTGAGAGACGCAAGTAGTTTTGAAGTTGCAGTTGGCTGGAGAACGGACTGAGGCGAGAAATCCTGCGGTGATTTGAAAGCCGCGGGAGCGAGCAAAGAGATGCGAGCGACACGGACAAATCGGTCGGCAGCACGCAGAGCCGCGGCAAAACGCCGGGCACGTCCCGCAAAGCGCGTAGCAACGAAGCGCGTGGCGGCGAAGCCCGTAGTCAAGCCAGTTCTCCCGTTACGCAAATCGCAGATCGTTCCGCTCGAACCGGCGTTGTACAAGCTTTGCAAGCCGGGCTGGACGGTCATCGTGGAGCGCACACCGAATGCGCAGGGCACGCGATTCGTTTGCCCGTTCTGCCCGAAGTCTCACCGAGTCCCCGGACCGGTGCGCGGATTTAAGAAAGTGCGGCACGCCCAATGGGGCCGTTTGCGCCGCGTGGAGGAATAGCAGGAAATGGCTCGCTCACTAAAGAAGGGACCGTTTGTTGACGGCCACTTGCGCGTGAAAGTCGAAGCACTGAACGCGCGCAACGAAAAGAAAGTCGTGAAGACCTGGTCGCGCCGTTCGACGATTGTGCCCGATATGATCGGCCACACCATCGCCGTGCATAACGGCAAGAAATTTATCCCGGTGTATGTGACCGAACAGATGATTGGTCACAAGCTGGGTGAGTTCGCTCCGACGCGCACATTTAAGGGCCACGCTGTGAAAGCGGCTCTTGAAAAGGCAGCCGGTGCGGCTCCTGCAGCGGGAGGCGGCGCAGCGGCGGCACCAGCGGCGCCGAAGGCATAATTTATGGCTGACGTTCAAACACAGAACCCGCAGATTGAAGCGCACGCGCTCGCACGGCACGTTCGTTTGTCGCCGCAAAAGGCGCGCCTTGTGATCGATTTGATCCGCGGCCAAAAAGTGCAGGATGCCTTGCAGACGCTTCGCTACACGCCGAAGCGCGCCGCGAAGCACATTGAAAAAGTTTTGCGCAGTGCCGTAGCCAACGCGGAGAAGAAAGCGGAAGACGCCGGAGCGCCGCTCGACGTGGATCAGCTCTTCGTCTCCAAGGCGTTCGTCAACGAAGGTCCGCGCTGGAAGCGGTTGCGTCCCGCACCTATGGGCCGCGCGTTTCGTTATCAGAAACGCACCGCGCATCTTTGGGTTGCGGTTGCGGAGCATCATGTTGCCGCGGCAGAGCGCCACGCCGCAAACGTTGCGGAACAGGAATCGAACAAGGGCGTTCGTGGAACCGCGCGCCGTGTTCGCAAGGCTTTGACGGGTAAGCAGACGTCCGGGAAGAAGGGCAAAAAGTAATGGGTCAGAAAACACATCCCTACGGTTTCCGGCTTGGCTACAACAAGCCGTGGAAGTCGCGCTGGTATGCCGATCGCGAATACGCCGACTTACTTCACGAAGATGTGAGACTGCGCAAAGAGCTGAAAGACAAGTTGAAGTCCGCCGGCATCAGCTCGATTGACATCGAGCGCGCCGCGAACAAGCTCATCGTGCGCATTTACACGGCTCGTCCCGGCATCATCATCGGCCGCAAGGGCGCGGAAATTGACAAGCTAAAGCAGGAAGTTTCGAAGCGCACCAAGCGCGAAGTGCACATCGACATTCAGGAAGTGCACCGTCCGGAACTCGATGCCACGCTTGTTGCGGAATCGATTGCATTGCAGCTCGAAAAGCGCGTGGCGTTTCGCCGCGCGATGCGTAAAGCCGTGGATTCAGCTCTGCGTTTCGGCTGCAAGGGGATCAAGGTTCGCGTGGCCGGCCGCTTGAACGGCGCGGAAATCGCGCGCAAAGAGTGGTATCTGCAGGGCCGTTTGCCCCTGCAGACGCTTCGAGCAGATATCGATTTTGGCACGGCGGAAGCGCACACCACCTATGGCGTAATCGGCGTGAAGTGCTGGATTTATCAAGGTGAAAACATTCCGAAGCGCAGAACGATTCCGGAACGCGAAACGACAGCTGTAGCGTAGAGCGGTATCGAACGAATTTTAGGGAAAAGAGAACAGAACGATGTTGATGCCCAAGAAAGTCAAGTACAGAAAGCAGATGCGTGGCCGGCGCAGAGGCAAGGCCTGGAGCGGCGGATCGCTGGCGTTCGGCGAATACGGTTTGAAGGCGATGGAGTGCGCCTGGATTACCGATCGCCAGATCGAAGCGTCCCGCGTTGCCATCACGCGTTACATCAAGCGCGGCGGCAAGCTGTGGATCCGGATTTTCCCGGACAAGCCCTTCACCAAGAAGCCCGCGGAAACCCGTATGGGCAAAGGCAAAGGCGCTCCGGAAAAGTGGGTTGCAGTCGTAAAGCCGGGTCGCATCATGTTTGAAATGGCGGGAATTGAGGAATCCGTAGCTCGCGAAGCGTTGACCCTCGCAGCGCACAAGTTGCCGATTCCGACGAAATTCGTTTCCCGCGCAGGAGAGCTCTAATGCCGCGGCGCATTGAAAAGATTCGGGAAGCCGGCGTCAACGAACTTGAAGCTCAGCACAAGGATTTGACCGAGCAGATTTTCCGCCTCCGCTTTCAGTTGACGACGGGACAATCCGAAGCGTTGAAGCGTTTGCGGGAAGCGAAAAAAGATCTGGCGCGCGTGAAGACGCTTCTGCGCGCGCACGAACTGAACGCCGGAGCGAAAACGGCGAAAGCAGGGAAAGCGTAATGACAGCAGAAACACAAGTTGCCGCCACTCGCGGCGAACGTACCGAGCTCGTGGGCAAAGTCACCAGCGCGAAGATGGAAAAGACCATCGTCGTCGAGGTGCAGCGCCTCGTGCAGCATCCGAAGTACCGCCGCGTCGTGCGCATCTCGAAGAAGTTCTATGCGCATGATGAAAAGCGCGAAGCCAAGACGGGTGACACCGTGCGGATTTCCTCCACGCGGCCGCTCTCCAAGCTAAAGCGCTGGCGTTTGAAAGAAGTGCTGACGCGGAATACGTCAGCCGAGTAAGTGGAATAGGGGAAGAAGAGCATGATTCAGATGAGAACCTGGCTGACCGTAGCCGACAATTCCGGCGCTCGGAAGCTGATGTGCATTATGCCCATTGGCGGCGATGCCGGACTGAAAGCGGGATTGGGAGATATCGTGACCGCGTCGGTTAAGGAAGCGACACCGGAAAGCCAAGTCAAGGAAGGCAAGGTCGTGAAGTGCGTGATCGTCCGCATGCGCAAGGAATCGCGCCGGCGCGATGGAACCTACATCCGCTTCGACGACAATGCTGCGGTTTTGATCAACGATGCGAATGAGCCGGTCGGCACCCGTGTTTTCGGGCCGGTGGCCAGAGAGCTGCGCGAGAAGAAATTCACCAAGATCGTCTCGCTGGCTCCGGAAGTTTGGTAAGGGAAACATGAGCGCACAGGAAAAAACAAGAAACAGGATTCAACTTCGCAAGGGTGATCAGGTGAAAGTACTGTCCGGGCGCGATGCCGGAAAAAGCGGCCGCGTGCTCACGATCAATCCTTTGAAGAACACTGTTGTGGTGGAGCACGCGAACATCATCAAGCGCCACACGCGGCCGAACCCGAACAAGAACGTCAAGGGCGGCATCGTCGAAAAAGAAGGCCCGATGAACGTCTCGAACGTGATGATCGTTTGCTCGAGCTGCGGCAAGCACACGCGCATTGGCCACACGGTTTTGGCCGACGGAAAGAAAGTACGCTCCTGCCGCCGTTGCGGAACGACACTGGATAAGTAGTGAAATCAGGACAAACGCTTTAGCTAAACAGAAGGTCAGAGGAAATGAAGAGCAGATTGCAGGATAAATATCGCAAGGAAACGACGCCAGCGCTGATGAAACGCTTTGGCTGGAAGAACGTTATGGCTGTGCCAAAGGTTGCAAAGATTACCGTCAACATTGGCCTTGGCGAAGCGAGCCAGAACGTCAAGTTGCTGGACACGGCGGCGCAGGAACTCGGCCAGATCACCGGCCAGAAAGCCATCATCACCCGCGCCAAGAAGTCCATCGCGAATTTCAAGATTCGCAAAGGTATGCCGATCGGTTGCGCGGTAACTTTGCGCGGCGACATCATGTACGAATTTCTGGACCGGCTGTGCAACATCGTTCTGCCGCGCGTGCGTGACTTCCGTGGATTGCCCTCGAATGCATTCGACGGCCGCGGCAACTACACGCTCGGTTTGAAAGACCAACTCGTGTTTCCGGAAATCGATTACACCCGCGTGGACAAGATCAAGGGCATGAATATCACCCTGACCACCACGGCGAAGAATGACGAAGAGGGCCGCGAGCTGCTGAAAGGTCTTGGCTTTCCGCTCCGTGGGCCGAAAGAGGCGAACAACTAATGGCACGCACCGCAAAAATCGTAAAGGACCAGAAGAAGCCGAAGTTCAAGGTTCAGCATCGCAACCGCTGCCGCGTCTGCGGCCGTGCGCGCGCTTACATTCGCAAGTTTCAGATGTGCCGTATCTGCTTCCGCGGCATGGCGCTCAAGGGAGAGATCCCGGGCGTTGTGAAAGCGAGCTGGTAGGGCTTTTAAGGAGATAGCCAGGAGAATTATGCAGACCGATCCTATTGCCGATTTTCTGACGAGCATCCGCAACGCCGCCGCTGCAAAGCATCAGCGTGTGGACGTGCCTGCGTCGAAGCTTAAGAGCGAAATTGCGCGCATCCTGAAGGAAGAGGGCTACATCTCGACTTTCAAGACTGTGGATGAGAACAAGACGCACAAGGTGCTTCGTGTTTTCCTGAAGTACACGCCGGACCGCCGCAGCGTAATCACCGGCCTGAAGCGCATTTCGCGCCCCGGCCAGCGCACCTATGTTGGCGCGATGGATGTGAAGCCTGTCGTCGGCGGGTTGGGCATCAGCATTGTCACCACGCCGAAAGGCCTGATGACCGGCCGCTCAGCGAAGAAAGCAAAAATCGGCGGCGAGTTGCTTTGTGAGGTTTGGTAGTTTTGGTCTTTCCTAACCAAAAGCTTTTAAGAAAAGGGTTGAACTAGAAAATGTCACGCATCGGAAACAAACCAATTCCCGTCCCGTCTGGCGTAAAGATCGCCATCGCGGCGGACAAGATCGACGTGCAGGGGCCGAAAGGCAAGTTGAGCGTCGCTGTTCCGCACGGCATCTCCTTCGAGCAGAAGGACGGCATCTTGAACGTCAAGCGCAGCGCCGAAGATCATCGCGCCGTGCACGGTCTCGCTCGCGCACTTGTCGCCAACGCGGTTCATGGCGTCACGACTGGCTTCAAGAAGGAACTCGACATCGTAGGCGTTGGCTATCGCGCCGAACTCAAGGGCAAAGCTGTTGCGTTCGCGCTTGGCAAGTCGCATCCGGTCGAATTTGCGATTCCGGAAGGCATCCAGATCGCCGTGGACAAGCAGACGCACCTCGTTGTCAGTGGCGCCGACAAAGCGCAGGTCGGCCAGGTCGCCGCGGACCTTCGTTCGCTTCGTCCCCCCGACCCGTACAAGCAAAAAGGTGTTCGCATCACCGGTGAGCGCCTCAAGAAGAAGGCCGGCAAAGCGGGCGCAAAGGCTGGCGCGTAATCGCGCAAAGGAATTAAGGAGAAAGCTGTGGCATCAACACCAGTTCGCAGATTATCGAGAGCAGCAAAGCGCGAGCGCATTCATCAGCGCGTGCGCCTTACCGTGGCCGGCACTTCGGAGCGTCCGCGCCTTTGCGTGTACCGCTCGCTGGACCACATCTACGCCCAGGTCATTGACGATCGCGCTGGCAAGACGCTCGTCTCGGCTAGCTCCAATGACGGCAAAACGAAAGAATCGCTCAAGGGCGGTGGAAACGTTTCTGCAGCCAAGGCTGTCGGCAAAATCATCGCCGAACGTGCCAAGTCTGCCGGCATTGAAAAAGTAGTGTTCGACCGCGGCGGATACAAGTATCACGGCCGCGTGAAGGCGCTCGCAGATGCGGCGCGGGAAGCGGGGTTAAAGTTCTAAGCCTATGTCGAAACAAATTCTGAGGGAAAGTCTCGCGGTTCGGCGGCTGCTTGAAGTGAATCCTGCCGAGTTGAAGGACGATGTCGTCGCCATCAACCGCGTCACCAAAGTCGTCAAGGGCGGCAAGAACCTGAGCTTTTCCGCGCTCGTCGTCGTTGGAGACAATCATGGCCATGCCGGTTTCGGCATGGGCAAAGCGCGCGAAGTTCCGATGGCCATCAAAAAGGGCATCGAACAAGCCAAGAAAAATTTGATCCAGTTGAATCTCAAAGGCACGACGATTCCGCATCAGGTCATCGGTCGTTACGGTTCGGCGCAGGTTTTGCTGAAGCCAGCGGCGGAAGGCACGGGCGTCATTGCCGGCGGTCCGGTTCGCAAGGTGATGCAGGTCGCGGGAATTCACAATGTGCTGACGAAGTCTCTTGGCACCTCGAATCCGCACAACGTGATCAAGGCAACCTTTGCGGCGCTGCTCGGCCTTAAAGACGCAGCGCATGTCGCGGAAACCCGCACCAAGACCGTCGAAGAGATCACCGGAAAAGTGAAAGAAAAGGCGGCGGGTGAGAACTAATGTCAGCGCAGAAGAAAACAGCGTCCTCGGGGACGATCAAGGTCAAGTGGGTGGTCAGCTTCATCAGCTGCACCGACGATATGCGCCAAACGATTCGCGGACTCGGCTTGCGCCGTTTGCATCAAGTTGTGGAGCGCCAGGATACGCCGGAAACGCGCGGCATGATTCATAAAGTGCGCCATCTCGTGGAAGTGGTGAAATAAGTCATGGCAAAGAAGACTGAAGAAAAAAAGAAATCCGTCAGCCTTTCGACGCTCCGGCCCCCGCGCGGCTCCCGCAAGAAGAAGGTCCGTGTTGGCCGCGGCATGGGTTCGAAACTCGGCAAGACTTCCGGCTCCGGTAACAAGGGCCAGAAATCGCGCCGCGGCTATTCACGCCGCCGCGGATTTGAGGGCGGCCAGATGCCGTTGCATCGCCGCATTCCGAAGCGCGGATTCCACAATCCGTTTGGTTCGTCCTTTGCAGTGATTAACGTCGAAGAACTCGGCGCGTTCCCCGCAGGCGAAACCGTAACTCCGGATTTGCTCCGCGCCCACGGTTTCGTTCGTACCTCGGAACAGGTGAAAATTTTGGGCGACGGCGATTTGAAAGTGAAGCTGGCCGTTCACGCTCATGCATTCAGCGCGTCCGCCAAGGAGAAGATCACCAAGGCCGGCGGCACATTTGAGGTTTTGGCGTAAGAGGCTATCCAAGGGACTAGCATGAACCGATTCCTCCAGGCACTCGCGAATCTCTTCCGCATCGAAGACCTGCGGAAGCGCGTCCTATTTACGCTGGCTTTGCTGGCGGTGTATCGCATTGGCGCGCACATTCCCACGCCGGGAATCAATAAGGACATCCTGGAGCTTTACTTCCAGCAGGCGCAAAACTCCGCCCTAGGCATTTTCGACCTGTTTAGCGGCGGCAACTTGCGCCGTCTTACGATTTTTGCGCTCGGCATCATGCCGTACATCACCTCGTCCATCATCTTGCAACTGATGACCGTTGTGTTTCCGTACCTTGAACGCTTGCAAAAAGAAGGCGAACTCGGCCGCCGCAAAATCACGCAGTACACGCGTTATTTGACGGTCGCGCTCAGCATCATTCAATCGTTCTCCATCGCCGAGACTTTGCAGCACGCTACCGGGCCGAACAATCAATCGTTTGTTTATAACCCGGGAATCGGCTTCACGCTGATGACGATTCTTACGCTAACCACCGGCTCCGCTTTCATCATGTGGCTCGGCGAACAGATCAGCGAACGCGGTATCGGCAATGGTATGTCGCTCATCATCTTTGTCGGCATCGTTGTCGGCTTGCCGCGCGCCATTGTGAACCTCTTTGAGCTTGTAAAGACGCAGCAGTGGGGCCCGCTCAGCTTGCTGGTCCTCGTCTTCCTTCTGATTTTTATGGTCGCTGTTGTGGCATTCATCGTTTTGGTGGAAGGTGGGCAGCGCCGCATCCCCGTACAGTACGCGAAGCGGGTCGTTGGCCGTCGCGTCATGGGTGGCCAGTCCTCATACTTGCCGCTGCGCGTCAATTCCGGCGGCGTGATTCCGCCGATTTTCGCAAGCTCGTTGCTTGCGTTTCCACCAACCATCGCGTTGGTGCTTAGCCACCGGTGGCCGTTTGTGGACTCCATCGTTGACACGATCAAATTCGGCGAACCGCTCTATAACTTGCTTTATGTCGTCATGATTCTCGCGTTCGCGTTCTTTTACATCGGTATCGTGTTCAATCCGACCGAGCTCGCAGACAACATGCGCAAGAACGGCGGCTTCATTCCCGGTATTCGTCCCGGCCGCAACACAAGCGAATACGTCAGCAAAATCTTGAAGCGCCTGACTCTTGTTGGAGCCATCTATCTCGCCTTGATCTGCTTGCTGCCGGAGTGGATGCTCACCGGTATCCACTTTGATCACATTGGCTGGGGCATTGGCGGCTGGTTTGACCGTCATTTTCCGACCTGGTTCCTCAAAGGTCTTGGCGTGAACTTTTATTTCGGCGGCACGTCGTTGCTTATCGTTGTTGGCGTTGCCATGGACACGGTGCAGCAACTGGAAGCGCAGCTCGTTATGCGCAACTATGAAGGATTTGCTCGGAAGGGCCGGATTCGCGGCCGGCGGTAATGGAGACGCGCGGAGCGGCGGGGAAAGTGCGCCCGCACGAATATCTGGACCGCGCTGTGATTTTTCTCGGGCCTCCGGGTGCGGGAAAAGGTACGCAAGCGAAAGTGCTGGCGCAGCATTT
Source organism: Candidatus Dormiibacterota bacterium (assembly GCA_035569555.1). Lineage (GTDB taxonomy): Bacteria > Acidobacteriota > Terriglobia > Acidiferrales > UBA7541 > Acidiferrum. The sequence goes on along the minus strand of DATMMW010000029.1, from coordinate 67,829 downwards.
CGGGGCGCCGCATCTTTCAACGGGCGACATGCTTCGCGAGCACGTCGAGCATGGCACTTCGCTCGGCTCGCAGGCGCAGCCGATTATGTCGCGTGGCGAGCTGGTGCCCGATTCGCTCGTGCTGAAGATGGTGGCCGAGCGTATTGAACGCAGGGACTGCATTCACGGTTTCGTGTTCGATGGTTTTCCGCGAACCGTGGCGCAGGCCCAGTACTTGGGACAGTTGCTTCACGAGCATGGTTACCGGCGGCCGATTGTGCTTCACCTTGTGATTGATTTGCCGCTGTTGATGAAGCGGCTCACAGGGCGCAGGGTCTGCAAGATTGGCGGGGAGATTTACAATATTTACGACCGACCGCCGAAAGTTGCTTGCCGCTGCGATAATGACGGTGGTGAATTGATTCAGCGGCCGGACGACAGCGAGGAAGTGATTGCACCGCGGCTCGCTGCGTACGAGAAACAAACTTCGCCGCTCGTTGCGTACTACCGGCGGCTTGGATTGTTGCACCAGATCGACGCGGCAAAAAGCGTTGACGAGGTGAAACAACAGGTGCTGCAAAGCGTGTTGAACGCGAAGCGGCCCCATTAGAAATATGGCGATTCATCTGCGTAGCGCCGAAGAGCTGGAAAAAATGCATCGCGCGGGCCTGGTAGTCCACGAGGTGCTTGGAACGCTCCGCAAGATGGTGCGGCCGGGAATCACGACGATGGATCTCGAAAAGCAGGCTGAGGAGATCATCGCAGCGAAGCCCGGAAAGTCGGCGTTCAAAGGATATAGGGGTTATCCCTGTGTGCTTTGTACGTCGGTGAACAGCGAGATCGTTCATGGGATTCCGTCGCTGAAGCGGAAGTTGAAGGAAGGCGACATCGTATCCATCGACTTCGGAATGGAAGTGGATGGTTACTTCGGAGATTCGGCGGTTACGGTTCCGGTAGGGGAAATCAAGCCGGAAGTCCAGAAATTGCTGGATGTGACCAAGGAATCGCTAGACCGCGCGATTGACAAGATGCGCGCGGGCAACCGGCTCGGTGATGTTGGCCACGCGGTGCAGAGCCTGGTCGAGCAGAATGGTTTCTCTGTGGTTCGCGAATTTGTTGGGCACGGCATCGGTACCAAAATGCACGATGAGCCGAACCTGCCGAATTACGGCGAACCCGGGCGAGGCGCGCGATTGCAGGAAGGAATGGTAATCGCAGTCGAGCCGATGGTGAACGCGGGGCGTCCGGATGTTCGGATGCGCGACGAGTGGACAGCGGAAACGGCCGATGGTCAGCCTTCGGCGCATTTCGAGCACACTGTCGCAGTCACCGCGAACGGCCCGTGGATTTTGACGCGCCCGAAAGAGATGACTGGACCGGCTTGGTAGAATAGTAGGGACAATTGTAGCGGCCGGTCTTTGGACCGGTATTGGGAGAACATGGCGAATCAGGACGACGACAAGAAGAAGAACGACTCCGGAAATTCCAAGGAGGACGCCATTGAAGTGATGGCGACGGTGATTGAGCCGTTGCCGAACGCGATGTTCCGCGTTGAGCTGGAAAACAAGCACCAGGTTCTGGCGCACGTTTCCGGCAAGATGCGTAAGAATTTCATCCGGATTTTGGCCGGAGACAAGGTGGCTGTGGAGCTTTCGCCCTACGATTTGACCCGCGGCCGCATTGTATACCGCTATAAATAGCGGGAGATTTTGTAGTGGCGGGTCTTCAGACCCGTTCAGTGAGGAGCAGGAATTATGAAAGTTCGCGCAAGCGTCAAGAAAATTTGTGACAAGTGCAAGGTGATTCATCGCCGCGGAGTGGTGCGGGTGATTTGTTCCAACCCGAAACACAAGCAGCGGCAGGGATAGTATTGGTACTTCTAATCAAAAGGTTTGCTTTGGTTTCTTGGTTTTGCAAAAGAGGAGAAGTTAAAAAATGGCACGTATCGCAGGTGTAGATCTTCCGCCGCAAAAGCGACTTTGGATCGGTTTGACTTCGATCTATGGCATCGGGCAGGTGCGCGCAAAGAAGCTCGCGGAAAAAGCGAATGTGGACGCGACGAAAAAGGTACGCGACCTGACCGAGGACGAAACCAACCGCCTTCGCCAGGAAATTGAAAAAGAAGGCCGCGTCGAAGGCGATCTCCGCAAGGAGATCCAGATGAACATCCGCCGTCTGATCGAAATTCAGGCGTACCGCGGCATTCGCCATCGGCGCAACTTGCCGGTTCGCGGGCAACGCACGCACACGAATGCGCGTACGCGCAAAGGTCCGCGCCGCGGTGCAGTTGCAGCCAAGAAGCAGACCAAGGGCAAGAAGGGTTAATCGTTTTCAGTTTGAAGATTTTGAGCATCGAGCGAAACGGAGCAGAACGTGGCTAAAGAGCAAAAATCAGGGCAGGACGCAACACAGGCACCGGCAAAACCGGCTGCTGGTGGAGCGGCTGCAAAGCGCAAAAAAGAGTTCAAGAAGAAGCGCGAAAAGCGCATCGTGCCGCACGGTGTGGCGCATATCGCCGCTTCGTTCAACAACACGCAGATTACCATCACGGATTCGGACGGCCGCACGCTGTGCTGGTCTTCCTCCGGCGCAGTCGGCTTCAAGGGTTCGCGCAAGGGCACTCCGTACGCCGCGCAGCAGGCTTCGCTTTCAACGGCGACCACTGCGCGCGATCAATACGGTATGAAAAGCATTGAAGTTCGCATTCAAGGGCCGGGTTCCGGCCGCGAATCCGCAGTGCGTGCGCTGGCCGCAGCGGGTTTGCACATCGTGGTCATTCGCGACGTCACGCCGATTCCGCATAACGGCTGCCGTCCGCCGAAGCGCCGCCGCGTTTGATTTTGTTGTGCGGATTTAGATCCGTACAAGGAAAAGTTCCAAGAGTTACTTGAAGGGAGAATCGAAGTTGGCAAGACATCGTGAAGCAGTTTGCCGCCTCTGCCGCAGAGAAGCGCAAAAGTTGTTCCTAAAGGGTCTGCGGTGTTTTACGGAAAAGTGCGCCATTGAAAAGCGCAATTTCGTTCCTGGCCAGCACGGCCAGTCGCGCCGCGCAAAGATCGCCGGCTACGGCTTGCAGTTGCGTGAAAAACAGAAGGTGAAGCGCACCTACGGGCTGCTCGAACGTCAATTCCGCAATTATTTTGAAAAGGCCGAGCGGACCAAGGGTCCGACCGGCGAAAACCTAATCATTTTCCTCGAGCGCCGTCTCGATAACGTCGTGTGGCGTGCGGGACTCGCGTCCTCACGGTCGCAGGCGCGGCAGCTCGTGCTGCATGGCCACGTCCGCATCAACGGGAAGAAGGTCAATATTCCTTCTTATCAGGTGGTTGTAGGCGAAGAGATCGCCATCAAGGAAAAGATGCACCAGAACGCCATGGTCATGGAAGCGCGCAATGTCGCGCAAAGCCAGAGCGCCGTACCCTGGCTCGAACAGGACCGCGAACAGTTCAAAGCCAAAGTCGTGGCGTTGCCGAAGCGCGAAGACGTGCAGACGCCGCCGATTAACGAACAACTGATCGTCGAACTTTACTCGAAGTAATAAAAAGTTTTGAAAAAAGATTTGGTCTTAAGTGGCCGCCAACGCGCGGTCACGGAAGGATGGAACACGATGTGGAAGGGATTTCAAAAGCCGAAGCGTCTAGCCTCTGAACTCGAATCGCTCACGGAAAAATACGGTCGTTTTTCCGCGCAGCCGTTTGAACGCGGCTGGGGAACGACAGTGGGAAACGGTCTGCGGCGCGCACTGCTCAGCTCGATTGAAGGCGCGGCCATCACCGCGGTGAAAATCGAAGGCGTGCTGCACGAATTTTCTTCGATCGCCGGCGTGGTGGAAGACGCCACGGACATTATCCTCAACCTCAAGCAGGTGCCCATTAAGTTGAACACGGACCTGCCGAAGACGATTTACGTGAACGTGGAGCAGCCGGGCCCGGTGACCTCCGCACAGATCGAAGAAGACGCGGATTTCGCGGTGCTGGACAAGAGCGTGTACATCGCGACGGTCAGCGAAGGCGGCAAGCTGCAAATCGAAATGCGCGTGAAGAACGGCCGCGGGTACGTGGCTGCCGACCGCAACTACGACGAAGACCTGCCCATCGGATACATTCCGGTGGACAGCGTTCACTCTCCGGTGCGCAAGGTCAACTACTCCGTCGAAGCGGCTCGTTTGGGCCAGATGACGGACTACGAAAAACTGATGCTCGAAGTTTGGACGAACGGCGCGATCACTCCGCAGGATGCAATCGGTCTTGCCGCGAAGCTCGTGAAAGATCACATGAGCATCTTCATCAACTTTGAAGAAGCCGTGGAATCGCTCGAAGCTCCAATCGAGACGACAAACGATCCGCGTCTGGAACATCTGGACCGCAGCGTGGAAGAGCTGGAACTTTCCGTGCGCTCTTACAACTGCCTGAAGAACGCCAATATCCAGACCATCCGCGAACTCGTGCAGAAGAGCGAAAACGAAATGCTGAAGACGAAAAACTTCGGCCGGAAATCGCTCAACGAGATCAAAGATATACTGGTGAAGATGGGCCTCAGCCTTGGTATGAAGTTCGACGAGCATGGCCGCATTATTTGGCCACCGCTCCCGAGCCAGACCGCAGCGCCGTCTACCGAAGATTCGGTTGGACTGTAAACCGCTAAGGACAAAGACGACACATGCGACACCTGAAATCGGGATCGAAGCTGGGACGCAATCCATGGCACCGCCGCGCGACGCTGCGGAATCTGGTGACCAATCTTTTCGAACACGGACGAATCACAACGACGCTGACGCGAGCGAAAGCTGCGCGTCCGGTGGCGGAAAAGATGATCACGCTCGGCAAGCGGGACACACTGCAATCGCGTCGTCAGGCGGCGGCATACATCATGACGCCTGGCGTAACCAAGAAACTCTTCAGCGACATCGCTCCGAAGTTCGCGGACCGCGCTGGAGGATACACGCGCATCATCCCTGCAGGCGTTCGTGTAGGCGATGGAGCGAAAGTGGCGATCCTCGAACTCGTTGGCTACGAGTTCAAGAAAAAAGAAAAGAAAGAAAAGCCGGTGAAGGAAGAAGTCGCCGAAACGAAGAGCTAAGGGCTCATCGCCAAAATTGAAAGAGTGAGACGCCCGTCCTGGAAAACCGGGGCGGGCGTTTTGTTTTTTGCGGGAAAATTTGGTTAACCATAATCACCCCTCCCACCCCTCTGTTTTGTAAGTGTTGATTCTAAAGGGACTTCAAATCCTTTGTTTTACAAGTGTTCATTCTAAAGAGGTTACAGGCCGATTTCTTGTAAGTGTTCATTCCAAAAGAGATAGTCGAAAAGAGGCGCGCGTTGGAGATCGTATCGCTTCAGGAAGTAGCCGATTGTTGGCAAAAAAACTCTCAACAAGAATGCGTGTTGAAAGGACGGACGGGGAATTTCCCAATGGTGAGCATAGCAGAAGCGAAGGATTTGATTAAGTGAATTGCAGCGGATGAGGAAGAGCGGGGATTGAATCGTTGCAAGGGCTGTGCGAATGGGATAAAGAACAACTAGAGCGTAGAAAGAGCTTTAACAGCGCCGCTACAGATAGCTGAGCCACGAGAGGTCGCGGCGGCGTTGTTTGAGGTCAGCGTACCAACGGCAGAGCGGATAAGAGACGAGGATGACCGTGAGCCAGACGGCGTAGACCGCGGGGAGGTTGTAGCCGAAGCCCGGAGGGAAGAGTTCCAGCGGGCTGCCGAAGGTGGGCGGAGCAAGCAGCAGGAAAGAGTGCCAGCCGTAGTGGATCGTGTTGATGACGATGTAGAGGGTGTGCGCGAAGCCGATGTGAAAGAGGAAAAAGAAAAACGGGACGCGTCCGAAGACGATGAGCGGATTTTTGGCGGAGAAATTGAATTTTTCGAGATAGGCGAGGGCGATGAGTGCCGGGCCGAGCGTCATGAGAAGGAAGAGGAGAGATGGTGGATACTTGGTGGTGTTGAGAAACGATAGGAAGGTGAAGAGCGCGGATTTCTGGTGAGACCAGTGCGCAGAATCGCCGTAATGATTTAACGCGCGGAGAATTGCGAAAAGAATGGTGCAGGCTGCGCCGACGGTGAACATGAACTTGCGGCGCTTCGGCGAGTCCCACTTTAGGACGTTGCCAAAGCAATAGCCCGCAGCCATGACGAAGATCCAGGGAATGAGCGGGTAAGTGATGACGACGAAGCCGCCATGAAACGAGAAGCCGGCGACCTGGTGAAAGGCGTCCCAGAGAAAGGCGAAGCGGCCGAAACGGGCAGGGTCGATGCCGTCGAAAAGATTGTGTCCCGCGATAGCGAACAGGCTAAGCGGCGCGAGGATGCGCACGGGCAGATGGATGAGCGCGGCGAGGAAGATCATGCAGAGGCCAAGCATCCAGAAGACGAGAAGGAGGATGAGCGAGCCCTCAAGACGAATCTGAAAGAGCCAGAGGAAGCGGACGACGGTGACTTCGAGCAATACGAGCCAAAGGCCGCGCGTGAGGAGAAAGCGGGAGAGTTCGGACCTGGTGCGCCCGTTCTGCTGATAAAAGAAGGCCCCGATGCCCGCGGTGAAAGCAAAGACGGGGGCACAAAAATGCGTGATCCAGCGTGTGAAGAAAAGGGCGGCCGTGGTGCGGGAAAGGTCGGTGGGATTAAAGGTCATGGCGGCCGCGCTGACGTAATCGCGGACGTGATCGAGCGCCATGATGATCATGATGAGGCCGCGAAGGGCATCAACGGACTGGATTCGAGGATAGGCCGGCTTAAGGATAGGTACAGGACCAGCGGGCATGGCGGTATTGTACAAAGAATCTGGCAAGGTAGTGGGAACTTACCGCAATGGAGGTGAAACGCTGGCGGCTGAGATAGAATCCGGCGTGGCTAAGATGAATCCGGTGACGCACTTTCTGACGGGGTGGGCGCTCGCGAACTGCGTGCCGTCGCTGGAGCGCAAAGAGCGGGCGATGGTTGCGCTGGCGTGCGTGGTTCCGGACGTGGACGGGCTGGGGGCGGTCGTAGATTTGGCGACGCGGAACTCGGCGCACCCGACAGAGTGGTTTTCGCGCTATCACCACCAATTGCACAGTCTGGCGTTCGCGATTGTCGTGGCCGGTGTGTGTTTTGTCCTTGCGAGACAGCGATGGGTGACCGCCCTGCTGGCGCTGCTGAGTTTCCATCTGCATTTGGTCGAGGATCTGATTGGATCGCGCGGGCCGGACGGGTATCAATGGCCGATTCCGTATCTTGCGCCGTTCCGTTCGGTTGGAGGAATTGCCTGGAGCGGGCAATGGGGATTAAATGCGTGGCCGAATTTTGCGATTACGATTGGATTTTTGGCCTTGATGTTTTTTCTGGCGTGGAAACGGGGATTTTCGCCGCTCGAAATTGTTTCGACAAGCACGGACCAGAAATTTGTCGCGACATTGCGGGCGAGATTTGGCCCCGCGTGACCGGGAAGGAGACGAAACAGATGGGGATGACCATCAAGGATTTTCGCCGGATCGCGCTGAGCATGGAAGGCGCCGAAGAAGGCTCGCACATGGGCAGCGCAGATTTCCGCGTAGGCGGGAGAATCTTCTGCACGCTTGCCCACGCGAAAAAGGGCTACGGAAACCTGATGCTCAAGCCGGAGCAGCAGACGATGTTTGTGGAAGAGTTGCCGGAGATCTTTATATCCGTGGCCGGTGGATGGGGACGCAACGGGGCGACTCATGTTGTTTTGGCGAATGTGACCGAGGACGTGCTTGAAGGGGCAGTTCGAGCAGCGTACGACTTGCGAGTTGCGGCAAATGCGAAGGCGGGAAGCAAGGCCATAATCCCCAAGAAGGCTGCTTCAACAGAACCTAAACCAAAAACTCGCCTGAAAAAGAAGAAAAACTAGAGGATCCCGATCCGCATCGATTGGAAGTTGGCAGAGGATTATGGATTTGAAGTCCCTAGCTAGCGGCGGTTATCGCGAAACATTACTCCACTCCGTAACAGTTTGCGCCGCAGCATTTTCACCGGGTGCTGTTGTCCATGTGACGGAGTTTTTCTGCAAAAGTTGGATGACGTAGTCAATAGGAACGGCTGCGCCCATCGGCCCCGTATACTGTGTTGAGTTTTTCTGCGCTGTGGCTATCCCACTTGGCCGAAGCCATCGGCCATCCACAAGCCCCACTACCGTATGTGAACCGGCAGAGAGCACAGGGGAGCCGCTCTGCCCCTTTTGCACTTCATGACTGAACAAGAAGAGATCCGTTTCAGGCAGTCGCGGTTCTTCGCGCGTCTGAACGAAATCCAGAACTTGTGCGGACGACCAATCCTGAACTGGCATTTGATAAGTGGAGGCGTTTCGGATGTTTACAGGATGCAAAGCGGTGGCGACGACAGAATTGCCCGCCACGACGCGCTTCGCAGCGAGCGGCAGAAATGCGATCCGATATTTTCCTTCAAATGGATTTGGTACGGCGCGCAGCACGGCTACGTCATGGGTCCAATCAACCGCGATGATGTTTGCCTTCAGTGTCTGCGGCGGGGCATTAGGACGATCGAGAAGGACATATGGCTGACCCGAGTCGCGAAAAGTTTGCAGAACGTGAGCTGCAGTGACGAGGTAACCCTGCGAGTTGACGAAAAACGCGTTCCCAAAGAAAGTGTAGCGGTAACCTTTGTTGCCTGGCGTTTCGTCACTTGGATAAACGATGGGACAAATGGCGGCTTTAAGTGTGGCGTCGGCTGCAGAAGTTGGTTCCTGTCGTTGCTGCGCGGAAGAATGCAGGGCAGGCGAAGCCAGGAACACGAAGGTCCAGAAGCAAAACGCCAGGGAGGAACTCCGCGCCGGAGCGCTTTGAATTTTGCGCGCTAGCTGTTTCTTCACGGAGCGGTTTTCCCTGCCGGAGAACTCGTTTACAAGCCTGCGAATTCAGAGTAGCGCAAACGACGGCACGCAATGCGATTGAGATGGCGCCGCGCGGACAATCCGACAACTGTACCCGCGCAGGCGCACGTCTCTATCGTTTTCTATTGGAACGCTGCCGCGTTCTCACGGGACCAATCGGAGAAAGAGAACGGCTGGCGACCGGTGACTTGTTGAATGGTCGGGAAGACTTGGGCGGCTTTGCCGCTGCGGACAAAAGCGGCGAAAGGAATGAGCGCGTTGACAAGTTCGGCGGGCAAGCCCGCTCTTTGCATGCCAGCGCGAGCGGCATCGTCTGTGACGGGCACGTATTCGACGGGTTTGCCGATGGTGCCGGCCAGGATTTTGACCTGCTCGGCAACCGTGAGTGCTTCGGGGCCGGTGAGCGGATAGGATTTTCCTTCATGGCCTGCAGTGGTGAGGGCGCGGACGGCAACCGCGGCTATGTCACGCGGGTGAACAGGTGGGAGTTTTCCGTCGCCGTAATTGGAGAAGACTTTGCCTGCGGCACGGATGGTTTCGCGCCAGTGAAGTGCGTTGGACATGAACGCGCCCGGATAGAGAACCGTAAGCGGAATGCCGGAGTCGCGGAAGGCTTGTTCGCCTTCGTCGTGCCATTTTCTGATGTCGTTTTTGGTTTCGCCGTCGCCGCCCATTGCGGAGAGTTTTACGATGTGACGAACTCCCGCAGATTTTCCGGCCTGAGCGAGATTTTTTTCGTGCTGACCGGTTTGCGGACCTGTGGTGAGTGAGAAGACGCGTTCTACTGCTTTAACCGCCGCGGAGAGGGAAGCGGGATCTTCGAAATCGCCTTTGACGAGTTCCACACGCGAGTCGAGTTTTGCTTTAGCGGGATTTCGAGTCATGGCCCGGACTTTTGCGCCGGCGGCCAAAAGTTGTGCAACTACTTCGCGGCCGACGGTGCCGGTCGCTCCTGTTACCAGAATCATTTCTTTTTCCTTTTCATTTTGAGAATTGAGTTCCATTGCTTGCATTGTTTGTTGCCTGCGTTCGCGCGATTAAGCGGCGGACGCATAGGGGACTGCATTGCGGGCTTCGCGGAGTGCGTTCGCCCACCACGCAAGGCGTTTCAGGACGACCTGCATCTGACGCTCGGCGCGGCCGGGATTTTTGAGAGTGCCTTCGGCGTCGAATTGCTCCCACGCCATGGGTAGCACGACGGAATCACGAATGGTGACAGCGTGCATTTCCGCGAAGACCTGGCGGAGCTGCTCAGCGGCCCGGACGCCGCCGGATATTCCGCCGTAAGAGACGAAGGCAACCGGTTTGGCATGCCATTCCGGGCCAACGGAATCGATTAGAGATTTCAATGGGGCGGGATAACCGTGATTGTATTCGGGCGTGACGACGAGGAAAGCGTCAGCTTCGCCAATGCGTTGACGGAGCCAGGCTGTGTCGAGAGCTTCGGATGAGTTTGCAACGTGTGTTTGCGGATGCGCAGGATCAATGATGGCGAGAGTGAACTGAGTGTTCGACGAAATTTGCGACGCAGCCCAAGAAGCGACTTTGTCGCAGAGGCGGCCTGAGCGCGTGCTCCCGTAGATGAGAGCAATTTTGAGTTTGTCGTCCATTCGCGATTTTCTCCGTTGCGAAGTTTCCAGGTTCAAGGTACAACCTCAAGTTAACTTGAGGTCAAGCGAAAAATGAAAAGCAGGGATGTTCGAACTGGGCCTAAGCGGGAATTGTCGGTCGGGGACGTGGCGCGGCGCAGCGGAGTAGCGGTTTCGACGCTGCATTTCTATGAAACAAAAGGGCTTATCAAAAGCTGGCGAAATAGTGGCAACCAGCGGCGCTACGCGCGGGATGCGCTGCGGAGGGTTGCGCTGATTAAGGTTGCACAGAAAACGGGGATACCCTTGGCGGCAATCCGGAAGGCATTGAAGTCATTGCCGGGCGAGCGGACGCCTACAGCGCAGGATTGGAAGAAATTGTCTGCGGGATGGCGGGCTGAGTTGGATGACCGGATTGGGCGCCTAACCCGCCTACGGGATCAGTTGGACGGATGCATCGGTTGCGGATGTTTGTCGCTGGGGATTTGTCCGCTGCGAAATCCACAAGACATGCTGGGGAAGCAAGGACCCGGGCCGAGAATCTTGGATCCGGAATAAAAGAGGAAAGCACGCTAGGAAGATTGTGAAGATGTGCGGCGTCGCTTAGAAAAATACCAGAGGAAAACAACAATGGAAGCAACGAAAGCTCCGACGGAGTCGAGGAGAGAATCCCAAGGTGAAGCGGTGCGGCTGATAACGAAGGCTTGATGAATTTCATCAAGCGCGGAATAGCCGGCGGCAATGGCGAGCGCGGCAAGACCCCATGTCCAGCGCCAGCCCTGGCGATCGGACCGGACGCCACGGAAGAGAAGGAGATAAAAAATAAAATACTCGGAAAAATGCGCGGTCTTGCGGATGTAGTGGTGAATCATGTCGATCTGCTCGGCGGAGAGAGAGCGAAAAAGCCAGTGAAGTATTGGGCCGATGTAAGAGCTCGTATTGTCGGACGAAAAGGAATCGGTAGAGAGCGTGAAAATAATGCAAGCCCAAATGATCGCAGGCCACCAGGCACGCAACCACGCGGGAATCATTTGCGAAGCCGGCACGCGGCGACGGATTTCTTCCAGTTCAGGGGCAGGACGAGGATTGCGCCAGGGTTGTTCAGGCAAGCTAGATTTACTCCATGCGGTAGTTCGGGGCTTCGCGCGTGATGACGACGTCGTGGACGTGTGACTCGCGCAAGCCGGCTGCGGTTATACGAACGAATTGTGATTTTTCGGTAAGTTCTTTCAGCGAAGCCGCTCCGACGTAGCCCATGCCGCTCTTCAGACCACCAACGAGTTGATCGGTAAGAGCGCCAAGAGGCCCCTTGTATGCAACGCGGCCTTCGACACCTTCCGGTACGGATTTTCCGCTTTCGGTTGAATCCTGTACGACTGAGTAACGGTCAGAGCCTGCATTCATAGCACCGATCGAGCCCATGCCGCGATAGGACTTGAAGGTGCGGCCCTGATAGAGAATCGTTTCGCCCGGAGACTCCTCGGTGCCGGCGAAAAGGCTGCCGATCATGACGCAGCTCGCTCCAGCTGCGATCGCCTTCGTGATGTCGCCGGAATATTTGATGCCACCATCCGCGATTATCGAAACGCCGGTATCTTTCGCAGCGCGCGCGGCTTCCATGATGGCAGTGAGTTGCGGCACTCCAGCGCCTGTGACAACGCGAGTAGTGCAGATCGAGCCTGGGCCGATGCCGACTTTAAGACCATCAATGCCAAGTGCGATGAGATCTTTTGCGCCTTCATAAGTTGCAACGTTGCCCGCAATTATTTGCATTTCCGGCAACCGATGGCGGATCGTTTTGATCGCTTCCATGACTTTTTCGGTGTGGCCGTGCGCGGTGTCAATCGCCACGACGTCGACCTTCGCTTTCGACATTTCGACGGCGCGTTCGAGAAAATCGCCCGTGGCGCCGACGGCGGCTCCGGCATAGAGGCGGCCGTGGTCATCTTTTGAGGCACGCGGATATTCGAGTTTTTTCTGGATGTCTTTTACAGTGATGAGTCCCTTGAGGTTGAAATCCTGGTCCACGACGAGAAGTTTTTCGATACGGTGTTTTTGTAGGATTTTTTCGGCTTCTTCTAGAGTGGTGCCGACAGGAACGGTAACAAGATTGTCTTTGGTCATCACCGCGTTCACGAGCTGAGAGTGATTTTTCTCGAAGCGGAGATCGCGGTTGGTGAGAATTCCGGCAAGGCGAGAGCCACGTGTAACCGGCAAGCCAGAGATGCGGTACTTCGTCATGATTTCCAGTGCCTGCCGAAGCGTAATGTCAGGTGAAATCGTAACGGGGTCCACGATCATGCCGGACTCGGAGCGTTTTACGCGGTCCACTTCTTCGCCCTGGCGGTCTATGGGCATATTGCGGTGGATGATGCCAATGCCGCCCTGGCGCGCGATGGCGATAGCGAGACGAGACTCGGTAACCGTGTCCATGGCGGCGGAGGCGAGCGGAATCGCGAGCCGCAGCTTGCGGGTGAAATGGGTGAGCGTAGTGACTTCGTTGGGCAGGACCGAGGATTTTCCAGGCACGAGAAGAACGTCGTCAAAAGTAAGGCCTTCTTGAATGGGACTGTCTGTCATTCCAACCCCTTGCTGAAAATGGCGAAATTAGCGCTATAAAAACAGCGCAGCCCGGCAGGTGGCCGCCGGGCCGGAAGAAAATCCATAGAATCGAAAAAATGAATCACTGTGAACTTATCATTTTATGGGTTGAAGGAGATTGGGTCAAGTTTGCGGTACCCGCAGTCGGCTAAGGCGCTCCTCGTTCCGCAGCTCGTTGTTGCGCGAATAATTCGGTGTAAACAGAACCTTGGTAATTGCGAAGTCGTTGGATTCTGTCTTTGTCTGTCGAACGGTCGATCATCGTTTGCAGAATCGGGGCAAGGAAGCGGCCATACTTTGTCAGGGTCGCGTGATCGCCCGATGCAAACGCGGTCTCCACCGTTTTCTCCGTTGTTGGCGTAACGATTTCCATGCGGCCAACGAATGTACGAACTGTGTTCCCTGGCGTCGGCTTGATGCTAAGCGGCAAAACGCTGTCGACGAAAGTTCGAGGAACGACGTATAGCAGGCGCGAACCTTCTTCAAACCACGAATCTTTCCACGTTTGCACCATGGCATGTGCCTCGTCGGCGTAGAGTCCTTGTTCCACAAGAATTTTTTCGAGATCCCGGGTTAGCGAGTCCAGGTTCGTATTGAGTTCGGGTGAATCAACGATGGAGGAATTTCGTACGACTCCTATGATCCGGTATCCCAGCTTTGCGCCGCGGCGCTCGAAAAGGATTGCCTGCGGAATCGCTTCCTGCGTGAGGTTTGAAATGAGCACTCTGCCATCGTTCCTGGGAATCGCCGAAATGGGAACTTGGAACGAAGAGACTCCTCGATAAAACAAAAACTTTTCTTGTTGTCGACCCGTGGGCGAATGCAGGCTCAACGGGGCCGCAGAAGTTTCCCTCGCTGCATAGTAGTGGCTTGCCGTCCCTTCAGTCGGGAATTCCGGCCTGGCATCTGGTTCGACCGAAACCGAATTCCAGGTGAGCTCTCCGTCTGAAGGACTTTGCAGCAATGTCGCGTCGTAAAGCCTTCTCCCGGGATCGGTCGCTTTCGCGTGCGGATACCACTCCGTCAGCAGCCCTTTGGAGAATCTGACGTGAACGGACACGGTTGATTGGTGCATCGCGTGGAAATAAAGGACTGGAGTTTCCATACGCACCAACCCCTGAAGGCCGAATTTCAATTGGCGCGTGCCGAGATGCTCGACGAAGTTCGGCAAATCGTCCTGTCCATTTTGCGGTACCCATTCCACCGCTTGCCCGTGACTTCCCGCGATAGAAGTAAATGTGCCCCATTCATGCGCGATTAAGCCGGAGTCCGTCTGTTGTTCTTGCGAATTTCCGGAGGGAAGAAAGAGAAAACACAGGGCTGTAGCGGCGATGATTAAGCGCGATTTCATGACGCTATTCCTTCGCCATTTTGGTGCGGCTGATCATTTCCGCCATGGTTTCCGAATTCGAGCCGAGAAAATGAGTCGAGAGATTGCGCGCGAGTAGTGAATCCTTGGCCGCGCCGGCAATGGCTTTCTGTGCGAATTCCCGTTGATCGGGCGCTGGGTCGTTTAAACTAATCAGAGCAGCGGCGAACTCCATTTGCGGATCGTTGTCGCCTCGCAAATGAATTGCTTCCTTCACGAGCGCGTAGCCGTCAAGTCCGTTCGCCGGATTTTGCCCTTTTTCGCCGAGCCACTGTTTATAGGTCTCAGCCAAATAACCCGCGTCGAAAAGGTGCAACGCCTCGGATTGCGCGTTGGCTTTGGGATCCTTTGAACCCGAAACGACCATCATCAAGAGTTGCTTGGCCGCGATGGGATCGCTCTTGGCGTAAAGCGTCGCGCGGCGCAGCGTTTCCATATGGACCAGGACGTTTTGGCTGGAATTCAGAATCGCGATAGTGTCTGCCGCGAGTTTTTTTGTGTCGTAGCTCTCCGTGCCCGTGAGTTTCCAATCGTGACTGATCCACGGCAGGGATTTTGCGCCGTCAATTTCAAATGGATGACAGATGAGTGGCGGGCCGGCGAGAGCGATTGTCGCCAGAACGGATAGAGTCAAAAACGTAGCGAAAACAACGCGTTGGATTGCGAATTTCATTTGAGCCTCCTCGAACAAATCTGCATTCGGCTAGAAAGACGCACAGCAGCCGTGAGGTGTTAACGGGCTTGTTTGAGCATTACTTGTTTTTTCTGGAGATATTGCGATTGGGACGGGATCCTGTGTTCCGGCGATTGTTCCCAGAAACGCCAGATGGAAATGTCGCCGAAGCCGAGTGCATTCCACCATAAGTCCAGTTGTTGTTGGTCAAGCCGGAGAATCCCGTCGCGCGTAACACCTTTCGGAGGCGGAACTAGCGAGGCAAATCGGGCATAAACCATTGCACGGTCAGAGCCTTCCGTACGGGAGAGCAGATGCCAGAGCGAAAGCGTATCTTCCTTTCGTGCTTGCGAAAGAATTGTTTGCAAGGCGGCAGCGCGCGCCTCGGGCGCCAAAACCTCAAAATCCAGTTTTGCCAGAGCGGCCTGGAACGATTCGGGCGCGTCCTGGAAATAAGGCGTGCCCGGACCGACATCCCGCCGCGTCGGACACATCGCACCAGCTGGGATGAAAGAATCGCGGCCATGCAAATGAAAACCAACCCAACCGAGCGTTGTGCGAAGAAGGCCTGAGCCGTCCGGGGTGACGTTCAGCGTATACATACAGCCGAGGTCAACCGCAACCGCCGACGGCGTGTCCACCACAAACTCACCGGGCGGAGCCCAAATTGCCGCGTGAATGGTTCCTTCTTCCAGGAAAATACGTTTTTGGTCGCGGCTGGTTTGAAGCAGCCTTACGCGAGAGCCGGGATCCACCTGAAGCTCACCGATTTCCGCAACTGTAATATTGGCGCGAGAGTTCGCGTTGGTGACGAGCAGTTGGCCAACTTCCAGTTTTCCCTTCGCGCCGTTGCCTTGTATCGAGAGCACGCCGATTTTGGGCGTGCCTTCCAGTTGTACGACTTCCCAGCCTGCACGTGGAACGGTTGGAGCATCTTTTCGAAAGGAAAGGACACTGCCAAGGATGGCAAGTGCCGCCACTGCGGCAATTGCGGCAAGTCTGCGCGGCCAGATCAACTCAAGAAATCCCCAGGCTGACTTTTCTTCTTCAGTCGTATTGGCTACTGCAGGAAAAGCGGGTGCTGCGCCAGTATGGCGAAATTTGAACAAGGCTCTCTCGAGTCGCTGCACTTCCGCGTTTGGTTCGCCGGAGCCATCCCACAAATAGCGATCGATTGCTTCGCCCTCAGGCAAATCTTCTTCGTTGAATCTTCGTGTGCTCATGGCTTCACCGCTGAACCCGGTCACTAGCGTCGCTTTCCAAAATTTGCCGCAGTTGTTGCATTCCCCGATGTAAATTGACGCGTACGGAACCGTGCGTCAGTCCAGTGCGCGCAGCAATTTCGGGACCCGTCATTCCCTCGACCAAACGCAGAATTAGAGTTTCGCGGTAGGTTTCAGGCAATTTCCGAATCGCCGCCAACACAAGCTCTGGTTCTGGTTTTCCGGAAGCCTTTGCCTCTTTGTTTTCCAGATCTGGCCGAGCCGAATCTTCAAAATGTTCCAGCCCGGCCTTGGACTGGCGAAAAAAATCCACCGCGCGATTCCGTGCAATGGCTGCGAGCCACCCGCCAAAATGCCCCGTATCGCGAAGCGAACCGACTCGAGGCATGGCTTTCAGAAAAACATCTTGCACCAAATCTTCTACAGCTCCTGCGGGTACGCGGCCCAGTAAAATTCCATGTACCATCCGCGCATAACGTTCGTAAAGCGCGCCGAACGCGTTGCGATCTCCGGATTGCGCAGCTCGGACGAGGTCATCGTCTGACAATTCGGGCGGAGCAATAGGATTCACGGCCGCGCGATCCGAGAGCGGAAATTGCAGATTGAGGGGCATTGCCACGAGTTCGCCATTGCGCTGCGCGAGCCATCTACCGCTAATAGACGTAAATACGGCATCGGGTGTTAACAATATGCCCTAAACCATACGTTTGCAGTAACTTGCCCGTTCCCGGGCACTCCATTAGAGTGCTTCCATGCCCTTTCCCGTCCCCGTGTTTGAGCCGCATCCTTTATTAACCAACGGCCATTTGATGACCATCGCCGCGGCGTTGTGGCGCAGAACCTTTTCACTGCCGCCGTCAGAAGAGCGTTTTTTCGCAGTGGATGGGGAATCAAAACTCTTGAGCCACTGCAATTGGCAAGAAGGCAAACGCCGCGATGTCCCTGTGATTGTGCTGGTGCACGGCCTCGAGGGGTCGAGCGACTCAAATTACATGAAGGGGGTTGCGGAGAAAGCTTGCGCTAGAGGATTCCACGTCGTGCGCTTGAATCAACGGAACTGCGGAGGCACGGAAATGCTGACACCGACGCTATACAACTCCGGAATGAGCGAGGATTACCGTGCCGTGTTCGAAGAACTCGCAAATGTAGACGGGTTCGAGAAGATTTTCTTCGCGGGATATTCGATGGGCGGGAATCTGGTCACAAAAATGGCGGGAGAATTTGGAGGCAGTGCACCTTCGCAATTGCGAGGAGTCTGCGCCGTCTGCCCCGCGATTGATCTTGCAGCGTGCGCAGATGAACTGGAGCGTTGGGACAACTATTTTTACGAAGGACGGTTTGTGCGCGGGCTGCTGAAGCGGTACGCGCGAAAGACGAAACTCTTTCCGCAAAGGTATTCGAAAAATGGATTTGGACCGATTCGAACCGTGCGGGAATTTGACGATGCAATAACCGCGCCGCAATTTGGATTCAAGGATGCCGCGGAATACTATGAAAGCGCTGGCGCGAAGAAAGTGGTCGCGCAGATTCGGGTGCCGTATCTCTTGATCACGGCACAGGACGATCCGTTCGTGCCGTATGGTGCGATTCGGGCGGCGGGAGTCGAAACCAACCCTGCGATTCAATTTGTTGTACCCCGGCACGGTGGCCACTGCGGGTTTGTCTCACGGCATGGCGGCCCAGCCAGATTTTGGGCGGAAGAAAGAATTGTTGATTTCTGTTGTAAACAGTTGAAGAGCTAAATCGAACCTCGACTCATCCGAACGGCTTCTCCAGCGAAGATTGAAAGCTGGGGCTCAGAATTTGCGCGGGACCATCTGCAGTGATTACCATGTCGTCTTCGCAGCGGATTCCAAATTCCCCGGGGATGTAAATGCCTGGCTCGTTCGAAAAAGTCATGCCAGGAGCAAGGACAGTCTTGCTGCCCCGCACAAGATAAGGATGCTCGTGGCCGTCGAGGCCGATGCCATGGCCAAGGCGGTGAGTAAAGAATTTGTAGTCGGGGCCGAAGCCGCCATTGGTAATGATGGCGCGTGCCGCGTCGTCCACAGTGCCGGAGAGTTTTCCGCTGCGCGCTGCGTCTAGTGCTGTGTTCTGCGCGCCACGCACAAGATCATAAACGCGAAGCATTTTGTCGGTTGGTTTACCGAAGATGCCGGTACGCGTGATGTCCGAAGAATAGCCTTCCAGCTTGCAGCCACCGTCGATCAGAACAACATCGCCTTCCTTCAATGACTGCGGCTTAATCGTGCCGTGGGGAAGTGCTGCGGAAGCTCCGAAGAGAACGAGCGCATCGCCGCGCAAGCCCATTTTCGAAAAGCCTGCTTCAACAAGTCCGCCAACATCGGATTGCGACATGCCCGAATGCAACGACGCGAAAACCGCGCGAAAGACGTCGCACGTCGCTTCGCACGCAAGACGCATTAGTTCTAGTTCGTGAGGAGACTTAACCCCGCGACAACCGATTGTGATGGGGTCGCCGGAAGCGAACTCGAAGGAGGGCGTGGCTAGGCGCATATGATCAAAGAAAGTGAAGTAGGTGGTCTCATCAACGCCGATGCGCCCAGCACGAAGCCCGCGATCGTTCAGAGCTTGAGCCGCAAGTTTTGTGGGGCTTTCATCTTCCTGCCAAACACGAACTTCAGCAGGGAAGCGAAGCTGCTCGCGCAGACGGCCTTCTTCAAAGGCAGGGCAGACGAAAAGCGGATCACCGGTCCGCGTTAGAAACAAACCCAAGAGCCGCTCGCTAGGCCACCAGCGAATGCCAGTGAAGTAGTAGAGAGAAGTGCCCGGCGCCACGAAAAGCACATCGAATTTAGGCGAAAAATCACCCATAAGCTGCTGCGCGTGCGTGATCCGACCGCGAATTTCTTCGCCAGTGATTGGCTTTACTCGCGAACCAAGAGGTCTCAAGGCGGAAAAGGAAGTCGCACCAGGTGGTGCGCCCTGTAGTTTGAGGGGAAATGCCGAAGCAATAGCTACACCAACAAAATCTTTCATGAATTTGCGACGCTTTCCGCCCGCAAGTTCGACAGCCGATTGTTTTTTCATTGATTCAAAGTGAACGGAGTCGTTCCTTCCTGTCAAGCAAGACAAAACCATTTTTTTGAACGAGAATGAAACAAATGCTGGAACGGACGAGTAACGCCTCGGGACTTCCGTTTGACATAGATAAACTGGTGCTAAGTTACAAATAATGGAATCCGAGTGCTATGGAGAGCGGCAATAGGTACCAGTACCCTATTGCGAAATAGGAAGTTATCGCATTTTTATCTAAATACTACATTCAAGTATTTTCTGGTATCTCTATTGCATACAAAGGGGTAGCACTGTGGTAGGTGGTTCGCGAAGTTGTAATTCCATTGACAAATTCTGGTCATTACAAGACGGGGGCTTAATGATGTTACTAAACCCAAGCTGTGTTTCGGGTGGGTCTTTTCTCAATTTTTTTGCGTCGAATTTCGCCTTGTCTCGGCTTTGCAAGGGGCTGGCGGTGCTTGTCTTGTGCCTGTTTGTAAGTTCTCTGGCGCACGCTCAAGGTATTGCCACTGGTTCGATCTCTGGCACTGTGGTTGACCCCACAGGCGCGGTTGTGCCGGGGGCGAAGGTGGCGGCGGTTAACTCAGCCACCGGCCAGACAATCAATGTCGAAACGAACGAAGCAGGATTGTTCTCGGTTCGCAGTGTGCCGCCCGGGTTGTATAAGGTCACGATCGAAACGAAGAGTTTCCGGACGATCACGCTCGACAAGGTAGACGTCACGGTTTCTCACGAAAGCGCGCTTGGCGAAGTGAAACTTGAACTCGCCACGCGCGTAGGCGAGGCGCTAATTGTTGAAGGTGGCACGCCGCTGATCGAAACTACGAGCGCGCAGGTCACCACAAGTTTCGACAACAAGGCCGTCGCGGATCTGCCGTTAAACGGCGGCTTCGACATGGTGACACTGCTCATTCCTGGCGTCGCCGACACGGGTAGTAACTCTTTCAGTAACAACAACGGCGCTTCCTTCTCTTCGAATGGGCTTCGCGGACGCTCCAACAACTTCCAGATTGACGGCCAGTCGAACAATGACAATTCGGTTGCTGGCCCTTCTATCTTTCTTGGCAATCAGGACGCACTGGACGAAGTTTCGGTAATTACAAACGACTTCAGCGTGGAATATGGTCGTGCCTCTGGTTCCGTCGTCAACTATGTGACAAAGAGCGGAACAAACGAATTCCACGGGTCGGGATTCGAGTACTTCACGGGATCCCACTGGGATTCGCATGACAATCTGGAAGCTGGCACTGACCCCCTGCCACGGTACGTTGAAAATCGCTTTGGCGGTGCCTTCGGCGGTCCGATTAAGCAGAACAAGGCATGGTTCTTCTTTACTCCCTATTTCGACCGGGTTCGTTCAGCGGGCGGCACTTCCACCACTGGTTCCAACATTACGCCAACACCGGCAGGTCTAGCAGCCTTGGCAGCTGCATTCCCCAACAGCGCGGGAGCCAAGGCACTTGCCGCGATCGGTCCGTATGCCGTGGCGGCAGGCAATCCCCATGTGGACGGTACCACTCAAACCGTCGTCGTTAGCGATGGTGTTACCAGCGCGCCGATCGAATTCGCTCCTGTAGCGCGTAACGTCCCATCACTCTTTAACGACCGGGAATTCACGGGTCGCGTGGACATTCAAATCACCACCAAGGACCGAATCGGTGCCCGCTATATCTTCCAGCAGAACATTTTGACTGGCGCCACCGGTCGCTTTGCACAAGGTGCATGGGTGGACATTCCTGCCCGTGATCAGCAGATCGCGCTGGACTGGACCCATACCTTTTCAAATTCCTTCCTGAATCAGACTCGATATAGTTTCTCCCGGGCAGGATTCGGTTTTGAAGGTGGGTCGTTCCCAACGTGCACGCGCGCGAGCATCTTCGCCTGCCCAACCGGAATATCGCTGCAGGGCACGAATATCGCGTTCGGCATGCAAAATAACCTGCCGCAAGGGCGCACGATCAACAACACTCAGGTTCAAGATAATGCCTCGTGGGTACACGGACATCACACGCTCAAGTTCGGTGGTGAGTTTTACAAGCAGCGGTCGCCAAATACTTTTCTGCCGAATATCGATGGAACCTTCACATTCAGCGGATCGAATACTGGAGGTTCATGCGCCGGGCAGTTCGGAGCGCTTTTGCCTGTGGTCAACTCCACGACTTGCAGCTTCTCGCGCTTCCTGGCCAACACGCCGTTACAGCTTAGCCTGACGGATGGACCGCCGAAGTTTAATTTCAAAGAATATGACATAGCGGCCTACGTCGGTGACGATTGGCGTGTGAAGGATAACCTCACTTTGACGCTTGGTTTGCGTTGGGAGTTTTCGAGCCAGGCGATCAACCTGCTGCATGACATAACGGTCGCGAATCAGGCAGGATCGAACCCATTTTGGGACACTTCGCTGCCAGCGTCGGTTACGACAGTTCCGGAAATTCCGAATCACTATAAATACTTCGGTCCGAACGTAGGATTCGCTTGGACGCCGCATGTCTTCGGAATGAAAAGCAGCAATACGGTAATCCGTGGCGGCTTCCGCGTCACGTACGATCCTGCGTACTACAACATATTCCTGAACGTCGCAACCGCGGCACCAGTGGTCAATGCCGGCGCAATCACTTCGGGAGCACTGTTACCCAGTTCAGGATTCTTCGGGACTGATGTCCGATCTCTCAATTTGGGCCTCATTCCGACCGGAGCTGGCGTGAACCCCGGATCGCGGAGCAATACTCGCGTTTCCGACAATTTCCACGAGCCCTACACTCTGGGGTGGTCGCTGGGCGTTCAGCACGAGTTGACGCGCCACATGGTGTTTGAGTCTCGCTACGTGGGTAACCGCGTGAACGGCAACTTCCAGACAGTCAATGCGAATCCGTCCCTCGCAGGATTGACTGCGAATGGGTTCAGCTCCTTCATCCCTTCAGGTGTAACGCCTTGCGCTACGGCCGGTACACCTGGTTTCGCGAGCGGACGTGCGGACTGCGACTTCACGAACTTCCGCGACCGCGAAAATACAGCATGGTCGAACTATCACGGGTTGCAGAACGAACTGCGTATCCACGATTTCCACGGCTTCACCGGCGGGTTCTCGTTCACGTTTAGCAAGACGGAGGACAATAACAGCGAGATCTTCTCGACGTTCTCCGGCGGGAACACCGTGGCGGGCGCCCAGAATCCATTCGATAATTCCAAGGGCGAGAAGGCTCTGAGCGGGCTGGATTTTCCGAAGACGGCGTCGATTTACTTCGTCTATGAGTTGCCGTTCTTCAAGAGCCAGCACGGACTACTCGGCCACATCCTTGGTGGCTACCAGGCAAATGGGACTTGGCGCTTCTCGATGGGCCAACTCTGGTCACCGGTTACATTCGCTGGTGCTAACAGCTCTTGCCAGAACAGCTACGACAATACATTCTTCAGCGGCGTTTCGACTTGCAGGCCGTTCAACGGCAATCTTGCTGCAGCCCCCGACACAGTCGGCCAATGCACAAACTCGGCGCTTCCCAATTGCGGGCTCGTTGACTTTTTCACGGGTAACCCAACCACGAATAGCGCAGTTCGCTGGATCTATAATGACGATACGGCTGCGGCGTTCTTCGGTACCCCCTATGGCAATTCAAGCCGAAACCCGGGCTATCGCGGCGACAACGTAAACACTGTTAATTTCAGCTTGTTCAAAACAACCAAGTTGACAGAGCGTCTGTCGCTTCGTTTGGAAGCACAGGCCTATAATCTCTTCAACCACAAATTCCTTGGTTTGCCGGATCCGATCATCGACGACGTCAATCTGGCTAACGGGGGAACTTTCGGTAACAATTTCTCCAACAACAGCGGAGGAGATTACACGAACCCGACTTCAGCCGGTCTCGGCCGTCGCCGTTTGATCCTGGGTGCGAAGTTCATCTTCTAGGATCAGATCGAATTGAATCTTTGCCGGGGAGCCTGACGTTAGGCTCCCCGTTTTTTTTACCCATAAGTAGAAAGTGAATTCACTGAATTCATAAATTTTCGCGGTGATCGTGGTTTTGTTTGTGCTAGGAAGTTGCGAGTGGAGGTTGCTCATGACGTTTGAGGAGTTCTGGCCGGAGTACGTGCGAGCGCATAGCCAGCTTTCAACGCGCATCGTGCATTGTGTGGGCACTTTGCTTGGCTGGATGACACTGGGCGCGGTTCTTGCTTTACATAAATGGTGGTGGATTCCGCTGGCTCTCGTGATTCCGTACGCGCTTGCCTGGATTTCGCACTTCTTCATCGAGCACAACAAACCCGCCTCGTTTGGCCATCCGCTCTGGTCCTGGTGGGCGGATCAGCGCATGGTCGTCTTAATGCTTGTGGGAAAAATGGGCGCGGAAGTCAGGAAATACGGAAAAAATTAAACACAAGAAAGAGGCAAGCCCACGAGAGCAAGGAAAAAAGCAAAGTTAAATCATCTTGATTAGAAGCACCAAACTCCTACTCTTTCCTCACCGCAAAAATATCCTTCTCTTCGATCTTGATCTCGATGCCAAGCGGCGGCCGTAAATCCGAGCCCTGAACAATCGCTCCACGCACCCAGATATTTCCCGGAAGATTTGTCATCTTCAATGGATCAAACACAGTGCGGCTACATGGATTGCCAACCATTGGATGCCGAGCCGCACGATATCCATAATCCGTCTTCAGCTTGTCCAGGTCGCTTACCAGTTCTAACTGGCAATTCCCGTAAGGCGCCTTCAAACTGAGCGCCCAGTATCCGGCAGGCTGCCCGGCCGATCCCGTCGGTAGTCGCAGCAATAGCGCAGGTGTTCGCTCTCCTGAGAGTGGGTCCTTGTAGTCAAACTGAGAGGATGTCCATGCCTTCGCCATTTGATCGATACTGGCGATCCCTCGGCTCGTGGGCGGATTTTGCAAAGGAGGATTGCCGAGATCCGGACTGGGCGCTTCCACTTGCGGCAATGGATCGGCTGCAGGCGCTGCGTTCCTGCGCGACCGGCTTACCAGGCTGCCAACCACGACCACAACCAAAATTACGGCTACGAGCCCGCCAATCACCTTAACAGGAGCGGGAATGCCACCCTGTTTGGCTCCAGGGCCAACGCCCGGGATTTGTGGCATTTCGGCCTTAAATCGTTCGTCCTGGACTGGGGGCTGGGGCTGGTCCGTCATAACGTAAGGCTCCGTGGCGGCTCGTCATTGACAGAGTGTGCTTGTCCCGCGTCTTCGCCAATCCAGCGCGCCATCATCGCTCATTGTATGACCGGTACGGGGAACGAGCAACGGTTGAGAGCAAAATTCTCGTCAAATGCCCGAATTGTTCGTAGCCTGTACCTCTTCAAATCCACTAATTCCTATTAGTGAGAAGAGTACAATCTCCACCGAGATCCTTGTCTCTCGCTCAAAGTGGTCCTAGTGTAGTAAGTAACCAGAACGAGGCGGGGAACCTCCTCGTCAAGAAATTATGAGCAGCGACACAAGAGCGGCAGCGCGGCAGTTCGTCCGCAGCCTGAACATTTTGCTGAAGTTCGCGCGACTCTATGAGTTCGGTCACGTGCGCACGGCCCACCAGTTTGAAACCACGTGGAAAGAACTGCGCACAGCGTTGGATGAGAGCGGCGAAAGCGGTCTCTTGCTCGGAGCTTCGGGCCAGCAGATTTTGCTGGATGGAGTTCCTCTCGGCGCGGCTGCTGCAGAACGAAGTTTCGCGCAGTTGCTCTCCGCGTCCGGTATCGCCAGCATTCACTTCGGTTCGAATTTAGGACAGCCCCAATTCGCGCGTTTTGTGCGCGCGTTTCCTACTGGGAATGCAAAGCCTACCTCACTCGCAGAGCAATTGAAATCCGCTCTTGCCGGGGAAACCAGCATCAAGGTGAATGAAATCCGGTACGTTGCGGAGGATTCTTCCATTGCCGGAGTAAAGGTTGCAGCCCAACTGACTGCAAAAGTCTTGGGAGCACAAGGCGACAAGTTCAAGGATTTCCTCGAAGACCCCAACAAATTATTGCAGATGATTCTGGCTGCGGAGAGCAATCGCGGCCCGGGAGGCGGCGGAATTGGCGGCGGCGGCGGACCTGGTTTCGGTGGAGGCGGCGTTCCCGGTGGGGCAGGTCCTGGTGGAGCTGCGGGTGGTGGTAGCGGGCTCACGGCTGTAACGGGCACCGGTCCTGGCGGAAGTCTTTGGGAAACGGGTGTTGGAAGCGGCCCCGGTGGCGGCGGCAGTGGTGGCCCAGGGGGAGGAGGAACGGGCGGAGGAGGAACAGGCGGCTCGGGAGGTGGCGGTTTTGGCCCCGGTGGTCCGGGTGTTGGCAGTGGATTTGGCACTGGTGGTGGTGGGACTGAAGGCGGAGGCCCCGGCGGAACAGGTTCGGGTGGCGGTTCGGGAAGTGGCGGTCCCGGAGGAGCGGGTGCAGGCGGCTCAGCCGGCGAAGGCCGCACTGGAAAATGGCTTTCCGCCTCTGCAATGTTGCGGAGCGCGACATCGGGAGGAGCCGGATTGGCCGGTACAGGCGGCCAGTTTGCTGTTGCCGAAGAAGACGTCCGCTCGATGCTTACTTTATTCGCGCAGCTCGGGAAATCCCGCAAGGAACCCGACGCCCGCATGGACGCACCGACTTTTCAATCGCGATTGAGCGCACTTCCTGTTCGCGCGCAATTCACCTTGCAGCAGGCTTTGGCCGGACTTGCGGCGCAGGCTCCAACGGAAGCTCCCGACAAGCCAATGCTGCTGAAGTTGGCCGAGCACGTGGCCATTCGCTTTGCATTGGACAGCTACGAACGTGGCGAGCTGCGAGTAAACGCGGTCAAGCAACTGCTCGACCGCATGAACACGGAAATTGAGGCGTTGCGTAAAATTTTGGGCCAGCAGCAGGAACAGATGGCCAGCGCTGGCATCTCCATGCAGACCTATACCGAGCTTCTCGACCAGGAGTTTTGGCAACAGGTTCCCGACGAAAATAAGAAAGAAGTTCTCTGTTCGGACGAAGCCTGGTGTGTCCCACCGCGAAATGTGCGCGGTTACCTCGAAGAAATGCTGCGGCGCGGCGAACTAAAAACCGTAAATGAAATTCTGATGAAGTATGCGAGTTGCATCGGGCTGGAAGCTCCCGACGCTCGCCGTACAACAGCAATTGGCCTCGGCGAACTTGCCGAGCTTTACGGAAGCGGCGACGGCAGCGCGCTAATCGAAGCGATTCGCCGCGTGGGAAATCAGCTAGCGGTCGAACGCGAGCCTGAACTGCAGACACTCGTCAGCGCGGCGTTCGTGCGCATGAGTCAGGAAGCCGCTTCCAAGCGTTGCTATCCGGCGATGCAGCAGGCGCTTGCTTCGCTGGACAGCGTGGAAGCGCAGCGTCCTGGCTCAACGCAATCCTTGCGACCAAAAATCGGCGCAGAAGATCGCATTCCGGAATTCGTTGAAGAAACAGTTCGCACGGGGCAAATTCCCGACGGTTTGCTCGACATCCTCGGTTTGATGCCGAAAGCGACGATTCACTACGTCATGAATCGCTTCGGTCATTCGGGATTCCGGGAGGATTGCGAACTGCTTGTACAGCTTGTCAAGGGTCTAGGTGAAGATGCCGCCAATCAATTGAGTGATGTGCTGCAATCTGCCCCGGCCACGGAAGCCGCGGAAGCCATCGGAATTCTCAGCCAGATTGCACCGGAACAAGTGAGCCGCTTGCTGCCTGTGCGTCTGTCGCAATGGCCGCGCTCCGCGCATGACCGCACAGTCCGTCAACTCTCGGCCGCGTCTGCCGAACAGCGCGCAGCCCTTCTGGTCTCTCTCTATGATTCGCTCGACATGTTGATTCGTCCACTGGCCATGGACGAAATGGGTATGAGCGGACGCCCGGATTGCATTCCGAAGCTTTTGGAAATTGCAGAGAGCGAGGCGAACTCCGGCTACATTCGTCTGAAAGCCGTGGAAGCGCTGGGCCGATTGAAGGCAGCGGCTGCAAGCACTCTGCTACAACATTTTCTCGATGCTCGCCAGGTTTGGCGTTGGCAGTATGCGAGCGAATTGCGTGTCGCGGCCGCTCAAGCCTATTCGCGCATTGATCCAGTCGTCGCGATGGAAAGGCTTTCCGCAAGCGGAATCGATCGAAGGGAACTTGTACTTGAGCCGACTGATCCGGATCCCAATGTTTCCGTAATTCGGCAGAGGCGATACGCGCGTCTAAAGTTATCGCGCAGCGTAACCTTTATAACGACCAACTTGCGTGAGAATTTCAAATTGGTCGTTCCGGAACTTAATCTCGGCGGCGGAATCGGAGCCGGCGACAGGCATCTCGCGCCAGGCTCACTCCTCGCACTGAAAATGACTCTCGGTGTTCGAACCATCAAGGCGCAAGCGATCGTCCGTGGCGCGCGCCCACAGGCCATGGCGTTCGAATTCGTAGATATGGATTTGGAAGATCGCGGCCGCTTGCGAAGAATTCTTCTGGACCTCGGCGGTTTGCCGCAAGTTGCAAATCCCGGGAATCGTACTAGACGCCGCGGCCGAATCGCGATGGCAAAATCCTAGGGCCAGGAATCTTGGGAATTAGCGAACGCAATTCAAGAGGTCGTACCCTCTCCCTCCTGTACTGAAAAAAAGCTGGCCTGTCCCGTGGTGCAGGTTTTTCAACCGTTCTTTTGGCGGTTAAAACGAAGCACACATGGAACCTATGTACCATTGCGGGCAACATCGGCCAGTCCTAGCGTACTAGAGATGGAGTCCTATTGTGGCTCCTGCGGCACACGATGAAACCTGACCCAAAACTGGCTGCTGGCAGGGCTTTCGTTCGAAGCCTGAACATCCTCCTGAAATTTGCCCGCCTGTACGGATACGACCACAGCCGGACCGCAGAGCAGCTTGCAACCGCCTGGAATGAACTTCGCACGGCCGTTCCCGAGGGTTCGGACACCAGCCTGCTACTCGGTGCAACGGCTTCTCAGCTATTGCTCGATGGTGTTCCATTAGAAGGTTCTCCCGCAGAAAAACAATTTGCCCTGCTTCTTTCCTCTGCAGGGCTTGCGAGCGTTCAGTTTTTCCCCTCGGTGACTGAAGAAGAAATCGCGAAATTAGCGCGCGCATTTCCGACAGGAAAAGCAAAACCTTCCGAGTTGGCGCAACAGTTGAAAAACGCAATGGAAGGCGTGCGCGGCATTCGCGTCAACGAAATTTGTTTTGTCGCCACAGATTCCCGCTTGAAGGATGCAACCAGCATGGCCGCGCAACTCGCGGCCGTTTCCATCGGTGATGATAAAGATCAATTCAAGCAGCTTCTGAATGACCCGCAAAAACTTCTCGAGTTGATCGCTGCCGCGGAAGGAACAAAAGGTGGACCGGGCGGAACAAATACCGGAACAGGCTCCGGCACCGGAACGGGAGCTGGAACTGGCGGAAATAGCCCAGGCGCAGGTGGAGCAGGCAGTGGTTCGGCATATTCAGGAATGCAACCTTCTACTTATTTGACCTCCGGCACGGACATTGGTCCGGTCAGTCTTCCAGGTGGAGACGCAGGAACAGGATTGCCCACAGGTGTCCCAGGTGGCACTGGATCAGGCACGCCAGCCGCTGTAGGCTCTCCCATTCTTGCCGGAGTAGCCTCGGCCGCAGGAATGGGTGGTTCTGGTGGAAGCGGCGGTGGCGTAAGGCAGGGAACTCCTCTGCGTGCCGGGGAAGTTTCCGAAGAAGAAATTCTGAATATTCTTGGAGCGTTAACGAGTTTTGGAAATGTCAGCACGGGCCAGGGTGGAATCGCAGCAGCAGCCGCGTTTCAGTCGCAAGTCGCCGAGCTTCCTGGCCGCGCGCAAGACACATTGCGTAATGCGCTCGCGTCCATTGCCGCGCAGGCTCCAGGAGTTAAGCCTGACGAATCAGTGCTCGTGCAGCTTGCCGAACATTTGGCAATTCGCTTCGCGCTGGAACGTTACGAGAAAGGAGAAGTGAAAGTAAACGCGGTCCGCCAGATGCTCGACCGCATGAATCAGGAAATTGAAAACCTCCGCAAGATTCTTGGCGCTCATGAAGACAAAATGACGGAAGCCGGAATAATGGTGCAGACGCACCGTGAAATTCTCGACCGTCAGTTCTGGGCGGCCGTTCCAGAAACGGGGAAGCGCGCCGTGCTGCTCTCGGATGAGGCCTGGTGCATCCCGCCGCGCAACGTGCAGTCCTACGTAGCCGAACTCATCGAGCGCGGCGAAGTTGCAGAAGCGATCAGCATTTTACAAAACTACGCTTCTTGTGCGGACAGTGAAGAAACAGATGCGCGGAGACGCACTGCCGCGGGTCTGTCTGAGCTAGCCGAACTTTATGCAAAGGCCGATCCGCGATTGCTCAGCCAGGCGCTGCGCCATCTAGGCGTGCGTTTGAGCGTTGAGCAGGACGCCGAACTGCAAGGTCTGGTCAGCGCCGCGTTCGTCCGGCTCAGTCAGGAAGCCGCTTCGAATCGTTGCTTTCCGGCAATGGAGCAAGCGCTGGATCTTCTCGCCGGTGTTGAGTCACAGCGGCCGGGAATCGCGCGCGAACTTCGCGCAAAAATGGGCATCGAACAACGCGTGCCCGAATTCGTAGAAGAAGCACTGAAAGCGCGTCAGCTTGCCGCCGGTTTGACCAGCGTTTTGCGGCTCATGCCGCAGCCTGCAATGGAGCAACTCGCGTCGAGGTTCAATCGCTGCCAATTGCGCGAGGATGCGGAGCACGTCGCGAATCTCGCCCATGACCTCGGCGAAGAAGTCGTGCAGTTCCTGAGAAGCGCTGTTCGCGGCGGAACGATCACCGAAGCCGTGGAGATGATTGGCTTGCTCTGCCGGCTTGATCCGCAGGCAGTGGAAGTTTTTCTCCCATCGCGTGTGAAGAATTTTCCCCGAGCGGCGCAGGATCGCACGATTCGCCAAGTCTCCGCGAGCGGCGCGCCAACACGCTGCGGCATTTTGCTGAAGCTACTCGATCACGTCGATCCGATTCTGATGCCCCTTGTAATCGACGAAATTGGTGTCAGTGGGGATCGTGACGCGATCGGTCGTTTGCTGACGATCATTGACGGCGACATGCCCGTCGGCAGTGGGCCATTTCTCCAGGTTAAGGCCGTCGAAGCCATTGGCCGTCTTCATGCCCCGGAATCGGCGCCCAGTCTGAGGCGCATTCTGGAAGCGCGCAAAGTCTTCGGTTGGCAGCATCCACAGGAATTGCGTATTGCCGCGCTGCAAGCTCTCGAAAAACTGAATCCTGAGCTTGCCGCTCAATTTCGTCCGAACAGCGGACTCGACCAGGCCGATCTGACGCTTGCTCCACTCGATGTTCCAGCGAACAGCAAATTCGTCCGCCAGCGCCGCCACACGCGCGTGCGGCTGCGCAAACCCGTGACGGCCGTCAGCACCAATCTGAAAGAAAATTGCCGGCTCGAAATTAAGACGGCAAGTCTTTCCGGCGGAATCGCCACCATTGACCGCCATATGCATCCCGGCACTCCTGTCCAGTTGCGATTTCAGGTCGGCCTGCGCACCATGCAGGCGACGGCGCTTCTTCGCGATTATCGCGCGCAAGACATGGCGTTCGAATTTGTGGACATGCCGCTCGACGAACGTGTCAAATTCCGCCGCTTGCTCGCGGACAATCTTTCCTCGGCTCCAGCCGAGGTTGAACCTGCCCCCGCTACCCTGGAATCCAGCCGTAAGCGCTAAATTGGCGCATTTTTGCTAGTTTCCGGCCTCCTTTATTCACGATTGGCGCGGCCACTCCTAAACCGTTAAAATAGTAGATTGCGCTTCTGACGCCAGGCCCATTTGACGTCCCGCGCTTGCAAGCATCTAAGCTTTCAGAAACGGCGAATCGTTCATGGATGCAGCCAAAATAATGGACAGCGTTCTTGCCAGGTTCATCGGCACGAAGCACGAACGCGACATCAAGAAACTTCAGCCCATCGTGGCGCAAATCAATGCGCTTGAGCCGGAAATACAAAAGCTCAGCGATGATGATTTGAAAACGCGCTTCGCGTCGCTCAAGGAAGAGGTCACGGAGCGCCTGAAGGACGCCGACCCAGCTGAATCCACTTACAAAGATGCCCTTCAAGCTGCGCTCGTTCCAGCCATCGTCCCTGCGTTTGCACTTGCCCGCGAAGCTGGCCGCCGCTTCCTCAACATGCGCCATTTCGATGTGCAGCTTATCGGCGGACTCGTACTGCACGACGGGAAAATTTCAGAAATGAAAACGGGTGAAGGCAAAACACTCGTCGCCACACTCCCTGCCACCTTGAATTCGCTCGCCGGGCGCGGCGTTCACATCGTCACCGTGAATGACTATCTCGCTCGTCGCGACGCCGAGTGGATGAGCCCGCTCTATCGCGGATTAGGTCTCACCATCGGCGTGATCGTGCACGATTTAGACGACGCCCAACGACGCGCAGCGTACGGTGCCGACATCACCTACGGCACCAACAACGAGTACGGCTTCGATTACCTGCGTGACAACATGAAGTACGACCTCTCGCATTGTGTGCAGCGCGGACATCAATTCGCCATCGTAGACGAAGTCGACTCCATCTTGATCGACGAAGCGCGCACGCCGCTCATCATCTCCGGTCCTGCAGAACAATCCACGGACAAGTACTACAAGATCGACAAAATTATTCCAAAGCTGATTCAGGACATCGATTACACGATTGACGAAAAGCATCGCACGGCGACTTTGACTGAAGAAGGAGTCAGCAAATGCGAACGCCTTCTTGGACTCGGCAATCTGTACGATCCGTCGCACATGGAAATCATTCACCACGTCTATCAGGCGTTGCGCGCGCACACACTTTACAAAATTGACGTGGATTACGTAAACAAAGACGGCGAAATTATCATCGTCGACGAATTTACCGGACGCCAGATGCCCGGTCGCCGCTGGTCAGATGGTTTGCACCAGGCCGTCGAAGCAAAAGAAGGCGTCAAGATCGAAAACGAAACGCAAACTTTCGCAACGATCACCTTCCAGAACTATTTCCGCATGTACAAGAAACTTGCAGGTATGACCGGAACGGCTGAAACCGAAGCTGCCGAATTCGCGAAAATTTACAATCTCGACGTCGTCGCAATCCCCACGAATCGTCCGCTCATCCGCAAAGAACATCAGGACGTCGTCTACCGCACGGAAAAAGAAAAGTTCGAAGCCGTCGTCAACGGAATCTTGCAGGAAGACAATTCCTACGCGAATGGCTTGCGCCACTACCACGAGCGTGGTCAACCCGTGCTCGTTGGCACGATCTCCATTGAGAAATCCGAAGTCATAGCCGACCTTCTGAAAAAATCCGGGATTCCGCATCAGGTCTTGAATGCCAAGCAGCACGAACGCGAATCGCGCGTCGTCTCTCAGGCGGGACGCAAAGGCGCGATCACGGTTGCCACCAACATGGCGGGCCGCGGTACCGACATTCTCCTCGGCGGCAACCCAGAATTCCTGACCCGCGAGCATTTCCTGAAGAACAAAATCGCAATGCCTTACGCGCAGGCCCCCGCCGTCATCGGAGCCGAGCCTGCCGACGGCGCAAATGCTGCACCCACTGCACCAATGGTGCTTTTTCAGACGGAAGGCAGAATTTTTCAGGTCCCTGCCGATCAATGGAAGCCGGTCTACGACCAATTTGCGGAGCAATGCAAAGCCGAACATGACGAGGTCATTGCGCTCGGCGGCTTACACATTCTTGGAACGGAACGCCACGAAGCCCGACGCATTGACAATCAGCTTCGTGGACGCGCCGGACGCCAGGGCGACCCCGGCTCTTCGCGTTTTTTCCTTTCTCTAGAAGACGACTTGATGCGCATCTTCGGTGGGGAACGCGTGAAAGCGCTGATGTACCGCCTCGGTATGACGGAAGGCGTTCCCATCGAGTCCGGCCTTATCTCGCGAAAAATCGAAGGCGCGCAAAAATCCGTTGAAGCGCAGAACTTTGATGCCCGTAAACACCTGCTCGAATACGACGACGTGATGAACAAGCAGCGCGAGACGATTTATGCGATTCGCCGCTCCGCGCTCGAAGGAAAGGACCAACGTGATTACGTTCTCGGCATCGCGGAAGACGTCGCGCGCGAACTCGTCGACACGTATTGCGCGAAAGAAATTCACCCCGACGAATGGAACGTCACGCAATTTCTTGCCGAAGTGAACAGCCAATTCGGTGTGGACGCAAAAGCCGCTGGCGCCGATCCCGCTTCGCTTAATCACGATCAGCTTTCCGGCGCCACTGTCGAAGCAATTCAAAAGAAGTACGAAGACAAGGAAAAGCAACTTACCCCCGAACTGATGCGCTGGCTCGAGCGCCGCATTATTCTCGACGTTGTGGATACGCAGTGGAAAGACCATCTTCTTTCGCTCGACCACCTCAAGGAAGCGATCGGTCTCCGTGGCTACGCGCAAAAAGATCCGCTCGTCGAATTCAAGAAGGAAGCGTTCGTTCTCTTTGAAGAGATGATGGCGCGCATTGACAACGAAACCGTGCGCTACCTTTTTCATGTTCAAGTGCAAGTGGAAGGCGGTCAGCAGCCGGGTTCCGGTGAAGGAACGCCGCAACCTAAGCCTCCCGCGCCAACATCGCCACGTCCTTTAGCTGCCGCGGCTAGCGCCGCCGCGCGCGTCTCAGACACTCCAGCGCAGTTGCCAGCCTTTGCGAAGGATATGGAGCGTAAACAACAGCGCCAGGAAAAAGACATGCAGTATCAAACGGGCGCGGCTCAGGCCGAAGCGCCGAAACCCGTTCGCGCGGGCGCAAAAGTCGGCCGCAACGATCCTTGCCCCTGCGGCTCCGGCAAGAAATACAAAAAATGTCACGGCGCAAACGCGTGAGCAATAGTTCTTCGTAGCGGCGATTTTAAATCGCCATCTTTGGTTTTGGTTTGGTCTTGCTTCAGACAGTGAGTTAATCCGCCGCTACACCAAGGAAAAACAAATGCCCCCCGCCCCCCAACAAATGCCGCAACGCCACCCGATCCCTGGCGTAAAAAATCTCATCGCCGTCGCCAGCGGCAAAGGAGGCGTTGGAAAAACGACCGTCGCCGTAAACCTTTCGCTCGCGCTCGTCAAGCTCGGCTACAAAGTCGGTCTGCTTGACGCCGACGTGTACGGCCCGAACGTCCCCATCATGCTCGGCTCCAGCGAAGAGCCTGCCGCCACGCCCGATCAGCACATCATTCCTGTCCAGGCGCAGGGCGTCAAAATGATTTCGATGGGTTTGCTCAATCCAGGCGACAAGCCGGTCATTTGGCGTGGTCCAATGCTGCACAGCATCATCACGCAATTTCTGCGCAGCGTGGAATGGGGAGAACTCGATTATCTCGTCATCGATCTACCGCCCGGCACCGGAGATGTTCAACTCACATTAATTCAAACCGTCGCGGTCACCGGAGCAGTCGTCGTTACCACGCCGTCCACCGTTGCGCTCGCCGACGTGCGCAAGGCCATCGAAATGTTTCGTCAGGTCCATGTGGACGTGCTTGGCGTCGTGGAAAACATGAGCACCTTCGCTTGCCCGCACTGCGGCAAGCCCGTCGACATCTTCGGCCACGGTGAAGGAACGAAAACCGCCATCGCGTACGGCGTGCCCGTGCTCGGCGAAATTGAAATTGATCCACGCATTCGTATCGGCGGAGACTCCGGCAAACCAGTCGCAGCCGCGGGCGAAGCCGGCCCCGCCGCGCAAAGCCTCTACAAAGTCGCCCGCGCCGTCACCGCCCGCGTCGAAGAATTGAAAGCCGCCGGTGGAGCGCCTTCCATCCAAATCGACTGATCCGATTCGCTTCACTTTTCAAAGAATTCGTCGAGCGTAAACAGCTGCTCGAAGTATTGCTTTTTCCAATCGGGATGCAACCGGTCCAGCAAAAATCCTTCCGCCGCGCCGAATGAGTAGAAGGAGACTCGCTTGGACTCATCAAATTTTGTCTTTTTCAACTCCTTCAGAGTCGTTGCCCGGTAATTCTTCCCGTAGTCAGCGAAAGAAGTGAAATCCGGCAGCGCGGCAAACTCCGGCGTCGGCTTGTAATTTGCCGCGGCCTCAGCGGATTTTACCTGGGTGTATCGCGCAATTCCTTCTTTCCATAACTGAAAATTGAAATACTTGCGATCATCCGGCGCAAGCAACGCGAAAAACGCTCTTCGCTCTTTTGAATATTCCGCTGCAAGAAGTTTGAATTTCGCGTTGTCGGTTTCCGCGAGCGCCGCAAGCAACGCATCCCGCATTCTGGCAAACTCCGCAGTCACTTCCGTCTTCTCATAAGGAAACGGATAGTTCAGCATCCACATTCCCGTTTTAGCACCATGGCTCAAACCCAACTCATCAATCTTCTTGTAAATTTCTGGCTGCGCATCCTGCAGCTGATGAAAATGCTCGTGCATCAGCACCATCAGCCACGGAGTACTCGTCTTGCTCGCCGTATTTTCCGGCGTGCCCACCACGATCACATCCGGCGGTCCAAACGCAGGAAACGTTGCCTCAAGCGAAGTAGGGAATTGCCGTGCCCGCACAAAGAATCCGTCGCCAGCATCGGCAAACCCCTCCGGCATTTTCTCCACATGAGTCAAGAATTCGTTGTCATTCGTCACAAGCAGAACTGAAGCTGACACTTTGCTCCACCCCGGCCAAACCTCGTCCTGAATCTTGTCCGCGAGCCGGTAGAATTCGCGCACACGAACCGCATCTACTGACGCGATCTTTTCCGCCGGAATCGGCGCAAACACAGTTATCAAAAGTGCCACCAAACAGCGCAGTATTTTCATACTTTCCTCCGACGCCGTCCGCGGTTCCAAGTAAGTACGCTAACTTAACCTTCGACGCTCAACTCACACTAAGGACGTTGAACTCAACGTAGAGAGCTTGGCACAACGCCAACCGACAAGCGGCCCCAACTCAGCAACGCGCCTTCCTTGTCACCGTGCCCCGCGCAGTGTAATCTTTCAAAGATTCGCCTGAGCATTTTCTTCTGTAGGGGCACGATATATCGTGCTCTTGCAATGACTTACGGACGGTTTGGCTCTTTTCCATACCCAGGACGGCAACGCGCTGTTTGAACAGAGATGACCCGCAAACCCGACATCCGCCCCTACAAAGGGAAGTGGCCCCAGATCGCCGCTTCGGCGTATATTGACGCGTCGTCGGTGCTTGTCGGCGACATAGTCATCGGCGAAGACTCAAGCATCTGGCCGCTCGTCGTCGCGCGGGGTGACGTGAACTACATTCGCATCGGCGCGCGCACCAACGTGCAGGACGGCTCCGTGCTCCACGTCATGAAAGACGAATGGCCGCTGATCCTCGGCGATGACATCACCGTCGGTCACGCTGTTGTGCTCCACGGCTGCACCATCGAGTCGCGCTGCCTCATCGGCATGCGAGCCACAATCTTGAACGGTGCCGTCGTTGGCACCGGCAGCATAATCGCCGCAGGCACACTAATTCCGGAGCGTATGGTCATTCCGCCAGGCAGCCTTGTCATGGGCGCGCCCGGCAAAGTAAAACGCCCGCTGACCGAAGAAGACCAGGCCTCGATCGATCGCTATGCCAAGCGCTACGTCGACTACAAAAATATCTACCGCCAAGAAGAGACGAGTGGCGAGTGACGAGTGGCGAGAAAAGAATAATGACGGAACAATTGAAGCCAAAGCATTACAAGGAACTCCTCGTCTGGCAGAAGGTCATGAATCTGGCCAAGCTGGTTTACAAGCTCACTGTGAGTTTTCCTGCCGATGAGCGATTCGGAATCGTTTCGCAATTGCGCCGCGCCGCTGTTTCTATTCCGTCCAATATCGCGGAAGGTCAAGCTAGGCGGGGCACCAAAGAGTTTTTGCAATTCCTCTCCATTGCGGAAGGTTCTTTGGCGGAGTTAGAAACTCAACTGCTCTTGTCTGTCGAATTGCAGTTTTGCCAGAAGGCGCAGACCGAACCGGCCCTAAAGGAAATAGATGAGCTGCAGAAAATGATAGGCGCCCTAAAACGGAAACTTTCCTCCTACTCGCCACTCGCCACTCGCCACTCGCCACTTTCCTCGAGGGCTCACTAACGATGGCTTCAAAGTCCAAATTCCAAGCAATCCGCGGCACCCGCGACCTTCTTCCGCCCGACACGGCCCTCTGGAACCACGTCGAGGAAACCGCGCACGCCGTCTTCGGCACATTCGGCTTCGGCGAAATCCGTCCGCCTATCTTTGAGCCAAGCGATCTCTTTGCCCGCGCCGTTGGCGGCGAAACCGATATCGTTTCCAAAGAAATGTTCAGTTTTTGGGATCCGTTTGATCCGCGACTCCCATCGGAAACAAGAATTCAAGAAGCAAACGCCAGAGGTATGAAAATTCAGGACGAGACACAAGCCGCGGCTGCCTTTGTCCTCGGAATGGATTTTCAAAGTATAAGCCTCCGCCCCGAAGCCACCGCTTCCGTCTGCCGCGCCTATATCGAACACAACATGCAACAGCTTCCACAGCCGCAGAAGCTCTACTACATCGGCCCAATGTTCCGCCGTGAACGCCCGCAAAAAGGCCGCTACCGACAGTTCTACCAAATCGGCGCGGAAGTCCTGGAAAACGTTAAGCCTGATCCAACGCGCGACGCCGCGAAAGAACTCACGAAGGACGCGATCACGGATGCCGAAGTCATCCAGATGGTGATGACCTTCTTCGACAAGCTAAAGCTTCCCGGCGTCCATCTCGAAATCAATTCCATTGGCCACGCCGCAGACAACTGCCGCCGCGGCTACGTCGCGCTGCTCAAATCCGAACTCGAAAAGGTAAAAGACAAACTTGGAGCCGACTCCCAGCGCCGCATAGAAACAAATCCCTTGCGGGTCCTCGATTCCAAACTCGAACACGAGCAACCCATCATCGAAAAGCTTCCGCGCATCGCCGACCACCTTTGCGACGAGTGCAAAACTCACTACGCCGCCATAAAGCGCGAACTCGAACTCCGCGGCGTCTTCTACAAAGAGAACTGGCGTCTCGTCCGCGGCCTCGACTACTACATGCGCACCACATTCGAAATCACCGCCCAAGGACTCGGCTCGCAAAACGCCGTCTGCGGCGGCGGCCGTTACGACGGCCTCGTCGAACTACTCGGCGGCCCGCCAACAAAAGGCATCGGCTTCGCCATCGGAGAAGACCGCCTCATCCTCTCGCTGCAAGAAGCAATGGGCGCTTCCTCGACCGTTGCCAAGCAGCCGCCATTTATCTACATCGCCTGGATGGGCCCCAACGCCTACGCCGCCGCGGTCCATGCTGCAAAAGACCTCCGCGCCGCAAACATTCGCGTCGAGCTGCCGCCCACCGAACAAAAATTCGGCAAAGCCCTCGAGCGAGCCAGCAAGCTCGGCGCGCATTACGCCCTCATTCTCGGCGATAATGAAGTAGCCGAAGGCACCTGGACACTCAAGACGCTCGCCGACGGCACGCAACAAAAACTAACCGAGCCGCAACTGCTCGACTTTTTGCGCAAGCAAATACCGTTGTCATCCTGAGCGTCCCGGTAGAAACCGGGACGCGAAGGACCTAAACGTTAGATAAACCTAGGTGTTTGCCATCGCTAAGATGTTCGCAAAACTGTAGATTCGATTTGAGAGAGGGAACTGTACCGTGCTCGATTTTCTCGGCAATCTAAAACGAACCCACTACTGCGGCGCCCTGCGCGTCACTGACGCCGACCGCGACGCCATTGTCATGGGCTGGGTCCATCGTCGTCGCGACCTCGGCAATTTGCTCTTCCTCGACGTCCGCGACCGCACCGGCATTGTGCAAGTCGTCTTCAACAAGGAAACGCAGCCCGAAGCGCACGCCAAAGCCGAACACGTGCGGAGCGAATACGTCGTCGCCATCGAAGGCAAAGTCATCAAGCGCCAAAAAGCGAATCCCGAAATCGCCACCGGCGAAGTCGAACTCATCGCGTCCAAGTTGCACCTTTTGAACAATGCGAAAACGCCGCCGTTTCAGATCGAGCAGGACACCAACGCCGCCGAAGAAACGCGCCTCCGCTATCGCTATCTCGACCTGCGCCGCCCCAAGCCGCACAACAATCTTCTGCTGCGCCACAAAATCATTATCGAAATTCGCCGCACCATGGACGAAATGGGCTTCATCGAAGTCGAAACGCCTATGCTCACGCGCTCCACGCCCGAAGGCGCACGCGACTATCTCGTTCCCAGCCGCGTGCATCACGGCCAGTTTTATGCGCTGCCGCAATCGCCCCAAATTTTCAAACAAATCCTGATGATCGGCGGCCTCGACCGCTACTTCCAAATCGTCAAGTGTTTCCGCGACGAAGACCTGCGCGCCGATCGCCAGCCGGAATTCACACAGCTGGACCTTGAAATGTCCTTCCCGCGCCAGGAAGACATTTTCGGCGTCATCGAAAAAGTGATGGTCAACGCCTGCGCCGTCGCCGGTATCAAAGCCACCGCGCCGTTCCCGCATATGCTCTACAAGGACGTCATTCGCAAGTACGGCAGCGACAAACCCGACATGCGTTTCGGCATGGAGCTCCACGAAGTCACGGACTGCTTCCCTGAAGAAGCAAAAACAAAACTCCAAATCGAAGGCAACGTCTTCGCGCTCGCTGCGCCCGGCGGAGCAACCTATTCGCGCAAACAACTAGACGAACTCACCGAAAAAGCGAAATCGCTCGGCGCCCGCGGAGCCTATTTCGTAAAGCTCGCGCCCGAAGGCACCACTTCAACCGTCGAAAAGCTCATCGGCCCCGAAAATGTAAAAAAACTCGCCGATGCCTGCGGAGCAAAAACCGGCGACCTCGTCGTCGCCGTCTCCGCCAAAGAACAAATCAAAGGCACCGAAGCCGCAGCACTCATCGCCGGGCAGCTTCGTCTGCAACTCGGCGAAGCCCTCGGCGTCATCGACAAAACGCAGTGGAAGTTTCTCTGGATCACCGGCTTTCCACTCTTCGAATGGAGCGAAGCCGACAAAACCTGGGTCAGTGCGCAGCATCCCTTCACCGGTATCGTGGACGAAGACCTCGAAAAGCTCGAATCCGCGCCGTGGGAAGTGCGGTCCAAAGGTTACGACCTCGTGCTCAACGGTTACGAACTCGGCTCCGGCAGCATTCGAATCCATCGTCAGGACATTCAGGAGCGCCTCTTCAAAGCCCTCGGCCTATCGGAAGAACAACTCCGCCGCCGCTTCGGCTTTTTCCTTGACGCGCTCACCTACGGCACGCCGCCCCACGGTGGCATTGCCCTTGGCATCGATCGCGTCGT
This sequence comes from Candidatus Dormiibacterota bacterium, assembly GCA_035569555.1. GTDB lineage: Bacteria > Acidobacteriota > Terriglobia > Acidiferrales > UBA7541 > Acidiferrum. The sequence continues at coordinate 27,328 of DATMMW010000029.1, read as the reverse complement.
CATGCTCCTCGCCGGCGAAACTTCCATTCGAGAAGTCATCGCCTTCGCCAAAACCACCAAAGCCCAGGATTTAATGGCGGAATCGCCCAGCGAAGTCGACACCGTCCAACTCGACCATCTCGGCATCGCCATCAAAAGGCAGTAGGGTCTTTAGGAGGCGGGGGCTTAAGCCCCCGCGTAAAAAGCAGCAACCAACGGGGCTTTAGCCCCTGAAGAAAGTTCTTAAATGTCCACGCCAAAGCACCGAACCGCGCTGTTGAGCTCCTATTTCGTCACGACGAAATGCGCGCAAAGTCGCGCAATTTTCCAAGTTCCCGAGAACGCGCAAATACTCATTGACGCACTCTGCCGTTATCGAGAAAAGGGAACCTACCTTCTGCATGAATTTGTCGTGATGCCCGACCATGTCCATTTGCTGCTCACACCACTCGACTCGACGTCTCTCGAAAAGGCAATGCAGCTAATCAAAGGCAGCAGCTCGTTTGAAATTCACAAGCAGCGCGGACAGAAAATGGAAATTTGGCAGCAAGGTTTCCACGACTGGACTATTCGCGATTCGGAAGATCGGCGCAGTAAATCCGAATACATCGCGATGAACCCGGTCCGCGCACGTTTGGTGCAGGCTTTTCGCGACTGGCCTTACTCCTCCGCATCCGGTAAATTCGTATTGGATCCAATGCCTGAACGATATCTTTCGGCGACTTCAGGGGCTAAAGCCCCAGATTTTAGCGATGTTGTGCAGGGGCTGAAGCCCCTGCCTCCTAAGGAAAGCCGCGCCGCGCACGATCCGCAGGCGTCTGGGAAGGCCGGTTCTTGAGCCGTATTCGCATACTTCCGGAAGCCGTCGCCAACAAAATCGCCGCTGGCGAAGTTGTCGAACGTCCCGCTTCCGTCGTAAAAGAACTTCTCGAAAACGCGCTCGACGCCGGGGCAAAAACCATCCGTATCGAAACCGAAGCTGGCGGCCGCCGCATGATTCGCATAATCGACGACGGTCACGGCATGACGCACGACGACGCGCTTCTCGCCTTCGAACGCCACGCCACCAGCAAGCTCCGCACCGCAGACGATCTTCTCTCCATCGCCACTTTAGGTTTTCGCGGAGAAGCGCTTCCCACAATCGCCGCCGTCTCGCGTCTTCTTCTCGAAACGCGCGACGCCGCCGAAGCCGAAGGCACTCGCGTCGAATTCGCCGGCGGCAAACTCGTCAGCGTAAAACCAGCCGGCCTCCCCGCCGGCACCACAATCAGCGTCGCCGATCTCTTTTACTCTGTCCCCGCCCGCCGAAAATTCCTGAAATCGGACACCACCGAACTCGGCCACATCGCTTCGCTCGTCACGCACTACGCCCTCGCCAACCCCGACAAGCAATTCGTCCTCACCACGCCCACGCAATCCATTATCGATTGCCCGCCCGCCGAAAAACTCGCCGACCGCGTCTATCAACTTTTCGGCCGCCAGGCGCTTGACGAACTCGTCGAACTCCCGCCCGTCTCCGCGCCGTTCCGCTCCGCTATCACCGAGCCCGAGCTCGAACCCAGCGAAGAAAGCGCCACCCTCACCATCAGCGGTTTCACGTCGCGCCCTGAGGTCCAGCGCACCAACAGCAGCGGCATCTACATTTTCGTGAACAAGCGCCTCGTCCGCGACAAACTCATCCTCCACGCCATTCACGAGGCCTATCGCAACATTCATCCGCATGCGATCTCCCCCGCAACACTCCTCTTCCTCGAAATGCCCTATGACGAAGTGGACGTCAACGTTCATCCCAAGAAGATCGAAGTCCGCTTCCGCCGCTCTCAATTTGTCCACGATTTCACGCGCGACGCAATCCGTCAGGCGCTTATGAGCGCTCGCCCTATCGCGAGCTTCGCCACTGCAGCGGCCGCGCCATCTTCCTTCGGCAATTCCATGCCTTCCGCGAACAGCACTTTCTCCGGCGGCATCACTCCCGCTCCCTCCGAATCCGGTATTCCTCGCGCGATGATCCCCGCAATGGAAGAAATCGGCCTCGGCTCCGGCGTCGGTTCTGATGGCGGAGGTTTCGATCTTTCGAACGCGCCGCTTCAGCCCGTCGTACAGCGTTTCACGTTCGAATCTTCCGCCGGCTTCGGTTCTGCAGCTGCCCTCGCTCTTGAACCTGCCGCGCCTGCCGCAACCTGGGCTGCGAATTTCGCCGCCGCGAATTCTGCGGCGCCAGCGTCGCTTCCTCACCCCGACCAGATTGCCGATTTAAAGCCGCTCGGCCAGGTTAGCTCCAGCTTTATCATCGCTGTCAACGGTGACGGCCTCTGGATCGTCGACCAGCACGTCGCCCACGAACGCGTCCTTTTCGAACAGCACCTCGCCGCGCGCCGCGCCGGCAAAGTCGAATCGCAACGGATGTTGATGCCGCTTGTTCTCGAACTTTCTCCCCGCCAGCTCGTCATCTTCGAAAAAATCGCCGAAGAAATGTCTGCCAACGGTTTCGAAGTTGAACCTATGGGCCCGCGCAGCGTCGCCATTCAATCCGTCCCTGCGGGCGTGCAAACCAGCGACGCCGAAAAACTCCTCACCGAAATTCTCGACGGCCTCGACCGCGAAAACGCCGCCATCTCCATCGAAACGCTTCAGGCAAAAATCGCCGCTTCCACGGCCTGCCACGCCGCCATCAAAATCAACATGCCGCTCGACCACACAAAAATGGAATGGCTGCTCGACGCACTCGCTAAAACCGATTGCCCGATGAGCTGTCCCCACGGCCGCCCCGTGGTCTTGCGCTATTCCGTAAAAGAAATTGAACGCGCCTTTCATCGAATTTAGTTTTTTTGTGCTCGTCCTGTTTTTAAAAGTTGTCATCCTGAGCCCGGGTGGTTTCGCCGGGCGAAGGACCTCAACTTAGCCACTTGCGCAAGCGTTTGATTGGACTCAAAATCGCTGCGCAAAATTCGGAGACACTACGCATGAGCGATTCGCAAAAAACCGCAGTAATCTTCGGCCTCGCCAATAAACGCAGCATCGCTTGGGCCATTGCACAAAAGCTCCACGCCGACGGCTGGCAGCTCGCCATCACCTACCAAAACGAGCGCCTCGAGCAGGAAGCCAAAGATCTCATCACCGAACTCCCCCGCTCCACCGGCTTCATGTGCGACGTCGCCAACGACGCGCAAATCGCCGCGCTCTTCGACCAACTCAAAGCCCGCTATGGCACGTTGCAAGGCCTCGTCCACAGCGTCGCTTTCGCGCTCCCCGACGATCTCAAAGGCGAATTCGTCAACACATCGCGCGAGGGCTTCCGTATTGCGCACGACATCAGCGTCTACTCGCTCGTGGCTGTTACACGCGCCGCCGCTCCCCTCATGACCGCAGGCGGTGGAGTTGTCACGCTCAGCTACTTCGGTGCCGAAAAAGTCGTCCCTAAATACAACGTCATGGGCGTCGCCAAAGCCGCGCTCGAAGCCACCGTTCGCTATCTCGCCAGCGATCTCGGCCCCAAAAATATTCGCGTCAACGCCGTTTCTGCCGGTCCGCTAAAAACTCTCGCCGCCCGCGGCATCTCCGGCCTCACGGACATGCTCAAGGGCCATGCCGAACGCGCGCCGCTCCGCCGCAACGTCGACGCCGGCGAAGTCGGCGCAACCGCCGCCTTCTTGCTTTCTCCCGGCGGCTCCGGCATCACCGGCGAAACCATTTACGTCGACTGCGGCTACAACATCATGGGCTTCTGACAAAAATCACGTGCCGAAACTCACTATCGCCATTGACGGCCCCGCTGGTTCCGGCAAGAGCAGCGTTGCGCAACGCGTCGCACAAATCCTCGGCTATCTCTATCTCGATAGCGGCGCCATGTACCGCGCCTTCGCGCTTAAGGCGCTACAAGGAACTGGCTTTGCTCTCAGTTCCGAAAAGCAGCTCGAAGAGCTCGCCAATTGCACGCAAATCGAACTGAAGCCCACCCCGCCGGATCTCGCCGCCGAGGGCGTAAAAAACCAGGTACTCCTGGACGGCCTCGATGTCACGCAAGCCATCCGCACCCCCGAAGTCGCGCAAATCGCATCTCAAGTTGCCACCGTTGCGAAAGTTCGCAAACTGCTCGTCGCCCAGCAGCAGCGCGCCGGTGCAGGCGGCGCTGTCGTTATGGAAGGCCGCGACATCGGCACTGTCGTTTTTCCCAATGCCGAGCTCAAGATTTTTCTCGAAGCCTCGCCCGAAGTCCGGGCGGAACGCCGATGGAAAGAACACAAACAAAAAGGCGAACATCTCACTCTCGCGCAAGTCGTCGAAGAGGTTCGCGAGCGCGACAAGCGCGATCGCGAACGCAAAGTCTCTCCACTGGTTCGAGCAAAAGATGCAGTGCTGGTAGACAATACGGCCATGGACATCGAAGAAACCGCGCGCCTCATCGTCATGCTCGCGCACAAACGTGAATCAGAATTGGCCCAGGCTGCAGGGAGGGAAGCGTAATGCGCACAATCATGATGATGCTTCTCGCATCTGCTGGAGGATTTCTCTTCGCTCCTTTCGGACTCGTCGCCCAATCCGTGCCGTCAGCTTCGCAAGCGGAAGCGAAGAAAAACTTCCGCGCCTACCTCGATGCGGACTGGAAACATTGGCTCTCCGAATATCCTGAGCTTGCCACCGGCGTTGGCGAACGAGCATTTAATCGTAACTGGCCTGACGATTCCCCGGAAGGTATCGAAGCCCGCCGCAAGCACTTGTCGGAAAGCCTCGCCACACTCAAAAAAATCGACCGCTCGGCCTTGCCTTCTTCCGAACAGCTGAATTACGACCTATATCTCGATCTTCTCCAGACATCCGAAGATGGCCTTCAGTATGGCGATGACCCTCTTCCGTTCCGCCAGGTAGTGCCCGGCAGTATCTGGATGCCGCTCAGCCAAATGGGTGGTATTCAACAGGGCGCCGCGGAAACGCTCGCCAGCATGCCCCACGAAACCATAACGGATTACGAGGACATCCTTGCCCGTCTCGAAGCGCTCCCAAAATTCTTCGACCAGAATCTTGCCCTTCTCAAAGACGGCCTCAAGCGCGGCTATTCGCAGCCCAAAATAATCATGCGCGACGTGCCAAAGCAAATCGCGGACCTCACCCCAACCGAGCCCTCAAAAAGCGCTCTGCTTGACCCGTTCAACAATTTTTCCAATGGCATTCCACAATCCGAACGCATACGCCTTAAACTCCGCGCGGAAGAGATCTACACAAAATCAATCCTCCCTGCCGCCACGCGTTACCACGACTACGTCGCAAACACCTACATCCCCGCAAGTCGCGACGCGATCGCCACAACCTCGCAGCCAAATGGAGCCGCGGCCTACGCCTTTCACATTCGCTGGCAAACCACCACAAATCTCACGCCGCAGCAAATCCATGAAATCGGTCTCGCTGAAGTCAAACGCATCCGCGCCGAGATGGAAAAGCTCATCGCTTCCAGCGGCTTCAAGGGCAGTTTTCGCGACTTCACAGAATTCCTTCGCACTGATCCCCGTTTTTATTTCGACGAACCCGAAGACCTCATCAACGCGTACAAAGTCATCGCAAAATCGGTTGACCCCGAACTCGTCAAGGAATTCGGCAAGCTACCGCGCAATCAGTACGGTGTAATTCCAATTCCGGATTTCAAGGCGCCCTCGCAAACCACAGCCTACTATCAACCTGGCGCCCCCGCTGCTGGCCGCCCGGGCTACTATTTCGTGAACACCTACAATCTCAAGGCGCGCCCCAAGTGGGAAATGGAGGCTCTTTCGCTCCACGAATCCGTCCCCGGCCATCACTTGCAGATCTCTCTCGGCCAGGAACTCGAAGACGCGCCCGATTTCCGGCGCCACGTTGGCTACTCCGCCTTTGTAGAAGGCTGGGGACTCTATGCCGAAAGCCTCGGCGAAGACCTCGGTCTCTACAAAGATCCCTATTCCAAATTTGGCCAGCTCACTTACGAAATGTGGCGCGCGGTTCGGCTAGTTGTCGACACTGGCATGCACTCTATGGACTGGACGCGCGATCAAGCGATTCAATTCTTTAAGGACAATACGGGAAAAACCGATCAGGACATCACCGTCGAAATCGACCGTTACATCGCCTGGCCCGGCCAGGCACTCGCCTACAAAATCGGCCAGCTCAAAATCCGTGAACTTCGCGCGCTCGCTGAAAAACAACTCGGCTCCAAATTCGACAAACGCAAATTCCACGACGCCGTCCTCGAAAACGGCGCCATTCCCCTTAACATCCTCGAATCCAACATAAAATCCTGGATCGCCTCACAAAAGAACTAAAAACTTGCCGGTCCGCAATTCTTTTTTTCTGTCTTTATTCTTAGGAGGTGGGGACTTTAGTCCCCACGCACTAGCTCGCGCAAAAAGGGCTTTAGCCTCTGAAGAAAGCTTCGCTACTGGTTGTTTCGCGCGAAAAGTTTCTGCAACACGCTGACTTTTCAGCCACTTGCTGGATTCTTGAAGAAATTTTTCTAACCTCCTCAAAAACTGCTTGACAGTTTTTTCATTTCCATTTACTTTGGCGTTACCTCAGTTGTTTTCCGTTTTTCGGGATCCTCACTGAGCGTGAAAGGCAGAAATGCAAAGCGATTACGACAATACAACCGAAACGTTTCACGGACCTGTCGGTCGCGCATTCTGCTTGCTCGCGCGATCGTAAGAAACTCCGTATAAATCGTTTCTTTTCATCGTTTTCTGTCGCGGGATTCTATCCCGGGATGGCGTAGTTCACGGATACTTCGACACAGTTACCCGCAAGGGCTCGGGTTCGAATCCCGAGAACCGTGAACGCCAGTTCCTCCCGGCATTTTCTTCCGGCAGCCTTCGGCGAAAACAAACCGAGTTGACGGAGTAGTACTACGGGTGTGCGCGGACGCTGAATTTTCGATCGACGGGAGGAAAAGGCATTTCTTGAATTTGTGGCGTGGTGAAGGCACGGAATCCATCGAAACCATCGGTTGCGGGTTCGAGTCCCGCCGGCGACGTCAGTCTCCGTAGCTCAATTGGCAGAGCATTGGTCAACATCCGGGCCGCTGATTCCCGCCACAAAAAATTCCAGCGTGGTGTAGGCGCGCGTTACTTCTACCAACGAGCGCTCCGGCACAAGTCGGAGAGGTTGCGGCATAGAAAACCGCTTGCTTCCGTAGTGGCCGATCTTCAGATCGGCGCACTCTTGCGGAAGCAAAAGCTCAAACCAACTCACGCGAACCGACTGTTCCCGCTGGAAAAAATACCGGGATGGCGCAGAGCCGAGTTACTTCGTTTGACTCACGAGTGCGGGCTTTCACCCCGCTGCTCAGCTCGATTTTCCTCCCGGACTGAATTTGTCCGGCGCGAATCGCAACCGGTCAGCGGTTCGCGCCGGGGCGGCCGGTGCTGAAAAGCACCGGCCACGCACGAATCCGCTCAACCGGAATTTCTCGTTGAGCATTGAAGTTGTGGGGTTTCAGGGTTGTACTCACAACCCTGAATGCTGCGGGTCTTAGGGTTTGTACTTACAAACCCTAATTGCTTGACGTGGTGTAGGGCAGGGTTACTTCGCCTATGGAGCGGGAGGTCGTGAGTTCGATTCTCACTTGGTCCACCAATTCGAGGGTGCAGTTTTGTCCTCGCAGAGGGCCAATAGCTCAGTGGATAGAGCGCCACAACGTCCCTGGCCGTTTGTTCCCGTCCAGCAGTTTTGCATCAAGAAAGGAGGTACGCGATGAACGAAGTGATTTCCTTGGAAGGGCCAGTTCTAAAAATCAACGGAGAGCTTGCGCTCATGATCCCGCTCGAAGCTGGCGGTTCGGAATTGGTGGATTGCTCGCGCGGTATCTCCACTGTTGAAAGGTGGATGTCTGAAAGTCGTAATTCCGGAATTTATCGCCGTCGTGCTTCGCATCGAAGAAGGCGATCTGGTCTGGATTCACAACACGGACGGCAAATTTAACATTCAAGCCGCAAAAGCGCGGCCAGTGCATTAACCGAAGTTTCTGGTCGAGCATATGGAAAGAACCAGCGCAGAAAGGAGGAGTAGTACGATGGCAAAACTCAACGTATGGAAGCGCCTGTTCCCCAGCGGAATTCGCGCAAAAACTCATGAAGGAGCGGTCGCCCAAAAGGTCAGTCCGCGGCTCGAGCTTCGGCGAACCATTCTCACTTGCTTGCTCTGGGAAGACGCGTTCTACGAAAAGGGCAGCAAGATCGCCGAGCGCATCGCTGATCTCGTGACGAAGAATAAGTCCGAGGACATCGCCGCCCTTGCACGCGAAGCCCGCGACAAGATGCAGCTGCGCCACGCGCCGCTCTTCCTTGTCCGTGAGCTTGCTCGCCGCAAAGGTGCGGGACGCCTCGTGGCCGAAACGCTCGAGGCCGTCATCCAGCGCGCCGACGAACTCGGTGAATTCGTTGCCCTCTACTGGCAGCCGCGCAAGCAGCCGCTTTCCGCCGGTGTAAAGCGCGGGCTCGCGAAGGCGTTCACGAAGTTTGACGCCTACCAGCTCGCCAAATACAACCGCGACGGAATCGTAAAGCTTCGCGACGTGCTTTTTCTCAGCCACGCCAAGCCCATCAACGCCGAGCAGGCCGCTCTTTGGAAGCGTCTCGTCGAGAACACGCTCGAGCCTCCCGATACTTGGGAGGTTGCCTTGTCCGCAGGGAAGGACAAGCGCGAGACCTGGGAGCGCCTGCTTAGCGAAGGAAAGCTCGGCGGAATGGCCGTGCTTCGTAACCTCCGCCTGATGCTTGCATCCGGCGTGGAACCGAAGCTCGTCGCTGCTCGGCTCGAGCAGGGAATCGCTCGCGCTCTTCCGTTCCGTTTCGTGACGGCTGCGCGCCACGCGCCCAAGCTTGAGGAAGCGATCGAAAAGGCCATGCTCAAGGGCATCGCTGGTTTCGAAAAGCTTCCCGGCTCAACCGGACTGCTCGTTGACGTTTCCGGTTCGATGGACGGCCAGCTCGCTCGCAAGAGCGAAACCACACGCATCGACGCGGCCGCAGGGCTCGCCATTCTTCTCCGCGAAGTGGCGGATAAATTTGAAATCGCCACTTTCTCGGAAAAGTGCGTGACGCTCCCCGCGCGTCGTGGCTTCGCTCTGCGTGACGCCATCACCGGTTCGCAGCCGCACTCTTCGACGTACCTGAAGCGTGCGCTCACCGAGCTTCGCGAGAAGCGCGGATGGGAAAAGCTCGACCGCGTGATCGTCATCACTGACGAACAGTCTCACGACGGAATCGCAACCGCGTGGACGCCGAAAGCTTACGTCGTGAACGTTGCGCCCTATCAGCACGGGCTCAGTTACGGCAACGGCTGGACGCACATCGACGGCTGGTCCGAACGCATCGTGGATTACATCGCCGCGATCGAATCGGAGCGAGCTGAATAGTGCACAAAGTCGCGCGAGTTCCGCGCGCAAATAATTACAAAGCGCGGCTAGGTATTCATCGGAATAATTCTTGATGTCGCACCGGCCGCGCTTTTGATTTTCTGCCTTTATCTTACGGTTCAAACAAGAATCGCCGCTTTCTCCGTCGCCCTCAAATAGCACTCCGGCAAAACCGCTTCCTCCATTCCGATTCTCCGCGCCGACTTGCTCACCGCATTCCACGTGCCTCGCTCATACGCGATCATCAAATCATACACACCGCGAAATTCGCTTTCGTCGCCTCGCAATGCGCCCGCAATTTTCTCGGAAAGCGGCAAATCTTCCAGCACTCGTTCCATCGGCCTGTCGAGCAGCGCATCCGCGACCGAAAGCAATCCCATCAAGAACAGTTCCGAACCTTCCGCCGCTCGTCCACCGGCTTCCGCTAGTTGTTCGCAAAAATAGCCGCGCAACACTGCCATCCGCGCCAGTTCGATCGGTTTTCCCGTTGCCAGCGCCACTACGGCTACAAGAGAAACCCATCGCCGAAACTCTTTTTCTCCCAACAGCCGGACAGCCCGCGGAATGTCCCGCACTTCGCCACTTCTCCCCAGCAATGGCGAATTCAAATAACGCAACAACTTGTACGTCAGCGAAGGGTCCTGTCGCAACAACGCTTCCACCGTTGTGACATTCATCTCTGGTGCCGCAACTTCCCGCAAAAGCCGTACGCACACCGTCTTCTCCGCCGGAATGTCATGATCGGTCATCATCGTTGGCCTGCAGAAAAAAAATCCCTGAAAGTACGTGTACCCGAGCCTTTTGCTTCTCTCCACTTCCGCTTCCGTCTCCACTTTTTCCGCGAGCAGTGAAATTCCCCGTGGCCGGTACTGCTCCGCAATCTCTCTCTGCGTCGCCTCGCCGCATTCGCGATAGTCCACTTTCAAAAAATTCACCAGTGGAATCAGCGGAAGCCACTTGTCTCCGCCCACAAAATCATCCAGCGCCAGTTCATATCCTTGCCGGCGCAATTCCCGGCATGCTTCAATCACTTCGCTGCTCGGATTCACGCTCTCGAGCAACTCCAGCACAACGCGCTTCGGGTCCAGCAGTTTTGGAGCTTCCGCAAGTAGCGCCTTTTCGTCCACATTCACAAACGCTTTCGCCGGTCCCAGCAGCCGCTCCAGGTCGAACACCATCGTGCTATCCACGATCACACTCTGCGACGCCAGAGGATTCGGCTCGAACCGGTTCTCCGCGCTCGCACGAAACAACAGCTCATACGCAAAAACCTTCAACCCATCGTCAAAAATCGGCTGCCTTGCAATGAACTTGTCCGCCATTTTTTCCTCAAACCTGCAATTCCTTCACGATCCGGTTCGCTTCATTAAGGCAATCCGGCGCTTTCGCTTCTTCGAGCCCCAGCCCCTCCATCGCTTGCGTAAACTCCTCCCATTTTCCCGATTCGAATGCCATCGCCGCTTCCAGCGCATAGCGCATCTCATTTCTCTTGCCCGCCAGCGCTTCGTGCACTTTTTCGTTCACCGCAAGTTCCGCCGTAATGTCCGCAAGCGGCCGGTCTAGAATTGCGCTCATCACCGAAAACAATCCCACGAGGAAATATTCAAACGCCGTGGCTCCCCGAGTCTTCGTTCGCGCCAATGCCTCGCAGAAAAACGCGCGAGTTAGTCCGGTGCGGATCAACTCACTCGGTTTGTCGGCTGCCGGCGTGATCACCGCTACCAGCGACGCCCACCGCCGGAATTCATCGTCGCCAAGTAGCGAAATCGCGCTGCGCACCGAACGCACCTCCACCGGTCGCGCCATCACCGGCGAGTTTAAAAATCGCAGCAGCTTGTACATCAGCGCCGGCTCTTGCTTCAGCACTTCTTCGATCTTTGCCAGATTCATTGGTTTCTGATGAACGAGCCGCAGCAATTCCATGCAGTGCGCGCCGCTCCCCGCCAGGTCTCGCCGTTTCAGTAGTTGCGGCTCAAGGAAAAAGTGACCCTGAAAGTAGACGTAGCCTGATGCCTTCGCCTGTTCGAACTCCTTCCACGTTTCCACTTTCTTCGCGATCAGCTTTATTCCGGAGTCCGACAGCATCTTCTTGATCGCCTCATGGTCCGCTTCCTGCGCTTCACGAAAGTCCACTTTCACGAAATTCATGTAACGCAAAATGCGATCCACCTGCGTCTGCCGCGCATACCCGTCCAGCGCCACCAGGTATCCGGCCGTCCGCAAATTCTTTATTTCTTGAATCACTTCGTCTGTGAATTCAAGCGAGAAGGGAACTTCCACCACGGTTTGCGCGCTCGGAAGCAGCAGCGCTGCTCCGCTCAAAATCTCCTCTGCGCCGAAATTGATGTGGGCACACGCGCCATCGAGCAGCGTGTTCCATTCAAAGAGCATTGTGCTGGAAACAATCAGTTGGGAAGTCGCTTTCGGATCGGCTCCGGCGCGAGTGTCTTCCCTCGCCCGAAAGAGCAGCTCATATCCGAAAAGTTTCAGTTTTCCATCGAGGATGGGCTGCCGTGCGATGAATCGTTCGTACACCCCTCCACCTCCGTTCAGTGGCAATCACTGATCGGCGTGGGGTCCGGGCTCGAGAGGGGAGCGTTCCGCTAAGGGGCGCCGCTACTTCGTCTGCATCAAGTTGGCGCCGACATCGACGCCAGAAATTCCATGTTGGACTTCGACTTCATCAGCCGGCTCAGCAACAATTCCATCGCTTCCACTGTCGAAAGCGGACTCAGTACCTTGCGCAGAACCCAGACGCGGCTCAGTTCGTCCGGCGGCAACAGCAGTTCGTCCTTACGTGTGCCGGAGCGTTGAATGTCAATCGCCGGAAACACGCGCTTATCCGCAAGCCGCCGGTCGAGGTAAATTTCCATGTTGCCCGTGCCTTTGAACTCTTCAAAGATCACGTCGTCCATACGGCTTCCGGTGTCAATCAGCGCCGTTGCAATAATCGTCAGCGAACCGCCTTCTTCTACGTTTCGAGCTGCCGCAAAAAAACGCCGCGGCCTCTGCAATGCGTTCGCGTCAATACCGCCCGAAAGCACTTTGCCCGACGGCGGCGTCACTGCGTTGTATGCGCGCGCCAAACGAGTAACCGAATCGAGCAGCACAACTACGTCGCGCTTGTGCTCCACAAGCCGCTTTGCTTTTTCCAAAACCATTTCCGCCACTTGAATGTGCCGTTGCGGCGGCTCATCGAACGTCGAGCTGATAACCTCGCCTTTGACCGTCCGCTGCATGTCGGTGACTTCTTCTGGCCGTTCATCAATCAGCAGCACGATCAACGCAACTTCCGGATGATTCGTAGTGATCGAATTCGCGATGGATTGCAGCATCATCGTTTTACCGGTGCGTGGCGGCGCGTTAATCAATCCGCGCTGGCCTTTGCCGATTGGATTCAGCAAATCCAGCACACGCCCCGTCATGTTTTCCTTCGTCGTTTCCATCTTCAACCGGCCCTGCGGATACAAAGGCGTCAGGTTATCGAAGAAAATCTTGTTGCGCGCAACTTCCGGGTCTTCAAAATTGACGGCTTCCACTTTGATCAGCGCGAAGTACCGCTCGCCATCTTTCGGCGGCCGAACTTGGCCGCTGACCGTGTCGCCCGTCCGCAAATCGAACTTGCGAATCTGCGACGGCGAAACGTAAATATCGTCCGGCCCGGGCAAATAGTTGTATTCCGGAGCGCGCAGGAAGCCGAATCCATCCGGCAGGCATTCCAGCACTCCTTCCGAAAAAATAAGCCCGCTCTTTTCCGTCTGGGCCCGCAGGATCTGGAAAATCAACTCCTGCTTGCGCATGCCGCTCGCACCGGGAACATTCAACTCCTTGGCGATTTTCGCCAGGTCCGTGATGTTCTTCTCCTTGAGTTCGGCAAGGCTAATACTGATTTGGTTGTTACTCTCTGCTGTTTCTTTCGGCATATGTCCTTAACTTTATTTTCTTGAATTGTTCAGATTTTGGATTGCACGGGATGATGCACCGCGCTGGCAGTCCAGGGAAGAACCGGCCAGGAGGGGCAAACTGAACTACGGCCAACCGCACTCAGCGTCGTGCTCTAACTTCGTGCAGTGGTTCCTCAAGAAAAATGAACCACTCCTGCACTTCGCTGCTTTTAGTTGGTCAAACTCGTGTCTTTCTCGGCGCCGGCCACAAATGGTTCGGCTACAGGCGCAACCGCGGCGTGCTCTGCGGGCACAATCGGCCTCTCAAGAGCAATCTGCAGCACTTCATCCATGGTCTCTACTAGGTGAACCGTGAGACTGGAGAGGATCTCCTGCGGGATGTCCGCTAGGTCCTTCTCATTGTCCTTCGGAATCACTACTGTACGCAAGCCCATTCGATGCGCCGCCAGTAATTTTTCCTTCAGGCCTCCGATGGGCAGAACCTTCCCGCGCAGCGTGATTTCTCCGGTCATCGCCACGTCGCAGCGCACTGGAATTCTCGTCAGCGCGCTCGCGATCGAAGTGCAAATCGTAATACCGGCCGAAGGTCCGTCTTTCGGAATCGCGCCTTCTGGCACGTGCAGGTGAATATCAATGTTGCGATAGAAATCTTTCGGCAGACCGATCTGCCCAGAGCGCGAACGAATATAGCTCATCGCCGCTTGCGCCGATTCCTGCATCACTTCGCCGAGTTTTCCCGTTGGAGTGAGCCGGCCTTTGCCTTCCATGATCGCCGCTTCTGTCACCAGCACAGAACCGCCGACTTCGGTCCAGGCAAGCCCAGTGGTCAAGCCGATCTCGTTATGCTTTTCCAGCCAGAATTCGCGGTATTTCAGAATTCCCAGGAAGTCGTTTACGTTCGTCGCAGTGATTTCCGCCTTTACCGGTTCTTTTTCGGAAACCACCTTGCGTGCCATCTTCCGCGCGATGTTCGAGATTTCGCGTTCTAGGCTGCGCACGCCCGCTTCGTGCGTGTAGTGCCGGATGATGTGCAGCAGTCCTTCGTCAGTGAAAGTAAGATGTTCTTCCTTCAGACCGGTCGCTTCGCGCGCACGCTTTACAAGAAATCGCTTCGCAATCTCGAGCTTTTCCTGTTCCGTATAGCCAGGAATCCGCAAAATCTCCATGCGGTCCTGCAAAGGCTGCGGAATCGTGTGCAGCACGTTCGCCGTGCAGACGAACATCACTTTGGAAAGGTCATATTCCACGTCCAGATAGTGATCCGTGAACGCATGATTCAATTCCGGGTCCAGCACTTCCATCAGCGCCGCGGAGGGATCGCCACGGAAGTCGGTGGACATCTTGTCCACTTCGTCCAGCACGAAAATCGGGTTCGTTGTGCCGGCCTTCTTCATCATCTGAATGATCTGGCCGGGAAGGGCGCCGATGTACGTCCGCCGGTGGCCGCGAATTTCAGCTTCGTCACGCACGCCGCCCAGCGAAACGCGCACAAACTTCCTGCCAGTTGCATGTCCAATCGACATCGCCAGCGAAGTTTTTCCAACGCCTGGAGGCCCCACAAAGCACAGAATCGAGCCTTTCGGATTCTTCACAAGCTGCCGCACCGCAAGGAATTCCAGAATCCGGTCCTTCACCTTGTCTAGACCGTAGTGTTCCTTGTCCAGAATCTCTTCCGCCGCCTTAATGTCGCGAATCTCTTTCGAGCGCTTCTTCCAGGGCACCGCCAACAGCCAATCCAAATAATTCCGGCTTACCGTGGATTCTGCCGACATCGGCGGCATCAATTCCAGCCGCTTCAGCTCGGCCGTAGCCTTCTCATGAACTTCCTTCGGCATTCCCGCCGAATCGATCTTTTTCTTCAGCTCGTCCAGTTCGCTCTTTTCGCCTCGCCCGAGTTCTTTCTGAATCGCTTTCAGCTTTTCGTTCAGGTAATACTCTTTTTGCGCCCGCTCCATCTGCCGCTTCACGCGCGTGTTGATGTTGCGGTCCACATTCAGCTTTTCGAGTTCAATTTCCAGAATGTCGCCAATGCGGTTCAACCGCTCCAGCGGATCAACCGTTTCCAGCAAATCTTGTTTCTCATCTACAGGCAGTTGCAGATTCGCGGCAATCGTATCTGAAAGCCGCGCTGGATCGTCCACGCGCGCTGCCGCGATCATCGTGTCGTAATTCAGGCTCTGCGACAGCTTGATGAACTGCTCGTACAAGTTGGTCGTCTTCTCGACCACTTGCTGCACCTGCGGGGAAGGCTCGATGCGCGCGCTAAGCAGCCGCACTGTTGCGCGGAAAAATCCCTCTTCCGTCGCAACGGAAATCGCTCTCGCGCGCTCCACGCCTTCAACCAGAACTTTGATGTTTCCGTCTGGCAGCTTTACGCTCTGAACGATATTTGCCAGAGTTCCTACGGCATAAATTTCTTCGGGTTTTGGATCGTCCACGGAAGCGTCATGCTGCGTCGAAAGAAAAATCTTCTTGTCGCCCGCCAGCGCCTCTTCCAGCGCCCGCACGCTCGCTTCGCGACCTACGATGAACGGCGTCATCTGCTGCGGGAAAATAACCATGTCCCGCACCGGCATCATAGGTACGCGCTTCATCTCCTGCTTTTCACGGTTGAACATTAGGGCCCCTGAACTCCCCGAATCCCTCGGCACGGCAGGGAATTGCCGGCACTCAAACCTGGTAAACCGATTCCTTGCTCAAGCGGCGGTCATCCCGCTTTTTCGAGCAAACTCCAGTTAATCTCGTGGCCGCGAACCATCTCCGCTGTAACCACGAACTCTTTTATCTTTCGCTGCGTGGCCGGTTGCATCGGCAGGTGATACATCAATTCCAGCATCAAGTCTTCCAGAATCATCCGCAAGCCGCGCGCGCCCACTTTGCGCTGCAACGCCAATTCCGCTACGGTTTCAATCGCATCGTCCGTAAACCGCAGGCGCACATTTTCGTATTCAAACAGCCGCTGATATTGCTTCAGCAGCGCGTTCTTCGGTTCGGTCAAAATCTTCACGAGCGCTGCTTTGTCGAGGTCGCTCATTACGCCGGCGACCGGCAAGCGGCCCACAAATTCCGGAATCAAGCCATACCGAATCAAATCGCTCGGCTGTACTTGCTCAAGAAGCTGCGTGTTGCGTCGCTGCGCCGAAGTTGGCGCCGCTTCCGTGTGGAAACCCAGCGAGCGTTTGCCAACCCGCTTTTCGATAATTTTTTCGAGGCCCACGAACGCTCCGCCGCAAATAAACAGGATGTTCGTCGTATCCACCGCTGTAAATTCCTGATGCGGGTGCTTTCTTCCGCCTTGCGGAGGTACGTTCGCTACCGTGCCTTCCAGAATCTTTAGCAGTGCTTGTTGCACGCCTTCGCCGCTCACATCGCGCGTAATCGAAGGGTTCTCATCCTTCTTCGCAATCTTGTCGATCTCGTCGATGTAAATGATTCCTGACTGCGCTTTCTGTACGTCGCCGTCTGCAGCCTGCAGCAGCTTCAAAATGATATTTTCCACGTCTTCGCCGACGTAGCCCGCTTCGGTCAGCGTCGTTGCGTCCACAATCGCGAAGGGAACTTCCAGCATGCGCGAGAGCGTTTGCGCCAAAAGCGTTTTGCCGGTGCCTGTCGGTCCAATCAGCAAAATGTTGGACTTGCTCAAATCCACGTCGCCCGGCTGCTTGTTCAAAATAATCCGTTTGTAGTGGTTGTACACTGCAACGGCCAATTTCTTTTTGGTCCGATCCTGCCCGATCACGTACGCATCCAGGAACTGTTTAATCTCTGGCGGGCGCGGCAGCCGCTTCGTCGGCGAAGTCGCTTGCTCGCGCTTCTCGTCTTCCAGAATCGTCTGGCAAACGCTCACGCACTCGTTGCAGATGTAAGCGCGAGGATAGTCGGACGGCGAACTGATCAGTTTTTCAACCTGCTCCTGCGTCTTGTGGCAGAAGGAACAGCGCAAGGGCTCGTCTGTGCTGTACTTTTTCACCGGTGTGATGGCCTCGCCTCCGCTGGGCTTGCGGCGGAATCCCTATCCTTCATTCTAGGCCGAAACTTTCCCCGAACCAAACCGAAACCTGAACCGATACTAACTGTTTGGAACACCCGACCGGAGCGCAACGCCGCAAAAGCCGGCGCTTTACCTGTGCTTGTAAATGATTTCGTCAATCATCCCATATTCTTTCGCTTGCTCGGGATTCATGATGTAATCGCGTTCGACGTCCTTCTCAATTCGCTCCACTGCCTGCCCGCTGTGCTTTGCAATAATCTGGTTGATCGTCGTGCGCATCCGCAAAATCTCTTTTGCGTGAAGATCGATATCCGTCGCTTGACCGCCCAGGCCGCTCATCCACGGCTGGTGGATCAAAATCCGTGCGTTTGGCAGCGCGAACCGCTTTTTTGGAGCGCCACCGACCAGCAAAACAGCCGCAATCGAGGCCGCTTGGCCGACACATGTCGTGACAACGTCCGGCTTCACGAACTGCATCGTGTCATAAATCGCGAATCCTGCCGTAATGGAGCCGCCTGGCGAATTGATGTACAACTGAATATCTCTCTCCGGATCTTCCGCCTGCAGGAAGAGCATCTGCGCCGTCGCCAGATTCGCTACATGGTCGTCAATCGGCGTCCCGATAAAGATGATGTGCTCTTTCAGCAGCCGGGAATAAATGTCGTATGCGCGTTCGCCTCGGCTCGTCTGCTCCACCACCATCGGAACGAGAGTCGTGGCGCGGTACTCTGAATCTTCGTAGTTTTTCATTTGTGTGATTGTAGTTGGACGCGCTTGCAGGTTCCCTGGTTACTTTCCTGCTGCTGCGGCCGCCGTTCGGATCTTGGCATTCTGCGCGAGCCAGTCGAGAGTTTTATCACTCCGCAGCTTGGCTTTCATCCTATCCAGCGCACCTTGCTTTGTCAAACGAGCGCGAATCGCATCTACCGATTCGTTACTATGGCTCGCCGCGTGTTCCAGCTCGTGATTTACGTCTTCTTCGGTCGCGTCAATGTTTTCGGTTGAAGCAATCTTGTCGACGATCAGTTCCGCCTTCACATCATCCTTTGCGCGTTCGGCTTGGCGGTTTCGGAGCGTTACCCAGTCCACGTTTACAGCGCGAGGATCGACGCCTTGTTGTGCGAGCGAACGCACTACGCGTTCGAGCCTCGCGTCCATTTGATGCTCGACCAGCGATTCGGGCACGGGGAAGTCATTCAACTTGATCAGTTCGGCAATAATTTTTTCCCGCTGCAAATCCTTTTGCCGGTGATCCCGCTCGTGTTCCAGGCTCTCGCGAATCTTCTTCTTCAACTCGTCGAGCGAAGTCGCGTCGCTCACATCTTTTGCAAAATCATCATTCAGCTCAGGCAGCTTCTTCGTCTTGATGCCGAGCACGTCCGCCGCGTAATGGAATTTCTTGTCCGCCAGTTTTGGATCCGGATAGTCCTTCGGGTAGTCGACAACAAACTCTTTGTGATCGCCTACGTTCGCGCCGCGCAAATTTTCGTTGAACGGCTCCATCGTCTCTTCCGCGCCCACATGGCACAGAACATTGTCCGCTTGCAGCGGCTCACCGCCACCTTCAGGCGTTCCCAGCAGCTTCAACTGAACAAAGTCGCCATTCTCCACGGCTCGGCCTTCGACAGGGGTAAATGCCGCGGCGCGCTCGCGTGTCTCTTCAAGCGCTTTCGTAACGTCTTCGTCCGTGATGTCCATCGCCGGCATTTCAATTTCGAGATTCTTGTAATTTCCCAATTCAAATTCGGGCAAGACTTCAAACACCGCACGGAATTTCACCGCTTGCCCGTCGCTATAATCGAGTTTGTCCACTTGCGGTTGCGAAACGGGAGTTAATTTCTGTTCTGCAACGGCTTTTTCCACTTTCTCGGGAACCAGCGTCTGCAAGACTTCGCCTTTGATCTCTTCGGCGAAACGCTTCTTGATTATGGTGATAGGAGCTTTTCCTGGGCGGAAACCAGGCACGCGCGCCACGCGCATCAATTCCTTCGCTACTTTGTCCGTCGCTTTCGACACTTCTTCCGCGGGAATTTCCAGTTCCAATTCGCGGCGGCATGTTGCCTCGGCCATACAGCTTTCCTCTTTTCTCTCTGTTTCGGTTGGACTTGATTCGGATCAGGGCCAACGAGGTGAGACAAGCGAGCGTTCACCCTGCAACTCGAAACTCCAGTATAAATTACGCGCAAAACAGCGTCAATGAAACGCCAATGATATCCGTCGGACGTTCGCGAAATTTTTTGTGCAGAGCTCCTTTTCAATCTTCAATCTGCGGCAGCTGAATGGCCGAGCGCTTTCGTCATATCCGCGTGGAGGAGGCGGTGGAAGAGATGCTCGCCGGCTTCGCGGCGGACGGAGAGGCGGCCGGCGACGTAGGCGCGGGAACCGAGGCCGCGCTGGACGGAGTCGCAGATGGCTTCGTCTTCTTCCTGCACTTTTTCGCTGACTTTCACGCTGGCTTGATTTTTCTTCAGCGCTTTTTTGCTGACGTCGGAAAAATAGTAGTCGAAGACGACGGCGCACTTGTCCACAGCGAGCGGAATCACGAGATTCGTATCCATGACTCCTTCGTAGGCGTTGACCATGAAATTCGGATAAATCCAGAGGTAAAAGGCGCGGCCCTGGCGCGTGGCGGCGACGTCTTTTTTCGATTTTGAGCCGGAGCTGAGCGGGCTGGATTGGAGGCAGGAGCGCTCGAGATTTTCGATGGTGTAGCTGGTGTACTCGATGACGCTGCTGAGGCCTTTGTGCGCGTGGGGAACGTGATAGCCGCCGTCGAGATAGTTGTCCACGTAAACTTTCCAATTGCATTGGAGAGTGTAGGTGCGGCGGTCGAAAAATTTGACTTTTTTAGTGAGTTGCAGCGGGGCGACGAGTTCAGGAACTTTTCCGAGGAAATTCTGGAGCGAGCCGGCTTTTCCGTTGAGGTTGACGTAAACGAAATTTTCCCAGGTATCCACGGCGACGGGGACGAGTCCGTTTTTGGCGCGATCGAAATCGCAGACGCCGTCAAATTCAACCATTCCTTTGAGGGCTCCGTCATTGCCGTAAGTCCAACCGTGATAGGGGCAGCGGAAATTTTTGGCGCAGCCTTGTGCTTCGGTGACGACAGCAGCGGCGTGGTGGCGGCAAACATTGTAGAAGGCGCGGAGGATACCGTCATCGCCACGCGCGACGACAATGGGTTCGCCTGCGAGGTCAGCAGTGAAGAAATCTCCCTTGTTCCGGACTTGATCGACGCGACCAGCGACTTGCCATGTGGAGGCGAAAACGGATTCCTGTTCGAGGCGGGCGATTCCGGGGTCGAAATACCAGGGAGAAGGAATGGTCCAGGCTTTTTCCAGTGGATCGTTGGGATTGTAGAGATTGAGAAGGGAAGAGAGGCTGCGTTCCATGACTGCTCCTCAACGAATGAACGGGGATGAGTGCGCTCTCTTTTTATCGCGAAAGCTGGGAAGAGGGGTAAGGAAAAGTGGGAGAATCGCAGCAGGCCCCCCACCGGGTTTTGCGTAAGTGCGGATTCTAAAGAAGATAAAGTCGTTTGTTTTGATACGGTTCTGTAAGTGCGGAATCCAAAGGAGTTAGGGGAGATTTTTGAGAGGCCGAGGAGCTGGGTGTTCGCCGCGAGGCAGGAGGAAAGCGTCGACCAAGACACAACGAACGATAGCACAAATAGGTTATAAAGTCAATAAGATAATTATGTAGGTAATTCGAATCGATGGATGGGAATGAACCGGTTGGGGGAAAATCAATGCCTATGCGACCCTAAGCTCCGCTAAATGAGCGATTGATTCGAGTCTACTTTTTTTTCTTGGCGGTTTTTAATTGATTGCTGCTGGAGATGGTGTCGCCAGGGGCGTCACCGGGGTCGTCGCTCAGCTTGTTGAAGACAAATTTCGTTTGCTCATACTTCATGTTGAGTTCCATGGTGGCGCTGCCGTTCTGGAGAATGAAGGAATCGATGGGCTGCCATTTGATTGGGGTGCCGATGTTATAGGTCCAGGCCGAAGCATCGGGTTTTCCAGTGGCGGTTACCGTGTATTGGAGGATCGGCACTCCGAACCGCATGTTGGTTTTTTGGTTGATGATGTAGCCGACCACGGTGGAACCGGATCTTACAAATTCGATTTTGACGTTGTTTTGGCGTTTGCCGTAGTCGAACGCTGCTTTCTGAAACCAGGAATTCACTCCAGTCCAGGTTCCAACGAGCCAGCCGTATTTTTTGTCTTCTTCGATTTTCGCTTTTGCATCGGCGACGCCCTGGAGATCGAGCCAGTTTTTGTTCTTGAGCTGGGCCATAAGGCGCATCAGATTGGGGTCGTTCGTGTCCGCGGCGCCGGCGGCCAGAAGTTTTTGTCCTGCGTTGTAGCCTTCCTCGGGATCATTGAGGCTGATGGCAGCGGCGGCGCGAAGCTGCCAGATGAGCGATTGCTCAGGATGCTTTTGAATGAAGGGACCGCTTTGATTCATGAACTGTTGAAGCAAGATTTTTTGCTGAGCGAGGTCGGAGTTTTGCTGCGCCTGGTGCGCAAGGTCGAGAAGAGCCTCGTAATCCACGCGATCCATGCCGGTGAGTTGGGTGGAACTCTGGGACGGCGCGGATTCGCCGGAGGCTGGGTTCGATGCAAGAGTAGTGGGCGCTGGGCTAGCAGCAGTGGGCGCGTTATCGAGAAGTGCTTTTGCTTTGACCAGCCGTTGATCGTCGGGATAGAGAATCAACAAGCCGGCGACACTCTGACGAGCTTCGTCGTACCTACCTGCATGGACCAGGTCGGCAAGCTTTTTAATCATTTCATCAGGAGCCTGGCTGGAGGATTGCGCAGCGGAGTTGTTTGGCGCTTGAGCCGCTGAACGGGCCGTAGCCGGCAGCAAAAGGACGATCACGAGGGACAGGTGCTTCAGGAATTTGACGAACATGGATCCTCTCGTAGGCAAGTAAAGTCCCAGGAAAATTAGATTTGCGAGCGAAGTGGGCATTGGTTATGGCTGCTCCGCGGAATTTTGAGGAGGAGCGGGCGGTTGAGGCTGTGGTTTAGCCGCAGGCTTTTTGGTTTGTGGCGCGGGAGATTTCGGTTGCGGTTGAGCCTGTGTGGCTGGCGCGGCTAACTTGTCAAATTCGGAATCGAGTTGCTGGCGATCCGTTTGCGCAGGCGCGGCAGGTTGGATCGCTTTGTCGAAGGCTTTGTTGAGATCCTCTTTGGACTGCAAAGGGTGGCCAGAGGACGGGTCGTCTTTTTTGAGGAAGGCGGGATCGACGGAAGTCTTGGCCGCGTTTTGCAGGTTCACGGTGTTAGAGGTGAAATTGACGTCGATGTTGCTAAAGAGATTTTGTGGTCTATCCCAAGATGGCGGGCGCGAAGTTTCAGGTATGGATTGCAGGACGTTGCCGAGGGCATCGCTGTTCTGTCCCGCGAAGGCGTTGTTGCGTGATGACTCTTCGAGGCGGCGGCGAGCGTACGTCAAGTTTGCGATGATGGTTGGATCGTTGGGGGTTTTCTCAAGCGCCTTACGAAATTCGGTGATCGCGTTCGGGTAATCATTGTGGCGGAGATACCAGACACCGCTGTTGTTGAGTTGCTGGGCGGCGATGCGCAGTTGCTGGTGCTCGGGAGTTTCGGGCTTGCCGAAAAGAAGGTCGTGGAGACCTTCGCCGATCATTTTTCCTCCAGTCAAGGCCACCTGAGAGGCGAGCTGTTGCTGCTGCGAAGCGAGAGCATTGGAAGCGGAAGAGCCCTGGTTACAAGGGGCGCCCTGAGCGACCCAAGTGTTGTAGATGGTGCCGGCGGGGAGGCCGCATTTGGATTTAATCTGGGACCATTCGGCGGCGGATTGTGCGGAGATAACACCCGCCAAGGACAGCGATAACGGAGCAAGAAAAAATGCGCAAATCAAAAAACGGTGCAGGGCAAAGAAGGTGCGCGCGAATTTTCCCGGGATCTCTGGCATTGAAAACTCTCCCAGATCGGCCTGTACTCAAGAACAGGCGCCGGACTACAAGCGACAGTCTGGAGATTGAGTCTAGGAAACAAGAGAACGGGGGCGAATAGTACGCACGGGGGATTTGGGTGAAGTGTTTCTTACAGAGCACTACGTTAAGGGCCATTCGGCGAAATGGGAAAGCAAGAATTCAGAGGGCGAGTTCACGGAGGAGCTTGGAGCCGGTGCGGCTGGCGACGAGGCGGGTGCCGCTTTTGAGAGTGACCTGGACGCGGGCGGTGTCGTAAGGCTCGATGAGGGTGATGAGTTCGAGATTGATTAGATGTGAGCGGTGAATACGGAGAAAGCCAGAGGATTTGAGGCGGAGTTCGAGATCGGAAAGGCGAAGGCTGACGAGATATTCCTTTCCGGCGGCGAAAATCGTGGCGTAGTCATCGGCACCTTGAATGCGCTCGAGAGTGGCGAGTGGAAGCGGGACGACTCGATTGCCATCGCGAACAAATACTCTTGAAAGCGTGCCGGGGGGCTGCAGAGATTCCCGTACGCGGGGGAGTAACGGAGTGGACGGAGTGTCCAGAGCTGCCTGGGCACGGAGCAACACGCGTTCCAGGCGATCGCGGCTAAACGGTTTAAGAACGTAATCGAGCGCGCCGAGTTCGAATGCGGTGACGGCGTATTCGTCGTGCGCGGTGGTGAAAATTACTTTTGGTTCGTACTGAAGCTGCTCGAGGACTTCGAGGCCATTTGCGCCGGGCATTACGATATCCAGAAAAACCAAATCAGGGCGGCGGGAGTTGGCGACGGAGATTGCTGTCTGGCCGTCGTGTGCTTCGTGAATGAGTCCCGCCCAATTCAGGCTGCGGAGGTGTTCCTTGAGTGTGCGGCGGGCGAGAGGTTCATCGTCAGCGATGAGGATGGAAGCGTTCATGAGAGTTGCCCCGTGCGAGGAGAAGGGGGAGTCTGCGATTCCGAAGATTGAGGAACGGCGAAGCTGACGGAAAAACCGCCGGAGCCATTGGTGATTTGGAGATCGGCGGAGGGGCCGAAGGCGGCGCAGAGGCGTTCGCGCAGAGAGCGCAAGCCGAATTGATGGGAGTGGGAAGGCTCGACGATTCCGCCCGGGCCGTCATCACGAACGGAGACGAAGAGTTTGCCGTCGTGACAAGAGGAGGCGATCCAAATGGAACCGCCTTCGACACGGACGGAGATAGCGTGATGTACGGCGTTTTCCGTGAGGGTTTGCAGAGAGAACGGAGGAACGTCAAAGGAGAACGAAGCGGGATCAATCTGCAAATGGACTTTGAGGCGTTCTTCGTAGCGGAGCTGTTCGAAGGCGATGTAGTGGCGGGTGAATTCGTATTCTTCCGAGAATTCAACGAGTTCGCGGCCGTCTTCTTTCAAGGTGTAGCGGAGCATGTCGCCGAGGCGTTCGATGGCGCTTTCCGCGATTTCAGGGCGGAACTTCACGAGGGCGGAGAGGGTGTGAAGCGCGTTGAAGAGGAAATGTGGATTGAGGCGGGCACGAATGGCGTCGAGGCGCGCGGCGGCGGCGAGGGCTTCGACACGAGACGCATGAGTTTCTTTTTCGTGAAGACGATTGCGGGTTTGTACGGCGTAAGAGACGCCGGCGAACACGCCGTAGAGCCAGACACCCATAAGAAGTTCCCAGCCCAGAAATGGCGAGTGCCAGAAACCACGGAAACGGTTGACGCCCATCTGCGCAGATTCGAAGGCGAAGCCAAAGGCGATCCACAAGAACGCGTAAACGGCCGCCATGAAAATGTGAAAGAGATAGAACTTGAGGCTCAGACGAAGCGGCCAAGGCCAGCGTTTGCAAATGTGCCAAACGACTACTCCGAACAAGCTAGCGCTGCCCGTGGCGACCAAGCTCAGAGTGAGGGCATTGGAGAAGCGAATGTGGCCGTAGGTAATAGTGATCAGCATCCAGACCACAAAAAACGGCAGCCACGCCAAGAACATCATCAGGTAGCGAGTGAAGGCGCTGCGCTTCATAAGAATCGAATTATCGCAAGAAGCTTGCGTCTCTGCCTTACAGTTCGCCGACAGGGAGTGCGTTTTCGCCGAAAACGGCTGGCTTCGTCCTGTGCCGGTGCCTAGGGTTGGACCAGCAGGTAAGGAGGCGCAGATGAAAAAGTCCAATTCATTCGGTGATCTGAAACAGGCGTTCGGCGTGGGGTTGGCGGTTCTGGTGATTTTTTGCGGATTGGCCGCACGAGTTTCGGCGGAGCCACGCGAGAACGTGGTGAAGATTGTGGGACAAATCCAGCGGGCAGATTACGAGGGAAAGAGGGCGGAGCTGATGCGTTTGTTTGAGGAGCTGGAGCCGTTTGCCAAAAATGAGGAACTCGGGTCGCGGGCGAGATATTGGCGGGGATTTGCGATGTGGAGAAGGGCGATGAACGGGTACAACGACTCGACGGAACGGGCGGAAATACAGGAGGACCTGGAGAGAGCCGTGGAGGAATTTGTGGAGTCGGCAAAACAGGGGAACGGGTATGTTGAGGCGAAGATCGGTGAGTTCTCCTGTGTGACGTTTCTGGCGTACGGCGTTGAGATGAAGGATGCGGAAAGGAGGAATGCTTTAATTGGGCGACGCAGCGAGTTACTGAAGGAATTGGAAGCGAAAGCGGCTGAGAATCCGCGGATGGCTTGGGTGCTCGGATCGAGTTTGTGGTACACGCCAGAACAGTTCGGAGGCGGGCAGGAGAACGCGATGGTGATGTACGAAAAGGGACTGGTGGCTGCGCGGAAGGAGAGAACGGAGGCTGCGGATGCACTAGATCCGGCGTGGGGAGAAGCGGAGCTGCGGATGAATCTGGCTTGGTCCAATTTGAATCGGAAGACTCCGGACCTTGCGGCTGCAGAAAAGAACGGACAACTGGCGCTGGAGATAGTGCCCTATTGGCATTACATGAAAGATGTTTTGATGGCGCAAATAATGGAGGCGAAGAAGAAAGAGAAAATTTCAGGTGGAGGGAATGGAGCAAGCCGGTTGTGGCGCGAGAATGCGTTGCGTTTGTTGCGGGCCTAGAGAACAAACAACTCCGCGAAAATCCGATACCGCCTCGAAACTCGCTGGCTTCTCGACACGTCCAAATCAACAGCGGAAAGCCGGCAGCACATTCGAATTGCGTATGGAGCGTCCATGTCGCCCCTCAAAAGAAAGTTGAACCTTTCAATGTTCTCAATCTTCGTTGCGACTGCTTTGTTTCCAGTCCCATTCGCACGCGGGCAAAAACCGGCGGAGATCCTTCCGGCTCCGCTGCCCGCACAAATTTATACCAGCAAGAAAGTGTTCATTTCCAACGCCGGAGGTGACAGTAATTACTTGTATAGCGGAGGACCTGAGCGCCTCTACAATCAGTTCTACTCGGCCCTTCAGAGCTGGGGACGCTACCAGCTCGTCGCCAGTCCTGGGGAATCCGAGTTAGTCCTTGCCTTAAGTTTCAGCAACCCGTTCACAGGCGACAACTCTCAGAGTGGAAACGGATTCACTCGGCCTGTGGCAGGTCGCTCAGTGAGCGATCCTCAATTCCGGTTGACGATCATCGACCCCGGAACGCGCGTCACCCTATGGACCTTCACTGAACATGTGCAAGTCGCGCAGTTGCAGGGCAATCGCGACAAAAACTTCGACCAAGCCCTTGCCACTCTGGTGAACGACCTCAAAAACGTATCTGGCCAGCCCGCGGCTAGGGCCGGCTTCAACTGATTCATCAGGATTTAGCCAATAAAGCATAATGATGCGGGAGAGAGGACTTGAACCTCCACGGGTGTTACCCCACAAGATACTGAGGAATTTTCTGCGAAATGCAAATAAAGGACTTGTTGAAAACAAAACCACTTAATCTGAACTACTCCGCACTACATTGCACTATTCGTCCCATAAATCAATGTCCCGGTTACATTTTCGGTTACATTCCATGTGCTCGGGAACTTGTCCGGTAATGCGACTTATCAGGGAAGTGGGATTGAATCGGTAAATACTAGCGCGTTTCACAGGACTAATGTTGAGTTCGGTAAACATTGGTCGCTGAGCGCATTGGCCTGAAGGCAACAGTTGAGCCAAGGATCACTTAGCCGGAAATGCGACTATTCGGCCAAGCGACGAGAAGCCCGTTCTAA
>DATMMW010000028.1:0-2638 GCA_035569555.1 Candidatus Dormiibacterota bacterium | reverse complement strand
ATCATTGCGGGCCGGACGTAGCTTTCGTAGATTTTTCTGCCATCGCCCTGTTCGGGAATGTTGCTATGCGCTTTCGACAAGCGATTCAAGTATTCCTCTTCGATTTTGCGATCATCAAACAACGATTGCGCTAATTGAACGGCCCTTCCCGAATATTGAAACGCCTGCACTGTCTCCAAGCCGGAAATCTCGTCGAAGAACCACCCGCAGCTCGTGTACATCAGCATCAGGTGGCGCTGGAGCTCCATAAGTTTCAGAGCTCGTATCTGTTCACATTCTTTTAGCTCGTGCCTAGCTTGTTCGTGAAGAAACTTGCCGATGGTGTCTAGCGAGCGATTTAGAATCACGCAAATGTACTGATCCCGAGCCTTCCAAGCGTCGACGAATAATGCGCCCGCGGCATCTTCGAACTTGGGCGCCAGCGTATCTCGAAGCCAATCAAATGCCTCACGCAGAGGCGTGCGCCACTCTTGATTCCAGCCGGGACGCCCGGAGTTACATCCGCAATTCGAGCGCCATCGCTCGATTCCGTGCACGCAACTCCAGGAAGTGTTCTCGACAATTTCCACCTCATGCGTCGGCGGGTGCTTTTCCAGGAAATCGGCATAAACGGTGAGTTGCGCGAGCTTCTGGGTTTCGATATAGCGCAACGCATAGCTCAGAGCCATATCCCCATGGGCGCGGTGATGGCCATAGGTTTCTCCGTCCGTGGCAATATTCGTGAGCTGAGGCCACTTCCGCGTGTCGGAAAATCCTGCCATGAGGCGCTGAGCAAAATCCTCGCCGCGCATGAGGATATTTTCAAAGGCCACCGCGTGAGAGATAGGTCCATCAAAGAAAAACAAAACCATGTTGCGTCCGGAGGGCAGATTGGCCACATATGCGCGCGAGGGGTCGATCTTGCCCCCGCTGACGTCTTTCCATTCTTTCTTTCCTATATGCCGCACCCGCTTGGCGGCATGCTGCGGAAGCACGGTGAAGCGAATCTTCTGGGCCGCCAACATTTCAAGCGTTTGCATGTCGACGGCGGCCTCCGGCAGCCACATTCCTTCCGGATAACGGCCAAATCGGTACTCAAAATCCTTGATGCCCCAAACAACTTGCGTGGATTTATCCCGCGCGTTCGCCAGCGGCAAAATGATGTGGTTGTAACCCTGCGCCATGGCTGCCCCGTGACCGGCAAAGTGTTGGCACGTTTCCTGATCCGCCGCCAGAATCGCCTTGTAAAGACGTGGCGTTTTCGCTTCGATCCAGGAGATGAGCGTGGGACCAAAATCGAAGCTGATCTTCGAGTAATTGTTCACGATATCGATGATTTTCTGTTCGCCATCCAGGATGCGCGAGGCCGCATTGGGCGCGTAGCATTCAGCGGTCACGCGTTCATTCCAATCATGGTAAGGGTAAGCCGAATCCTGAATCTCAATGGCCTCGAGCCAGGGATTCTCTCTGGGAGGCTGATAGAAGTGCGCGTGTATGCAGACGTAACGATCGGTCACGTTTTTCCTCGGTCATCGGAACGGTAGAGCGCGAACGAGAACGGCTCGATGGTCAGGGATTGATTTTCGGCGCTTTGCAAACAGTCCGGAAGCGAAGATCCAGGTCCCGCCCAACGACGGTCGCGAGAATTCAGGACCTTTTTCCAAACGTCCTGCGGCAAAGGTAAGCTCAAGTGGGCAGGATTCTTCCCAAAGTTGAAGCAGGCGAATAGCTGCTCGTCGTCGCTCCAGCGGCGCAAGAGCAGCGCTTTCTCATTGTCAAAAGGCGTGGCTTCGATGAAGGACATATCAGTATTGGTCAAGGGCGGCAACCGCTTACGTATTCGCAAAAGCTCTTTATAAAACTCGCGAAGCCGCTTGTGCGGTTCCTCTTGTTGCAGCTGCCAATGCAATTGTGAGCGCAAAAATGTGGCCTCATCCTGCGGGTCCAGAGGATCCTGCTTCCAGATAAACGCTTTGAATTCGTTTTTCCGGCCATGCCGCACAGCTTCGATAAGATTCGGATCCTGATGGCTGACGAAGTATTGAAATGGCGAGGTCTCCCCGTATTCCTCGCCCATGAAGATCAAAGGCAGAAAGGGAGAAAGGAGCATGACACCTGCCGCGACCTTCGTCGCCTCGAAATCAACGAGGTGACAGAGCCGTTCGCCGTTCATGCGATTGCCGATCTGGTCATGATTTTGGGTGAAAACGACGAAGCGCTCCCCGCCCACGCCTTTTGATTCACTTCCATGTGAACGCAGCCTGTATTTCGAATATTCGCCTTGGTACACATAGCCGCTCGTCCAACTCTTGGCAATCTGCGAGACTCGGCCAAAATCCTGGTAATAGCCATCGGTTTCATTGGTGAGAACGGCGTGCACGGCATGATGAAAATCATCGTTCCACTGTGCCGCGAAGCTGTAACCCCCTCGTTCCGCCGGCTGTACGGTACGAATGTCATTTCGGTCTCATTCCGCAACCAAATGAATTTCGCGGTTCAGGCTCACTGCCGCAGCTTGGACGACGAGATTGAGTTCGCGCAAAAACGGTTTTGCGGACGTATCAACGATGGCGTGCACAGCGTCGAGGCGCAGTATGTCGATGTGGAAGTCACGGATCCAATACAGTGCATTCTCGGTAAAAAAACGCCGTACCTCGTC
>DATMMW010000027.1:0-2398 GCA_035569555.1 Candidatus Dormiibacterota bacterium | reverse complement strand
AACGTCACGCTGCTCGACCACATCCGGGTCGATTATCACGGCACGTCCATGCCCGTCAACCAGCTTGGAACGCTGTCTGTGCCGGAGCCGACGATGATCGTCATTTCTCCCTGGGACCCGGGCGCCGTGCCGCTGATTGACAAGGCCATCCGCACTTCCGATCTTGGCCTGAACCCCACGAATGACGGCAAAATCGTCCGCGTTCCGATTCCTTCTCTTACCGAGGAGCGCCGCAAGGACATGGTCAAGCACCTCCACAAAGTTCTCGAAAATCATCGCACGGCCGTGCGCAACATCCGCCGCGACATTAAGGAAGCGGTCGAGAAGCTCGAAAAGGAAAAGAAGATCAGCGAGGACGAGCGCAAGCGGTCGGTGGAAGAGCTCGAAAAGCTCACGCAATCGGAGACTAAGAAAATCGAAGATCTCTGCGCCTTAAAAGAGAAAGAACTCCTCGAAGTGAAATAACAATTTTTTGCGACAACCTATTCGCGCAGTTCGATGGGCAAGGATGCGGTACCCAACTCCGTTACCTCCGAAGGAATGCTGTTTACCTTGGCGAATCCGGCTTGACGTCAGGCGGCGCATTGACCGCAGGTACTGACGAAACTTCTATGGAAACAAGCTGCGCCTCGTCTGCCCGCGCAGCGCGCGCAAACGCACCGTAATCCGTCAAGAGCTCCTCTGGAATTTCACGCTGACCAAAAACGATGTCCCGTTGCGCCTCCACCGTGCTCCCTTTAACTGAATAATTTGAACGGTACGACGCGAACTCGCGCGACATGCTGACCGGCACAGGTGCACGCGGCGCATAACCCGCCGGAAGTTGGATCGTGGCGCGAACATGGATCTCGAGGGGCGAGCCCAATTTCAGCGGTTTCGCTGCGCTCTCAGCCGATTCTTCAGCTTCCGGAATTCCGAGCGCCGGAAACGGCATCCGCAGTTGCAAGGTTTTACGCGACCAGTCGGCAAAATTCGCTTGTGAGATCTCGTAGTCGAGTTCAAATGGCTTGTGCGTTTCAGACGGATCGCTCGATTTTACGCTGGTAACTTCTCCGGTGAAGCCGTCGCCGGATGCCAGGAGCTGCCCAAGTTGTTTCCGATTTTCTTCTGGTGTGTGCCGGAAAGCGATACGCAGCGCAAGCGCGTTATCGCCGGTCATCGAGTAATGGATGTGGGCTGTGAGTTTTCCCTGATCGCTCACTTGGCCGGAGACATCAATATTCTGCACTTGAAGCGACGGCGGATCGACTGGCGTCTCAATCAGAATTGGCGAGCCTTCCTGCGAGGTTGCGCCAGGTGCAACAATCGGGATCACCAAAGCCCGCTTCCCGCGAAGGGGCGATGCCAGCATGCGGAAAGGCGCAACTTCCGTGGCGTTGTCTAGCCACAGCAAGTCTTTGCCATCCACGCCCTGCGCGATCACCGTAATCAAGTGGTTGAGCTGCCCAGGCGAAGCAAAGTCGGGATCGAGATCGCGGCTGGAGGAGATCAGAGCCGGGAAAGCGCGAATTCCTTCGGCTTCGAGGAGCGCCTGGAGCAAGGTGTGCTTGTCTTTGGGATCGCCGTATTCGTTCGCGAGGGTCTCGCTTGCCGCATGCGGCAAATAACTGCCGAGGCCGAACGGCAGATTTACGGTGCGGACCTTGGTCGCGACAAAATCATAGAGCGCCTCGATTTTTTCGAGCTCTGTGCCGCGACCTTGAGTCAATTCCTCAGCCTTTGCCCGAACGGACGCGTCGGGTGTCGCGCGTTCGCGCTCCAGAGACGCGTACCAGCGGCCCACATCTCCCCAATTTTCGAACGTCGTGAGTTGGACTGCTGGACTTTGCGGCTCGGACGCCCTCTTTTTCTTTTCCGGACCTTCTGTTTCGCGCGTTAGACGAGATCTTTTCCACCGATAGACGCGCCGCTCTGCTTCTTCGGAGATCACAGGATCGGCGCCGGGCATGGTTTTCAGTTTGATTCTGCGATTCCGAGGCACGCTGACTTCGAGCTGTTCATCAAGAACGATGACGTCCTTCACGAAGTCATGCTCAAACCAGAATTGATTCGGGGCAAGCGGAGTCATTGTAGTTCTTGCGATGTGATAGGCCAGCGTATCGCCCGGCCGGAGTCCCGGCACGGTGATGTGTTTCTCCCGGTAATCGGCATAAGCGGGCGCGCCGCCCGACGCGAGCGGAGCCAAATCCCGCACTGCGCTCGCTGAGGTAAAGGTGGAACTACCCGCCTTGCGAACTTCGACGGAAATCACTTCCAATTTTTGATCGCTGGAATTATAGCTAAATACGACTTGGCCGAATCGCTGAGCGCCAGCTTCGCTTAACACGTTTACGACAACTTCCAGATCGGCACGGCTCGTTCCATCATTTTGAAATGCGGCGTGTGTCACGAAACGTTC
>DATMMW010000026.1:0-49410 GCA_035569555.1 Candidatus Dormiibacterota bacterium | reverse complement strand
GCTGAGGTCGCGCTTGCAGTGGTGCTGTTGGTCTCGGCGGGAATATTCGGTCGTGCGCTGCTGCGTTTGTTGTCCCTCGATCCCGGATTCAATACGCGAGATGTGTTGGTCGCACACGTGGCGCTTTCTCCCGTTGTGCTTGAGAACCCGGCGAAAGCGCGCGCAGCCTGGGAGGATGTCTTGGACCGCGCTCGCCGCTTCCCGGGAGTGCAGTCGGTCGCGCTGGCTGACGTCGTCCCCATGCGCGTAGGAGAAGACGCCGTGGGCTATTGGGCCACGCCGACCCAACCCCCGCCGGACCAAACTCCTCTCGCGCTCATGTCAATTGTGACGCCGGATTATCTGAACGTCATGGGCCTCTCGCTACGCCGCGGCCGTTTTTTAGCTGAAGAAGATCGCACGGGCCATGAAATTGCCGTCGTGATTGACAACAACTTAGCGCAACATGCTTTCGGTGGAAGCGACCCTGTTGGCAAGTCCCTCTGGCTTCAAGGAATGCCTTCCAACCCTGCAAGAATCGTAGGTGTGGTGGGCCATGTGCGGCACTGGGGGCTCGCCAGCGATGATCAATCGCGAGTACGCGATCAAATCTACGTTTCGTTCTATCAGCTGCCAGATCCTCTGGTGTCTTTCCTCTCCTCAGTAATGTCTATCACCGTCCGCACTAGCTTGACTCCATTGAATGTAGCCGAACCATTGCGGCGGGAATTGCGCGGACCCGGTAGCGATCAAACGCTCTACGATGTTCACACGATGGACGACCTCGCGAGCGCCTCACTGGACCGGCAACGGTTCCTTTTGTGGTTGTTCGGCATATTCGCTGGCTTGGCTTTGGTGCTGGCTTCCATCGGCATCTATGGCGTGCTGACTTATTTGACCAATCAACGTGTACCGGAAATCGGATTGCGCATGGCGCTGGGAGCCAGCACCCGCAATGTCATCCGGCTTGTACTAGGGCAGAGTTTTGGAATGATCGTGGTCGGCATTGGCATAGGAATTTTTGGCGCTCTAGCTGGGGGGCGTCTTTTGCAACATCTGGTCGAAGGAATGCAGCCCGCCGACTTTTCGACTTTTGCGATTATGATTCCTATCCTTCTGGCCACTGCGTTGTTCGCCAGTTTTGTTCCGGCCCGTCGCGCCAGCGAAATAGATCCAATGAGCGCTTTGCGGCAGGACTAGCGCTGCGAAGAGTTCGCGAATCCTTGTGTGCCGATGTAGTGGTCGGTCTTTAGACCGGTTGCTTGGCCAGTTTGGTTTTCCCCCCGTAGCGTTTTTTGGTGGTAGGATGTCGAGGTGCGCTTAAAGGGCGCCTGCGGGTTCGCGCGAAGGGCCAAGCCCACCGTCATAGCTGTTTGATCGAAACGGCACTACACCGCCGTGCTGCCTGTTTGCGAACCACGGGCTTCAGCATGGAGGATGTATGATGCCGCGTGAATTACCCGCCCGTCCGAATCTCGAACAACTGAAGAAGCAAGCGAAGTCTCTACTGCGCGCGGCCCAGGCCCGTGATGAGGACGCGCTCCGCCGCTTCGCAGCCTTGCCGGCGTTTTCCGGCAAATCCATTCACCAGATTGACGCAGACGATTTGGCTCTTCACGATGCCCAGTCGGTAATCGCCCGAGAGTATGGGTTTCCGTCCTGGCCAGCCTTGCGCGAAGAAGTGGAGGCGCGAACCCTGTCGTACCCCGAGGCCGTCGACGAATTCATCCGCTGCGCAACGGGTGGCGCGTCCGGCCGTGCCGAACGGCTACTCGCACTCTTTCCAAATATCGCGTTGGCGAATTTGTACACTGCGCTCGTTCTCGGTGATACCGGCGCAATCGACGCACGATTACGTGATCACCCCGCGCTGGCGACGCAATCCGGCGGGCCGCAGAACTGGGAGCCGCTGCTATATGTATGCCATTCCTGCATGCATGTCACCGTCCCGTCACGCGTCAATGGCTTCGTCGCCATCGCGCAGCAACTATGCTCACGTGGGGCGAATCCGAATGCGGAATATCACTGGAATTGGCACCCGGAGTTGCCGAGAACCGCATTGTGGGGCTCGATCTGTGCAGTAAGCCATCTGCCGCTCGCCGAAGTACTGCTCAAAGCCGGAGCGAATCCAACCGATGGCGTCTCGATGCACATTGCCGGTGGTGGCGGCAACATCGAAGCCCTCGAGCTAATGCAGCGCTACGGTGTGAACGTAAACGGGATTCCAGGTGGGGTGCCTCCACTGGTTTATATGATGTTGTGGACCGAAAACCCGGCGGGCCCCAACTGGCTGCTTGAACACGGTGCAGATGCCAACCTCGCCTGGGGTGAAGGCGGGGAAGCGCCGCTGCATGTCGCTGCTAGACGTTGGGACTTGCCCATGGTCGAAAGGCTGGTGCGGCACGGCGCCGACGTCTCGCGCCAACGCGGCGATGGCGCCACAGCACACACCTTGGCTGAACTCCATGGCAACACTGATATCGCCGAGTGGCTACTTGCCCACGGCGCGCATGACGAACTGTCTGCGGTCGACCGTTTCGTGGCTGCCTGCGCTCGCGCAGATCGCGCGGCCGCGGAAGCTCAGCTTGTGGCACAGCCCGGTCTGCGAACGGGGCTGCGGCCCGAGCACCACCTTATGCTTCATCGCCCCGCCGAAAACGGCAACGTTGCGGTGCTCGAAACGATGCTCGCATGCGGCTTTGATCCAAACACCAGGGACAAAGACAACGTTACGTCAATGCACCGCGCGGCGATGAGTGGTCACCCTGCCGCTGTGCGGGTGTTGTTGCAATACGGCGCAAACGTCAATTCGATGGACAGCATGTTCTCTGCCTCGCCGCTTGTTTGGGCCGTCGAAGGTCGGCGTAACTCGAAGCATGGCGGAGCGGACCATGTCGAAGTGGCGCGCTTGTTGATTGCTGCAGGCTCTCCCCTTGGGTGGACGCCCCCTGAAGGCGCGCCGTCAGCCGAGGGAACTCTGGAAGGGTTAGCGGAGCTACGTAAGGCAGCACAGCGGCCTACGGAGTAACTTCCTCGAATCCCGCTGATAATCCACTTCTTCAGAAACTCTTTACTTCGAATCTAGCTTTTCAGTTGACTCGCCACCGTCTTCAGAATTTCGCGGGAAAGCTTCTCGTCCGAGACTGCTCGGGCCATGCCAATGGCTCCGACGAGTGCGCAGTACGTGAGGATTGCCTGCGATCTTGCACCGTCTTCCTCACCGATCAATTTTGTGAGGAACGCAACGTTGTCTTTAACCTCCTGTGTAACCAGTGCGCGAGTCCGCTTCTCGGTTCGCGGAATCTCTCCTGCTAACGCGCTGACCGGACATCCCGTACCAGGACGATCGCGGTGTGCTTCACTTAAGTAATCATTAACTAACGTCTGGTAAGTGACGAGCGGTCCGCCTGCGGCTGCCGCATCCAGCTTGCGCTTCCACCCTCCTAGCGCCGAGCCCACCGCTTCAGCCACCAACTCATCGCGTGAGCCGAAGTGCTTATAGAAGCCACCGACTGTCAGCCCCGCCTCCTTCATCAACTCCGCGATCCCAATTCCCGCAAGTCCCTTTTCGCGAAAACGCTTCGAAGCGAGGGCAACGATTTTCTTGTGAGTTTGTGCTTTTTCCGTCCTGGAATGACCCATTAGCGCTCCCCCTCTAAAGAGGTATGTATCTAATCTGGCTGGAGTGAATCGAATTGGCATGTGGATTATAAACATAATCCACAATGAAAGGCAAGAGAGACTGAACAGGAACCTCAGTCCTCAGAAAGGAGTCAGTCATGACTCACATTTTCGCAGCAACAGGAGCTTCAGCAGCACGTCTCGGGAAAGTTCTATACACAGCAAAAGCACACAGCGCCGGAGGCCGGGACGGTGGTAACTCCCGCACCGACGACGGTCGCTTGGACGTCAACTTCACGATTCCGGGCAAGCTGGGTAATGGCACCAACCCTGAGCAGTTGTTCGCAGCCGGCTGGTCCACCTGTTTCATTGGAGCAATCACGCACGTGGCCGCCATGAAGAAGGTCGCCCTGCCCGCTAATGTCGCCATTGACGCCGAAGTGGACCTTGGCTTTACGCCGGATTCCCACTTTGGCCTGTCAGCCCGTCTCAATGTCAGCTTGCCCGGTGTGGATCGCGAAATTGCGCAAACCCTGGTCAACGAAGCGCACCAGACGTGTCCATATTCCCGCGCCACTCGCGGCAACATCGACGTGACCATCAACTTGGTTTGATCCGGGCTTGTTTTTTGATTCGAATCTGGCGAAAAGGAGAACGACAATGATGCATTCAGAGATTCACTTCCACAGAACAACCACCCTAACGCCCGAGCAGTACATCGCCGGGCTTACCGACTTCGGGCCCGGCCGCTCGA
Organism: Candidatus Dormiibacterota bacterium; assembly: GCA_035569555.1. Taxonomy (GTDB): domain Bacteria; phylum Acidobacteriota; class Terriglobia; order Acidiferrales; family UBA7541; genus Acidiferrum. The sequence continues at coordinate 45,056 of DATMMW010000026.1, read as the reverse complement.
AACTTTTTGGCAATAGTGCCGATGAATACCTCAAGGTGCATCGCCGCGGCTTTTCGGAGGCCGATGTCACCGAAGGCTCTGGTGGCATCTGGGAACGCCTTCACTACGACTGGTCCAATCCAAACCACGTCGTTCTTGCAACCACTGACTCTAATGTGTGGGGAGGCGCATCCGGCCACGCGTACAATTTCGCGCGGCGGTCCGATGGCATGACCGATATTCACCTCATCGTCGTACGGGAAGGCAAAAACCTGAAAGGACGACTGCTCGGCCTCGTGCTCCAGACTATCGGAAGAAGTGTTTTGGAAAAAGCGTTTGTGAACTCGGTCAAAGCGATCGAAGCGCGGAACGTTTCCGACTATCATCCGTCGAGAAGGGAGAAAATATATGTCTAAGCTGAACTGGAAACTGCTGACCAAGAAACGCGGTAGTTCTACACAAGGCCTTCCCCCAGGCAAGGAAGATCTCGCTTGGGTCACCAATACGGTCACTCTCATTTATGGGGAACGCGATGCCATCCTCGTCGATACGTTTCTGTCTGTCCAGCATTCGAAGGAGCTGGTGGATTGGGTTGCCGAGAGCGGCAAAAATCTCACAAGCATTTACATCACGCATGCCCACGGTGACCATTTCCTGGGCCTGAAGTTCCTGCTCGACAAGTTTCCCAACGCAAAAGCGTTTGCCACTGCCTCGTCTGTCGCGGCCATGCAAAACCAGATCAAGCCGGAATTCATAAACTCCTTCTGGGAGCCCCGCTTCCCTGGCCAGGTTCCCTCGCAGTTGGCAGTGCCGGAGGTCCTTCAAGGAGATACGTTGTTTCTTGAGGGAGAAGAACTAAACGTGGTAGAGCTTGGCCACACCGACACCCAGCACACAACCGCGCTGCATGTTCCTTCCATTGGCCTCGTGATATCTGGCGATGCCGTCTACAACGACACGCACCTCTATCTCGCGGAGTGCGATGAAAAAGCCAGAGCGGAGTGGCTGCGCGCACTGGACAAGATCGGGGCTCTTCATCCGAAAGCAGTCGTAGCCGGTCACGGTGTTCTTAACCCGGATAGCGCTACTCGTCACATCGACGAAACCCGTAAATATCTCCACGACTTTAACGCGAGTGTGGCAAGCACATCGACGTCGCTGGATCTCTACCAGAAAATGCTTGCATTGCATCCAAATCGCGTTAATCCAGGTTCGCTCTGGGCTACCGCAAAGGCTGTGAAACCGTCGTGACTTTCGACGTATGTCTGGATTGATAAGGAGGAAAACATGTCGAATCCAATTCTTGTTACCGGCGCGGCGGGCCGCGTCGGCGCGGTAGGACGCACGGTCACCGAACTGCTGTTGAACCAAGGCAAAGCGGTGCGTGCGATGGTGCGAACTGAAGACGAGCGCGCGCAAGCACTGCGCGCTCTGGGTGCGGAAGTCGTGATCGGCAATCTGCTCGATCTCGATTCCATGCATAGGGCGATTGCCGGCTGCGAGACAATGTACTTCGGCATGTCGGTTTCGGATGCCTACCTGGCCGCGACGGTCAATGCGGCGGCGGTGGCGAAGCATCACGGCGTGAAAGCGTTCATCAATATGTCGCAGATGACGGTCTCTCAGATGAGCATTACCGAAACTACTCCGAGCCCGCAGCACAAGCTGCACTGGCTGGCCGAGCAGGCGCTGAACTGGTCCGGTCTGCCGGTTGTGCACGTGCGGCCGACAGTGTTTCTCGAAGGCTTCTTCCTGACTTTGACTCCAGATTCAGTCAGGGAATCCGATCAGATCAGGCTACCGTTCGGGGAAGGCAAGACTTCGCCGGTGGCAGCCGAAGACGTTGCACGCGCGATTGCCACGCTGCTCGCCAATCCGCAGCCGCACATCGGCAAGATCTATCACCTGACCGGTCCGCAGTCCGAGAACATGCATTTCTTTGCACAGGAGTATTCGAAGGCGCTGGGCCGCACAATCACCTTTCAAGACATTCCCGTCCAGCCGTGGCGGGACGAATTGCTCAAGCGGGGCTGGCCGGTTCATGTGGTGAACCACCTGGCGGCGATGGGCGACCTGCATCGCGCGGGGCGTTTCGACCGGCTGTCGGACGACGTGCTCACGCTAACGGGGCAACGGCCGCTGAGCGTGCAGGAGTTTGTCCGAAAGAATGCGGCGGCATTTAGCGTGGCGGCAAAAGCAAAAGAGGCTTGAGCGTCTTGCGCATAAACGCGTGTTCCCTGGACTATGCCAGCAATGCTGCGCCAGATCACAAGTTCCAGGAATATTCTCGAAGTCATGAACTACTGAGCCGTCGAAACAACCTGCGTTGCAACTCGTCCGGAAAGAATTCTCGCTTCGGCTTAAACCTAGTGCTGAGCTTCCATGGACCCCAAAGACCAAGCCGCCCAACTCCCCGAAAGCCCGGGCGTCTATCTGTTCAAAGACGCCGGCGGCAAAGTCATCTACGTCGGCAAAGCACGCGCGCACAGCGACCAACACCCGTTTCTTTGATGGGTGACTACGACTGTGGATGCGGATGCTTCAGATAGTGCTGCTTTAAAAGATCCTTGCCGTAGTCGTTTCCATTCGGTGTCCGGATCACGCAGTGAATATGCTGCTGGACCGGTTTTTTCGGGTCGGCTGCAAACCTTGAGAGGTTAGCGGGCCGCTGATGGTCGAACTCAATCAAAATGACCGGGCCCTGCAGGCGATAGTAAAACGCGCTGTCCGCAGCAGTCCCTCCGATCCATGCAAACCAGGTATTCTCCAGGTGCCGGTCCACTTCATTCATTTTCACGCGCGCGTGCCCATCGTCCATGTTGCCCACATAAAGCTGAATGAGCTCTCGCATGCGCCCGCGCTCTGCTTTCTCCATGTCTGACCCGCGCAATCCCGCGTAATCAAGAACGACGTTATCTTTAAATGCTTCTGTCAGGTTATTGTTCCCGGTCTTGGAAAAATCCAGAACCGCTGCTTTACGGCGTGTCTCGGAAAGCGATTGCAACATCGCAAAACCGTCGTTTTGCTCTTTCTGCAGAATCTCTATTCCCTTGTACTTTCCGGAAGTCGCTTTTACGGGCTCAGAGCCAAAAAAGAACGGCGTCACCACCACCTGATCTCCGAGAACAAAATAATTTACGATCGCGTGGTGCCCGCTCAGTTGCCAGCCCCAAGGCTGTGTTGCCGATGGCGTGCCCATGATGCTGATGTTGTAAAGCCACTCGCCAAGAAAATCATGGTCGTCCGTCAGCTCCGCCAGCGTTTCGTTCAACCGCATTACGTTGCGCGTTAATTCCATTCCCCTCGCACTCAAGGAGGCTCGCATCAATCCAAAGGCTGCTTCGCGTTGTGTATCATTCATCTCCAGGAAACTGATTCCCTGGCGCACGTAGAAATGCTGATTCATCCACTTGCGCCACTGCGCGTCATCAACGGGGAACATTGTTTTTGAAAGCTGGCCGCCGCTCAGAGTTTCGATGAATTTCTCAGCCGCATTTCGAACGGGTTCCGTGGAAACGCCAGTGGGAGCGATTTCAAAGAGTCCCGGAATCGCCGTCCCATTCGTTGTGATGCCTTTGAACAGATCGGCAAGGCCTTTAAGTTCGTAGTCCTCCGAAATCTGCCGAAATCGTTCCGCCATCTCGGCGCGAGCGTTCTTTTGGCCAAGCGCCCATGGCGCCAGCACAGCCGCCGAAGCCAGCTGCATCAAGAACGCGCGCCGCGTCGCGTCGTTTGGTTTCCCATGTTTGTGCGGTCCATGCTCGTGTGGCCCATGTTTGTGAGGATGGCCATGTGCATGCTTACCGTGCGTTTGGTTATTCAGATTGCACATCGTTCTTGCCTCCAAAACTGTCGAATGCGTCCAATCCCCGTCATGGAACCCAAAGAATTTCTCCCTCTAGGCGTTGCACTTCTATGGAACCCAGAGAACAAGCCGCACTCTATTCCTTCGCGCCCTTTTCTTCTTTTTCGCCTTCGTATCTCGTCAGCACCGTGAATTCGCCGCTACCATTCTGCGAGAACTGGAATTGCGTGGGCCACGGTTTGGAGAAGAACTTTGTTTCCGACTCCGGAAAGACCGCAAGCGTGCCGCCATTGTCAAACTTCACCAGCAGGTGATTGCCCTCGGGGACCATCTTCAGGATGTATTGCGGGAAGCGATACGTCCCCGCGTACCGCGCCAGAACTCCCTTCGACAGAGTGATTTCTTTATGGATGGAAGGAATAGGAGGAGTCTGTCCATGTGCTACCGCCGCGAGTGCTTTCGTCATCTCGCCCGTGACCGTGCCATTTAGATTTGCCAGCACGATAACTGCAAGTTTCTCTTCAGGGTAATAAGCCATGTCTGCGTTAAAGCCTATGTTGTTCCCGTCGTGTTCGATCACCAGATGACCGCTAACACGATGGACGTACAAGCCGCAGCCATAGTCACTCTTGAAAGGCGTGGTCATTTTGCGCAAGGATGCAGGCGTCAAGAGTTTGCCGCCAAAGATTCCTTCTTCCCACCGAAGGAGATCTTCCGTCGAGGAATAAAGAGCGCCTGCCGAAAACCCATACCTTGGATCGGGGCGATCCGCATTTTCAATTCCACTATTGCCGGGCCAATACCCGGTAGCACGTCGCGGAATGACAGTCACGAAGGAGATCAGTCCGGAATCTTTCATTGCTAACGGCTTGAAAATATTCTCTTGGACGAATTCCTCGTAGGTTTCCCCGCTGATCTTTTCCACTAAGTATCCAAGTACGATATATCCCAGGTTTGTGTACTCCCATTTCTCGCCAGGCTGAGAGTTCAGGGGCGCGTCATGCAGCACCAGCTTTTCCGGGGGGCCGGGTTCATACGTGGCTGCGCTGTTGGAAATGCCAGAGGTATGCGTCAGTAGGTGATAAATGGTGATCTTGTCCCACGCTGGGGGCGCATCCGGTATGAACTTCTTTACAAGATCATCCGTCCTTAATTTCCCTCGTTCTTCAAGCAGCAGAATTGAAGCTGCGGTGAATTGCTTTGTCATGGATGCGATATTGAATCGAGTCGTGGAAGAATCGGGAACGCCCCACTCCAAGTCCGCCATTCCATAGCTTTTACTAAAGAGAATCTTCCCGTTTTTGGCCACTAGGACGCTTCCCATAAACATCTGGGCATCGGCGTAAGGCTGCACAACTTGGTGGAAACGCTCAGGTGTTTGAGCGCTGGATGCGCGAACTAGTAGTGCAAAGATAACTGGCAGAATTAGTCGGCAAATAGACCTCTTGGGCCGTTGCATCATCCGGCGAGTATAAACCTGGAGACACCGTCAATACACTTCCAACCTTGCAGCTTACGAATCGCTGAGAGTCTTGTTTCGCAATACCCGAACTAAGAAATTCTCCCGCTTCGGCTTAAACTGAATACTGAAGTTCTTATGGAGCCCAAAGAACAAGCCGCGCAGCTACCGGAGAAGCCCGGTGTCTATCTCTTCAAAGACGCTGGCGGTAACGTCATCTACGTTGGCAAAGCCAACTCGCTGCGCAACCGCGTCCGTTCCTATTTTCTTGAATCTCGCTGGATCGACGCTAAAACAGGCTCCCTCGCCCGCGAAATAGCCGACCTCGAAACCATTGTCGTTGAAAACGGGCGCGAAGCTCTCGCCCTCGAAAACAATCTCATCAAGCAATACCACCCGAAGTTCAACATCATGCTTCGGGACGACAAAACCTATCCCTACATCAAATTCACCGCCGCTGAAAAATATCCCCGCGTCTATTTCACGCGCCGGATCATAAAAGACGGATCGCTCTACTTCGGCCCGTACTTTCCCCCTAGCCTCGCGCGACGCATTCTCCATTTTGTCCACAAGCGTTTTCTGATTCCGAGCTGCACTGTTGATCTCACGCGCCCGCATCCGCGACCGTGCCTGCAATATCACATTCATCGCTGTCTCGGCCCCTGCGTTCCCGGCCTCACCACCGACGAACGCTACGCCGAAGCCGCTCGCGACGTTCGCATGTTCCTCGAAGGCCGCCGACACGATCTCGTCAAAAGCCTCGAACAGCGCATGACCGCCGCTGCCGAAAAAGAACTCTACGAACAAGCCGCCGCCTATCGAGATCTCCTCCGCACCATGGAAGACATCGAAGAGCGCCAGCGCATCGCTTCAACGCAAGGTGACGATACCGATGTCCTCGCCTACTACGCCGAACCGCCTCTCGTCGCAGCAAATCTCTTCCACTTGCGCGCCGGCCGTGTCGTTGACCGCCGCGAATTTTACTGGGAAGAACTCGAAGAATTTAATCCCGCCGAATTTGTCCCGGCTTTGCTGAAACAACTTTATCTGGAAGCGGAATATCTGCCGAAAGCAATCCATGTCCCCGAAGAATTTGAGGACAGGGAACTGCTCGAAGAACTTCTCTCCGAACGCGCCGGCCACAAGGTCGAAATCTTCACGCCGCAGCGCGGCTCCAAAAAAGCCATTCTCGATCTCGTTAAAAGCAACGCCGAACATTCTTTCACCCAGCGTTTCCGCGTTCTAAAACCAAACTCAAAAGCGATCGCCGAAGCTCTGCAAAACGCACTCAATCTTCCCGAAGAACCGACGCGCATTGAAAGTTTCGACATTTCCCACATGCAGGGAACCGACACTGTCGCCTCCATGGTCGTCTGGGAAAAAGGCCGGATGAAAAAATCTGACTATCGCAAATTCATTATTCGCGGCGAAGAGCGCGAAGAAATTCGAGTAAGATCTCTTCCTGTGATCGGCCAGCCTTGGCAAAACGACGATTTCGCCAGCATGCGCGAAACCGTTTCCCGCCGTTACCGTCGTTTGCAGGAAGAAAAAAAGCCGCTTCCAAGTTTGATTCTCATTGACGGCGGAATCGGCCAGCTTCACGCCGCCGCGCAAGCACTCGACTCGCTACAAATCATCAATCAGCCGCTCGCCAGCATCGCAAAAAAAGAAGAAATCCTTTACGTCTACGGCCAGGAAAATGAACCGATTATTCTCGACCGCCACTCGCCAGTCTTGCATTTAATTCAACAAATCCGCGACGAAACGCACCGCTTCGCTGTCACATTTCACCGCCAGCGCCGCGCCAAGCGCCAAACAAGCTCTGCACTGCTCGAAATTCCCGGAGTCGGTCCCAAAACCACGCAACGCCTCCTCCGTGAATTTGGCAGCATCGCTAACGTCCGTCGCGCCGGAATTGATCGCCTTAGCAAGGTCGTTGCGCGAAAAAGCGCCGAACGAGTCCTCGAATACTTGGACAAATCGGGAATCTCCGATAACCGAACAACTGCCTAAATACCGGTTAGTCCTTATTGCGCCTCACTTTTTGCTGTGCTACGTTGTTTTGGCTGGACGTAAGATTCTCTGCTGGATCAGCCGCGGCGCTACAGTAACTTGGAGGTTCTAATGGCGGACAATGTCGGATCCAAAGTAACTTATTTTTTGGTGGGTTTGGGTGTCGGGGCCCTTGTAGGAATTCTGTTTGCGCCGAAGTCGGGCGAAGAGACGCGCGAATTTCTTTCAAAGAAGGCCGATGAAGGCAAGGATTACGCGCAGCGCAAAGCGCGTGAACTTCGCGAACGCGCAGACGAGCTGATCGAACGCGGCAAGGATGTTGCCTCGCGCCAGAAAGAATCGATTTCGGCGGCCGTCGAAGGCGCGCGCGAAGCGTATCGCCGCGAAGCAGGGAAGTCGTAATTTTTACTATTGGGCTAACCGATAATGCTCCAGTAATGGAGCGGACGGGGTGTGCATGGAAACCTGGGTTGTAGCGGCGCTCGTAGTGGTGGCGATCGCGCTGGTTGTGCAGGTTACGATTCTCACTGCGCTCTTTCTGCAAACACGCAAGACCATGCAACAAGTGGAACGCAGCGTCACCGACCTGAATAATAAAGTCAGCCCGATTCTGACACGCGTGCAGATTCTTCTCGACGACACCCAGCCGAAAATCTCCACGATGGTGAGCGACGCCGCTCACATCGTTTATCTGGCGCGCGGGCAAGCGCAAAAAGTGGACCGTGTTTTCACCGATGCGACGGACCGTTTGCGCGGACAACTTGTTCGAGCTGACCGCATTCTCACCGGAACGCTCGAAGCGGTGGAAGAAGCCGGCTCGCAATTTAAACATAGTCTTTGGCGGCCCGTTCAGAAGGCGTCGGCTCTCATACAGGGAATCAAAGTTGGTATTGATCTGCTGCGTTCACGCCGCGGTTCGTCCAAGAAAGATGAACCGCTCGAACAAGAAGAAGAACTTTTTATCTGAGAGAGGCAGTCCAGCCTTCAGTTTTCAGTCTTCAGTAAAACCAAATCCAATCTGAGCGCGTCTTGGAGATTTCCTGCTGGCTTGTTCGATCTATCGCTTCCTCGTCTTTTCTCAAGTTCATTCAGCTTCTATTTGTTGATCCAGCCGCCGCCCAGAATTATATCGTCGTCGTAAAAAACAGCGGCCTGGCCGGGTGTGACGGCGCGTTGTGGAAGGTCGAAAGTGATTCGCGCGGAAGTTTCGCCGGTGGCTTGTATGGTTGCCGGCGCAGGTTCATGTTTGTGGCGAATTTTTACAGTTGCCTTGCTCGGCGCCAGTGGCGCCGCGATGGAAATCCAGTTTGTGCCGGTGACTTCAAAAGAAGTTGTGCGCAGCGATTCATCATCACCGACGACGACACGATTTTTTTCTGGGTCGATGGAGAGAACGTAGAGCGGCTTGCCAGCGGCAAAGCCGAGACCTTTGCGCTGGCCAATCGTGAAATTATGGATGCCGCTGTGTCGGCCGATTACGGCTCCGTCTTCGGTGACAATTTCGCCTTCTTTCTCATTTAATGGAATGTTGCTTTCGCGCGTGTAAGCCTGGATAAATTGAACGTAGTTGCCGGTGGGAACGAAGCAAAGTTCCATGCTTTCCGGCTTATCCGCGACCGGGAGATTTGCGCGGCGCGCGAGATCGCGGACTTCTTCCTTGGTGAGTTCACCGAGTGGAAATTCGCTCATGGAGAGCTGATCTTGTGTCAGACCCCAGAGAAAATAGGATTGGTCTTTTGTTTCATCCAGCGCACGCAAGAGTTGCCAGCGGCCGGTGATTTCGTCGCGGCGAATTCTTGCGTAGTGGCCGGTGGCAAGACGCTCCGCTCCGATTTGACGGGCCATGCGGAGAAGCGGCTCGAACTTCACGTCATTGTTGCAGTTTGTGCAGGCAACTGGTGTGCGGCCGCGAAGATAGTCGTTCACGAACGGGCGTACGACGCGATCTTCAAATTGACGCTCGAAATTTACGACGTAGTGGGGGAAATTCAGGTGCTGCGCGACGCGCTTTGCGTCGTAGACGTCATCGAGCGAGCAGCAACGATGCTGTGCAGGACCGTCCCCTTGAAGCTCGGGCAGCCGGCGCTGATTCCAGAGCTGCATGGTGAGTCCGACGACGGGGCGCGCTTGCTGTTGGAGAACTGCAGCGACAGCGGAGGAATCGACTCCACCGGACATGGCGATAGCGACGAGTCCAGGCTGCGTTTCCGCGCTGACGGGAAGAGTCTCGAATTGTGTTTCGGTCTGCATTTCGTTTCTCTTCTATTTTAGCGAATTGGTCCGAGTTTCGCTGAGATCGAAGAGGGGTTTCTTCGCACACAAACCGTGCGAAGAGAGGAAGTTCTCCGCTCCATGAACCGACCGATTCCTCAGAAGGAATCGGAAAAGCAAAATCGTCGGTTCATTCCGGTCGAAATGACGGGTTTTGGTGGCTTGGTCGAAGGAGAAGTTCATGCGCGGGCAGACTCCTTGCGATAGGTGGGCGAGAGTTCGCGGAGCTGTGTGACGGCTGCAGGAACTGCGCCGAGCGCGTAGTCAATTTCAGCGGCAGTAGTGTGACGACCGAGGCTGAAGCGAATGCTGGCGCGTGCGTCTTCGGCAGAGAGGCCGATGGCGGTGAGCACGTGGGATGGTTCGACGGCTCCGGAAGAGCAGGCTGCTCCGGTGGAGACGGCGATTCCTTTAAGATCCAGTGCAATGACGAGGGCTTCGCCTTCGATTCCCGGAAAAGTGAGATTGGCGGTGTTGGGCGTGCGCGGCGCGTTTGCGGAGTTGATGTGCGAATCCGGAATACGCGCGGCGAGAGTTTGTTCCAGTTTGGCGCGCAGTTTGCTGACACACTCGGCGTCTGACCCGAGTGAAAGGCGTGCGAGTTCAGCGGCTTTGCCGAGGCCGACGATGCCGGGAACATTTTCCGTGCCTGGGCGGAAGCCGCGCTGGTGATGGCCGCCGTAGAGCAGTTGTTGTAAGCGCGAGCCGCCACGAATGTAGAGCGCACCGACTCCCTTGGGTGCGTAAATTTTATGGCCGGAGATGGAGAGGAGATCGACGCCGAGACTTTTTACGTCGAGCGGAAGCTTTCCGGCGGATTGCACGGCGTCAGTATGAAAGTAGATGTCACGCTGCGCGGCGAGTTTGCCGATTTCTGCGAGAGGCTGCACGGTCCCAAGTTCGTTGTTGGCGTGCATCACGGTAATGAGCGCGGTGTGCGGGCGAAGCGCTTCTTCGACCTGATCGACCGTGATGATGCCATCGGAATTTACCGGAAGATAGGTGACGGCGATACCGTCTTTTTCGAGCGCCTGACAGGTGTTGAGCACGGCTTCGTGCTCGATGTTGGTGGTGACGATGTGCTTTGTTGCTCCGGGCGCGGAGCGAACGATTCCGAAGATCGCGTGATTATCCGATTCGGTGCCACCGCTGGTGAAGACGATTTCCTGCGAGCGCGTTCCGAGAAGGGCAGCGACCTGATCGCGAGCGGTTTCGACGGCGGCTCGGGCGCGCTGGCCGACGGTGTGGATCGAGGCGGCGTTGCCAAACTCGGCAGAGAAATAGGGCAGCATCGCGTCGAGGACTTCGGGTTCGACGGGCGTGGTGGCGTTGTAATCGAGATAGACGCGACTCATGGTGCTTGCTCAAGCGTAGAACGCTGGAACGTTGGGGTCAATTCGGACACGGATTCCTCAACTGCGAGTTTATAGATGCTGAGATCCTTCGCCGCTGCGCTCCTCAGGTTAACCATAACACCCCCCTCCCCCCACCATTTTTGTAAGTGTTGAAAATAAAGGGGTTTAAGTCTTTTGTTTTGCAAGTGTTCATTCTAAAGGAATTGCAGGTGGATTTTTTGTAAGTGTTCATTATGGAGGGGTTATGAGAATTTTGCGGAAGATCGAAGCTATGACTGGGAAGTGGAAAGGTAGCGTAAGGCGCCAAATAAAACACATAGGATGGTAGCAGAATTCCGTTATCAAGTCAATAGATATTAAATAGGTAATTCGAATGAGTTATGGAAAAGAGTTCGAACGGAAAGGAAAAGTCAAAACCCGCACCCTTTTTCTGCTCAGGGTTTGCAAGTACAAACCCTGAAACCCGAACCTCGAAGGGTGCGGCATCCAAATTCCCAAAACAACCGAATCAGTTTGTCACCCGCCAAAATACAAAGGCGCAAAGGATAGGCCATCCAGGAAGTTTTAGTTTCGAATGGGTAGCCCACACGCCAGGTTCTTGTCGCTGCTCGATTCCTTCTTTTTTTGGCGAATGGCCAAGGCTTCGTCGATTGCAATTCTAAGCAGCCAACTGCGAAAAGCGCCTTCGTGTTCGAACTTCGGCGGATTGCGAGATGCCGTGAGCCAACAATTTTGTACGGAATCTCGCGCTCCTTCCGTATCGCCGAGCACGCGACATGCTATGAAGTGGAGCAGCGCATGACAGCGAGAAAACCGAGCGATGAATATTGCCGGGTCTTCTTGCGGTTGATTCGAGATGGCGATGTCCTTGCGCACGTCGATCCTCAGGCGTTGACACGTACGAAGGGCTGGAACAGCCTCAGTTTCCTTGTGCCAGGTGTTTCCAGGTGGCATTCGGCAGGGCTTAGTTTTTGTGCTGTGGAACCCACCACTCGGGAATAATTTTCTGGATGCGCAGCTTTCGCACAATCGGTCCCCACTGCGGTTGAAATTCAGCGGCAATGTTTTGAATGGCAATGCTTGTGAACTGGAAGGCTATTCGTTGTTCTGCGTGCGTGAGATCGTTGTATCCATGGGGCAGGTAAGCATTGCCCACAAAACCGCCGGCAGCCGCGCCCGCAAAATTGGAGAAGGCAATCGTGTTTCTGCCGGAATCGGTCTTATCAATGAAAGTAAACGCAAGCGCGTGGGTGGTTCGCACAAGAGGATTTTTACTGGTGGACCGCATATACCGGGGATCTTCATGCAAGGCGGCACCCGCCAAAAAGCGCGCTGTTCGCTGGGAAGTGACCATGGCGATGGAGTCTCCATATTGCCTGCCGAATGCTCCGGCGCCGTCCTTCCATTCGCGGGGGTAAGTTTTTTTGGGGTTCGTCATGGCCATGCCGGCAGCGAATGCCGGGAAGATAACTGCAGACGGCCCAAATGTCTGATGGGTGTAGATTGTAAATTTGTCGCCGAAGGAAAGGCGACGAGAACTCTGCACAGGCAGGAAGAGCAGGGCACTGTTTTGATCTTGCGAAATGGATGAGGGGTTTGATGGAGCGCTTTGGTCTTGGGCTTGTGGCGTATCGGGAAGATTGGCGGCTTGCCGGCACTGTGTTTCCAGGATTTCTTTCGTGGCCGCCGCCGAAGAGCATGGAAATGCCACATCAGAGGAGTTGCGATTGGGATCCGTTGCCTTTTTCGTTTCCTGTGAAGCAACGATTGGCGAATACGCAGCAGCAAGGAAGAGCGCGAATACGGCCATACGAATGAAACGTTTAGAGCGACACGTTCTTACGATCATTTTTTCTCCAATTGAAATGTTTGGTGGCCCAAGAGATAGATGCGATAAAATTGGGACTCGCGGGTGCCATGCGTCCAAAAAACGTGACCGATCGTCCAGCGTTCGAACATCGCATGGACGTGCTGTCTGAAGTCTTTGGATCCATGAGAATTCAGGACGCGGTTTATACACGTCTGGAGACGACGGCCCCCTGGGGTTTTCACTACGCGGGAGACACGGTTCCGCGGATACGCTTCGGGTTAATGGTTCGCGGATCGGCGCTTCTGAAATTCAAGAACCAGCGGCAAGCTATCCCGCTCTCCGCCGGAGATGTTTTCATTTTCATTCTCAGCGATGAGGCTTTTACGATAGTGGATCATCCGCGTTCCCGCGTCGCCGATTACCGCGAATTAAGAAAATTGGAAGTAGATTGCGTGATTCATTATGGAGGAGGCGGCGCGCCCACAACTTTGGTGAGCGGGTCGTTTCGCATGAGTGCATTCGACGCCCCGCTCATTTCGACGATTCTTCCTCGTTATCTGCACCTGCGGCTTGAGCAAAATCGAAGTCACGCCTTCCAATCCGTGCTGGATCTTTTGGCGGCTGAAACGGCTCAGCCCGGTATAGCTTCATCGCGTTTGATCAGCTGTCTTTATGAATCACTATTTGTCTATGCCATTCGAGCTTACACAAGCAACTCCGCAGCTCCGCCCAAGGGGTGGCTGGCTGCCATGTCAGACCGGCAGCTCAGCAAAGCCATACAAGCAATGCATTCGGATATTGAGAGGAGCTGGTCTGTTGCGTTACTCGCGCGCGAAGCACGAATGTCGAGGTCTGCCTTTGCCCTGAGATTCAGGACCGTTTTGGGCCAAACGCCTCTCGAATACGTTACCCGCTGGCGGATGTACAAAGCAGGCGCGATGATTCGCTCGAACAATATGTCGTTCTCTGAGGTAGCGTCAGCCATCGGATACGGATCAGAAAGCTCTTTCAGCCGTGTTTTTAGGCGAGAAATGGGCCTAGCTCCCAGAGAATATCGAAGCAAGTGCGCGCTTCTGCAATCGTCCGCGGGAGACTAGACGAACGAGCAGTGTCAGTTTGAATTTTTGACTTATTGTGTCGCGATTAAAAAACTCCAAACTGACCCATTGGCGACCAAGAGCGACCCACCCTTTGCAAAAAACAAAAACACAAAGGATAGGCTGCCCAAGAAGGGTTTTATTGATTCGTTGGTGCGGCGCTTGCCTTTGAAACAGTTCCGATTGAGTCGAGATGAGCGATCGACTTCGATCCGTTGCTCCTGAAAAACAGTGCGACGCCTTGTGGAACGAACTCAGTTTGTTTGCGTGCGAGTATTTGGACGCCTGTTTCGGCCCAGCCATCGGACACAGCGCCTCTCGGTGACACAGGACTTGCGAATCAAGCAATAGTTATTTGGCGGCGGTTTGAAGGTTTTTAGACGGAAACGGATGCCTTGGGGGCAATACTGGGGCATGGAACGGAGTCTCGCGAACGGGTTGGCGGCGCGGGTGGTCATCTTTGGATTTGTGATTCTTCTGATTTACTGGGTCTTGCCCGACGCCGGAATTTCCGAATTCAAGAAGATGAATGCCGCCATGCAGAATGCGCGAAGCTGGCGGATGCATACCGTTGTTGATGAGCCGACCAAAAACATAGACACGCTGACGGAAGTGTATTGCCCTTCGAGCGTGCATACGGTCAACAAATCCACAATCGAGCAAGGCGGCGAGAAACACGAAGCGAGCAGCGAATCCATCTGGATTGAGGGAACGAGTTATACGCGCAAGGACAATAGCTGGATGCTGTCTCACGAATTGCGGCGGGACACTTCGCTGTGTTCCTGGGGGCCGCGCGGAACAGACGCATTGCTAGGCCAGATGGACGTCATCGCAAAAATAGGAAAAATACGCAAAGGCGATAAGCGCGAAGCAAATGGATTTGCTTGCCGCGATTGGATTGCAAGCGCTCCGGCACCCGCCGGGTGGCGAGACATTTTTGGCGTGTGCGTGGACAGCGATCATTTGCCGAGGGAAGTTTTTACGCCGGATCGCAGCGAGGTGATTACGTACTCGGACTGGAATTTGCCGATCAAGATTGAGGCTCCGCCTTCCGACGAGATTATTAAGAGTTGGAAATAGGAAGGGCCGGGTGACGTCATCTGCAAAAAAGAACGGGTCTCCACGGCGAACCGGCCGGGACGCAAACGGCGCGAAAGACCGGCCACTACAAGAGCTGAATGACGGAGATGTGAAAAAGGAGTGAATCATGAGCACAAAGGGAGTTTTGGGAATTGTTGCGGGAATTATTCTGCTTTTGATTGTGGCGTATTACGCGATTCCGAATGCGGGTAAGAAGGCTTTTGAGGGAGAAGCGATTGCGGTTAACAACGTCAGCAGCTGGCGGATTCGCACAGTGCTCAGTTCAAACGGCAGGGCGTTGCTGACGCGAACACATGTTGCGTTTTGCCCGGACAAAGAACACATCGTCGAGCAGGGCATGGACAACTTTGCGGAGTACGTGCGGATTGGCGACGATATTTACTATCGCAAAGGAAATATGAAATGGGTGAAAGGCACACCGGGACCGGACCTGTTTACGCCATTCCCGACGCCACGGCCGTGCCTAACCAATCCGAATGAGCCGAGCAGCAATCCTCCGGGCGGTGCGGAAGAGATGAAGCAATGGATTGAAAGCGATGGAAAAGACGGAAGTATCTCCAAAGGAGAGATGCAGGAGTTCAATGGCGCGAGTTGCCGCGAATGGAGCGTGACGCGAATTACTTCTCGGAACTCGCTTGGAAGCTACAAGGTCTGCCTGAACGAGACGAGCAGCCTTCCTGTTTATTGGAGGGGGGCGAATGAACGATTTGGAATGTATTTTGAGTGGGACCCATCGATTGCGATCGAAGCTCCGGATATGAATAGTTCGGCGATGAAAATGCCGGAAATGCCATAGGGCGAGTTCTCGGTTGAATGGGGAAGCAATGAGTCCTAAAGCGCTGGTTGGGATATTGGCGGGAATCATTCTGGTGGTGGTCTGTGTGTATTACTCGCTGCCGAAATCGGGGAAGCAGGTGCTAGAGGCGGAAGTGACGGCGATGAATGGGGCGCAGAGCTGGCGGATTACGACGGTGATGGGGAACGCGGCGGGCGACAAAGTGACGCGGACGCATGCGGCGATCTGTCCGGACAAAGAGCACATCGTGGAAGAGGGGAGAGGCGCGGCGTCGGAGTACATTCGAATCGGCGATGACGTTTATTGGCGCAAGGGCGCAACGCCGTGGAAGAAAGGAATGCCGACGAACAGTTACTTTTTCATGAATATTTTGACGGCGCGGCCGTGCTTGACGAATCCGAAGCCAGCAGGGAAAGGCGAGGCGGACGGTTCTGAGGAGTTGCGAACATGGATTCAGGAAGACGTCAAACTGGCGCGGATTACGAAGGGCGAGGAAAAATTTGAGAACGATGACAACTGCCGCGAGTGGACGGTGACGCGTGAAGAGACGAGGCAGTTGCGGTATTTCAGGCAGGAATATGTGGTCTGCATCAACGAAAAAGATCATCTTCCAAGAACGATGACGGCAACGGGCGGATTTGTGACGCACTACGATTGGAATCCGGCGTTGACAATTGAAGCGCCGGACATGAATACGGCGCCGAGCGATCCTGTCGCGCCGTAGTTTGTGCTTGCTGCTATTTTTTCGGGGGAGTGATGTTGGCGATGGGGATGTCCCAGTGGGCGAGGAGAATTCCGAAGCGGCGTTGCTCCTCACGAGTGTACGCGGCCTGGTCGGGATACATTTTTTTGATGAGGTCCGCTTCGTCGGGATTGGCAGTAGTCGCAATCGTTGAATTTTTGAATGTAATCGTGACGCGGTAGTCCCAGCGGGCGTCTTCGGTCATGTGATTGGATGGCGTTTCGATTTTTAGACCGACGATGTCACCGGATTCGGCGCGCTTCTGCAAGACAGGAAAATGATTTTTCAGGAAGAGATCCAGAAATTCCTTTTGATGGCCCCACTGCACTTTGTAGTAGTACTCCATGACGTAGGGAGCGTTGGCGGAACCCTGCGGCGGTGCACCTTGCGCGAAGAGTGACGGCGTAGCGATCAAACCCAAAAGTGCGGACAGGAGAATTTTCATGCGGCCCTCCGAAAAGCGCGAGGATTTTAGCGCTCGACTGGAAAGGCTGCAAGCGAGTGCTTGATGGGTAGTGGGTCAGCTAGAATTTTGACTTCAGTTGTCACGATTCAAAAATTCAAACCGACCCACTGCGGGAAGCGAAGTAACTTGGCTCAGGAGAAAGGTGGCGAAGTAAGGGGAACGGCGCGCGGCATTTGCAGCTTTTTGTAGGCGAAAGCTCCCCTCATGCCATTGAAGAAGCCGAGGAGAAGCACGATACCCAAAATGCCCCCACCCATGAAAAAGCCTACTTTCGCAATCAAGTAGATTCGTTCAAAGAGAAAGAGAGCGAAGCCGGCCACACCGGCAAAACGCGAACAGCGCGAAAGACCGAACGCGATACCTCCAAAGATGGCTGCATCGATCAGCGCTGAGCCATCAATGGGCAAACTCTTGACGCCGGAAAGCGCAAGAAGGGCAACCACTGTAGTCAAGCCAGCAACAAGAATGGCGCACCACATGGCGCCGCGGCAGGCATTTTTCGCTCCGTCCTGGGCGCTTACATCAGGCCAAAACCAAGAACTTTTATTCATGGAGGGCTCCTTAGAGAGAAGGTAGCGAGAGGAAGGCGAATGAGTCTATGGAACCGAAGGACAGGTGTTTCCACTCGTTTACCTCTGAATGCGAGCTTGGTTTTGTGGTGCGTTGACGTGGGAGGAAGAGTTGGAGATTGTGCTAGAGTCACGCACGGGATAGTCGGAGGAGATTGTGGCGTATCGGGATTTGCGGGAGTTTGTTAAGGCACTAGAGAAGGCAGGAGAGTTGAAGCGGATCAAGGCGGAAGTGGATCCGGTGCTGGAAATTACGGAAGTGACGCAGCGCGTGGCGCGGGATGCGAAGCGGGCGGAGAAGGGTGTAGGGCCGGCGCTCCTTTTTGAAAAGCCGAAAGGTTCGCGGATGCCGCTGCTGGTGAATACGTTTGGCAGCGTGAAGCGGATGGCGATGGCGTTTGAAGTGGATGAATTGGATGAAGTAGCGGCGCGGATTCGCGGATTTATGGATACGAAATCACCTCAAGGATTATTCGACAAAATTAAGATGTTGCCGAAATTAGCGGAGTTGGGATCGTTTTTCCCGAAGAGCGTGAAGGATGGCGATTGCAAGGAAGTGATTCAGAAAGGAAGCGACATAAATCTTTTCGATTTTCCGATATTGAAATGCTGGCCGCAGGATGGCGGGCGGTTTATCACGTTTCCGTTGGTGTTCACGAAAAATCCGGAGACCGGGAAGCGGAACGTCGGAATGTACCGCATGCAGGTGTACGACGAACGGACGACGGGGATGCATTGGCAAACGCAGAAGCATGGCGCGGAACATTTTCGTCGCGCGCGGGAGAAAAATCCGGAAGGAAGAATTCCGGTGAGTGTGGCGATTGGGGCGGACCCGGCGACGGCGCTGGCTGGAATGCTGCCGATTCCGCCGGATCTGGATGAAATGATGTTTGCGGGATTTTTGCGGAAAGAGCCGGTGGAGATGGTGAGTTGCGAAACGAATGAGCTGGAAGTGCCGGCGAATGCGGAGATTGTGCTCGAAGGCTACGTGAACTTGAGTGAGATGCGGACGGAGGGGCCGTTCGGAGATCACACTGGGTTTTATTCGCTGGAGGGGGAGTTCCCGGTTTTTCATGTCGAGTGCGTGACGCACAAAAAAGAGCCGATTTATTTGACAACTGTGGTTGGGCCGCCGCCGCAGGAAGACTTTTATATGGGCTACGCAGTTGAGCGCGTGTTTTTGCCGGTGATGAAGATGCAGTATCCGGAAATTGTGGACGTGGCGATGCCGGCGGAGGGAATTTTTCACAATTTGATGATTGTAGCGATTCGAAAGTCGTATCCGGGGCATGCGCGGAAGATTATGAACGGGATTTGGTCGCTGGGGCAGGCGATGTTCACGAAAGTGATTGTGGTGGTGGATCACGACGTGGACGTTCACAACTACAGTGAAGTAGTGTGGAAGGCGCTTTGCGCGCTGGACCCGGAGCGCGACGTGCAGTTTTCTTTGGGGCCGATGGATACGCTGGACCACGCGTCGCGATTGCAGGATTTTGGTTCGAAGATGGGGATTGATGCGACACGGAAATGGGCGAGCGAAGGGTTTACACGTCCGTGGCCGGATGAGATTTTGATGGACGAAGAGACGAAGGAGCGAGTGGCGGGGATGTGGAAAAAGATGGGGCTGTAGTGTGATTTAGGTGGCTGGATTGAAGTTGAGGTCCTTCGGCCATCTTCGTGGATGGCCTCAGGATGACAAGCATTCCTTCCCAAATGCGTTTTGCGTCGAGGGCAATCGAAGAGAGATTTCTCTCTCCGCGGCCCGGCGTGCACAAAAGCACGCAAGAAAGCCGGGCCACTCCGTTCGAAATGACAGTTTGGCGGGGTCCCGCACTCCAATTATTTGACGGCGGGGAACCACTGGATGCCGTCAATGCCTTTGGTCATTTCGATTTCGGGATCGGGCTTGCCGTTGTGCGCGTTGTAGACGAGGAGCTGGCCCGTGGCGGGGCAGGTGAGAAAGGCGCGATTCCCGTCGTGAGAGAGGGCGATTTCGCCGACTGCCGCGCAGGCATCTGCTTCGCCGGTCTGTTTCAAATTATCCAGATCAATTGAAAAGAATTTGCCCGAGGGCGAGGACGCGACCATGGTGTGCCCGTCGGGAAGCGGCGCGGAGGAATAAACAGTGGCACCGACGGGAATCCAACCGGTGATTTTATTGGTGGCGGTGTCGATGACAGCGATGCGGGGCGAGTCTTGATCGTGTGTGAAGACGCGCTTGCCATCGGCAGTGATGGAGATGCGCTGGACGATTTTCGAAACGGGAATGACGGTGATGAGCGCGCGTTTTTCGAGATCGAGGACGCTTACACTGCCTGCATGGACGTTTGAAGTGTATGCGCGCTTACCATCCGGGGAGAGAACGAACATGTGCGATTCGATGGCGCCAGTGGGAATCTGGCCGACGACTTTTTTGGCTTTGACGTCAACGATGTAGATGGCTTGCGCGAGTTCAGCGCTGACGTAAAGGAATCCATCGGGGCCGAATCTTGCGCAGTGTGGCCGAACCGCCCTTCCCAGTGAAATGCTCCCTGCGAGTTTGCGTTCTTTCAGATCAATGATGTCGATGCGATCGCCGTCGGTGCCCGGCTTGCCGACTCCGGAATTACCGTAAATGGGAACGTAGCCGAAATGCATATCGGGAGAGACGACGACTTCGTGGCCGTTGACGCCGACTTCGACGCGCGCGATGGGCGACTTTGTGTGCAGATCAACGAGGAGAGCCGTGTGTTCATATTGATTGGCGATAAAAAGAAAGCCGGGCGGGTCGATGGTTGGAGCGAGTGCTGAGGAAGCGAGTCCTAAAACGGAAGTAACAGCGGCGAATAGTACAAACGTTTTGTGAAATGGCATTGAAGTCCCCTGTACGCCGCAATGATGGCGGCGGAATTATACGCCGCACAAGGAGTGCGTTCATAACAATTGAAAACGCGGAATTTGCGGCTAAAACGCGGAGTGATTGAGCGCAAAGGATAACTGTCCTTTGGGGCAGGGTGTTTTCCCGTGAAAAGCACAATTAGTTGTGGATTTTAGAGCGGAGTGTATCTATTAGCAGAATGGTGTCCGGGCAAAACCCTAAGAATGCCGGAAACTACCGATGCAAATAGGACAACTCCCGGCGAGAACCGCTTGACCTCGTGTGCAGGCGGATGTCATAAACTCTGCACGGGAAGCACTCCGAGGAATCCGCAGCGCAAGTTGGAGTGCGAAGTGGTTGCAAGAGTTTTGGCGCTGTTCGGGCGCCAGGGTGGACGTTCCTCGTGAGTGAATCGCGCGAAGTGATGAACGTACGACAGGCGTCGCAGTATCTGGGGATTTCCCCGGATACCCTGTACCGTTACATCACCGAAGGCGAAATACCCGCGTTCAAACTTGGAAATCGTTGGAAACTTCGGAAGACGATCCTCGACCGCTGGATGGAACGCAAAATGAGTCAGGTGCAGTCGCGCCGGCGTTAGCCAGCTGTAGGGAAGGGTTTGGTTCTAAAGGGGCTGCGATATGGGGTTACTTGGCGGCAAAAAAAGCAGGCAGCTTGTGGGGCTCGATATCGGTTCGAGCTCGATTAAAGCTGTCGAATTGAAATCGACGAAGGCTGGCTACGAACTGGTCAGCTTCGGCATGGAAACGCTGGCCCAGGATACGGTAGTTGACGGCGCCATCATGGACGCGCCGCAGGTTGCCAACGCGATCAGCCGAATCTTCGACAACGAACACGTTAAGACGAAGAACGTTGCGACATCGGTTTCCGGACACTCTGTGATTGTGAAGCGCGTGCCGCTGCCGCTGATGTCCGAAGAAGAGCTCTACGACAGGATTCCTTCGGAAGCCAGCCAGCACATTCCTTTCGACATTGCGGACGTGAACTTGAGCTATCAGTTGCTCGAGTCCATGGACGCGCAGATGGACGTTCTCCTTGTGGCTGTGAAGAAAGACAAGATTCTGAATCACACGAACGTGTTGGCGCAGGCGGGGAAAACGCCGGTGGTGGTTGATATTGATGCGTTCGGTTTGCAGAACTGCTTTGAAGTGAACTACGAGCCGGATGCGGGCCAGACGGTTGCGTTGCTGAATATCGGCGCGAGCGTAATGAATATCAATATCGTCCGCGGAGGCATTCCGCTGTTTACGCGCGACGTCAGCGTGGGCGGCAATCAGTATACAGACGCGCTGCAGAAGGAATTGGACCTGAGCTTTGAGGACGCCGAGCGCCTGAAGAAGGGCGAAACCTTGCCCAGCGTCACTGATGAACAAAGACAGCAGATTTTGCGGAGCGTTTCAGATATATTGACGCTCGAAATTCAGAAAACTTTCGACTTCTTCCGTGCGACCGCGAGCGGTGAAAACATTCAGCGCATCGTGGTGGCAGGCGGTACGGCTCGCGTTCCGGGTCTGGTGGACTTGCTGCGCGAGGAGTTTGCAATGCCGGTGGAAGAGTTGAATCCGTTTCGTAAGGTGCTGATCAACCCGGGCAAGCACAGTGAGAACCAGATTCGCGATATGGCACCGCGACTGGCGATTGCAGTGGGCCTGGCATTGAGGAGCTTCGACTAGCCATGATCCGCATAAACCTTTTAGGACAAATACGGCCAAAAGCGTCCCGCCGCCCTGTAGACACTGGAGCTGCGCTCCCGATTGTTTTCGTTGGAGCAGGTCTGGTGCTCGGCGGGCTCGTTCTCGGCTACATCTACCTTTCCTGGCAGAGGCAGCTCAGCGCGGAAAACGACCGCATCAAGGCACTGAAAGCACAGAAAACCGAGCTGACAGGCATTAAGGCGCAAGTGGAAGAGTTCGACCGTCAGAAGAAAACACTGCAAACACGCGTAGACACGATTGAGAAACTTCAGCGGGATCGCACTGGCGGCCAGGAATTGCTGGACATGGTTGCCAATACTGTGGCGCGAACGGAAAACCTTTGGCTAACCGATTTGTCGCGCAAGGGCAACGTGCTGAACGTGCAGGGCTCAAGTGCATCGATCAACTCTGTAGCGAACTTCATTACGGCGATGAAGCGCTCCGGGTACTTCCAGAAAGTTGAAATCGAAGAATCAAAGCAGGACGAAAGGGCCACAGGCGGCGTCCAGACCTTTACGTTCAAGCTAAATGCAGAAATCTCTCCCCCATCGGCGACACCGGCGGGGCAGGCCAAGCCAGCGAGCGCACCCGCGCAATCTGCCGCTGCACCGGCGAAGAAAGGTTAAGGGGTCGGCGCCATGGCTAATCCATTTCGCGACATGTCGGTAATTATGCAAGGCCTGGTGGCGGCCGCCATCGCGGTCATCTTGGTTCTTGTCGGAATTTACCTGCCATTTTCTCCTGTTGCACAAGAGCGCGACCAGGTGGACAAGGCGGTCAAGGAACGGGCTCAGTTGAATCAGGAAGTTCAGCAGCTTTCGGTTTACAAACAGCGCTACGGAGAATTGAAGCAGCAGATGGATGCTCTCAACAAACAACTGGACACGCTGAAGACGATCGTTCCCGAAGATAAAGAGACCGACGAATTTATCCGCCTATTGCAGGGAGCAGCAAGCGCTTCGAACGTGGATCTTCGCCGCTTGAAAGCGTTGACGGTTGCTTCGAAGGAAAACAACTACTTCGAAATGCCTTTTGAAGTGCAGGCCGACGGCCCGTACTTCAATATCCTGGACTTCTTCGGAAGATTGAGCCGTCTCTCGCGAATCATCAACGTCGGCGACTTGCAGTTCAACGATCCAGACACCAGCAAAGCGACGAAGTATGTAATGAAGCCTGGGTCGACGGTTGTGGGCGTATTTACGGCAACGACTTACTTCACCAAGCCAGCGGATTCGGCGCCAGCAACGCCGGCGAAGCCGGCTGGGAAACCCTGAGCGGGAATGAGCGAACTATGCGTTCAGCAATGACAATCATCATTGGGTTCCTCCTCGCGGCAATCGCACCTGGATTGTCCGCGCAGACCAATCCCACCGCCACGAAGCAACTTGTGCAGAACGCGGTGGGCGGAGCGAAGCAGCAAGCGGCCAGTCCCGCCGCAAAGCCCGCTTCGAAGCCGGCTGCAAAAGGTGCGGCCAAGAAGCCGGTTACACCGACTCGAGCTGCGGGGGCGGAAAAGCCAAGCGAAGGCACTGACGCGGCAAAAGTAGCGCGCCGCGATCCATTCGAGTCCCTCATTAGCCGTCAGCAGGCGGCGGCGAATGCAGCGAAGAATTTGCCCCCCGGCAAAGCGGGTTTACAAGTTTCAACGCTCCGCGTGGACGGCATCGTGAAAGCGAACAGCGGAATGATTGCCGTCGTGACCAATCCTCAGGCGCGCACGTACTTCCTGCGCGAAGGAGACCGTTTGTACGACGGAGCGGTGGACAAGATTTCCATGGATGGCGTGACGTTCCATGAAGAAGGTAAGGACGCGTTCGGCAAGCCAGTCGAACGCCAAGTAAATAAAAGAATTTACTCCATTGCAGGAGAACAGCAATGATTATGAACTGGCCGGCCCTACGGAATGGCTGCCTGATCCTCGCAGGCGTGGCATTTACTTCACTGCCGACGCTCGCCCAGACGCAGGAGCCCGCCGGTGCCACGGCGACCGCTTCGGTGATCTCAAGCGTTGCGATCACGCAGGGAGCTGAGCGCTCGAGTGTGCGAGTCGAAGGCGAAGGACGCCTCGACGCACGCACGTTGCGCATGCAGAATCCCGATCGCCTGGTGCTCGATTTCGCCGGCACGCGGCTCGCGGTGCAAAAGACGATGATTCCCGGCGTCGCTGCTCCAGTGCGAGGTGTGCGCCTCGGCCAATACCGCCCGGACATCGTCCGCGTCGTGATTGATCTCTCGGAAACGACTCCTTACCAGATTTCACGCGACGGCAACGCTCTCGTAGTTTTCTTTGACGCGCAACCAGCAGTGCCCGCAAGCCTCTCGGCCGGCAAAGCTGTTTCGGAAGGCGGTCGCGTACCGACAAGTTTTCGTTATAACGCCGTTGCTCCCCGCGCGGTCTCCAACAATTCCAAGAATTTGAAGATTTCCGCTCCTGGTTTCGCGCTGCCTAGCGAACTGACCCAGCCCTCAGTCGTTTTGGCGTCGTACAACGAAAAGCGGGAACCGGCCCGTCCTGATGGCAATGCCGCGCAGCAAGCAGCGCAGCAAGCCAATTCAGCGGCATCCACAATGGCAGCGTCCACAGGCCAGCAGATGACGGCAGCCCCTGCAAAGTACACGGGCGAGCCGATTTCCGTGAACTTGAAAGATGTCGACCTGCGCGATTTCTTCCGCCTGATTCACGAAATTAGCGGACTGAACGTCGTGCTGGATCCGGCGGTGAAAGGCACGCTGACGATCGTTTTGGACGAAGTACCCTGGGATCAGGCACTAGATATCGTTTTGCTGAACAACGGTCTCGATAAACAGTTGAACGGCAACGTACTGCGCATCGCGACACACGAGACATTGAAACATGAAGCGGAATCCGTCCGCGATCTTGAAAAGGCACAGTCGGACGCTATTCCTCCAGTCACCTTTACGCGCGTGCTGAGCTACAGCAAAGCCAGCTCCTTGACGAATACTCTTAAGCGATTCCTAACGTCGCGCGGAGAAATCCTTGCCGATGAGCGTTCGAATCAGCTCATCATTCGCGACATTCCGTCGGTCATTCCTGTGATTGACAACCTGCTCCACCAGTTGGATCGCAAATCTCAACAAGTGGAAATTGAAGCGCGCGTGGTTTCGGCGTCGCGTTCGTTCTCCCAGGATATTGGAACGCAGCTCGGCTTTGCTGGCACCACAACACACGGACGCAGTGCCTTCTCCGGCGACTCTAGCGTGGGATCTAGCAATGTTAGTACCGGCCCTGGATTGCCTCAGCCTCCAGTCGTAGGCAGTTCGGGTTCTGGCGGTAGCTCCAATAGTCTTCCGCTTGCTGTAAATTTGGGCGCAGGTGTTCCGACGAGCGGCGTCTTCTTCGGCCATCGATCACCGAACTTCGCCATAGACCTCTTCATCACGGCTGCGGAAGCACGGGGCGTTGGTAAATTGCTCTCCAAGCCGCGCGTTGTGACACAGAACAACGAAAAGGCTGTGGTCAAACAAGGTACGAAGGTGCCTATTCAGACCACAATCAACAACACGATTTCGATTACGTTCATAGACGCAGTGCTGAAGCTGGAAGTTACTCCGCAAATCACGGCGGACGGAACGGTGTTCATGGATGTACTCGTGGAAAATACCCAGATCGATCAAGGTATTCCGCGCGTACAGGGCACGCCTGCTTTGGACACGCAGTCCGCAGAAACCAAGGTGCTCGTGGAAGATGGCGGGACCGTGGTTATCGGCGGCATTATCATTTCCCAGCAGCGTGTGGACATCACTCAGGTGCCTATAGTCGGCAGCTTGCCGGTGATTGGCCGCTTGTTCAAACGCACGGACATCAATATTCAATCTCAGGAACTGCTGTTCTTCCTGACACCAAGAATTATTCCTGGATAATTGCCGTAACCGGACAAAAGCTTCAAAATTTCCTACAATCTCGAGGAGGCGCAAGCCTCCTCGATTCTTTTATGACAAACAATTTTGCGAAACGACAAATTGCCCTGAGGCGGGAGCTTGCTTCGCGAGGACTTGATGCGCTTCTCGTGACTCAATCGGCAGACTGGTATTACCTGACAGGATTTACAGGGGAGTCCGGAGCGCTTGTAATCGGCCGAAGACGAAGCACGTTGATCACCGACGGGCGGTTCACTACGCAAGCCAATGGTGAGACCAGGGGTGTGCAGATTCTTCAGCACAAAGCGGGGCTTTACTCTGGGGCGGGGGAATTTCTCAAGCGGTCGGGATTTAAGCGAGTTGGGTTCGATTCATCGCAAGTCACGGTGGCCCAGCATCTTGCATTGCGGAAGGCATCTGGGACGCGAAGCAAGCTGAAACCGGTAAGCGGGCTTGTACTGGGGCTTCGCATGCGGAAAGACGCGCAGGAACTGGCGCAGATGCGCAAGGCGGCCGTCCTGGCTAGCGAAGTGGTGGAGCACGCGATTGGAATGTTGAAACCCGGCGTGCGAGAATTGGAAATCGCAGCTGAGATTGAATTCCAGATGCGGAGGCGCGGAGCTTCTGGTCCGGCGTTTGAATCGATCGTTGCTTTCGGCGAGCGGGCAGCACTTCCTCATGCGCGTCCTACCGCCAAGCAGTTGAGGAAAAATGAGTTGGTCGTGTTAGACCTGGGTGCTATACTCGGCCACTATTGCAGCGATATTACGCGGACAGTTTACGTAGGAACTGCTCCTAAGCGGATCAAGGAGTGGTATAAGGCTGTCCTGGAAGCGCAGTCGACGGCCATCGCGGCGGTTCGACAGGGTGTGAGCTGTGGGGATGTAGACGCTGCAGCGCGGTCGACGCTGGCGGGTTACAAGTTAGACCGGTATTTCGTGCACAGCACGGGACATGGGCTGGGTCTGGAAGTTCATGAAGACCCCCGGGTAGCACGCGATCAGAAAGCCCGGTTGGAGCCTGGAACGGTAATTACAATCGAACCCGGAGTTTATGTGCCAGGGGTTGGAGGAATTCGAATCGAAGACGACGTTGCAGTTCATGAGGATCGAAGTGAAATCTTGACCCGCGCTCCGCGGGATTTCATGGAACTTTGAAACCTAAAACAGGCATGAAACGCAAAAAACCTTCGAAGTCAGCAGCACCCAAGCAGGCCGCCACTCCCGAGTTGGAGCAAATCGAGCAGATTCTCCGGACAATGTCGGAGCATAATCTCGAGGAATTTGAGTATTCCCGCGGCGACTTGCGAATTCGCATTAAAAAGCCATCAGGAAATATGGTCTATGCTGCGCCGCAGCGTATGATGGCGGAACCGGAGATTATTGTTGCTGGAGCCGCTCCTGCAAGTCCTCACGCGACCATTCTGCCGGCAGCTCCGGCTCCAGAATCCCGCGCCTCAGAAGACCTTCACCTTGTGAAATCGCCCATCGTGGGAACGTTCTACGGCTCTTCGAGCCCAGGAGCGGAGCCATTCGTAAAGATTGGCGGGCACGTCGAGGCAGGCGCCACGCTTTGCATCGTGGAAGCAATGAAGCTAATGAACGAGATTGAATCGGACGTTAGTGGCGAAGTGCTGCGCGTCTTCGTGGATAACGGGCAGCCCGTGGAATACGGGCAGCCTCTGTTCGGCATCCGGCCGAGCCGCAAAAAGTAGGCAAGCCCAAATTCTATGTTTAACAAGATTCTGGTAGCCAATCGCGGGGAAATCGCCCTGCGCGTGATTTGTGCGTGCAAGGAATTGGGTATAGGCACGGTTGCCGTCTATTCCGAAGCCGACCGCAATTCGCTCCACGTGCGATTTGCCGATGAAGCGGTTTGCATTGGACCGGCCCGAAGCAGCGAAAGTTATTTGAACATTCCTTCCGTGATCAGTGCTGCAGAAATTACAAACGTCGACGCAATCCATCCCGGATACGGATTCCTTTCTGAAAATGCGAACTTCGCGAAAGTTTGCGAGGCTAGCGAGATAACCTTTATCGGACCGCGGCCCGAAATTATCGAAATGATGGGCGAAAAAGACCGCGCGCGGCGTGAAGTGAAAACCGCAGGCCTGCCTACGATTCCAGGCAGCGATGGAGCAATTGACGGCGAAGAACAGCTTGCGAAAGAGGCTGACAAGGTTGGCTACCCGCTGATTTTGAAAGCCGTAGCGGGCGGCGGCGGTCGCGGTATGCGAGTGGTGCGGAAGCAGGAAGAGCTGCTTTCGGCGTATGAAACGGCCCGGAGTGAGGCCCAGCAGGCATTTGGGACGCCGGACGTTTATGCGGAGAGATTTTTGGAACATCCACGGCACATCGAGTTTCAGGTCCTGGGCGACCAACACGGCCGTGTGATTCATCTCGGCGAACGTGAATGTAGTATTCAGCGGCGGCACCAGAAATTGATTGAGGAGTCGCCTTCACCGGGGATTGATCCGAAACGCCGTAAGGAATTGGGCGCTAAAGTTGTGAAGGCGCTGGAAAAAATCGGGTACACGAACGCTGGTACGGTTGAGTTCTTGATGGATCAAAGCGGGGAACTTTTCTTTATTGAAATGAATACCCGCATTCAGGTCGAGCATCCTGTGACGGAGCTCATCACCGGCGTGGACCTGATTAAAGCGCAGATTCGTATTGCGGCGGGCGAAAAAATGGATGATGCCACGGGCGAAATTCATTTTTCCGGGCATGCCATTGAGTGCCGCATCAATGCGGAAGATCCGGTGACGTTTGTTCCTTCGGCGGGGAGAATTACGACGTTCCAAGCGCCGGGTGGTACTGGAGTGCGCGTGGATTCGGCCGCGTATGCCGATGCGGTGATTCCGCCTTATTATGATTCTATGATTGCAAAATTGATTGTCAAAGGCCGCGATCGCGCGGAAGCGATTGGGCGCATGAAGCGCGCGCTCGAAATGTTTGTGATTGAGGGAATCAAAACTTCGATTCCGCTGCACCGCCGGATTTTGAACCACCCCGATTTTGCCGCGGGCAGGATAGACACTCACTTCATCGAAAGATTTCTCGGAACAAACGGAAAATAGCCGCCTATGAGCCTTGTGCTGCCGCCTCTTTACGTGATATTAGACGCAGCATTGCTCACCTCGCCGGAAATAGAAGTCGCAAAAAAACTGAATGATGCCGGCGTGCGCCTATTCCAATATCGGAACAAGCGCGGTTCTACGCGTGAATTGTTTCAGGCATCGTCTGTGTTGGCGGCGGAGCTTGCGGAACGCGGCGCAATGTTTTTTGTGAACGACCGGCCGGACGTGGCGTTTCTTGCTGGAGCGAGCGGCGTGCACGTGGGGCTGAACGATCTGCCAGTCGCGGAATCGCGCGCGGTGATGGGCCAAGGCAAGTTACTGGGGCTTTCCACGCACAACTTGGAGCAGTTTCGGGCCGCGGCTGCAACGGATGCCGACTACATCGCGCTAGGTCCCGTTTTCGCAACAGATTCGAAAGCAAATCCCGGCCCGGTCGTTGGCACGGCTATGATTCAGGAAGCGCGCAAACTGACTCGAAAACCTATCGTGGCGATTGGTGGGATTACCTTCGAGCGGGCAAAAGAGGTGATCGAGGCAGGGGCGGATTCAGCGGCAGTAATCAGCGATGTGTTGCGCGCGAAGGACCCGGTCAAGCGAGCGCGCCAATTTTTGGATTTGTTGGAACCGATAGTCCGTTCTGCAAGAAATTAAAGGTCGGAAGGATTGAGAAGAGAGGTTTATGGCTGAGCTGACGACGCAATCCGCGCAATTGGCAGGCAGGGAAGAGCCGGGATTCGTTCGCGCGATTGGATTGTTTGACGGCACGATGATTGTCGTCGGTTCGATGATCGGCTCCGGCGTTTTTATTGTTGCGGCCGATATTGCACGGCAAACAGGTTCGGCCGCGGGCGTTATTTTTGCTTGGATTATCACGGGGTTTCTCACCATTGCCGCCGCACTTTCGTTCGGAGAATTAGCGGCTCTATTTCCGCGGGCGGGCGGGCAGTACGTTTATTTGCGCGAAGCTTATTCGCCGCTTTGGGGATTTCTGTATGGCTGGACGCTGTTCTTGGTGATTCAGACAGGAACAATTGCGGCCGTGGCGATTGGATTTGCCAAGTATCTTGGGATTTTTTTTCCTGCTATCTCTCCAACTTCATGGATCATTCATCCGATTAATCTCGGATCGAAATATGCGATCAGTCTTAGCGTCCAACAGTTGGTCGCGATTTTGATGATTGTGTTCATCACCTTCTTGAGCACGCTCGGTGTTCGGCTGGGGAAGTGGATTCAAAATGTCTTTACGTCAGCCAAGACACTCTCTCTCATAGGATTGATTTTGCTGGGTGTTTTCGTTGGACGAAATCACGCAGCCATCGCCGATAATTTCTCCCACTTCTGGACCGTTCGAAACGCCCAACCGATTGAGCCGGGCGCGAATTTCCTGAAAAGTTTCATCCCAACCGTGACCGCGGCAAGCGGATTCTTTGGGCTGTTCGTAGCCTTCGGAGTTGCCCAAGTAGGCTCGCTCTTTTCCTCCGACGCATGGAACAACATTGGATTCACCGCGGCGGAAGTCAAGAATCCGAAGCGTGATGTAGCGCTCTCCATGGCTTTCGGGACAATCATCGTGACTGTGCTCTATTGTTTGGCGAATCTTGCATATCTTTTCGCGTTGCCACTTTCGCAAATTCAAAATGCTCCGGACGATCGCGTGGCAACTGTTGCATTGAATGCAATTCTTGGACCTGTCGGCGCAGTGATTATGGCGGTGGCCATCATCATCTCGACGTTCGGCTGCAATAATGGGTTGATTCTTGCAGGTTCGCGTGTAGTTTATGCTATGGCGAAGGACGGTCTTTTCTTCCGTGCGACGGGCAAGCTAAATTCGCGCGGCGTTCCCGGCACTGCGCTCGTCTATCAGGGAATCTGGATTACCATTCTTCTTTTGCTTCGTACACGAAAGCCGGATGGAAGCTACGGCAATCTTTACAGCAATTTGCTGAATTACGTCGTTTTCGCAGTATTGATTTTCTACGTGCTGACCATTGCTGGCATCTTTGTGTTGCGGAAGAATCGCCCGCAGGCCGACCGGCCGTACCGAGCCTTTGGATACCCCGTTGTCCCCATACTCTATATGGTCGCGGCTTCGGCAATTATGCTTGTGCTGTTGCTGTACCAAACGCAGACGGCTTGGCCGGGACTGGTCATTGTGTTGATCGGCGTTCCGGTGTACTGGCTGTGGTCGAGGAAAAACTCCGCGGCGTAAGAATTTTCTTGTAGGGCACAGGGGCTGTCGCCTCTACAATGGGCGCAACCAATTTGACGGATTTCGGATAGACAGAAGACCACTCTGTGAAGGAGGAGTTGCATGGGCAACCCCTTATTTGCAACGAAGCCGCTTGACGTTTTGATGAAGGAAGCGGGAGACACCGGCGAGCACAGCCTGAAACGTGCGCTTGGTCCAATCAACCTGGTCACACTGGGAATCGGCGCTGTAATCGGAGCAGGCATCTTCGTGTTAACTGGTTCCGCTGCCGCTCTCTATGCAGGCCCTGCCATTATTCTGTCCTACGTGCTTGCCGGAACTGCTTGCGTGTTTGCCGGCCTGTGCTATGCGGAATTCGCCTCCATGATTCCGATTGCCGGTTCCGCCTATACCTATGGCTACTCAACTCTTGGCGAGATTGTTGCATGGATTATCGGATGGGATTTGATTCTTGAGTATGCGTTTGGAGCCGCAACCGTCGCTAGCGGCTGGAGCAGCACGCTGGTTGCATTTCTGCAAGACTACGGAATAAGCCTGCCTCCGCAAATTTGCGATGTGCCCGGCGCGGATTGGGCGCTTGTAGACGGCAGATGGGGGCCAGCTGGTTCTTTTGGTATATCGGCGGCTCAATTAGCGCTGGTTCCGCATGCGACCGCCAGATTCAATTTGATTGCGTTTCTCGCAATCATGGCTGTCACGACCATCTTGATCATCGGCATCAAAGAGTCGGCGAATTTCAACACAGGCATCGTCTTTGTAAAACTTGCCGCAGTTCTGACCTTCATCGCCGTGGCCCTGCCCTTCGTTCTGAAGCATCCCGCGATCGCGCACGACAATTGGAAAGTGTTCTTGCCGACCAACACAGGATCCTTCGGATCCTTTGGTTGGTCGGGAGTGGCCCGAGGGGCCAGCGTAGTTTTCTTCGCGTACATCGGCTTCGACGCCGTTTCCACGGCCGCTCAGGAAGCAAAGAATCCCCAGAAAGACATGCCCATCGGTATTCTGGGCTCCCTCGTGGTTTGCACGTTTTTGTACATCATAGTGTCCGGCCTTTTGACTGCGACGGTGCACTACTCGCGGCTTAACATTGGCGCTCCGGTGTCTCTGGCGATTCGCGAAACCGGTGTGAGGTGGGGCAGCTACGTCGTCAACGCAGGAGCTCTGGCGGGCTTAAGTACGGTCATGCTCGTGATGTTGCTGGGGCAATCGCGCGTTTTCTATTCGATGGCGCATGATGGCTTGTTATGGAAGTGGGCGGGCGACATTCACCCGCGTTTCCGCACTCCGTGGAAGTCCACTGCCATCACAGGATTTGGCGCCGCTCTCTTTGGCTCGCTTGTTCCCATCGGCAGTCTAGGCCAAATGGTGAGCATTGGCACCCTTCTGGCCTTTGTCATCGTTTGCGCGGCGGTCATGATTCTGCGCAAACGCCGTCCGGATCTACCGCGCCCGTTCAAGACGCCGATGGTTCCGTTAGTTCCCATCCTGGGCATTGTTGTTTCACTAGGGCTTATGGCGAGTCTGAACGGTGTCACTTGGGTGCGTTTGGTCGTCTGGCTTGTCATCGGAATGGTCATCTATTTCACTTACGGCGTGAAGTACAGCAAAGTCCGCAACTCAGTGCCGAAGTAGCAAATCCGGGATCAGAAAAGCAAAAACCGACGAACGCTTGCCAGAATGCCGGGCGAAAATCCCGGCATTCCGTTTTTCAACCAAATTACACGCCTCGTCACAATTCCGCACTTCGGGTAAAGTAGTGTTTCAATCTCGTTCATGACTCCACTCCAGGACCAACTCAAGGAATTCTGGCGACGGCTTTCGCGGCCCGATCTCTTTGCTGCTGCAATCGCAATTGTTGGCATGGTTTTGTATCTGCTTGGGCGTTCAGGCGGGGTCTTCAGTTTCATCAAATTTGTCGCTCTTTTATGTTTCGGTTATCTCGGCGTGCGTTTTGTCGGCTGGTGGCGTGCGCGGCTGCTGTGGAGCCTGCGCAACCGTTTGATTGTTGCTTATCTCTTTATCGCTCTTGTGCCGGTCGTACTGATTGCCGTTCTGGCGTTTCTTTCCGCGATGTTGCTGTACACGCAACTTGGCGGTTACGTGCTCTATCAGGATTTGCAGCGCCGTGTGGAAATGGTCTCTGCCGGAACGGAGCAGATTGCAGTTGCTCTCGAAAGCGTCTCGCCGGGCGTTTCCGAAGAAGCCGCGGAGAAAATCATTTCTGCGCAGGAACACGCTGTTTTCGACTCGGATTTGCCGGGCCTCGCGATTGAGTTCAGCGAGCACTTACCGTTACTCGCGAAAGTAAGCGAGGGATCGCGGCGCCGTTTTGCCGGGTTGTTGCAAACGGAGAAAAAGCTATTTGTTGTAGGAATGCGTGCCGTCAAAACCCCACATGGCGAGCGGTACGTTTCCTTGCGTGTGCCTGTTACGACTGCTTTCGTTTCTTCGCTCGCTCCCGATCTTGGGCCTGTTGAATTTGATTTGCTCGATCCCGTTGGCGAGGGACCGAAGCCGGCTGTGACCTACACTCTCGGAGGAAGGGAATTTAAGAGCACCGAGATAGTGCCTGGCAGGCACCGCACGCTGCCGCCTCCACGCGGTTTTTGGGATTCAGATGTCAATGGAGTTACGCGATTTGAAGCAATTTTTGAAAATCGCGATGGCAGTGTTGAGCGCGTGCGTCCGGTAATTGCTTTTTTCAAAGCGCGCCCTTCGCAATTGAATGAGCGAATGTTTTCTTCGGTGGGCGATCTTGGCCGGGTTTATGTTTACGGATTTGGCTTTGTTGCAGCTATTTTTCTTGTGCTGGAAGTCGCCGCACTCATCACGGGTGTTGTTCTTACGCGGCGTATTACCTCTGCCGTGGATGGACTCTATCAGGCCACGAATTTCGTGCAGTCCGGAGATTTTTCGCATCGCGTGAAGATCGAAAGCCGCGACCAGCTTGGCGTGCTGGGTGAATCGTTTAATTTGATGACCGGTTCTATCAGCAATCTGATTGAAGAGCAGAAGCAACGGCAGCGGCTTGAAAATGAAATCTCTATTGCGCGCGAGGTGCAGAATCAGCTTTTTCCGCAAAAATTGCCGGTTATTCCCGGAGTGAATCTGGAAGCCGTGTGTAAAGCCGCACGCATGGTCAGTGGCGATTACTACGACTTCATTCAGCTAAATCCCACCACATTGGCGATCGCTGTTGCGGATATTTCAGGCAAGGGAATTTCCGCCGCGCTGCTCATGGCTAGCCTGCAGGCCGCGTTGCGCAGCCAGTTGCTTGCTTCCGGAAGCACAAACCTCAGCACAGCGGAACTTGTCTCGCGGTTGAACAATCACCTCGTGCGAAACACGGGTGACGATCGCTTTGCCACTTTTTTTATCGCGATTTACGACAGCTCCACGCGGATTCTACGTTATACAAATGCCGGCCATTTGCCTTCCTTCTGCATTTGCGATGGCGCGGCGGTTGCGCTCGAAGAGGGCGGAATGGTCCTCGGGGTTGTGGAAGATTACGAATATGTCGAAGGGAAACATCTTGTTCCAAAGAACGCCATGCTCGTGGGTTATAGCGATGGTTTGATCGAACCGGAAAATGTTTATGGCGAAGAGTTCGGGATTCATCGTTTGCGTGACGCTGCAATTCGCCTTCACAACGGAACGCCAAAAGCCGTTGCGCTTGGCTTGATGCAGGCTGCCGACGAATGGGCCGGCACACCGGAACAGGCTGACGATATGACTGTAATCGTTGCGCGGATGGAATAGTTGACGCGTGAGGGCTGGGCTATACTGTTCGTTTCACAAAGTGTTGTTTAGAGGAACGGAATGGCGTTGCGTAATCGAGTTGCGTTGATCACGGGGGGAACGCGGGGCATTGGCCGCGGCATTGCGTTAAAGCTTGCGCACGATGGCGCGCGTGTTGCGATTGGTTATCGTTCGAACAAATCGGCTGCGCAGAATGCGCTGAGGCAGTTGCAGCTTGCGGGAGCAGACTGTGTTGCAATTGAGGCGGATATCACAAGCCTCACTGGCGCCGAGCAATTCCTGAAAACCGTGACAGATCGCTTTGGTCGACTCGATGTTTTGGTCAACAACGTCGGTGATTTCCGCTGGGGTACGCTTGCCGAGGGCTCGCTCGACGATTGGCAAAACATTTTCTCTTCGAACTTGATGAGCGTTGTTTACATGAGCCGCGCCGCGCTACCGCACATGCGCAAGGGCCGCTGGGGACGCATCATTAACTTGGGGGCTGTCGGCGCAGAGCGCGCTTTCGGCCAGGCGAAAATTTCTGCTTATGCTTCAGCGAAAGCTGCGGTTGTCGCGCTTTCGCGCTCGCTTGCGCTGGAAGAAGCAAAAAACGGGATCACCGTGAATGTCGTAAATCCTTCGAGCATTGACGAAAAGGAACTGAGTCTCGATGAAGCGCGCCGCATGAAAGACGCGCGTTTCCCCATCGGCCGCCCGCCTACAGTGGAAGATGTTGCCGCCGCTGTTTCTTTTTTTGCGTCCGAAGAAGCGGAGTACGTCACCGGGCAGGTTCTTAACGTCAGCGGCGGCTGGATGCTGTAGTTCACCCAAGTTTCCCAACTCCCATGAAAGCATTCACAGCAGCTGAAATGAGAGAAGTTGACCGGCTCACTATCGAGCGGCACGGTATTTCCGGCCTCCAATTGATGGAAAATGCCGGCCGCAAAGCCGCCAACGCCGTGTGGAGAATTATTGATGGACGCGAGGGCGTTCGCATATGCGTCCTTTGCGGCAAGGGCAATAACGGCGGAGATGGATTTGTCGTTGCGCGACATCTGCGCGCAGAAAAATATCCAGTTAAGGTAATTCTTTTTTCTCCTCCGGAAGAAATTCGCGGAGACGCTGCTACAAACCTGAAGCGCTGGTTCGATGCAGGCGAGAAAGTGGATGTGGTCCTCGGCGATGCAGA
Organism: Candidatus Dormiibacterota bacterium; assembly: GCA_035569555.1. Classification (GTDB taxonomy): domain Bacteria; phylum Acidobacteriota; class Terriglobia; order Acidiferrales; family UBA7541; genus Acidiferrum. Next base: position 8,924 of record DATMMW010000026.1, on the reverse strand, counting down.
TTGGGAGCGAATCTGGCCGGATGTTAGTGCGTCGAACGTAATCGTGGATGCAATGCTAGGAACTGGCTTACGTGGACCTGCCACCGGAATCATGGCTCGGGCAATTTCGGATTTGAACCGGTTCTCTCAAAACGCAACCGCGCCACGGCCTGCATTTATTCTCGCCGTAGATACCCCTTCTGGATTGCCGGCGGACTCGGAGCCTCTTGCTGGACCAGTGCTGTCCGCGCATTGGACGGTGACGTTCACCGCTCCGAAAGTCGGGCAATTGATTTCGCCGGACGCAACCGCGTGCGGAGTTCTCGAAGTTGTGAACATCGGTTCGCCAGCGGCCTTAATTGAGGAGACCGGAAAAGGTTCACTACGTTGCGCTGGACCTGATGAATTTGTTTCTTTGCCTTTGGTGCGTGCGGCGGATTCGCACAAAGGGACATTCGGACACGCGCTGATTGTGGGTGGCTCGCTAGGCAAATCCGGCGCAGCGATAATGGCTGGATACTCCGCGCTTTGCACTGGCGCAGGATTGACGACGGTCGCCTCGCCGGACGTTGTGCAATCTGTGATCGCGGCGGCACATCCGGAATACATGACGGAAGCGCTCGATTCAACGAGCGAAGGAACGATCTCCGAATCGAATCTAAGTTCCGGCCGCATCGCGAAAGCCGTTGATGGCAAAACGGTTCTCGCCATCGGCCCAGGCTTGGGGGCGCATCCCCAAACACAGAAAGTGATTCGTCAGCTCGTGCAGAATTCAACTGTTCCCGTGATTCTCGATGCTGACGGATTAAATGCGTTCGTCGGCAATCTCGACGCGCTCCGCGAACGAAAATCTGAATTCCTTGCCATCACGCCGCATCCGGGAGAGATGGCTCGCCTTTTGGGCATTTCGAATGTGGCTGTCCAAGCGGATCGTGTGAAAACTGCAACCGAAGCAGCGAAACGTGCGAACGCGCACGTCATTCTGAAAGGTTTTCATTCGATACTTGCTGCGCCGGACGGACGTGTTTGGGTCAACACAACAGGAGGCCCAGCGCTTGCCAAAGGCGGATCGGGTGACGTGTTAACCGGCGTTCTTGCCGCGTGCACGGCCCAATTCGGCACTTCAGATTGGCATCGAGTATTGGCACTGGGCGTTTATTTACACGGTTGCGCTGCAGACATCCTTTCGCGTGAAAAGCAACCGTCAGGCATTCTCGCGACGGAAGTTGCCGCGACAGTTCCTGTAGCGCTGGAATGCCTTCTGCGGGAGATTCAGTTCGGTGGCTGAAGAGATTGTCACGCACTCTGCCGAAGAGACGATTGCCTGGGGCAGGGAATTTGCTGCGCGGCTAAAAGCGCCGCTGATGATTTTGCTTTCCGGTGATTTGGGAAGTGGAAAGACCACGCTGACGAAGGGAATTGTCAGCGGACTGGGCGCGGCACCGGAAGAAGAGGTCACGAGCCCCACTTTTACCTTGCTGCATGTTTATGGCGCGGAGAACGCCGCGCAAAAAGTGTTCCATGGCGATCTCTACCGCATCGAAAAATTTCACGATTTCGAAACGCTGGGTATGGAGGACATTTTTACCGACCCTGCAATCGTGATCCTCGAATGGTCGGAACGATTCCCGCTTCCTTCGCCCTGGCCGCAAATCTGCATTCGACTCGAACACGCGGGCGGCGACGCTCGTCGAATCACTGTAACTGCCTGAATTAACAGCCTCTTATCTGGGCTAACTCTCTAGATACCCCCAAACCGCGGTTCTGTTGCCGCGCCCCGTTCTGGCTGCTACGTTGAACAAGGCCCCAAGGGCGCGTGAATGCCCACTGATACTCTATTTTCAAGCACTACGGAAACACCTCGCATCGAGCTTGGCAGCTACAACCTCACGCTGCCGATGAGCTCGCTCGCCATCGGTGTGGACAATATTCATCACGACGTTTTTCTCAGCCCGCGGTTCCTGCAGTTGTCGCGCGACTATCTCTTCGATTTGATCCGCCAAAATGCGAGCAAGGCTTACCTGCCGGGGATTGAGTTGCGTACGGCAAAGGCGCTGGATGGCACTGCATTTCGCAAACTCTTGGCGGACGTACTCCACAGCGCCCTTACGAATGCCAAATATCACAAGAATATTGAGCTCGATCTGCTTTTCCGCGTTGCGATCCTGAAGTTTTTTACGGCGGAACTTCCGAATCAATTTGCCAACCTGATTCAGGAAGGGAAGGAATGGATTCGCCAGCGCGGCGAGCATTTTGAACGTAGCCAGCAGGCACACGTCATCAAAGCGCGCCTTTCAGAATTGCAGTCCGCTAGGCGTAGCGTGATTCGTGCGGTAGGCCAGCAAGTCGCGCAGAGCTGGATTGACGTGGAAGAAAACGTTGTTGCTAAGGCGCGCAAGGCGCTATTCGGCGAAGATTTTGCGCCGCTTTATGACCTAATGAAAAACCGCCTGATTTTTCTGGATGGCGGAAAAGATGATACCTATTTTCTCGAACACTACGTGCTGCTCGGAAATTATGCGCGCGACCCGGATCGCTTCGAAGCGATGGACGCGCTCTTCCAGGAGTTTTTGAATCACGCCGGGGTCGTTGTGCCCCAGGATCCTGCATTTCAGGAAGCGGAGAAGGCACACGCCGATGTAATGAGTGAAGCGCAGACGATGCGCGACGAAATCGCCAATCTGGAAGAACAAAAAGAACTTCTCCGGAAGCGGCTGGATCGCAGTGACAGTTTTCTGAACAGGTTCCGCGCGCCAGCCGATCCGGCCGACATAAAAGCGTCTCTCAACGATATCGAATTGCGGTTGAAGCACCAGCAGCTGAAGTTGGAAGAATTCGGCCCTGTCGTTGAGGCGGCGCGGCAAAAGCTCGATTATTTCCATAAAGATTACAAAGGCAAGCTTGGCGATTATCTGAACGATCCCGAGAATGCCAAGCGACTGTTTGACCCGAACAGCGAGCCCGAAGGAACACGTTCCCAGCGGGCAAAGCTTCTTTCGCAGTTGCTGGAGCGATTGGAGCAGCAGGACGTGCTTTTCCACGTCATTGCCGGTTATGAAATTCGCGCGATCGCCTCGACTTACCATCCGCCGGTGCACTTGCAGCAATTGCGCAAGGCGCTTGTCTCCAAGGACGAATTGAAGCGCGTTGAACAGGTTTTGAGGCAGGTTCCGGCGAAGCGGCTTTCGGAGAAGCCACTCGAGGAGCTTTCCAAGAAAATTCGCCGCTATTCACGCGAAGAGATGCACGGTTTTGTTCTGCGTTTTGCAGTGGATTTTTTCCGGTTGCGCCGCGAATTGCGCGATGCAGAGCACCTCGCAGCGTGCATTGACCGGGTATCGCTGATCGAAACAGAACAAGGACGCGAACTTTCACGCCTGAACAATAGATTGTACGAATGCGTCCTGCCGGAAGAAGCAAAGACCAAGGATGATCCAGTCGTTAGCCACGTGATTATCAAAGCAGACGTGCGCGGCTCGACCAAAATGACGCAGGATTTGCTCGCGCGCGGCTTGAGTCCGGCTTCACACTTCAGTTTGAATTTGCACGAACCGGTCAAGAAATTGCTCGAGCGATATGGCGCGAAAAAGGTTTTCATCGAAGGCGACGCGATTATTCTCGCTATTTTCGAAACCGAATCCAGCCGAACCTATGTGCGTTCCGTTGCCAAAGCGTGCGTTCTTGCTCGCCAGATTCTGAACGTCTGCAATTCTTACAATGACAGCACATCGAAAACGAATCTGCCCGCGCTGGAACTCGGTGTGGGCGTTGCGCATCAGGGCGACGCTCCGACCTATTGGACCGACGGCGAATCACGCGTAATGATTTCCAAAGCATTGAACCTTTCCGATCGCCTTTCTGGTTGTGCCAAACTCGCGCGCCGTATGCTCGAAAATCAAAAATCGCATTTTGGCCTGTTTCAGTTTCTACAGACGATGGCCGGCGCATCCGCGGAAGAGTTGGATGAATTTCTCGTCCGGTATAACCGCAATGGAATCGAATTGAACGAAGAGGGTTTTCTGAAGTTGTACGACGAGATTTCGCTGGAATGTATCGAAACCAAGCTCGATTTGCCATGGGGCAAAGAGACCGTGACGCTGTACTACGGTGAAGTTCCCATGGGCGAATCCGTCGAGTTGCTCGTTCTTCGCAAGGGGCTGGCCCGCGAACTTTCGTCTGACGGAAAGATCGGTGGACCTTCCACGCACGTCTACTACGAAGTCTGCACAGCTCCCAAGCTGTACGAACTCGTCGCGGCTCTCCTTCGCACCAAGCATGCTAACGCTGCGATTGAAACCGTCCGCGCCTGATTCTTGTCAGTCGGTAGCGTGAGCACTGGGCACACTGGGCGTCCGTTTTTCTGAATGTACCGTTCCCGCTATACTCTCTTTGGAGGCGAAATTGGTCCGGTGACCTTCCCGGCCTTCAAAGCCGGCGTTTCGGCCCTTCGCGGGTCGAATGGTGGGTTCGACTCCCACACGCTTCCGCCATATCTAGTTGACTTGACGGTTGTTACAAAAAAAACGAGGCGGCAAAAGGCGGCATTAGGGATACGCATCCGGTTTTTGTGAGCAGTTCTCGGCGGCGCGAGTGACAGCTAGATCCCCAAAATGCCTGAATTGCCCGTAATCCAAAACTTAAATCTAGCTTTCTTAGACTATAGCGTCGGCCGGGATGCGCTTCTGACGATCTGCTCTTCCGCGGCGTTGCGTTTCATTTCCGAAAGCAAGGGTTCGATCCCCGCCGCCCCATAGAATGCTGAGCCTCAATTCCTGTGTGAAAAGAAGTGGATTGAGGCGTTCACAAAAACATCTGTTTTTGGGTAAGCACCAATGCGAGTTCTTGGATAGCTAGAATCCGAGACATCCAGCGCCTCGCATCGCTGGGTTTGTGGGCAACGGTCGGGACAACACCGAGTTGTTTATGTCGTGTCACGATCTGGCTTGTGGTCTGTGGACCCTGCGGGAAAAGTGGAGCAAGTTTTCGAGTCGCCGACGTGGATGACGGACAAAAATCCTAAGTAATCTTGCAAAATTCGGATGGCGGCACTTGTCCGGCAAATCCGCGCTTCGTATGCGCCCTCTTATTGCGGCACAATGTATGCGTAGTAGCAGTAAGTCAAAAAACCTGTTACCGCGAAGAATCCAAATATCAAAAGTGCGATCTGATAGTGCACAGCGGAAAGGTGTCTGCGTGCCTGTATCCATTGAGCCATGAAAAGCTCCTCGGCTCACGCTACGCTTTATGGGAAAAGTGCGCTGTCCAAAACGATACATCCTTCCAGCGCCTCTCGCCCTAACCTCTTCAAGATGAGATTAGGAGGCCGAATATTATGCAAAAGGAATCAACCCACGCGCTAGAAGACGGTGAGAACCACCAACGCGAAAAATTGAAAACCAAGAGGAAGCGTCTTTTCGAACGTTTTTTGAATAATCCTGCGAATACTGGCTTAGCTTTGGAAATCAAGAGCATTGACGATTATGTTGCGGAATATACCCAGCAAATGAAAACAAAGATCATGAATTAGGCTGCGCTTTTGGTTTGGCGCAGGGATGTACCGCGAACTCTTTGTCGCGCTGTTCTTCGAATGCCGTCTTCATTTCGTCAATCGAACGGCCCGTGAGCGTACCAGAAGGACGGAATTTCCAATCGCATTCGGAGCAACCGAAGCCTTGAAAACTCGTGGTCTCGACCCACACTAGCTTCCGGGGCACGGAGGCATTCTAGCCCAAGATGTCTAAAATTGAACAGTTCCGGATTTGCTCGGAGATATAGACTTTGCGTGTTAGTGCCTCGTACAACGACCCGGGAGGCGGTCTCCACCGAACAAAAGGCCGCCTCTCTTTTTCAGCTTGGGCACATTGAAGCTCTGTTTTCTGTTCTGAAACTCAAGTAGTCGCTCGACGAGAGGACCGCCTCATGAACCATTTGACCGAGACTTTGATGGCGGCGAAGTGCCCTGAGTGTCGCGGAAGCATATTTGTGAAGGTTGGATTGATCTCCCCGCCCGGACACAACGTCGTCAGATGTCCCAACTGCAATAACCATGTTGTAGCATTGGTTCCGGGTCCAGTGATTGGCGAGCCTTACGCTGCGCCGGAGTGAGACAGTTTTTGGTGGTATCTAGTCTTTGAATCCCGATGTAGTTATTCCTTCTTCCATCAAGCCAATGTTATCCACCATACGAAGACGGCCATTCAGAATTTTGAACACTTCATTGATCTGCATCCTGCGGTCGCTGTTCCCGTAATAAAGAATGGCGTAGCCGATGACAATCCCGCGCTCCGGGTCTATCAATCCGATCCGCACTTCGGTTGCTGGTCCCCACGGCTTTGGCCCCAGATTGCTCTCGTAGCAGCCATCATCGCCACTCTGTTCAATGCCATTCTTGGGATTGTGCGTAACACGATTTCCGCTGTGATAACGGTCGCAACGCGGGTCATAGTCCGCTTCAATCGGCTTGTGGTCGGTCAGTCCTTGAAAATAGGAAGTGATAATCCGCATCAATTCCTCTCGTGTCGAACGCTCGTCCGTTGGCACGATGGTGTTGAAGATCGGGTCATACGGCACTAGGTTCTTGACGTTGACTCTTGGACCGTCATCGAAATTGATTTCGACTTCTTTAATCTTTCGGTCGACCAGCTTGAGCCGCGTACCGATGTAAACCACTTTTCCGTCCGCTGTCTCCGCTGTCACATGCTCGATCATGTTGCCTTTGATGGCATCAGCGTAAATGCCTGTCGAAAGAATCTTTTTGACGCCGGACCACTTACTGTCGGCCAACGTGATCGTCTTAGTGTTTTCTCGGATTTGAACATTGGGAGCTAGCGGAATTTTGTCCGTAGTGTGAGCCAGCATGTTTGAGTTGAACTGCTCCGCGTATTCCAAAAGACAGGTTCGGTCGCACTCGGCTGCTGCTGCGAGACTGCTAAAGGCAAACGCGAGACCCATGATTGCGAAACTTTTCCGTTTCATGCTGATTCCTCTTTCGGGACCGAAATTGGAAGTCTAGCTTCGACCGTCGGTATTGCCTATTTTAAATTTCCGCCAATCGCCTTTCCTCTCCAAATTCAGGCTCTCTGATTGTAGAATTTTGAAATGAAATCAACGCATCAGTGGATACTCTTCACACACAACGGCAAATCTCTAGTCGCCGTGTCTTCGAAAAAGTTCAAGACGAAACGAGACGCTGAGAAGGCGCGAGAGAAATACCCGGAACGGGAAAGACGAGCGATTGGGGTTGGCCGAAGCTTTTAGGTGTTCGAATCACCCGTGCGCAGACATAGCAAGTGTGTCTTCGGAATCGTCAGTGTCTGATACTCTTTCTGCCTTCAAATATGCGACACGGAGTTTTTCGGCTTCGTCGTGTGCTTTCCTTGAACCTGTAGAGTCGGCAGCCTTGTTTACCGTCCTCATCACAACCGTGGCGCTTTCCCAAGCCTGCTTTGCTTCGTCTCGCTTCTTTTTCAGTTCCTTAGCCATAACTCTCCAATCGGGGCCGCTATCCTAGTTAGATGCGCGGGAGCATGCAAGGTCTATCGTTGGCCGCCCTTCCTATTTATCGTCCGATTGGGCTTTTTGGTTTGACGCAGGGATGTACCGCGAACTCTTTGTCGCGCTGTTCTTCGAACGCTGTCTTCATTTCATCAATCGAACGGCCCGTGAGCGTACCAGAAGGACGGAATTTCCAGTCGCATTCGGAACAAACGAAGCCTTGAAAACTCGTGGTCTCAACCCACACTAGCTTCCGGGACATGGAGGCATTCTAACCCAAGATGTCTAAAATAGAACAGTTCCGGATTTGCTCGGAGATATAGACTTTGCGTGTTAGTGCCTCGTACAACGACCCGAGAGGCGGTCTCCACCGAACAAAAGGCCGCCTCTCTTTTTCAGCTTGGGCACGTTGAAGCCCTGTTTTTTGTTCTGAAACTCAAGTAAGCCCTGATCCTTAATCTGCTGCGATAGCAAAGAAATCTGGAGGCAGAGCGGATCCGTTTCTTCTCTTCAGTGGTGGAAGGCAAGAATCAGACGGCAGAGAGATCTTGTGACACACAAATGGTTCATAGTGCTGCTTGGTATTCTTGTGGGTAGCCAAGTTCCGTCCGCAGGGCAAATACCCACACCACAGATCGTCCTAGCGCAAAAACCGGTTGCGCCAGTCATCGCGGCGTTCAGAGCGGAATCGACCCCTTCGTTGGCCCCATCCTTGCTCCTGTCGAAGGATTTCAAAAATTCCGTCGCTCATTCAAGTTTCCTCGTCCCGGGACCGTACGAGCGCGAGGACGGCCTGGAACGCCTTTCACCGGTAAAAAAGGTCAAGACTCTGATTTTCACACGGTCGAGTCTACCGCTCGTCCAATTCTGGAGTGGAAAGGTTCAGCTGGATGCATTTCAGACTACGCTCCGCATTCAGAACGTCCAGTTTGGCACTTTGGGCGGCGCCGTGCCGGATTTTCGACTTGCTCAACAAGATTTCCCGGGCGGTTCGCGTTCAGTCCATCTCTCAGGCCTCAACTTGACCTTTCATTTTGGAAGGGTCGGGCGGACGCGAGGCCCGATGCAAATATGGAACTGCGTGCCGCGAATTGCGGCTGCCCTTCTATATTGAAGTCCATTGCTGCGGTTTCGAAATCACCCTGGATGCCCGGCAAAAGACGCTAAGAAAAATATTGCGAGAAGCAGACAATCTCTACGTCAATGTACACAACGGAACTGACACGCAGCTTTGTAGAGAATCTGCCTTCCCTCCGAAGCGCAACGTTGGCGACTGTCTAGGAGACCAGTAGAAGTCTGCTGAATTTTGTGCACCTGTGCGAAATGGAACTGAATGACTTCCATCTTGATGTCAGGATGCGTGCATGCTGAATAAGAACGGTAAGAAAGAATCCGGCGACGTCACACGGGCCAGCATCGTAATGAACCTGGCAAAGCCGCGCATGGCGAAG
>DATMMW010000025.1:0-79477 GCA_035569555.1 Candidatus Dormiibacterota bacterium | reverse complement strand
ATGGCGACGTAATCTTGGGGCGGACGGACGAATACTTTTTCGCCATAACGGCTCCTTGCGCAGCGAAAACGCCGTCTGATTTTTGCAGGGAACCGTTGCCCAGTAGGCGCAGCGGAAAGATGCTAGAGGAGACTCGCTTAGGCTACGCTCTTGTGACAGTGTTTGTCGAGGCTAGGATCTCCATTGGCTCATGTCGCCGATTGCTCCTGGATGACGGGCAACGCGGAAGTTATCGGTTCGTCTTTCGGATTAGTACCGAGAAACGCGCATCTAGCTGGATAGCTTCTGATTAGCCGACCACCGAATTGTCTACCGTAATTTGGATTTGGATTGCAGTCCGATCCACGCCATCCGGTGGAACAGTTCGTCCATTGCCTTTGGCGACTCTCTGGTGCCGCGATCGAGCCACCATTTCAGAAGGGACAGCAGGTTTCCTGCGAGCGCATGCGAGCGAGCATCCAGTTCGCTTTGAACCAGATTCTTCAGGCCCATGTCCTTCAGACGTCTGGCGATCCCGCGAGCGAAGTAGCCCTGCGCAAGCTCGAAAAACGCGTGGATACGCCCGGAATCGACCAAAGCGCGCGGTAGAGATTCTTCGCATCGCCGACATGCATAAAAAATTCTGCCACAGGTGCGACGCGGTAGGATTTCTCCCGCTTCCTGAGGAGAGCAGTGCTCCACATTTCCAGGCCGTCCTCTAGCACGCAGAGAAATAGGTCGTCCTTGTCGCGGTAATGGAGATAGAAAGTAGACCGGCCCACTGTCGCGCGATCCAGCACTTCCTGCACTGTGATTTTGTCGATCGACTTCTCTTGCATCAGCGCGACCAGCGCATTGCTGAGCAGGCTGCGCGTACGCCGGATGCGCAAGTCAGGCTTGCGTCGTTGCTTATCATTTCTCTCTGCTCGGCAAGCCCGGTGGGTAACGGAGAACGCTCATTTTTGGACATCGGCCACCTTTTTGTTCAGCAACTAAACCGATTTCACTCATCGCTATCGACTCGGCTTCGTTGCATCGCTACAGTGCACATAGTACGGCAGGTCTCGCGGTCGGAAGCAATAAAGGAGAGAGAACATGAATCGACTTCGTTTATTTGTAATCGGTAGTCTGTTGATGTTCGCACCAGCCATGCCAGCGCAACAAACCGCCTCTGAACCCGGTCGACCTCTCAAGGGCGCCGTTCTGGCTAGCGATTTTCCGGATGTCGGAAACCAGTTGAAGGTGCTAACCCAAAAACTTGATCTCACCGCCGATCAGCAACCCAAGATCAAAACCATCCTCCAGGAGCTGCACGATGCCACGCAAAAAATCATGCAGGACGAAACCATTTCGCGCGATCAGTTGCTGAATAAAGTCAGGCCTCTCAGGATGAACGCCAACAGCAATATCCGCGAAATCCTGAGCGATGAACAGAAGAAAAAACTCGATCAATACCTGCAGGGCCCCCACCCAGACATGCATGGCACGTTAGAACCAAAAGCGCCACCAGCGACAGGGAAACCACAATCTTGATCGCCGAGGCGCTTCGTTGGTTGTGGCACGGGAGCGGGAAAGACGTTAGAGAGTAGGAACGCTGGCAGTCGGTTGGGGTTGGTTTTCGAGTTGAGCCAGTTCTTCGCGCAGGCGCGCTGCTTCGGCGCGATACTTTGCCGCCTCGACATGGTACTTGACAGCGGGGACGCTGCCGACCGCATTGAAAAGCTTGGTGATGGCGTCGTTTTTGCCTTTGCCGGTATGTTCGAGCTGGTAGGCAAGATCGTCCTGGTCTTGTGCGTCGCCCTCCAATCCGGCAATGCGGCGCTGAAGATCGTCGATTTTCACCCAACGCTGAGCCCGCGCGATGGCCGCGTCGGTTACAGAAGTATTGGCCGCTTCCCACAGCCCCGAGCCGCGGTCTTCCAGCACCTCTTCGAAAGCGTGGAGATTATCGATGCCGCGCCGATTGCCCAGATCGGCGGACATGCGGTACCAAGTCACGGCTCTAGCGTCGTCAGGCTTTACACCTTGGCCAAACTGGTACATCCAACCAAGTTGATTTTCCGCGTTGCTGTTGCCGTGCGCCGCAGCTTCGACGAACCAAGACATGGCCTTGGCATAATCGGTTTGCGCGCCGAGGCCATTTTGAAACATATAGCCGATGTTTTCCTCGGCGTCGTTGCTGCCATGTTCCGCAGCTTTGTAAAACCAGGCAAGAGCCTCGGCGTAATTCTTCGGCTGGCCCCATCCTTCTTCAGCGAAGAAGCCTAACTGGTTTTCGGCGTCGGAGTTGCCGTGTCCCGCCGCGCGGAGATACCACGCATGCGCTTGAGCATAATCCTGCTTCACTCCATATCCGCACTGGTAAAAGTAGCCGACTTGCTTTTCCGCCTGCGGCAGATTTTGGTCCGCCGCTTTGCGGTACCAATCAAAGGCCTGTTTGTAATCACGCTTGACGCCAACCCCATCCTCGAACATGCCGCCCACATTATATTGCCCCAGCGCGTAGCCCTGCTTCGCTGCGGAACGATAGAAGGCTACGGCTCGCTTGTAATCCCGCGGCACGCCAAATTTATGTTGGTACATGTAGCCCAGTTGATTTTGAGCGGGAGCAAAGCCCTGGTTCGCGGACTTCGTAAACCAGAGGAGGGCCTGACGGTAGTCTTGAGGAACGCCGACGCCGCTAAAATAATGGTTCCCGAGGGCGAACTGCGCCTGCGCATCTCCCGCAGCGGCGGGCTCGCGAACAGAATAAAAGTCGTTGTCCGGCGGCAGGGCTGTCGCCTGGGTCGACGTTTGTACCGGTGCCTGCGCTCGCGCCGCGGAAAGCAGGGCGAACACGAAGAAAGCAGCCACCGTGGCCCTCGTTAGAAAGCTCATGGACGCGTCTCCCGTGAGAAACTCCAGAGACAATAACCAAGAAGGACAGGAAAGGAATGGCAGCTTGCTACTCTATTCGACTCGCTACGCTGCCGCTTTCCGCCGCCCACCGTAGTCAAATGCCGCAGTCAAATGCCAACGTCAACAGCCTGGCAGGCGGAAGCGCGCTTAGCTATGGGCCACTAGTGCTAAATGTGCTCAATATTGTATGTGAGGGGTATGTGCGAGCAGCCATGTGTGCGTACGGTAGCGCGCATAGCGATTTACGATCGTTTCGAGGCGGCAGCGCAAGGAAGAATCGAGCACCGTAAAAATTAGAAGATGCCGACTTTGATGCGGAGGAATTTCTTGGGATTTTGGCGGAAGTCGCCGATGAGGAGGCGCATGTCGCCGGTTAGGCTTGTGAGGTTGTCGTAAAGCTGCGGATCGGAGAAGAGTTTGCCGGCGGTGGTGGTGTTGTCGTTGAGCTTCGCTGTGGCGTTGGCGAGGTTGGAGCTGGTGTCGCGGAGTTTGTTGTAAAGCGTGTCGTCGGTGGCGAGTTTGCCGAGAGAGCCTTTTCCGGCGCGGACATCTCCGATCAAGCTGTTTGTGTTTGCGATGGCTTGTTTGGCTTGATCGTAGAGAGTGGGATCGTAGAGCAGCTTGCCGATGGTGCCCTTCTGTTCGCGCACGTCAACGATGATGCCGTTCACGTTATCGAGAGCTTTGTCCACTTTGTTGTACATCTCATCGGACGCGACGAGTTTGCCGAGAGTGCCCTGGCCCTGCTGGACATTAGTGACCAACTGATCGCCGTGGGCAAGAATGCTGTTCAAGTGATTGTAGGCTTGTTCGTCGGTGAGGAGTTTGCCGAGTGTGCCGCGACCGCTTTTGACTCCGGCGACCATGTCCTGCGCGTCGTCCGTGAGCGCGGTGAGATTACCGAGGAGTTCGGCGCTGCGCTCGACAACTTCCTTGATGGCTTTTTCTTCGGCCCCGGGGATTTCCTGATTTTCCTTGAGAGGAGTTCCGGTGAATCCGCGCTCAATGTCAACGTAACGATTGCCGAGCAGGCCTTCCGTGACGAGGCTGGCGACGGAATCGGTGAGAATGTCGTTTTGAAAGCGCCGGTCGATTCGCATGTCTACTTCGACGTTGCGCCTTTTGTCCACGGGCTTGCCCGGAACGCGTGGCACGAGCTTGACGGACTCGACGTTGCCAATTTCCACGCCGTCGAGTTTTACGGAAGCGCCATTCGCGAGGCCGGAAACTTCAGGAAGAAAAGTCTTGAGGCGGTATTTCGGGCCGAGGATTCCGGCGCCGGTGACATAGAAAATTCCCGCGGCAAGGACAGTAAGGCCAACGAGAACGAAGAGACCAACGCGAAGTTCCGCCCAGGTCAACTGTTTACGCTGCGGCATCTATACTTCCCTCCCGAATGCGATTCCAATATCGCATAGTTTTCCGCAGAAAGGCGTTGCGGATATGCCAAGTACAAACGGGACTGGAGTCCCTAGCTACATAAGTCAAATACAAAAGAAACGCGATCAGACCAGGAACCGTTTCAAATATGGGTCGCCTGAGGCCGCAAGTTCTTCCGGCGAACCATGAAAATAAATGGCTCCTTCGCGCAAGACGAGAAAACGAGTTGCGGCTGTACTAGATTTATTTTCCGCGCCGTTCTTTGTGCCAGGCGGGGCGTTCGGCGCGACACGGTTGGCACTCTGATCGAAATAAAAGTTGGCCAGGGCGAAACCGTCCTGGAGACGATGCGTGGCGAGAAGCGCAGTGACTCCATAAATGTCTCGCAGGCGAAGGATGAGCGTAATTATGGTTTGCGAGGTGACCGGGTCGAGCCCCGCAGTAGGCGAATCGTAAAGAACGATCGGCGGACGCGTGATTAACGCACGAGCGATAGAGACGCGACGGCGCATGCCACCGGAAAGTTCAGAGGGCACTTGATCCATAGTGCGCTCAAGCTCGACGAAACGAAGAGCTTCGCGAACTCGCGGTTCAATGTCATCGGGATTGACGCGGTCTTCGTACAAGCGATACGCGACGTTATCGGCTACGGTCATGGAGTCAAAGAGAGCGCCTTCCTGAAAAACAAATCCGATTTCGCGGCGGAAGCGGAGAAGGTCGCGCTCAGTCATTCCGCCGAGATCTTGGCCGAGAACGCGGACGGTGCCGGAATTGGCTTTGAGCAAGCCGGCGGCGAGTTTGAGAGAGAGGGTTTTGCCGGTGCCAGTTTCCCCGAGAAGCACGAGCGTTTCGCGCGGCATGACGCGGAAGGAGACGTTGCGGAGGATGTCGCCTTCATCGAAGCCGAGGCGGACCGAATCAAATTCAATAGCCGGACTTTCGTGCGATTCATTGTGGCTCGAGTTGGGAAAAGTGGCGGTAGCCATTAGAAGATTTTGTCCGAAAGGAAGAGTGCGAGCTTTGTGAGAAACGTATCCGCGACGATGATGAGCACGGAAGAGATGACGACGGCTTGCGTGGTGGCACGGCCAACGCCTTGCGTGCCTCCGCTGACGGTCAGACCTTTGTAGCAACCAACTGTGGCAAGGATGAAGCCGAAAGCAACGGGTTTCATCATGCCCTGCATGATGTCGCCGAATTCGAGAGCATGAATAGCGCGGGTCCAGAACTCGACGGCGCTGAGGCGGAGAGAAAAGACCGAAGCAGCGCAGCCGCCGAGGAGGCCGACGAAATCGGCGAGACCAGTGAGCAGAGGCTGCATCAAAAGCGCGGCGAGGACGCGCGGCGTGACGAGCTTGCGGCTGGGATCGGTGCCCATAGCGCGCATGGCGTCCACTTGTTCTGTGACGAGCATGGAGCCGAGTTCGGAAGCGATGCCGGCGGCGCAGCGACCGGCCACGAAAATTCCAGTGAGCGTGGGGCCGAGTTCGCGGACAAGGGCGATGGAGACGATATCGCCAGTGAGCGCGGTTTGGCCGAAGCGAGTGAATTGCGAGCCGGTTTGCAAAACCATGACAACGCCGATGAAGAATCCGGTGAGAAGGACGATCGGCAGAGAGCCGACGCCGATATCGTCCATTTGATCGAGAATATCCTGGAGATAGTGCGGGCCGCGGAGAAGATTGGCGAGCGACTGGGCAGCGAGGTAAGAATATTCCTGAACGTTGGCGACGAACTGCAACGCGCTATTGGATAGCACGTCAAAAACCGAGATTTTGTCTTCCCACCTCGGTTGTTGTCCCGTCACCTGAAATGGCGTGTCGGCCACTTGCACCTGATCCGGAAGGCTTTCTGCGAAGCGAGCGACATGCAACGCAGAAAAGCTCTGGCAGGAAGCGTAACTGCGCGGTGAGCGATGCGTCAAGCAAAGGTGCGGAGCGAAAATTTGCCGCGTAGTGCGCTTTTGGTGGACGGTGCAAGGGGAGGAAGATAGACTGAATAGTTTCAAGTCCAGCGTTTGACGCGGCTAGGAAGTCGGCGATGTAAAATCGCCGCTACAAATTCGGAGGAACACGGAGAAATGTTGCGGTATTACACCGCGGGGGAATCGCATGGGCAGGCGCTGCTGGCGTTTGTTTCGGGGCTGCCTGCCGGATTGTCTGTGGATGTGGAGGCGATCAATCACGAGTTACACCGGCGGCAGTTGGGTTATGGACGCGGCGGGCGCCAGAAGATTGAGAAAGATCGTGCGGATATTTTTGCAGGCGTGCGACACGGAAAGACGATTGGCGCGCCGATCGCTCTGAGAATTGAGAATCGTGACTGGGCGAATTGGGAAAAGATTCTACCGGTGGAAGATAATTCGGAAGACGATGCGCCGGCGAAAAAATTAGTGGCGCCGCGGCCAGGTCATGCGGATTTGGCGGGTTCGCAGAAATTCGATTTTCATGATGCGCGGTATGTGCTGGAGCGTGCTTCCGCACGGGAAACGGCGGCGCGCGTCGCGGCGGGGGCGTTCGCGCGGCAACTGTTGAAAGAATTTGGGATGGAGATTGCGAGTCACACGATTCAGGTGGGGCATCACAAGCTAGAGCGGCAGGCGAGCTGGGACGAGATCAAGAAGATTTGTGTAGATTTGGAATCACCGCTGCGATGCGTGGACTCGGCGCTGCAGGAAAAAATGAAGGCGGAAGTGGATGCGGTACTGAAGGCTGGCGATACGGTGGGCGGCGTGTTTGAAATTGTGGCGCACAACGTCCCGGTGGGCTTGGGTTCGCACGCGCAATGGGATGAAAAGCTTGATGGACGGCTGGCGCAGGCGGTGATGAGTATTCAGGCTGTGAAAGGCGTGGAAATTGGCGCGGGGATTTTGGCGGCGGGTTCGTTTGGGAGCGAAGTTCAGGATGAAATTTCGTATGACAAGGCCGCGAAGAGATTCTTGCGGAGTTCGAATCGCGCAGGTGGGCTTGAAGGCGGCATTACGAATGGCGAAGACGTGATTGTTCGTGGATATCTGAAGCCGATTTCGACATTGCGGCGCGCGCTGAAGACGGCGGATATGGTGACGAAGGAAGCGGTTTCGGCGGCGTACGAGCGTTCGGATTGGTGTGTGGTTCCCGCGGCGGGAGTGGCGGGCGAGGCAATGGTCGCGCTTGTGCTGGCGGATGCTTTTCTGCAAAAATTTGGTGGAGATTCGCTGACGGAGATGAAGAGAAATTTCGAAGGCTATGCCCAACAAATTGCCCAGTTCTGAAGCAGTAGCTGCCACGCCCGAACCCGCTGCGCCGCCACGCAAGATTTATAATGTGGTGAAGTACGGCGATCCGGTCCTGGAAAAGTCGACAAAACCGATAACGAAATTTGATGCGGAACTGGAAGAACTTATCGAGGACATGTTTGCGACGATGTATGCGGCGCAGGGCGTGGGGCTTGCGGCGCCGCAGATCGGGAAAAGCTTTCGCGTGGCAGTTGTGGACGTGACGAGCGGAAAGAATCCGGAAGCGAAGATTGTGCTAGTGAATCCGGAGATCATTCACGCGGAAGGCGAAAAGCGAGAGGAAGAAGGATGCCTTTCGATACCGGGATTCCGCGGATATGTGGTGCGGCCGCAGTTTGTGACGGTGAAGGCACAAAACGCGAAAGGCGAATCGTTTGAAATACGCGGAGAAGATTTGCTGGCGCGGGCGTTTTGCCACGAGATTGACCATCTAAATGGGATTTTGTTTTTGACGCACCTGAGCATGCTGAAGCGAGATTTGATCAAGCGGAAAATCAAGAAGCTGCGCAAACAAGGCGAGTGGTAACCGCCGGAAAGGTTTTCCTTGCCGGTGATGCGGATCGTCTTTTGCGGGACACCACAGTTCGCAGTTCCCTGCCTGAAGCATTTCCTGACATTGAAGGATTTTGAGATTACAGCGGTGATTACGCAGCCGGATCGTCCGCAGGGGCGCGCGCAAGGGATTGTGGTTTCTCCCGTGAAGCAGGTGGCATTGGCGGCGGGAATTCCTGTGCATCAGCCGGAGAAAATCCGCGCGCCCGAGGCCGAAAAAGTTTTGAGGGAAATTGCTCCGGACGCGATTGTGATTATCGCGTACGGACAAATCATACCGGCGCGGCTTCTGGATATTCCGCGGCTGGGATGGATCAATTTGCATGCTTCTCTTTTGCCGAAGTATCGAGGGGCGGCGCCGATCCAGTGGGCGATCGCGAACGGCGAGACGAAGACCGGCGTGACGACAATGCGGATTGATGCGGGGATGGATACAGGCGAAATTGCGCTGCAGGAAGAGCTTACGATTGGAGCTATGGAGACGACTCCGGAATTGAGCGAAAGATTGTCGGCGGCTGGAGCGCCGTTGATGGAGAAGACGCTGCGCGGGCTGGCGGATGGCTCACTGAAGGTACATACGCAAGACCATGCGGCGGCGACGATGGCGCCGATGTTGAAGAAAGAGGATGGCTTGACAAGGTGGTCGCGGAGCGCGACGGAGATTTTTAATCAGCAACGGGCATTTACGCCGTGGCCGGGGATTCACACCTGGTTTCGAAAACAAAATTGCCAACTGCAGGGTGTGCCGATCGACGGAAAGAGGCCGGAACTGGAAGCCGGCTCGCTTGTTTGGGATGGAAAGAGTTTGAGCGTGGTTTGCGGCGGGGGCAGCCTCTTTCGGCTGGAGTACGTCAAACTAGAAGGGCGCAAGCAAGTTTCGGCACAGGAATTTGGGAATGGGGCGCGTATCGCACCTGGGGAACGTTTCGGGGAAGTCTGAATTGCGCGGCAAGTTCCCGTCATTCATAATCACGGTTTGCATCTAATGACGTATCGCAGTAATGGAGCCTCCCTTTCATGATCGACCACTCTGTAGGTTTTCATCGCGGTGAGACCGGCCGCGGGATGAAATTTTTGCGCGGGCTTGGGTGCTTTGCGCTAACGGCGCAACTGATGGTATCGCCGCTGACGTTTGCAACCGACACGGACACGAGGGCCAAGCACGAATCTTCCCCGGCAAATGCCGCGGCGGTATCGGATGTGGTTTTAAAGACGATGCAGACGGAATTGGCACGGGCAACAGCGGGGCTCGCAAAAACCGATCCGGCTCCTTACTTTCTGAGTTACACGGTTTATGACCAAAACCTGACGATTTTAGTCGGCGCGTATGGAAGTCTGCTGACGAATACAGCGGTGCAGCGGAGGCAGGCAGATGTAACGATGCGTGTTGGATCGCCGGCTTTGGACAATACACACGGGCAAGCACGTGCGAGCGGAATCAGCTCGGGAACGCTTCCCTTCGGAGACGATCAGGACGCGATTGCGCGTGTGTTGTGGGAATTGACGGATCGTGCGTACAAGCGGGCGGGACCTACGTTTTTGAATGTAAAGACGAATACAGCGGTCCGCGCGGAAGAGGAAGACAAGTCGCCAGACTTTTCGAAAGAGAGTCCGGTTCAGCATACGGGCGAAGCATTGACGGTGCCGCCGTTCGATAAATCCGCATGGGAAGGGGAAATTCGGCGTTTGTCGGGAGAGTTCCGGAAATATCCGGACGTGTACTTTGCATCGGTCGTGCTACAGGTGCAGAGCGCGAATGAGCGCATGGTGAACAGTGAAGGAACGGCGATTACTTCGCCGAGCAATTCGACGCGCCTGGTAATGGAAGCGCAGACGCGCGCTGACGACGGCATGGACCTGCTGCGCGTAGAAACTTTTCAGGCGCCTTCCGCAGCGGGACTGCCTAGTGAGAAAGAATTGACGGAAAAGATCGAGAAGATGGCAACGGACTTGAATGCGCTACGGAAAGCTCCCGTTGCGGAACCGTATGATGGGCCGGCGTTACTTAGCGGGCGCGCAGCTGCGGTTTTCTTCCATGAGGTGCTTGGGCATCGTTTAGAGGGCCATCGGCAAAAGGATGAAGACGAAGGGCAGACTTTTACAAAAAAGGTGGGGCAAGAAGTGCTGCCGAAATTTTTGAGCGTAGCGGACGACCCAACGCTGGGCGAGCTTGCCGGAGTAAAACTCGCCGGAACGTACAGCTACGACAATGAGGGGGTGCCTGCGCGGCGCGTGGAAGTGATCAAAGACGGCGTGCTGAAGAGTTTCTTGATGTCGCGCATGCCGATTAAAGGGTTCGAGCAATCGAACGGACACGGGCGCAATCAGCCGGGGCTGATGCCGACGGGACGGCAAGGAAACCTGATTGTGACTTCGACACAGACTGTCCCAGAAAAAGATATGCGGCAAAAATTGATTGATGAAGTGAAGAAGCAGAATAAGCCGTATGGACTTTATTTCGACGACATTCAGGGCGGATTCACACTGACAACGCGCTCGTTGCCGCAAGCGTTTCAGGTGCTGCCCGTGATTGTTTACAAGGTTTATCCCGATGGACGACCGGACGAACTAGTGCGTGGCGTGGATATTGTTGGGACGCCGCTAGCAGCGCTGACGCGAATCATGACAACCAGCGACCAGGAACATGTGTTCAACGGCGTTTGCGGAGCGGAAAGCGGAAACGTCCCGGTTTCTGCTGCCGCGCCGGCGATGCTTTTTTCCGAGATGGAAGTGCAAAAGCGGGCGCATGAACACGAACGACCACCGCTGCTTCCACCGCCGGGATTTGAGGATAAGACGATGAAGGCAGACGCCGCCAAGCCTGAGGTGAAGCCATGAAACTTCGCCACGTGATTCTCAGCGGCTTACTCGGATTTGCGTTGGCGGGATTTGTTGCGCCACGCGTGAAGGCTGAACCAGCGGACGACGCGGAGGTTGCAAAATCACTGGCGTCGGCGCATGCGGCGGCGAATGGCGATCCGTTGCTCGAAGCGTTGCTAACGGAGCTTGAGCGTTCCAAGGCACAGCTAAAGATGGATCAGGTTGCCGCGCCGTATTACATAGAATACCGCGTGAGCGACGTCGAAGAATTCATCACAGAAGCAGCTTTTGGTGCGTTGCGGGAAAATCAAAAGGTGCATGTGCGCTTGATGCGAGTTGTTGTGCGTATTGGCGATTACAAGCAGGACAGTTATTACAGCGAGGGGATGGGGCAGACAACGATTCTTCCGCTGGACAACGATCCGATTGCACTGCGTCACCAGATCTGGCTGGCGACAGACGAGGCTTACAAAGAAGCGGGTCAGGCGCTGACGCAGAAGCAATCCACGCTGAAGCAATTTACGGCGGATGAGCATCCCGTGGATGACTTCGCGAAGGCGCCGGTGGTGGCTCTTGTGCAGCCGATTGCTTCCTTGAGAGTGGATGAAGCGGGCTGGAAAAAATCGCTTGAAGATGCGACGAATTTGTATCGAACCTATCCCGATATTCAATCGCTTTCCGCTTTCGCGCGCTTTTCCCTGTTGAACGAATACTTTGTGAATTCGGAAGGCACGGTAACTCGCACGGGGCGCAATACATACAGCGTGCAGCTTTCTGCGTCCACGCAAGCGCCGGACGGAATGCGGCTGGCGCGGTCACCTGCCTGGACGGTGGCGAAATACGAAGAACTGCCAACACGCGAGAAGCTGCTGCAGTACTCGCGGGAAGCGCTGGACACGCTGAAAGCTTTACGCGACGCGCCGATCGTGGACGAAGAGTATCGCGGGCCGGTTTTGTTCGAAGCGGATGCCGCGGATGACGTAATTGCCGGATTGATAGGCGGCAATGTACTGGGACGCAAGCCGCAGCTCGGCGCGCCCAATCGCACCACAGGCGGATTTGCGACGAGTTATAAGTCACGAGTACTGCCCACGTTCATTGACGTGATCGATGATCCGACGATGAAGGAGTTTCAGGGCAAGAGCGTGGTCGGCGGATATGAAGTGGATTCGGAAGGCGTTCGCTCGCAAGCCGTCGATGTCATCGACAAGGGCGTACTGACGAACTACCTGTTGGGACGGCAGCCGATTCGTGATTTCCCTTCTTCGAATGGCCATGGACGCGCAGCACCCGCGACGCCACCGGGACCGAATCTAGGCGTGCTGCTGCTGAAGAGCTCCGAAGCAAAATCGCTGGACGATTTGAAGAAGGCGATGACTGAACGAGCAAGCACGCAAGGGCAGGCCTTCGGCTATCGGGTGGTAACGATGGGCGGATCTGCGCCACGCCTGCTTTACCGAGTTTATGCCAAGGACGGACACGAGGAACTCGTTCGCGGAGCCGTTTTCAGCGAACTAGACATTCGCGCGTTGCGAAGTGATTTGAGCGCGGCAGGAAATGATCCTCTTGTCAGCAACCGGCTTGGCGGAGTTGCGACGACAGTGATTTCGCCGTCTTTGCTCTTTGACGAATTGCAGGTGAAACGTGCGGATACCAGCAAAGATAAGCTGCCGGATTATCCTGCGCCGCCACTGGTGAAGAAGTAGATGCCGGACGTTCGAGGAACATGAGCGACGATCCACAACCGATTAGCTCGAATGAATCGCCCTGGTCAACACAGCAGGGGCAATCCTTTGTCGAGGGATTGAAGGAGCGGCTTGAGTGGGCAGCGCGAATGTCGCTGCTTGTTTTCATTTTGGCTGCCGCTGCGTTTCTGAGCGCGATCACGGCGATGCGGATTGCGATTCACGGACGCGAAGTGAGCATGCCGAATCTTGTGGGAAAGAATGTGAGCGAGGCGGGAAGTATGCTGCGCTCAAAGGGATTGGGTTTGCGCGTGGCGGATCATGTTTATTCGGAGCAGCCGATGAACGCGGTGGTACGGCAAACGCCTCCCCCCGGGATGCAGATGAAAGTTTCGCAGCAGGCGCACGTTGTATTGAGTCTCGGGCAGCGGCAGTTGCAGATTCCTGCGATAGAAGGTAATTCGCTGCGCGTTTCGCGCATTGAATTGTTGCGCGGCGGCTTGCAGGTAGGCGAAGTTTCGAATCTAGCGATGCCGGATCAGGCTGTTGATACGGTTGTGATCCAGAGTCCCAAGCCGGGCGCAGGAGCTGCGACTCCGCGCGTGGACGTTCTTGTTTCAGCCGGGCTGCATGAAAATTCTTTTGTCATGCCGCATCTGGTTGGATTGAATGAAGAGGAAGCGCAGCGACGGCTCGAAGCTTCCGGTATCAAGCGGAAGATAAATGGGGTTTCGGCACCGCAGTGGCCACATGGCACGGTGATTGATCAATCGCCACTGGCAGGCGCGAGGCTCTTTGCTTCCTCACAGGTCGAGTTGACAACGGCTGACTGATCGCCGCGCTAATTACCTTCTTTTTGATTCGCTTCACTCGGCTCCAAACATAATCCTGTATACTCTTGCCCTCCATGTTACGGAAACTGACGCCACTTCAGGTTTTGGCGCTCGTGGCCCTGGTTCTCTTCACGGTATTTATCACGTGGCGAGCGAAAAAAATTGAGCGCGCGTTGGCAGATCACGACTCCGCTGCCACGATGCGTGGCAAATCCGCCCCTGATTTTTCTCTGGATTCGCTGGAAGGCCATAAAGTTTCGATGGCGGAGTTCCGCGGGAAGAAAAAAGTGGTCATCAGTTATTGGGCGAGCTGGTGCGGGCCTTGCCGAGTGGAATTGCCGGAACTGAAACAGTTTTACGAGAAATATCACAAAGAAGATTCAGATTTTGAAGTACTTGCGATCAGTATTGATGACGACCGCGAATCGGCGGAAGCCTATGCAACGAAGGCGAAACTTCCCTTTCCGGTTTTGCTAGACCTGGGACATGACACCGCGGAAGCGTATTCCGTGGAAGCAATACCGACGATGTTCATCGTGGAAAAAGATGGGAAGGTGAAGTCGGCAAGCACAGGCGTCGACCAATCTATGGAGATTAAGTTGGCGCTTGAGCTTGGGCTCAAACCGGAAAATATTTTTCAGCCACCGAACGGAACAACGCCAGATGACAACAGCCATTGAGTTTGATTCCGTAACGAAGGTTTACCGGCGCCACCTGGCAGGACAAGAAGTGCCGGCGCTGACGCATGTTTCGTTTTCCGTGAATGCGGGAGAAGTGTGCGCGTTCCTGGGACCGAACGGAGCTGGTAAAACAACGAGCATCAGTATTTTGATGGGATTTCATTCCGCGGATTGGGGAAATGTACGAGTGCTTGGTTTTGAACCCGGTGATGTGCGCGCAAAGAAGCAAATTGGATTCGTGCCGGAAAATTTTGCGTTCTACAAGCATCTGAACGCGGTGAAACTCTTGCGATTCCATGCCGAGCTTGCCGGAGTGCCGAAGGAAAATATGGAAGCGCTGAGCATCGATCTGCTGAACAAAGTTAAGCTTAACGGTTACGAGAAACTCAAGATTGGAAAGTATTCGCGTGGAATGGTGCAAAGGATTGGAATTGCGCAGGCGCTGCTTGGGGATCCGCAGCTGTTGATTATGGATGAGCCGACATCGGGATTGGACCCCGCAGGCCGCAAGGAAGTGCGGGATTTGATTTTTTCACTGAAGGCGGCAGGAAAGACAATTTTTTTGAGTTCACACATTTTGTCAGAAGTAGAACAGATTTGCGACAAGGCGATCATCATCAATCGTGGACGATTGGTGCGAGAAGGAGCGATGCAGAGTCTGCTAGGGGCCGGGGACAAAGCGGAGGTGATTGCCGATCGATTGCCAGCGGAGCTTGAACCACGACTTCGGGAGTGGGGTGCAACCATCGAGCAGATGGCGCACGGGGTGCGCATTACATTGCCGCTTGAGCGCAAACGAGAATTAGCGGAGCAGTTGTGGGTGGCTGGGGCGGATGTCATCAGCCTGCATCCGCTGAAGAGTTCGCTGGAAGATCTCTACATGCAGCTTGTGGGGAGCGAGAATCCGTCATGATTTTTCGAGCGATTGCGTTTAACACGTTCGGAACGTTTCTGCGCGACAAGATTTTGATTGTAGTGGCCATTCTGTTCACGTGCGGACTGCTTTTGATGATGACGCCACTGCTCGGCGCGAAGGCGATGGCGGGCGTGGGCAATATGGCTCAGGCGCAGTCCATGGTCCTGGAAATTGTTTCTGTAATTTTGATTTTCACGAGCGGATTTGGAAGTTTGCTGGCAGCGTGGGCAGCGGCGGATTCCGTTGCGACGGAGATGAAGAGTGGAACGATTCTGGCGGTAATGGCGCGTCCGGTGAAACGGTGGCAATTTTTGCTCGGGAAATTTCTCGGCGTAATGCTGCTGATGTCTGCATACATTGTGATGATGTTCGCCCTAAGCTATTTGCTTGCGTTGATTGGCGGACAGAAGATTCACTCCGCACCGTGGGTGTTGCTGCTCTATCCGCTGGTGCGGTATTCCATTTATGCAGCACTGGCCATGGCCCTGGTGACGGTGATGCATCCGATTGTCGCCTGGGGAATTACGACCGGAATCGCATTGGTGATCTTGATCGTTCAGCCAACGGGTCGGCCCGTGAGCAATGTTGCGTGGCGCTGGATCAAGAACGTTATTTATACGATTCTTCCTTCGAGTGGCCTGTTATCTGAAGAACGCTTCCTGACGATTAAAGACGCCACGATCAAGCACGCAAACTGGGTCGATCACGTTACGACGCTGGGTTATGGGCTGGACTACGCGCTTGTTCTATTGCTGATTGCGATGTGGTCTTTCCATTCGAAAAGTCTGCGACGCGACTAAATGAGTTTGAGCGATTGCTCGATGAGCTTCGCAGTCGCCGCGTGGATTTCTTCCTTGCCTTCGTATTCCATCGAAAAGTAACCGTGGTAGTTGGCGGCCTTGGCTGCGGCGAAAGCGCCTGCGATGTCTACTTGCATTTCCTTTCCTTGCGCCGTGGTTGACGTCGGTTTGACGTGGGAGATGGCGTAAGCGAGCGGGAAGAGTGCTTTTACGGCGCGCGCGGCGAAAACGGGATCGCCTGAGCCGTAGGAGTTGCCGAAGTCGGGTAGCGTGTGGACGTAGGGGTGATTCACGCGGCGGACGAGTTTCTCGATGAAAAAGGCGTCTTCGGCGATGAGATTGTCGTTTTCCAGATGAACGACGACGTTTTTTGAAGCGGCGTAGTCCGCAACGGGTTTGAGACTTTCGGCTGCGCGGTCGAGATTGGGTGCGTTTTTTACGGATGACATGGAAGTACGTACGCTGGGCGAGCCGATGATGACGGCAACGTCAATCCACTTTTTGGCTTCGGCAACAGATTTGGCGCGAGTATCAGCATCTGCGTCGAAGTAACTGGTTTCCATGTCAGCAGCAACGTTGACCGCGTGTGTGCCGCTTTTTTCCAGTGCATTGCGAAATTGGTCGAGATAGGCGGGTTCGAGCGAGTGGAAGTAGCGATTGTAGGGCTCGATGTTGGTGATGTTGAATTTTTCGCGGACGTGGGCGGCGAAATCTTTCATATCCATCGCGGGGAGTTTTGCGTCGCGCTCGTCGTTTTGCGGAGCGTCGATAATGGAGCGAAAAGCCCATGCGGAAATGGCGATGCGGGAACGCGAGTCGGTTGGGAAAACGATGTGAGGCAATTGTGGTGCGGCAGCGAGACTGGAAAAATCTCCTGCAATCATTTCGGCTGCACATGCCGCGGAAATTGTTCCCAAGAAATTGCGCCGATTCATGGACACCATGGCACTCTCCAGTTTTCGATTGAGAAGAATATACGATTCAGAGGCCCTTGCGAAAATTAACGCAGGTAGCCCCAGTTGTGGAGTTTGTCGGAGTCTTCGGCCCAGCGGTCGCCGATGTCGGTGCGGTAGTACATGTTGGGGATCAAAACGTTTTTGATGCGGGAATAGACCTGCGCCTGGGCCTGTTTCATTGTTTGCCCGATGCCGACTACCACGAGTACGACTCCGGAAGTTCCCGCGATGAGCCACTGACCGTTCACTTGTTTTACGTCTTCAATGTGGACCTGTTCGGGCGTGCCGCGTTTGAAAACGATGGCATTGTCTTTGGAAAAGGACTCAAAAGTTGGCTCATCGTCGAAGGGGAACGGTGGAACGACGATTCGAATGCCGATCTGGAAGCCGCTGCGAGTGCGCCATTTGGGTTCGGCGCCGGTAGCGAGTTCCCAGAAAAAATCGCTGATCGGCGTGAGCATGCCTTCCTGCTGGATGCTGATGGTCGGATAGCCGAAGCGCGACGTGAATTCGAGAGGGTAAATTCCGTTGCCGTTCACGATGCAATTGAGATCGATATAGCCGACGTAGCCTTCTTCCGCGAGCTTTGACTCCATTTTGAGGAGCGTACGGTTGAAGAGAGCGTTTGGCTCGCTCCAGAACATGGCGGTGCCCATTTCGCCGGTGGGGGGGCCCACTTCTCCAGGGAAAAGTTTTTTGTGTTCGAAATTGATGTTGATGGGCGTGACAAACTTTTTTCCATTGAAGAAGGCGCCGACGGCTACTTCGACACCGTTGATACGGCGCTGCAACTGGAAGACTTTGATCTCGTCGGAGAAGGCTTTTTTGTAAGCCTCGAGCATGCGAATGACATCTTCGCCGTCTTCTTCTTCGCCGACGAAGAGGCGCCGCTTGACGTTTTGTGCTTCCCCGCTGGGCTTAATGACGTAACGATCGGGATTTTTCTTTACGAACTCGATTGCTGGATCGAAGGAATCAAAATCCTCATAAGGGATGATATTGACTCCGGCTTTCTTAAGTTCTTCCTGGCCAAAAGAGCGATCGTCTTCGAGATTGTCGGCATACGGCGTGCCGCCGATGACCGGTTTTCCCGTCTCACGCAACGCTTTCGCCTTTGCACCCTGGCCAAGCGTATCGTCGAATACGATGATGTCGGCCCATTTCGCGTCCTTTTCCCAATCATTCGATTTGGGGACGAAGCCGTCTGCAATATCGCGCTCCTTTTCGTTGTCTATGTAATACCGGACGTCATGGCCTTCTTTGAGGACTTGCCAAGCGATGTCGCCGATCAAGCCGGAAAGTGAAACGAAGAGAAATTTCTTTTTGTCCATGAACGAGGCGCGCCCCCTGAACGACGCGGCTTTCTCAGTTTAGTGAAAACCGCGCGTTCAGGTGTTACAAATCATTCATATTCGGCAGTAAGTGGCAGAAGCAGCAGCTACTTGCTGGATTGTTTCTTGTGCAGGTCCGTGCAAACGGAGAGCGCGTTGTTCGGATTAACGGCACTATCGCCCTCTTCGATGTGCTGAACGATACCGTCTTTATCAATCACAATGTTCGCGCGCTGCGCCCACTGATAGGTTTCGCTCTGGACGTCGTATCCCTTCAGGATGCCGTAGTCCTTGAGCATTTTCTTGTTCATGTCACTGAGAAGCGGGAATTTTACGTCGATCTGCTTGGCGAATGCGGCGTTTGCCGCGGGGGAATCCATACTTACACCGAAAACAACCGTATCGTTCGAATCGATCTTACCGGAAGCGAGTCCAGCCTGGACCGCCTGAAGTTGCTTCGTTCAACCACCGGTAAACGCGAGAACATAAACAGCAAGAAAGACATTTTTCTTGCCGTGGAAGTCCGAGAGCTTTACGGTCTTCCATTGGTCGCTGAGAAGAGTAAAGTCCGGAGCATGATCGCCAACTTTTAGTGAAGTCTTGGCGACCTGTTCCGTGTTTTGGGAATGTGCCGGAGCGACGAGTGAAATCGGCATGGCCGCCGCCAGCAACAACGAAGCAAAAGCACGTTTCATTTGCAATTAGCCTCCTTGGATCGAACTTTGGCACTCTACCGTACGGAGGGAGCAAGGGGAAGCCCAATGGAAGGTGTTCGAACAGGCCAAAGAGGAACTTTTCCGTGCAGATTGCGTATCTCCATTGCAGGAAGGAGTGTGTTCTATGACTCGAATCCAGACTTATCGTCTTGGGGCTTGCCTTTTCTGCGCAGCGGTTTTTTTGCAGGTGGGCATCGGCGTGAAAGCGCAAAAGTCGCCAGATAAAACCGGCTCTTCAAAGGACACTGACGCGGGAATTCGCTTCCGTCTCCAAGTATCCGAAAAAGAGATTGGGTTGCCCATTTATCCGGGGGCGAAGCCGCATAGCGATGAAAAGGGAGAGTCGCCATCCGCAAATATCGGTTTGTGGGGCAAAACGTTCGGCTTCAAATTGGTGGTCCTGAAAATGGAGTCAACAGACTCTCAGGCGAAGGTTGCGGCGTTCTATCAAAAGGCGCTTGCGAAGTACGGCAAGGTTCTGGACTGCAGCCACAACGCAAAGAAGTCTGATGCGCAGGATACAAAGAAGTCCCGGGATACGCTGACCTGCGACGACGATACCACTCCCGACGGTGGCGGAATAGTTTACAAGTCTGGCACAAACGGCAAACAGCATATTGTAAGCATTGAGCAAGACGGGCAAGGAAGCATCTTCCACATGGTGCTGCTCGATACGCGTGGAATAGATGAGGACCAGCATCCGCAGTGAGCGCCTTGCGAGCAATCTCGCGGAGCGTGCTGCTTTTCTGCTGCGCGTATGCTGCGATCGTGCGTGGGCAGGACGCCACGCCGATTCGCTCTAATGTGAATTTGGTCAGTGTGAGCTTTACTGCGCGTGACGCGCGCGGCGCGCTGTTGGACAAGCTGACGCAGGATGACGTGGATGTATTCGAAGACTCCGTTCCCCAGAAGGCCGCGTTTTTCGCGAAAAGCAGTGACGTTCCGCTAATGCTCGGGCTGACTGTGGACGCCAGCGGCAGCCAAGAGCACTTTTCCAAGAAGCACGAAAAAGACCTCGAAGTTTTTCTGAAGCGCGTACTCGGGCCGCGCGACAAAGTGTTCCTGCTTTGTTTTGACAATCATTTGCGACTAGTGAGCGATTTCACGCAATCCGGCGAGGAAGTCATTGCGCACCTTAAAGAGTATGAAAAAAGTTCAAGGCATTTCCCTGAGTTAGGGCCGAAAGAAGACCGCGACCTCGGCACTGCGTTCTACGATTCGATTTATTACTCAGTCGTGGAAAAGCTGCGTAACGAGGCGGGTAGGAAGGCGTTGCTGGTTTTCAGCGATGGAGAAGACAATTCCAGCTCGAACGACATGATGACGACACTTGAAACGGCACAGTCGGAAAACGTTCTCGTCTACACAATCCGATATACGGACACGGGGAAGCACGGCGAGCTAACGGCCCGAAACAAGTATGGAATGAAAGTGATGGACCGGCTTGCAAAAGATACAGGCGGCGCGCACATTGACGGAAAAGCGATGGACCCGCATGAGTATTTTCAGCAGATAGCCGAAGAACTCCGGACTTCGTACACACTTTCCTACTATCCGACTAATCCGATGAAGGATGAGAGCTTTCGGCGCATCGTAGTCCGCCCCAGACAGGAAGGCGTGAAGATCCGCACGAAGAGTGGCTACTTTGCGCGAGCCAGCGAAGAGCGCAAGTAGGCTGCTCGACTACTGAAGCGGCGCCCACTTCTTGCATTCGGCGATGGCGACGCGCTCGGTAAGTGGGCCGCCGAGCTGATAGCGGATCACGCCGTCATCGGTGACGCAAAAATTTCTTGAGCCGGAGTTGTCGTTCGACGGGGTAGCCACTGCTACAAAGTGAGTGCAGTTCCCTTCCTTACAGAACGCATTGACACGAAACATGTAGCCGGATTTTGTGCACCAGGAGTCAGCGGTGCAGCTTGGGCCGGCGAGCGATGCATCAATGTAACCGGCGTGTAGAGGGGACTCCGTGGTGTTGCCATTGGGATCAGAGCCGAGCCTGGCCAAGTTTGGGGCAAAACCGCGCTTCGGATAAGCCGAGGAATACATAATTTGAGCGCTAGTAACAGTGCGAAGGCTGCCGACGGCGCTTGCCTCGTTCGCGGCAATTTTTGACTTCAGCAGATTCGGAATGGCGATTGCGGCGACAACCAATGCTCCGCCGATGTCGAGTGCGCCGCTGCTGCTAGCTTCGCTGATGGCGGAGTCTTCGCCGTAAAGACAAAAGATTGAGCCCGCGGTATCTCCTTTTGTCTGCGCGAACGCGTTTGCAAAATCGGAACCAAGGCGCATCATTTGCAATTTCGCAACGGCGACGGGGTCGTCGTAGAACAGCATAGAGGCTTCGGACGAACGGCCGGGAGGAAGAGCGGTACGGAATTTCGCAGACTTGGCAAGCGATCCGCCAGAGCTGTGGAGTTTTGCCGCTTCCGCAACCGCTGTATGGCTTGTACCCGCGATGAGATAGCCGTCGAGGAATGCGTAGTCGATCTCGTAAGGCTTTGGGCCGGATGGAATCTGTAGCGCGTAGTAAGTAATGCGGCCCTCTTCGGATTGTTCGGATTTGATTTGGCCAAGAGCCAGCAAAGTAGTGAATGTTTTTTGGAGATGCGCCGCGTCTTTGACGCTGAACATCGCCTTCCATGATGGATTTGGCGGAGCGATGGAGTCGAGTTCAAACGCTAGTTCTCCGCCGAGAAGACTGAGGAGATCGTCGTTGACGCTCAGGCCCAGCGCTTTTTCGGCCTGGGGCAGAGATGCGAATGGACTCGATGGGCCAGGGGGAAACATGGTCTGGACCTCTTGAAAGACTTGGGCGGGGTTTGTGAGCTTAAACGCACCGGCAACGATGGCGTCCGGTGAGACGAAATCCAGACTGGGCAACGGGCCGGGCTTTGCGAGCCAAGCTGCGGAACCGTGACGTGGACCGGTAAAGCTTAGTTCCGATTGGCTGATAGCCTTTGATCCCAGCTGTTTGTGCTCCCAGATGAAATACTTCACATCACGGAAGCCGCTCTTCTCAAGCCCATCGTCTTCTTTCACCTTTGAGGGGCTCTTGCTCAGGATCGTTTGGAGGTCGGCTGCCGCAAGGAAGGACAGGCCACCTTCATATTCCTTCACCGCGCGTTTCCCAAAAGGCGTGGTGAGTATTCCGGCGCTTGCTTTCTGATTAAGCTTCGCGTTAAGACTGCGCAGGGTTGCCAGATCCTCCGAAGCAACCACAAAATCAGGCCGCACGAGCACAAGAAGCTGCCCTGGCTTCAGGACGGCAAGCATGGTGGCAAGTTCCTGCTGGTCGATTACGTGGACTCCTGCTTTTTTTTCGCCTCCATACTGTTCAATCAAATCCGAGAGAAATTTCTTGAGACCTGGTTTGCGAGTTTCTGCGACGGCAAAAAATGTAGGATCTTTTGTGTCCAATGATGCCGAGACGATGACTTCCTCGCCAAGAAACTGGTTGAGTCCGTAAAATCCCTGGAGGCCGTCCTTAATCTTGGGGCCGAGGGCGACCATCTCACCGTGGTTCCACCACGCGCGAAGTTCCGCGTCTTCTTTGAGCTCTTGATCGAGGAACTCAAGAGCCTGACGCGCAAGATCACCGTAGTTCGCAATTGCGACAAACCCGACTGTGGATGGAGGCAGAAGCGGCAGCAAGCGGCTTTCCGTCCGTGGCGGGGGCAGCTTTTTCTCGTTCTGGAATTTTTGGTTCAATTTGCCGATAGCAGCGAGAAAATGTGCGGCGTCAGGAGAATCTTCTCCGCCAGCCGATTCGGAAGGCTTTGGCGTAGGTGCGGTTTGCG
This sequence comes from Candidatus Dormiibacterota bacterium, assembly GCA_035569555.1. Classification (GTDB taxonomy): domain Bacteria; phylum Acidobacteriota; class Terriglobia; order Acidiferrales; family UBA7541; genus Acidiferrum. Next base: position 56,857 of record DATMMW010000025.1, on the reverse strand, counting down.
CTTCTCCGACAGAGACTACCATCAAGAGCGCTGCAACAGCGGCAGCGCATTTAGCCAAAGCGAGAAAATGGTATTGGATTGGGCGGGGTGACCACATTTCGTCCTCCATCAAGGAAGACTCAGAATAGACCGGTCCCTTTCAATTGAGTCACGACATTAGGTCTCAATGTTGTAAAAGTGCTGCTTGAGTTAAGGGCAGATGGCATTTTGGAACTAGTGGAGTCGATGAGTTCTTGGAGAACGTGCAGGCGATAGGCAACCCCGAGCACCTGCATGCCGCATCCCAGCAGGGGGCGAGTCTCGCCGGACCTGTCCGAAAGGGTAACTTTAGCTGAGCACCTGACCGACAGTTCAGGCTATACTTTAGACGTTGCGCTTGGGGTGAATTAATGACCCGCGAGGGGAATCCAGTCCCGGAGCCGGCGCAACAACCCAAATTCAGATGGTGAGGTGAAGTTTGCGCCGCAATCTGTTCGCATGCATCACGGCTGTTGCCTTTCTTTTCGCTACCACCGCTTTCGCCCAAAACACAGATAAACCTAAGAAGCCCACCGCCAAGAAAAAAGCTGCAGCCACCGACACGGATACCTCAGTAGCTCCAGATAAGGTTCTGTACGACCGGGCGATGAAAGACATCAAGAAGGGGCGCCAGGAAGTCGGCAGACTCACCCTGCAAACGCTTATCAACACCTATCCGGACAGCGAGTACCTTGCGGATGCAAAACTGGCCATTGCGGATTCGTATTACAAGGAAGGTGGCTCGGCGAATCTGACGCAGGCCATTGCCGCTTATAAGGATTTCGGCGTCTTTTTCCCATTTTTACCGAAAGCGCCATACGCCCAGATGCAAGTGGCCATGACGCATTATAAGCAGATGGAAAAGCCGGACCGTGACCGGAGCGAAGCGCGCGCGGCTGAAGAAGAATTCCAGACGTTCCTGCAAAAGTATCCGAACGATCCGCTGGTATCGCAAACCATGCAACACCTGCGCGAAGTACAGGAAATCATTGCCGAGGGCGAATACCGTGTTGCCTACTACTATTACGTGAAGCCAGACCGGCGCGCCGCGGCAGGCCGACTGATTTCGCTCACGAAACGCTATCCGCTCTACAGCAGATCCGACCGCGCTCTGTGGATGCTCGGCGATATTTTTGAAAAGAGCGAAAAGAAGGAAATAGCGGCGGTGTACCTCGCGCGCATCGTGCGCGATTATCCGCTGTCACCGTTGGCGGGAGATGCAAAGACCAAGCTCGTCGCGTTTGGTGTGCCCGTACCGCAGCCGGATCCAAAGGCTCTTGCGTGGATGCAGGCCGAACAGAATGCGCCGCGTCCAAAGCCGGGCGTGTTGAGCAAACCAATGTCACTGGTGAAGACAGGCCCTGGGAAAGAGATGATTGTGGCAGCTCGTTCTGGTGCGCCAAATCTACAACCTGATACGGAAAATCTATCCGTGACGGATATCTTGACGGGTGGAGGTGGCCAGGCGCGCATCGCGGGCGCTGGGGGCTCAAGTCCGACGACGAATACTGCGGTGGTGGAAGTGGCGACTCCAGGAACCGGCGCAAGCGGCGGGTCGACCGTAGAAGCACCGGCAGACTCTCAGCCGGGCACGACCACAACGGATCCGAATGCGAGCGGCGCTCCACCCGCAGATTCGACTTCAACTGCCGCCCCAACAGGAAATTCGACTGATGCAAATGGCACGGCCAATCCGGCAGCACCTGCAACAGACGGCACGCAACCGACGACAGGTCAGACTACCGACGCCGCAAAACCCGCGGATGGCACACAAACACCTGCGAACAACAGCAAGGAATCCACGAGCAAGAAGAAAAAAGGAATTAAGAAAATCATACCCTGGTAAGCGAAGTTACCGCTTAGGGCTCTTAGTCCGCAGAATATAGGACAGTTATTCAACTGGGCACGCACCGTGTCTACTTCCGACACACTACAGTTCCATCCTCGTTGACGCACCCTTCCCCGAATGCTCCAATACGAGGGTGGTACCGTGTCTGCGGGCCTGTTTGGTCGCAATACGGCGCGTGGGTTCCCGGAGGACCTGCAGTGGCCAAGATTCTGGTTGCGGACGACAACAGCAACATTCAAAAAATGGTCACGCTTGCCCTTAAAGATCAGGGCATTGACGTTGTAGCCGTGGGCAACGGCGAGGCCGCCGTTCGCAAAATTTCCGACATCAAGCCGGACCTAGTTCTGGCTGACGTGTTCATGCCCGTCCGCAATGGATATGAAGTTTGCAAGTATGTAAAAGACGACTCGACGCTTTCGCACATCCCTGTAATTTTGCTTGTAGGCGCATTCGACCCCCTGGATGAACAGGAAGCGCAAAGAGTTGGCGCGGATGGCGTGCTCAAGAAGCCTTTTGTGCCGCCCGATCCGCTGATTTCCATGGTGAAGTCAGCGCTCACCCGTGCGGGAGTGAATATAGGACCTCCGCCACAAGAGCCGGCGCCAGTGAAAGCGGAGCCTGCATTCAAGCCGCTCGCGCTTCATACGCCTCCTCCGTCTCCGATTGTTGAGGAGACACCAATTGAAGAGATTCCGGTGCGGCCTGCACCGATCAGCATCGATCGGGGTTCGCAACCGCTCGCGTTTGGCAGTTTGCTCGAAACATCTCAGGGCGACGACCAAGATGTCGCCGAGTTAGTGGCTCCTATTCCCATGGAGCGGGACTGGAAATCGGCCGAAGATGAGGAAGTTGACGTGGCGGAAGAAGAAGAGGACGAGCCACGGCCTTCCTGGCGTCCCGGCGGTAACGATTTGGAAGACGATGACGTGCCCGCGGGAAAAAAGGATTGGCGCGAAGTAGCGTTCGCGAACATTCCGGAAACGACGCCGAAGCCGGCTTACAGCGTAGCGGAAGAGGAAGAACCGGCAGCAGAACTAGTTGGCGCTGAGCAGAATTCGAGCGACGGACAGGTAGCCTATGCGGCGGAAGACACTTGGTCGGCTGCGATGGCCAAGGGCGTCGAAGAAGAGACTCGGCGCGTGGAACCGCAAGAAAACATTCCGTCACCAGCATCCATAACGATGCCCGATCTCATTTCTGTGACTCCTGTCCAGGAGATGATTCCTGTTCAGATTTCGACTCCCGCGCCCGCAGCAACTGCGAACAGTTCCTGGATGAGCGTGGCGCCAAGTCCGTGGGATGCGGAAGTAGCAAAGGCCAGCAGACTAGCCGCAACTTGGGACACGGCAGTAGCTGTTGCGACCGACCCAACTCCAGTGGCGGCTGCTGTTCCCGAAACTGTGCTGGACCCGACGCCTGAGCAAGTCGCAGCTTCCCTGCCAGCCGCGGCGGTAGAAGAAATACGCGAAGAAGCCGCACACGTCGTAGAAGAAGCGGCTCCCGAGATTGCACAGGCCGCGCCAGCGCCGCAAGCGACTGCTGCTGCCGAACCAAATGTAGACGACCTGGTGGCTAAAGTTCTTTCGAAGATGGATCCTTCCGTCCTGCAAGCGATGACCAGAGAACTCTTGAAACCAGTCATCGAATCTATTGTTCGCGACGAACTCAACAAGAAGTAGTTCCCTTTTCTAAAACTTGGCATTTGTTAAGTTTCCGCGAGCTGCGTTGACGCGCTCTCTTTTCTCCCCGTATAGTCAAAGATTACTTTTTACGTGTTTACTGCACCTGTTTGCCCCTGTTAGGGGAGAGGAGCATTTTCAAGAATGGCTCGCGAGATCGCCAAGGCGTACGAACCGCAGCTCATTGAGAGCAAATGGGCGGAATTTTGGGCGAGCGGCGACCTGTTCCACGCCGACCCGAGCGCGCCCGGCCCTGCATTCTGCATCGTTATTCCCCCGCCCAACGTGACCGGCTCGCTGCATATCGGCCACATGCTGGACCACACCGAAATTGACATCCTCACGCGTTGGCACCGCATGCGCGGGTACAACACGCTTTATCTGCCTGGCACGGACCACGCGGGAATTTCCACGCAACGCGTTGTGGTAAGGCAATTAGCCGATCAAGGCATCAACTACAGGGATCTGGGCCGCGAGGAGTTCGTAAAGCGCGTCTGGAAATGGAAGGAAGAGAGCGGCGGGACGATTCAGAGGCAGATGCGGCAGATTGGCGAGAGCTGCGACTGGTCACGCGAGAAATTCACGCTTTCACCGGAGCTTTCGCGCGTGGTGCGCGAAGTATTCGTGCGGCTGTATGAAGAGAATCTGATTTATCGCGCGAATCGGATGATGAACTGGTGTCCAGTGTGTCTTACGGTGTTAAGCGATTTGGAAGTTCTGCATGAAGAACGTGCGGGCAATTTGTGGCATGTGAAATATCCAGTGGTTGGTTCGGACAAGTTCATCATTGTGGCGACGACGAGGCCGGAAACGATGTTTGGCGATACGGCGGTCGCTGTGAATCCTGAGGATGAGCGATACAAAGACCTGATCGGCAAGAAAGTGAAGCTCCCGTTGACCGATCGGGAGATACCTGTCATTGCCGACTCTTACGTGGACAAAGAATTCGGCACGGGCGCATTGAAGATTACTCCAGCTCATGACCCGAATGACTTTGAGGTCGGAAAACGCCATGATCTGCCGGTGATTGACGTGATGACCGATGACGGGCACATGAATTCGAATGCGGGCACGTACGCGGGTTTGGATCGGTTTGCGGCGCGGAAGAAAGCGGTAGCGGAACTGCAAGAGCAGGGTTTGCTGGAAAAAATCGTAGACCACACTCACGCTGTGGGTTTATGCGAACGATCGAAGACTGTTGTCGAACCGCGCATTTCGACCCAGTGGTTTTGCGCTATGAAAACTTTGGCGGAGCCTGCACTGGCGGCGGTAGAGCGCGGCGAAATCCAGATGATTCCGGAAAACAGGCGGCAAGAATATCTCTTCTGGATGCGGAATATTCGCGATTGGACGTTGTCGCGGCAATTGTGGTGGGGACATAGAATTCCTGCGTGGTATTGCGAAGAAAACGGACACGTGACTGTCGCACGAGAAGATCCCAGCGCCTGTGCTACGTGCGGTTCGAAAGAGCTAAAGCAAGACCCCGATGTGCTGGACACGTGGTTCAGTTCTGGCCTTTGGCCGTTTTCGACGCTAGGCTGGCCCGAAAAGACGGCGGACTTCGAGCGCTATTATCCGACGAGTGTGCTCATCACCGGCTACGACATTTTGTTTTTCTGGGTCGCGCGCATGGCGATGCTCGGCATTCACTTCACGGGGAAAGTGCCGTTTCGCGCCGTGTATTTACATTCGCTGGTGCGCACCGGCTCTGGCGAGAAGATGTCGAAATCGAAGGGGACGGGACTCGATCCAGTTGCGCTGAATCTGCAGTACGGAACGGATGCTATGCGATTCTGCCTGGCTTCTATGGCTGCGCCTGGCACAGACATTGTGCTCTCCGAGGACCGGCTGCTCGGCGCTCGCGCGTTTGTGAACAAAATCTGGAATGCGGCGCGGTTTTTGTTCGTAAACCTGGAGAAATACGAGCAGACCGGCGCGTCACTGGAACAGCTCGCAGCTCCGGGAGTTCGTGCAAAAGCGCCGCATGGTGTCGCAGGAAAAATTCCACTTGCCGATGCCTGGCTCTTTGCACGGCTTGCAGAAACGATCGAGGCAGCGAATAAAGCTCTCGAAACTTACTATTTTCACGAAGCAGCTCAGCAGATCTATCAATTTTTCTGGGGCGATTTCTGCGACTGGTATATCGAGTGGGTGAAGCCGGAATTACAAAGTGCAAACGCCGGGCGGGCCGAAGTGGCGTGGAAGAATCTGTTTGCCGCGTTCGACGCGGCGCTGCGGCTTTTGCATCCGGTGATGCCCTTTCTGACAGAAGAGCTTTGGCATCAGCTTCCGCAAAAACAGGGCGCGAAGTCGATTGCACTCGATGCGTATCCCGTTGCAACGGAAAACTGGAAGAACGCGGCGGCATTGAAGGAATTTTCGTTCCTGCAGGATGTCATCAAGACGCTCCGTGAAATTCGTTCGCAGATGAAGCTCGATCCAAAGAAAAAGGTAAAGGCTGAGTTCTCGAGCGCCGACGCCGGATTACGTGCATCGCTTATCGCAAACCTCGATGCAGTTTTGCGGCTCGGAATCCTTTCGGAGCTGAATATCTCTGCGGACCGGCTGGAACAGTCCAGCGCCGCGGTGCGCTCAACAGCCCAGTTCGACCTGCGAATTCCCTATTCGGATGTGGTGGACGTTGGCGGCGAATCAGTGCGCATCAAGAAAGAGATTGAGGGGCTATCGAAGGCAATTCAATCCAAGGAAAAACAGCTTTCGAATGAGACCTTCCGAAACCGGGCTCCAGAAAAAATCATCAAGGATATGGAATCGTCGCTGGGTGAGCAAAGAATAGAACTGCAAAAATTGACTAACCGCTTGTCTCAACTCGGCAGTTGAGTCATAGTCCGCCAAACACACATGAATTGGAATACGGAATACGTTTCGGATCTTGTCCAACGCGCTCTGGACGAAGATGTCGGCTCGGGCGATGCAACCGTGCTTGCGACAATTCCCGCATCCGCCATCGGTCATGCCCACATCATGGCAAAGCAGGATCTGATTTGCGCAGGTTTGCCGCTGGCGAAGGCTGTATTCCGAACGCTTGACCCAACCATGCAAATCGAATTTCGCGCGCAGGAATCGGAGTTTGTCCCCAAAAGCCGGGATCTACTGCATCTGGACGGCAGCGCTCGCGCAATTCTAACCGGCGAGCGCACCGCACTAAATTTCCTGGCGCACCTAAGTGGTATCGCAACGCTCACTCACAAATTCGTCGAGCAGCTCGCCGGTACAAAAACTCGAATTCGCGACACGCGCAAAACTACTCCCGGCCTTCGTTTGCTTGAAAAATACGCCGTTAAAATGGGCGGCGGCACCAATCACCGGATCGGTCTGTATGACGCGGTATTGCTCAAAGAAAATCACATTGCGCTTGCGGGTGGCGTGAAACAAGCTCTCGATCAGGCTCATGCCTACACCGCGCTTCACGCGCGTCCCGCTGCGATGACGGCTTATGAAGAGACTGAGCCGCCTTCACGCACGCTTGGAACTCCGCTCCCCGTGCAAATTGAAGTTCGCAATTTGGATGAGTTGCGTCAGGCAGTCGAAGCTGGTGCGGATTCCGTACTACTGGATAACATGACTGTTGCCGAAGCCCGTGAAGCGGCCGAACTCGCAAAAAGTTTGCGTGCGAGCGTTCTAGTCGAAATTTCCGGGGGCATCACGCTCGAAAACGCACGCGCCTATGCGGAAACGGGCGCTGATTTTCTCTCGTCCGGTTCGCTCACGCACTCCGCACCCGCTGCTGACTTGAGCCTGCTTGTAGATAGCATCGTGGACAAGTAAGCTCGGACGCGCACGAGTTCGTTCATGCCGAAATTAAAACCAGGTTTGCCAGGGGCGACGGACCAGCGCATTACCGCGCTCGTAACGCTACTGGCCGAAAACGCAACGATCGTCATCAGCGGCGCACGTATCGCGAGAGAGATTGGTGTCTCGCGTTCGACAGTGTGGCGTTGGGTGCAACGATTGCGCGAACTTGGCATTCGCGCCAAAGGCCATCCGCGAACCGGCTACTACCTCGAAAATGTCCCCGACTTGCTTACACCGGACATGCTCAAGGCACGCTTGAAAGGCAGCGTCTTCGGCAAACGTATTTGCCACTACTTGAAAACGGATTCGACAAATCGCGTGGCGATGGAACTCGGATATAACGATGAGCCCGAGGGTGCAGTTGTTCTCGCCGAAGAACAAACCGCGGGCCGCGGTCGTGTTGGTCGTGTCTGGCATTCAGAACGCGGAACGGGAATTTATGTCACTTTGTTGCTCAAGCCAAAAATCCCGCCGGTCCAGGCGCCACTTCTTACGATGATGGCAGGTCTTTCCGCACGCACGGCAATTCAAGCACAGACCGGATTGATCGTGGACTTGAAATGGCCGAATGACTTGATACTCGGAGGCAAGAAACTGGGCGGAATCTTGACGGAAATGTACGCTGAACCGTCGCAGGTGCGGTTCGTCATCGTCGGCATCGGCATCAATGCAAATCAGGAAGAGTTTCCGGCGAGCCTCTCTGCAATTGCCACTTCCCTGCGCGCGCAAACTGGGCGCGCCCAATCGCGCATGGAACTGCTCGTTCGGTTGCTGCGCGAATTCGAGAACGATTACAATCGTTTTCTGCGCGAAGGAGCCGCGAGCGTGACACAACGATTCGAAGCCGTTTCCAGCTACGCGCGCGGCAAGCATGTCAGCGTTTCGAATGGGGCAGAAAGTTATTCAGGCGTGACGGTCGGGCTCAGCCCCGAAGGATTGCTGCAAGTTGAGCGCGAAGGCGGAAATATCGTTACCGTCATTGCAGGTGATGTGCGAGAGGCCGTCTAGATGCTCCTGACGATAGACGTCGGAAATACGAACAGCGTACTTGGCGTTTTCCGCGACGAAGAATTGATCGCGCACTGGCGACTGACGACCGCACGCTTGCAAACTGTGGATGAATACGGTGTTCTCACACGCAATCTTTTCACTCTCAAAGATCTCGATCCAAAATCCGTGCACGGGATCATCATCAGTTCCGTCGTACCACCGGTGAACTGGACGCTCGGAGAAATGGCTCGAATCTATTTCGGCCAAAAAGCTCTCTTCGTCGAACCCGGCGTAAAGACCGGCATGGCCGTGCTTGTGGACAATCCGATGGAAGTTGGCGCGGACCGCATCGTCAACGGTGTCGCAGCGTTTCATCAATACGGCGGACCGTGCATCGTGGTGGATTTCGGCACTGCGATTACGTTCGATGCGATTTCTTCCAAGGGCGAATATCTTGGCGGAGTAATCGCCCCAGGGCTGGGCATTTCTTCGGAAGCCCTGTTCGCGCGTGCCGCGAAATTGCCTCGCGTCGAGATCAAAGACCCCGGAAAGGTAATCGGCACAAACACTGTCACTCACATGCAAGCCGGACTCTACTACGGAGCAGTGGACATGGTTGACGGTATGCTGCAACGCATGAAAGCAGAACTTGGCGGCACGGTGAAAGTTGTCGCCACCGGCGGCCAGGCGAATCTTGTCGCAAAAGGTTCAAAGCACATCGAACGTACTGATGAATTCCTTACACTCACTGGCTTGCGCCTGATTTGGGAGAAAAATCAACCACAGGAAGCCCCGAAAAAGTCCGACAAGAAGGCGGGCCAGTAGATTCCTTAATGAGCGGCTGGAATTATTTCAACTACTTCACGGAAATCGAAGAATATTTCTGGAAGAAACGCGGAGCAAATTTGCTCGTCTCTCCGCTGGATTGGGCCATCATGGAAGCATGGCAACAAGCGGGCGTTCCGCTCGAAGCAGCCCTTAAAGGAATTGATCGTGCATTCGAAAGCCATGCGAGGTCGCGACGTGGCAGCAAGCCGATGAAGAGTCTCGCATATTGCACCGATGCCGTGCTCGAAGCCGCCGAAGAGGCGAAGGAAGCAGCGGCGGGCGGGCATTCGGCAGCCAAAAGCCCCAAAAAGGCGGAGCCATTTTCGCGCGAAGCGCTGCAGGCACATTTTCGCAATAATCGCATTCAACTGGAAGAGGCAACAAAACACTTATTGCCATCACAACCGGAACTGGCGGCTAGATTGACCGAATCGGCGCAATCCCTGGAGCAATGTTCTGCGATACTAGATTCTCCCGCGGCGCTCGATCTCGAAGACTTGGAACGCCGTCTAACGGTCCTCGACGAGAAAATACAGGCTGCGTTATTGCAGCACGCAGGCGAAGAGCTGTTGCTGCGTCTTCGGCGCGAAATGGATGGCCAGCTTGCGATGTACCGCGGCAAAATGCGCGCGGAACAGATTGCCCTAGTCGAACGCCAATATTTACACAAGCGGTTGCTCGAGGAATTCCGCTTGCCGCGGTTGAGTCTCTTTTACTTGCAGCACTAGCGTGTCTCAAAGCAATCGGCGCTACACTTTCATCGCAAATCGGAGCAGAATGGGGCCGCATAATGTCGGAAGAGTTTATGGTATCAATTGAGAAACTTGTTTATGGCGGCGACGGCCTCGCGCACGAAGGCGATCGCACAGTGTTCGTGCCGTTCGTGCTGCCGGGCGAGGAAGTCCGCGTTGCGCTGAAGTCGCAGAAGAAAAAACTCATGTGGGCCGACCCGGTCGCAATTACAAAACCAGCTGCAACTCGAATTGCGCCGAAGTGTTCGCACTTCAAGACCTGCGGTGGCTGCCAATACCAGCACATCGATGCCACCGAACAGACGCGGCTCAAGAAAGAAATTCTAAAGGAAACTCTGTCCCGACTCGGAGGTATTCGCTGGGAAGGCGATATCCAAGAACATGTTGCCGCACCCTACGAATATCGCAACCGGGCACAATGGGCTGTTCGCTCCGCCATGCCGCGTGCGATCGGGTATTTTCTCCCGGAAAGTTCGAAAATCGTTCCCATTGACGAGTGCCCTGTCCTTTCGCCACTACTTGCACGCACGTTTCACCAAATCCAGGAATTGACGCGTTCCAATTCACTTCCCGGACAAATCCAGGAAATCGAAGCGTTCGCGGATTCCCGCGACGAAAAGCTTGCTCTGAACGTTGCCTTCCACGAATTCGAGCAGCACCCAGCGGCTTTGATCAAATTTTTCAAAGACGCACTGCCCCAACTTGAAAGCCTTTTGCTTCTCGACCAAAAGAAAAACCGGTTTGAACTGTCTGGCCCTGGCTATCTGACGCACAAGGCAGGCGGCTTCGACTTTCGAGTAAGCCACCTGTCCTTTTTTCAGGTGAATCGTTTCTTGATCGAAGATTTGTTGCAAGCCATCGTCTCCGGCAAAAAAGGTTCGCTGGCGCTTGATCTCTATGCGGGAGTCGGTTTCTTCTCCCTTCCGCTTGCCAAGACTTTTGAACGTGTCGTTAGTGTTGACGCTAACCTCGCGGCAACGCGCGATTTGCGCGCCAACACCGAAACCGCTGGTCTTTCCATTACCTCGCACAATGTTCATACAGAAGAGTTCTTGAAAAAGTTTGACGAAAAGCCTGACTTGATCGTTCTCGACCCTCCGCGCTCAGGACTAGGTCAAGCGGCTTCCGCAAAGCTTGCCGAACTGCAAGCGCCTGAAATTGCCTATCTCTCGTGCGACCCATCAACACTGGCGCGTGACCTTGCCGTTCTTCTTCAAACCGAGCGCATGCCGGCCGGCGCAAAATCAAACGCTCCATGCTACGAAATCAAATCGGTTCAGCTCTTTGATCTTTTTCCGCAAACGCATCACATCGAAACGCTCGTCCATTTGAGGCTGCGCACGTGAAACTCCCCGCCGTCTGCATCACTGCCGCATTTGCTGGCGGTGTCGCACTCGGCCTGTTTTCACCGTTAGCCAGATATTGCACCTCCTCAGCGATCGTTCTTGCCACGTTCGTTTGCGTACCGATCCTCCTCGCGCTCAGTCTGTTTCTCTTGCGGAGAGCTCTCGTTACTTCTGCTATGAGCATTTCGCTTGGCGCATGGCTTGTTCTCGGCGTGCTCAGCGCCTGGTGCGCTTCGCAGCCAGCGCCAGCGGATCAAGTTCTAAATCTGGCCTCCTCTGCTCGCATCGACCTTTCGACTCCTTTGCGTTGGCATGCTCACTTGCGTGACGAGCCTGCGCAACACCCTTGGGGAACGAGTTACGACCTCGCACTTGATGCGGTCGAATTCGAAGGTATAACTCTCGCTACGACCGGCGGTCTACGCCTCACCTATTCTCCACGTGGCGACGCAGCACAAATCGTACAACTCCACGTTGGTGACGGAGTGGCCTTCGTTGCCCAAGCGCACTTGCCGCAAGTCTTTCGCGACGAAGGCGCGTTCGACCGCCGTGCCTATCTGCAACAACAAGGCGTCGACCTGACCGCCACGCTGCGCTCGGCCAGTCTCATGGAAAAAGAGACGTCATCCTCTTTTTCCATAAAAAATTCGCTTTCTCGTACGCGCAGTGCTCTTCGGAACGAACTTAACACCTTATTTCCTGACTCTCCGCAAGTGGCCGGCGTTCTCCGTGCCATGCTCCTTGGGGACCGTTCTTTTGTAGATCGCGATGAGTCCGTCGCTTTTCAAAAAACAGGCGTCTTTCACGTTCTCGTTGTAGCCGGTCTTCACGTCGGTGCGTTTGCAGTATTCCTTTATTGGCTTGGCCGCAAGTGCCGTGTCTCCATTGGATGGACTACCTTGTTTCTGTTGCTCGCGCTCACAAGCTACATTGCACTCATCGAACAGCGTCCTCCCGTCCTGCGTGCCTCGTTGATGGCCGCCGTACTTCTCACTGGAGGGTATTTCTTCCGCAGACTTGAACTCCTCAATTCCGCAGCGATTGCAGCGCTAATTCTTCTCGTCGCACAGCCGCTCGAACTACGTGATTCCAGCTTTCAGCTTTCCTTTCTTTCGATTGGTTGTATCGCTGGAATTGCGGTTCCCTGGATGGACCGAAGCGTCGAACCGTACGTTCGTGGACTTCGCGCCTGGCGAGATATCACGCGCGACGCCGCGCATACACCACGCGTTATTCAATTTCGAATCGATCTGCGTTCTGTTATCGCCTGGTTCACTGCAAAAACATCCAGCCTTCGGGCTAAATTTTTTGGCGATGCTTTTGTTTTCTCACTGCGTGCCGCGTTCAGAATTTGGGAACTTATCTTCCTGACGCTCGTGCTGCAGATCGGCATGTCCCCTCTGATGGCGCTCAATTTCCATCGCGTCACTCTTCTCGGTGCGCTTGCCAACCTTCTCGCTGTACCTCTGACGGGCATCCTGGTTCCGTTCGGGTTCGTCATTCTTATGATAGGAGCGCTATCGACAACAGTTGCTTCGTGGCTTGCCGTGCCGCTTCGATTCCTAACGGCCTTCCTCATCCATTCCGTTGATTGGTTTTCGCATCTTGCTCACGGGAGCTATCGTGTCCCAGGACCGCCTATTTGGCTGATCGCGATGTTTTTCGTTTTCATAGTTGTGCTCAGCGTTTTGTTGAGAATCGAATGGCAACGCAGCCGCTTGTTTGCAGGCCTCGCTACATTTTCTCTGTTATCCGCTACTATGCTGATCGCACTTCATCCTTTCGCCTCACAGTTCGCAAAAGGAAAACTCGAGTTCACCGTTCTCGATGTCGGGCAAGGTGATTCACTCCTTCTGGTTTCGCCAGCCGGACACACGCTTCTGATCGATGCTGGTGGCCCGCCGCCGACCTACGGTGGACACGAATCGCAACGCGCGGTCGATCCGGGTGAAGAAGCCGTTTCGCCTTATCTCTGGTCGCGCGGATTCAAAAAAATTGACATCGTTGCGCTCACACATGCCCATCAGGACCATCTCGGTGGACTACCTGCAATCCTCGAAAATTTCCAAGTCGGTGCGCTCTGGATAGGGCGAGAGGTTCAAACTCCAGCGCTTCAACAACTGGAAGCGCTAGCCGTTTCTCGAAGGATTCCGATTGTCCATGAAGCGCAAGGTCAAACGTTCGGCTTGGACGGCGCAAAAGGCAAAGTTCTTTGGCCTGAACCTGGCTCAGGCGACGCAACATCCGCAAGAAACAACGATTCTCTTGTAATACACCTGCAGTTTCGGAATCGCAGCTTTCTTTTGCCGGGAGACGCGGAAACGCAGGCGGAATCGGCGATTCTCGCAGAGAACGCTGAAAACTCGCTTCACTCCGATGTGCTGAAAGTCGGCCATCATGGCAGCAAAAACTCGACCACGCTTGAACTTCTGGCCGCTGTGCAGCCGCAATGGGCTGTGATCTCCTCAGGTGCGGAAAATCCCTATGGACACCCGAGTAGAGATCTTTTGCAGCGCCTCGAAGATGCTCACGTAAAGATTCTTCGAACGGATCGTAACGGCGCAATTCATATACTGACGGACGGTGATCGACTTGAAATTTCCTGTTTTGTGGAATGCGGCCAGATTGTGGCGCAACAAACTTCAGCCACGGCGCAGATACCAAATCACTAGCAAGAGGGCCAGCAAAAAGAGAAACCCAAGCGCTGCCTGATATTCATGATTTTTTTTGTACTGCGCGAGGGAAAACGATCCGGCACTGCCTCCTCCAATTCGCGCGGGTGTCAAACGAGGAAAAAACAGCGGGACTTTCTGAGCGTATAAATCAAACGCGGAGTTAAAGTGGCCACGGAGTTCGCCTTCTTCCCGCCGCATCACTACAAAATAAACCACCACAAAATAAACGCCCAAAATCGCAGCCGAAATCCAGGAATATGTTGCCCATGCCGCGCCCGCGGCAAGAATCGAGCTACCCAAATAGAGTGGATTCCTCGTGTGCGCGTAAGGTCCAGTCGTGGTCAGCACTTCCTGTTTTTTTAAATAGCCAGCCGCATAAGCTCGCAGCCACAATCCAAAAATGCCAATTGCAGCGCCAATCACAACACTTTTGGGGTTCGGCCGAGCATAAAAAAGCACAACGATTGCCACCAAATAGCCGAGCCGCACGCGCCATCGCGCAATCCACTTTGCCGCATCACTCATGAGAGCACGTGCGCTTCGCGCATCGCTTTCAAGACGTCGTCAACACTGATCCCCATCAAAGACGGATGCGGCGCATCTTCTCGCTTGTACGTTGACTCCACGTTCTTCGCTCGCAGGACAATTCCCCTGTTCCCAAGATTTTTGCCAAGGTATGGGCCGTTGCGTTCCGGGTCAGTCGGTCCAAAAATCGCGACGACCTTTGCCCCAAGAGCATCAGCAAGGTGCATCGGGCCAGTGTCGCCTGCTACCACACACCGGGCACCTTGGAGCAACGCCATCAGTTCTCCAAAACTTCCGCTGTAGGCTGCCGGAGCCGCATCGCCAGCTGTAGCTATCACGCGTTCGGCCAGCGATTTTTCGCCCGGCCCAAAATTAAGCACAGATTTCATTCCGTAGTCTGCTCCCAATTTTTGCGCGAGCTGCCCGTAGCGTTCTGCAGGCCAACATTTCGAAAGCCATCCGCCGCCTGGACTCAGTACGATATACTTCTCGATGCCTTCTCTACTCAGCATGTTGCTCACTGCTACTCGCGCTTCAGAGGGCACGTTCAGCGAAAAGTTGGTTATCGGTTTTTTCGCACCTGCACGCAACGACAGCTCGCCATTTTGGTCAGCGACATGCGTTCCATGAACCCGAACGCGATCGGTATAGAGCAATGGCACCCCGAATTCCCGCACACTTTCTGATGAAAATCCGATCCGGCGCAGAACTCTCGCCATAAATGGCAGCGCTGCAGACTTCCATAATCCCTGGTAATCAATCGAAGCAGAAAACTCTTCTTTGCGAATTCTTTTACGCATTTCTCGCACAGACGAAAACGAGCGCGTCTCAACTTCCCAAACTTCGTTGGCAATTCCCGCAGCCGCCACCAACTCTCGCCATCGAGGATGCGTCAACCAAACAATTTTTCCCTCTGGATACGACTCCCGTAGCGCGGCCACAGCTGGAAACGCATGCACGATGTCTCCAAGTGACCCGAGCCGCACGACCAAAAACTTTGGTTCAGGCATGCGGCGCCTTGCGAACCGTCTCAATCAATTCTCGCGTTGAGTGATCTTTTGGATCGCCGACAATCGCGATGCGAATGCCAAGCATTTCTGCTGTGGCGCGCTCCGGTACGCTCGCTTGTGTATAATCCGTGCCTTTTGCGTGAACGTTTGGGCGCAACTCATCGAGTAGCGCTTCGACATTTGCGTCCGCAAAAAGTACGACGTAATCCACCGCGCGAACTGACGCGACAAGCCGTGCTCTCGCATTTTCATCCAGAATTGGCCGTCCAGGGCCCTTCAAACCGAGAACGCTCTCATCCGCATTCACCCCAACAATCAAAATATCGCCTTCCGCTTTTGCGCCTTCCAGGTAGCGGACATGCCCTACGTGCAGTGTGTCAAAGCAGCCATTCGCGAAAACGATCGTTGCTCCAGAATGGCGCAATCCTGCAACAACTTCTCGCAGAGTTTCACGGTTCACAATTTTCTTACTGGTGTCCAACATGCGTCAGGAACCGGAACTCTCACGCCGGATCGTCTCAAGCAATTCCGCTTGTGATACGGTTGCCGTGCCTCGCTTCATTACTACCAATCCCCCTGCGATATTGGCAATGTGCGCCGCTTCGAGTGCGCTTGCCCCGCTTGCAAGAGCCAGCGTATATGCAGCCAGAACCGTATCGCCAGCGCCCGTCACGTCAACTGCCTGATCGCTGCCATGCACGGGAATATGCGTGACGCGATTGCCGTCTCTTTCAAAAAGCGCCATTCCATCGCGCCCGCGCGTCACGAGCAGCGAATTCATTTTCATCGTCGCCAGAGTCGAGTGTCCGCATCGCTCTAGCTCCGCAACATTTTTCCCAATCGAAGTATGGTGCAGTGCTTCGAGTTCCGCCTCGTTCGGC
Source organism: Candidatus Dormiibacterota bacterium (assembly GCA_035569555.1). Taxonomy (GTDB): domain Bacteria; phylum Acidobacteriota; class Terriglobia; order Acidiferrales; family UBA7541; genus Acidiferrum. Next base: position 40,488 of record DATMMW010000025.1, on the reverse strand, counting down.
GTGGCGGAAACAATCCCGCTTCCCGCATAGCGCATCAATCCATGCCTCGCGTCCAGCGTAACCGGAATCTTCTTCTTCACTTTTCTTACGGCCAGTCGAGCGTCACCCGGCGTGGCGGTGCCAAATCCGTAATCGGAGATCGCCAGCGCATCGGCGCCGCGCAATCCTGCAAAAAGTTTTCCGGCCAACTGCTTGTGAACCTTTTCGGGCAACGCTCTGTTTGGCTCCCGATCCACACGCAAAACCTGTTGAGAAGTCGTATGCGCCCAGCCGGCAAGAAAACGGGTCTTCGTCGGAGTGGTCCAGTTCGCAACGTGCGCCATTCCCGATGTGTCTACGCCTAATCTACGGAAATACTCCATGAGTGCTTCGCCTGCAGCGTCATTTCCGACTACAGTTACCGGCACAACTTTCGCCCCAAGAGCGGCCAGATTGTTCGTCGCATTGGCGCCACCGCCCGCCACAAGGCGCGTTTCGCGATGTTTAAGGATCAACACCGGCGCTTCGCGTGAAACACGCGAAATATCGCCAAATTGAAACTCATCTGCGACGAAATCACCGTAGAGCACAACTTTCTTGCCACGGAACTGTTCAATCGTTTCCGCCAATCTCACTAAATCCACTGACCGCTCTGCCTTTGCGCTTGACTTAACTCGCTTCATCTATTTTTTCCTAAAATCCAGTCAACGGCTTCTGTCAAGCCCATCGCAACATGTTCCGGCTGATGCGGCCACTTCGCTATATGCCACGAAAATTCCCCTTCGCCATAGCCGGACCGCACCAGAATACTTTTTCCGCCCGCAGCATGGCCAAGTTCGATGTCCGAGTGTCGGTCACCTACAAAGAACGACCGGTTCAAATCGATTCCGTGCACTGCCGCTGCACGCAGCACCATTCCCGTCTTCGGTTTCCGGCACTCACAATCTTCCGGCGCGGCGTGCGGACAATAATAGATGCCGGCCAGTTTCGCGCCGCCCATCTCCAATGCCTTCTGCATCAAAGTATTCACATCGGTCACAACACTTTCCGGAAAGTACCCGCGTCCAACCCCGGATTGATTGCTCACTACGATCACTGGATAGTTCGCCGCGTTCAGTCGCGCGATCGCCTCGGCTGCACCGGCTAACATTCGGAATCTGCTTGGATGATTCAAATAACCTACTTCATCCAAGATCGTACCGTCGCGGTCCAAAAATACCGCAGCGCGCAATGCATCGCCGTCAGGCAGAAGTCACCTCCGCCAACTGCACTTGAGCCGCTGCTTGAACCATCGCGGGCGCTACCGCCGTCATACAACGATGATCCGTCGGACATCGGCGCAGAAAGCACGGGCTGCAATAAGGCTTTTGCTGAACCACGGTGCATTTCGGAGTCACAGGCACAGTTCCATATGGATCAGTCGGTCCGAAAACGGCAACAATCGGCAGCCCAACTGCGGCCGCCACATGCATTGCTCCTGAATCGTTCCCTATAAATAGGTTGCATCGGGAAAGCAGCGCTGGCAAATCGACAATCGCCGTTTTCCCCGTCAGATCGATCGGCTTCTTTTTCAGGCCTTCCACAATCGCCGCTGAAACCGTTGCCTCACCTGTGGTCCCAAAAAGAATCACTCCAGCATCGCGCTCGCCGGTCAGTTTGTTCAACGCTTCCGCGAAACGATCCGGCGGCCAACATTTTGCCGAGCCATAGGAAGCCCCAGCCCCCACTGCAATGCGCGTTTGCCCCTTCTGCGATCCAGCTGCAATCAGAAACTCTTCCGCCCGCTTTTGCTTCTCGCCTGAAATCCTCAGCTCGATCCAGGGCACTTCGGGCAGGCGATCGATCCATCCCGCACGACGTATTAGTTCCAAATAATAAAATTTTTCATGAGCAGGAATCTGTCCTGCCTTCGGCACGGGAATAGCTTTCGTCAGCAACAAGCTCCGCCCATCTCGTGCATACCCGATTCTTTCCGGAATTTTCGCTCTCCATGCCAGCCAGGCAGCATCAAACGCATTTTGCAGCAACAGCGCAATGTCATACTTTCTCTCATGTAACTGAGCCGCTAGTTTCTCCCGACCCGAAAATCCGCGATGCTCTCTCGCAGAATCATATGCAATAAATTCATCCGCAATTCCCTGCTCGCGATAAATATCGAGAACATACGGCCGTCCAATCACTCCAATTTCCGCGTCCGGGAATTTCTCTCTCACGGCGCGTAACGCAGGCATCGCCATAATCGCGTCGCCCACCCAATTCGTTGTTCGAACTACAATCTTCACGCGGCGGCTCCCTTTCGCTCAGCCAACAAGCGCGCGAGCAAAGAGCCAAATTCAGTCTCATCGGAAATTTGAAATTCAATCACCGCCACATAAACGGACAATTCCCCAAAATTCGCCCCGCGGAGATTCTGTTCGTCTTTTTCTGTAGTTACCAACGCGGTAGCGCGTGCACCACGAACCGAGGCACCAAGCGCTTCAATGTCTTGTTCCTGATAGTGATAGTGATCTCGAAATGCCATCGTTCCGGCCACTTCGACGTTCCACCGCTTCAAATCCCTGAAAAACGCCTGTGGGTTGCCAATCCCGCAAAACGCATAAAACGAGTTTCCCGCCAGCTGCGTAACGTCAACGAGCGTGTCGCTCTCTCCCAGCTTTCGAAAACCAAGCAATTTGTTTCGCGCGTAGAACACTGCATCCTCCCGCGATCTTTCCTGTGCTTGCACATCCAAGGCCCGGGAAATCACAAGCATGTCCGCCCTGCTGCACGCTGAAAACGGCTCTCGCAAACGCCCCGCCGGCAACAGCCATTCCTTCTCAATTCGCCTCGAACCATCCACCATCAGAATGTCCACGTCGCGCGCAAGTTTCAGATGCTGAAATCCATCATCCAATAGAAAAACATCTACAGGAGCTTCCCGTTCGAGTTCACTTCCTTTTGCGTAGCGGTCCGCGCCAACTCCAAACCTCACCCGACTTCCAAGGCGCTTCTTGAGCATTTCGATTTCGTCGCTTGTCCCGTCGCTCCCTCGATAGCCGCGACTTAGAATACCCACTCGCTTGCCATCTGCCAGGAACTTCTCTGCAAGATACAGAACCATCGGTGTTTTGCCCGTTCCGCCTACCGTCAGGTTGCCGACGCTGACCACCGCCGCCTTGAGCCGCTTTCGCACGAAAACTCCCTTTTCGTAGAGAACTACCCTGCATCGCGCGAAGATCCCATAGACAAAGGACAGTGGCCAAAGCAGAATTCGAATTGGCAGAGGCAAATTCATTCAGTTCCGCGGCTGCTTCGCCATGTGCTTGTCAATTTCCGCAAGGGCCCGGTCCGTGGCTCCGCGGCTTTCTTCCACTAGCCGCTTCCCCGTCGCTCCCATCCGCTCCATTCGTTCCGGCGATTTCAGCAGTTCAATCCAGGTCACACCCGCGTCTTCCGGGCTCTCCACTTGGATCGCCGCTTCCGCCGCGAGAAATCTCTGGGACATCTCCGCGAAATTTTCCATGGACGGCCCGAATACCGGCACTTTCCCGAACGCTGCCGGCTCCAAAATATTGTGTCCACCTGATTCCACAAGTGACCCGCCCACAAACGCCCCGTCCGCAATTCGATAAAGCGACGCCAGTTCCCCGATGCTGTCCAGCAATATGACCGCTATCCCTTGCGGGAGTTGTGAAAATTGGCCATTTGTTTGCGCGCCGGACGGTGACGCAACCGAGAGTTGCGAGCGCCGAATGAATTTTTGGTGGGAGTCTTCGATATATTGGGCCGCCGCATCGAATCGCTCCGGCTTTCGTGGCGCGAGCACCAAAAATGCGTCGCGATGTTCCCCTTGAACAACGCCAAATGCAATCAGTGCCAGCGGCTCTTCGTTGGCCACAACACTTCCAGCCACAATCACAGGCCGCCGTTTTTTTTCGTTAACCTCTTTTTCCAACCACTCCGTCAGCGGCGTCGCCTTTGGTAATTCCTGGTCGTACTTCACATTGCCACTCGCTTTGACACGATCCGCCGGAGCGCCCAGCGCTCGGATTCGTTCTGCATCTTTTTCACTCTGCATCAAAAACGCCGAGGCAAATCCAAGCGCACTCTTCAAAAACGGCCGTAAATAGAATCCCCCACGCCCAAGCCATTTCTGATACCGCGCAAAACTTTTGTCCGAAATCCTGCCGCTAACAAAAACTACTGGAACGTCCTTGCGCCCCATCTCTCGCAAAAAATTTGGCCAAATCTCCGTTTCCAGCACGATCACAATCGCTGGCTTCACTGCAGCTAGCGCACGCCTCACGCAAAACGCCCAATCCAATGGAAAGTAAATCACCGCATCCGCAAAAGGCATCCGTTCTCGCGCAATCGCCTGCCCCGAGATTGTCGTCGTCGAAACAACGAGTGGCCGCTCTGGATACCGTTCCTTTAGTTTCTTCGCAAGCGCCACGCTTGAAAGCGCTTCTCCCACGGACACCGCATGCAGCCAAATCGCACCCGTCTGCTGTTTGGGCAACTTTTCCAGTCCCGGAAACGAAAACCCCAACCTCTCGCTCAAATTCGAAAGATATTTCCCCTGACTGATTCCTTTGATAATCCAATACGGCGCGAGCAGCAGAGCAGCAATCGCCATCAACAGGCTGTAAATGAAATACACGAAATCGGGCTCCGGTCTGCCTCGCTTCCGCACTCTGGCGTCCGTGCAGGGCAACCCTGCACCCAACCAAGGAATCGAAGGCGTCGTGATGGGAAAAGTTTATTATAAACGCATGCGAAAAGCCGCCCACACTGTTTCGTGCATCGCCCTTCTTTTGCTCCCGAATACCTCTGTTCCGCAGGAACAGCCTAAATCCGTTCCCATGCGCACATCCGCGCTCGATTCTCACGAAGGCATGACCATTGGTGCCGAACCACTCACAAGTTCCGAACAATACAAAAGTTCCTTTCCCAAAAAGAATCCCTATGCATCCGGCATCCTCGCGGTCCGTGTGATGTTCCGCAACGAAACTGGGGACAGCATTCGTGTCAACATCAGCCGGATCCGCCTCTCTCTCCAAATCGCAGAAGACAATCGCCAGGAACTTCCCTCCTTAACCTCCGAAGATGTCGCCGACGTCGTCTTCACTTCCAAAGTAAAAGACCCGAGCAAACGCGTCCGTTTGCCGGTCCCACTTCCTTCCTCGACAAAAATCGGCCGCGGCAAGGACTGGACGGAGCTTGTGAAACAAGCGGAAGAAGCCGGCTTTCGCGCCGGCGTTATCGCCCCCCATAGCACCGCCGAAGGATTGCTCTATTTCGATCTGCAAGGACAATACGACCTGCTCACAAACGCGCGTCTTTATATCCCCGAGCTTGTTGCGCTCGAAAAAAATCACGGACTTCTCTTTTTCGACATTGATTTAAGTCGCGCGACTCCGCGCTGATCGTATTTTTCTCGTCTTCACAAAATTTCTTCCACAGCCCCAATTTGCGCCCTCAACTGTCGTCGGCTAACATGAATGCGGCACAAAAACTTTCCTGAACGGAAGCAATGCTCCCTCTCCTCGAACAACTAAATCCGGAACAGCGTCTCGCAGCCGAAACGACCGAAGGACCATTGCTCATTCTTGCAGGCGCCGGCACAGGCAAAACGCGTGCTGTCACCTTCCGCATGGCAAACCTAATTTCAAAAGGCGTCTCCGCCGAAAACATTCTCGCCGTTACTTTCACCAACAAAGCCGCTGAGGAGATGCAGACTCGCGTCTCCGATCTGCTTCTTCGCGCAGGCATTCCACCGGAACGCCCCTGGCTCTCCACGTTTCACTCGCTCTGCGCACGCTTGCTCCGCCGCGAAGCAGCCGCTGCTGGCTTGCCTTACAACTTCGCCATCTTCGACGACGACGACCAACTCGCCGCCGTCAAGCTCACGATGTCCCGTCTCAACATCAGCGACGAGACACTTACGGCGCGCAACGTGCTCAGCAAAATCAGCCACGCCAAGAACCACGGCCAATCCGCAGCGCAGATTCGCGGCGAAGCATTCAATCCCGATGGCCGCAAAGTCGCCGATATTTTCGAAGCCTACGAGAAACTCCTCGCGCAAAGCAACGCACTCGACTTCGACGACCTACTTCTCCGCTCCGCAAAATTATTGAAAGAATCACCGCAAGTTCGCGACCGCTGGCAGCAGCGCTTTCAATACATCCACGTTGACGAGTATCAAGACACTAACCGCGTCCAATACGATCTCCTTCGCCTTCTTACCAGCCCAAAGCAAAACATCTGCGTTGTCGGCGACGAAGATCAATCTATCTATCGGTGGCGTGGAGCGGACGTCTCCATTCTTCTCAGTTTTTCGCGCGATTTCCCTGCAGCACGCGTCATTCGTCTCGAACGTAACTATCGCTCCACGCAAAATATTCTCGACGCGGCCGGCGCCGTCGTAAAAAACAACCCTGACCGCCTCGGTAAAACCCTCAAAGCTGAATCCCCGGGCGGCAAGAATCTCCGCTATTTCGAAGCGCGCGACGCCCAAGCCGAAGCCGAATTCGTCGCCGGCGAACTTCAGAAAATTCTCGACGCCGATTCCGACCAAACCTGCGCCGTCGAATACCGCACCAATTTCCAGTCTCGTGCATTCGAAGAAGTCTTCCGCCGCCGCGGTCTCCGCTACAAACTAGTCGGCGGCTTCAGCTTTTACAATCGCGCAGAAGTAAAAGACGCACTCGCTTACGTCCGCCTCGCCATGCACCCCGAAGACGACATTTCCCTTCTTCGCGTGCTCAATGTTCCTCCTCGTGGCATTGGCAAGACAACCCTTGATACTCTTCGCGATTCCGCCCGCGCCAACACGACCACCCTCTGGGCTACAATCGAAATGTTCCTCGCAGGCGGCTCCGCTGGCCGTGCCACAACTCCCGTCCGCGCCTTCTATGAGCTCATCCTCCGCCTCAAACAAGCGCTCGCCGAGCACGAACCTGCCGAATTTCTCCGCTACATCCTCGACGAAACCGGCTACATGGCCATGCTTAAGGACCGCAACACGCCCGAAGACGTCGCCCGCATCGAAAATCTCGAAGAACTCACCCGCGCCGTCGCGGAAAGCATGGACGCAGGTGAATCTTTCACCGATTTTCTCGACGCCGCCGCTCTCGTCAGCGATGCCGACTCCTTCGAAGACAAGCCCGGCGTCACGCTCATCACGCTGCACAGCACCAAGGGCCTCGAATTCGATCACGTTTTTCTAACGGGTATGGAAGAAGGTATCTGCCCGCACGGCCGCTCGATCAACGAAGAAAAGGGCGTCGAAGAAGAACGACGTCTCGTTTACGTAGGCATGACCCGCGCCCGCAAAACACTCACGCTCACACGCGCGGTTTATCGCCGCATCTTCGGCAACGAACAGCAGCTTCGTGCTTCCCAGCCGTCGCGCTTTCTCTCTGAAATTCCCAGTGAACTCGTGGATACTGCCGGCGGCTCAATGGCGGAAATCGGCCAAACTCGCCGCTATGAACCCGACCCAGAATATTCCTACTCCGCCGATGAATTCATCCGCAGAGTCCGAGGCGGTCCAGCCGCAGCGCAGCGTTCTTCCGCCCCACGCCAACGCTCAGAAGGCAGCGGCTTCGGCAGTTCCTCAATCCGCCGCCGAAACGTCGAAGCCAATCCCATGCTCGGCCGCAAAGTCCGCCACCCGGAATACGGCGTAGGGACCATCGTCGGCGTAGAAGGCGATGAAGACGACCGCCGCCTCTCCGTCAGCTTCCCCGGCCGAGGTACAAAAAAATTCATCGAGCGCTACGCCCAGCTCCAGCCGGCATAACCATAACCGCGTCGCAAAGTTGCGCCACGCCTCTTCTCACGATAAAGTGTCCCCCGCACTTAACTTCGTATCCGGCTGGCAGGGGAAAGCTTTCGCATCGCCCGGATGCGCCCGGAGAGCCTGAGTGCCTTCATCTCTGTTCCGTCGTAAGAACATTGACCAACTCATTTCCGATTGTGAAGGCGCCGAATTCCGTCTTAAAAAATCCCTTGGCTGGCTCAGCCTTACGTCGCTTGGCATAGGCGCAGTCATCGGCTCCGGCATCTTCACCATCGTGGGCACCGCCATCGCGGGCCAGAAATTCCAAACTTCTTCAATCCTCAATGCTCCGCTGCTCCAATATCTCGTTCATCACAATGCATCCTTCGGCCGGCCCGGTGCTGGCCCGGCCATCGCCCTGTCTTTCGTCATGGTCGCCATCGCTTGCGGTTTTGCTTCCGTCTGTTACGCAGAACTCGCGGCCATGATTCCTATTGCTGGGAGTGCGTACACCTACACTTACGCCACAATGGGCGAAATCATCGCCTGGATTATCGGCTGGGACTTGATTCTCGAATACGCCGTCAGCAACATGGCTGTCAGCGTCGGCTTCTCGGCACACCTCGTCGATCTCCTTGACTGGTTCGGCTTACATCCTGATCCCAAATGGATCTCGCCCGCCTATCTGCCCAGCGGCCTTTCGGACTTACAAGGCAACATGATTTACAACCCTGGCTGGCATTTCGGCTTCAATTGGCCCGCCTTCGTCATCGTGATGATTCTCACTGTGATTCTCGTCCGCGGCATTCGCGAGTCCGCCGAAACCAACAACATCATGGTGCTGATCAAAATCATCGCCATTCTTGCCTTCGTCACTTTCGCGTCGAAGTTCATTCACACTTCCAACTGGCATCCCTTCGCACCCAACGGCTGGCCCGGCATTCTCACTGGCGGCTCCATCGTTTTCTTCACTTACATCGGCTTCGATTCTGTCTCTACTGCCGCCGAAGAATGTACGAACGCGCAACGCGATCTCCCGCGAGGCATCATCGCCACACTCATCATCTGCACATTGCTTTATATCGGTGTGGTCGTCGTTCTCACTGGCCTCGTCAAGTGGGACACGCTCCTCGACGATGCAGCTCCTGTCGTCAACACACTCAAGAAGCTTCACATATCCAATCTGCGCCTCATCGTTCTCATCGGTGCGCTTATGGGGATGATTTCCTCGCTTCTCGTCTTTCAAATCGGCCAGGCACGTGTCTGGTTCGCGATGTCTCGCGATGGGCTTTTTCCGAAGATCTTTAGTCGCGTTCATCGCAAATACTTGACGCCGGATTTTTCCACTTGGGTTGCCGGCTTCGTCGTGGGTGTGCCCGCCGGACTTCTGGATATCGGCACCCTCGGTGACCTTGCCAACATAGGCACGCTCTTTGCCTTTGCGCTTGTCGCTGCTGGCGTCCTCATCCTTCGCTACCGCGAACCTGAACGTCACCGCGCCTTTCGTGCTCCCGGCGGCCCCATCGCTCCTGTTCTCACTATTCTTACCTGCTTGCTCCTGATGGCCGGTCTGCCTATCATGAATTGGCTCCGATTTTTTGGTTGGCTCGTCATCGGGCTCGTAATTTATTTCCTGTACAGCCGGAAGCGCAGTACGCTCAATTTACCTCCGGCCAGATAGAGCGAGGCTATCGCGTGGTGCTCCGCGCCGTTTGTGTCTCCAATTTGCGAATTCCTGGCACGTTGTTTTTCGCGGCGACTCTACTCTTGCTGCTCGTTCCGTCACAAGCTCATGCGTGGGGTGACAATGCCAACAAACTCGTCGTCAACCGCGCCATTGAAACTCTTCCGCAGGATGTCCGCCCTTTTTTCGAAAGCAGCCGAGGTTTTCTTTTGCTTCATGTAAACGATCCCCTTGCTTCCGCGGAAAAAACTCCGACCGAGCGCCGCACACAATATCTCACTCTCGAGAAATATGGCCGCTTCCCCTTCGAAGCGCTCCCACGTGATTACAAAGCCGCCGTCATCAAATTCGGCCGCGCAAAGCTCGAAGCCAACGGCCTGCTTCCCTGGCAAATCGGCGTCTATAGTCAAAAACTCACCGAGGCTATGCGGGCCGGAAAATGGGATGAAGCCCGCCTCAACGCCGCCATTCTCGCCAACTACGTCGCCGCTTCCCACGACCCGTTCAACACCACCGACAACAACGACGGGCGCCTCTCGGGCCAACTCGGAGTAAACGATCGCTTCGGCACCACACTTATCGATCGTTACAGCTCCTTCTTTCCAATGCGTCCCAACGACGCCATGTTCATTAACGATCCCACCGACTACGCGTTCGAAGCCTGCCTCCGTTCGCACAGTTGGCTCGAAACAATTCTGTTCGCTGACCGCAATTCTCGCCGCGGCCTCCATTCCTACAACGACGAATACTACGATCGCTTCTATAACCAGGCCGCCGCACTCCTGATTCGCCAGCTTTCCGACGCTTCCACCGACGTTGGCTCCTTCTGGTACACCGCCTGGAAAAACGCCGGCTCGCCTCAACTCCCCCGTTAATTCCTCCGCCATGAACGACGCGTCTTTTCCCGAACACATTCTTTCTCTTCCCAAAGCGGAGCTGCATCTCCATCTCGAAGGCAGCATTAGACCCGCAATCGTCTCGCAACTCACCGCGCGCCACGGCTCGCCCATCTCGGAGCAGGAAGTAATCGCCCGCTACGCTTACAATGACTTTCTCGGCTTCCTTGCCACATTCAAATGGGTGACGTCTTTTCTTCGGGATCCACAAGACTATGCGCTCATCCTCCAGGATCTCGCCGAGCAGCTCCTCGCGCAAAACGTCGTCTATGCCGAAGTCACTCTTTCCGTTGGCGTCATGCTCCGCCGCGGCCAGCAAGTCGAAAAAAACTTTGAAGCCATCCTCCGCACCGCGGAACCATTCGAATCCCGCGGTCTCAAACTCTTTTGGATTTTCGACGCCGTCCGCCAATTCGGCGCGGACGCAGCTATGGGAGTCGTGCACTCCGCACGAAATTGCGCTTCAAACAAAATCGTGGCGTTCGGAGTGGGCGGTGACGAACTGAGTCTGCCAACTGCTGACTTCCGCCGCGTTTATAACCTCGCCGGCGAGTATGGCCTGCATCGCCTCATGCATGCCGGAGAAGTTGGTGGCCCCGAAAAAATCCGCGAAGCCGTCGAACTCCTCGATGTTGAACGCATCGGCCACGGCATCGCGGCAATCCATGATCCCGCTCTGATGGACCTTCTCGCCGACCGCCGCATCCCCCTCGAAGTCTGCCCCGGCAGCAACATCCTTACAGGCGCGCTTTCCCGCCAACTTGCCCAACCGAACGCCCCCATCGAATCTCACCCTCTTCCCAAACTCCTCCGCCACGGTATTCCGATCGCGCTCTCCACCGACGACCCAACCATGTTCCACACCGACCTTGCCACGGAATACAGCAACGCACACCGCATGGGCCTCTCTGAGCCCGAACTCCGCTCACTCACCCAAATGAGTTTCGATCACGCGTTCGCGTTCGATTTGCCGCAAAAATAAAAGGCGTTGTAGGAGCGCTTCCAAAGTGGCGCTTTTTGCTATAATTTCTGCATGAAAGCACACGTTTGGGTCATGCCAAAGCGCACCGTTCTCGATCCGCAGGGTCAAACTATCCAGCACGCTCTCTCAGGGCTCGGCTTCAGCGCCGTCAAAGACGTCCGCCAGGGCAAATTTTTCGTCCTTAATCTCGATGGCCTTACCCGCGAAGATGCTCAGGCCCAAACCGAGCGCATTTCCAAAGAAGTCCTCACCAATCCCGTCATTGAAGAATTCCGCTTCGAAATAGTGGAATAACTTCTCGCAGCCGTCGCTCGCTTTATGCACGATTCGTGACATCACTTTTTTCGATTGGCGGTGCTTTAATAACACCGTGCTACGCTTTTCTATCAATTTAGGAGCGCTCCAATGTGCGGCATCGTGGGCTATATTGGCCCCAAGAAGGTAGTCCCTGTCGTCATCGAGGGCCTGCGTAAGCTCGAATATCGTGGCTACGATTCCGCAGGGATCGCAGTCGTCGGAGCCGACGGTAAACTCGACCTTCGTCGCGCCTCCGGCAAACTCCGCAATCTCGAAGAAGTCATTCAGAAATCGCCGCTCGAAGGCACTTATGGCATTGGCCACACACGCTGGGCCACACACGGCCGCCCCACGGAAGAGAATGCCCATCCGCACCGAGATTGCACCGGACAAATCGTCGTCGTTCACAACGGCATCATTGAAAATTATCTTGAGTTAAAAGAGCAGCTCCAGCGCGAAGGCCACAAATTCGTCACCGAAACGGACACGGAGATTGTCGCCCATCTCGTCGAGAAAAATTCCCAGGGTGGCGTCCCGCTCGAAGACGCAGTCCGTAAATCTCTAAATCAGCTTCGCGGCATCTACGCGCTCGTTTTCATGTCCTCCCGCGACCCGCACAAAATCGTCGCGGCACGCATGGGTCCACCGGCAGTCATCGGCCTTGGCGAGAATGAGTTTTTCGTCGCAAGTGATATCCCTGCGCTCCTCGAACACACGCGCAACATTTTTTTTCTCGCCGATGGCGACATCGCGGTCCTCACAAAGTCCGGCGTTCACGTCATGGACCACGACGGTAAGCCTGTCGAGCGCAAGCCGCACCACGTCGCCTGGGACCCCATCATGGCGGAAAAGGGCGGCTACAAGCATTTCATGCAGAAAGAAATCTTCGAACAGCCCCGCGCCGTCCGCGACACGCTCCTCAGCAGCATTTCGCGCGATACTGGAAAAACCTATCTCGGCGATCTCGGCCTCACCGAACAGCAGTTTCGCACTTTCGACAGAGTTCGCATCGTCGCCTGCGGCACAAGTTGGCACGCAGGGCTCGCCGGCAAATTTATGATCGAGCGCCTGGCGCGCATTCCTGTCGAAGTGGATTACGGCAGTGAATTCCGCTACCGCGACCCGATCCTCGACGCAAGAACTCTCACCGTCTGTATTAGCCAATCCGGCGAAACCGCGGACACCATCGCCGCCCAGCGTGAAGCAAAACATAAAGGCTCACCGACCATCGCCATTTGCAACGTCATCGGCTCGATGATCACCCGCGAAGCCGTTGGCTCCATCATCACCCACGCCGGGCCAGAAATCGGCGTCGCCTCAACAAAAGCTTTCACTTCACAACTCACTGCGCTTTTGCTGCTCGCCATGCATCTCGGCGAAACGCGCGGCGCCCTCTCCGGCGAAGCCGCAAAGACGCTTCTGCAGGAATTTGCTCGCATCCCCCACAAAATGGAAACAATTCTTCAATACGAGGAATCCGGCCTCTTCGAAGCTCTCGCCCGCCAATTTTTCCGCTGTACCGATTTTCTCTATCTCGGCCGCGGCATCCACTACCCAATCGCTTTAGAAGGCGCATTGAAGCTCAAGGAAATTTCCTACATCCACGCCGAAGGTTATCCCGCTGGCGAAATGAAACACGGCCCTAACGCTCTTATCGACGAGAACCTCCCCGTCGTCGTTCTCGCCACGCGCGATGAATCGGATCCCGCCTCAGTTACTCTCTACGAGAAAAGTGTCTCCAACATGCAGGAAGTCCGCGCACGAGACGGCATCGTCATCGCCATCGTCACCGCAGGCGACCACCTCGCCCGCTCCGCCGCTAACCACGTCATCACGCTACCGCCTGCGCCAGAACTCCTCGCGCCACTGCTCGAAATTATTCCGCTCCAACTGCTCTCGTACCACATAGCCGTCCGCCGAGGCTGCGACGTCGACCAACCCCGCAACCTCGCCAAATCCGTCACCGTGGAATAGCCGCTCTCAATTCTTTTGGCTAGAATGTAGTCATGCCTTTTGGTGACCGGGTATTATGCAAGCTCGCATTATGCGCACTTTTGTTTTCACCGGCTTTCGCTAACTCTTCTGCCCAAACCCCCGCTTCCGGCTCCTCCACCCTCCACGAAATTCACGTCGACGGCTTCAAAAAACTCACCGAACCTCAAATCATCGCCCTCACCGAATTACAACCAAACACTCAAGTAGACCGCGACGCCCTCCAGGTCGCTGCCGACAAACTCGTCCGCTCCGGCCTCTTCGCCCACGTCAAATACGACTTCCACACGCGCGGCGATCAGGTCACCGTCAATTTTCACGTCGAAGAAAACGCTCTTCTTCCTGCATTTTTCGACAACATCCCTTGGTTTGACGATTCCGAACTCGCCGCCGCCATCAAAGCGAAAGATCCTGCTTATGACGGTACTCTCCCCGAATCCGGCCCGCTCGTTGATGCCGCCGCCGACACCATCAAATCCCTGCTCGCCTCTCGTAAGCTCGATGTCACTGTCGAACATCAGGTCATGCAAAATCCCATCGGCGAAGGCAATGTCCAATCTTTTGCCATCGAAGGCGCTTCACTCCAAATCTCCTCCATTGAATTTGGCGATCCTTCGCTCGATGAAGATCGCGCCGTTCAGGCACATCTTGGCGAACTCCGCGGCAAACCGTATTCGCGTCTCGCCATCGATATTTTCCTCACAGAACAGGTCCGCCCTGGCTACTTGAAAAAAGGCTATCTCCGACTCAAACTCGGTCCTCCGCAAGTCCGCCTCACCGGCGCCCCCACGGAAGAACTTCCCGACAAAATTCCTGTCTACATTCCCGTCGAAGCAGGCGCGGTCTACCATTTCACTGGCGTGCAATGGTCCGGCAATTCTCTGCTGAAAACAGACGAACTCAACGCCGTATTCGGCCTCAAGCCGAACGACACTGCCGACGGCGAAAAAATCTTTTCCGGCTGGGATCGCGTCCAGGAGGAATACGGACGCCGCGGCTATCTCGAAACCAAAATCGAGCCCGTTGAAACGTTCGACGATTCAGTCCACACCGTTTCCTATCAAGTGAAAATCACGGAAGGCGCTCAATTCAAAATGGGCAGCATCGTCCTTACGGGCATCTCCGTTGCCGCCGACCGCAGAATCCACGAAACATTTCCAGTTCAGCCGGGCGAACTCTTCGACAAATCCAAATTCGAAACCTATCTCTCTCGTCTGCAAAATAAACCCGCCCAGGTCTTCGGCGATCTCCCCGTCCACTATGAAAACGTCGGCCACTGGCTCCGCGCCGACCCTGCTAAAGGTATCGTCGATGTCCTCCTCGACTTCAAATAATCTTCCCATCCATTGCGCTATACTTTTGCCGTGAGCAGCGTTATCCAAATTCGTCTCGACGAACCTTTTTCTCCTTCGATCGAAGAAAAAGAATCCCAACTCCTGTCTAATCTCTCTAAACTCCCCTCCCTCATCGTCGCTCTTTCCGGCGGAGCAGACTCCGCTTATCTGGCCTGGGCCGCACGCAAATCCCTCGGTGAACGTGCCCTCTCCGTCACCGCCATTTCTCCCAGCTATTCAACCTACGACCGCGACCAACTCACCGTTTTCTTAAGACAATTTTCCATCCATCACGAATTCGTAGAAACCCACGAAATGGAAAACGCCTCCTATCGCGCCAACGCCGGCGACCGCTGTTACTTTTGCAAGGACGAACTTTTCTCCGTGCTTGATCAAATCGCCGCCATGCGCAACATCGCTGCTATCGCCTATGGCGTCAACGCCGACGATACGCTCGACTTTCGCCCGGGCCATAAAGCCGCCACCGAACACCACGTTCTCGCTCCGCTCCTCGACGTCCGTCTTCACAAATCCGAAATTCGTGAACTCTCCCGTCGCGCGAATCTCCCGACTTGGGATCGCCCAGCATCCGCTTGCCTCGCCTCGCGACTGCCCTACGGCACAGAGGTCACCCCCGAGCGCCTCGCTCTTATTGACCGCGCTGAAGCCGCCCTCCGCGACCTCGGCTTCCATCAATTTCGCGTTCGCCTGCACGACAAACTCGCCCGTATCGAAATCGCTCCCGACGAACTCTCTCGTGCCCTAACTCCCGAAATGGCCGCCGCCATCAACGCACGCCTCAAATCCGCCGGTTTCCTCTACGTCTCTCTCGACCTCGAGGGCTACCGGCAAGGCTCCCTTAACGCTGCGCTCACAAGCCCGCAATCGTAAGGGAACATTCCTTTTCCATTTTCCGTATCTTTACCATGACAGCCCAAAGCGCGTATTCTTGCGCTGGAGGACGAATGCGCTCCCGAACTATCTATCTCTCGGCCCTGTTTACGGCATCCGCCGCGCTCGCCGCTTGCGGCTTCGGTCCCGCCGAACAAGGCTCGTTCGACCGCACGCTCACCGTCTCAGGTCCTACGCGCCTCGAGCTCGCCACAGGCTCTGGCTCTGTCAAAATCAATGGCAGTGCCGACGGCAAAGTCCACATCCACGGCGACGTCAGCGCAGCCTCTTTTTTCGGCAATGCAAAAGACGAATTGAAGCACGTCCTCGACAATCCGCCCATTGAGCAACGCTCCAGCCTCATTCGAATTGGAAAAGACATGGGCAGCTTCCGCAACACTTCGATTTCTTACACCATCGAAGTTCCGCAGGAAACAGAGCTTTCGATTTCCGCAGCCAGCGGCTCGCAGGAAATTCAAAACGTGCGCGGCCCCGTCACTGTTGATTCCGCCTCCGGCGACGTCCGCGTTGAAAATGTGGAGCGTCCTGTACAAATCAAATCCGCCAGCGGTTCAATCCACGTTCGCAATCTCGGCGACGATGCAAGAATGACCGCCGCCTCCGGAAGTATCGAAGCGAACACCGTCAAAGGTGACATTCGTGCCCGCGCGCTTTCCGGCTCCATCAACATCAAGGCTCCCGGAGCGCGCGTCGAAGCGGACACCGCCAGCGGCTCCGTCACCGTCGCCGGCGCTAACAACGATGTCAAAGCCAACACAGCCTCAGGTGGCATCAACGTTCAGGGCAATCCCGCTGGCAACAGCTACTGGCACCTCAAAACCGCGTCCGGCAGCGTCGAAGTCTCTGTCCCCAAAGACGCTGGCTTCAATCTCTCCGCTGAAGCGATCTCCGGCCAAATCCGCGCCGATCTTCCCATCGTCATCGAAGACCAGGGCAAACATTCTCTCCGCGCTCATGTCGGCACACCAGGCGGCCGCGTTGAAGTACGTACCGCCTCCGGCGGCATCCGCATCCAACCCTCCTCGTAATAGTAGGGGCACGATATATCTCGCCCTCTTCGCTACGTAACATTTAGAGTTGCCTCTGCTCGATCCACTCGGCACAGGCTAAATAGCGTAGGGGCTTTCGCGCTCTTTGAGGCATATCCCGCCCAACCATACGCTTTCGCCAACATTCATATAAAATCCCTTCCATGTTCCGCCCTCTCGCCGCCGCGCTGCTCTTTCTGTTCGCTCCCTCTCTTTTCGCGCAAACCACTCTTCAAAATCCGTCCATTCCTCCAAAGAAAGACGCTGGAAAACAGTCCGCCTCCAAGCAACTCTCTCCTTCCGACGAACTTCAGCAGACTATCGAATCTGCAGGCAATGACCGCGCTGCCCTCGTCCGTAACCTCGAAAATTATCTAAAAAAATATCCTCAAGCCCCCGAACGCCCTCAAATCTTCCGCGCTTTGGTCGAAGCTTGTCTTCAACTCCGCGACACTTCTCGTGCCGCCGCTTACACTGAACGCCTCGTCTCCCTCACTCCGGAGGACATGTCCATCACGCTTCTCGCCATCCAACTCCTCGAAAAAAATGGCGATGAAGCCGCACTCAAGCGCGCCGTCAATTATTCTTCCCGCGTCATCGAATATATCCACAACTCTTCGACAGATGAAAAATCACCGCGTGTCTCTCCGGAAGAATGGGCCACCGAAAAAAAGCGCGACGAATCTTCTCTTCTGCTCCTCCGCGGACGGCTCGAATCCAAACTCCACGACTCAGCATCTGCTCGCAAAGATTTCGAAGCCAGCTATGCACTTGTCCCAAATTCCAGCGCCGCCGAAAAACTCGGCGAACTCGATGAACTGGAAAAAAGCTACAACGCAGCCATAAAACAATACGCCCGTGCTTTTTCTCTTACGGATCTCTCATCAAAAAACGATGCGCGGCGCGAACTCCGTCAAAAACTCGGCAACGTCTGGCGGCTCGCCCACGGCTCCGATGCAGGCCTCGGCGATTTCCTTCTCGCTACGTTTGACGAACTCGCGAACAACGCCACGCCAAAACCCAAGCGCAACGCCGCAGCCAAGGAGCCATTCGACTTCATGCTCCGCACGGCTCCCGCCGGCGCCGATTACCCGCTCTCCGCGCAAAAAGGAAAAATTGTTGTCGTGAATTTCTGGGCCACTTGGTGCGGCCCCTGCAGAGCCCTTGAACCCTTCTTCGAAAAAGCCGCCGCCGAATTTTCAGGCAATGAAAACGTTCTCTTCCTCGCCGCCGATTGCGACGACGACGAAACTCTCGTCGCTCCCTACCTCGACGAAGTGAAACCTCGCACTACTGTCGTCTTTGCCGATGGCTTGGAAAACCTCTTCCGCGTCGAAGCCTTTCCAACCGTCATCGTCCTCGACCGTGCCGGCCGTGTCTCGTATCGCACAGACGGCTTCGGCGACTCCGGTTTTGTAACTGAACTCTCCTCCGCCATCCACCGCGCTCTCGCCCCCGCGACCGAATCCGAAAAAGCCGCACCCTCCGCACAGTAACCTTTTCCTTTTTTCTTTCTCGCCAAATTTGAGCACCTTTGATTACCGCCTTACCCGCATAATCTGCCAAGGATAGTGCTCCAATGCCTACTCCACTTTTGCTTCCTGGCGGTCAAAGAAATTCTATGCTCTCCCCGTGGTAAATTCGTGGGGTATCAAAAATGGCCAATTACGAAGAGCACTGGAAGCTGTATCGTCGTCGGTGGCTTGTCTGCGTGCTGCTGTTCTGTGGCTTTGTCCCAATAAATTTGGCAATTATGGCCACTTCTGTTCGAATTTTTCATACCGCTGCGCTTGGCTACGTTTCGGCTTTCTTATGGATAGGGTTATGTCTCGGTACCGCTTTTTGGGTTTCCGACTCACCTTGTCCTAGATGCGGAAACAAATTCAACGGTCGCGGGCCTCACGCCTTCAGCTACCTAGTCAGGAATTGCAAGTATTGTGGCTTGGGGAAATACGCCAATGAATAGTTTTGGGGCGGGTGGCACGGACAAAATTTCCCTGATTCTTTTCGCGTTACTAGAAATCACAAGGCAATTTTTCCGAATCTCTCTACTCGCAGACATGCGGAGGGTGCCCCGTCCTCGATGCGTGAGGGCGGATCTTGGGTCTCCCTGCCCTTCTCGTTCGAACAATTTTCCACAGCCAATTCGAATTACCTGTTAAATAATTATTGACATTATAAATACTTCTGTGCTACTCTGTCAGGTGTGACTTGCCTCATTCCGCTGCGTCGCCCTGCCCTCTCCCTTCAAGCGCTAACCTTCTCGTTCTTCTGAAAAAACTTCTTAACCCTTTTAGATTGTGCAGATCCATAATCCCTTCAAATAATCCCTTCCATTTTCTGCAGTTGCACCACTGCATCGGATCTGCTGATTCCAAAGGCACTTCAATTCCCTTAGATTCTGCAGTTACACACTACGTTCCTCTAAGTCGCTTTAGAATGAACACTTACAAAAACAGGGGGGAGGGGGTAGTTATGGTTAACCAAATTCCGTCAGCCTGCTTCCGCCACTTCCCTCGCCGACACAATCGTATTCACATGAATCCGCACTGTATCTTCAACTCTTCTCGCGTACCCGCCTGCCAACGTCGTCGCCACCGGCACGCCACGCTTTCTCGCCTCCGCGAAAACCCGCTTATCCCGCTCCTTCAACCCCTTCTTGGTCAGCATCAATCCGCCCAACTGGTCCTCGCAATACGGATCTGCGCCACCCACATAAAAAACAATGTCCGGCTGAAATTTCTCCAGCGATTCCATAACCACCGGCAACAAGGTTTCCAAATACTCATCATCTTCAACGCGATCCGCCAAATTCAAATCCACATTCGATGCTGGCTTGTGCGCCGGATAATTGTTCAACTGATGAATCGAAATCGTGAACACACTCTCATCGTCACGAAAAATATTCGCTGTGCCATTTCCGTGGTGCACATCCGTATCCACAACCATCGCTTTGCGAATTGCTTCGTCCGCCTGCAATCGCCGGATCGCTACAGCCACATCATGAATCGCGCAAAATCCTTCGCCATGATTCGCAAACGCGTGATGGAATCCGCCGCCCAAATTGCATCCAAATCTATCTCGCAATGCCAACTGTCCCGCCAGAATCGAGCCGCCTGCCGCCAGCCACACCGCTTTCGCCAATTCCGGCGAGTAGGGCACCTCCAATTTCATGATCTCGCTCGCCGTCAAAGTACCCTCTCGCAACTTCTCAATCCATTCGGGAGTATGCACACGCAGCAAATCCGTGTCCTTCGCTTCCTCCGGCAAAACAAAATCCTCCGGCGCGGCAATTTCATCGCGCAACAACTGCAATTGGATCAATCGGAATTTTTGCGAAGGAAAAACGTGGGGACCAAGATTCAAATCGTAACTGGGATGATAAACAACCTTGAAGGGCAGCATGAAAGCGACGCGGAGCTAGTTTTCGCGCTCGAGAATGAAATCCGGCAGTGTCAGCAACGCCCGTGCATACTCCGAATCCCGCTGTCCGTTGATGCAGGCCTTCGCCCGCGCCGCATATTCATGCGCCAATTGCCGCGTCCGGTCCAGCGCGCCCGATTCGTTCACCAACGCCACCAATCGCTCTGGCTTTACGCTGACAAACTCCTTCTCTTCCAATACGCGCGCTACCAGTTCCCGCGCTTCGTGATGACCATTTTCCATCGCATAAATCAGTGGCAGTGTAACTTTGCCTTCTTTCAAATCGCTCAACACAGGTTTTCCAAGCTGTTTCGCCGAACCTGTAAAATCCAGCAAATCGTCTACCAACTGAAACGCCAGCCCTGCATATTTTCCGTAGTCCGCCAGCGCTTCTTCCTCTTCGCCTTCAAGACCGCCAAGCACCGCGCCCAGCCGTGCACATCCGCTGAAGAGACACGCTGTCTTGTGTGTCGCGAGTTTCAGCGCGTCGTCTTCCGTGACATCGATGCGCCCAATCTTTGCGAGCTGAATCAACTCGCCTTCGACCATCTTTTGCGTGAGATCGATCAGAACGTCCAGAATCCGGAAGTTGCGCTCTTCCAGCGCCATCTGGAACGACTGCATGTACAGCCAGTCGCCCGCCAGCACGCTGCGATGATTCCCCCAGCGCGAATTTGCCGAAGGCCTTCCGCGCCGTGTGTCCGCACTGTCAATCACGTCGTCATGAATCAGCGTCGCGCTGTGCAGCAACTCCACCACGGCTGCAAGCCGAATCGTGCCTTCCCTGCGTCGTCCCGCGTAACGGTTTGCAATCAGCAACAACGCCGGGCGCATCCGCTTTCCGCCACCGCCCAGCAAATAACTCGTAATTTCAGACACAGGCTCGAACGCCGTCGCGCTCTGTCGCCCCAGCTCCTGCTCGACTAGCAGCAGATCCTCGCGCACGAGTTCAAAAATCTCTTTCGCTGTAAGAAGCGCGATCTCTTTTCTCCTGGCTTCCTGTGTCATCTTAGCGGGACTCCGCGGCCGAGGGCATATTCGGCCGGGCAAGACCGAAGAAGCGCCGAAAATTTTCCGAAGTCCTGGCAGCCGCTTCTTCCGCGCTTAAGTTTCTCACACTGCCCAGCATCTTCGCCACTTCCGCGACATATGCAGGTTCATTTCTCTTGCCACGGAAAGGTACCGGCGCCAGGTATGGAGCGTCTGTTTCAATCAAAATGTTTTCCAACGGCAAAGATTTCGCAATGTCGCGCAAATTCTGAGCTTTCGGAAAAGTCGAATTCCCCGCAAAAGAAATCTGAAAACCGATATCCACGCCGCGCTTCGCGTCTTCGAATGTACTGGAAAAGCAGTGCAAAATCCCGCCAAGGCCGCTCGGTGCCCACTCTTCTTCCAGAATCTTCATACAGTCCGGCCACGCATCGCGGCAATGAATCACTATCGGCTTTTTCGCGGCTCTCGCAAGCTCCATCTGTTGGCGAAAAACCTTCGCCTGCACGTCACGTGGTGAATGATCGTAAAAATAGTCGAGACCAATCTCGCCCCACGCAATCACTTTCGGATGTTTTGCTAGTCGAGCCAGTTCATCTAAATGTGCCTGCGTAACTTCTTTCGCTTCGTGCGGATGAATCCCAACCGTGGTGTAAATCCAATCATGCTGTTCCGCAAACGGCAGCGCCGCATCCAGCTTTTCCGGTCCCGGCCCCGTACCGATCGCAACTAGAGTGGACACTCCCGCCGCCCGCGCGCGCTCCAGCATCGCATCGCGGTCTTCCGCAAACTGCGGAAAATCTATGTGCGCATGAGAATCGATTAGTTCCATATGTGCGAGGTCGCCGTTGCGGCGACCTCAGGGGCAAGATACATCGTGTCCTTATTTCAATCTCGATCCAATTTCGACGTCTTCGTCTGGGAAACCCGCAAGCACTGGGCGGCCTTCGGGCCCAACCGACGCAGCGACAATCATGCCGTTCGATTCCACGCCGCGCAATTTTCTCGGCGCGAGATTCACGACGACGGCGACCTTTCGGCCGATCAACTTTTCCGGTTCGTAATATTGCGCAATGCCGGCGCAAATCTGGCGGATCTCCGTGCCAATGTCCACGGTAAGCTTCAGCAATTTATCCGCGCCGACGATGCGTTCTGCCGTCTTAATCTGCCCGACCCGCATCTCAACTTTTGCGAAATCTTCAATGCCGATTTTTTCTGCCGCTGGCGCAGCAGCAGCTCCACCTGCGGTTGCAGCTGGTGCATGAGTCGCCGCCGGTGCCGCTGGCTGCGTCGGATTCAGTTCCTCGTTTGCCATCGCTTCGATCCTCTCTATCGCTTCTTGTTTGTCCACGCGCGGGAAGAGTGCTTGCGCTTTTCCAAGCTGCACTCCCGCGACGAGCTGTCCCCAGCGTAATCCGTCCAACTCTACTGCGGAAACTCGTCCCGGTTGTCCCAGCAGCGTCCAGATTTTTCCGGTACTGTCCGGCAAAACCGGATGCGCGAGCACGGTCACAATGCGCAGCAGTTCGGCAGTTGTCCACAGAATCGAGGCCTTGCGCTGCATGTCCGCTTCGGAATCGCCCATTGCCCACGGTTGTTCGGACGTCAAATATTTGTCGGCCGCTGCAATTGTGGCCCAGATTGTCTCGAGCGAACGCGCAAACTCAAAATTCTCAAATCGCTCAAGAGCTTCCCCGATCGCTTCGCTTGCCACTTTTGCTAGCGCATCGTCCTGCGGCAAGCGCGGACCGGGCTTTGGAATCTTTCCGCCAAAATTCTTTTCGATCATTGCCGCCGTGCGGCTCGCAAGATTGCCTAGCCCATTCGCGAGATCACTGTTGTAGCGCGTAACAAGCGCGTCGTAACTGAAATTGCCGTCCTGGCCAAACACTACTTCGCGCAGGAGGAAATAGCGCATCGCATCCATGCCCAGCATGTTCGCAATCGGCCGCGGCAGCACTACGTTTCCTTTGGACTTGCTCATTTTGCTCGCGTCCATCAGGAACCAGCCGTGCGCCCACACTTGCTTCGGCACTGGCAGCATCGCCGCCATTAAGAAAGCAGGCCAATATACGGCGTGAAACCGAATGATGTCTTTTCCGACTAGATGCAAATCGGCAGGCCAGAAGCCGCGCTTCTCGTAGTTCGGTCCGCCAACTGCGCTGAGATACGCAGTCAACGCGTCGAACCAAACATAAAAAACGTGTGGTTCTTCGCCGGGAACGGGAATGCCCCAGCGAAGCGTGGTCCGTGTAATGCTCAAGTCTTTTAGGCCGCCTTCGACGAAACTGATGATTTCGTTTTTGCGCGTTTCCGGCTGAATGAAAGTTGGATTTTTCTTATAAAAATCCAAAAGTGGCTTCTGAAATGCGGACAGTTTGAAGAAATAATTTTCTTCGGTGATGGTTTCGAGCGGGCGCCCGCAATCGGGACAGTTGTCACCGGGTTTTGCGTCGTTCACGAAGGCGTTGTCGTAGATACAGTATTGACCGGTGTATTGACCTTTATAAACGTAACCGTTTTCCTTGAAGAGCTTGAAAAGCCATTGCACCGTGCGAACGTGGCCCAAATCCGTCGTGCGAATGAATTCATCGGCAGCAATTCCGAGTTCATCCCAGAGCGCCTTCCAGGCAACCGCCATTTTCGCCACATACTCGGATTCGGGAATGCCCGCTTTTTGTGCGGCGCGCTCGACGTTCACGCCGTGTTCGTCCGTGCCTGTCGTCATCACGACTTCGTAACCGAGCATGCGCTTGTAGCGGCGAATCGCGTCGGCGACCACAGTCGTATACGTGTGGCCAATGTGCGGCAAGCCGTTCGTGTAGTAGATCGGCGTGGTCAGATAAAATTTTGGCTTTTCACCGGGCATTCCGCTCTATTGCCTCGTTTCCTCAAACTTGCGCTTTGCTTCTTCCATTACAAGGTGCAGCGGAACGTGTTTCTCTTCGGCTAGTTTCTTGCAATCTTCAAATTCGGGAGCAGCATGGCGGATGTGACCGTTCACTCGGGAGACTTTTATTCGCACATCGCCGAATTGCGTATGCACATTTACGGACTCACGAGGGAGCGTGCGGCGTTGCGCGCGATAGGTTCGAACTCCGAACGTCGTCGTTTCCGCGAAGATCAAATCCATCAGCCCGGCAGAATCATGCGGACGGCAAAGCAAAGTGAGCAGAATTCCCGGGCGGTTCTTTTTCATTTGGACTGGCGTGGTGTAAACGTCAAGCGCACCTGCCGCGAGTGCTTTTTCCTGGAAGTAGCCATAGATTTGCGGATTCATGTCGTCGAGATTGGCTTCGATGACGGAAATCTCTTCGTCGAACCCAGCGACGGTTTTTTCGGCTGCTTCGCCGATCATGATGCGGACGACATTTGGCTGGCCTTCCAGATCGGCGGTGCCAGCGCCGTAGCCGATTGCGGAGACACTCATCGGCGGTTGGGGACCGAACGAATTGCAAAGCGTCGCGACAATCGCGGCGCCGGTCGGCGTGACGAGTTCTTTTTGCACGCCGTTCGAGTAGGTCGGCTTGCCTTGCAGCAATTTTGCCGTGGCTGGAGCGGGCACGGGCAAAACCCCATGGGCCATTTTCGCGGTGCCGCCGCCGACGTTGAGCGGCGAGCAGGCGAACTGCTCGATGCCGAGGGCTTCAAAACCGATGCAGGCCCCGACAATGTCCACGATTGCATCCACGGCGCCGACTTCGTGGAAATGAATTTTTTCGATGGGCACGTCGTGAACTGTCGCTTCGGCTTCGCCGAGTTTGCGGAAGATTGCAGAAGCCTGCTCGCGGACACGCGGCGAAAGTTTGGAGTTTTGCAAAATTTCGAGAATCGCGCTGAGTGAACGGTGTTTCGTCTGGTCTTCCGCCTTCACGCGAACATAGGTGGAAGACATTCCGTTCTTCCAGACTTTCTCGGAAGAGATTTCCCAGCCGGGGCCTTCGACTCCGCGCAACTGCTCGCGAAGATGGTCAAGAGACACGCCCGCGTCCACCAGAGCGCCGAGGGTCATGTCGCCACTGATTCCGCTAAAGCAATCAAAATAAGCGAGTTTCATGGAAGGTTGCCGAACAATTGATGGTATCGGCGGGAAGAAGGAGTGTCAAACCGGCGCGCGAAATCGTCAGGAAGCGGTACCGAAAATATTTGCGTTCAAGAAATCGTTACGGAATTTTCCGTTTGGATCAAATTTCCTGGCGAGTTCGATGAAGTCGGACAGTTTTTCATAAGAGGCGCGCAATTGCGCATGGGACACTGTAAAAAGCTTTCCCCAATGCGGACGTGGTTTGAAAGGAGCCAACTCCCTTTCAATGACTGGCAATAGTTTGCTGACTTCGGGCCATTCCGGCTTCCAGGTGAAGTGGATGGCGACGCAATCCTGCTTGTAAGCGGGACTCATCCAGAGATCGTCGGCAGCGATGGTTCGTATTTCGGTAATCATCAGATGCGGACTGACCTGTTCGTGCAATTTTTCAACCGCGAGAATCGCATCAAGTGCATTTTGACGAGGGACGAAGTATTCAGACTGCAGTTCCTTGCCGGCGCTCGGAGTGAAACCCATTTTGAAGTGAGGCAGGCGGTCATACCACGGGCCGGGAACGCCCATTTGTTCGGTGCAATTTTCGGCGGAGAGCGCCGCAATGGGATGAAGATTTTTTGTGGCGCGCGTCGCTCCGAAAAAATCTTTCGGCTGTTTGACGGCCGGTTTCCCCGGATCGTACAGCGATTTCAGCCAGACTTCGTTGACACGCTGCTTTTGCCAGTCTGTGAAGAGGCTAACGCTGTAAGCAGCGGAGATAATTTCGTCGAAATGCTGTTTGAGCGACGCGAGCGAAAGATTTTCGTAGACAGTCTGCGCGATCTGAAAGGTAGGCTGCATGTTGAGAGTGACTTTGGTGATGACGCCTAGCGCGCCGAGGCTAACGACGGCGCCAGGAAAAACATCGGGGTTGGCTCTGCGGGAAAGCGTGATGACGTCGCCCGCAGCATTGACGATTTCGAGCGCGGAAACGGCAGTGGAGAGATTTCCGTTTTTCACGCCGGAACCGTGTGTGCCAGTTGTGACTGCACCGGCAACTGAAATATGTGGCAGCGAGGCGAGATTGTGAAGCGCGAAACTCTTGCTTTCCAGGGTGGGCGCGATCGCACCATAGCGAACGCCGGGACCAACCGTGATCGTGCGCGCCGCGGAATCAATAACCGGAGCCTGCGCGGCGAAATCGGTCGTCAGCAACTGCTGTTTGCTGTCCGCGATGCGATTGAAGCAATGGCGCGTGCCGAGTGTTTTGAAACTGGAATGCTTGCGAACGAAATCCTGAATCGCCGCGACGGAGTTCGCGGACGCCACATTATCTGTGCTGTACTCAATGTTGCCAGCCCAATTGGTCAGTTTTTCAGGAGAGGCTAACGAAGTCAGTTCAAAGGGCATGGCGGCGGCCGCAGTGCAGAGTTTGATAAACGTGCGCTTTTTCATAGGTGCAAATTACGCTTCTCAATACGAAGAGTATAGCCATAATTATTCTGCGTCGCGGTTGGTTACAGCAACTCGAAAGACGGGTTTGGATTTTTCGGCTGGTTCGATTTCAAACGTCTGCGAGGTTTTGGCGGGATCGTAGTCGCGCCAGAGCCAGATCATTTCGGCAGGAAATTCGGCGGCTCCATGAGCGGAGTTGTGAGTCCCCTTACCAAAGCTGAAATGAAAATCGTATTCCTTTGCTTTAAGTGCATTGGCCATCCGGAGATTTGCTAGTGGCCAATTGCCGTAACGAAGATCGAGGTCTTCGGATCCGTCCTGCAGCCAAACGCGGATGTTGCGGTGCGGTTCGCGGAGGATTTTGTCCGGATAGTCCTGGCCACCTTCGGGATTTGCTGGGTCTTCTTTCCACTGAATGGATGAAAAGCTGCCGATCCACGAGATGACTCGGCCAAACTCGTCGGGCATTTGCCAGGCGGCGTTGAAGGATGCAATGCCACCTGAAGAAAGTCCTGTGATGGCATGACTGTAAGCGTCCTTGCGGAGATTATATTTTGCGCCGATGTCGGCTAGAATTTCATCGCGGAGAAAACGGGCGTAACGTTCGCTAACGGTGTCGTAGAGCGTGCTGCGCATGGAATCTTTGAGCGTACGATTCCATTTTTCGGAATAAGCTTTGACAAAACTGTAGGTGGGCGTGTTTGGCGACTCGGAAATGTCGCCGGGGTTGATGAAAATGCAGATCATCACGGGGATTTTCTTTTGCTCAATGAGGTTGTCGATGACGTTGAGCGTAGGATTGTTGCCTTCGCGGTTGGTGTAACCACCACCATCCTGAAAAACCATGACGGCAGCGGGCGTATCGGCTTTGTATTGCGCGGGGACGTAAATCCAATATTCACTCTTCATGCCGTCATAAATTTTGCTGATGTGCGTGATTTTTTCAGAAAGAGTGCCGGAAGGAACGCCAGGTTGAAGGTAAGAGAGCGGCGTGAAGGCTGGAACGTCGAGTTTGCCTCCGAATTTTGCGCCGTTGACGAGATAGTGGAACGAGTGGAGCTTGCCGACGGCTTCGATTTTTGCCGCGGCGAACCAGAGATCGGTGCCGGCAAGCGAGTGCATTTCTGGGCCAGGGACGCCATCAATAAGTAGCTGCGGTTTCGCGGATGCTTTTGTGGCAAAGAAAAAGTCGGGGCCTCGACCGGCCCAGGCAGTTCCCTCTTGCAGATCTTTGGCGTCGAAGGTGGCAACAATGGCGTCACGAAGAGCGGGGCCGGGGGATTTTGCGAGTTCGATGAGTTGTGGAGCGGTAGATTTTTCGGCTGCGAGAACCGCCGAGAAAAGGCAGAGCGCGAGCGTGAATGAACCCAGGATTCTGGACAACATCAACATTTTCCGACCTCTTTGGCTGCGAAATCTTCCTTCTTTGACCGGCCTTGTGAATGGCCTTTATACTCGCTGTTCTGTTCCGCGAGGCAAGAAAGCACTGTGTATATCACACTGACTAAACGATTGCGCGAGGCGTTGGTTGCGCACATTCAGGCGAAATACGGCGAGGCGCTTGGCAGCGTTGTGCCGAACATTGTGTTGGAGCGGCCGCCCAAAATTGAGATGGGCGAAGCCGCTTCGCCGGTGGCGTTTGAATTGGCGAAGAGATTGAAAAAAGCACCGCGAATGATTGCGCAGGAGATTGCAGCGGGATTGGGAACAGTCGAAGGAATTGCGCGGGTCGAGGTGGCTGGCGCGGGATATTTGAATGCATATTTTGATCGGGGAGCGTTTTGGAAAGTCGTAATCGAGCCGACGGACTCCAAGAGTCAGACCGCTGCGGCCGCGAAAGCGAAGATTATTGTTGAGCATACGAGCATCAATCCAAATAAGGCAGCCCATATTGGGCACGTGCGAAATGCGGTGCTGGGGGATACGTTTGCGCGGATTTTGAAGTTCTCGAGAAATCGCGTGCAGATACAGAACTATATCGATAACACGGGCGTGCAAGTGGCGGACGTAGTGATCGGATTTCTGCAGATGGAAAAACGCTCGCCAATCGGCGTGATGCAGCTTGCGCGGGAGCCGAAGTTTGATTACTACTGCTGGGATTTGTACGCGAAGGCGACGCAATTGTTGGCGCACGACAAACCGAAGACAGAAAAACTGCGCGCGGCGACGTTAAAGGCGATTGAAGAGGGCCAAGGAGAGGACGCGGAGGTCGGGCAGATCGTGGCCGACGCGATCGTGGATTGCCACTTGCGGACAATGGCGCGTCTGGGAATCGGCTACGACCTGCTGGCGCGAGAGAGCGAAATTTTGCATTTGAAATTCTGGGACACGGCGTTCGAGATGTTGAAAAAAGCCGGAGCGATTGAGCTGGCAACCAGTGGCAAGATGGCCGGGTGCTGGATCATGCCGTGGAAGAAGGAGACTGCGGAAGAACAGGATGTAAAGGAAAAAACCGGCACAGAAGGTACCGAGGACGCAGAGAGCACAGAGAAGGGCGATGAGCACGAGCAGGACAAGATTATTGTGCGATCGAACGGCGTAGTGACCTACGTCGGGAAAGATATTGCGTATCAGCTATGGAAGTTTGGATTGCTGGGGAAGGACTTTCGCTACCACAAGTGGCCGAACACGCCGGCGGGCGAAACGATTTGGGCAACGACAAGCGAAGCCGGTGAGGCTGGAGCGCCAAATTTTGCGGAACCGGCGAACGCAGTTTACAACGTGATCGATACGCGACAGGCGTACGTGCAGGAAGTAGTTGCAGAAGGATTGCGGCGGACGGGATACGGAGCAGCGGCGGAGAAGTCGATTCACTTGTCGTATGCAATGGTGGTGCTGACGCCGCGATGCGCCGCGGATCTGGGTTACGAACTTTCGCCCGAGGATGCGCGGCGGCCGTTTGTGGACATGAGCGGGCGCAAAGGTTTGGGAGTCAAAGCGGATGATTTAATCGACAAGCTGGAAGCAGCGACGCTAGCGGAAGTTCACGAGCGTCACGCGGACATGGGCGAGCGATGGCAGAAAGAAACGGCGCACAAAATTGCAGTGGGTGCGCTGCGATTTTTCCTGCTGAAGTTCACGCGCAATTCGTTGATCGCTTTTGATTTCAAGGATGCGCTTAGCTTTGAAGGCGAGACGGGACCGTATTGCCAGTATGCAGTGGTACGGATTCGCGGGATTCGGAGAAAGGGTACGGAAACGGGTGGAGAAACGGTTACGCTGTCACCAGAAACGGTTGCGGCAATTTTAGCTGGCGCGGACGGAAATGATTTGTGGGAATTGATTCTGCACGCCGGTGCGCTGGACTATGCAGTGGATGCCGCGATCGGCGCGCAAGAGCCGGCGTTTGTTGCGAAGTACACGTTCCAATTGGCGCAGGCGTTCAACAATTTTTATCATAAACACCATATCTTGTCGGAAGAGGATTCGCAGAAGCGCGCGTTTTTCCTGGCGCTGTGCGGTTTGGTTGAAACACAGCTCGTGCGAGCGCTGGATTTGTTGGGGATTGAAGCACCGGAAAAAATGTAAGAAGGAATGCTCTGCTACTTCGCAACATCTGGGTGCGAACCGCGAACGTCCTTGTGCCAGTTCAGCGTTGCGGCTCTTCCGGCGCGAAAATTTCCTGTAGCGTCTAGATGACCGTCGTGAAGAGTTCCCTTCAGATCAATTGTGGCTAAGCGGGAGCCGTCTGGTTTTTCGGTGTGCATTTCAATTTTCACATCGCCCGTTTCGGCGACGTCTCCCGAGAGAAACATCGTTACTCCCGAATTGGGACCCATCGACCACTGGCCCGTGATGCGATTTCCGTTGAGGTGGCCCGTGCCACGTGTGCAGCGTGCCGGTTCCCTTTTCGTTTCGGCGAAACACACAGGACCTGCATAGAAATCACCTTCAGTGGGCGCAGGAACTGCGGATGATGGAGCGGAAGTTGGACTTGACGTGGCCGAGCTTTGCTTCGCGGCCTGCTGGGATACTGGTGCTGATCCGGCAGGAGCTCCGGCTGTCGATTTTGGCGGCGGAGCGGCCGCCGCTTTCGCTGTGGGTTGAGTAGCAGGCTGCGTTTCTAAATTGGAACTGACATTCGCGTTTGAGGCTGATGCAGGCTGTGCGACCGAAACTGTCGCAGTTGAATTCCCTGCCGTGTTCCGAACCCTAGTGGAATAGGCCCAGTAGCCGGCGCCACAGAGCAACAAAACGACCACGGCGACGCCAATCCATTTTCCAGAACCTCCGCCTGTTGCGGGTTTTGGCGTCGGCAGCGTGTGGCCGCCTTCGGACTCAAGCACTGAGAAAGTGCGAATAGGCTGGGCGATATTTTTATAGGACTTCTCGCCGAGCGACTGAAACGTCAATGAAAGCTTGTTGCGGATTTGATCGTGTACGCTGCCGGAGATACAAACACCGCCGGGTTCGGCAGCAGTTTGAAGGCGCGCGGCGACGTTGACGCCATCTCCGAGAAGATCTTGTCCCTGCAGCATCACGTCGCCAAGATTGATGCCGATGCGAAAACGAACCTGACGATTCAGCGGCAACTTATCGTTGCGCGTGCGGAGCGCGGTTTGAATGTCCGTGGCACAGCGGACGGCTTCGACGGCGCTGTTGAACTCCGCGAGAATAGCGTCGCCCGCGGTGTTGAAAATGCGCCCGCGATGCATGGCAACGAGTGATTCAAAGACTTCCTTGTGGCCACGGAAGGTGCGTAGGGTGCCTTCTTCGTCTTCGCTCATCAAGCGGCTAAATTCGGCAACGTCGGCGGAGAGAATTGTGGCGAGTTTGCGTTCAAGTGGTTGCGAAACGGGATTTTCGAAATCACCGGGCATTGGGCACTCCGAGAATGAACCGCGGCAAATGATAGCACTTGAATTAACGATGAGGAATCGATACGCGAGAAGAGGTGCTTCGAATGGAACGTGTTCCGGACGAATCGAGGGGCACGATATGTCGTGCCCCTACGGGTGCCGGAATTTAACGCGTACGATGAACTAAAACGAAGAGACGAGATGGACCAGAGTGCGCAGCGCAACGCCCGTGGGCCCTTTGGCGAGCCAGGGTTTGGCGTCGTCGTTCCAGGCTGTGCCGGCGATGTCGAGGTGAATCCACGGCGTATCGCCGGCAAATTCGCGGATAAACCACGCGCCGGTGATGGAGCCGCCACCTTTGCCGCTGCCGATATTCTGAATGTCCGCAAAACTTCCCTTGATGAATTCGCGATATTCGTCGTCCATCGGGAGCTGCCACATTTTTTCGCCGGTGGCCTTTGCTGAGGCGAGAAGTTTGTCGGTCCAGGACTGATCAGCACTGCCAAAGACTCCGACATTAATGTTGGCCAGCGCGACGACGATGGCGCCGGTCAATGTGGCTGCATCTACAATGTGCGTTACGCCGAGTTGTTTGGCGTAGGTGATGGCGTCAGCGAGGATAAGGCGGCCTTCGGCATCGGTGTTCAAAACTTCGATTGTTTTGCCGGACATCGCGGTCTGAATGTCACCGGGTTTTTGCGCGGTGCCGCCCGGCATGTTTTCCGTGGCGGGAACGACGCAGATGACTTTGACGTTGGGCTTTAGCGCTGCGAGAGCACGCATTGTGCCGAGCATCGTCGCGCCACCCGCCATGTCGTACTTCATCTTTTCCATGCCGTCTGCAGGCTTGATGGAAATGCCGCCTGTATCAAACGTGACAGCCTTGCCGACGAGGCCGATGACCGGCGAGCCGGGCTTGGCGTTCGCAGGTGTGTACGTGACGACGATCACGCGCGGAGGCTCTGGGCCACCTTGTGCGACGCTGAGCAGTGCGCCCATTTTAAGTTCGGCGATTTTCTTTTCGTCGAGAACGTCTACTGTGAGGCCAGATTCCTTCGCCATGGCTTGCGCTTTTTCAGCAAGGACGCGCGGCGTGAGCTTGTTGGAAGGTTCGTTGACGAGGTCACGCGTGAAATTTTGCGACTCGGCAATGATGCGGCCACGATTCAGTCCTTTCTCCGCCGCGGATTTATCGGAATCCGCAAAGCCCGCGATTGAGACGGAATCGATTTTCTTGTCGGCCTTCTTATCTGTTTTGTATTTATCGGTTTCGAAATCACCTGTGATGAGGCCCTCGGAGATAGCTTGCGCGGCATCTTCTGCTGAGAGTCCTTCGTTGGAAAGGAAGGCAAAATTCTTGACGGATTTTGCTTTCAAAGAACGAAGCGCAGCTCCCGCTAGCTTGCGCAGAGTGGCAACGTTAAATTGATCGCGCTTCCCTGCTCCAACAATCAGCAACCGCGATGCTTTCAATCCAGTTGGCGCGTGAAACAAAGTGAATTCGAGAGCTTTGCCAGTGAGCTCGCCGCTTGAGGCAATTTTCTTCAGCAGCCCTCCAACCGATTTATCGAGTTCCGCAGCGCGCCCTTGAATAGGGTCGTCGCCTTCAAAAACATAAGTTACAAGTGCATCGGTTTCGAGCGACGCGTACGGCTTGGTTTCCAGCGTGATTTGCATGATGAAGTTTATCGCCTCCGGTTGCGATACATAGCTTGATCGGCTTCTCTGCGGGCTTCCTTGGTGCGCTCGTCCTGGCGACGGTCCCACTGTTTTTTGCCCTGCGCCAAAGCAATTTCGCATTTTGCGATGCCATCGCGGAAGTAAATCTTTGTGGGAATTACAGTCAGCCCCTTGGACTGCGTTTTCCCTGCGAGCTTATAAAGCTCGTTTTTATGCAACAGTAACTTGCGATTACCGAGCGGTTCATGGTTCCATGGACCACCTGGCATATATTGAGCGATGTGGGCATTCACGAGCCATGCGCCATCGGCTTTGAAGTCCACGTATGCGTCGCGGATATTCGCCTTTCCTTCGCGGAGGGCTTTCACCTCCGTGCCGTGCAGAACCAACCCGGCTTCCAAACGTTCGAGAAGATGATAGTTATAGCTCGCCGCACGATTTTGCGCGACGATCTGCTCTTTAGGCTTCTCTGTCTTTTTTGCCGGCTTAGCCACAGCCTTTCACTATAGCGACGGGATGTTATCGGATGCAAGACAGCCAACCCTTCGATTGTTGTTCGACCTCTAAGCCAATGCTAGACTCGTTCGAGTCCTGTGTTGAGGCCACGGAGAGATGATGCGCCGCTGGGGGAATGTAATTCTTTGTGTGGGAATTGGACTGGTTGTTGCGGGCTGCCCAAAAGGCGGCGGCGAATATAACCAGGCGCGCAAAGCGGAAAATCTTCAGGATCTCGATACTGCCCTGCAGTACTACCAAAAAGCTTATAACTCCGACCCGAGAAACGCGGGATACCGCATCAAGCTGAACCAGATTCGGTTTGAGGCGAGTTCTTATCATGTTAAGCAGGGACAAAAGCTGCGGACTAACGGTGATTTGCAGGGCGCTGCGGGGGAATTTCAGCGCGCGGCAACGATTGACCCCACAAACGAGACGGCGGCTCAGGAGCTGAGGAATACCCTCGGGCAGATTACGGAGAAAAACCGCCAGACGGACGCACAAACCGGCACCGAACCCGAAACGAGCGAATCAGCTTACGCAGCGGCGCCACCGGAATTGAAGCCACTCTCGCGCGCTCCGATCAATTTGAAAGCATCAGACGACGCGAAAGTCGTTTTCAACGCGATCACGAAATTGGCGGGCGTCAACGTGATGTTCGACACCGATTTTGCGGCGCGGCGAATTACCGTGGACTTGAACAACGTAACGCTCGATCAGGCGCTGGCGATCGCCTGCATTCAGAGCAAAGCGTTCTGGAAGCCGGTGACGGAAAACATGATCTTCGTTATTCAGGACACCGCGCAGAAGCACCGCGATTACGACGAAACCGTAGTGAAGACTTTCTACCTCTCGAACATCACCCAGCCGCAGGATTTGACGGATATCGCGAATGGATTGCGGCAGGTGGCGGAGATTAAAAAGATTCAGCAGCTCAACTCGCAGAACGCGATCATCGTCCGCGATACGCCGGATAAAATTGCCATCGCCGAAAAACTGATCGCGGACATTGACAAGGCACGCCCGGAAGTTGTGATTCAGGTGGAAGTGCTTTCGGCGAGTACGGAACGGCTGCGGGATTTGGGCGTTTTGCCGGGACAATCAGCTTCTCTGGCGTTCAATCCCCCGACGACCACGACGACGCCAAGCAGTACCGGAGGTTCGACTACGACGCCGAATACTTCCCTGCCGCTGAAGGGATTTCATTTTTCTACGGCCGATTACAGCGTGACCTTGCCGGGAGCGACTGCGAATTTCATTTTGACCGATACTGCAACGAAGATCATTCAGAACCCCGAAATTCGTTCTGTGGACGGGCAGCCGGCGAAACTGCGAATCGGCAGCCGAGTGCCCATCGCAACTGGCAGCTTTCAAGCGGGTGTAGGCGTTGGAACAACAGCGGTGAACCCGCTGGTGAACACGCAGTTCACGTATTTGGATGTTGGCGTGAACGTGGACATCACTCCGCACGTGCACCCAAATCATGAAGTGAGCATGAAGGTTTCGATTGAGGTTTCCCAAGTAACAGGCCAACAGCCCATCGGCGGAATTAGTCAGCCTATTATTGGCCAGCGAAAATTCGACCAGGATATTCGTTTACGCGAAGGAGAAGTCAGCATTCTCGGCGGGCTGTTTGAACAGATTGACTCGAACTCAGTGAACGGAATTCCCGGAATCAGCCAGATTCCGTTCCTGCAATACCTGACGTCTGACAAGAAAAAAGACCATCAGGAAAATGATGTCCTGGTCGTGCTGATTCCGCGCATCGTTCGACTGCCGGATTGGACGAAGGCGAATTTGCGGTCGATTTATTCCGGGTCCGAACAAAACGTGCAGGTAAAACGCGAGAGCGAAATTCGCACGCCGTCGACGCAGCCTGCTGCTGCTCCCGCACAAGCTGCGCCCGCGCCGAACGCTCCTGGTGCAGCGTTGCAGCCTGCTGGCGCAAATCCTGCAGCAGAAGGGGACACGAGCAACGCATCCAGAGTGCGGTTCGAACCAAGCACCCTGAACGTGAAGACTGGCCAAACGGCCGTGGTGGGAATCGCAGTGGACAACGTGAACGACCTGTTTGCGATTCCGATGATGCTGCAATATGACCCGAACGTAATTAGCATTGAAGAAGTGCAGCATGGGGCATTCCTTTCCGGCGGCAATCAGGAGATCGCTATCGTGCAGCGGGTTGACCCAGAGCACGGCCAAGCCATAATTTCAGCCACACGACAGCCGAACACTCCCGGCGTAAGCGGAAGCGGAACCTTAATGGGGCTGGTTGTGAAAGGAAAAGCGCCCGGGAACGCGAAGATTTCCATCGTGCAAGTGAATGCGCGCGATTCGCAGCAAAAGGTGATTCCGCTGGTCACCGGCGAGGCAACAGTTCAAGTTCAGCCGTAGTCCAAGCAGAAGAGACCCTTGTTGCAGGGCTCAAATATGGGAACGCAACTCATCACAAAACACATTCGCCGGCGTGAATCCGGAATGACGCTGCTCGAATTAATCATTGCCTGCGGGATCCTGCTGGTTCTGGCTGGAGCTGCGCTGCCGATTGCGCGACGCTCCATCCTCTATCAAAAAGAAAACGAATTGCGGAACGACCTGCGCGATATGAAGGACGCGATCGATCGTTACAAAGAAGCCGCAGACCACAGGCTAATCCATACGGAAATTGGCAACGAAAACTATCCGCCGGATCTGGAGACTCTGGTGACAGGAGT
Source organism: Candidatus Dormiibacterota bacterium (assembly GCA_035569555.1). Lineage (GTDB taxonomy): Bacteria > Acidobacteriota > Terriglobia > Acidiferrales > UBA7541 > Acidiferrum. Next base: position 4,048 of record DATMMW010000025.1, on the reverse strand, counting down.
CAGCCTGGGTACCGGAGGTGCCGGATCAGACAAGAAAGTACGGTTCCTCAGGGAAATTCCGACGGACCCCATGACCGGGCAGAAAGACTGGCAAAAGCGGTGCGTGTCGGATGACCCCGATTCGACAACCTGGTGCGGGAAAAATGTATTCGACGTTTACTCTAACTCTCATGCGACCGGGTCGGATGGCCGGTCCTATTCGGAGTGGTGAGGTGAAATCATGAGAAATGCAAAACGAAATTCGCGCGGTCGCGGGACGGACGGCTTCACGCTGCTGGAGCTGATGATCGTAATTACGATTATCTTTATCTTGATTGGAATGGCGGCTGGGCGTTATGACAAATCCGTACAGCACGCTCGTGAAGCCGCATTGCATACGGATCTTCAGACAATGCGAAATGCGATTGACAACTACACTCTGGACAAGCAGGCGGCGCCGCAGTCATTGGATGACTTGGCAAACAATGGATATCTTCGGGGAGTGCCGACCGACCCAATAACCCGAGCGAAGGACTGGACGCTGAAATTCGAAGATGTGATGCTCAGCCCGACGCAGAGCGGAACTGGAATCACCGACGTACATTCCGCGTCGCCAGATATTTCTCCGTTTGAGGGAACACCGTACAGCAGCTGGTAGTCCCCTTTCGATCTGAATGGAATCTTCGACCCACTTGGATTATTTATTGAGAGCGTCAGTTGTTGATCGCATCGCTTCGCGCAGCCACACGTGACGCGGATCGCTGTTGAGTCTCGGATGCCAGGCCATCAGGAAATGAAACGGATGCAATTCGTGTGGTGCTTTCACAACGCGCAACTCGCGATTTCCTCTAACCACTGAGTGCATACCACTGGTCACGGTAAGCACGAGTTCTGTGCCGGGGAGGCATTGCAGGCCCACCCCGAAGTAAGGCACTCGAATACACGAACTTCGTTTGGCGCCGACAGCCGCCAACTGCTTGTCCGGGATCGTCTGCACACCGGCATAGGTAGCTACAACGATGTGGCTCGCCGCCAGATACTGTTTAAGTGACAGCCGGTCGCCAAAGCGGCTTCCGCGCGCGACGGCGCAAATCCAGTCCTCCCGATAGAGCCTCTCTGACTGAAAGTGTGACGGCAGAAGTCCGTCATCAATGTGCAGAACAAGATCGACTTGTCCGTGCTCCACTAATTCCGCGATGCCACTTTGCCATGGAAGAAATTCAAACTGCACTTGGTAGCGTCCGTTTGCATACTGCCGGCACAAGCGGGGGACCACAACCGTACAAACGTTGTCAGGGCCGGAAATGCGGAAGTGGCTCTTCTCTCGCGTTGGATCGAACAGGTTCGGCGTAACGAGATACTCCATCCTGGGTAGTAATCCCTCAAGCTCTTGGAGAATCTTCCGGCCCCGCAACGTGAGTTCGAAGCCTTGCGGCGACCGGAGCAGAAGGTCATCTTGAAACATGGCCCGGGCACGCTGCAACGCACGGCTCACCGCAGGCTGGCTCAGCAGCAGCCGGGATGCTGCCGCCGTGACGCTCTTCTCCTCCGCGATGGCAGCAAATGTAATCAGGAGGTTCAAGTCGACTTGTCGTAATTTCTCTAAACGCATGGCAGCCATGACTATTATGCATGAAACGCATGTCGTTGTCTGGTCATCTGTGAGTGTGTAGTCAGAAAAGCGTATAAGGAGAATTCAATGCAATGGGGAAACGATTTGCAACAGAAGCGGATAGTTGTGGTGGGTGGGTCGTCGGGGATTGGTTTGGCAGTGGCCCAACAAGCTGCCTCGCAAGGAGCCAAGGTCGTTATCGTCTCCAGCAATGCGGAACGAATTCAGAAGGCCGTTGAGTCTATCAGTGGCGAAGCACAGGGGCAGACGGTCGACGTCTCGGACGAAGAAGCCATTGCAAACTTCTTTGCGAAGCTTGGCAGTTTCGATCATTTGGTATTCACCGCCGGCGATAGCCTGCATTTGCACAACCTTGCCGCTACGGATCTCCAACAGGCCCGACGCGCCTTTGAGTTGCGCTATTGGGCCGCACTCGCCGCGGTCAAGTACGGAAGCCCACATATCCGCAAAGAGGGTTCTATCGTGCTCACAACCGGAATCGCCGGCCAGCGCCCGCAAAAAGGATGGGTAATTGCCGCAAGTGTCTGCGGAACTATCGAAGCACTAACACGTGCTCTAGCGGTCGAGTTGGCACCAATACGGGTTAACGCAGTATCTCCCGGGGTCGTTCGCACGAACCTCTGGCAGACCATGAATGCATCGGAGCGGGAACGCCTATACGAGAGCGTGGGCAACAGTCTCCCTGTTGGCCGAGTCGGCGAAGCTTCCGAGATCGCACAAGCCTATCTGTTCTTGATGCAGGAAGGATTCAGCACTGGGCAGACCATTGTCGTTGATGGCGGTACGGTGCTGGTATAACACCACGACGATAAGCCGCGATTCTTCTAGCAGCGAAAGGATCAGCGCCGGGTAACACAGTAGTGGCTAGCACCGCCTCTTAGACATAGTTTCCGGCTAGCCGACTATTCGGACGTTTAGTAATGCAAGAGCGTTTATAGATACCAGGAGATTTGTCACCAACGAGAGTTGGACGGCTTGCTACCATCGACGGATGGATCGATCCAACGGATACGAAGCAGTCTCGGAAGAATTTCTTGCGCGTCGTGGCAGTAGTCGGTCTACTGGAATCGGCGTGAAGGAAGTGCGGACATGGGCGAGAACACTACCGCGCGGCAGCAGCGTCATTGATCTAGGCTGCGGGCCTGGCTTTCCCATCACAGCGGTACTGGTCGACGAAGGACTTCATGTCTTCGGGGTAGATGCAGCACCATCCTTTGTCGCGGCATTCCAACGCAATCTGCCCGGCACACCCATCATTTGCGAAGCCGTTCAAGAGTCGAGATTGTTTGATCGAACCTTCGATGCTGTCTTGGCATTGGGGCTGATGTTCCTTCTCCAGGTTGAAGATCAGCATCGCCTAATTCAGAGATTCGCCGAGATACTGGTGCCGGGCGGTCGCCTGCTATTCACCTCGACCGCCAAACCCGTCGTTTGGAACGATGGAATGACAGGGTTGGAATCACTCTCCCTGGGGGCCGAACAGTACAGGAAGCTGCTCGGAGCCGCTGGTATATCCGTCGCGGAGGAGTACAAGGACGAAGGCGAAAACCACTATTTCGACGCCTTTAAGGGAAAAATAGCGTAAGAGAATCGCCGCCCTGAAGTCGGCTAGCAGGAAGTGATCCGCATTTTGGCGTCGATACTGGCCGGACGTATCGCGAGAAGCAAACAATCTCTACGTCACTGTACACAACGGAACAGACACGAGTCTTCGTCGCGTCTACCATCCTCTTGAGGCGTTTGCGTGCAATCTCACCGGCAGAAAAAAGTGGCCCGAGCATATAGAGTCGATGGATCTATAGTTCTGTATCGCTCGGCAGCGAGAATTCCATTCAAAGCGGAAAGATCGCTCCTCCGTGCGGAGCCGCGGTGGAGTACAGTCTTCGGGGTCCCGCTCTTTCTACGGACACTGCTTCGTCTCGTTTTTGTCTGTCCCCATCGGCATAAGGGGCCTCCGATAACACTGCGCGAGCCGATCCCATCCAACCTAGCGGGATTCCGATCTGCCTATGGCCGTGGAACCTACGTCACCTGTTTGGATTGCGGTCAAAGATTCGTTTATAACCCCAAGACCAGGCGACTGGTAAATTTCTGGGGCGTCCATGACGCAGAAGCACTGGCAGGAGTTCGTCGGAGAGTTAGTGGATTCTTTTCGCCTCTTCGAAGTCTCGTTGCAAGAGTTGGTAGGCTGAATATGAGGAGTGCGATGAGTGAGCTTGCCAGGTCCGTGCACCTCCCAGGAATTTTAGCGAAGGGCCAATGGACTAAGTCCCGACGCTAGACTGCCACAAACGGGCACCTGTGCGAAATGGAACTGAATGACTTCCATCTTGATGTCAGGATGCGTGCATGCTGAATAAGAACGGTAAGAAAGAATCCGGCGACGTCACACGGGCCAGCATCGTAATGAACCTGGCAAAGCCGCGCATGGCGAAG
>DATMMW010000024.1:0-127220 GCA_035569555.1 Candidatus Dormiibacterota bacterium | reverse complement strand
TAAGCCATCGTGTTTGTTAATTCCTCGAGCTTGTATTGAAAGGTTTTGGCGTCGAGTTCAGTCTTCGGAAATGGATCTGTGCTGGAGCTCATATGAAATCAAATCCTAGGGATGCGTCATGTCCTCGGGTTTGACGAGGGCGTCGAATTCTTCGGCGGTTACGTAGCCGAGGTTGATGGCGGCTTCGCGGAGGCTTAGGTGGGAGTGATGGGCGGCTTTGGCGACTTGGGCTGCGGCGTCGTAGCCGATTTTGGGGGCGAGGGCGGTGACGAGCATCAGGGAATTGTGGACGTAGTGTTCGATTTGCGTGGTGTTGACTTCGATTCCCTGGACGCAGTGCCCCACGAAACTGTTCATGGCGTCGGCGAGGAGTTCGACGGAATGGAGATAGTTGAAGATGATGACGGGCTTGAAAACGTTTAGCTCGAAATTGCCTTGCGAGCCTGCGAAACCGATGGCGGCGTCGTTGCCCATCACTTGGACGGCGACCATGGTGAGCGCTTCGGCCTGCGTGGGATTTACTTTGCCGGGCATGATGCTGGAGCCGGGTTCATTTTCCGGGAGCGATAGTTCGCCGAGGCCGCAACGCGGGCCGGAAGCGAGCCAGCGAACGTCGTTGGCGATTTTCATGAGCGAGGCCGCGAGCGTTTTTAGCGCGCCGGAAGCAAAAACAATTTCATCGTGCGCGGAGAGCGAAGCGAATTTATTCGGATGCGACCGGAAGGGAAGTCCCGCAAGTTCGGAGATTTTCTTCGCGGCGCGCTCGGCAAATTCCGGATGCGCATTCAACCCGGTGCCTACCGCCGTTCCGCCAATCGCTAAATCGTAGAGGCCATCGAGCGCCACGGCGATGCGGCCACCGTCGCGGTCGAGCAAACTCACCCAGCCGCCAAATTCCTGGTCCACGGTGAGAGGCGTGGCGTCCTGCAAATGCGTACGGCCGATTTTCACTATGCCGGCAAATTCTTTCGCCTTTGCATCGAGCGCGTCGCGAAGCTTTTTCACGGCGGGCAAAAGTTTGCGCGCCGTTTCGGTTGCTGCCGCGATGTGCATCGCCGTCGGGAATGTGTCGTTGGACGATTGCGACATGTTTACGTCGTCGTTCGGGTGAATGGGCTTCTTGCTGCCCATTTCGCCACCGGCAATTTCAATCGCGCGATTGGAAATCACTTCGTTGACGTTCATGTTCGTCTGCGTGCCGCTGCCGGTTTGCCAGATGCGCAGAGGGAAGTGGTCGTTGAGCTTTCCGGAGATGACTTCGTCGGCGGCTTCGGTGATGAGCTTCGCTTTGTCGGCGGGGAGCTTTCCCAAATCCTGATTCACGAGCGCGGCGGCTTTTTTGAGGATGCCGAAGGAGCGAATCAGCTCCGGCGGCATCGTGTCTTTACCAATTGCAAAGTGAATCAGCGAGCGCGCGGTTTGAGCGCCGTAATAGCGGTCCGTGGGGACTTCGATCGGGCCCATCGAGTCGGTCTCGGTGCGGGTCGGGCCGGTCGTTTGTACGTCATCTGCGTGCTTGGTCGCTTCAGACATGGGACAACTCCTTGTGTGCGCTGGGGCTAAGTTTAGCAGCCCAGGAGCGCGGTGAGCGACGGCGGTTGTGGTGGATTGCCTCGCCGGGTGCCAGAGAGGTCCTTCGACTCCCGATGGACGCTCGGGACAGACATGCTTCGCCGCATGTCTGGTTAACCATAACAGCCCCCCTCCCCCTATTTTTTGTAAGTGTTGATTCCAAAGGGACTTAAAGTCCTTTGTTTTGCAAGTGCTCATTCTAAAGGGCTTGCAAGCGCTTTTCTTGCAAGTGTTCATTCCAGAGAAGTTAACGGAATTTTTGATTTGGCTGGAGTTGAGCGAGAGAAGCCGGCGAGTGTGAGAATTCGCGGCCGGGTGAGAGAAAGCGGCACGCCCGAACATCGAAACGCAATGATACCATATTGATTATTATTGTCAATAAGTTAATGGTAAGCCGTATAAAATGAGAGAGTTGCGCGACGCCAGTGCGAATTGGCAAAGACAACTTGACGGCTTGGGCACTGGGGAAGGGACGGCGGAGTCAAACTAAGAGCTCATGTCACCGTTACGGCTAATTCTGGCAGGACTGACGACTGTTTTGTTGGCCGTGGCGATGATGCTCTGGGTCGGGTATGAGGTTAGGTCAGAGCCGTACTCAGAATTCTATGGTCCGCCAGAAGGGTACGTTTTTTTTCTGTTTTTCGTTGAGTCGCTGTGTGGCGCAGGAATTTTGACGATCCTCAGGGGATTTCGACTGGCGCTTCAGAAGAATTTACCGATGAAGCGGTTGCCTAGAATTTTTCCGGAAATAAAACTTAGAAACTTGACAGCGTGGAAAGGCGGGAGGGTTAGCCAGTCACTGGTGATGGCGAGCTTGAATGCTTTTTCTGTGTCGTGGATCTGCGTGTTGATGACGCTGGTCACGATTTTCATGATTATGCAGCCGCGACCATCTCGTGGTCTGCCGATCGATTGGAGAAAGGCAAGCCCGATCTCCGCGGCGGAAAGCCCCTGGCCGGAAACGATGAGCGTCTATATCGCGCCGCCAGAAAAATTCCTGGTAAATGGAAAAGCGACAAAGCGGGAAGAGCTCGAAGCGAAGCTGCGCGAAGAATTGGGGCGGCGCGCCGAGTGGACGGTTTATGTGGAAGCGGACAGCGACACGCAATTCAATGACACAATTTATGCGATCGATACGATACAAGGGCTTGGCGGAAAAGTAGTGTGGATTACACCGAAGATGCGAACAAAGCGGTGCCAGTTATTTCATGTCTGGTATGACCTTAACTCGCCCCATTCGTCACAGTTAGTTTGCGACCAGTCCGGATGGCAGTGACGACAGCGTGGATGGCGTCCGTGAGCGCGTCGGGACACTCAATGTGCATGTTGTGGCCACAAGGGAGAATACGCTGAGTACCGTTGGTGCTGAGCTCGACAAGCTTTTTCTGAAGCGCGAGGCGTTCCTCTTCGAGGACGGAGGCCGGGACGTCGAGATTGTCGTCGTAACCGCCGTGCTCGCGTGTGAGGACAATGAGCGGGCGCGCACCGAGCGAACTTTTTTGCGGTGAAGCGGCCATGAGCGCAAGAGATTCGGGCGACCAATCGAGTTCGCTTTGCGCCATGGCGCGGAGATTCGGCTGAACGACGGCCCACTGGTCAATTTTTTGATTGACGAGCGGGAGCTTGTCCATTGGCGGCTCGACGGGATCGTTGCCTGCGGGGACGAATTGCGGCTTGAGATCATCGGGTGACAGAGCGAGACGCGGCGCGGGAATTGTGCGGCCCGTTGCGCTGCCGCGGAGAAGTGTGGCTTTGCCCATGATGGGGATGCGCTGGTCTTCGTGAATCGTGTCCACGAGGAGAAGGCCGGCGACCTCGGTGGGATAAAGTTTTGTGTACCAGCGAACGAGCGGGCCGCCAAAAGAATGACCGACGAGGGCGAACGGACCTTTTTCGTGTGCTGCGGCGAGAAGTTCGTGGAGATCGAAATTGACTTGTGTATAGGTGCGTGGGAGCGGGCCGGGTTCGCTCCAGGCGTAGCCGACGCGATCGTACGTGCAGATACGCGTGAACTTACTAACGGCAGTTTGAACAAAGATCCAGTCGGTGGAGATGTCGCCGATACCTGCTTCCACAACAACGGTAGGCGAGCCCTGGCCGGTGCAATTCAGATGCATTTTGTGGCCGCCGACGGAGATAAGTTTGCCTGTAGAAGTGGGGATTTGCGGATCCGAGAGTGCGGAGGCTAGTGAAAGAAAGAGAAAAGCGCGCAGATAACGTATGAGCATAAAAATTCCTCCCGTTGGAGGAACGAATCCGCGTGCACAAGGTTTCTAATTTTTCGCGAAATTATGCGAAGTATGAACCCTTAAGCGGCCAAATTGGTTGGAGCTAGTGCTTGCCGCCGATGGCCGCGCCTTTACGCGGGACGAAGACTTTCGCTGGCGGTTCGATCCCAAACTTTTTTGAATAGTTGCCCTGATTTACGGCAATTCCGACGCGGCCGCGCGAATCTTGATAAAGAAGCGAGTCGCCAACGGGGACGTCCATGAACGTTTTGCCGAAAGGAAGGGCGAGCGTTTTTCCATTGAGCTGGAAGCTGACTTTGTCGCCGACTCTGTAGCCGAGCGCGCGGAAATCGTCGCCCTGGATATTTGTGATGAGAGAGCCGAAGGGATCGTCTAGACCGATGATGTCGCCCGTGATTCCTTTCTCCTCCACTGTCGCGGTCTTGATGCTTAGGCGGACCAGTTGGGGAACGACGGGGCCGGCGATGGTGTAATCCCAGCCCGCGGCAAGATGCGCTGCGGCAGGAGAAAAGATGTCGCGGCCGTGGAACGTGGAAGAAATTGCGGATTGCAACATCCAAGACTCATTTGTGATTTCGTGAGCTGATTCGAGGCCGTCGCGATCGAGAACTGGAGTGACGAGGCCGTTGTCCGGAAGGACAAAATATTGGCCCTTTTTTGTTTTGACGATGACGGCTTTGCGCGAAGTGCCGACGCCGGGGTCAATCACGGCAAGAAAAACTGTTCCGGAAGGATAGAACGCGGAAACGGAGGCGAGGTCGCGCGCGCCTTCTTCGATTTGAAACGGCGTGACTTGATGTGTGATGTCCATGATGCGCGCGTCGGGAGCAATTTGCAGAATGACGGCTTTGCAAAGCGCGACAGCGTCGTTGGCCGTGCCGAAATCGGTGATGAAGACGATGGTTGGGCGTTGCGCAGCGGCGGAAGAGTCACTCTTGCCGGGCATTTTTCCGCAAGCAGCGGCGAGCAATACAAAAGCGGCAAGAACGAAGACAAACAGACCAAGACGGCGCTGCATGATGAAAATTTCCCCCACGAACGGAAGTGTTGCGTCCCCTGAACAAAATGAGTATACGAGACGCCTGGGGAAAGGCGAAGCGTGTCCTCCAGGTCGAAATCGTGGACGGCCAGAATCGACATCAAGTAAGATCATTGCGTTCTAGAAGTGTTGAGTTTTCGAATCACAAGACTCCACGCCCGGAGTCACCCAGCCACACAACTGTAAGGAGAAAGAAGATGAGACGTTCAGGGATAGCTATAGCGCTTTTGTGTGTTTGGGCGATGAGCGCGCGCGCCGATCAGGTGACGCTGAAAAATGGAGATCGTTTGACGGGAACGATTGTCAAAACGGACGACAAAGAAGAGACGCTGTTGATCAAGACGGAGCTTGCTGGGGACGTGAGCGTGAAGTGGGATGCGATTACGGCCCTTGTGTCGTCGCAGCCGTTGCATCTCGCGCTGAAAGACGGGCAAACAATTGTGGGCACGGTGATGACAGAAGGTAGCACGTTTGACGTGACGACGAAGACCACTGGTGAAGTGAAAGCGGCAAAAGAAAATGTAACCTACGTGCGTAACGACGCGGAACAGGCCGCGCACGACGCCGAAGTCTACCGATTGCAACATCCGAAGCTGACGGACTTCTGGAGCGGCCTGGTTGACACGGGACTCAGCGTGACAAGCGGTAATTCTTCGACGGTGAATTTCACTCTGGCGGCAAAAGCGGCGCGCGTGACTTCGCGGGACAAGATTTCCGTTTACACGACTGCGGTCTATGGGAAAAACAATGCCAGCAATCCGAGCGAAACGATTGCGCACGAAATTCGCGGGGGTGTTCGCGGCGACGTGAACATCTCCGAAAGATTCTTCGTGTTCGGGTTCACGGATTTTGGTTACAACGCCCTGCAGCACCTGGATTTGCAGAACGTGTTGGGCGGCGGCGCGGGTTTTCATGCGATAAAAACCGCGCGGACGACGTTCGACATCTTTGGCGGCGGCAGCTACAACCAGGAATATTTTTCGGCATACACGCTTCCAACAACGCCACCGACGAGTTTTCCGTCCGTGACGACGAAGAACGGCGAAATCGTGTTGGGAGAATCGCTCGATTCAAAGATCACGAGCCGCACGACGGTCAGCGAGAGTTTTTCCATTTTTCCGGATGTGAGCAACACGGGGAATTATCGCTACGCGTTCAATTCGAACATCAACACGAAGCTGAAAAACTGGCTCGGCTGGCAAGTCACGTTCAATGACAACTACATCAGCAATCCACCAACTGGCTTGAAAGGGAACGACCTGCTGTTTGCTACGGGATTGCGATTGACGTTTGGCAAGGGCGTGTTCTAAAAGGGAACCACTCAGGGGCCGTTTCCAGAGAATTCAAAGGAGGCGTCATGCTTTATTGGATTGTAGTGGGGCTAATCGCTGGCTGGCTCGCCGGAATGGTGATGAAAGGCGGCGGTTACGGGATCATCGTGGACATCTTGCTTGGGATCCTGGGAGGGTTCCTGGGCGGTTGGATTTTCAGCAAGCTGGGCATTTCGATGGGAGGCGGATTAATCGGCGGAATCATCACGGCATTCGTTGGCGCCGTGATTCTGGTTTGGATTACGCGACTCGTCAAAAAAGCGTAACAGTCATTCAGAAGGAGCAAACGGCGCCAGCATCCCGGGGGAAGGATGCCAGCGCCGTTTGTTTTGGGGGGTGAGCTCAGTTGGCGGCGACCACTCCTTGATTTGCACCAGGGTGCCTGACCAAAAACCATTCCGCTGTCGGGGCGCGCATATACTTCAAGCGCAACAATGTGTTTTCCGCTCCGGCCGCGTCGCCGGATTTTTCTTGCGCGAGGGCAAGTTGCTGCAGTATCAGGGGAGAGTGCGCATCGGCGGAGAGGCCATCCACCGCTCCAGCGTAGTCATCCTTCTGAAGATGGACGAGTCCTAGCGCGGATTCGTAATCGCCGCTGACGATCAGATCGCGCGAAGAAGATGCCAGTGTTTCAAGTTTCTTGATGGCGGCTTGAGCCGCCTCCGAGTGGCCTTGCTGAAAGTGAATTCGCGCTTCGTCACGAAGAATTTCCGCGAGAAACGGATTGCGGTCGCCTTCGCTCATGCCGGAGACGGGCGCGGAAAACTTTGTTTCGAGCGCTTCCAAATGTTTAGTCTGTTCGACAAGGTCGACGGTCAATAGTGCGCGGCCAAGCAAAATTTCATATTCGGCATAAGGCTCTTTGGCTTGCGCCGCTTTCGCTGCCAGAGCATCCAGAGCTTTCAAACCTTCGGCCGATTTGCCTTCCCAGAAATAAACCAGAGCTTTCTGATATTCGATGTGGAAGGAATCGCGCGCGTTTGTGGACATCGCGGTGGCCTTATCGTATTCGACGCGTGCTCGTTCGTAATTTCCCATCAAAGTAGAAGTATCGCCGAGTCCAATTTGCGACGTGATGAAATTCGGGATGATGCGCAAGGCGTGCGTGTAGTGTTCGAGCGAGCCTTGATCATCGCCTGCGTAACGCGAAACTTCACCGAGCGAATCTTCCGGATTTGGCTGGTGTGGCTGGAGTTCTGCGTATTTCTTCAGATACGCGATTGCCTTCACCGGATCGGGCGTTCCGGTTTCGACGTAGGAGTAGCCGAGCATGTTGCAGGCAGGCGCGTTGCTCGGATCGATTGTTAGAATTTTCTCCATCATCGCGCGTGAACGATCGTAGTCCTGCTGGAAGTAGAGCCATTCGGATGTCAGATAAAGTACGTGCGGATCGTTTGGATATTTTTCGAGCAAGTCATTCATCGAAGCGATGGCAGGCAGAAGATTTTCGTCTTCGACGCTGGTCATCCAGCGAACGAGAAGCTGTTCCTCGGCAGGCGCGTTCTTGGCCAGCTCACGCGCTTTTTGGCGGGCGAGGGGATTCGGCTCCCCGCGACGCGACGCGAATGCCAGAACTGCGTAGGCCAGAGCGAAATGGGGATCCTTCTCCGTAGCCTTTTTCGCGGTTGAAACGCTCATATCCAGCAGGACGTTTTCATATTGATCGAGCGCGTTTTCGACGAGCTTGCGCGCTTCCGGCGATTTGGAAGTGACCGCGAAAACTCCAAATACATTGTTTTTTGAAAGGGGCAGAACGCGCGGCGCGGCCGGCGTGGTTTCGCGCGAGCTTGCTTCCGTTACGTGCTGGGGAGCCTGCGCCCATGCGCCTGCGGCAAACGCAGCGGGAAAAATCAGGAGAAAGAATCTAGAGAAAAACCGGCTCATTGCCGCGCTCCTTCGAACACACACCGAATCCGTAATGGGTTCACGGTAACGCGGGCCGGCGTTTCGGCAGAACTGGTCCGAAGTACAGGTGTGCGCGTTCCCTACATGGAGTGTCGGATTCGATACACGCAGCATTCGTGCGTAACGGTTACTTGTGGACGCCTTTCATCGGGGCAATACTCTTGTCATTACTTTGTGAAAGGTGAAGTTGGCCATGCAAGCCGGATTTTCCTTGAAAATGTTGCGAGCCTTGGCAGTCTTGTGTTGCGCAGCGCTGTTCGTCGCGGATGCGTTTCCTGCGATCAAAAATATGGCTATCGTTGCTTCCGCGGGAAGCAAACTGTCTGATGTGCCTATGACGGACCTCGTGAAATATTGCAAAGGCACTTCGAAGGCTTGGCCGGATGGAAAGAATTTTACGATCGTCCTGAAAAATCCTGATGCTCCCGAAATGCATGGAGTTCTGCAGAAGCTTTTCGGCGCCACGCCAGCGGAAGCAAAAGCTGCGATCGCCAAATTGAATGAATCTCGCCCGATGGTGAAATTTGTCGATAGCGATGAGGAATTGCTTCGCACGGTGGAGGCGACTCCCGGCGCAATCGGCGTTGTGGACGTTTATTCGATCAACAGTTCTGTAAAAGTGCTGCGCGTGGACGGCAAGCTGCCATTCGATGTAGGTTACCCTCTCAAGGGCAACTAGTAGCTAACATACTCATAGAAAATTCAGAACGATTCATGACTGTGGCGCCGGAGGCGTGCGCATCGTTCGGAGGGCTGTGTAGCCGAGCGCGACTGCAGCGAGGGCGAGAGCACCCCACAAAACTTCAGGATGCCTTTCCGAGAAGGGCCGCGGATCCTGATAGCCGCTGTTTTCCTGCTCTGGTCCCAGCGCATCCGCAAACGCTTCTTCTGTGGCGCTGATGTGCAGAGTCCGCTGCAGGTCGTATTGAGGTGGCTGTGCCTTTTCGTTCCCGTACGCCATGCGATAGGTATGCCCTGCGGCCGGGCGGAAGAGAACCAATCGCGGAATCATGGAGGCGGATAGCTTGACGTTCGTAAGCGGTGTGTCGCTTCCATTCAGAATTTCCACGCGCCAATAGCGAAAACCGGAATAGCTATACGCGGGAACGCGCAGAGATTCTTCGCGGCGTGAATCTCCCATGTAACGGTAGATTTCTCCGCCGCCGCCGGGAAGCCATTCCTTTGCGTCAGAACTTACGGAAAGCCGCACGCCGCGATAAAACTCTTGCTGATCCGTCGTAAAATCAATCGAGCTGACCGGCACATGCGTGCTGCCGAGGTCCAGCGTCCATTCCGTCACGCCGCTGGTTGCAGCATTTGTATCGGGACCGCGTGCATCCTGCAAAGCGATCCACTGCTCGGGAATCAAATCTTTCTGCGATTGCGAAGAAGGGAAGACAGACGCACCCGTGACCGGGAATTGTTTGTCGTCCTCGCGGATTTGAACGCGAAGATAGCGGGCATTGTTTTCCGAGTAGTGGATGGTTTGATTTCCGTCCAGACCTTCCTTGCGAAAGCGTGAAATCGGCGCACGCTCCTTGACGATACGCCACGTCCGCGCATCATCGCTCGCGTCCACTTCGGCCCACAAGATGAAATCCGATTCAGGAGTGTCCAGACGGACGGCATTGTGAAACTGCGGATAAACGCCAAGGTCGAGCACAAGTTGCGTGTATTTGCCAGGAACGAAACTGTTCTCGCGAATTGTCGCTTGCCAACTTGTCGTTTTCGCAACAGCGATGGAATTGCGCAGAACGTACGGAGTCTCCGCGCCAGTTTCATCCAAAATACGCAGATCTGAAATGTTTCCGGCAGAATGCGACAGCACGTCCGGCCCAGCGGCGATGTAATTCAGCGCTCCTGCTTGGCTGGAAGAAATCTCGCGCGTGTACTTCCACGCATGCCATTGCTCCGGAAGAGATGCAGCAAACGTTCCGGCGGCCATGACCAGAAAACTTGCAACGGCAGCAATGCGGCGATTGTTTACGCGGATCAAGATGTTCGCCCCTTTGCGGCCCGTTTCGTATAGAGAAAGGAGACGGCCATCAGGACCAATCCAAGCACGAGGAAGGAAAGAATCCGGTAAGCCCGATCGAGCGAAGCCAGATCAAAGAGGAAGACTTTCACGACGACAAGGCCGAAAAGAGTAAGGGCCTGCCAGCGAAGCAGCGCCGATTTCTGGCGCCAGCCAAGAAAAATAAGTGCAGACGCGTAAACCGTCCAGAGCACGGAAAGAGAAAGATGGCGGGCATGGTCAATGTCCATGCCGATAGAGGTTGTCCCGTAGTAATCCCAGAATTCCAGCGAAAGGGCGATAAGTGCGAAGACGTTGATGAGAACCGAGTAGATTCCGAGCTCTGTTTTTTCCTGCTGGCCGGTTTCGTCCATGTGTTCGCGCGCCGACCACAGAGAGACGCCAAAGCAACCGATCAGGAGCAGGTAGGCAGCAAATCTTTGGTTGATGAGAAAGGCTCCGCCGGGCGGCGGGAAAATCAGCACGCGGACTGCGGCGATTCCCATAAGGATGTAGCCAAACTGGCGAAGGAAATTACTCGCTGCACGAAAGCCGGACCAAACGAGGATCGCGCCTTCAACCGCAAAGCAGAATGTAATCCATTTTCCTTCAAGCCGAATCGGAATCGCCATCGTGGCGAACGTCAATCCAAGACCCGCGAAAATATAACGCGCGAGCGGATTTTTGCCTTTCTCTATTGCAGGAATGGCGCGCGCGACGCCGATGTGGCCCGCTGCAAGAGCAAGGAGTAGCAATGTGAACGGCCAACGGTCGTCCGGCCAAAAAAGTGCGAACAACGTGCCAACGTAGACAAATGCATTCACCGTGGAAATAAGAATATCTATTTCGCCTAGCACGCCTTCTTTGAGCGCGCGCAGCACGGGCAGCGTGGCAAAGAGCAGAAAGAAGAGTGTTGCGAACACGACGGTGCGTTCGAGCGGCGGATTGCCAGTGCGGTGATAGAACTCAGCGTACCAGCCCCAGAAATAAAGCTGTGTTCCGATGAACGAAATTGGCGCCAGCGAATACCAATCCTTGCGCTCGCCCATCACGAGCATGCCCGCACCAAGAATCAGCAGGTAAGTGAACAAAACAACTTGATGATCTTGGCCCGTACTGACGAGCATGGGCGTCGCATATCCACCCAGCAAACAGAGCACGGCGATTCTTTGTGAATCACGCCCAAGCGCGATGGCCGCCATCGCTGAGGTGATCAAAATCATTCCGAAGAAACCGACATCCCGCGAATAAAGGTGGTAATACTGGCAGCCGGCCCAGACGGATAGAAACAGCGTTGCTTCCCCAAGTGCGACAATCCCTTCTGAAAAATACGAATAGCCCCGGCCAAGCAGCCAGCTGCTCCACGGCATCATCGCTGCGCCGAGCAGAATTCCAATCGCTACGCGGCCAGAGGGGCCTATCCAATTGTTTTCAAAAGCAAGCTTCAGGAAGTAGGAAACTGCGAAGAGCAGCGCGACGATGCCGATGCGGTTGAACCAGCGACCAGCAATGACCGTTTCCAGATCGCCGGAGTCGGAGTCCTTGCTGAGAGAAGTATGCAACGGCGGCGGAGCGAATCCGGTAAGAGTCAGGGAAGGGGGCGGTGTGGCCTCACGAGGCTTTACCGAAGATGCTGGAGGTGTCGCTGACGGGGCTACAGGCGGTATGGCCGTAACTGGCACCGGAGGTGGGGGCGCGGCGGAAACAGCTGAAGGCGCCGCAGTGCGCGTTTCCACTGCTTGCGCGACCGGCGGGGCTGTTGTCGGGCCGCCCTTCTCCAATTTCGCAAGCCGTTGTTCAAGGGTGTAGATCCGAGCAGTCAAATCCTGTGGGCTTTGCCTACGAAAAGCCTCATCCAAACGGCGCACACCCGCAAACGCGACGATGCCGAGGATGGGTCCAATAATTAGAAACAGGAGCAACAGGATCAGTAGGAGAATAAGAGGTGCTTCCATGTACTGGGTGTCTTGCGGGGATTAAACCACAGCAACCTGCCTGAAACAACAGGGCCAATGTCGTTCTTTTGTCATCTTCCAGGCTCTCGAAGCTCCGACAAAAAATGTCAAAAACCTGTACTTTGGTACAGGTTTTCCACAGGGCGTAAAGCAAATAGATAGCGAATCAAAATGAGATTTTGCTTATTCCTAGTAAGTAATCCATTTTCAACAATATAAATGGCAAATCGAGCCTACGGACCCCGTACTAGGAGAGTCGTTTAGGGCCCAAAATGTGACCTCTGTACCATCGCATTTGGGTCCGGTATCCTGTCTAATAGGACAGGTAGAGACACTGGAACTTCGTACAGTGCAGCGCATCTAATGGGGTGAGTCAGGACGTAAAGAAACGTAGGGGGATAGGTAATCACTATCCTAACGGGGTTTAAGAAACAGAAGGGGAATTGAGGACAGGATGAAGACGATAGACAAGGGGCGTAAGTGGATGTGGGGGTTCCTGGGAGCTGCGGTTCTGCTCCAGACGTATTTTGCGTGGGAACTGATCGCAGCGTTTGCCCTTTTTGCAGTTTTGTTTGCAGTGATTGCGACTGCGGTTGTTGGACTTTACGTGGCCCAGAAGGGCTGGGAACTGGCAGTGGCTCGCGTAGCAGCGAGTAACCATCCTGCGGTGCACATTGCACGCCGCAGCGTGAACTCAGTAGAAGTTTTGGCACGGCGAGGCGTGGTCGCCGCCGGAGAATTGGCGCGCCGCCCATTGCAGCGTCCAAGTTCGAATAACCCGCTGAGCAAAGCGGCTTAAGACTTTCTGGCTACGGCCGGAGCACACTGGGATTGGGTTTCTCCTGCCTCCTTCAGGAGGAATACGTTCCCTGAGAAGTAGATTAGAAAGAAAAGGCCAACCGTCCTGAGAGAGCGGTTGGCCTTCTTCTTTTGTTGGTTTCTAGAAGGTTAGTTCGTCCCAAGAGCTACATCGATCGCAAGGCTGACGCGACCGGAATGCCCGCGGCGCGAACTGCCGGAAGCAGGCCGCCAACAACACCCATCACCAATGCAAAAATCACTCCTTTGATCAGAAGGTCCGGCGTAATCAAAAACGCGAAGGCAACGTGAGAGAAGGTCTGCAGGTTCATTGCGCCGGTTGTGAGTCCGTTGACCGGAAGCACCGCCAGGCAGCCTAGTGCTCCCCCGATAAACGAAATGAGCAGGGCCTCCACCATAAAGGAGAGGACCACAGCGATACCCGTGAATCCCAGTGCGCGCATCGTGCCGATTTCGCGGCCGCGCTCTGCTACTGCGGAATACATGGTGTTGAGCGCGCCGAAGACAGCGCCGATGGCCATCACGGCTGCCACCAGCCCTCCCAGGATCGTGATCAGCGAAGTCAACCGGCCGGATTGTTTCGTGTAGTAGTCCACTTCACGCGTGACATCCACATTCAAACGGGGATCTTTCGTGAGCGCATCGCGCAACTGCTGGAGCGAGTCGGGCGAAGTTAAATGTACGGTGACGGATTGGAAAAAGTTGTCGCCGCGGCCATAGGCCGGACCCAGAAGTTTTGCGTCCGCCCATACTTCGGAATCAAACGAAGTCCCGCCGGCGTCAAATACACCGACAATATTCCATTTCACCGTTCCCAGGCTGATGATTTTCCCAACGGTAAGGCCGGCATAGCTCTTCGTGGCGTTTTTCCCCACGACGACCTCGGCGAGACCCGGAGTGAACATCCGCCCTTCTATAATTTTTACGTTCCTGCGAATCTCAAGAACGTTTTTCGAAACGCCGCGAAGTTGTACGTTGGCGTCGGTGCCCGTCGAAATCAAGGGAATCGGGGCGACGATAACGATTTCAGGAGTGATGAGCGGGCCTTCCGAGCCACGCGCGATGCCCGGCGCGTCCTGCGCGATTTTCACGGCGTCGAGAGAAACGCCTCCGGTCAATTCGGAAGTCGCTCCCGCCCGCATGATCATGGCGTTGTCCGCCGAGCCGGAAGACACGAGCGTTGTTTTGAAGCCACGCGCGAGAGAGAGCATGGCCACGAAGACGCCGACCGTCCCTGCAATGCCGAGCACGGCGACAATCGCGGAAGTCCAGCGCGCCTTGACGCTACGTAAGTTGTAGATCAGGGGAATCGCCATCTCAAACCCTCCGCAGCGCGTCAACCACGCGCAGCCGCATCGCTCCGATGCCGGGCAGCAGTCCGCTGATGCCGCCAACCACGACGGCAAAAACGAGACCCAGGCTTAGCACCGATGCGGACAAGAGCAGCGTGGGCAGAAGTCCACGTAAAGCTGTGCCGACAACCGGAATAGCCAGCATCGCCAAGCCCAGTCCCAGCAAACCGCCGAACAAGGCGATGGCCAGCGATTCCGCGAGAACAAAGAACAGCACGGCGCGGCCGGAGTAACCGATTGCCTTGAGCACGGCGAGTTCGCCGGTACGCTCACGCACAGAAATAGCCATTGTGTTGCCGGTGACCAGCAGTAAAGTGAAAAAGACGACGCTACCAATGACCAAGATCAAGAATTCAATGTTGCCCAGTTGTTTGGCAAAACCCGCGGCAAACGCGGATTCCGTCTCGGTCTTGGTTTCATTCGAAGAGTTCGCAAACATTGCATCGATCGCTTTGCCCACGCGCGCGGCGTCATCCGGATTGTCCAGCTTCAAAACGTACCACCCTGCCGTACTTTTCATCACCGCGGGCACGTTCTCATCGAAATATTTCCATTGCAGCCAGAACTGGCTGTCGTCGCCACCCGGTTTGTCGTCGTGATAGATGCCGTCGAGATTGAACTCCCAGGTTTTTGTCGCGCCATATAGCGCGTTTTTTATGGGAATGCGGTCGCCGACTTTCCAGCCGAAGCGCTTTGCCAGCGTCGAGCCCGCGATTGCGCCTTGCTGATCCTTGACGAAGCTATTCCACTCGTCCGGGGGAACTTTGAACTCGCTCATCACCTTGGGGTGATTTTCCACATCAATTGCGAATTGCGGGAAGAAGTTCCGCTCGTCCTGATAGACGCCGCCAAACCAGTGATTGTGCGTGACAGCTTTGACGCCGGGAATGGCGCGAATTCTGTCGGCGTACGAAAGCGGAAGTACGTTAATCAGCCCGATGCGGTTGACGATGACGAGGCGGTCCGCTCCGGCGATTTCCGTGCCGCGGCTGAAGGCGCTTTTCACGACGGCGAGAAACGTGAACAGAAACAGCGCCACGGCAAACGAACCGATCGTGAGGATCAAACGAACTTTCTTGCGGACAAGGTTGGCCCAAATCAGTCGGACGAATTTCATGCAGCACCTCCTGCCATCGCAGCTTCGCGATTCGCGGAACCTTCGACGAGCTCGCCCTTTTCAAGATGGAGCGTCGTATGCGCGCGCGCCGCGACCACCGGGTCATGCGTTACCATCAGCACCGTCTTATTGTGTTTTCCAACCAGCTCTTCAATCAGCGCCATGATTTCCGTGGCGCTCTTGCGGTCCAGGTCGCCGGTTGGCTCGTCGCACAAAAGAAAGGTCGGATCGGAGACAATCGCGCGCGCAATCGTTACGCGCTGTTCCTGTCCGCCGGAAAGTTGCCGAGGGTAGTGGTGCATGCGGTCGGAAAGGCCGACGACGGAGAGCGCGGTCTCCACGTGTTTGCGGCGGTCCGCCGAGGAAAGCTTCGTGAGCAACAGAGGCAGCTCCACGTTCTGGAATGCCGTCAGCACGGGAATCAGGTTGTACATCTGAAACACGAAGCCCACGTGCCGTGCGCGCCATTGCGTCAGCTTGCCCGCGGACATGTGCGTGATCTCGTCGCCGTCCACTGAAATAGTTCCAGACGACGGCACATCCAATCCGCCCATCAGATTGAGCAGCGTCGTCTTTCCCGAGCCGCTCGGCCCCATGAACGCGACAAAATCGCCCTTGTCCACGTCCAGATTCAAGCCCTGCAGCACCTGGATATTCTCGCCGCCGCGCCTGTATGTTTTGTTCAGGCCGCGTACTTGAATCAGGGCTTTTTCTGTTCCTCTTCCGTCCACTCGAACCATGGTTCTTTCGCTCCTACTGTTTAATTTCTACGCCTTGACCGTCTTTCAAATCTTCGGGGCCTTTCAACACGATCGTGTCGCCCGGATTCAATCCCGCAATTACATCCACGTCGCCACCGCGCTCGGTTCCAAGAGTCACGCCGCGCCGTTCGAGCGCGCCGTTTTTCACAAGCAGCACGTACTCGCTGCCTCCGTCCTTGCGCACTGCATTCATCGGAATGATTGACTTGGCCACGGCCACGTTCGGATCTTTTTTCTTGGCTGGAGCGTCTTCCAGAAATGCCACTTTCACGCCCATGTCTGGCAAAACTTTGTCATCCAGCTTGTCGATGGATATGCGTACTTTTACCGTCGCTTTTTGCCGGTCCGCACTCGGGATCACGGTTCGAACGTGCGCAGCATATTTGTCTTTGTCATCGGGATACGCGTCGAGCTTCGCTTCCACACGCTGTTTTTCTTTGACCTTCGCGATGTAAGCCTCGTTCACGTCCACTTCAATCTCGTTCGACTTCATGTCCACAATCGTAGCGATGCCGGTGCGCGTAAATCCTCCGCCAGCGGAAATGGGCGACACCATTTCGCCGACCTGCGCGTCCTTCGAAACAATTCTTCCGGCAAACGGCGCTTTGATCGTGCAATTGTCCACGGCTTGTTGCGCTTCGGCGATGCGTGCTTCCGCTCCCGCAACCTGCTGTTTCGCTACAACGATTTTGGCTTTCAGGCTGTCCGCGGTCGCGACCGCGTTGTCCACTGCTTCCTGAGTCTGTACCTTCGCGTCGAACAAGTCCTTCGTACGTTTCAACTGAATCTCCGCCAGACGCAATTGCACCTGCAAGTCGGCAATCGCAGCCGCTGAAGAATCTCGGTCAGCCTTGGCGGATGCGAGTGCTTTTTGCACGTCGGAATCGTCCAGAGTCGCCAAAAGCTGGCCTTCCTTTACGTTGTTACCTTCATCGAAATACACGCCGGTCACGCGTCCGGTGATTTTCGCAGCCACTGTCGCGCGGCGCCGCGGCGTAATGTACCCACTGGCATTCAGCGCAGTCACTTCCTCAGAACCACCCGCCGCTCTCGCCGTGGTTACTTCCACCTGAGGCTTGCGTCCACGCAGAGCCATCACCGCACCGGCGCCCAGGACGATAACGCCCAGCACGGCGGCGAATATGCCCAGGAATTTCCCCGCCGAGCTCTTCGAGCGCGCGGAATCGTGAATTTTTAGGGATGACAAGTCTGCTGCCGGCATGCCTGGCGTGGTACTCCTCTGAGTTTAATTTTGAGACCGAGACGGGTCGGCACACTGCAAACGGGGATAGCGGTAGAGTCCCGTCGCCACTTGCGATCCCCCTTACTATACGCCATTTGGATGTAATTT
Organism: Candidatus Dormiibacterota bacterium; assembly: GCA_035569555.1. GTDB lineage: Bacteria > Acidobacteriota > Terriglobia > Acidiferrales > UBA7541 > Acidiferrum. The sequence continues at coordinate 109,755 of DATMMW010000024.1, read as the reverse complement.
CTATCAATCTCTGTACGGCTTTGGCAGTGAAAATCGGTCAGTCGCCGATATTCACCGGCGAGCGACCTACTCCTGCAATAACCTATTGACCTCCAGCGTCCCAATGCTGGTACGCTCTCCGCCCGGAGGAGTACCCATGTCGTTCCGTGTCAGATGTTTCGCCGTGATTTTGGTTTCATTGAGCACGGCTCTATACGCGCCCCTTCCTGCTCAGGAAAAGACCGCCCAGGAAAAGCCGGCCGCAGTTGTACCTGAGAAGACCGTCGCGATTCGCGCCGGTCTTCTCATTGACGGCAAGAACGACAAGCCCCTCGAAAATGTGGTCATCCTAGTCAAAGGTGACACCATTGTTTCCGTCACGCCTAACGGTGCCCCGCCATCCGGCGCTGAAGTGATCGACCTCTCCAAGGCCACTGTCCTCCCAGGCTTCATTGACACTCATACACACGTTCTCTTGAACGGCGATATCACGGCAGAAGACTACGACAAGCAGCTATTGAAGGAATCCACCCCATACCGCGCCATCCTCGGCGCGCGCAACGCGCGCATCGCTCTTGAAAACGGTTTCACCTCCATTCGCGATCTCGAAACGGAAGGCGCCATGTACGCCGACGTTGACGTTAAGAAAGCCATCGCCAATGGAGAAGTCCCCGGTCCGCGAATGCAAGTCGCCACTCGCGCCATGACTCCCACTGGAATGTACCCGTTGCTCGGATACTCCTGGGAATTGAAAGTTCCCACCGGCGTTCAGTATGTGGATGGTGCAGACGGCGCGCGCAAAGCCGTTCGCGAACAAGTTATGTATGGTGCGGATTGGATCAAATATTACTCCGATCGCAGATACCACTTCGAATCGGACGGAGTGCTGCACAGCATGGTCAACTTTACCGACGAAGAAGCCAAAGCCATCGTGGACGAAGCCCATCGCCTCGGCAAAAAAGTGGCTGCGCACGCCATCGGAAGCGACGGCATTTCTGCTGCACTTCGCGCCGGAGTGGACACCATCGAACACGGTGACGGCTTGACGGAACCGCAAATGGAAGAAATGGCCAAGCGTGGCATCTATTGGGTTCCGACCATTGTTGTCGGAGCTTACGTTGCTCCCGGACGGGGCGGCAACTGGACGAAAATGGTGGATCTCGAAAAAGCCGCATTTCAGAAAGCAATCAAGAAAGGTGTGAAAATCGCTTTGGGCACGGACGCTGGCGGCTTCGACTGGAAAGAAATCAACGAAGCCAGGGAATTTCAATACTACACAGACTACGGTATGACGCCGATGCAGGCCATCCGCACCGGTACAAGTGTTGCCGGCGAACTCCTGGGCTGGTCAGAAAAGTTGGGCATCGTAGAAGCCGGCAAGTGGGCCGACCTCGTCGCCGTCTCCGGCGATCCCCTAAAGGACATCACCGAACTACAGCACATAAAATTCGTAATGAAAGCTGGAGTCGTCTACAAAAACGAAATTCACTGAATCCGGTTTGGCCACCCAAGTTAAGGTGCTGCCAACCACTGGCATTGTTCGCGTAGCAAACGAGCTTTAAAATGAATGCCAATGGATACGCCACAAGATAAGGGCGACGCACTGGAAAACGCGGTAGCTGCAATTGAAGAAATCATCCTGCGGTCCTCAGAAGGCACAGGCAAAAAACCGACAGTCGAGAAAAAGAAGATTGTCAGGCCAGCCGCCGGCCTAGAATCATCACGGCTGGCGGTAGAGGTCGAGCGCCCACTCGCGAGTTGCGCGGCGGGCCGTGCGGACAAATCCGGCAGATTCCAGAACATCCGCCATGCGCTCCGGCGAATGAACGAACGCGCGAAACGCGTCTCGCCGGAGCCGATACCAGAAGTTTTCCAGCACAACGGCGGCGCGCACGTACCACACATCGCGAGGATAGGTGAACGCGACCATATGGCGCGCGCGAGCAGCCGCTCCCCTGAGAAGCGCTTCCATATCGGGGTAACAACAAACGACGCGGTCGAGCGTGACGATATCGGCGTCGGACAGGGAGTCTGCCGTCGCAGCGAAGTCGCCGAGGAAAAATTGAGCGGGGCTAGAAGCACCCCGAGAGGCGAGGTGGCGCCTGGCGGCTTCAAGATAACCGGCTGAAGCGTCCGCGAGTGTCACGCTGGCTAGTCCTGCGCTAGTGAGTTCTACAGCGATCACGCCAATCCCACCGCCAACGTCGAGAAGGTGAAGCCCCTGCAGCGGCCAGCGGCGGAGTTCCGTTAGGAGAATTCGCGTGGTGGCGTCCGGACCATGTCGCTGGTATCGGCGCAGATCACGCTCCGCCTTCTTGGGATTGAAGTGGGCGGCAGCAGCGCAAGGTCCATTGCAACACGTCAAGGAGCAAACCTCGGCGGCGTGGAAGGACGCCAGTCGGGAATGCTAGCAGACAAGGAATGGTGGTCCAACTCTTCGCATACGACTCTCTCTTCGCACGCACTCGTCAATCTAGAATTTCATTCGCATGCACGATAAGACCTGTATGTGCTTCTTCAAGCCAAACGACGGCCTGATGATTACGGCCGGGATTGAGCCACCAATCCCTTGGCGACCCGAGTGTGCCTCTTTCGGCGTGCTTGGAGCAGACTTTGGCGCTTGTGTGCTTGTGCGCTGAATTGCTTCTGCTGTGCGCCTGGCGCGGCTACCTTGGCTGGAGCGTTTTCATGAACATTTTGCACGCCCGTCTCTGTGAAATGGTCCGGAGCGATTTCCTGCGCCTTACAGGATGGCGTGCTGAATAGCAGCATCGCGGCGAGGCCGAGAGAACCAACCAAGATCGTTCTGGGCAGCAACTGTTTGTAAGCATTCATGAGATTAACCCCTTCGCTTTTCGACTTCGAGCGACTGCCGGGGAGAACGGCTCGTCGTGAGCTATTCTTTTCACACGCGAGTCTGCTTGCCAATGCACAGCATCTGGACAATTGGTGAAAAAAAAGTGGACGCATAACCCAAACATTCCACAAGAGATGTTCCTTTGGAGTGGTAACGGCGCAACCGCTTTATTGGGCCCACGGTCTAGTAGTGTGGATAACTCGATGGACGTTACAGCGGCGAACACCCAGTTCCACTGGGCTCAAACTTTCGCGAACTCGGGGCAATGGCCACGCCACGAGCGCAGCAGTGCCCCCCTTCTACGTCAACACGCCGGATTGGCTGCCAAAGCAAAGCGTGAAATTACGCTGACTGTCCTTCTGCTGCTCTGATTAGGGTTTTTTGGGGGCATTTTGACCGCCCTTACGCTTCTCCGCCACCGGTTGGGCGCTAGGCTTCGCAGTCATTGAAGGGGTGCGCTCGACCGCAGCCTGCAGGGTCGCGGACGGTTTGGCGTGCTGGTGCGCCTGAGTGCGCAACGGCTTCTGCTTCAGTTCAGGCGTCGCTGCCTTGACGGGAGCATTTTCGTAAACATTTTGTACTCCCGTATCTGTGAAATGGTCAGAACTCACTTCTTGGGCTTTGCAGGCAGGCGAAAGAAACAGAGCAGCGCCTCCAAGGCCAACCAATAGAACTGGTAGCCGCCACATTCCAAAAGACTTCATAAAAGACCTCCGACTCAGTCTTCACGGGGCCCGAGGGATGATTGGTCATTCTCCCGAGCGGCTCAAAAGCAGGCCATAGAGCGGAGGTACCAGTGTGTGTCGCACCCGCCAACAACTCCTTTCCATTCGCGTCGGGGGCAGCACACTGTTAAGAGGGTCGGTGCGGTCTGCGTTCTTCACGCCGCCAGCTCACCACAATTTATCTTCCGTTTACGTTCGATGCGATAGCTTCCCTCCCCAATGGCAGTCAATCCATTTGCACGAAATCAGTCAGACGACGATACGTTTTTAGAAATGTCTCCATCGCGAGGGAGGAATCGCATGAAGTTTTCTCGTTTCGGAAATCGCGTAGTAGGCGCGACTGCAATCCTACTGGGTACTTTTTCCCTTCTGATGGCGGCCGCTCCTGGCTATCACCTGCTCAAGAAATACAGCTTCGACGCAGCGCCGGGCAGCACTCGAGAATACTTCGATTACGTCGCAGTCGATTCTGCCGCACGCCGTGTCTATCTCTCCCACGGCACGGAAATCATCGTCATGGACGCCGACACCGGCAAGTCAATCGGCAGCATCACCGGCCTCAAGCAAGATCACGGAGTTGCCGTGGCTAGCGAGTTTGGACGCGGCTTCATCAGTGACGGCGCGCAGGGCAAAGCAATCATCTTCGACCTGCAGACCCTCAAGGTGATTGGCGAAGCGAAAGCCGATCAGGACGCCGACAGCATCACTTACGATCCCGCTTCCAAGCGCGTTTTCGTCATGAACGGCGATCCACACAGCTCTACGGTGATTGACGCTAAAAGCGGCAGCGTAGTGGGAACCATCGATCTTGGCGGCGGACCTGAATTTGCCGTCGCCGATGGCAAAGGAACCGTTTACGTCAATATCGAGGACAAGGCCGAACTCGTCGCCATTGATTCCCAGACGCTAAAGATTAAATCCCGCTGGCCGCTCGCTCCCGCAGGAACGCCGACAGCACTCGCCATGGACGTTCAACACCACCGGCTCTTCAGCGCGGGACGCAATCCCCAGAAGCTTGTTGTGCTCGACTCCGACAGCGGAAAAGTACTGGAGTCGTTTCCAATCTCCGCTGGCGCAGATGCCGCGGCCTACGAACCTGAGACGGGGCTTATCTTCGTTTCCACTCGCGAGGGAATGGTCCACGTATTCCATGAAGATTCACCCGACAAATTCAGCGAAGCGGAAACTATCAAGACCGAATACGGCGCCAAAACCATGGGCCTCGATACCAAGACTCATAACCTGTTCCTGGACACTGCGGATTTTGGCCCGGCTCCAGCGCCCACAACAGAACATCCGCACCCGCAGCGCCCGGTGATTCCAGGAACGTTTCATGTATTGGTCTACGGTAAGTGATCGGATCTTTCGGTGAGGTTTACCCTTTCGGGTTTGTTTTAGGAAGGGTGGGTTCTTCTTTCATTCCTCATCGCCGGACAAGACTACGTTCATCATTGCTGTTTCTGCAGGCTGATCTGCCCAAAAGTCATGAAGATGTAAGTGGAGCCACTGGGGCCGCGGTAGGCGCCATTGGCCTCACCCAGGCGTGCAGCAACAGCGACGAACTCCCAAGCCTTGTCCTGAGAGCACTGAACCATTGGGGTCGTATAATCACTCATGCCATTCGCGTCTCCCCATTCGCGCGCGAGTTGGGCATGCTTGCGGAGCGTCGGCAGAACGGAAGGATGGTCCCAGCCCCACAAGAAGGACTCATCGTCGCCGCTGTACGTGCCCACAATCTGGAATGAGGCGGAGGAGACCAAACCGTCCGCGAAGGTGAAGAAGAGCGTGGCGGAGTCCTGGTCCGCCGACCACTGAGTGGCCTTGTCTAGATGCCATCCGGCGTTGTGTGCCGCAGTCTGAGTGCGAAGCCCGTTCAAGCTCTGCTGTATAAAAATATTTGGATCCATGCCGTGATCCTTCTCGCTGCCACTGCACCCGTTCTCGGATGAGTGTCAGCAGGCTTTAGAACTTAGGTGGGAGGAACTTCTCTGGGTCTGGCGTCATACCTTCGCGCGTTGTTTTCGAATGTTGCTCCACCGCGCCGACCGCCGCCACAAGACATGAATAAAAGAACGCCCGGAAACTCTGCCGGAACTCTTCTGTAATCTTTTCGCCCACGCGAGAAACTTCCGCTTCCAGCGTTTCCCGCCGCGAATCGCAAGCCGCCTGGTTTTGAGCTTCTAAAGAAGCCATGGAAGACGACATACGCTGCGTCGTTTCGGAAAGCGAAAGCGCTGCATGTGTGTCGCTCTGCCGGCGAAACTCTTCGATCGCTTGCCGCGCCGTGCTCTCTACGGCCGCCAAAGCTTCCGCTGCTTTTGCTTCCAGCCGCGCCGTCGTTTCGCGCGCGATGTTTTGCGATTCATCTAGCAAACGCACTAAGTGTCGGTCCGCCGCTTGCGCCGCACCCAGATGGAACTCTTCCGCAGCGAGATGCCGCGTGCGTTCCATGTGCGAAGAGAGCAGCGGCTCCAGATTCTTCACGGCCCGTTCGGTTATGGCTTTCGCTTCTTCCAAGTCGCGCCGCGCCATCGTCGTGTGTTTTTCAACGCGATTCAAGATTTCTTCGGCGCGCATCCGGTAGCCGTCCAGCTCCGCATCCCAACGCACGCGAACTTCTTCAATCCGCTCTTCGAGACGTTCCAGCAGTTCGCTTCTCGTGGCGTGCAGGAGTGTATTTCGCTGCTGCGTCGAAGCCTCTTCTACCTGGACGATGCTGCCTTCGCGGGTCTCTTCAATCGCAGCAAGCGCCTGTTGCATCACGGGATCGAATTGCTTCGCCATCGCTTCACGCACGGCGTTCTCTGCGGCTTGCTGCAATTTGCCGCGCAGCACGTTTACGAGCTGATCTTGCGTCAGAATCAGGCGGCCGGGTTTTGGCGGCACCACTTGCGGGGCCGAAGGGGCTGCGGCCTCTTTTTCTTCTGACTCTTCCGAAGTGGCTTCCATTTGCTTCGGAGATTCGTCGAGCTCGCTGCGTTGCGGCTTGGGCATTTCCACAAGCACGGACGATCTCGCTGGGCCCGTCGCTGCTGCCGTTTCTCCATTGCCGCGGAAGCCGCGCTCAAGCGGATTTATCCAGTCCGCCGGCGGTGCGGGGACGCTCCAGATATTTCCCGGTGTCTCCAGCTCCACTCCGACGTGGTGCAGTTCTCTGGGGCTCTGTGGCATGTGCACGGACTTCACTTGGGCCCGCACGCTCATCGGAATTTCGTTCATCGCGCCTTCACCAAGCTGCAGCGTGATCCAGGTGCCGACGCGCAGGTCATGCCGTGAAGGATACCGGCAGCCATGCAAGTTGACACTCACCGCGGAAGTGCGTTCGAGGAAATCCTGGCCTGCTGTGTCGCGGCCGGAGATAAAAATGGGAACAGTGCGCTCTATGCGTGTGCTGCGGCGCAATTCAATTCCGCTAAAGGTGCGCGCAGGCGTCCCAAAAAAAGCTTGACTCAAGTTTTCGCTCCGCCCCTACGGGTTGGGCTCACAAGCATGAAAACACGCTCGCAATCCTTTTGCGATTGCAAATGCGCAGGCCCACGCTTGTTCCGGGCACAGTTCGTGCGAAGAGGCTGTGGAACGCGAAAAGTATATAAAGTCAGCCGCGTCCGCGCAATGCGGAGAATTGCCTTTACCAAAAATTGCCAGGTTGCTTGAAGTTAGGATGATCTAAGGACCAGATAACGCGTCGTTTTTCCGCGCCCAATCTTTGAAAATCGCGGTTTCTGTGACGGCCCTGATCAAATCGTGCTTACGCTGTCGCCGAAGAGCTGCTAGCCTGCTTCGTCAGCTCCGCCAGCCCAAATGCCTGCAATAATTGCGCCTGCACTTGATCCGTCAATTTATTGATTTCGACCACGCCAGGCCCGCCGCTTCCGATGCGATAGCGCAGCTGGCGCTTTCCGAACGGTGTGCGAACAATTTCCAGCGCCAGGTCAGCAACTTCCTTTGGATCGCCCGCCGAAGTTGTGAGCGCCTCACCCAGTTTGTCCGGAACCGCCTTTATTGCGCCATACGAAGCAAGACGCCCCGGGTCGTCCCCTCTGTCAATCTTTCCAAAAATTTCCGTTTTGTACGCACCGGGCTCCAGACTCACGGAATCAATCCCCGAACCCGCAAGCTCGTAGCGGTAAGCTTCCGTAACCGCTTCCATCGCATATTTTGACGCGCAGTAAATCCCGAACGATGGAAACACAACGCGCCCCGCTCCGCTGCTCACTTGCAGCAGCAATCCGCTTCCTTGTTTGTGCATTTGCGGCAGCACCGCTCGCGCCACTCGCTGTACGCCGAACACATTCGTATCGAAAATCTTTTTCGTCTGATCCAGCGTGATCGCTTCCATCAAGTCCACGTAAGCAAATCCCGCGTTGTTGATCGCCACATCCAGCCGCCCGGCTTTACTCAAAACATTTGCCACGCACTTGTTCACGGACTCGTCGTCCGTCACGTCCATCTCTTCCACCTGAATATCGAGCGAGTCTTGCGCCGCAAACGCGCGCAAATTCTCGGCGGACTTGACATTTTTGCCGTTAACGCCTCGCATCGTCGCAAATACGGAATATCCGTTTCGCGCAAATTTCTCCACAAACAGCCGCCCAAAGCCGCTGCTTGTCCCTGTAATCAAAACAACTGGTTTTTGCGTGCTCATAAGCTTTGCTCCTTCCGTCTACCCTACAACTCATCAAAGCTTTCGATGCGGCTGTGTTGTATTTCGTTAGGCCTTGAAGTCCCCGGCCGTACCATCAACGCTGTTTGCAGTCCTGCCTCACGCGCCGCATCCAATTCCGCCGTCACATCAGAGACAAATAGCACGTTCGCTGTTTCAGTCCCAAGCGCTTTCGCAATCGCTATATAACTCGCCATCTCGCGCTTTGGTCCCGTCGTCGTATCGAAATACGCCTCGACGTATTTCGCCAAATCTCCCGCCGTAGAATGTCCAAACAAGAGCCGCTGCGCCAGCACACTGCCCGATGAAAAAATCGCAATTCGCTTTCCGGCTGCATTCCATCGCTCAAACGCCCGCGGCACATCTTCATATACATCGCCAAGCAGTTCGCCGCTCTTGAATCCTTCTTCCCAAATCATTCCTTGCAGCGTTTTCAACGGAGTCGCCTTTCGATCCAACGCAATCAAATGACGCACATAATTCCCAGCGGTCTCGATTTCCTCCTCCGCTGTCCCTCGCATCCAGACGCCGATCTGTGGATCCTTCGCCGCGTCGGCAGCTTGCTCCGCTCGAAGTTCACTCATCAGGCGCTTGATTTCCGATTCCGCCGAATGTCGGTACAAATAGGATTCAACATGCGCACTCACATACGGGAAAAGCGTCTTGTAGACGAAGTCTACAGAGCTGGTGGTTCCTTCGATGTCCAGTAACAGCCACCGGATAGATGAATTTTTAGACAAAACCGGCAAGTTCAGCTCGGATTGGCGCGATTCGGAAAATACTTCGGCCCAAAACATACGGGCTCATACCCGCGGTCCACGCCGCTCTCGGTGTAGTGCGGCGCCCATCCGCTCACATCCTGGAACAATCGGATCGCGCGTATCCGCCGCTCCTCGCACAAATCAAACCAGTGCCACGTCCCGCGAGGCACCCGCAACAAATCTCCCGCTTCCACCGTGATCGAAACTACTCTTCCTTCGCGCGGATGAATATGAAAAATTCCACGCCCCTCGATGATGAAGCGCACTTCATCTTCGTCATGCCAATGCTCGCTGTTGAAGCGGCTGAGCATTGCATCAAGACCCGGAGTCTGCGGAGTTACATCAATTACGTCCGCCGTCACATAGCCGCCTTGCGTCTTCAGTCGCTCAATCTCCGGAGCGTACGCTGCAAGAATTTCTGCTGACGAAGCGCCCGCCGCCACTTCATGCGCCGGCTTCCAGCGCTCATAGTCAATTCCCATCGCCGCCAAGTGCGCGCGCACTTCTTCAAATTCGCCCAGCGTTTTCGTTTCGTCCGGAATATTCAATGTAGCCATGATGCGTTTCCTGAATTTCAGTTCGCGTGTTCCGCCAACTCGCGCCGCCCCACGACTTCCAGCAAAAACTCAAAAATTTCCACATGACGCCGCGCTTGTGCCACGTCTTCTCCCCAAGTATATAACCCATGCGACCGCAGCAGGAACCCATGCGGGCGAGAATCCTGCTTCAGTAGCGCTTCCACTTCCTTGGCCAGTGCCGGAATATCCTGCGAATTCTCAAAAATAGGAATCCACTCCTGATGCGTATGGGACTTCACACCTTCCAGGCCCTTCAACATTTCGTAGCCGGAAATTGCCATGCTCTTGTGCTTAGCATGGCGGTCGGAAAGAATCGTGCTCCACACGGAGTGTGTGTGCAGAATGCAGCGTGCACCGCGCGCTCGCGCCACGGCAACGTGCAGCAGCGATTCCGCCGAAGGTCGCCCGTCGCCGCTCAAAATATTCGCGTGGTCGTCAATCTGCAGGAAATGCTTCTTGCTCAGGCAAGCCTTGTCCACGCCCGATGAGGTAATCAGCAGCCGCAACGGTTTGTCTTTCACCAATGCGCTGTAGTTCCCGCTAGTTCCTAGCGCCCAGCCGCGCGTATGAAACGTCCTTCCCGTTTCCGCCAGTTCCACGGCAATTTTCTTCGCGTCAACTTTTTTGCTTTTACCCAAGCGAATCGGCTCCGTCACCCGGAGCTGATTATCTCACGCTTGTCCTAATAGGAGCCCGCGCTCTTAGTTCGTCGGCTTCAATTCCTTCAACATTTTCTTCACGCCGCCGTTCACATGCTCCTGATCCAGACTGTTCCAGTCCAGAAGCTTTTCGTACGTGGCGCGATACGCCATTTTGTCATCGCCGCGGCGTACTAAATCAAATACGATCGTTCCTTCGCGATATCCCACCGTCTGAACTGCGTAGCCTGTCGGGCCCCAATATCCCCACGATTCCCAGCAGCCGCGATATCCGCAAACCAGCACGGGATAGTCTACTGGCACCGCAACTCGCTCGCGCCTGCTCTGTATGCCAACCTGGTAGTCCACAAGAAAATCCGCCGCACCGGGATCGGTCACTTGAGTCAATCCTTTTGAAGCCAATGTTTGCTCGATCGCGATTCGCGTCCGTGTGTGAACGATATCTTTCTGCGGGTCCGCATGACTTGGAAAGGCGCGTTGTGCCGGAGGCCCATTCCGCTGCGGAATCACGTCACGCGAAATCACTCTGCGACCGCCATCATTGCGCACATCCTGCGCTTGCGGCTGCGGGCGCCACGCCCACGTCATTCCTCTTTGAATTCTTACGCTCGGATCGCGGTCCACAACAACATGGTCGTCGCATCCTGCAAATACTGCCGCGCATGCCAATACGGCAACGCCCGGCAGAAAAGCCCTGCTTCTCAATACTCCCATTAATCCCATGGCAAATACCTCTCCATGTAGATCAAACACGGCAGCCCACAAAAAGTTTGATGCAAATTTTTTACTTCAAGGATGTACTGGCAGCTGGCTACGCGCCCTTCGGCTCCCAGTCTGACGGCGGAAACGCCACTGGCCAGAACTTTGGCATCGCTTCGTCAAATTCAAACGCCACCGCCGTATACCCGCCGGGTGGATTCTCCACGCGCACGACTCGCGCCGGCGCATCCATGCCTGACTTGGGATTGATTAACAAAATTGGCTGGCCGACAAGAACTTCCATCTCCAGTTTCAAAAGCCCGCCGTGCGCATTCACTACCAGCGTGTGCGTCTCTTCGCGTTGCTTCTCGTGTTGGGCTGTCTCCGTCACTACGACAACGCTCATCCGCAGCATCACACGCTCACTGCGTCTGCGGTTCGCACCATCGGAAGGGGACATTTTTCTGCTCTTTTGCGCGCCGGAGACTGGGAGAATCCGGTGAACGCAATCTGCGGCAATCACCCCGCTGCCGCCTCCTGGATTGTCCTCCTTTTCAGGAAAAAAAGGGAATTCGCGTGCGACAGAGAACGCCCTTAAGGTATGATAGAGTTTTGATAAACCCTTGAGTTAGGAAGAAGATGCCGACTGAAACCAACGGAAAAGTGCTCTTGCGCGTCCGCCCTCGTGGCTTCTGCGCTGGTGTGGTCCGCGCAGTAGACATCGTCGAATTGGCTCTCGAAGCTTACGGCAATCCTGTCTATGTTCATCACGAGATTGTTCACAATACTTATGTCGTAGAACAGCTCCGCCGTCGTGGCGCCATTTTCGTCGAAACCATTGAAGAAGTTCCCCACGGCGCTGTTCTCGTCTTCAGCGCCCACGGCGTTCCACCCCCTGTCCGCGAAGAGGCCAAAGCGCGCAACCTGAAAGTCATTGACGCAACCTGCCCGCTCGTAACCAAAGTTCATTTCGAAGCGCTCAAGTTTGCTCGTGAAGACAAGACCATCATCCTTATCGGCCACAAGGACCATCAGGAAATTATCGGCACCTCCGGCGAAGCTCCCGACCGAACCATCGTCGTCGATTCCGTCGAAGCCGTGGACGCTCTGGAAGTCGAGCATCCCGACAAACTCGCGTTCCTCACGCAAACAACGCTCAGCCTTTACGATACCCAGGAAATCGTCGCCCGCCTTCGCCAGAAGTTTCCGAAAATCGTCGGTCCCAAGAGCGATGACATTTGCTACGCAACGCAGAATCGCCAGGACGCAGTCGAACAAGTCGCGCAGGACGTCGACCTTATTCTCGTCGTCGGCTCGCAAAACAGTTCCAATTCCAACCGTCTCGTGGAAGTTGCTGAGCGCCGCGGCGTCAAAGCGGCTCTGATCGATTCCGCCACGGATATTGATCCGATGTGGCTGGAAGGTGTAAAAAGCGTTGGACTCACGGCGGGAGCCTCGGCTCCCGAAGTATTGGTCGAACAGGTCAGTCAGCGGCTCGCCGAGCACGGTTTTACGGATCAACGCGATCTCGATCTGATTCGCGAAGACGTTCGCTTCACGCTGCCTCCGGAGCTTGCCACTATCGCGCCTGCTCCGCGCCGCTAACAAAGGTTTTGTAGGGCCGGCTTTCTGAAGCCGGCCGTTAGTGCGACGAAGAAAAGAGTTTCTGTAATTGTAGTCTGCAACAGGGGATCATCCGGCCGCGGTCCCGGGCCTGTTAACGCAAACTTCAGGAGAGACTCTTGGCGGTCAAAATAGCCCGTCAGCTGAAGAAGATTGCCTTGATTGGCGCGCCATCGAGCGCAGCAGCGTTTTTGCCGGGTAGTGAAAAAGCTCCGGCAGCGTTGCGTGCCGCTGGCCTCGTCGAACGCCTCCAATCCGCCGGTTTCGAAATCATCGACCACGGCGATTGCGCCCCCCGCCTTTTCGCTGATGACGACGAACACCGTCGCGCCCGCAACGTCACCGAAATTGTCGCCGGACTCAGCGATCTCAAAACGCGCGCCGAGGTTGCCGTAAAGAGTGGCGCTCTCGTCCTCGTTCTCGGCGGCGATTGTGCCCAAACCATCGGCCTTCTCACCGCCGCCCGTCGTTACTACAAACACCTCAATCTTTTCTGGATGGACCGCGACGCCGATCTCAACACTCCCGCGACCACTCCTTCTGGCCGAATCGACGGCATGGTGGTCGCTGGCATCATTGGCAAAGGCGCGCCCGAACTCGTCCGCTTCTGGGGCGAACCTCCTCTTGTTCGTGAGCCGGATATTTATCTTTTCGGTGTCGAACGCCTCGATCCGCCTGAACAGGAATTTCTCGCGCGTTCCCCTATGCGCCATATGCTTGCCGTAGATGTTCAGCGCAAATCCGCGGCAGCCGCAGCGAAAGACGCACTCACGCATCTTCATGCCGATTCGCGCGAGTACGTCGTCCACTTGGACACCGACCTCATCTCGAATCACGAATTTCCGGCTGTAAACGTTCCAGCCGAAGGCGGCATGCCCTTTACCGACGTCCGCACAGCGCTCACGGAAGCTGTCCGCAGCAATTTCCTCGTCGGCCTTACGATCACTCAATACAACCCTGACAAGGATCCCGACGGCTCCGCCGCTAAAAAACTCGTGGACTTGCTTGTGGAGACTCTGTCCGCCCGTCTGGAAACGCCGGGCGAGCCCTCCGCCGAACCGGTCACTCAGCCACCTGCATCGGAATCGTCCGAGTCGCCCGAGTAAATCCTAGAACCGTTCCCTCGCAAAAACTGTAGATCCCTTCGCAGCTGCTTCCTTATTAGTTTGTAACGAAATCTAGCCCCATCTCACTACCCATCACACCTCGCACATTCGGTGAACTTGGAACATCTTCGGCTGGATGTGGAAGGAACAGCGGAGCCTCCTTTGAGTCTAACTAGCCCGGCCAATAATTCCTGCCTGCATAAGAGTCTTCCTTTCCTCGGGAGACCATGGCGCGGCATTTGGTAACCCGGAAATGAAGCGAAGCGGATTCATCCTGGCTGCACTCCTCTTCGTCGGCGGTATTTTACGGATTGGAGTTCCTGCCCCTGCTTCTATACTCAGCAAACAGGAAAGTTCTCGGTCTGCCGGAATCAAGAAATCGCACGCACCAACAAAAGCCACTCCCGTACCAGCAATATCACGCATCGGGTACCAGGCAGACATCGAACGCAACATTCGCGAATCATTTGGAACCCTCAATAGCGAGAAGAAGACTGCTGACCCGGAACTGGCCCAATTTTGGGGAGTCCCCAGTCAGGCTCGATTGCACTCCACTCACGTAATCGCCATTCTCCCCGATCCCATTCACACTCAACTTGCTCTCTTCTTTGATCGCAGCATTGAATCTCTGCAAATCGCGGCCCAAAAGCAGGGCTACGAATTCGATCGCGCCATTCTTCCCTGGGAGCGGGAGCAACATCCCGAGTCACCAGACGCGGATGTTCGTGCAAAAACCGAGGCTGCGCGCGTGGATCGCGAGGCAAATCCGGGCCTGCTCATCTTTCGCGAAGGCTCTGCCCGGCGGCGTGTGCGGATCGAAGCAGCCATTAAAGCGCTGGAAAAAGAAACCGCCGGACCGAAGAAAACAGCTGCGCTCCAACTGGCAACGGAACAAGAAGCTCCTTTGTTTGTTTGGGTCGTCGGAGAAACTCCAACCAGTGGAATTCGCAAGGCTCAGTTCGAAAAAGCTCGCGACATCGTCGCAAGTATTCGCGCTACCGGCCCCGCCAATTCTTCTCCGGATCATTTTCCGTTGCTGATTCTCGGTCCATCATTTTCCGGTTCTCTCTCCTCGCTTCGATTCGAGCTGGAACAAAATTCCCCCGCCGTTTCCTTCATCTACAGCGGAACTGTAACTGGTTCTTCCGCGCAGGAGTTCGCCGCCAGCTTGAACGGCCACGGACAATTCGCGTCATTTTCCGAAAACGATGATTACCTTCTTGTGCAATTCCTGGAATTCGCATTCAGTCGCGGTTACAAACCGGAGGAAGTCGCTGTTCTCTCGGAGGATGAAACCGCTTATGGCAATATCTCCGCTTCTTTCGCCAGAGAAAAGCCCGCCACTACAAAGGACTCCCCTCACCCTCAACCCGAATCGCCACAAGCCGAATCTTGTTGGTTGTTTATTTGCGAAAAGAGACTAACCGCACGCGATTATCAGAACACGCTACATTTGCATTTTCCGCGCGAGATCTCTCAATTCCGCGCGGCGTATCAGCGCCAGGTTGCGGCATCGTCGCAAACCAAATCCAGTACTCCGGTTGGTCCTGGCGTCTCCGCTCTTCCTCTGGATCTCGGCGAAACGGGCAGCGATGACGATACCGTTGCACCCTATGCGCCATCGCAGTCCACGCTTTCTCAAGAAGCGGTAATGCTCGGCATCATCTCTTCTCTCCAAAAACATCACTCCAAATTCATCGTCTTGTTCGCAACCGATCCTCTCGATGAACTATTTCTCGCCCGGTATCTTCGCGAATCGTATCCCCAGGGCAGAATCGTCGTGACTACCCCCGATCTTCTCAGCGCCCGTGAAGAAGATTCGCTTCTCCACGGCGTCATCGGCATCAACACATATCCGCTGCTTCCTGGCCTTAACGATCGCCTCATCAGGCCGTCTGATGTGATTCCTTCGTCCCATGAAGACAGAATTTTTGTAAGTAGTCTCAGCGAAGGAACGTTCAATGCCATGGCCGGTCTCCTAAGCGCCGCAGATCTTCCTTCAGAAGAATGGCCGAAGTATTGCGCCAAAGACTCGCAGATTCCCTCGGCGCCTTACGCCGATTACGGCGGCCCGGTTCTTCAAGACGGCCAAAAAATTTTCCAACCCGTGCTGCGGCCGCTGCTCTGGCTCACCTTGCTAGGCCGCGATGGATTCTGGCCCGTTGTTGGGATAACGCCTGAAAAATTGACCGACGCCGATTCCGAATTACCCGTGACCACTTTTTCTCCAAAAGGATCTTCCAAAACCACTCTTAAGTCCGTTTCGGCGGGTCCAGCACCACCAGATCCAGAGGAGATGCACACGCCGGGCGCCTGGCGCATTGCTTACTATCTTTGCCTCCTCATTATGGTGATTCAAACTTGGTTTAGTGCAAAAGGAACCATCCTTTCCGATTCTGAAGCGATGGCACAATTTGCCAGAGCTACTCCGCCGGACCGAGCAAAAGAAAAGGGCGAATCTCGCGGAGCCGTGATTCTTGCCATGGGTGCTTTGTGTTTGTCGTCGGCATTCACACTCGTAATGTGCACGCGCATTCTCCTCGGTACGTGGACCGGCGGCGCTTTCTGGGCGTTGCTTCTCTGGATGCCTCTTCCCGCTTTTACTTTGGCCACTGCCTGGGATTTGAAGAAGTGGCGCCACGCGCCAAAAATCGCCGCTGCTTTCTCATGGCTCGTCTTGCTTCTCACCTGTGCGCAGATTTTGCTGGTATCCGCGCCGGTGGAATTTCTTCGCTATCATCGGGTGTATTGGTCCACTCGAGTTTTGCATTATGGTTCCGGTGTTTCTCCCGTGCTTCCCGTTTTGCTGCTGGCAGCGGCATTTTATTGGTGGTTCTGGATGAGTCTTCGCGGAGTTTCTCTCGTCGATCTCCGCCGCCCGCGTCTTCCTCACCGGCAAGATCTTCCGAGGGACGCTTACCGCATTTCCGACACGGAAGGGGAACGCCTTCGACAAACTGCGTATCCGCTTTCCGCGTCTTTGTGGCAGATTGCGCCGCTGATCGCTCTTGCCGTGATTGTGTTCACACTTCTTGATTACGGCCATCCTGTTCAGACCATTGAAGGCACTGCATATGACTGGGGATTTACGGTAGTGCTGGCTGTTCTCACCTGGACTTTTCTAGCAACCATGCTGAAGCTGGTGCGGACCTGGCTGGAAACACAGCAGATTCTTTCTGGACTCGACCGCAAAGCAATTCGCGAAGCGTTCTCGCGCTTGAAAGGTTTTTCCTGGAAGCCGATTTGGAATCCTGGAGGAAGCACGCTGCGCGAGTCGTACCGCGTCCTCTCGCGTGCGATGGAAAATCTGGAGAGACTTCACGCGGCATTGCACTCTGGAAATCGCGGCGAATGCCTTGCCAAAGACGATCCAATTCACGGCGCGATTTTGGAAGTCTTCGACAAGCGCGACAAAATTTTGGACCGCTACAAAAATATTCTGCCTGCCCTTTCGCCGCAATCCGATTCCAGCAAGGCGAAACCCGCTGAAAAGAAGAAATGGAATTGGCGTTCGCTGCTGATCCTGAAGCATGACAAAGCACGGCAAGATGAATTGGATGCGCTCCTGCTTTGTGTTGAAGATCTCCAACTTTCGATCGCCAAGGCCGCCGGTCTCCTGATCAAGGAATATCTGTGCGATTCCTGGAGTCATGCGTCTGAACTTGTCGCTTCCGATGATCCACGAAAAGAAAAACCCATTCCGGGGCTGAGCCAACTGCTTGCGGAAGAATATGTTTCGCTGGTTTACGTAAATTTTCTTGTGAGCGCGCTTTTACGAATGCGCACTCTCGTATACAGCGCCGTCGGAATGTACGTGCTGCTGTTGTGTTCGATCACCGTTTATCCATTTGAGCCTCATCCGGCGTTGCAGGCGATATCCGTCGTCGCGCTGGTTGTTCTCGGGCTGGCCGTCGGTTACGTTTACTCGCAAATGCACCGCGACGCGATCCTCAGCCGCCTCACGGAGACGAGTGCGGGAGAACTGGGCTGGGATTTCTGGATAAAATTTATTTCCGCCGGAGCCATCCCGGTCTTGAGCCTTTTGGCCGCGCAGTTTCCGGCGATCAACGAAATTCTTTTTTCCTGGCTGGAGCCCGCGCTGCAGGCGCTCAAGTAGCCGCCTGAGATTTCTCCTTTTGTTTCTTTGTGAAGCGCAACAGGCCCAGCCAGGAAAGATACAGACCGCCGTTGAAAATGTAGTGGTCGGCTTCGGAAGCGATGGAGACATCGCGTTTGGTTTCCGCGGCGACGGCTTCCACAAATTCCTTTGCGGCGGCTTCTTCGCTTTCTCCGTTTTCGAGCAAAGATTTCACCAGGCCGCTCCACTCCGCCAGTTTTTTCCGGTAAGCCGCGATGTGCGCGGTTGGATCGTGCTGATAGCCGAAATGGGTCAAGAAGAGTCTTGCAGGCCGGAGCGCCGAGATTGCGTCGAGTGATTTGTTCCACAGTTCGAGGTCAATGTCCGGCGGTGGAGTTGCGGGCATGATGAACGAGTCGCCCTCGACGGTGATTCCTCCGACGTCTCCCACAAATGCCGTTCTGTCTTGCGCGTCCCAAAACGTCAAATGATGCGAAGCGTGGCCGGGCGTGTAAAGAATTTCAAAATCGCGTTTGCCGATACTGACGGTTTCACCGCCTGCGAGTGGCCGCAGATTTTCTTCCGGCACAGGGAGGACATCGCCGTAAAGAATATCCATTTGTTCGGCGTAGAGCCGTCGCGCGCTTGCCAGAAGTTTGGAGGGGTCGGCGATACGCGGAGCGCCAAATTCGTGGACGAAGACGGAGAGCTTTGGATTTTCTTTGACGAGGGATCCGACCGCGCCGGCGTGGTCGAGATGAATGTGGGTGAGAAGAATCGTGTTGAGATCCTGAACGCGCACGCCGTTGCGGCCGAGTTCGGCACGCAGAGTTTCGAGCGTGGATGCCGGGCCGGGATCGATGAGCGCGTTTACGCCGTCCGATTGAATGAGGACGGCGGCGATGGATTTGGGGCGGCCAGTCCAGTTCGTATCGAGTGTGACGTAAGGCTGTTGGTCTGAATGGGTCATGAAAAAAGTTTATCCCAGTTATGAGAACTTCTAGTTGTCTCTTCGCACCGCGTCTTTTTAGTACGTGGCCCAGACACCGGGCGTCGCGAGTTCCAGCAGGTTTCCATCCGGGTCGCGGAAATAGATGCTTTGGCCGCCGCGCTCCCATTTGACGGTGCTTTCGATGGCAATTCCTTTTTCTGCGAGCTGTTTCTCCCAGGCGTCCAGTTCTTCGGCGGCGATCGGAAAGGCGACGTGCCCGTTGCCGCTGCCGTCGAAACCGGGAATTCTTCCGCCGGGGATGTTGACGTCGTTCGCTGTGGCTCCAGCCTTGAACAGCAGAAGGACGTGCACACCGCCCATGTCCATGGCTGCCAGCCGTTCCGGTTCCCCCGATCTGGCCAGCACGCCAAATCCTAAGACGCGCTGATAAAAATCCACTGCACGACTGATGTCTTCGACGTATAGCGCCGTCTCCAGTACTCGTTCAATTCGCGGCATGCCGTGAGCCCCTGTTTTTGATTAATGCGCTTTCTTCTTTTTCTTCTGCTTTGTTGTCCGGGCGCGTTCGTACTTCAGAGCGATCATCCCCCGAGAATACGATTTATTTTCCACCAGATCGAATTCGCGTTGCGGGAATCCGCTTGGAAAAAGCGGAATGCCTTCGCCAATGAGAACGGGGACGACGCCGATGTGGAGTTCGTCGACCAGGTCTTCTTTCAGAAAATCGCGAATCAGTTCGCCGCCGCCCATGAGCCAAATATCTTTTCCGGGCTTCTGGCGAATTGCGGCGATGACGCTGCTTGGTGAAGCGTTTGTGAAGGTGACGTTGTTGCGTTCGCCGGGTGGCATGGTTCTGGAGAAAACAAAATATTTTATGGAGCCACCGAACGAGCCGCCCATTTTCAGACCGTCATCGTGGGTTTTGCGGCCGAGGACGGCGGTGTCGATAGTTTTGAAAAAGGGACCCATGGAGTAGTCCTTCGGCATGAAGAGAAAATCCACCGAGCCGTCCGGACGGGCGATATAGCCATCGAGGCTGATACCGAGACTGAGCATGACTTTTCTTGTTTTGGCACTCATGTTTTTCCATCCTCACATCGTTGGGCTTTGGCGCATTCTACTCCGGCTTTTGCGAATTTGGTCATGCCGGCACAGTTTCGAGCGTGTCATTTTTTGTTGGTTCACTCGGTTTTGCCGCAACGGCATTCCGGTTGGGGCGAGGAAGGTCGCCGAAGTCGATGCTGATGGTATGGGAATCGTTGAGAGAAGGATCGAGTTCCTGGTGCACGGCGGGAAGCGTACGGAGCAGGAGATTGCTGATGTAAGCGAGGACGGCGGCGCGACGCGGGGAGATACGATCCTCGGCGAGGAGGCGGTAGAGCTCGGAAAGGGAATGATGGATTCCGGCGGCGGTCTGGAAATCATCGCAGTCGCCGGTGAGGGCGGAAGCGATATCGGCGGCATCGGTTTGGCGTTTGCGGTCGAAAGCGTGGCGGAAGCAGAGTGAGGTGCGAGGCTCCGCGACAGGCAAACGGCAGAAGCGGCCGGAGGGTGTGCGATGAGTGCAGTGAGGCGTTGAGGCGGAATCGGGTGTAAGTGATTTAGTTTTCATAGCAGTTCCTTTCCGGCAGAGCCGGTGTGTTCCATTTTGGGAATAGTTTGGGTGTACCCCGGTTGTTTTCGTAAGAGTGGCAAATACAGGACTTACAGCAGAAATTCAGCGAGGAGACATGTGAGGCCGAAGGAAATTGGAGATGAGGCGCGAGGTTCACATGGCATGGTAGCATGAAAAGTTTGATATGTCAATATATTTATAATGAGTAATCAATTCGAATGGTGAAAAATGAGCATTCGAACTGGAATTGCGTAAGGTGGTGAGAGGAAAGGGGTAGAGTGGCAGGGTGCGCGGATCGAGGAAGAAAGAGCGAGTCTTTTTCCTTGCTCGCTTAGCGCCCTTCGGCTTCGCTCAGGATAAACGAGGCTAAATCGTGCCTAGCCGCAGAAGCAAAGTGGACAGAGGGCTGGCGGCCGCAATCAGGCAGATTGCAAAATGCCAGACCTAACCCTGCTCGGCTCGTCGTGTAGGCCGGGCAGAAGAAAAGCAGATTCCGCGGGCAGACATCGCCCGCGGAATGACAGTTGTGGAGGGGCGGGGATGGCGAACGTTGAAACGGCATTGTTTCTGAGGGCCTCGCGGCAAGACGGCCGCGCTAAAGCGCCGGCCCTACACAAACCAAGAGAGAGGCAGCGTTAGCGGAGCGTTAGGTCGCCGGCGCCGACGTGGGCGTAGAGGGTGAATTTGCCCGGGCCGGATTTGTGGAACGAGCGGAAGAGGCCGCCGTGTTCTTCGCCGAAGGGAGCGGCGGAAATGTCGCCGGCGTTGACGGAGGCTTCGACGCTTGAATAGTCCTGTGGATTGCCGACATTGATGGTGAGATCGCCGGCGTGGAGTTCGACGTCTTTGCTGCCGATGATGTTTTCAATGGTGACATCGCCCGCGGAGATGCGTGCGTAGAGTTCGGAATTGCGGGGGATGTGGACTTCGATGTTGAGGTCATTGCGCGGACCGCCGCTTACGTGAAGTTCGGCGTTGTTGCCGGAACTGATGAGGCGATAGCGCAGGTCGTCGATGTTGTTCTTATTTTTTCCGGAGATGTCTACGGTGAGTTTTCCATTTTCGGAGCCGACGATGCGGATGTCGCCGGAGCGCAGGTGAAGGGCAACGTGGGCGCCTGGCGGGATGGGCGCTTCAAAGTGAGGGACGCCACGTTCGGAGATATCGGTTTTGTCGCTTCCAGCGGCGGATGGAAGAGCGATCAGTGCCAGGGCGCAAAGTGAGGGAAGCAGAGATTTGCCTGGGATGGTCTTCATGGGAATACACCTCCACTCAAGGTTCAACTGCCTAAAGATACGCCGAAGCAGGGAGCAATGTTCCGTTGAGGGTACCGAATCTTTCTTCAGGGGCTGAAGCCCGCTTTGCTCCGTGCTGGATGTGGGGGCTAAAGCCCGCACCTCCTGAAGCGAGCAGAAGCGGGCAAGCTGACCGTTATTGGATTTTGCGGCGGAGAGGAACGGGGCGGGGGCGCGTCTAAGGAAGGCGGGCGAGTTGGATAAGCCAGGGTGGCGCGGCAGCGGCCCGCTTTAGAAAGCGGGCCCTACAACCGGAGGGGTGATGGGGAAGACTGGGGTTACGCGGGCGATAGTTCTTTTATTGGTGATTTTGGGAGCGGTGGGGGCGGCTTGCGGGCAGGGTGCGCATGGACGGGAGTATTGGAAGGCGATTCAGGCGAATCATTACAACGTTCCTGAAGGAGCGAAGGCGATTGTGTTGGCGAAGGAATTGAGCGGGTATTTGAAGCTGAGCGATTCGGAATTGCGCGACGATTTTGCGTATTCGATTTTGGCGGAGTGGATTTTGCACAAGGATGTGTTTTCGAAGGAAGAACTTTTGGCGTTTGAAGAGGAGTGGCGTGGAAATTTGAAAGCGGGAATTGGCGAAAACGGGACAGACACGATTTTTGTGCGATCGTTTTCGGCGCTGTGTCTTTCGACGATAGCGGAGCGAGAGTTGAAGAACCCGTTCTTAGGAGAGGACAGGTATCGCAAATTGCTGGAAGCGGCGTTGGGCTATTTGCGGGAAGAGAAGGATTTGCGCGGCTTCGACGAGAAAAAAGGATGGATCCACGCGACGGCGCACACGGCGGATTTGCTGGCGGCGCTGACGCAGCATCCGCTTTTCACTAAACACGATCAGGCGGCGGTGCTGAGGGCGGTGGGAGGACGGCTGGAAACGGCGACTGTGATTTTTTCGTATGGAGAGCAGGACCGGCTGGCGAATGTGATGGCGGCCATGGCAGGGCGAGCGAATTTTGATTTGGCGGGATTTAGAGAATGGCTGGTGGAGATGAATCGGTCGGACCGCGCCGTTTGGAAAGATAGTCCGCCAAAGTTAGAGGGTTTGCAGAGTTTTGAGAACGACACGTATTTGTTGAATGCGTTTGTGGCACACGTTTCGCAGGAGGAGAAGGCGGGCGACGCGAAGAAGGAAGTTTTGCGGGCGCTGGCGTGGCGGTAGGGTGGGAAAGAAAAATCGAGTTGTCCGCTTTTACGATGTTGGGTGCATATCGTTTAGATCGAAGAGAGATTTCTCACTCCGTGGCCCAGCGTGCAGAAACCGCACGCAAGAAAAAACTGGGCCACTCCGCTCGAAATGACAGGTGTGCTGGGGGCTGAGCAGAAGAAACGGGCGCCAGTGAGGGCACCCGTTTCAAGACAAGCGGAAGAGGGCCTATCTGGAGATCGGCGTTCCCAGGAGAATCAGGATTTGATGGTGCTGGAGGCGGCATCCCAAGTGACGGCGACACCGCCGCGGAAGTAGGACTCGTTGGCCATGTGGCATGCGAGCGCGGCGTTGTGGCCGAAGATGGCATCTTCGGTGAGCGGCTTGCGCGATTTGACGCTGGAGAAGAAAGTCCAGAGGTGCGGCTTTACGTCGTCGAAGTCATTGCCCTTGTACACGTAATTTTCAAACAGCGGCTCTTTGCCAATCTGCGGATCGTGCTCGGTGTGCCACTGCTTGAAGTACGCTTCGCGCATCGCGTTGGGATAGCCGTAGGTGTAATAACTCGGTGCAGTATCTTCACCGGATTGGGGATAGTGAGCGAGGCCGAACTCGGTGACTTCGAGAATTCCGTGCGAACCCTGGAAGCGATATGTTTCGGGATTTTCGCAGCCGAGATTGAGGCGAAGATAAACCGGCGCGCCAGCGGCGGAAGCGTATTCGTAAAGTGCGGCTTGAACATCGGGCATGTTGCGGCCATCGGGGAAGCGAATGATGCCGCCGAGCGCCATGACTTTTTTCGGCGGCTCGTTCCAGCCCATCATGAAGTTCATGCCGGAGACGAGGTGGACGAGAAGATCGCCGGCGACACCGGTGCCGTACTCCTTCCAGCAGCGCCAGCGTGCGAACCATTTCGGCGACATGTCCGGATCCCAGGGACGAGTCGTTGCGCCGCTCTGCCAGGTGTCCCAATCGAAATTTTGCGGGGAGAGGCCTGGCGGCGGCGGATATTCCCACGCGCCAGTTGGGTCGTTGCGGCCTAGCGTGCCCTCGATAAGGGTGACTTTGCCGATGGCGCCTGCGGCGATCATTTCTTTCGCTTTGGCGCAGATGACGGAACTGACGCGCTGCGAACCGATTTGCACGATGCGTCCGGTTTTTTTCTGTGCGTTGGCCATGTCCACGCCTTCGGCGGCGGTGTGCGACATGGGTTTTTCGCAGTAGATATCTTTTCCGGCGGCGGTGGCGTCCACGACGACGCGCTTGTGCCAGTGATCGGGAACGGCGGCGACGATGCAATCGATATCTTTGTTGTCGAGGAGTTCTTGATATTTGCGCGTGGTGAAGAGATTGGGTTTGCCGGTGATTTCTTTGGCGAGCGTGTGGCGGCCGTCCCAGAGATCGGCGGCGGCGACGCACTCAACGCCCGGAAGAGTGATGGCGTTGGTGAGAAGGGCGGAGCCTTGCATGCCGATGCCGATAATGCCGAAACGGACGCGGTCGCTTGGTGGAACGTAAGTGCCGCGCGATGGAATTGGATTGGGATCGGTGAGGAGTTTTGGTGCGATGGTGGCGGCGCCGGCGAATCCTGCGGAGCGCTTTAAGAATTGACGGCGAGTGAAGTCGTTTTTCATTGGTGCCTCCGAGAAAGAAAGTCAAAACCAAAAAAGACCTGGCGACGTAAAGTCGCCGCTACAAGAGCCTGCAAATTATTTCAATGCCTGAATGCTGACTTCTTTGAAAAATACGATGTCGTTGTCGCTGTGATTTTGGAGGCCGAACCAGCCTTCGTTGGGACGAGGGCCTCGCTGCGGTTCGAAATCGAATTTGCGTTCGGGAACCGGCTGGCCTTCCGTGTAGTCGGTGACTTTGACGCCATTCAGAACGACGACGGTGTGCGGGCCGTCGATGGTGATTTCCATAGTGTTCCACTCGGGACCTGGCTTGCCGGGTTTTGCGAGTGGTTTAGTGAGCGAATAAAGCGTGCCGGTGACGTGGTATTCATCTTCGTTGGAAGTTTCGGGATGATTATCGATCTGGACTTCGTAGCCGTAGTGGACGGGCATCCATTCTTCACGCGGCTCGATGGGAATGCGGATGAAGACGCCGGAGTTGTCATTGAAATCGCGCATTTTGTAAATCACGCGAAGTTTGCAGTTGCCGATTTTTCCGCCGGTCCAGTAGGTGAGGCCCATGCCGCCGTGAGTTTTGATGAGGCCGTCTTCGACTGCGACGCCGCCAGGGCCGACATGTTTCCAGCCGGTGAGATCTTTTCCGTTGAAGAGCTGTTTCCATTCGCCGGATTGGGCACGCGTGGAAAGAGAAACGGCGACAGAGCCAAGCGCAATAAAAGCAATTAGCGCAAGGGATCTTCTTACGTTCATTTGACACCTCAGAAACAAAACCCAAAACAAATTCACGAGTCCGTTGCGACGAGTCAGTAGTTGAGCTTGCTCAAGAAGTCATAGCTGGCCTTGATGCTGGCGAATGCGTCGCTGGGATTATCGTGCTCGACGAAATAGTGCTGGATTCCGGCTTTGCCGGAGTTGGCGAAGATTTTTTTCCAGTCGATGATGCCGCTGCCGACTTCGGTGAGGAAGGCCATTTGTTTGTCAGGGCCGGCGGTGGGGGCATCTTCGGGCTTGGGAAGCTGCTTGATGTCCTTGACGTGAACGGCGGGAAAGCGGCCGGGATTGTTGTTGAAATAGGCGATGGGATCTTTTCCAGCGACGGAGATCCAGCAGAGATCGAGTTCCATTTTCACGTTGTTCTTGTCGCAGTTGGCGAGGAGATAGTCGTAGGGAAGTTTGCCGTCGAGAGATTCCGCTGGCTGAAATTCGAATGTGTGATTGTGATAGGCGAACTGGATACCGGCCTTGTGGGCGGACTCACCACACTTGTTGAAGAGTTCAGCGGCGCGTTTCCAGCCATCGGGCGATTTGCGCTGCTCGGCTTCGATCCAGGGGTTGACGATGAGTTTGTGGCCGATGGTGTGGGCGGCTTCGAGCGCTTCGGGCCAGGATTTTTCGAGTATGGTGTACGAAACGTGGCAGGAGGGGGCAGTAAGGCCGTTCTTGTCGAGAATGGCGCGAATGTCCTTGGGAGAGTGGTCGAAATAGCCGGCGAATTCGACTTCTTTGTAACCGACGGCGGCGACCTTGGCGATGCTGCCTTCGAAATCGGACTTCATGGCGTCGCGGACGGTGTAGAGCTGAACGCCGATGGGCTTGACGGATTTGGGGAACGCGGCGGCCCAGGAAGTTTTTGCGGCGAGTGTTGCTGCGACGGATGTTCCGATGAATGTGCGGCGTTTCATGTGAGATTTTCTCCTCGACTGAGAACGGCAGACAAACGGCTCGCTTCGTAGCCAGCAGTAAAACGATTGAAGAGCGAGCGGAGCGAGTATACAAAAAAGTGGGGCGGCACATGAAAAAAATCACGTTCCAAAGTTCGAACGAGCGCGACCATCGTTCTTTGCATACTTCGTCCCTCAATGAGCGGCGATCTTGCCGCGGATTACGGTGACGGAGGCTTTTGGCAAATGGAAAATTGTGTCCGCGCCTGCGTTTATCGTGGAGCGCGCGGGCGGCCCATCGGGATCGGCAACGCCTCCAATGGGATTTTCGGAATCAGAGTGCCATTTATATTGTTCACTGCCAAAGGTTACGAAACTTACGGGGCCTGAGAAGCGTTTTTCTTCGCTTGCACCTGTTTCGAAAGAAATGTGGACGGGATGCTCATTTTCCTGGTCTTTGTTGACGAGCATCAAGGACCAGTCGCTGTCGGGACGCTGGACAGTGTAGGCGGTGACGAGCACGTGGCCGGCGCCGTCCAGAATGTCGCTGGCGGTTTGATAGACGCGATGTTCGCCGCTGCCGGGTTGCGCCCACTCCTGCGTGATTAGTTGCCCGGCGAAATATTGGGAATTGGGCTGCTGGATTTGAAGATCCTTGTTCACGGTGAACATGCTGAAGGTGCCGGGGGACGTGCCATGGCAGCCGAGGGATTGTCCAAGCGGAATGTAATGGAAATAGTAGACGGCGCTGCCGCCGGCTTCGAAAAAAGCGCCGACAAAATCGGCCCACCAGAGCGCGGCGAAGATATCGAGAAAGGATTCGTCATCGCCGGCGGCAATGTTGGTTTCGCTGATGAACATGGGCGTGCCCGGAGGGAGGCCGTCGTCGCGCCAGACTTGGAGAATGTTGCGCGTAAGATTTGCTTCTTCGTAGAGTTCGGACCACTGGAGTCTGCATTGTTCGAACGGGTAGTGTTCGAACGAAACGAAGGAGAGGTCGTTCAAGCGATTGTGGGAGCGCAAGTAGTCGAAGAAGCGTCCCATCCAGGAAGTTTTTCCGGCGGCGTTTGCCCAGACTTCGATGTCTTTATTGACGCCCTCAAAAATGGGGCCACCGAGTTTTAGCTTTGGATCCACTTTGTGCAAAGCGGTGGCCCACTGCAAATAAAGGGCAGCGTAGTCTTCGGGAAGGGTGTGCTTGCCGTCTGGTTCTTCGCCCATTTCAACGTACGAGATCGGATAGCCGCGTTTTTCGATGTACTGAATCTGAGCGACAGCGTTTTCCGGCGTGTCGTAGAGCATGGCGACGGGAATCATTGCGGGAAGTCCGCGGGTGATGCCGCTGGTGTAGAAGAGATCGAAGCCGACCTGGTCTCCGTGATCGTTGACGACGGTGCTCTGATGCCAAGGATCGACTGAGGAACAAAAAGTGTTTGTTTGGGCGCGATCTTTTGTATGGCGAATAACGTCATGAAAGCGGCCGTCGGCTGAAGTTGTGCCGAGGTAAAGCTCTTTGATTGCGTAACCGAGGCAATTGCGGCGGTCGTCCGAGCCATGCGTGTCGCAGGTGCTGGAGGATTCCGTCATCCAGATACGCACCCAGCGCACCGGAATCGGGGCACGAGAGAGTTGCAAGGTGGCGTCACCACCTTTTCCATCGGTGACGTTGCCACCGGGAAAAGTGACCCAGGAGCCTTTTGCGGCCTCTTCGATGGGATTGACGCCGGTCCAATACTGAACCAGATATTTTTTTGCGTAGGGGTCCGCCCACGCAATTCGAATGGCGCTGATATCTTGTGGGGTGGCGAGGTCCACCACAACCCACTGCGGGTGAAGGCTGTCGTCTTCTCCCGTGTAGGCTTTGGTGAGATAGGGATTGCTCTTCCAGTAGGTGTTGGGATCGCCGTCGGTAAGGCGAGAGTAGCTACGACCATCGGGGTGAGAGAATCCTGCGTGCGGCAAGGGATAGCCGAAAGAATGGCGGATGAATTCTGTTGGATTTGCGTCGCCGACGAAGTAACCCGTGTTGCCGGGGGCGCTCCAAGTTCCTTTGGGATTCCAGTGCCAGGCTTCGACGTAGAGCTCCGTGTTCTGGCGATAAGAAACGGTTTGCCAGCCGGTGGAGAGAATTTGTTTGAGGATGGGTTCGGAAAAGACTTTGTCGGTGGCGGCGAGTGGAATGCGGTCCACTCCGGCGCCGAGGGCTTCTGTAGGGCGGAAAGAATTTATGGGATGGGATGTGTCTACGCGAATGGTTTGGGAGCGGGCGGGCGGGAGAAGACCAGCCGCAACCAGAAAAAATAGACAGGTGTACGCAGAGAGGCGGGTTTGAAGACTCCGACGCAGCGAGAGTTGAAAAAAAATAGAGGCGCAGAAATTCATTGGCAGGTCTCCTCGCAGACCAAATTAAATCCCAAACCCAAGCAGAAATTTTCAAAAACAAGCATTCAGCAAAGTTGTTGTTTCTGCCGCGGAGCGAGAAGAATGCTCCGCGGCAGAAACAGATCCGACGCGAGCAGCTAGAAGTAGAGCTTCAGGGCCAGCTGGAGCTCACGAGGGCTGCCGAGCGTGGATGTAATGATTCCAAAATCGCTCGAGCCAACGGTAGAGTTCGGTCCTGCAAAATGAGGATGGTTGAAAGTGTTGAAGGACTCTGCACGAAACTCCAGGCGCATTCCTTCACGAACCTTGGCCAAAGGAAATTCCTTAAAGATGGACATGGAAACGTCTCTCGCCCCGGGCTGACGTACGCTGGTGATCGTCCGAGGAGCGCTACCAAATGCGTACAGACCGGCGAATTGACCCTGGTCGAACGTGCTCAGTGGAGGTGCGAGCACATCGGGATTCGCAAAATAGCCGGGTCCACCGCTGTTCGTGAAGTTTTCCGGAGAGCCGGAAGCGCGTTTGAGCGTGGCCAGCAAATCGGGCCGTTGGCCAAAAGTAGGCAGAGCAGTGCCGTTACCGAGCAGAGGAATAATGGGTCTGCCATCGTCAATGCGAATGATCCCGTTGGTTTGCCAGCCGCCAATGATGAGGTTCAACACAGGGTTCATGTTGCGCCCAAACGTTTTCCCGCGGCCGACCGGCAGCTCATATACATAACTGAGCTGCAAGATTTGCGCGATGTCGAAGACAGACACGGCTCTTTCGCCGCGCAGGTTGTAGGGATTTTGTACGTTAAGAGTGGCGCCGTCCGTGGATCCGCCACCCAGGAAAGAGATGCTGTCGTCCGTTGCGGAGGCGTCATCAATGGACTTTGACCAAACGTATGTGGCCAAGAACTGCAATCCATTTGAAAATTCCTTTTCCGCGCGAATTTGCAGAGCGTGGTAGATCGAGTTTGCGATTGGCGGAGAGTCTCCCTGGAACCCGTTGTATTGAGGATGAGGCACGAGGAGTTGAGCGAGCTGGATTGTTGGTCCGGCAAGACCGCTCGACTGGTCGCAAATAAATTTAGTGGCGTCGCAAGTAGGCCCGTTTACGCTGGGGTCGTAATGGAAAGGATTGGTTACCTGTGAATTCAGACTGTTACCCAGCGCAATGAGATCTGCGGGCGTATTTATGCCATTGAGAATAGAAGCCGGCAGCCTGTTCATTTCGCGGAATCCGCCGAGATAAAGGTGGGTTCCTTTCTTGCCGACATACGTCGCGTCCAAAAGAATCTTTCCTGGCAATTCCTTCTGAAAGCCGAAGCTCCAAGCCTGCTCGTAGGGCACGTTCTTGCTGATGGCCGGAACGGGTCCGACGGCGGCTTGACCGAGGTCATTGAAGGCGCCCAAAGAATTGCCAGGAGGCGGCGCAACGGTACAAGTGAACGGAGCGGTGAACGCACAGGACGTATTGCTGAGCGTATTCCACGGAGTTGCGTGATCAATGTTGAGAGTGGTGAGCCAGGGGGGCTGAATGTTGAAGCCCTGATAGCCCCAAGGGCCAGTGCCGGCAGCGCCGCTACGCGGAGTGGAGAAATAGATGCCATACCCGCCGCGCACAACAAACGAGTGCGGCAATTGATAGGCGAGGCCAAAGCGGGGCTGAACGGCATTGTAGAAGGTGTCGTAGTTAGAACGGTTTTGCGGGGTGACGAAAACTTCGGTGCCGCGAAGAGTGCCGAGAGCTTGCAGAGCGGGACCGGAGACTCCGTCCGATTGTGCAATCGCCAATTGAGCTGCTGAGAGTTGGAGCGGGGAAACGGCGTTTGGATCGAGCGAGTTCATGCGATTGAAGCGTTCCGTGCGCGGGAGGAATAGTTCATAACGCAGGCCGAGGTTCAGCGTGAGCTTGGGCGTGACGCGGTAATTGTCCTGGATGAAGGCGCCGTACTCAAAATTCTGAGTGCTGACGAAATTATTGAATCCCTGCTGACATGGCGTGCAACCGCCACCGCTTTGATTCGGTGAGCCAACACCCAAGAGGAAGCTGGCCAAGCCGTCGCCACCTTGCGTGGGAAAGCCGTCGGCGGTCGTGCTGGAGTCCGAGGCGATTAATGCCGTGCCGGTATTGTCAAAGCTGAAGAAACCGGAAGACCAGCCTGGGTTCACATGGTTGATGCGATGCATGCGGCCTTCGCCGCCAAACTTCAGTTCATGCAAGCCGCGCAGCCAGCCCACCGCGCCGGAGAGATGGTAAGAGTCCTGACCTTCTCGAGTGATGCTGAAAGGCTGACTGCCAATGTTATTGGATGCGTTGCCCGAGCTATACCCGCTTAAGGAAATGCCCGGAATGCTGTGGAAGCCGTTGTTCAGGTAGGAGGGAAATCCCAGCTGAGTGAACGAAGTATCTATGTTCGAGAACTCGCCACCGACGCCATGCTGGAAATCAAAAGCGCGCAGTGCACCAAACGTAAGCGTGAGGACAAGGCGCGGGCTAAAGGTGTGAACGTGATTGATTGCCAGTTCGTGGCGCGTTGAATCTCCGGGGCCGGAAGTGCAAGCGTCCGTGAAATTGCCAAAGCAATTAAAATCGCTGGAATTACCCCACTGCTGCGAGTATCTCGCTGTGAATAGATCATGGTCGCTGAAGCGGTGATCCACCTTGATATCAAACTGATTGTTTGAATTGTGCCGGGCACCCGAATCGAAAAAGTTCGCGTTTTGGAGATCAGCAAGAGTCGAGACCGGCTGATTTGGTTTGGGGAAGAGCAATATCATCTTTGCTGCGACAGGATTGATCAGATTGCCCGGACCAGCGGGGAGTTGAAAGGGAGTCCCCTGGAGGGCCTGATTTCCCGGCAGGCTTGGCGAACTTGTGTAAGTGGCCAAATTGTTGAATGGGATGAATGTGGAGCGAACGGCGCCGGGGGGCAGGCTGCCGTCTCCAGCAGGATCAGGATTGAAAGTTCCGCTGTAGGGATCCCAAAGCTGGCCGGAAGCGACCGAGCACTTTCCATTAGCGTCGAAGGTTCCGCCCTGGAGTGTGCAGAGCTCGCCAAAATTGCCCAATGCAGGGCCGCCCGGACCGCAATTGGTGGCGGAAGGGTCGCCACGCTCGCAGAGAGAAGGAACGCCCATCAATCCCGAGGAAGCGGCTGTCGTTTCGCGCGTACCCTCGTAATCGAAGAAGAAGAAGGTTTTGTCTTTCTTGATGGGACCGCCGATGGTGCCGCCAAAATTGTTGCGCTTGAGAGCGGGGATGGGCTGATTGTTGGCATTGTTGAACCAACTGTTCGCATCCATCACGGAGTTTCGGAAGAATTCGTAGGTGCTGCCGTGAAACTGATTGGTGCCGGAACGGGTGACCACGTTGATAACGGTGCCGCCCGCGAAACCATATTCCGCAGTGAAGTTGGTTTGCTGAACCTTGAATTCTTCGACGGAATCGACGGAAGGCGTGTAGGGCACGGCGCGAATTCCGCTGTTTTGTTCGGTGTTGGATGCGCTGGCGCCGTCAATCAGGATGTCGGAGGTGGAGTTGCGGCTGCCATTGGAATTGAAATTGAGCGGTCCACCGCCGCCGGTATTTGTCTCTACGATGCCAGGAGCCAGAAAGGTGAGGTTTGTGAAATTGCGATCGATCAGAGGGAGATCGTTGACGAATCTGCGGTTGACGACCTGGCCCGTGACGGCGTCTTCAGTTTGCAACTGCACGCCAGAGCCTTTTACTTCCACGACTTCATTGGCGGAACCGAGCTTGAGGGAAAAATCGAGAGAGAGGTTTTGATTGATGTCGAGGGTGATTCCCTCCTGAGTCTGGCCCTGGAAGCCTTTGGCTTCGACGGTGATTTTGTAAGTGCCGGGAGGAATCGAGCGGAGGACGAATCTGCCAGTGGCGGATTCCGTCGTGGCGGTGAAGGAGAATCCTTTGTTCTGATCCACGAGTGTGACTTTTGCAGAGGGTACGCTGGCTCCCGAAGGATCGGTCACTGTTCCGGTGACGGAGCCTGTGTAGAGCTGGGCTTGGGCCGTTGGAGAAAATAAGGCGATGATTAGCAGGAACAGCGCCGACAGCAGGCGCAGTGCGATTTTTTGTTTCACGGAAAAAACTGAAGCGACTACGGATTGATTTCGATCGAGTACACGCATAACTCCCCCTAGTTAAATTCAAGGTTTACAGGATTACCTGCGGCAGGCACAATCCTGAAACCCGTTCGTGCCCTCGACAATGAAGCGGGCTTGCAACAAGGCGGCGGAAATACAGGCCGGCCAGCGTCAGCCCTCTCTTGGATACACCTCTTTAAAACGATTTAATATGCGCAGGGAAAAAGAAAGTCAAGACAAAATTGTGTTTTTATCAGGTGAAATGAAGGGCGGGGGGACGTCTGCGTCTGCATAGGTGAGGTTTCCTTATTTCGTCTGGTCGCAGCGACAAGACTCTCTAAAAAGAAAAAGGGCGGCGCATTGGAAAAAACTGCGCCGCCCGGGGTGGTTAGTCAGGGTGAAAAGCTAGAAATAGAAGCGCAGACCGAATTGCATCTTGCGCGAAAGATGCGCACCGTTTACGTGCAGGAAGTCGGAAGATCCCAGAGCTGCGCTAACAGAGTTGAACTCGGGATGGTTGAAGAGGTCAAAAGTTTCCCAACGAAAATCGAAACCGGCGCGCTCGTTGATTGTGAAGCGCTTGAAGACGCCGAAATCGAAGTTGGTGCGGCGTGGATTGAACAGAGTGTCGCGGCCAACGTTGCCGAAGGTGAGACCAGTGGGAATCGAGAAGGCGTTCGGGTTATAGATCAGCGGGCCGATTACGCTCGGGTCCTGGTTGGAAGTGAAGCCACTGTGTGGGTCGCCCGTAAGATCGGGCCGAGAGCCGGTGCCTGTGCCATTACCCACGCCGGCGTTATCTCCAAATGTGCTGCCATTGGTAACGCTGAACGGAGTGCCAGTCTGCACGGTGGTGATGCCCGAAATTTGCCATCCGCCGAGAAGGGTATGCGTCAAGCCGGAGGTCTTGAAGAAGGGCAGGCCGTATACGTAGCTTACGGTTAGATTGTGCCGCTGGTCGAAGGTGGAGTTGCCACGATTGGCCGCGATGTCGTAGGAGTTTACGAACGCGGTATCCGAACGATCAGAAGCATCGTCAATGGAGTGGCTGTAAGTATAAGCGACGCTGAGCGTGAGGTCGCCGACAGTGCGATTCGCACCAATTTGGAGCGCGTGATAGATGGAGTTGGCTTCGTCGCGGAGCTTAGTGATGTTGCTGTAGCCGGGGAATACGGTACGCAGAAGGTCAGCGTTGGCTCCGCAGGCAGCTACGGCGAGATTAACCGCGGCTTGTCCGGTAATGGGGACTCCGCTCGGCGTCTTGGCATTGGTCGGCACACCATTGGCGTCGAAAGTAGTTCCGCAATCCGGAGAGTTCGACTGGCCAGACAGCGGCTGGGTGATTTGCTCGCCGGACGCGTAGGGATTAGCCGCCGTAGGAAAAATCTGGTTGCCATTGGTGAGCAAGGTCAGATGCGTACCCTTGCTACCAACGTAGGCAACCGAAACGATGGTGTGGGAAGGCAGTTCTTTCTGAACGTTTAGGTTCCATTGCTGGACGTAGGGCCAAACTGCCTTGTTAGGAACGGTGACGACGGTCAGCGGGAATAGCGGTACAGAGCCGGCGCCAGCTCCAACGTTTTGATAACCAGTGATGTTGGACTGGGTCGCGGCCAAAACGAGTGGAGCGGAGCCTTCCAACGATTCGGTATTGCCCTCGTTGCCGTTGGTATGTTCGAAGAAGACTCCATAACCGCCGCGAATCGCGAGCTTGCCGTCACCCTTGGGGTCGAAGGCGAAACCGATGCGCGGGGCAGGATTGAAAAGATGGCCCGAGAGGCAGCCGTCATTCGAGGATGAGCCGACGGCCACGGTCGGAAACGCGGATCCCGGCAAGAGGGGCAGATTGCCACCCTTACCACCGCATTGAACGATACCGTTCAGAGGATTTCCGGAGCCCGAACCGGTATTCAGGGAGCCATCGCCATTGAAACCTGGCTCGTTTCCGGCAACGAACGCATCGGGATTGAAGTTGAACGCGTTTCTGTAGCGCTCCCGGTAAGTACCGAAGAGGCTGAGACGGAGGCCTAGGTTGAGTGTAAGTTTCTTGGTGACGCGCCAGTCGTCGTTGAAGTAGGGCTCAACGATCTTATAGCGGTTGTAGTATTTGAGGATTTGGTTCCACTGCTTGTAGCTGCCGATATTGCCGAGAAGCATGTCGGCGAAGGAATTGCCGCTGGTGACGCCGGACGCGGCATCAAAGGTCAAAATGCCCTGCACGTTTGGTGAGTTGTCTTCATTCTTTTGTGCAAAGGCGGCATAGGCGCCAAATTGGAAAGTGTGATTGCCAAGAATCTTGGTCATGTTGTCGCGATAGGTGTAAGTGGGGTTGGCGTTGTTCCATGGGAAGTAGCCCGTGTCCTGACCGAGACTGGTTCCATAGGCATTGTTGCCGTTGAGTTGGATCGCCGGGAGTTTCCCGCCGAAGCCATTGTTGAAAATAGAGCCCATAGCGAAAGTGCTTGGTATCGCCGGGTTGTTGATCGCAGTCAAGAAGATGTGGTCGGCGGTATAGCTTGCTACGAATTCATTGAGCAAAGTCGGTGTAATGTTGGCGTTCAAGCGGGCCACAAAACTGGTGCCAGGCCCGACGAAATTGGTTTGGATATTCTCGAAATTAGAAGTGCCATTGCCCCAAAGAGGATTCGGCGTGATGGTACTCCAAGAATCGTGAATGTAACGGAAAGTAAGGCGATAGTTGTCGGAAAGGTTGTGATCGATGCGAACGAGTTCTTCGCGCCAGGTTGTGGGAAGCGAGACGGTTTGTACGAATGCGGGAATCGGAGCACCGGTTCCCCCTCCGCTGAGCTTGAAATTTCCGTTTGTTGTGTTGGCTTGCGGAATTAAAGCGAGCAGCGCCTGGCCTTCCGGGGTGATGGGCACAGCGGCAAAGTTTGCGACGTTGGGGCAGTCGGCCGTTGCTGGAGCGCACACGTCAGTGAAGTCGCCGCTCCGCTCGGCGTTGGACGGAACGTTTTGCGGCGTGGATGTGTAGGGATCCTTTTGACGTCGCCACTCCTCTGAAAAGAAGAAGAAAGTTTTTTTCTTGTCGGCGTTGTAGTGATGTGGGATATAGACAGGCCCACCGATGGTGTAGCCAAAATCGTGTTTCTTGTATGCCGGGCGAGGAATGCCAGCGGCATTGTCGAAATATTCGTTGGCATTGAAGAAGTCATTGCGTAGGTATTCGAAGGCGCTACCGTGGAAAGACTGAGTTCCGGACTTGGTTTCGACTTCGATAGTGCCGGAACCGTTGCGGCCATACTGCGCGCCGTAATTTGAGGTAAGCACTTTGAATTCCGCAATGGCTTCGACGTTGGGATAAACGTTCAACGTAGAGTTGGAACCGTTGTCCATGTTGTCGCCGCCGTCGAGTTCCCAGTTATTGTATTCGGTGCGGCCGCCGTTGATGGAATAGGCGACGTTGCCGTAAACGCCGACTTTGCCCTCATCCTGGCCGGTCTGGTTGACGACGCCGGGGGTGAGCGTGACCAACTGCGTGAAGTTGCGGCCGTTGAGTTCGAGTTGGCTGACCTGTTTGCCCGAGATGGTGGAACCGATTTCCGAGGATGTGGTTTCTACTTGCTCGACGCTTTCACCTGTGACCACAACCTCTTCGGTGATGGCGCCGACGGTCATCGTGACGTCAATACGGGCCTTTTCGCCGACACTGAGGGTAACTTTCTTGGCGGTGAATTTTTGAAAGCCTTTGGCGGTGACGATGAGGTCATACGAATCGCCGGGAAGGCCGGGGATGACGTATGCACCGTCACCATTCGAAACCGTGGTACGGGTGAGACTACCCGCCAGGTTTTTGATAGTGACTTCAGCGCCGGCAATGGCAGCGCCGGTTTTGTCGATGACGGTGCCGCCGATGTAGCCGGTGTCCTGAGCACGGGAGACGAGCGGCAAGCAGAGCAACGCCAGAATGACGAAGGCCGCGGGCCGCAAACAATTGGTAACCAAGTGCGCAAAGATCGAGCGCGAACAAGATTCTTTCACGATACTACCTCCAAAAAGATTGAACTTCTTGAGCGAAGGCATGCAGATGGGAATGGAGGAGCTAAAAGAATGCTGAGTACTGCAACTCTCGCCACGAGCCACCCCTGTTAGCTCAGGGTTTGCAAGTACAAACCCCGAACCCCTGCCACTCGACGAATCGCACCACAGACTCGATTAGCTCGGGGTCGCAAGTACAGACCCCGAACCCGCTATTAAAACGAGTTAATAAAGCAGTTTCTCGTTTATGTCAAGCGTGAAATTCCGTTGGAAAGCATTTTAGTCCCCAATGCAGGCGAGGCCAAAGGAGGCAAATACCGGGTGTGCTTGAGGTGCAACTGAGCAAGAATGGTGGGGTTGGCTTGCAAATGAGGGAGTGCGCGCCTGAAACTGAGCGCGATTTGTTTTGAGGAAAAACGGATTGTGAAGAGGGAACCAAAACGATGTGGGTTGATTTGGCAGCTAGGCTGGATGCTAGCTGTGC
The DNA here is from genome assembly GCA_035569555.1 of Candidatus Dormiibacterota bacterium. GTDB lineage: Bacteria > Acidobacteriota > Terriglobia > Acidiferrales > UBA7541 > Acidiferrum. Next base: position 72,764 of record DATMMW010000024.1, on the reverse strand, counting down.
TTTTCTTAGCGAATGCAGCGATTGCGCAGAGCTTAAATCCACAAAGGGCGTTTGAAGAGGGGACAGCGGCTCTGCGAAGGAACGATTTGGATGCAGCAGAGAGGTCTTTCAAGAGTGTGATCGCGGCCGATCCAAAAGCGGGAGCAGCTTATACAAATCTTGGCGTGATTGCGATGCGGCGAAAGAATTGGAATGAGGCGCTGCGGCTTTTGAAGAAAGCGGAACGTCTGCAGCCGAATGAGCCGGGGATTCGATTAAACATCGGGCTCGTGGAATACAAGAGCGAGAATTATCAACAAGCGATCGCACCACTGGAATCCGTCATGAAAGAAAAGCCGGATTCGGTGCAAGCAAGATATTTACTTGGCCTTTGCTATTCGTTCGTGAGCCGCCATGCCGATGCGGCTGCGACACTGGAGCCGCTATGGCCGCAGATGTCGGATAACTTTGCGTATTTATACGTATTGGGAATTTCGGCGTTCTATTCAAAAAATGAATCTCTTGACCAAAAAGCGCTGGCGCGGCTCATTGAAGTGGGAGGCGATACACCTCAATTTCATTTACTGATGGGCAAAGCGCTGCTTGGCCGGAGCGACGACGAAAAAGGTATTGCGGAGTTGAAAAAGGTGGAAGCAGCAGATCCGAAATTTCCGTTCTTGCATTTCAATTTGGGGCTGGGGTACGGACACTTGGGAAATAGCGAAGAAGCGAAGGCGGAATTCCGAAAGGACATTGAGATCGAGCCGGATTTGCCATTCAGCTACGAACAACTGGCTAGAGTACTGCTGCGGGAAGGAAAAGAGGGCGAAGCGCTAGAGCAATTTCGCGCGGCGCTGGCTCGCGATCCGCGCCAAGCCGGTGCGCGTTTGGAAGTTGCCCGGATTTTGATTCGACAAAAAAAAGACAAAGAGGCTCTGAGCGAGCTTGATGCTGCCGAAAAATATTCCCCGCTGAATCACAATATAAGAACGATGCGCGGACAAACGTTGATCCGGTTGGGACGAAAGACGGAAGGGGAAGCGGAACTGGCCGAGGCAAAAAAGTTGTTTGCGTCAGGGCTTGCGAAAGAACGGGAGGACATGAACGAGCATCTGGTGCCGAATCCGGAGATTGGGCGAGAAGAATGATCTGGAATCAGGGGGGAGGTGGAGCCTGCCAAGGGCCGCGAGCCAGTTCGAGAGATTCGGCGACAGAGAGAAGGAGTTCTTCTTCGAGCGGGCGGCCGATAAGTTGGATGCCGATGGGCAAGCCGCTAGACGAAGTTGCGATGGGAACGGAGATGCCGGGTAGTCCAGCGAGATTGAGCCATTGCGAGTGGCGCATGGTTTCGCGATAGCCGAAGTCGGGCCGCCAATTGCCTTCGCCATGTTTGAAGGCAGGTGCGGAAGAGACTGGCGATAAGAGAACGGGCACGTCTTCCATGGCTTTAAGGATTCGGGCGCGTTCCGCGTCTCGCGCGGCGGATTTTGTGATGAAATCGAGCATGGTTGTTGGTTGGTCGGTTCGTGCAGCTTCGAGATAATCCAGAAAAATTGGGCTGAGATGGGATTCTTTACCTTCCACCATAGGCGCGAAGAGTTGAGCGATTACCGGTCCGAAGAAAAACCACCAGAGTTCGAAAGCGCGATCGAGGGAGTGGAGCTTGAACGGCTCGACGTGGAAGCCGGATTGTTCGAGGAGCTTTGCGGCACGATCGACGGCCGCAAGAGTTTCGGGAGTCGCGAGGCCGATGGCGGAGGAATCGAGAATGCCAATGCGGATATTCCGCAATTTTTCGGCAGAGATTTCTTGAATTGGCGCGGGAATGCTGAATGGATCTCCCGGGTCGGGACCGGCGAGGACATTAAATAAGATGCGGAGGTCGGCAGCAGTACGAGCCATTGGGCCGACGACGCCGATCCAGCCGAAAGAACTGTTGCCCGGAGGAATATGGCCCGTGGCCGGAACGCGACCGGGTGTAGGCTTGAGTCCGCAGATGCCGCAGAAATGTGCTGGCACGCGGATGGAGCCGCCGCCGTCACTACCGATTCCGCCAAAAGAACACCCTGATGCGATGGCGGCAGCTTCGCCACCGCTTGAACCGCCGCTAGAGTACGCCGGATTCCAGGGATTGCTCGTGCGACCAGTAATTCGATTGTCCGTTTCATATGCCATCAAGAATTCAGGTGTGTTGGTGCTGCCGAGCAGAACGGCGCCAGCGGCGCGAAAGCGGTCTGCAATGGGTGCGGTGCGCGAGGGAATTTCGTCTGCGCGGAGGAGAGAGCCTGCTGGGACGGGCCAACCGGCAACTTCGATACAACTTTTTATCGTGAGAGGGATTCCATGGAGAGGACCGATTGGATTTCTTGTGGAGAACTGCTGTGCGGTTGCGCGGGCAGCTTCTGTGTCGAGGTGGACAAAGGCGTTCAGTTTGGGCTGGAGATCACTGATGCGCGAAAGGTGCGCGTCGAGAAGTTCGAGGGGTGAAATTTGTTTGGTGCGGAGAAGAGCGGAAACTTCGGCGATGGAAGAGTAATGAAGAGAGGACATAGGCCGAGTGATTGAGGGTATGCGGGGAAAGAGAAGTCGTCAAGTTTGCAAAATTGGAATTGTAGCGAGCGTGGTTTTGGGTGTGACACAATCGAAGAGTCCTAGACGTGCACCAAACACGGGACACACTCCGCGCAGACAAGGAAACGCAAAACCATGGGAATGAGGCTTCGCCGTGCCGGTTTGATTCTGGCTGTGGCAGCAGTTTTATTGGTGTGTGCGCTGAGTGCGAAATTGCGAGCTGAGAATGGCCGGCGCACAGAGGCAGCGGGGCAAACGGCGAAATCGAGCAGCGATAGCGATGCGGCGAAGTTAAATAGTGTTGGCGTAGCGTACATGGGACAGCAGCGATTTGCGGACGCGCAAAAAGAGTTTGAAGCGGCGCTTGCTGCCGATGGGAAATACACGCTGGCGAAATTGAACTTGGGGATAGCGCTGATAGCGCAGCAGAAATCGGAAGCAGCGCGCGCGGCTTTGACAGAAGCGACAGAGAAGCGTCCGAATGATCCTTATGGTTGGTACAACCTCGGGCTGGTATTGAAGGACATCGGCGAATTGGAAAAATCGATCGCGGCGTTTGAACACGTGACGCAGATTGCGCCGAATGAACCGGATGCCTACTACTTCATTGGATATTTGAACGGGCAACTGCAAAGGTACGACGCGGCGATTGCGGCGTATCAGAAGGCGATTGATGCGTTTGAATTTCATGCGTCGGCACAATTTGGAATTGCGCGAGCGTATCAGCGGAAGGGAGACGCGGATTCTGCGAAAATCCATCTGCAAAGATTCCAGAAAATTACGGCAGGACATTTAGGAGCACCATTCGGGGCTGGGTACGGAGATCAGGGAAAGTTTTCTGTAGCTGAGTATGCGGCGAACGCGGTGCCGATGGCACCTGCGGCGATTCCTGTGAAATTTGTTGCGCAGCCGATTGCCGCGAGCGGCGCGACGAGCGCGATTGGGCCGGGCACGGGAGCGTGTTTTCTTGATTTTGATGGAGATGGAAAGCCGGATCTGTTTTTGGTGAGCGCGACCGCGGAAGGGACGAGCCGGCTGCTGAAAAATTTGGGCGATGGAAAATTTGCGGATGTGACGGAAGCGTCCGGATTGAAAATCGCGGGAAGCGGACTTGGTTGTGCAGCAGGAGATTTTGACAACGATGGCAAAACGGATTTGGCGGTGTGCTACACGGATGGGGTGAGACTTTTTCATAACGATGGCGGTGGAAAATTTGCGGATGTGACACAGACGGCAGGGATCAAGCGAGATAAAGGCTGCGTCGCGCTGACTTTTGTGGACTACGACCACGATGGTGATTTGGATTTGTATGTGACGAACGCGCCGGGGAGTGCCACGGGAAATGTGCTTTGGCGGAACAATAGCAATGGAACGTTCACGGATGTTTCGGGAGAGACGCGGCTTGGCGCCGAAGCGACGGGCGCAGGGCTTGTAACGAGCGACTTTAATAATGACCGCGCGATCGATTTTGTTTTGGCAGGAGGAACGGCGGGCGAGTTGGTGCTGCTGAATCCGCGTGAGGGGGCGTTTCATCCACTCGGGGATATTGACTTCACCAAGCTGGGATTGCCGGCAGCTGTTGGCGTAGTATCGCTGGATTTCGACAAGGACGGCTGGATGGATTTGGCGTTTACACATACAGGTGGGCCGGGAATTAGTTTGTGGAGAAACGTGGACGGAAAAAAATTGGAGCGCGTGGCGCTGCCGGATTTTGGATGGAAGAAGGGTTGGGGAATTGCGGCGATCGATTACGACAACGACGGCTGGCTGGATCTGGTGGCCGTAGGAGAAGGCGCGAATGGCGGCGAAGTTCGGCTGCTGCGGAATTTGGGCGCTGGGAAATTTGCTGATGTGACGAAGGAAGTTGGACTGGATAAGGTGAAATTGAACGAGCCCCGCGCGATTGTGGCTGCGGATTTGCGCGGAAACGGCGAAACGGATTTGGTGATTACACAGGCCGGTGGCGCTCCTGTTTTGTTGAAGAGTGAAGGAGCGGCTGCGAACAACTGGATGGAGCTGGATTTCAAGGCGCTGAACGACAATAAGAGCGCGATTGGAACAAAGGTGGAAGTGTTTGCGGGGCCAACGTATCAGAAATGGGAGGTGGCGGGGGCTTCGGGATATTTGGGGCAGAGCGCGCCGCAGCTGCATGTGGGGCTGGGAAATCAGAAAGAAGCGGACGTAGTGCGGTTGCTGTGGCCAACGGGCGTGCCGCAGGATGAAGTGAAATTAGCCGCGAAGAAAACACACACGCTTGCCGAACTGGACCGGCGAGGAAGTTCGTGCCCGATTCTTTTTTCGTGGAATGGAAAAGAGTATGAATTTATTGCGGACATGATTGGACCGGGAGTTGTAGGGCACTGGATCGCGCCGGGCGAGCGCGATGTGCCGGACCCGACGGAGTATTTGAAAGTTTCAGCGAAAAGCCTGAAAGAGCGCGACGGGAAATTGAGTTTGCGCTTCATGGAACCGATGGAAGAGACGGTGTATCTGGATCAGGTAAAACTGCTGGCGATTGACCATCCGGCGACATATGACGTTTTTCCGAATGAGCGATTTGTGAGCAATCCACCGTTTCCAGAGTTTCGCGTGGTGGCGAGCCACAACGCGCGGCCTCCTGCCGGAGCCTGGGATGACAAAGGAAATGATGTTTTGAAGTTGCTCTCGGCGGCGGACCGGAAATACGTAACGGACTTTGAAGGGTTGCCGTTCGCGGGATTCGCGAAATTGCACTGGGTGGAACTGGATTTGGGAAAATGGGACGCGGCGAAACCGCTGCGGCTGATTATTGATGGTTACACGGATTATTTCACGGCGACTTCGATGTATGCCGCGGACCAGGCGGGAATCAAAGTGATTGCGCCCTATGTGGAAGCAGAGGACGAAAAAGGAAATTGGAAACAAGTCGTCGAGGACATGGGCTTTCCGGCTGGACTGGAAAGAACGATGGTCGCGGACCTGACTGGGAAAATTCCGGCCGGAACAAAACGGATTCGCGTTGTGACGAACTTGAAGATTTACTGGGATGCGATTCGAATTGATCAGACAGGCGATGCGCGCGATGCGCGCGTGCAGGAAGTTCCGCTGGCAAATGCGAGCCTGGCATTTTTGGGGTACCCGAAAGAGATTCGGCTGACTCCGGCGAGCGATACGACGTACTCGTTTTCGAAACGCAGCATGACTGGGCCGTATGCGCGCGCGGCGGGGAATTACACGCGCTATGGTGACGTGAAAAATTTGTTGCGAAATGCGGACGACCGGTTCGTGGTTTTCAGTTCCGGCGAAGGCGTGAAGCTCGATTTCGATCCGAGCGGATTGAAACAGTTGCCTGCAGGCTGGGTACGGGATTATTTCTTCTTTGCGGATGGATTTGAAAAGGACATGGATTTTTATGCGGCGGATGCGTTTACTGTGGAACCGTTGCCAAAGCATGGGATGAAGCCGTATCCGTATACGCCGGGTGAGGAATTTCCGGAAGACGCGGAACACCAGAAATATCAACTGGAATACAACACGCGGCAACGTTCCGGACAGATGCCCGCGGATTTGCAGTATCACTATCCGAAAAAATAGCGATCAGCGCGTAGCTTGGGGTTGGCGGCTGGCTGCCGTTTCGACCTGAGCGAGCATCTTTTCCAAATCTTTGGCTGAAAAGTAGCGGCCGTTGACGACGACGGCGGCGATTTTTTGCGTGTTGGCGATGTCTTCAAGCGGATTGGCTTTGAGAAGAACAAGATCGGCGAGTTTGCCTTTCTCGACGGTTCCGAGTTTTTCTTCGACTCCGAAGAATTGCGCGGGGTTTAGCGTAGCGGTCTGTAATGCTTCGAGCGGAGTGAATCCCGCAGCGACGAAGCGCTGCAGTTCTTCGTGAAGACTGAAGCCGGGGAATATGTAGACGCCGGGCGGCGTATCGGTTCCAGCGAGGAAGGGAACGCCTTTTTCGTGAAGCAGGCGGACTACTTCAAGTTCCTTGTCCAAAAACTTTTTGCGGGTTGCTAGATCATCGCCGCCGTAGCCTTGCGTGATTTCGTCGGTGAAGCGTTTCCAGGTTTTTGTTTTCCACGAAGCGGGAACGTATTTCGCTCGCGTGTCTTTGGAAAAATCGGTCACGTCAATCAAATTGCCGCCGCGTTCCCAGACGAGGGTGGGGCATTGCCAGGTGTGATTCTTCGCCAGGAGTGCAGCGAGCGAGGCGGCGCGCGCTGAATCGTAGGTTGCGAGGAAACGCGTCTCGGTTTTGTTCCCCTTCAAAAAATCGTCCTCGGCTGGCGAGCTTCCTTCGAAGATACCGATGAGATGTTCGAAACTTTTCATGCCCGCGTCGGACATTTCGGTGGCGCGAACGGAATCGGGCACGTGGCCTTCAAACGGGATTTCCTGTTTTTTTGCTTCGTCTGCGACAGCGAAGACGGCGTCGCGCGGGATGAGTGATTGCAGCTTGATGAAATCCGCGCCGCGATTTTTTAAATCGGCGACGGCGCGGCGCGCGTCGTCCGGTGTGGAAATAGCAATTGAACTTGGGAAACGCGGCTTGGGGCCATCGAGCATGGGGCCGGAAGTGTAGATGCGCGGGCCGATGAGGCGGCCAGTTTCAATCTCGTTGCGCCAGCTTTGCACGATATCGAGTTCGCTTCCCATGTCGCGTACGCCGGTCACGCCGTTTGCAATGAAAAGAGGCAGAGAGATCTCTTTTGCATCTGGAAACCAATCTCCGAATACGAGGTGGACGTGCATATCCCAGAGGCCGGGAATCAAGAAGAGCCCGCTGCAGTTTACGTTTGCCGCGTTACGTGGAAATTTTGCGGACTTAGTAGAGCCTATCGAAACGATTTGGTTACCATCGAGGGCCACGGTTTGGTCGGGTTGCAGCGTGCCGGTGCGGACGTCAACGACGGTGACGTGATTGAGGAGGATGGCGTCGCGGGACAGAGGGTTTTGTGCGTTGAGGAATGAAGGCGAAAAAATTGCGAGGAAGAAGAGAGCGCTAATTGTGGGCAGGAAGCGTTTGGATAATGACATGTCCAGAAATTGTAGCGGGTTTGGATGGGAATGATAGAGCGGCGATTCGCAGGCGGGTGGACTAGAGTCCCGCCTCTAAAACCGCTCGATATCAGTTAAGAAAATTGGAGAATGGGAATTAATCCCAGGGGATGGAGAGCCAGGCTCGGGCTTGAGCGCTTTTTGCGATGGTCTCGCAGAGGATGAGTTCGTCATGGCCGGTAGAGAAAGTCGGGAAGGAACGTGGCGCGTCGAATTTGCCTGCGTCGAGGTAAGCATAAAAATCCTTGAATAATTGAACGAAGGTGTCCGGGTAGCCTTCTGTATGGCCGCCGGGATAAGCGGCGTAGCCGCGAGCGGCGGGGCTGAGCAGTGAGGGATCCTTTATTAAGGACTCGTTCGCCCTTTCGCGGCGGCCAATCCAAAGCGTATTGGGTTCTTCCGCGTTCCACGCGAGGGAACCCTCCGTGCCGTTCACTTCGATGCCGAGGCTGCATTTGCGGCCAGCGCTGACCTGCGAAACGCTGTAAAAACCGCGGAGATCGTTTTCGAAATGGACGAGAACGCTGGCGTAATCGTCGGTGGTAATAGGAATTTCGTCGAAGGCACCTTCACCTGCTTTGGCGAAAGATTCGACGCGGCCGCGCGGTTTGCGACGAACGGGAACGACCGTGGCGAGATCGGCGCAAATTTCTGTGATCTTTCTGCCCGTGATGAACATCGCGAGGTCCATCCAGTGCGTGCCGATGTCCGAGACGGCGCGAAGATCGCCACCGAGCTTCGCTTCAAGGCGCCAGTTCCAATCGGTCGGGTAGAGCAGCCAGTCTTGATGAAATTTTCCGTGAACAAGCGTGGGGCGTCCGATGGCGCCCGATGTGACGAGCGAGCGTGCTTCCTGGCACAGCGGGTAGTACCGAAGATTATGCGCGACGCCGCCGACTTTGCCTGTTTCCTTTTCTACAGCAATCAGCATCGCGGATTCGCGCGAGTCCATCGCCAGCGGTTTTTCGCAAAGGACGTGCTTGCCTGCGCGAAGAAGCGTGCTGGCCTGCTCGAAGTGAACGTGATTGGGCGAACAGACGTGAACGCAGGTAATTTCCTTGTCGGCGGCGAGTTCACCGAGGGACGCATACGACTTTTCCAGCCCGAGAGATTTTGCGGCGGAGCTGCCGCGTTCCGCCGTGCTCAGCATCCCGCCGCGAACATGAATGCCGAGGCGGCGAAGTGCTTCGAGGTGCGCCCGGCCTACGAAACCAAGTCCAATAATGGCGACGGAATGATTCATAAGAGCGCTCCCCGAACAGGTTCTCTGAATAAAGCGAACCCGCATTTTACGCCGAGATGAGAAAAATCGTCACGCGAAATAGGGGCAAGCGATAGAAAGTTAATGGACTCTCTACTCGTAAATCACAGAATGTATATACCCTCGATAGTTTTGTAGAACCCAGCTATTGCAAATCTGAATTTCGAAGCTTAACGAAAAGGTATGTTCTTTCCCTTCAGCGGTTAAGCATGGCCGAAGATTGCGCGTTTCATGCCTTCCCTCCTGGTCCTTGTATTGCATCTGCCAAAGCCAATCATCCGAAACACTGCGGGTGTGCAAGAACTCTTTAAGCGCGAGGGATGCAATGACCTTTCGAGGCCTAAGAAAAATTTTGGCTGCGGCGATTTTGTGTTTAGTGGCGGTGGCAGTGGCCAGTGCACAGCAATATTCGGGTGTGGCGGGAGTGGTGACAGACAGTTCCGGCGCAACGGTAGCCGGTGTGGCCGTCCAACTCGATAATGCGAGCCGCGGCCTGCACTTCACGACGACGACGAGCGATATCGGTGTGTACCAATTCCTGCGCGTTGCTCCGGCTGCGGACTATGAACTGACATTCACAAAGGATGGTTTCCGTAAAGTGGTCGTCAGCAAGGTGACGCTGGGCGTGAGCACAGTCGAAACGCGTGACGTAAAGCTTGAAGTTGGGAATCTGACGCAGTCCGTGGAAGTGTTCGCGAATGGAGAGGCGACCCTGAACACGACGGACGCTTCGATAGGAAACACGATTGATACCGATAGGCTGCGCGACCTCCCGGCGCAATTCCGAAACAGCCCTGCGGCGCTGCTTGCATTGCAGCCGGGTGTGACTCCGGATACGGCCGAAGGAGAAACGCAAGTTGGTTCGGTGACAGGTTCGCGAGTCGACCAGACCAACATCACGCTTGACGGAATCGATGTGAATGACAACACCATCGGCCAGGCGTTCACGCTGGTGGGAAACGCACCGATTGATTCCGTGCAAGAATTTCGCACAATCACGACAAACTCAGACGCGGACCAGGGACGCAGCAGCGGCGGGCAGGTACTTCTCGTAACAAAGAGCGGTTCGAACGACTGGCACGGGTCATTGCGGGAATATCATCGAAACACAATTACAGCGGCGAACAGCTTCTTCAACAACGCGGCCGGTGTGAGCAAGCCGCCGCTCATTCGAAATCAGTTTGGCGGGAATCTCGGCGGGAAAATCATCAAAGACAAGCTGTTTTTCTTCTTTGACTACGACGGTTTGCGGGAAGCATCTTCCGCGCAATCTTTGCGCACAGTTCCGTTGCCGACGTTGCTGCAGGGCCAGATCGGCTACATCAACAACGGTTCCGGCTGCACCATCAACAGCACGGCGGCAAACGCGCCGCAGTGCATCACCTATTTGACTCCCGCGCAGATCGCGCAGATCGATCCGCAAGGAATCGGTGATTCGCAGGCGATTCTGCAGCTCTTGAACAACAGATATCCGGCGCCGAACACAGCGACTGCGGGCGACGGCATCAACACGAGCGGATTTCTCTTCAATTCCGCACAACACACCGTGGAAGATGACTACGTGGCGCGCATCGACTACCTGATTTCCGACAAACACAAAATCTTCGCGCGCGGAAATTTGGCCAGGTCAACGGCGGGAGACAGCGCGAACGCCTCGCTGCAGCAATTTCCCGGTGATCCGTTGCCTTTTTCTGTGCTTGCACAGCGCGATTTCACATATGTGGTCGGATATACCTGGACGATCTCTGCGAACAAGGTCAACCAGTTCGTGTTTGGCGTCGCAAATCAGTATTTGAATTTTCCGGTCCTGTTTGAGCCAACGGCGCCGAACTATTTCACGTTCACCGGATTCGTTTCCGATCCCTTTCAGAATTTTTCGAACGCGCAGAGCCGCAAAGTTCCCGTGGCGACGATCAAGGATGATTTCACGTGGACGCGAGGCCGGCACACCTGGCAGTTCGGTGGAGTGTTTCGCCCGATGCGCGACAACGAGACGCAAATCACCGACCAGAACACGATCACACTCGGGCTTGGCGGGAACACGCTAAACTTCGATGACAGCGCGGCGCAATTGCGTCCTGCCAACATTTTGACGACGGACCCAAGTTTGGGCGCCACCACTTTTGCGACAAGCGACTACGATTCCACATTTGCCGCGTTGCTCGGCCGGTATGGAAACATCGGCACTTTCTTTAACTACACAAAGGATGGGCAACCGCTTCCGAGCCTTTCCGGGACGCGCCGCAAGTACGTTTTCAATTCATATGAGATTTATTTTCAAGACAGCTGGCGCGTGAAGCCGAGCTTGACGCTGACCTACGGCTTGCGATGGGGATATCAGAGCGTGCCGTACGAAGCGAACGGCCTGGAAGGAATACCTGGCGTAAATTTCGACAACCTCTTCCGGCAGCGTGTGGCGAACGCGGCTAACGGCGTGAGCGGGCTGGCGGCGGAACCGCTGATCAGTTTTGATTTGGGCGGAAAGGTCAACAATCGCCCCGGATTTTACAGTCCCGACTACCGCGGTTTTGATCCCCGCCTTGGTATTGCGTGGAGCCCGTCGTTCCGCAGCGGATTGCTGGGAAATGTTTTTGGCGACCGCAAGACGTCAGTCAGACTGGGTGGCGCGGTTATCCATGACCGCATTTTTTCGACGATCAACTTTTTGTTGAATCAGAATTCGTTCTTATTTGACAGCAGGGCGAACGTTCCGTTTGGAACTCCGGGGGACGCATTTGCTTCCCTTCAAAACGATCCTCGATTCACTGATTTCAAAACGTTGCCGGTAACTCCTACGGCGCCCGCAATTACGAGGCCGGATACACCGTTCGTCGACTCGAATGGAATCCCATTTGGAACCCAACTGGGAAGCGTGAGCTTCCTGGCGATGGATCAGAATTTTAGGACTCCATATCAATATACGTTTTCTTTCGGGGTTCAAAGGCAGCTTGCACACGGCTTTATCGTGGAGGCGGACTACGTAGGCCGCCTCGGGCGGAAGCTGCTGGCGCAGGGCGATTTTGCACAAACCACGAATTTCAAGGATCCTGCTTCAGGAAGATTCCTGCGTGAATCTTTTGGCGCGCTGGAACGGCAAATTCAGGCCGGACTACCAGGAGCCCAAATTACGACCCAGCCGTGGTTCGAAAATCAGATGAACCAGGCGATACAACAGAATTTTGGAAGTCAGGGACTTTCGAATTGCTCCGACTATGCGCAATTCTTTTTTGGAGCAAACATTCCCACGTGCACTCGTCTAGTAAGAGGCCTATTCAGGAGCTTGCTGAACGTGGGAGATCTCTCCGACACGGTGCAAGGACTTGACGCGAACGGATTACTTCCATTGAACGTCGGCCTCAGTGCACAGGTGCCGTACAACAGTGTGCTCGGTAATTTTTCCTCTTCCAGCTACAACGCATTGCTCGTCACCTTAAAGAAAAACATGTCGAACGGATTGCAATTCGACTTTGATTACACCTATTCCCATTCGATCGACAACCAATCTTCAAATACGCGCACCGTCGGTGGTTTCGGCGGACAGGTTTGCGATCTGGAGAATTTACATGCGTGCCGGGGAAGTTCAGATTTTGATGCGCGCCACATTGTGAGCGCGAACTTCATCTACCAATTGCCATTCGGACACGGGAAGTGGATTGGACACGACGCCGGCCGGGGATTGGATGCGGTGATTGGCGGATGGCAGGTGTCCGGCATTGTTGCCTGGCATACCGGTTTCCCTTTCACCTTGAACACAGGAGCGTTCCCCCTCGGTTTTACGAATGACAGCGCTCCGTTTGTGACGGGACCGCGCTCGGCGCTTGCTTCAGGGATTCATACAGACAGCAATGGCACGCTGCAGTTTTACAAAGATCCGCAGGCTGCCCTGGCTGCGCTCAGTAATCCCGTAGACGGCGAAACAGGAAGCCGGAACAGCGTGAACGGCCCCGGATATTCAGACGTTGACTTGGGCTTGTTGAAAAACTTCCGCATGCCCTGGAAGGAAAGCCACCGACTGCAATTCCGGTGCGACATGTTCAATGCGTTCAACCATCCGTCGTTTGCGCCGCCTGCGTCGGTTTTATTCGGGCCGCAGTACGGCAACATCAATAGCCCACAATTTGGGCAGATTGTTGGCACTGTGAACTCGCCGCGCGTGATTCAGTTTGCATTGCGGTACGACTTTTAGAGATTGGCTCGGACGACATGACTGGTTAGCCGAAAACGGGCGCAATATACTGCGCCGCATAAACATTTAGAACTAATTTAGGATTTTTCCGCCAACAGACTGGCTTTTATCTTTTTCAGTTCTTTCTTTATGGCTTTGTCTGCGTCAGGAAAGCGAAGATGCAGATTGTCTAGCGTCTCGATAATCGCGGAGGCGACAATGAGACGCGTGTACCACTTGTTGTCCGCGGGGACGATATACCAGGGCGCATACTTCGCGGCCGTGCTGCGAATCATGTCTTCATACGCTGCTTGATAGTCTTTCCAGTAACCGCGCTCCTTCACGTCCGCCATGGAAAATTTCCAGTTTTTCTTGGAATCTTCCAGGCGTTCGAGAAAACGCTTCTTTTGTTCGCCCCGCGAAACATTCAGAAAGAATTTCAGGATAACGACGCCATTGCGCGTCAAATAGCGTTCGAAGCGACGAATATCTTCAAAGCGTTCTTCCCAGATGTTTTTCGTGACGACTGACTCGGGAAGCTTTTGGGAAGCAAGAATTTGCTGGTGAACGCGAACGACGAGAACCTCCTCGTAGTAGGAACGGTTGAAAATGCCGATTTTGCCCCGCTCGGGAATGGCTTTGTGTGCGCGCCAGAGATAGTCATGGTCGAGTTCTTCGGGACTCGGTGCTTTGAAGGAATGAACGTCGCAGCCCTGAGGATTCACGCCGGACATGACGTGCTTCACGATGCTGTCTTTGCCTGCGGCGTCCATCGCTTGCAGAATAATGAGCAGTGACCAACGGTCTTGCGCGTAGAGTTTTTCCTGCATGCGGCTGAAGAGTTTTACGCCCTCATCGAGCAGTTCCGTGGCGCTCTCTTTATCATGAAGTTTGCCCGTATCGGCCGGATCAAAATCCTTCAGGCGGAATTTCTCTTCGCCGGTCACACGGTACGGCGCGGCAAGTTTTGCGGCGGTTTTTGCGAGTTTTGGGTTTTTCATGGCGAGCGTAGAAGTCTAGTGCACTCTGCGTCGCGGAGAAAGGTCATCCTTACTTCTGGAGCATCGATCAGTTTCAAGGCGCGACGATATCGTAAGGCCGCATCATTTCGTTGTCTTCGTGCTCGAGCAGATGGCAGTGCCAGACATAACGGCCTGCATAGCCTTCAAACCTGGTGATAATCCGCGTAATCATTCCCGGATGCGCCTGCGCCGTATCTTTCCACCCAGCCTCGTTAGCCGCGGGCGGCACGGCAGGGCCGATATATTTTATGGTTCCATCCTTGTAGTAATACTCCGGTTCAAACGGACGCCGGTCCAGAATCTGGAAGCGCACCGCGTGCAAATGGATGGGGTGCGAATCATCGGTAAAATTCATCAATCCCCAGATTTCCACGGAATTGAGCGCCGGGTTTTCTGTTACGGGCATGCCCCAATGGGCATTGTTCAAGAGCATCATCATCGCGTTGCCGGCGCGGTCGTCTTTTTCACCGAGCGTCAACATCCGCGTTTTGACAGAAGCCGACTCAGGAATTTTCTCAACCGGTCGGAACATTTTCGGCAGCGAGCTCTCGTCCTGCACGGCAGTCTTTAAGACGTGAAACTCCATCATCGGGCGGCCGTCGTTCGTCATCGTGAACTTTTCTCCGCCGTGACCGGCAAAATCAATAATCAGATCCGCCCTTTCCCCCGGAGCAATCGTCAAAATCTTGATCGAAACGGGAGCCGGGAGAAGGCCGAGATCCGTACCGATCTGGCTCGACTCCTGTCCGTTTGAGAACGCCAAATGAAAGAACCGTGAGTTGGAAGCATTCAACACGCGAAAGCGATATTTGCGGGGATCCACGTCCAAGTAGGGATACAACTTCCCATTCACAAGAAATGCGTCGCCAAACGCTTCCGGCACCCACGGAGACTCGGGATCTGGCGAAACGGGATAGTAGAACTGCGCTTCGGCATCCAGCATACGGTCGCAGAGCGTCAGAGGTATTTCGAATTTTCCTTTCGGAAGATTCAGTCCATCTTCAAAAGAATCGCGCACGAAAAAAGATCCGAATAATCCCGCATAGACGTTGAGGCGCGTGATGCCCAGAGCGTGATCGTGGTACCAGAGATGCGCCGCTTCCTGTTGATTCGGATAGAAATACTTCGCGGATTTTCCAGGGACGTACCAATCTTCGGGGTAACCATCACTTTTTGGCGGGACTTTGCCGCCGTGCAGATGGGTTACCGCGCGCACCGGCGGTTTATCCGCTTCCGCTCCGTGCACGCCATGATCGATCGCAAAGAAGTGTTCCTTGGGTAATTCGTTTACCCACTCGATCAGCAATCCTTCTCCGCTCCGGGTTTCAATGGTCGGCCCGGGCAAGGATTGTCCGAAGCCCCAGAACTCTGTTGGCTTGAGGTCGCGATGAATTTTGGCAGAGGCGGCCTTCATCGAAATTCGGTAGCTGGGAATTTTCAACGACGAATTTTCTGGGCTGGCGCTCAGGCCTCTCGGCCGCGCTACGGCGGGAATAGGCAATGGATCCACGAAACGTTCCAGCTTTGACAAATCCAGCAAAGGACGTGCCGGCGATTTGATTTGGCGCGATTTCGATTGACCGGTAACTACAGCTGCGGCAAATATCCCCGAATTGCGCAGGAACTCCCTGCGGTTGAAGAATCCATTTCGATATCGCATTCGTCTCCGTCAAAAAACAGCAAAAGAAGATCGCCCCCAAAACAAGAGGCATGCGGCTTTTGACCGCATGCCTCCGGTGCAGAAATTAGCTCCCAGAAGGTCCGGGGGCGATTTTACTAGTCGTGATGCTTAAGTTCGAGCCCGGTGCCCGGATCGAGGAGCAACGTGCCATCGTCGAACCGGAAGTGGTTGAAGTTAAACATCTGTTCGATGGAATTGGAAATCGCATCGAAAGACCCTTCGGGCAACCGCTGGTTGTCCAGCCAGTTGTCTTCGATGAAGTGGATGATGGAGCTCTGATCCGTAACCGTGTGGTCTACGAAGTTTTCCCTCGCCCACGGAGATACGACGATCAAGGGCAGACGCGGACCATATCCGCAGCGGCCTTGAGCGTGCGCATTAACCGCCGGATTGGGCCCGGAAAGGGCGGTGTTGGTGCCATCGCCGCAAGCTCCCGGACCGGTGAGTGCATCCTGTGGGCTTAGGGATTGGTTCACGATCGGACCCATCTGGTGGTCGTACCAGCCGTCGGAGTCGTCATAGGCGATCACGACAGCGGTGCTTTCCCATGCGGGGGACTTTTGCAGCATGTTGATGACGTTCACCACAAACGTCTGCTCATCCAATGGATCGGAGTAGCCGGCATGGCCGTCCTGGAAAGCGGGCGCTTTCAGGAAACTGACGGCAGGAATCTTGTTAGCTTTCACTACCGCATAGAAATCGTTGATGTCGTAGTTGTGGTTCGCCTGACCGTCGTGGCCGATCTCGGCAAAGTTCGCTGGCCGCGTGTGAGCAGGATTCGCAGTGCTCGTCCAGTATTGGAAGAAAGCGTGATGGGCGATGTAATCGCCCGTCGTGGATGCAACGCCGGTCGAGCTGCGCAGGCAGCCAGTGGTGCCATTTGAGTTTGTAACCGTCAGGTCAAACCCACCCATGAACGAGCCCCAGCTCACTCCAGCTGCGCTGAGCATGTCGCCAATGTTCTTGCTCTGCATCGTGACCTGGTTGCGCGTTGGCGCCGAGCAAACGTCGCCAACAGGATCTGGGTCGCCGACGACTGAGAGAGTGCCGCTACCGCCATCCGTTTCACTGGAAGAGGGCGCGTTCAAGATCGCCGCCACGCCATTGGTCTGTCCAGCAACGAGGTTCATCAGGCCAGGCGTGGAAGGTCCAAAGATCGTGTTGTACGAGTTGTCGCTCATTGCGAAGTGCTGTGCATAATTCCAAAATGCGGTCACTGTGTTGCCGTCGTAATAGCCCATCGTCAGGCCTTTGGTCGTCACCGCAGTTGGGGGAGCATTCGGTGGAGGACCAGCGTTGCCGACTTTGATTGGGAAAAGGTCCATCAATCCCATGTGAACAGCTGCCTGTTCCGGCCCATAGGCATGGTTTTGATCGTTTGTAGCCGCTTGGGAGCGATCCAGACGGAAAGGATTCGTCGCTCCCGCCCCGTTTCCGCTGCCCAAAGAATTCGGATTGGCGTTTAGTAATGCTCCTTGCAGGCCATTGACCGTAGGAGTGTGTTGTCTTGCGTGGAAAGCTGGCTCTCCTTCTGGATTCAGGGCATTCGGATAAGTGCCAAAGTAATGGTCGAAGGATACGTTCTCCTGGAAAATGATCACTATGTGCTTGATCGGTGTAGCCGTATCTCCATGATCCTTGTTTGCAAAGGCCGGTGCAGCCGGCAACAGGCTAAGGGCGGCTGCCGTAGCAATCGCCATCGCCTTGGTAAGGCAATGATGCATTTTCAATTCCCCCTTTAATTTCGCGACAAAACGAGAAGGTCCGCCGGTTCAGGGACACAGAACCCATACCGACGTCTATAGACGGGCGCAACCCGCTTAGCTTTGTAGGCCACTTCCATTATTCCCAGATGAAAGCTTGGTCAAAACTCGTTGGCAGAAACGTTAATTCAGGTAAGATGGCGGCCCCTTTAGAGGCATGTGACAAACCTCGCTCAAAGACTTGGCATCCGCGATTACTTTGCGCTGGCCTTCGGCACGATGATCGGCGCGGGCTGGCTAGTAGTTATGGACGACTGGCTGCGCCGCGGTGGGCCGGCGGGAGCAATGCTGGCGTTTGCCATAGGCGGAATTGCCCTGCTTCCGGTGGGCTGGGTTTACGGGAAGTGGGTGGCGCGGCTACCGGACGCTTCCGGTGAAGCGGCTTACGCGGCGCAGGTTTTTCCTCCTCTGCCAAGCTACCTGACCGGTTGGATAATGACCCTCGCTTACTTGATTGTTTGCCCGTGGGAGGCCGTGGCCATCGGAAAAATCGCCGCGTATTTGTATCCCGGACTGAATCGCTATGAGTTGTACAGCGTTGATGGACATCCGGTTTTTCTGCCGAGACTGGCGTTGGGCGTTTTGATGACGCTGTTTCTGGCCTATCTGAATTACCGGGGAATTCGAGCGAGCGCTTCGTTTCAAAAGTGGACTACAACGGCAGTCCTACTCCTGTTCGGCGCTGTCGTACTGACGAGCGCGACGCACGGTTCGCTCACAAATTTCAAACCTGTTTTTGCTGCCACGCCGCTGGCCTCCGTGATTCTGACCCTTCAAATTGTTCCGTACTTTATGACGGGATTCGAAAGCGTGCCAAAGGCGGCGGAGGAAGCTGCGCCCGGATTCGCTTCCGGCGGATTTTTTCGCGCAATTGTTCTGGCTTTATTCGTAGGCGCCGGGTTCTATGTCCTGTCCATTGGCGCGGTAGCATTTGCGGCGCCTTGGCAAGGGCTCACCGGGAAATCGTTCGCGACTGCGGTGGCATTTGAGCAAGCGTTTCGCGCTGCGTGGCCGGTACGCATGATTCTGACGATGGCGTTTCTTGGGTTATTTCAATGCTTCAACGGAAATTTCGTTGCGTCGAGCCGCCTATTCTTTTCGTTTGGTAGGGATGGAAGGATTCCCAAACAATTTGGCGCGATACATCCGCAATTTCAAACGCCGCACGTGGCTGTTACGGCCGTGGCCGCCCTGACCCTGCTTGGAGTACTGCTCGGCGATTCGCTGCTCGTGCCCGTGACAGAAGTTGGTTCCATGGCATCCGCATTCGGATGGATGGTGACGTGCGTTTCCTTTGCAATGGTGGGTTCGGCCGTGAAGGGCCGCGCCGTGGCGGGAATCGGAGCCGTGGTTGCGCTTGTTTTGCTACTGATGAAACTCTTGCCGGTGTTTCCGGGGCACTTTTCCTTTGCCGAATGGATGGCGCTGGGAATCTGGCTGGCGATTGGAATAGCGTTGCATCTTGTGACTCGCACGGGCAACCCGGAGAATTTATGATCGTCATGTATACTTCTTGAGACTTCCAACTTTCCGAACAGATGATTCCATTTCTACATCTAGGGCCGCTGACGATTCCAACGTTTGGGTTGATGGTCGCGACGGGGCTTTTTGTTGCAGCGTACGTGATTCAAGCTGATTTTCGCAGGCGCAACACAAAAACGGACGCGTTCTTGATTATCGGCGTAGCTGGACTCGCAGGAATCGTCGGTGCGCGGCTGTATCACGTTCTGGAATCGCCGCATGAGTTTTTTGCCGATCCGTGGCCGCAGCTTATTAGCCGATTCGGGTTTGCGTGGTTTGGCGGACTAATTGGCGGTTTCGTTGCACTGATATTGCTTGCGCGCAAAGAAAAAATTCCGATGCTCGAATTCCTGGATGCTTGCGCGCCGGGCGCTTGCGTTGGCTATGCTATCGGACGCATCGGCTGCCTGCTTTCCGGTGACGGCGACTATGGAATTCCGACTTCGTTGCCCTGGGGAATGAGCTTCCCGAACGGAGTTGTGCCGACGACCGAGCGCGTCCATCCCACGCCGATTTACGAATTTCTGGCGTGGATGCTCATTGCGTTGATTTTGTGGAAGCTGGGAAGCGCGGCAATTCAAAAGGGCCAGCAAACAGGTGGGCGGATTTTCTTTTTCTACCTTATCCTCACGGGCATAGCCCGTTTTCTGGTCGAAATGATTCGAATCAATCCGCGATCGTTCTTTGGAATGTCGAACGCACAGACGGCGAGCGTCGCTTCTGTCTTTCTCGGCGTATTGTTGTTGATTAGCGTAAAGCGCAAGCGAACGGCATAGGCGCGCTATACCATCTGGCGCAAAACGTACTGCAAGATTCCGCCGTTCTGGTAGTAGAGGATTTCTTCTGGAGTATCCACGCGCGCTAAAACAGAGAATTTCTTTTCCGTGCCATCGTCCGATTTTGCACGAACCGTGAGCGTTTTTCTCGGGGTCAGCGAAGAGACTCCTTCGATGTCGAACGTTTCCTTGCCGGTCAAGCCAAGTGATTGCGGCGTTTCGCCGTTCATGAATTGGCACGGGAGAATTCCCATGCCGACAAGATTGCTGCGGTGAATGCGTTCGAAACTTTCCGCTATCGCAGCGCGAACGCCGAGCAGGCGCGGGCCTTTTGCCGCCCAATCGCGCGATGAGCCGGAGCCGTATTCTTTTCCAGCGATGACGATGAGAGGCACACCCGCTTCGCGATACTTTACAGCCGCATCGTAAATCGTCATCTGCTCGCCGCCGGGCTGATATGTGGTCCAGCCGCCTTCGGTACCGGGTGCCAAGTGATTCTTCAGGCGAATGTTTGCAAACGTACCGCGCATCATCACTTCATGATTGCCGCGCCGCGCGCCGTAGGAGTTGAAGTCATGCGGCTTCACACCGTGCGCGATGAGGTATTTTCCGGCAGGCGAATCCACGCCAATCGAGCCTGCGGGAGAAATGTGATCGGTTGTAATGCTGTCGCCGAGAACGGCGAGCACGCGCGCGCTGTGCAGATCGGCAAGAGGCGCGGCGGTCTTCGGCATATTTTCAAAATATGGCGGCAGCTTGATGTAAGTAGACTTCGGGTCCCACTGATAAAGATCGCCCTTCGGCACAGGCATGGACTTCCACATCGCGTCGCCTTCGTACACAGCGCTGTATTCCTTGGCGTACTGCTCGCTTGTAACTGAAGCACGGACGGTGGCTTCGACTTCCTGCGCCGTCGGCCAAACATCGCGCAAGTAGACGGGCTTACCATCGGAGCCGTTGCCGAGGGGCTCCGTAGTCAAATCCAAATCCATTCGGCCCGCAAGCGCATAAGCGACAACAAGCGGCGGCGAAGCGAGATAGTTTGCGCGAACCAGAGGATGAATGCGCCCTTCGAAATTTCGATTTCCGCTAAGCACCGCGACAGCAACCAGATTATTCTCCTTGATTGCCGCACCAATAGCGTCCGAAAGCGGTCCGCTATTCCCGATGCACGTCGTGCAGCCGTAGCCGACGAGGTTGAATTTCAACTTATCAAGATAGACGTTGAGGCCGGATGCGGCGAGATAGTCAGTGACAACTTTCGAGCCGGGAGCAAGACTCGTTTTCACCCACGGCTTTACTTGCAAGCCGCGCTCGACGGCTTTTTTGGCAAGCAATCCTGCGCCAAGCATCAGCGAAGGATTCGAAGTGTTCGTGCAACTGGTGATCGCCGCAATGACGATCGCGCCGCTCGAAAGATCGAACGAGTCGCCATTGTTCTTGACGTGCGCTTCTTTCGCCGGCAAACCTTCGACAACTTTGGTGAATGACGACTTTGCTTTGCTGAGCGGTACGCGATCTTGCGGGCGTTTTGGACCAGCAACCGTCGGTTCGACAGTGCCTAGATCAAGTTCGAGCGTGTCCGAAAACAACGGATCAGGCGTGGCATCCGTGCGGAAGAGCGCCTGCTCCTTGCAATACGCTTCAACGAGTGCGATCTGCTCGTGCGGACGCGCAGTGAAATGCAAATAGGCGAGCGTCTCAGCGTCGACGGGGAAGAAGCCCATCGTTGCGCCATATTCGGGGGCCATGTTTGCGATTGTCGCGCGATCGGGAACGCTGAGGCTCGAAAGCCCACTGCCGTAAAACTCGACGAACTTTCCGACGACGCCTTTCTTGCGAAGCATTTCCGTCACAGTGAGAACGAGGTCTGTCGCGGTTGCACCTTCGCTCAACCGGCCCTTTAGTTTGAAACCGACTACTTCGGGAATCAGCATCGAAGACGGTTGGCCAAGCATCGCCGCTTCTGCTTCAATGCCGCCGACGCCCCAGCCGAAAACGCCGAGCGCGTTCACCATCGTTGTGTGCGAATCGGTACCAACGAGCGAATCTGGATACGCTTCGAGGCGATTGCCGTTTGGCATCGCGCAAACAACACGTGCGAGGTATTCGAGATTCACCTGGTGGCAAATTCCCGTGCCAGGCGGAACCGCTTTGAAATTTTGGAACGAAGTTTGCCCCCAGCGGAGAAATGCGTAGCGTTCCACGTTGCGCTGAAATTCGAGTTCAGCGTTCAGGCCGAAGGAATTTGCAGCGCCGAAACTGTCCACCTGAACGGAGTGGTCAATCACAAGTTCGACGGGAAAAAGCGGATTGATGCGTTTGGGATTACCCCCGATTTTGTTCACGGCTTCGCGCATCGCAGCGAGATCAACGATCGCCGGAACGCCGGTGAAATCCTGCAACAACAC
Organism: Candidatus Dormiibacterota bacterium; assembly: GCA_035569555.1. GTDB lineage: Bacteria > Acidobacteriota > Terriglobia > Acidiferrales > UBA7541 > Acidiferrum. The sequence continues at coordinate 50,574 of DATMMW010000024.1, read as the reverse complement.
GCGCGCGGGCATGAATGCAATCTCTTTATCCTTGGCACCCGGCGTCCACGTGGCCAGGGCTTTGATGTCATCGGCGCGGACGAAACGGCCGTCTTCGCAGCGCAGCAGATTTTCGAGGAGGATGCGGAGGGAGAAGGGAAGTTTCGCCAGGGTGCAGACGCCGTGCTTTTCCAGAAGTTCCAGGCGCTGCACGTCGAAAGCCTGCGCGCCGACGTTCAATTTATCGCGCGTGTTGAAGGAGTTCGTCACCGAGATGGTCATCTCGTCTTCCTTTCGGGGGATAAGGAACACTCTATAATAACCGAATTGTCGCGCCCTGCGCTGAGTGCACGTTCGATTCGTTCGCATTCCGGCGATATACTTGAGCCATCGTGAAAATAGTTCTGATTTCGACTTACGAACTTGGCCGCCAGCCGTTCGGGTTGGTTTCGCCCGCGGCATGGCTGCGCGGCGCAGGGCACGAGGTAATGTGCCTGGATTTGACGCGGCAAGATTTGGATGAGGCCGCGATTCGCTCGGCGGAATTGATTGCGATTTACTTGCCCATGCACACGGCTACCCGTCTGGCTGCGCACTTGATACCGACATTGCGAGAAAAGAATCCGAAAGTACGGATCTGCTGCTATGGCCTGTATGCTCCGATGAACGCGAACTACTTGCGCTCGCTCGGTGTGGAAAAACTAATTGGCGGCGAATTCGAAAAGGAATTGGTGCGATGGGCAGGCAACGCCGGCACGGGAGACGATTCCTCGAGTGTGACTTCGATGGAGCGGTTGCTGTTTGTTGTGCCGGATCGCGAGGGACTTCCTGCAATCGAAAAATATGCTCACCTTGTTCTGCCGGATGGTGGATATCGCGTAGTCGGTTCTACGGAAGCGAGCCGCGGCTGCAAACACTTGTGCCGGCACTGTCCGATTGTGCCTGTATACAAAGGCGTCTTCCGGGTCATCGGGCGAGAGGTTGTGATGGAAGACATTCGTCGGCAGATTGCCGCCGGCGCGCAGCACATTTCGTTCGGCGATCCCGATTTTTTCAACGGGATTCGCCATGCGATAGAGCTTATGGATGAGTTTCGCCGCGAATTCCCATCGGTAACATACGATGTAACAATCAAGATCGAGCATTTGCGGAAGCATGAAGATTTGTTGCCCAAGCTGCGCGAAACCGGATGCCTTTTCGTAATCAGTGCCGTCGAGTCAGTAGATGACGACATTCTATCTGCTCTGGAAAAAGGCCACACGCGCGCGGACTTTTTACATGTCGCGCAGAAATTTCGTGGCCTCGAATTGACGCTTCATCCTACGTTCGTTCCTTTCACGCCCTGGACCACGATGGACGGTTATCTGGATTTGCTAAGCGTTTTGCAGAAAGCAGCGCTAGTCGAAAACGTAGCGCCGGTGCAGCTCGGCATCAGACTGCTGATTCCAGAAGGCTCGCGGATGCTCGAGTTGGAAGATGTACGAAAAATTATTGGACCGTTTGATCCGGAATCGCTTGTCTATCCGTGGACGAATTCAGATGCGCGGCTCGACGTATTGAGTGCCAAAGTGCAGAGCATTGCTGCCGCGGCAGATGCAGCGAAGTGGCCACGCGCGAAAACGTTTGAAGCAATTTGGAAGGCAGCGCACAATGCAGCCGGATTGCGTGCCCCAGAACTCAGATTGTCTCAGGGAAAAGCCGTGCCGTTTTTGAGCGAGCCATGGTATTGCTGCGCGGAGCCGACAAGAGATCAGCTTGTTTCGTTGGGCGTTGCTACCGCCGGGAAGCTAAAGCCCGCGACAACTACGGCGGACAGTTTTGTCTGAACCGAATTCCATCTCTCCCATGCCTAAAAAACGGATCTTGTTGTTCGCTGCAAAACTTGGATACCAAACACGCAGCTTTGAGGAGGCCGCGAAAAAACTGGGGGTTGAGCTTGTTTACGTCACCGACCGCTGCCATCAACTCGAAGATCCCTGGAACGACCGCGCGATTGCCGTGAGGTTTGAATCGCCGGAAGCTGCGGCGCACACGGTTATGGAACAACTGCGAGAAGCAGAGGTCGACGGAGTTCTTGCGCTAGGCGATCGTCCGGTGATCGCCGCTGCCTACGCCGCGCGAGGGTTGGGCATTGCGTACAACCATCCGCTTTCGGTCGAAGCCTGCCGAAGTAAGTTGCGGATGAAGGAAATTTTTCGCGACGCTGGATTGCGCGTGCCCTGGTTTCGCAAAGTGCCTATACATCCGTCGCCGGAACCTGCGCTTATAGGCGTGACTTATCCATGCGTGCTAAAGCCGCTTTCTCTTTCGGCTAGCCAGGGCGTGATTCGCGCTAACAATCGCGAAGAATTTTTGGCCGCTGCCGCGAGAATCAAAAAATTGCTGGACTCCGCGGAAATGCAGGCATCCCGTGAACCGAACCTCGGTTACATGATTGTAGAGGGCTATATTCCAGGTGAAGAAGTTGCGGTTGAGGGATTGTTGACGAACGGGACGCTGCGTATTCTCGTAATTTTTGATAAACCCGACCCCCTTGTGGGGCCATATTTCGAAGAGACCATTTATGTAACGCCGTCGCGGCATTCACCTGAAACTCAGGAAGAGATCGAGCGCTGTATGCGAGGCGCCATCGCGGCGATGGGGCTAACACACGGTCCAGTCCACGCAGAATTCCGGTTGAACGAGGATGGAGTTTGGCCATTGGAGATTGCACCGCGTCCGATTGGTGGGTTGTGCGCCCGCTCGCTGCGATTCGGACCGGATACAACCGGACAGGTGATCGGACTGGAAGAATTGCTTCTGAGGTACGCATCCGAACTTGGCGGAACTGATCTTCCCCGTGAGCTGCAAGCCTCCGGCGTAATGATGATCCCCGTTCCGCGAAGCGGAACTTACGAAGGTGCAAGCGGAATCGACGCCGCGCGCAGCGGGAACGGTGTCGTAGACTTGACCATCACCGCCCGCGAACACGACGCCATCGCCGCGTGGCCGGATGGCTCAGCCTATTTGGGATTTATCTTCGCCGTCGGTGAGAAACCAGAAGAAGTCGAGAAGACTCTGCGAGTCGCGCACAACAAACTAGACTTCCGAATCACGCCAGCGCTTCCTGTCGAACACCCTGTCACTGGAAAAACAAAGTCAGCCGAATAGTGGCCAAATAAGGCTTCAGCCTTTAGCTTTCGGTGGAACGTATCCTTCCGGCAGCTTCGACCCCGGCCCAAAGAAAAACTGCTCGAGTTGCTCTTCCATGATTTTCTGCGAGTTTGGATCCAGCGGATTCAATCGGTACTCATTCATGATCATTTTCGAGTGTTCGATCCAGAGTTTCCACGCTTCTTTCGACACATTTTCGTATACGCGCTTCCCGATTTCGCCTTTCCAGGGCACACGGTCCAGCCCCGGCAACTCCTTGCCAAATTTCACGCACTTCACCATCCTCGTTCCGGGCGGAACGGGTTCGTTCGAAGGCGTCGGAGCGCAACTGTCGTCTGCCATGAAAGTCCTCCAGGACTCACCAAACTTCCACCTTACTGCAACTTGAGCCGATTTCCTAGCGGCTCCACGAAATATACTCAAGGTAAACTATTGAATTTTTTGCATATTTCTGGGAAAACAAAAGCTGTCTGGTCTGGAGATTTCCGTGCCGCTTCCTGTTCAGAAAATCCAGCCTGGCGTGTTAACGAAAGAGTGGAAGCATCAACTCGACCGGCTTGAAAAAAGCCACGCCCTCTCCAGACTCTGGCAACGAGATCTTTCCCTTTGGCCGAGCCATGAATTGCGAAAAGATGGCGGGAAAGGTCTGCTCAACTGGCTGGATCTTCCGGATCATTTGCAAGCCGACAGTGCACATGTCTCTCAGCTTGCCCACGCTGTGATCGCCGCGGGATTCAAGGAAGCAGTTTTCCTGGCAATCAGTAGCTCCAGTTTGGCCGCCGAACTTGTTGTCAGTCTTGCATTACCCACACGCGGTTTGAAATTTCATGTTCTAAGCCGCATCGAACCTTCCGGATTGCGCGCGCTGGAAAACAAACTGGAATTCAAGCGGACTCTGTTTCTTATTGCGTCCAAGAGCGGCAAGAATCTGGAGATGCACGCGCTTCTTCTCTATCTCCTTGCGAAGGTGAAATCGGCGGGCCTGTCCTCTCCAGGCGAAAATTTCATCGCTATCACGGAAGAAGGATCTTATCTCTCGTCGCTTGCGAGGGAACATCGCTTTCGGGATGTTTTGGCCGAGCCGCGCGGGTTCCGTGGCCGATTCTCCGGAGTAATTCACTTTGGGCATTTGTTCGTCGGACTCTCTGAATTTGACCCAGCCAAAATTATGACAATCGTGCAGGAAATGCGCGATCGTTGCAGCCCCCTAACCCCCATCGAACAGAATCCAGCGGCCTTGCTCGCTGCATTTCTGGCAGCCATTGCACAAACAGGTTTTCACCGCCTGATTTTCCGAAGTTCTCACGGTCTGTCCGTATTCGCGAGGCGGCTCGTGCATTTGGTGGGAAGTAGCTCTTGCAAAGAGGGAAAAGGAATCATTCCCATGCGGGGAATATGGATTGCGGACCCCGCGATTCTGGAAAAACACTGTAGTGAATGTGTTGTTCGTTTTGCAGGAGAGGCAGAAACTTCCGCCGCAAATTTGCAAATTCCCAGTGTGACCGTCGAGATGGAAGGCGTCGAACATATCGCTGCGGAAGTTTTCAAATGGGAAATCGCGACAAGTTTGGCGTGTTCTTTGATCGGTGTGAATCCGTTTGGCGATCCCGATTTCGGCGATGGCCGCGAGTCGGCGGTGGAGTACATTGAACAAATCACGGTGCACAAAAAGCTCGACACTCCCAGGCCGCGGCTCGTGGAAGGAAATCTTTCGCTGTTTGTAGAAGGCGAATTGCGGCACGAAATATCGAGCCTGAGTTTCGAGCGAGCGCTGTCTTCTTTTTTCGCCCTTCGCGGAGAGGACGGCTATTTAGCCATTCAAAACTATGCGTGGAACCTGCCCGAAGTCCGGACGCGCATGACCTCTCTTACCGAACGGCTGGGCCTGCAGCTTGGCGTGCCGGCTCAATTGGTAGACGGCCCTTGGTACCTGCATTTGATAGGACAGTGCTATAAAGGAGGGCCGCGCGGCGGACTCTCCTTGATGATTACTTGCGATCCGGTCGAGCGAATCGAGGTTCCCGGAGCGGGCTATTCATTTGGTGATTTGGTCCTCGCTCTTGCACTCGGAGATTTTGACGCAATGGTGAGTAGGAAACGGCCCGTCGTTCGCATCCACATGACAGGGCCCCCCGCGCAGGCCCTTACAGAACTGGAATCCATAGTCGAGAAGGCTTTGAAAGCCGGGCGACGAAAAACGTAACGTTGGGCAATGTTTGCAACATTTGTCGTGTATTGTCTTGTGCGCAGAAATGAACACCCGGAGCGCGGAGGAGCCCTTGCCTGAAATTGACACGATTTTCTGGGATATCGGTGGTGTCATCCTCACCAATGGGTGGGATCGCAACGCTCGCAAAGCGGCGGCAGAAGCTTTTCATCTCGATTGGGAAGAATTTTCCGATCGCCATGAACTCACATTCCCCGCATTCGACTGTGGCCAAATCACCATGGAAGAGTATTTGAACCGCACGCTCTTTTACCGTCCGCGCTCCTTCTCTCGCGAAGAATTCACCGCGTTTATGTTCGCTCAATCGAGGCTGCTCCCCGGCTCTCGGGAAGTCCTCGACGCAGTCACCAGCAAACAAAGATACTTCATCGGCGCCATCAACAATGAACCGTTGGAACTGAACGAATACCGCATCGAGGCGTTTAAGCTCCGCAACAACTTTCTGGTCTTTTTCAGTTCGTGTTACGTGCACTCACGCAAGCCGGAACCCACTATTTTCAAAGTCGCTCTCGAAGTTACGCAACGTTCTGCCGCTCGCTGCATCTTTATAGATGACCGTCCGCTGAATCTGGAAAGTCCGAAAAAGCTGGGATTTAATACCATTCACTTTCAGAACCCAGACCAATTGAAGACTGACCTGGGAAAGCTCGGGGTTGAGGTATAGTTTTTCCTGCTGGAACTGCGTTTTCGTATCGCGCGTCTTAACCAAGGAGAGAGCATGGCTGCCGAAACTGTGCGTTCAGCGTCCTATGGTGGTGTCACCGAGCCGTGCACCGTAATTTTGTTTGGCGCTTCGGGCGATTTAGCCAAGCGCAAAGTCATTCCCGCCATGTACGACCTCGCCGTGCATAACTCCCTCGGCGAGCGTTACGCCATCATCGGTTTCGCGCGAACCGCGATGAGCGACGATAGCTTTCGCGCTACCGTCGGCGAAGCCGCAAAAGGAATCTCCGAAGTCGGCCCCATCGATCCCGCAAAATGGGATGAGTTCGCTTCGAATCTCTTTTACAACGCGGGCGATTACTCCGACCCGAACGCCTACGCGAATCTCATCAAGCGCCTCACCGAACTCGAAGCCTCCAAACAGCTCGGCGGCAATCGCCTCTTCTATCTTTCCACTCCGCCGGAAGTTTATCCGGACATCATTCGGCAGCTCGGCAAAGCCGGCCTTGCAAAACCAGCCAATGAAAATTCCTGGGTCCGCATCATTATCGAAAAGCCCTTCGGCCGCGATCTCGCCACCGCAAAGGAATTAAACAAAACAGTTCAGTGCGTCTTCGAAGAGCCCCAGGTCTATCGCATTGACCACTACCTCGGCAAAGATACCGTCCAGAATTTGCTCGTGCTTCGCTTCGGCAACGGAATCTTCGAACCCCTCTGGAATCGCAACTACGTGGATCACGTCCAAATCACAGCGGGCGAAACGCTCGGCGTCGAGCGCCGCGGCGGCTTTTACGAAACTGCCGGCGCGCTCCGTGACATGATTCAGAGCCACGTCCTGCAGCTCACTTCTCTCACATCCGTCGAACCGCCCGCATCCTTCGATGCAACTGCCGTTCGCAACGAAAAACTGAAAGTGCTGCAGTCGATTCGCCCTTATGATCTCGAGGGCGTTGCCCAAGCTGTCGTCCGCGGGCAATACGCTCCTGGCTCTGTAAACGGCAAACCGCAGCCTGGTTATCGCCACGAGCCGGGCGTCAATCCCAGCTCCAAGACCGAGACCTTCGTAGCTATGCGCGTGCTCATCGACAACTGGCGCTGGGCCGGCGTTCCGTTTTATCTCCGTACCGGTAAGCGCCTCGCAAAACGCACCACCGAAATCATGATTCAGTTCAAGCGCGCGCCGCATGTCGTCTTTCGTGGAAAAGAAGTCGAAGCCAACCGCCTCGTTCTCAACATTCAGCCCGACGAAGGTATCTCTGTCTCCTTCGGCGCAAAGCGCCCCGGCACGGAAATGAGCATCGGCAACGTCACCATGAATTTCAGCTATCGCGAAGGCTTCGGCGAAGCTACGCGCAGCGCATACGCCACTCTTGTGAACGACTGCGTCCGCGGAGACGCCACACTTTTCGATCGCGCCGATAGCGTCGAAGCCGCATGGTCGCTCGTGGATCCTATCCTCGACGTTTGGAGCGCTGCAAAAAGCGCCACCGTTCCCCAATACGAAGCTGGAAGCTGGGGTCCCAAAGAATCGGACATCCTACTCGAACGCGACGGCAGAAAGTGGTACAACCCATAGTGCCATTTTTGCTGTTTTAATTCGTTTCAGTAACTTCAGGCAGCTTCAGGAGAAAACGTTGATCCTTGCGGGCGATGTCGGTGGTACAAAGTGCAATCTCGCGCTATTTTCGGAAAAAGATGGCAAGCTTACCTCCGTCTTCCGGCAGCGCTTTCGCAGCAAGGATTTCGCGCAATTTGATCTCATCGCAAAAGAATTCGCGCGCCAGGCCGCCACTCATCTCGCCGGAGAAAAAATCGTCGCCGCAGGATTCGGCATCGCCGGCCCCGTCATCAACAATCGCGTTCGCGCCACAAATCTTCCCTGGACGATTGACGCAGCTGTTCTCTCGCAGGAACTGAACGTCAGCGAAATCGTCCTGCTGAACGACCTCGGCGCATGGGGACACAGCATCGAGTATCTCGACCCAAAACAATTTTGCGTTCTCAATCAGGGCACTCCAGAGCCGGGCGGGACGCGTGGTTTGCTAGCCGCAGGCACCGGCCTCGGCGAGTCGCTCCTCGTTTGGAACGGCAAGCGCTACCAGGTCGTGCCCTCCGAAGGCGGCCACTCCGATTTCGCGCCGCACACCGAGCAGCAAATCGAATTGCTTCGCTTCATGAAGCGCCGTTATCCGCAAGTCAGTTGGGAACTCATTCTTTCGGGTCGCGGTTTTCGCACGTTGCACGAATTCCTGTCACCAACGGTCAAGCACGCTTCGTTCGACGATCCCGACGCTGATCCTGCACCGGAAATCACAAAGAACGCTCTCAACAAGTCCTGCCCCGTCTGCGTCGAAACGTTGGATCTCTGGGCGGACATCTACGGCGCCGAAGCCGGCAATCTCGCGCTCAAAGTTCTCGCCCTCGGCGGCGTCTACGTCGCCGGCGGCATCGCCGTCAAAATCCTCGATAAAATGAAAGATGGCCGCTTCTTCCAGGCGTTCAAGGACAAATGGCATTTCGAAAACTTGCTCAAGAACATTCCCGTCTCCGTCATTCTCGATGAAAATGCCCCCCAGCTCGGCGCCGCTTACGAAGCCCTTCGCCTGATAAGACCTTAGCCCTTCTTACGGCGTCAAAACCCCGACCCTATGCGGCCACGCCTCAACGCGCTGACCACGTTGCGCTTTTTCGCGGCGCTGCATGTCGTCCTTTTTCACATGCGCGTTGTGGGAATATTGCCCGGCGGACCCTGGTGGTATCAGAATTTCGCCAGCATCGGTTACGTTGGCGTCAATTTTTTCTTCGTGCTTTCAGGATTCATCCTCGTCTACACCTACGAAGGCCCCGAACTGAGCGCTCGGAAATTTTGGTGGGCGCGCTTTGCTCGAATCTATCCGGCTTACATGCTTTCCTTACTCGTCGCGGCGCCGTTTTTCTTCTTCGCCGTTCGCCACTTGGATCTTCCATTTTTTGCCTGGAGCAAAGAGCATCTCTTTTGGGCCTGCGCACTGACGCTCACACTGCTTCAATCCTGGGTTCCGCAAGGAGCGTTGACCTGGAATTCCGTCTGCTGGAGTCTCTCCGTCGAAGCTTTTTTCTACCTTTTGTTTCCGTTCCTTTTGCTCCGAAGCAGGAAACTTTCCGAAAGCAAGCTGATTCTCTGTCTGCTCGCTTTCTGGTTTGTCAGCCTTTTTCTCTCTTTCGGATACGTCCTCGTTCATCCGGACGGAATCGAGAAGATCAATTCAGGCGAAACCACTCTCTTCTGGAAAAATATTCTCAGCTTCAATCCGCTCGTCCGTTTGCCGGAATTCGTCGTGGGAATGCTGACCTGCCGCCTTTTTCTCGCCCGCACAGGCAAAACAAAATTTGCCACGCCGCTCATTCTTGCCGGCTTGCTTGGAGTTGCCGCCGTCATCCTCTTTGCGGACAAAATTCCCAATTCGATTATCTCCACCGGCCTTCTTTCTCCCGCCTTCGCCGCTATCATTTACGGCATAGCGCAGCAGCCGAAATGGACTTCGTTTCTCGCCGTTCCCTGGCTGGTATTGCTCGGTGACGCGAGTTATAGCCTCTATCTGCTTCATTCGCTGGTCATCACCCGTGTCTTCGATTCTTTTCCGCACTGGATTTGGTCCGTCCGTGCCGCAACCTCGCTGGCCGCCGCCATCGCCGTCTCAATTCTTGCCTATCGCCTCGTCGAAGAACCCGCCCGCCACTTCCTCCGTCCAAAAAAGCCACTCGCCTAGCCCCGCTTTCTTTTCGCGAGGGCTCTGCCAAAACATTTCTGGAGAAGTTGTAGGGCCGGCTTTCCGAAGCCGGCCTCTTCGATGTTGGCCGCGCCTCGATCTTTTTCCGCCGTCCACCCAACCCAACACCTGTCATCCCGACCGGAGTAGCGCGGTTTTCTCTTGCACGCGGTGTTTGCGTACCGCGCCACGGAGTGGACGGATCGTGGCGTGATTTCTACCCTATTGAAAATCATTGTGACGGCCGCCTCTCCATGTCTCGACCGCACTCAGACTTCTCCGCGCAGCGCAAAACACAAATACTTGTCATCCTGAGGGTCCCGGTTCAGACCGGGACGCGAAGGACCTCAACGTAAGCCTATGCAACCCTGCTTCTGGAAACCGCCACACTCCAACCGCTTTCAAGCTCGCATCTGTGTTGCTACTCTGCGCGAGTGATTCAACTCTCCGACTATTTCGACGAATGGAAACCCGTCTCGAAAATCGCCGGCATCTCCTGGCTCGTCGTCTACGCGCTTTTCCTTCTTTACGCCGCCATCAACGCGCCAAATTTTCTCTTCATCGATCTCGCCAATCTCCTCATCCACGAAGCCGGCCATCCGCTCTTCAGCCCGTTCGGCTACACCATGACCATCCTCGGCGGCACACTCTTCGAACTCATCGCCCCGCTCGCCTGTTTCGTCTTTTTCTTTTTCAAACGCGAAACCGCCGCAGTCGCCTTCTGCGCGTTCTGGTTCTTCGAAAATTTTCTCTACATCGGCACTTACATGGCCGACGCCCGTGCGCAGGAACTTCCTCTCGTCGGCTCCGGCGACCACGATTGGGGCATCCTCTTCAGCCTCTGGGGAGTCCTCCGCAACGATGTCACCATCGGCCACACTACCCGCGCCTTCGGCTGGCTAGGCATGCTAGCCACCATGGCCTGGCTAGCATGGCGCACCTACCGCTCCTTACAGGACGAAGCACGAACGCGCTAAATCGAACGTCTAGCCCGAGTCATTCTGAAAACCGAATCGCTCAACCGCCTTCATTCCGAAAAACCGGGCCACCAACTGCTGTCATTCCGAACCCGCAGCTTTTTCGCAGGTTCGGAATCTGCTTTTTCCGTTTTCTCTCTCGCCGCTCGTCTGCCTCGATTTGTCGTTCCTGAGGGCCAAGGTCAGCGCGGAGCTCTTTATTTAGCGCAAAGCGAATTTGACAACGATTGTCGGCCTCGGAGATGATTCTGGCGAAACGCAAAACCGCAACAGAATTGAGCTGCTAGTCTTAATAATATTGGTTAAGGCTTGTTAAAAACTGTCAGCAGGGAAGTGAAAATCATGGCCGATAAAACGTGTCCCCGTTGTCCCGGTTCCCCGCGTATGACCGCTGCACCCGTGCCATCCATCATCCCCGCCAAACGCGAAGAAAGCCTCTCCGCAAAAGTCGTCAACGAACTGTGCGGTTTCCCCGTCCAGGTTTACGAATGCCCGAACTGCCATCTCGTCGAGCTCTACCGCGAAAGCTGAAACGCGTCACTCAACCAAACTCCAAAATCAAAAACACGGAGGGTGCCCCGTTCTCGGGGTATGAGGGCGGGTCTTGGGTTGACCTTACCTTTGCGGCATAGACTTCAGTCTGTGCCATAGCTGCCCACGCAGAGCCCACACTGAGAATGATCAGTCGAAGAAAATTTGGGGTCAGTTTGAATTCTTATTCGTGACACAACGGGGCTTGGGTTTGTACTTACAACTTCTTCTTCAGGCGAAGTTAGCCTGAAACCCCAAAATGGATACATCAAGAATTCAAACTGACCCTCTACTCCAACAGACAGGCCCGCTTACCTTGTTCCCTCCAGCAACTACCTCAGGACGCCGTCTGCTTGTTTACTTGGGCTCGCAGCCGCTCCTCCTGCTCCTTGAGCTCGGGCGTCAACTGGGCGCCGAAGTCCGCAGCTTCGAATACTTGCCGGATCTCTATCTCAGTACCGCCATCGAAGGGAGCGCGCTTCAGCCACTCGATCGCCTCCTCCTTCGATTTCACCTGCCATAGCCAGAAGCCGGCGATCAGTTCCTTGGTTTCGCTGAAAGGCCCGTCAATCACCGTCCGTTTCTTTCCTTCAAACCGCACGCGGGCACCCTTCGAGCTCGCCTGGAGTCCCTCGCCTGCAAGCATCACCCCGGCCTTTACCAGCTGCTCGTTGAACTTCCCCATCTCGGCAAGGATCTCCTTGCTGGGCAAAACGCCTGCTTCAGACTCCGGGTTCGCCTTGACTATCACCATGAATCGCATCGTTAAATCTCCTTTTGTTTTTCGTAACTTCTTTTAAAAGCAGGGGTTAGCAGGCTTTTTGTGAATTGCCTGAATCTAACCTCCGCTTATACGTCGAAGGAGGGCCGCCCAAATCGACATTCTTTAGACGGCCAGAGCCAGGCTGAGGCGGCTACCGCGATGAATTACTTTAAAGTGCGCTTTCCCAACCGCCCTTCTTCGCTTTTGGTTTTGTGTAGGGGGGCGCTTTAGCGCGCCCGTCTTTCTTTGTAAAGACGACCTGCGTCTTGGGTTGCACTTGAGTCTGACTCTGTCTGTTCCCGAATCACTCACCCCTATTGATCGTTCCTTCCGCCTTCAAATCCTGCATCAATCTCTCAAACGCCTTCCTGTACTTCTGGTAGCGTACACTTCAGTGTGCGTCGCCGCTGCCCGCACCTCCACGTATCCGCTGACGACAACACCTATTCCGCCTTCAAATCCTTTAAAAGCCTTTCAAACGCCTTCTTGTACTTGTCATGTTCCTTCCATCCCCGAAAATCCCCAATATTCCGCGTCCGAATATCCACCGCCCAAGCTTCTTCGGCCTCCATCACAGCAACATCCAACTGAATCGGAAACAACACTGTCCGTTTCTGCTTCCGTTCCTTCTCAAACGCCGCTTCAACTTCCGACTCCACCCACGCACTCTTCATCGAACTTTCCGTCAGCCTGGTAGCGTACACTTCAGTGTGCGTCCCCGCTGCCCGCACTTCCACGCGTCCGCTGACCGACAACGCCTATTCCGCCTTCAAATCCCGCATCAACCGCGCAAACGCCTTCTGATATTCGTCGTGATCTTTCCATTTCCGAAAGTCACCCATATGCAAGATCCGCCGGACCCTGGCAGCCCACGCTTTGGAGCACGACATCACAGCGTCATCCAATCGGATTGGAAAAAGTACTGTGTGCTTCTGCAAGCGCTCCTTTTCGAGCGCCGCTTCAACCTCATCTTCTACCCAAGGGCTTTCAATCGAACTCTCTGACAGCACCAACAACAGCTTGTCATAGAGGCGAACAGCTTCATTGATTCGGTCCCGGAACGGATCTCCAATCTTCATATCCTCCGGAGCAAACCAGCACCGCACTCCCTCCGCCTGCAAATCCCGATGTAGCTTTCTCGTAAATTCCTCATCCTTGCTCGAATGGCTGATGAAGCACGAATAAAACTGAATCGGCTCCATCGCATTAACAAGCGCTTTCATCTGCACGATGAACGGCTCCGGCACACCGGCACCACGCAGAAATACTTCCGGAATCGCACCTCGCGACTCGTAGATTGTGTCGAGTCCTATGGTCGAAGGCCCCGCATGAAGCACAGCATCTAGCTCCTTAGCCGAACTCAGATCGACATTCGCGAGCAATGTTCTTTCCATTCCCGAGCCCTTGAACCTAACGCCTGCCACGTGGGCGCCACTGAAATTAGCTGCGTGGAGATCGGCACCACGGAGGCTTGAATGGTCAAGTCTCGCCCTGCTGAGGTCCGCGCTGCGGAGAGTCGTCCCAGTTAAATCCGCTTGCGAACAATTCGCAGCCCGAAGATTTGCTCCTCCCAAGTTGGCTCCTTCGAAAACGGCGCGACGCATGTCAGAGCCCGAAAGATTGGCACCAAGAAGGTCCGCACCAGTAAGGTTGGAGTCAACTAAGACAGCCTCACGAAGGTCGGCATAGTGGAGCGTCGTGCCGGTCAAATCAGCATCAATCAGACTTGCGCAAAAAAGTATCGCGTGCGACAGATTCGCCCCTCCGAGTTGCGCTCTGTCAAGAAAGGCTTGGCGCAGGTTGGTTCTACTTAGATCGGCGTCATAGAGCCTCGCTCCAACCAATCTCACGCCTCGAAGGATTGCCCCCTCAAGATTCGCTTGACGCAAATCAACTCCGTCAAGTTTAGAATCGGGCAGGTCCAGCCCGCTCAAATCCGGCCTGACCTTCGGATTACCCGTTCGCCACTCATTCCACTCCTTCACTCCCTCCTTCAGAATCGCCAGATGCTCTTTATTCGCCATACACCCACTCCATTCTCAAGCGTGCGCGAATTATAACCCTTAGCGCCGCGCACAAATGGGCCAGGCCACCCATGAAACGGAAATCAGAAAACAGAAATTGGTGGGTGGCGCACTCGAAATTCAAAAGACATCTTGGGTGGCCTACCCTTTGCGCTTTTGTATTCTGCAAAGGTGGGCCGCTCTTCGTTTCTGACGTTTCTTTTCGTTTGAACCGATTTCCATAGCCGCGTGCCCCGGGTTCGTAGTTTGAACCTGGGTCTTGGCCGGTGGCCGATAGCAGAATTGCGCTTGGCGGGTGGCATACCTCGAACTGCTTGAACGATTTTGGGTGCCCCACCCTTCGGGTTCGGGTTTCAGGGTTTGTACTTGCAAACCCTCAGCAGAAAAGGGTGCGGGTTTTGCATTTCTGCCTGTTCCAACTTTGATCCACGCCAATTCGAATTAACCAAATAAGTATCTATTGACTTTATAAACTATTTCTGCTATCGTTTGTCGTGTTTCGTTCGACGCTTTCCTCCTGCCTCGCGGCGAACAACCACCCTCTCGGACTCCCGCAAAATCCGCTTAACTTCTCTGGAATGAACACTTACGAGAAAAGCGTCCACAACCCCTTTAGAATGAACACATGCAAAACAAAGAACTTTAACCACCTTTATTTTCAACACTTACAAAAAAGGGTGGGGGGAGGGGCAGTTATGGTTAACCAGCCGCCCTCTGCGCTAAAGTACTTGCCCATGAACACAACAAAACCTCTCCATCTCGACATGAACGAGCAGATCGAGTGCGCCTTCACTCTCGCCTCGCGCTTCTACACCGATCCAACCGTCCTCGAAATCGAAAAGGAAAAAATCTTTCGCCGCACCTGGCAGCTTGTTGGCACGACGATGCAGCCTTGTGGTGAGAGCAACGGCGTTGCAAAGACCATCGCCGATCCCGAAACCTATTTCACTGCCGAAATCGCCGGCGAACCTGTCCTTATTATTCGCGACAAGCAGGGAACTCTCCGCGCTTTCAGCAACGTCTGCCGCCATCGCGCAGGACCAATCGCGCTCGGCAGCGGCTGCAAAAACGTCATGCGCTGCCAATATCACGGCTGGACCTACACGCTCGACGGAAAACTCATCGGTACTCCCGACGTGGAAGGTGTGGAATTCTTCGATCGCAGCACGATGGGCATGGTTTCGCTGCGCCTCGAAACTTGGGGCGATCTCATCTTCGTCAATTTCGATCGCGAAGCCGAATCTCTCGCGACAGTCCTCGGCGAAATTCCAAATCAAGCGCGTGGATTCGATTTCGAGAATTTAAAACTCGCCGAGCGACGCGATTACGTCATCGATTGCAACTGGAAGGTTTACGTCGACAACTATCTCGAGGGCTATCACATCCCCATCGCCCATCCCGGCCTGATGAAGGAAATCGACTACGCGCAATACCGCACCGACACGTTCCGCTACTACTCGCAACAGTTTGCGCCGATTCGCGCGATGAAGCCGGAAGACGCAGCCGATCGTTTTTACACACCCGGAACAGGCGGGTTACAAGAAGCGCTCTATTTCTGGATTTTTCCGAATCTAATGCTCAACATTTATCCGGACAATCTCTCAACAAATCTAATCGTCCCGCTCTCGCACGACAAAACGCTCACCATCTTTGAATGGTTTTTCCACGACGTCGAATCGCCCGCTGCGAAGGAACGTATTGCAAAGGCAGTCACATTCAGTGACGAAGTTCAGCAGGAAGACATCATGCTTTGCACCAACGTACAAAAAGGATTGAAGTCATCCACGTACGATCGTGGACGCTACTCCGTCAAACGCGAAAACGGTGTCCACCATTTTCATATGTTGTTACGCGAATTTCTGGAGCGCTGAGAAAAGCTATGCAGCGAGCATTCGCCAACCAAGCCATGCGCCGACGGTTGCGAAAGAAAAAGTTGAGGCCTCGCCGAGATGCACGGAAAGCATGCGCTGGAAAAGTTTCTGATCGCTGGCAAAGGCTTGCAGCACACGCTTTTCCAGCCAGGAGTGAGTTTCGAGAAGTAGCAACTGCCGTGCGACCCATAAAGGCCTGCGGCGAAGGCACGAATGAGCGGCCCCGTAATGCGCAAGGTTCCGTAGCGCGATCGCGTGGGCCAGTGCTTCTGCTTGTTGAAAAGCGAGGCTCATGCCTTCGCCGGTGATCGCATCCACCGTGCCCGAAGCGTCGCCCACCAGCGCGACGTGGCCGGAGCACACCGCCGGCAGCGTCAAATTCCCGGTCGCTGCGCCACGCTCGGCAGTGGTTGCTTCGCAATTTTTGAGCCGATCGAGAACGGCAGGAAAAAGCTGGAGCGCTTCGCGCAAATGCAACTTTGGATTTTGCGAGAGAACAACGACGCCAACTTCTGCGTCGGAAACAGGAGTGACGTACAGTTGCGCTTTCGCGGCCCAGTGAATTTCCACAAAATCCGACCACGGCGCAATCGCAAAATGCTGGCGAA
The DNA here is from genome assembly GCA_035569555.1 of Candidatus Dormiibacterota bacterium. GTDB lineage: Bacteria > Acidobacteriota > Terriglobia > Acidiferrales > UBA7541 > Acidiferrum. The sequence continues at coordinate 34,029 of DATMMW010000024.1, read as the reverse complement.
ACGCGTAGCGCAACGAAGCATGTCTTTTTGCGGTAATTCCCGCCCAGCGCCTCACCTGCGAACCAAATCCGTCCGCTCCGATGATCCAGTCCGCTGCGAACTTTTTTTCGCCGGCAAAAACATTTCGATTTTCAATTCCACTCACGGGCGTGCGCCACAAAACTTCAACACCGCACTTTTCCGCAGCGTCAATCAACTGCCGGTGCAGAGCAATTCTTCGCATGCCGAGTCCGGCGCGCGATCCAAATTTTGCTTCGGCGGAATTTTGCGCGTTTACAAATCGGATTCCGTGGAACGCCCGTCCCTTCATCCAATTCAGCGCGATACCAAGCCGTTTCAGCGCCGCAAGTCCTTCGGGAAGGATTCCTTCGCCGCACGCTTTATCGCTCGGCGCTTCTCCTCCATCCGCGACTGTCACGCGCAAACCTTTACGCCGCAGCGCAATTGCCGCGACCAGTCCGGCGGGTCCTCCTCCAACAACGAACGCGTGCTCCCGCGGATTCATGCAATAGCCTGGCAAAACACGGTTCGGCTCCTCCGTCTGCGTCCTATTCATAGATTGAAGAGAGGCCAAAAAGGTTGCAAGAATTGCCAACAAAAACGCCGATTTTCACATATGCGGCGAGTATGACTTGGTTTTACCGGTCCTCGAATTCAAGATATCGAAGCTGCCGTCTTGGTGCGCCGTGATTTTGAAGTAGTGGCCGCCATCGGGGCCATCCAGATTCGCGAGAAATTCCGGCGCGGAATTGTGCGCGGCGCCTCCTTCTTCCGACCAGTGCAATTGATACAAGGAGGCCAGTCCCGGCGCGCTATGGACAATGTCCCACGCGGAAGGGCTGCCGCCTTTTTTCGCGCCGTTTTCCATGATGGCCACGCGCGCTGCGATTCCGTACACGAGCGCCTGGCTTCCGCTGAAATTAAATCCGTGATGAGTTGCAATATAAATGTCGGCTTTGCCGAGCTTGTTCACCGGGCACATCAATTCCAACTCTTTTGCCCACGGCAGATCGCCCAAATCCACGAGCCGCAATTTTCCAAAGTTCATCACGAGTCCCAGCGAGAATTCATTTTCAGTGTGGTCCGCGGCAGGCTGCGCGGTCGGTTTGCAATTTGCATTTTCGCCTCCAGCGTCAGCGAGCGGCTTATCGAGAACTTTTCCGCCGCCATTGACGATGAAGAATTCCGCGTCGTGAATCGGCAACTTCTCGGCGGGCTTGACCGAGATGCGTTTGTATTTTCCCTCGGCCAAAAGTTTTTGGTAGGCGCGCCATCCGGTCATTGTTGGTTCGTCGTGCGTTTCCGAGTTGTCGCCGTGATCGATGAACGCGCCGATGGGAATGCGCGCGGCGAGCTGCGTCACGCCGCCCACGTGGTCGCTGTGATAGTGCGTGATCAAAACGTAATCGATTTTGGAGAGGCCGGCGTCTTTTGCAGCGGCAACGATGCGATCCGCGTCGCGTCCGCCAAATCCGTCCCAGCCGGTATCGATCAGCAGCGATTCGCCAGCGGGGGTAACGAACAGAGTGGCTTGTCCTCCTTCGACGTCAATGCAATAAACGAGCAGCGGCTTTGCTGTTTGAGCGGGCGCTAGAGGAGAAGTTGCGGCACAAAGTGCTGCGAGGAATACGACGCCAAGAATGGAACGAAGAGAAATAGACATGCGAATAGCCTCCTCAAAATTGCGCGATTACTTTAGCGCGGAGTTTGCGGCTGCGAACAAGATTATTTACCGCGCCAGGAAGAATTCGCTGCAGCGCGCAATCTTTCCGCGGCGCTTTCCGGAGTGATGTCGCGTTGCGGAGTCGCGAGCATTTCGTAGCCGACCATGAATTTGCGAACGGTTGCAGAACGGAGCAGCGGCGGAAAAAAGTGGGCGTGGAAATGCCACTCTTCGTGAGCGTTTCCATCGGACGGCTGTTGGTGAAATCCCATTGAGTATGGAAAGGGTGATTGGAACAAATTGTCGAAGTGAGAGGTCGTTTGCTGAAGGATAGAACTTAACGCGTCGCGTTCTTCGCTTGTCATTGCGGGTATTGCTGAAAAATGACGCTTGGGAAGCACCATTGTTTCAAATGGCCATACCGCCCAGAAGGGAACCAGCGTGACGAAATGTTCGTTTTCCAAGACGACGCGTTTTCTCTTTTGTTGTTCGAGCGCGAGGTAATCGCAAAGCAGGCACGAGCCTTTTGCCTGTTTGTGCGCAAGTTGTGATTTTTCTTCTGTTGCGACGAGATGCGGAACATTCGTGCTTCCCCAAATCTGGCAATGCGGATGGAGATTGCTCGCACCCATGAGCGCGCCGCGATTCTCAAAGATTTGCACGTAGCCAATTTCCTTGCGTGCGCTGAGTTCCTGATATTGCGCAACCCAGGCGTCCACAACGAGGCGAATGTCGCTGACTTCCATTTTAGAGAGTGTCAAATCGTGGCGGGGCGAAAAACACAAGACGCGGCAGATGCCCGTTTCAGTTTCCGCGACCAACAGATTTTACTCATTCGAAGTTGCCGCAGGAGTATTTGGCAGGAGCGCGGGAAAATCGTTGTCGAATACGAAGACATTTTTGTATTTGGAATTCGCGGCGCCAGTGGAGCGCTTATTGCCTGGGCACATGTAGCAAGCCGGATCGTATTGCAAGGTTGCCGGCGAAGCACTGGTTTCCACTTGGCCTTGCCACGGACGCTCTGTGCGATGTGGAGAGACCAGCACCCACTCGCGCAAAAGAGGATTGAATCGCCGGTGGGGATGTTTTGAAAGGTCGATATCAGTCATTGAAATTGTTTACGTCAGCACTTTTAGCTTACGAAATTTCGCTTGCGCCTTCTCCCGCAGTAGAAACATAGATCTCCGGTGTTTTGTTTGCCGCTTGTTTGTAGCGAGTTCGGATCGATTCACAAAACGTTTCCACGTGTGCGTTTTTAACGAGGTTGATGGTGCAACCGCCGAAACCGCCGCCAGTCATGCGCGCGCCGATGACGCCCTCACTTCTTTCTGCAAGTGCCACCATGACGTCAAGTTCGCGGCAACTCACTTCAAAATCGTCGCGCAGACTGCGATGCGATTCCGCCATTAATTTTCCGATTGCCGCGAGGTTTTCCGTTCGCAGAGCGCTGACGGTATCGAGCACGCGAGCATTTTCACTGATGACATGACGGCAACGCCGGAAAATCAGTGGCGGCAAATCTGCTCGGTGTGATTCGAGGTCGGCCAGCGAAACATCGCGGAGAGCTATGACTTTTGGGTTCCACTTTTTCAGCAGTTGCACTCCTTCTTCGCATTGGGCGCGACGCGCATTGTACTCCCCGCCGGAATGTACGTGCTTCACCATTGTGTTGCAAATGACCATGCTGATATCCGCGGGGAGCGGCAGTGCGGTTCCTTCAAGCGAGCGGCAATCGAGCAGGATGGCGTGTCCGGAGCGGCCAAAACACGCGGCAAACTGATCCATGATTCCACAGCGCGCGCCGACGAATTCGTTTTCGGCCCGCTGACAAAGCTTTGCAAGTTCGAGCTGACCGACGGAGTGATTGGAATTGGCGAGCAGCGCTTTGCCGACGGAGACTTCAAGAGCCGCAGAAGAACTGAGGCCTGATCCGCTAGGAACATCACTGTGAATCAAGAGGTTTGCGCCACGCAACTTCACGCCGGAATTTCGCAACTGGATCGCGACACCCTGGACATAATCCGACCAATGATTTCTTGCGTGAGGAGTTTTTTCACGCAGATCGATTTGCGCCGACTCATTTAGATTTTCTGAAAACACGTTAAGCGTTTCATCGTCGCGAGGGCCGATGGCAACGCAGGTGTAGCGATCGATCGCTGCAGGTAGCGCAAAGCCATCGTTGTAGTCGGTGTGTTCGCCGATGAGATTCACGCGACCTGGTGCGCGAAAGACGCGCGAGCTGCCGCCAAATTTTTCCGCAAAGCGAACCTTCATTTTTTCGAGGAAGGAATTGTCGGTGGAAATGGCCATGAGTAATTTGATTTGCGTTCTAGTAAAATCGGCGGCCTCGAGCAAGTGTCCGCAAGATAGAAAGGGTCATGCAGAACCGTTTACTGATTGACGCCGCTAGCAAGGAATCCGCCGTCCACGGCGAGAACATGGCCCGTTACGAAACTTGCGGCATCCGACGCAAGAAAGACGGCTGCGCCCGCGAGTTCATCGAGCTTTCCGAAACGGCCCATAGGCGTGCGAATCTTGAATTCTTTGCCGCGTTCGGTTCCGTCGAGAAGCCCCGCGTTCAGCTCCGTGCGAAAGACTCCGGGAGCGATAGCGTTGACACAGACTCCCTTGCTGGCCCACTCGATAGCGAGGGATTTTGTGAGGGAGGCAACGGCGGCTTTGCTGGCGGAATACGCCGCGACTTCGTAAAGCGCGACGAACGAGGACAGAGACGCAATGTTAATGATGCGGCCGTAGCCGCGCTCGATCATGTGGCGGCCGATGACGCGGCAGGCACGAAGAGTGCCGGTAAGGTTTGTTTCCATGATGCCGTTCCATTCGGCGTCGGGAACATCCACGGTTGGAGTGCGCTTTGTGCGTCCGGCGCAGTTGACGAGGATTTGAACGCCGCCAAATTCATCGCACGCGGCTTTCAACAGTTTCACAATGGTGGATTCGTCGGTGACGTCGCAGGGGACTTCAAGCGAGCGACGACCGAGCGCGCGAATTTCTTTTGCGGCGGCTTTGACCAGATCTTCTCGGCGGCCGGTGGCGACGACGTCGGCGCCGGCTTGCGCGAGTCCTTTTGCGATTTCAAGACCGATGCCGCTCGTTCCACCGATGACGAGCGCCGTTTTATCTTTCAATTCAAGTTGGGGATATCCCACGCGTTTTCCGCTCCAATGGTTTGTCCAAATGCGTTTCGATTCTACAGCAGCGAAGGAGCAAATTAGCAATGCGAATCACCGACGCGAAAGTGATCGTGTGCAGCCCTGGGCGGAATTTCGTTACTTTGAAAATCATGACGGAAGACGGAATTTATGGACTGGGCGACGCGACGTTGAATGGGCGCGAGCTCGCTGTAGCGAGCTATCTTACCGAGCATGTAATTCCTGTCTTGATCGGGCGCGATGCGCGGCGCATCGAGGACATGTGGCAATACCTTTACAAAGGTGCGTATTGGCGGCGCGGTCCGGTGACTATGACGGCGATTGCCGCGGTGGATACAGCGCTCTGGGATATCAAAGGCAAGACGCTCAATGCGGCCGTGTATCAACTGCTTGGCGGGGCCTCGCGCGATTCCGTGATGGTGTACGGCCACGCGAGCGGGGCAGATATTGAAGATACGGTGAAAGCGGTCGCGCACTATTTGTCGCTGGGTTACAAGGCGATTCGCGCGCAGAGCGGAATCCCCGGATTGAAAAGCACTTACGGCGTGGGGAAAGGCGGGATGCAGTATGAACCTGCGGAACGCGGCGCGCCGATTGAGAATTTGTGGAGCACGGAACTTTATCTGAATCTCGCGCCGCAACTTTTCGCGCGATTGCGGCAGGAGTTCGGGCCGGATGTGCATTTGCTTCACGATGCGCATCACCGATTGACGCCGATTGAAGCGGGGCGGCTGGGGAAGAGTTTGGAGCCGTATCATTTATTTTGGATGGAGGATCCGGTTCCGGCGGAAGTTCAGGAGAGTTTTCGACTGATCCGCCAGCATACGACTACGCCGATCGCGGTTGGGGAAGTATTTAACTCGATTTTCGATTGTCAGCAGTTGATTGAGGAAGAGTTGATTGATTACATCCGGACGACTGTGGTGCATGCGGGCGGAATTTCGCATTTGCGCAAGATTGCGAATCTTGCGGAGCTGCATCACGTACGGACTGGATGCCATGGCGCAACAGACATGAGTCCGGTGTGCATGGCGGCTGCGCTGCACTTTGATTTGAGCGTTCATAATTTTGGAATTCAGGAATACATGCCCCACGCGCCGGAGACGGACAAGGTTTTTCCGCATGCGTATTCGTTTCGGGATGGTGCGATGCATCCGGGAGAGAAACCGGGACTCGGCGTGGAGATAGATGAAACGCTCGCGGCGAAATATCCGTATCAGCGCGCGTATTTGCCGGTGAATCGAAAGCTTGATGGGACCATGCACAGCTGGTAGACATGCGACTGATTCGGCGGCCTGCGCGAAACGCTGTCAATTTCGCCCTTTTGACGGCTCTTGCTACACTGAAGATCGAACGCAAACTAGCGCGGTTCCACTCACAGGCTGGGAGCGCGCTCCAGGAGAATAGAGATGTTACGCATCAATGATGTAGCACCCAACTTCACGGCAGAAACGTCACAAGGCGTCATCAACTTTCATGAATGGATTGGTGACAGCTGGGCGATTCTGTTCTCGCACCCGAAAGATTTCACGCCTGTGTGTACGACCGAATTGGGATATATGGCAGGGCTGGAGCCGGAATTCAAGAAGCGGAACGTGAAGATCCTTGGACTGAGTGTAGACCCGGTCAGCAGCCACAGCAAGTGGGCAGCGGACATCGAAGAAACACAGGGCCACAAAGTGAACTATCCGATGATCGGCGATCCGGAACTAAAAGTGGCGAAGCTCTACAACATGCTTCCGGCAGAAGCGGGAGATTCCTGTGAAGGCAGGACTCCAGCAGACAACGCGGCCGTGCGAACGGTGTTCGTGATCGGGCCGGACAAAAAGATCAAGCTGACGCTGAGCTATCCGATGAGCACGGGACGCAATTTTGATGAGGTGTTGCGTGTAGTGGACTCGCTGCAGCTGACGGCGAAGCATAGTGTTTCGACGCCCGTGAACTGGAAGCCGGGGGACGACGTCGTCATTCCCTCTGCGATGCCTGAAGAGAAGGTGAAGCAGCTCTTCCCGGATGGCTACAGGACGCTGAAACCGTATCTCCGTCTGGGGAAACAGCCAAAGTAATCTGATCGCGTGAGGGTCGCCCTGTGATCCTGAAACAGTTTTATCTGCCGTGCCTGGCGCATGCGTCGTATTTAATTGGAGACGAGACGACAGGGACGGCGGCGGTGGTTGACCCTCAACGCGACATCGGGATTTATCTTTCCTTTGCGACCGACCATAAGCTGCAAATCAAGCACGTAATTTTGACGCATCTTCACGCCGACTTTGTCGCAGGGCATTTGGAGCTGCGCGACCAGGTTGGAGCGACAATTTATTTAGGCGCGAAAGCACAGGCGGAGTACGCGTTCACGCCGCTCAGCGATGGCAAGGTAGTTGAGTTCGGCAGCGTGCGATTGAAAGCGCTTGAAACTCCGGGGCACACTCCGGAATCCATTTCCATCGCTGTCTATGATTTGAATAAGAGTGAAACCGAGCCGCATGCGGTTTTGACCGGCGATACTTTGTTCGTAGGCGATGTTGGGCGGCCGGATTTGCGCGCGGCATTGGGTTGGTCGGCTACAGATCTTGGCGCTCTGCTCTTCGATTCGCTGCAAACGAAAATTTTGCCTTTGCCGGATTCGAGTCTTGTATATCCAGCGCATGGCGCCGGTTCGCTTTGCGGAAAAGCGATCAGCAAAGAGACTGTTTCGACGATCGGCGAGCAACGGAGGTTGAACTATGCGCTGCAGCCGATGAGCAAGAAAGCTTTCATCGAATTGGTGACGGCGGACCAGCCGGAAGCGCCGCCGTATTTCGTTTATGACGCGGTGCTGAACAGCAAAGAGCGCGCAACGCTCGATGAGGCATTGCAGCGGGAATTGAAACCGATTGAGCTCGACCGCGTTCTGGAATTGCAAGCAGCCGGTGCACAAATTTTGGATACGCGCGAGCCGGAAGAATTTGCGACTGCTCATCTTGCCGGCAGCACCAACATTGGGCTCAGCGGACAATACGCAACCTGGGCCGGCACGATTCTGAACCGCGAAAGGGCGATTCTGATTATTGCGAATCCGGGCAGGGAATCGGAATCGGCGATTCGATTGGGAAGAATCGGGTTTGATAACGTGGCGGGTTATTTGAGGGATGGAATGCGCAGCCTCGATTCACGGCCGGAGCTGACAAAAAGTTCGGAGCGTTATAGCCCTGCGCTTGCGGCGGAAATTCTTTCGTCGCAGGAAGCGCCGCAACTTTTGGATGTGCGCACGCCCGGGGAGCGACAACAAAAAGCGATTGAAGGCAGCCTGAGCGTTCCGTTGAACCGGCTCTCCGAGCGCTTGCAAGAATTGCAGAAGGGACGTCCAGTGCTGGTTTATTGCGCGGGCGGATATCGTTCTTCGATTGCAGCGAGTCTTTTGCAGCAGGCGGGATTCCGGGACGTTGGCGAAATTGCCGGCGGGATTGCCGCATGGGAATTGGCGAAATTGCCGGTGAGTGGTGGCGCAGCTCAGGTGGAAAAAGAACGGGTCTGAAGACCCGCCACTGCAACTTCCGACAGGCATCCCTGCTATTCAACGCGGCAGTAACAATAGAGAAATTGCTGTGTGGTTCCGGAAGGCGTTTCGTGAAGCTCCTTCAAACTTTTCACAAGCCGAAAACGCGCGCCAAATTCGTCGTGCAGTTCGTCGGCGTCGTAACGCATGACTTTTAGTCCGCTGCATTCTGCAGGGCCTTCCGGTCCGAATGTGCTCACGATCACGTGACCACCAGGCTTTACGGCGTGGGCAACCTGGCGAACGTAAGCAACGCGCAATTCGGTTGCCGTCAGAAAATGAAATACGGCACGGTCATGCCACACATCGTAAGCCCGCGGCTTCAACTCGGCCGTGGCGATATCCGCCGCCATCCAGTGCACTTTCCCTGCCGCCGCGCCCAAACGTTTTTTCGTGACATCAATCGCAGTCTGCGAAACGTCAAGCACGGTGATGTCCTTGCAACCGCGCGCGAGCAGGTCATCCACGAACGTTGATTCTCCGCCACCAATATCAATGATGGAGGCGGTGCGCACGTCCGTTGCGCGTTCGATCAATGCGAGCGAAGTTTCCAGGTGAGCGCGATACCAGCTCACCGCTTCCGGAGCTTTGCTTGCGTAGATCTTTTCCCAATGTTGTTTTACGCCCACGAAACATTCCTCACTCGACAAAGCAAATTACACTCTTGCACGAATTCGCCGTCAAGTTGCTGCTATCTAGGCTGTGACAGGTATCTCATATGCCATCTATCCTGATTATGTTATTCATGGGTGATTAGTTTTAATTCTTGACAAGATACCTGTCTCTCTGTATGGTTGCGCGCAATTACTCCGATTTTCTCTCCCTTGAGTAGTTTGCTCGCTGGCCTGGAGTTCCAAAGATGTCGTTTCTTATGAATCTGATCTATTGGGAGACCCTTCTCATTCTTTTTGCTCTCCTGGCCACGGTGGTTGGGCAGTTGTTTAGCGGAGGCATAAACACCCAGGGACTTTTGCTCGGACGAACGGGAAACGGAAATACCTATTTCAGTCCGGAGCGTGTACAGCTTCTTCTGATTACGCTGGCCGCGGCGTTCCAGTACGTCAATGCAGTTCTTCACAAACCAACCACTTTTCCAGAAGTTTCGGGGACCTGGCTCGCACTACTTGGTTCGAGTCACGCGGTATATCTCGGTGGAAAGTTCGGCGCCGCGTTTCTTACGCGGCGAAACAGTTCGAATTGAGGAGGGATTATTTATGGCGAGTTCATTGCAATGGTTGGAATTGTTGATCGGATATGTTGTGTGCATTGCCGTTGGTTTGTTTGCTCTTGTAGTGATCTGGAAAATTCTTAAGGGAGACATCGATCTTAATCTTCTGATCAGCGAAAAAACCGGAGACAAAACGGGCAGCGCCAGCATGTCTCGATTTCAGCTGCTGATTTTCACTTTTGTGATCGCGTTGAGCTTCTTTCTTATCGTGATTTCGAATGCGAAACTTTTGCAAACGGATGCGAACGTGAAACGCACCCAAGGCCCGATGATGCCGGGTTTGCCGGAAATTCCCGGTGGTGTTCTGGGCCTGCTGGGAATTAGCGCAAGCTCCTACACCGTCAGCAAAGCGATCCAATCCAACACGCCCACGAAAGACGATGCCGGGGCGCCGAAGGCTCCGTGATGGCGACCAAGAAAAGGAGTTCGATGGCACACGCTGCGGCCCTAGTGCCGCTAGCAATCGGCCTTTCGATGAACGGGCTTGCCCCTAGTCACAAGGATTCCGCTACGAAATCAGCGTCTTCGTCACAGCCCGCCTCTTGCAGCCAGTTCGACATCGACGGTAGCGCATCGAAGGGGCTGTCTGAAGTTACGATACCCCCGACGCACAGCTGCACGACGCGGATGAGCCACGGTTTTCCGCTTCCTGACCCGAGCTGCACTCCGGGAGCTGTGAATCCGACGATCACGACAAAAATTCTTCAGGATCCCGAGTTCCACACAAGCTGTGTGCGAGAACAGGCATCTTCGCGAACGGAAAAGAATGCTACCTATGATTTCTACGGCATTCCCCATCCTGACCACAACTCAGGTCAGACGCAGATTTGCGAATTGGATCACCTGATTTCACTCGAACTTGGCGGCGCGGACACGGTCGACAATATCTGGCCGCAATGCGGCCCCGATGGTGTGGCGCTTTCCGAGCGTTTCTTCAAACGAAAAGACGCCGTGGAAAATTTCTTGGCAAAACAGGTAAGAGACGGAAAAATTTCCCTGAGCGATGCACAGAAGGGTATCTCCTCGGATTGGACACAATTTCTTGCGGAATCGGAAGGCTGCGACGGCGCTGCGTGCGAGTGAGCTCCTTGAATCAGAGATTCCCGCATGTTAGAAGAAAGTGGGGCGCGCGCGGCGTGATTCGAACACACGACCCTCTGCTTAGAAGATATGAAGTACAAAACTCTAAGTGCCGCTTCTGGTGTCGCTTACTAGGCAACGCGTCATTTATCTCGCCCTTGAATTGGACCGAAGTTGGACTGCAATAGCCCGAGATCGAAGCTTCGGTTCCCGGAGTTTGTAGCAGAACCATCAGGCGCGTACAGGGATGACGCCGAACTCGTTACGGACGGTAGGCGGCACTTGATGCGGCCGGTCCGATCGACACGGATTTCGAGTATGTGCAAAACACACCTAATCCGTGACTCAATGCTTTGAAAGTGGGCACCCTACTTTGAAGTGCTCGTCAGTTTGCCGCAGCATTCTGGGCGTTGAGGTATTTCGGAGCTATTCCAGCCACCGCCAAGAGCTTGAACCAGTGTCACGGCGTTTACCATGCGCCGGCCGAGAATGTTTACAGCGGTGATTTCGTCAGAGAGCGCGGCGGTCTGAGCGGTTGTCACCTCCAAATAGCTGGTTACTCCGCCCTTGTAGCGCGTGTTGGCAAGCTCCAAATATTTCTGCGCTGCGACGACGGCTTTGTCCTGAACCTGAGCTTCGTTCTCGAGAATGCGCAAGGCTGCTACGTTGTCTTCAACCTGTTGAAAGCCGGTCAACACGGTTTGGCGATAGTTGGCGACCGATTGATTGTAAGCGGCGACGGCTTGGTCTGAAGCGGCGCGCCGTCTTCCTACGTCGAAAACAGTAAGCAGAGCCGATGGACCAGCCGACCACAAAACGCTTGGACCGGATATCAATGTTGTGATGGCACTGCTCTCAAATCCTCCAGCCGCCCCCAAGCTGATGTTGGGATAGTAAGCCGCCTTGGCTACTCCGATCTGGGCGTTCGCGGCCGCCATTTGGCGTTCCGCTGCTGCGATGTCAGGTCGGCGCTCAAGCAATTCCGAGGGCAGGCCTACGGGAATCACTGGAGGCGGCATCGTCAGAGGAAGGGGCGCGAGACTGAAAGACGCTGGAGGTTTACCAATCAACACGGCTACTGCATGCTCGTATTGCGCGCGCGCAACTCCGACATCGATCGCCTGCGCTCGAGTTGTTTCCAGTTGAGTCTCAGCTTGCTGCACTTCCACGTCGGAGGCAATGCCTCCCGCATAGCGGCTCTTGATCAATTCCAGCGCATGCTCATACTGCGTCACTGTCGAGTTTAGAAGCTGCTCTTCGGCATCAAGAACGCGAGCTTGGAAATAGTACAGAGCCAGTTGGGCGTGCATGGACAAGTTCACGGCAGCCAAGTCGGCTGCACTCGCTTGTGCCTGGTCGCGATAGGCCTCAACGGTGCGGCGTACCCGCCCCCAGACGTCGATCTGGTAAGACAATTCGAAAGGAATTTGAAAGTCGTTGTAGGTAATTCCGTTGCTGACGGTACTCGCAGGCCGGTGGTTCGAGATTCGGTTTCGTGTTGCACTCGCGCCCGCGTTGATCGTGGGAAAAAAATCGGCGCGTTGGTAGCGGAGCTGCGCGCGAGCCTGCGTGTATTGGGCCTCGGCCGCCTTCAAGTTCTGGTTGGAGACGTTGACCTGCGATTCAAGGGCATTCAGTTGAGGGTCCTGGAACATTTCCCACCAGTTGCCGCTGAAGGTCTGGTCATTCGGCTGGGCAGGTTTCCAATCGCCAACCTCTTTATAAGTGGCAGGAACCTCAGCGGTTGGGCGGTGATATTTCGGACCAACGGTGCATCCTGCGATCAAGAGCACGCTGGCGAGACCGACGCCGGCCAGAGCGCGGCTCCAAATCTGAATCGCTGCATTCATGCTGCGCCGTGAAGTCACTGGCCACCTCCTGCGCCGCTCGGCAGTGCTGCCTTTGCGATCTGCACTTGTTGTCCAGAGAGAACAGAATCCGGCGGATTTTGAATCACCGACTCATTTCCACTCATGCCCGATAGAATTTCGATCTGGTTCCCAAAATCGTGGCCGGGCGTTACTTGTGTAAGGACGGCTTTTCCGTTTTTCACAACCGCAACCTGCAAACCCTCAGATCGAAACAACAGAGTGTCCACGGGCAACAGGTAAGTGGAAGTGAGCCCAGGCAACTTTAAATGGACTTCAGCATATGAGCCGGACAGCAATTTGCCTGTGGGATTGTCCACGTCAACTTCTACCTGCAGGGTGCGGGTTACGTTGTTGATTGCATTTGCGGTGCGCACCAGCTTCCCAGGGAAGCGTCGTCCGGGAAACTCGGCAAGAGTCAGATCGGCAGTCAATCCTGGCGCGGCGGCTTGTGAATATTCCTGAGGTACATACACATAGACGCGCAATTTGCCTGGCTGCGCGATATGGAATAGGTCGGTCTTCGTGCCAGGCGCGCTGCCGGAGTTGATGAGGTCGCCCACATCGACGTTACGCACGGTAACAATGCCGTCAAACGGAGCATAGATCTTCTCGAAGGATTGCAACGTCTCGAGCTGCTTTACATTCGCCTGATTGGCCTGGACGATTGAATTGTTGGCATTGTAAGTGCCGATGGCGTTGTCGGCATCCTGCTGGGAAACTGCGCTCGTCTTCAACAGCTCGCTGTAACGATTCTTGGTAATCTCCGCAAGCTTGAGATTTGCTTGCGCTGTGGCGAGATTGCTGCGCGATTGCTGGAGCTGCTGATCGACCTCCGGCGTGTCGATCTCGGCAAGAAGCTGGCCCTTTTTCACGCGGGCGCCAATATCGACGTACCACGTCTTTACATAACCGCTGGTACGCGAATAAATCGGCGCCGTCATATAGGGTTCGACGTTGCCCGGTAGCACAAGCTCGCTCGACGGGGCGGTACGCTGCGGAGAAACGACGTTGACCAACGGCACAGCCATGGCCGCAGTTTCCGTGCTTACGGTGTTGCGCGCCCGGACACGCCGAAAAATGCCGAAAGCGACAATCCCGGCGACCGCCAGAAAAACGATCACGGTAGCGAGCAAGCTACGTCTTACGCGATGTTTCACGCCTAAGGCACTTTGAATTTGCGGCGCGTTCTCGACAACTTGTACTTTTGTTTCTGACAACATTGTTAGACCTTTCTGCTCCTAAAGAGACCTATTGTTGAATTCCAGTTTCAGCCGGGCGATGACGAAGGCTATGGACCATGCTAAAGACCGTGGGGACGAAAAATAGCGTAGATACTGTGGCGAAGAGCAACCCGCCAATGACGGCGCGGCCGAGAGGTGCATTTTGTTCTCCACCTTCGCCCAGGCCGATCGCCATGGGAAGCATTCCGATGATCATTGCCAAAGCGGTCATCAGCACCGGCCGGAATCGCGCGAACCCTGCCTGCACGGCGGCTTCGACCGCAGAGCATCCTGCCGCCAATCGTTCTTTCGCGAAGCTAACTACCAGGATGCTGTTGGCTGTCGCCACTCCAACGCACATGATCGAGCCCGTAAGTGCGGGCACGCTGACCGTGGTGCCGGTTACAAACAGGAACCAAACAATCCCCGCGAGAGTTGCAGGAAGGGCGTTCAAAATAATGAATGGGTCGAGCCAGGATTGAAAATTGACGACAATCAGCAGGTAAACCAGAACGATGGCGAATACCAGCCCGGTCAGCAATCCCAAGAAAGACGACTTCATCGTCTGAATCTGGCCGCGCACTATAATCTGTGAACCTCGAGGAAGATCTTTTTGGCTAGCGTTCAGAATCGAGAAGATATCCCGCGAAACGCCTCCGAGGTCACGGCCTTGGACGGAACCGAATATATCGATGACCGGGGACACGTTGTAATGAGAGACCACACTCAACTCGGAATTGCGGCTGAACGAGGCAAGATTTGCAAGTATAGAAGGCTGAGCTGTACCCGCGCCCGTAACCGGAATGTTCTCGAGGTCCTGGAGTGACTGAACCCGGTACTGCGGAGTTTGCGTCGCGATCTGATAACTCACGTTGTTCTTGGGGTCCAGCCAAAAAGTCGGCGAAGTCTGGGAGCTACCGCTCAGCGTTATCAAGAGATTGTTCGCAACTTCGCGCTGGCTGAATCCGATTTCCTGAGCTTTCGTCCGGTCAACATCAACGTGAAGCTTCGGCTGGTCAAAGGTTTGCTGAATGCGGAGGTCTGTTGTTCCCGAAACGTACTTAACCCTCGCCAGCAGCCTGTCCGCGAATTGCCGGTTGCCCTGCAGATCATTTCCCACAATTTGAATATCGATTGGAGCAGGCAGCCCAAAGTTCAAGATTTGAGTCACCATATCCGAAGGCAGGAAGTAGAAGGTAACTCCGGGAAAATCTCGTGTTAGTTTTAGCCGTAGGTCATGCACGTAACCTGCTGTTGGCCGATGCTTCGGAGAAAGAGCGACCATAATGTCCGCATCTTCCGTCCCGATTGGCGCCGAGCTGCTGTAAGAAAGATTGATTCCGCTGTAAGGCAATCCGATGTTGTCGATGATCCCGCCGAACTCAGCAGACGGTATCTGGTCGCGAATCTCAGCTTCCACCCGGTCACATAAGGCGGCTGTCTCTTCAATACGCATGCCGGTCGGAGCGCGAAGATGTAGTGTGAATTCGCCGCTGTCCACGGATGGGAAGAAATCTTGTCCCAACCACGGGTAAAGCGCGAAGGAGAGTACGCACGCGGTGAGAAATGCGCCGGCAAAAACACGGCGGTGACGTACACAAGCTTCGAGTAATCCGCGATAGGCAGTCCGAATCCTCTCAAAGCCGCGTTCAAACCAGGCTTGAAACACCACAAAGGGATTCTTGCTCGGCGCATGCGAGCCTTCTCCAGCATGAGCTTTAAGAAGATACTTGGCCATGGTCGGTATGAGAGTCCGCGAAAGCAGATAGGAAGCCAGCATCGCGAAGACGACCGCCTCCGCCATTGGTACGAAGAGATAACGGGCTACCCCGGTGAGCAAAAACATGGGCACGAAGACGATACAGATGCTCAGTGTTGAAACCAGTGCCGGCACCGCGATCTGTTCCGCGCCGAGGAGAATCGCTTCTTCCGTCTCCTTGCCCCTGGTCAGAAATCCGTGAATGTTCTCGATCGTGACCGTCGCATCGTCAACGAGGATGCCGACGGCCAGCGCCAGTCCTCCAAGAGTCATGATGTTGATGGTCTCTCCCAAGGCGCTGAGAAGGATGATGGAAGTCAAAATGGAGAGGGGAATCGAAATCGCGATAATCACCGTACTGCGCCAGCTTCCAAGAAACAGGAGAATCATCGCTGCCGTTAGGCATGCCGCGATAAGCGCTTCCCGCAAAACTCCGGAAATCGCGCCACGGACGAAGACCGATTGGTCTGCGAGGAGGCGAATTTGAAGGTCTTGCGGAAGAGTCGTTTTGACTTTTGGCAACAGGTTCTTGATTGCAGTGATGATGTCCAGCGTAGACGCGTTCCCGATTTTCTGGATGGTCATTAAAGTTGACCGCCGGCCGTCAACGCGAACGATATTGGTCTGAGGCGGAAATCCGTCGCGAACGTTAGCAACGTCGCGAATGTAAATCGTCGTGCCTCCTACAGCTTTGATGGGAAGGTTGTTCAGCCCCGCGATCGTCGTGGGACTTCCATTCATGTCCACGTTGTATTCAAACTTGCCGATCTTGGCAGTTCCGGAAGGCAGAATAAGATTCTGAGCGCTGATGGCATTTACTACGTCAAGAGGAGACAGGCCTTTCGATTGGAGCGCCGCAGTGTTTAGATCCACTTGAACCTGGCGCTGCTTGCCGCCATATGGATACGGGACAGCCGTACCCGGTACCGAGGTGAGTTGGGGCCGGATGAAATTCAAACCAAGATCATTTAACTGTTGCTCCGAAAGCGTGGGACCGGAAAGAGCCATCTGAAGAATGGGCACGCTCGAAGCACTGAAGGTGATGATCAGTGGGGGCGTCGTGCCTGCCGGCAGCTGCTTGAGCTGCGTTTGGGATTGGCCTGCGATCTGCGCAATCGCCATGCTGATATTGACGCCCGGATGAAAGAACACTTTTATGACCGCGATGCCATTCAGTGACTGCGACTCGATATGCTCAATGTCGTTCACCGTTGTCGTTAGGTTGCGCTCCTGAAGCGTGATGATACGGTTGGACATCTCTGTTGGTGACAGCCCCGTGTAGTTCCAAATGATGCTTACGACGGGAATGTTGATGTTTGGAAAGATGTCCGTAGGGGTTCGAAAAATCGACAGCGTCCCAAGGATCAAAATCAGGATAGCCAGCACCACGAACGTGTATGGCCGTTTGAGCGCAACTCTAACAATCCACATAATTCACCGTCTCCAATCTTTCTGTCCGGCGTGGCCGGACTATTCAATCAAATTGACCCTTACGGCTTGTGCTTCGGGGTCCGTGCATCGAGGGTCGAGATCAGTTGCTGGGCCGCTGGAGGTACGGAAACTTTTCCGGACAGAACAATTTCCCTCGCAGAAACTTTCCTGCCGTACACGCGAGTGTTGTCGCCATTGTCCGGGCGGATCGTGGAGCCCTCGAGAGAGACACCGGCAAACAAACCGCGTGCTCTGGAGTAGCTCAAGATTTCAGAACGCAGGGTGGCGTCCGTTTCGGCCGACGAATCGCGACCGACTGGGCCGGCAGCTACGGAAGCGTCGCCTCCCAGCTTCACCTTGCTGGCGAGAATGCCTCTCGCGCCGCTTTCATTCATAACAAGCAAGACAAAATCCGTGGCTTGTCCGCCAATCTGGAAGCCAAAGCTGCCGCCCTCAAGAGCCATCATCGTGGGTGCGCCCCAGGGCCCGCGGAAGTCTTCACCTGTGCGGCATGTCATAGCGCCACGCCCATAGCTTCCGCCGACGATAAATGCGGCCTTTAGGACGGACGGAAAGACAACGACGCAATCTGCCTTATCAAGCAAGCCCTGCGGTATGTTGTCAGGAACGTCCAGAATCTCTTTCAAGACTGTTCCAGAATTTCTCAGCCGATCGTTGTCTTTGGATTCGTCCGCGGCCCTCGCCACGTCAGCAAAGAGTGGTGTAACGACAAATAAGGTGCAGCTCAGATACGTCAAAAGTTTTCTCATGTAATTTCTCCTCGACTAGTTTTTCTTTTCTTGCCTCAGCACTAGACAATGCAGCCCGGATGCCAGTTTCACGAGTGAGCGAAGGTTGTTTAAACTCGTTAAAAACAAGGGGCTTAACCAAGGTCTAGCTGGAAATTTGGTGCAGAAGCCGCCGAGCGAAGTGTCCAGCGCATTGGACGGTTGCCGACACGCTGACAAGATGTTTTTCTGGATAGAAGGCGACTTCGAAGATGACGCGAATATGGTAGGCGCGCAGACTAGTCGCGGCCAGACTCAAGGGAGGTTTTACGAAATAGGAGTCGAGGAGCCGTCGAAATCGCATTTGACGACCAGAATGGTGACATCGTCGTTGAAGTCATCGCCGCAAAAATCTGCCGCGGCGTTATAGATACTGCTCATGAGGTCTTCGGCGGAGAGTGAAGAACCACTGCGAACTGCCGCGGAAAGGCGCTCCATACCGAATTCTTCGCCACCCCCATTCCCTGCTTCAGTTACACCATCCGTGTAGAAAACCACGACGTCGCCGGGACTAAGGTCAGCCGAAACCAGTTCACAAATTTCCTCTGCGGATAGTCCAAGAGGGGGACAAGACGAGTTTAGGCGCGTGAGAGCACCTGTGCTTGGCCTAAACAAAAGCGCTGGATTATGGCCGCAGTTCACGTAACGGATCATCCGTCTGTTCGTATCTATTTCTGCGATCAGCAACGTTACATAGCGTTCATCGTCGGAAGCTAAGAGGATTCCCGTATTCAGTCGCTGCACTTGCTCTAGCATGTTCCGATCGTGGTTCGCTCCAAAACGCATTGCTGCCGCCGTTGCAGACATCAGGAGGGCGGCGGGAACACCTTTTCCGGCTACATCAGCAACAACGATCTGAGTGGTACGCGCGTCGACGGGAAAATAGTCGTAGTAATCGCCACCTACGCCTCGTGCGGGATGCATCATTCCGGCTATTTCGAGCCCGGGGATAGCTGGTTTGGCCGAGGGAAGAAACAAGCGCTGGACCTGCGCGGCAAGTTCTACGTCCCTGAGGAGATCATCACGCTGCTGCCGAACGGTCGTGGCAAGCGCTTCCCTCTGTTCCATATACCGCCGTATGACATAAACAACCAGGGCGAAGCACAACATCGCAGTTAGATTGTGGAAGACCCGAAGTCCCAGATTCATACCCTTCGGAGAATAATAGTCGTGGAGTAAGACACAAACGACGGTAAGGCCGTAGCTGATTACCCTGCGAAGGAAAGTCGCGCCGACGACAATCGGAAGTATGCAGAGGTAGATCAGCGAGAGGGGAACAACAAGATGGTCTGCATATGAGACTGCGACAATCGCTCCCAAGACCAACACAAGCGGAATCCACGTCGGCCCGCTTCCAGCCAAATGACTACGGAAGAGTGACCGCAATGGAATCCTTTCGCGAAGACCGTGCGACTGCGAACGCCGCGATTCTCGAACGGCGGGATGTGTCAGATCGCTCATTCGAAGAGAATCTTTGCCATCATTCCCTTGTCTTCGTGATTGAGAAGATGGCAGTGAAAGACGGACATGCCCCTGATGACGGGGTCGGTGAAATCCATAATGACGTCGACGGAACCGCCATACGGAACATTCACGGTGTCTAGCCACACGGGGTCGGCAATCGGCTTATCGTTTTCGGCGTAGGCTAGAAAATGGACTTGGTGGATATGCATAGGGTGCAATTCTCCCGTAGCATTTATGATCCGCCAGTGCTGAAACGACCCAACTTTTGCTCGTACCATCGGAGCGGCATCAGGCGTGAATTTCTCTCCGTTGATGTAGAAACCTTTCTTGTCTTCCGTGAACGTCACCGTGAATCGAGGAAGCGCTTTTTCTTCCGCGGTAAGGTCGAGCGCTTTGAATTCAGGTTTGAGCAAACGCTTTGCAACGTTGGCGGGTGAGTCGGTCGCGGACCGAGGAATAATATCAGCCAATACCATCTCTGGATTCGGATCGCCATCTGGCCCGGTATCTACGCAATGTGAGACTAGGTGCCGCGGCGTGTCTGCTGCCGGACCTGTGACAATGGCTTCCAGCCTGCCCGCCGGCGGCACAAGAACGTGATCAGCAGTGCGCGTTCGATGATTCGGATCGTGCATGGCGATGGGCATCCCATCCATTGCAACGATCTCAAACGATTGCCCTTCGAGCTGAAGGTCGAGATAACGATCTGCGGAAGCATTCACAAGACGCCAAAATTGGCGCTCGCCGGGAGCGATCTCAATTTGAGGCCTCACCGCTCCGTTCAGCGTGAAGATTTCTTCCGTCGCCTCTGGCTCCGCACCGCAAAGTTCTGAACTAAGTTCAACGCGATGCTTCAAATCAGCAGACTGAGGATCGTTCACAACGGAGCGGCCACGCACAACGAGCACACGCTCCGGCAAGTCGGCTAGAGGCGGGAAATAAGATTCAATTCCTTCAATCACCAGGGCGCCAGACATGCCGTCAAGCGCTTGTTGGTAGCTCTCACCGTGAGGGTGCGTGTGATACCAATACAGTCCAGGCGGATGGTCTTTCGGGATCTGGACGCCATAGTGGAGTGCGTGCCCAGGCATCGCCATCATATCCAAGACGTCGTCCTGCGGTGCGTCGGGAGAAACCGTCAGGCCGTGAAAGTGCAAATTCGTCATGTCCATGCATGGACCGATCAAACACTTTTCGCGCGGCTTGCTCGGAAGATCATTGACGTAGGCAATTTTCAGTTGATCTCCCGGCGAAACTCGCAACGTCGGAGCGTTTGGCCGGCCATCAAAATAGAAGGAACTCTTTCCATCC
This sequence comes from Candidatus Dormiibacterota bacterium, assembly GCA_035569555.1. Taxonomy (GTDB): domain Bacteria; phylum Acidobacteriota; class Terriglobia; order Acidiferrales; family UBA7541; genus Acidiferrum. The sequence continues at coordinate 13,509 of DATMMW010000024.1, read as the reverse complement.
TTTGTGATTCCGGCGTGCAGCGTGAGGGAGAGTGTGTGGTGTTTCGCGCGAAGTTCCGAAGGGTTTGGAAACTGGGCTGACGGATTTCCCGCGAGTTCGAGCAAGCAGAAAACCGTTGCCGCCGCGATGGTGATAGCAGCGGCACCGATTCGTCGAAGGAATGCAACGTGGGACATGGAGATCCTCCGAGCCATCCCGTTGCTCATTCCACCTTCTGCCAGGTGGAATCCGGATCGTAGGTCGTCATCGTTTGCGCAAGCTTCGTTGTGTCGGGTCCAAGATCCTTTTCGTAAATTGCGCCGGATTTATCGACGATGAAGGTCATCACACCCGAGGAACGGTACTCGACGGGGTAGGCGACGAAGGCGAATCCTGTGCTCATTTTTCCATCGACGATGTAGTTCTTGGCGCCGCCCCGTGCATGTGGTCCTTGGCTAGTGAGAATCCGGAACATATAGCCATTGAACGGAACATGCTCGCCAACCTGATCCGTTGGAATATTCTGGCGCGCGTAGGCAATCAGAGGATTGATCGGGCTGTCGAACTCATCGCTCGCCCCATACCAATACAGACCATCGTGCTTGCCCTCGCTGCTAACAAGCTTCTGAGCGAATTGATTGGGGAGATTGCCCGGCGGCCGCGCAAAGTATTGTTTTTGCGCTTCCACCAACTCGCGTAGTGAGTTCATCGCCGCAAGTTCATTCTTTCCGATGCGGCGGAAGAGAATCTCGTCTTTGCCCGCGTCGGTGTCGAAGAACCATGCGCCGCGATTATTGACAAGCGGAATGGGGAACGGCCAGTTTTCGGCGCCCACGATTAGGCTTACAGTTCCGTTCGCTTCTGTGACGAGTCGATGCATCTCCTCGTATTTGATGACGAAGCTGGCTCGAGTATCCGAATCTTCGACCGAATCGCCGGAGGAAATTACGTCCTTCCCGGCTGGCCCGAGAATGTTGAGGGGAGCTTGATCGTCCTTTGCGCGCATTGCTTCAAAGAGTGCGCGACTGGCCTCTTCGGTCGAAGCAAACGTCCGCTGGCCTGGTTCTTGGGCGAACACAGGCGCGGAAGCACAGCCCAAGGAAAGTGCAAACCCTGCAGAAATTGCAAATCGAACATACCTCTTGTATTCCATTTGAAAAAAATTCGAAATCTTGTGCAGCATGATGTTCCTCTCCATTTTAGATTTCTCGATCAGCTCTCCCGCAGACACACGGGATCAGTGATGTCGTCCACCGCCGCCACCATGGGAACCACCTCCCCGAGACATACCTCCAAAGCTTGATCGCCCGCGGGAGGAAAAGCCTCGGACGCTTCCGCCGTGATCAAACCCACTGAATGCGCCGGAGCGTGTTCCTGGTTGAAAGTGAGGAGCCGAAGATCCGTGAAATGCCGAACCTCCGCATTCAAGTGACCGGCACTGCGAGCTTGCTGACGCATCATCTGGACGGCGTCCGTCACGTCTTGCTGCTGGTTGGCGTACGCATCGACAAGGGATGAAGTCCAAGAGAGGTTCTTGTCCATGTTTTCGAGAACGGATGGAAATTGTGTGAGGGCCTTCACACTAGGATCCCACGACTGTTGGTCGACTTCCGTTGCCAACTCTTCACCCTTAAGATTGGGACGACTTTGCATCCAACGGTCCGCCTCAACGATTTCGGTTGGATAAGTAGAAGCAGCGAGAATCTGCGCAACCAGTGCGTCCGGGTATAAGGCGATCGGCGCGACGAGTTGCTGCAGTTCTTGAAGAGACTGCTGCGCGGGCGGCGGTTGCTGCTGTTCGCTCGATTGGCCCGTTGGACCGAAAGACTCGGCTTGCGCAGTGAATCGCAAAAGCAAAAAGCAAAGAAGTAAAGTTAAAACCTGTTTGAATGACTTCATAGCAAACTCTCCAGTACAAAATTGAAACCACTCTCTTGATGTCGAACCAATGTTCAAAAAAATTCATACGCTTTCGTAAACAGCGCCAGCCGTGTTCACTGGCCTCTCAGGGCGCCCGGCGGAATGTCATTGCGGCGGGCCAGGTCATGCAATGCGTCGAGCTCCGATTGTGTTTCGCTTACGCGCTGCCGAAGGATCTCAACGCCGGCTTCGAGAGTGATGCCGATCTCGCCTTCCTCGAGATTTATGCCGCACGTTGTAGTCTTGAGGCTCTTTGCATCTTCGATCGCTTGACGATAGCGCTGAAGTTCAGCCTCGTTGCTTTCGAGTTGTTCTCGCAACTTTGCCGCCTGCTCGGCGTACCATTCAGGATCTTGCGTATTGCTGTAAGGCGGAGGTAGCGCAGCGGTGATTGCCTCTTCTGCGATGCTGGGTTGACCCACGATTGAGATGAGCCCCAGAGGTCTGAGCTTCTCAAGCTCGTCGTTCGTCCATTTGACCGTGGCTTGTTCGGTCTTCCCCGCGCGCGGATTGCTTGCCGCGCGCAGAGGAATCGCCAGGGTGCTGATGGTCATTGAGATAGCGAGTGAAAACTTCAGACAACGGTTCATCTCGCCCTCTTAATGTTTCGCCGATGGGGCGGGAGGAAAATGCTGGAACATTTTGTTCACGCCTTTGTCGAGGTTCTTAGTGTTCTTGTCTGCTTCAGCAGAAAGCGTATCGGTCGATGAGCTCCGCCAGAGCAATTTCTCTGTTTTTGCCTCGAAGAGGTCTACGACCAGGGTTCCTACTTTGTAGGTTTCGACGGTCGTGGTTGCGTCGCCAAATCCACCGAATCCTCCCCAACGGCGGCCTCCTCCGAATCCGTTATAGAACGTGTCCAAGGTCTGTTGATTCTGTGTCGTCTGGATAGCGAAGACCTCGACGTCGCCTCCTGAAGGAAGTTCCGTCCAGCCTTTTGCCACTAGGGCGCTATTCACCGCACTCTTGATTCGATCGACCAAGAGAGGGTCTTTCGTTTGGACCTTCTCCCAAGAGTAGGTCTTGTATTGGCCAAAGTTTGCACTGTGGTCGTAGTCGGTCTTAACGTGTTGCGCGAATGAAGCAGTCCCCCAAAGCAGAGTTACTCCGATGGATGCTGCGATTTTTGAAAAGAATTTCATGCTTTCTCCCTTTTTAGAGATTCCGAAACAAGACGCCTTGCGCGAGAAAACGGGGCACTCGCGATTCAGCCGCGGATATTCCAGCGAGCCGCCAGTTTCGGGATTTCTCCTCGTTCTGTCGCCGCGAAAAGTTTTGGTGCGTTAAGCGACGCAACTGGAAAAGGCAAAACAAGGGCCAAAGAAATCACCGCGTAAGTAACTGAAAGTAGAGGCTGAAACAAACAAAAGCGCCTTGTGCGATGCCAGCCCGCTGGACGTGATTCAGCACGCTGACAGGGCTAGTGCGCTTATTTGGTTGACTCGTGTGTCAGACAGTTTCGGATTCAGAGGGGCTGGAGATGAGATCGCTGGTAGGTCTGATGATAAATGAGTGGGCTGATTTAAGTTGATCGGAGGATCGATCCCCGCAGGGTGGCGACGCCGCTATGAGGGAAGTGAATTCTTTTTAGTGCGTGAGATGCCGAGCTTTTGCATCCGGAAGTAAAGAGTGGACCTCTTGATTCCCAAACGTGCAGCCGCGCCGTTGGGGCCAGAGACAACCCAGCGAGTCTGCTCCAGAATCTTGAGAATGTGGTCTCGTTCCGCATCCTCCATAGTAATTGGCCCAAGGGATTCCGCTTCGGCGGCCTCTCTCAAGCATGAGAGCGGCGATTCCAGCACGTTGCCCGATGTAAGGATTAGGCTCCGCTCGATGAAATTCTGAAGCTCGCGAATGTTGCCCGGCCACGGATAAGAAGTAAGAGCGGCCATCGTTTCAGAAGAAATATGGTCGATTTGCTTATTCATCCGGCGGGCATAGATGTCAACAAAATGTTCTACAAGCGCCGGAATATCTTCTCGGCGCGCACGCAGAGGCGGCAGCGAGACTGGAAATACATTCAGACGGTAGTAGAGATCGCCGCGAAATTCACTTCGCTTCACCATTTCAGTCAAATTTCGGTGGGTCGCAGCTACGAGGCGAACGTCCACTTGGTGAGTCCGGCCGCTGCCTAAGCGCTCGAATTCCTGCTCCTGCAGGACGCGCAGCAGTTTGGGCTGCAGTGCCAACGGAATGTCGCCCACCTCGTCCAGGAACAGCGTCCCTTTGTCAGCTAATTCGAAACGGCCAATCTTTTGCGCAATAGCACCAGTAAAAGCGCCTTTCTCGTGGCCGAATAACTCGCTTTCCAGTAGATCGAACGGAATGGCGGCGCAATTCAGCTTTATGAACGGACGTCCGCACCGCGAGCTGAGATTGTGAATCGCGCGTGCGATCAGCTCCTTGCCGGTGCCTGTTTCTCCCTGGACAAGAACGGTGGAATCCGTAGGAGCAACGCGTTCTACCTGTTCGAGTACCGATTCCAGAGCAGGACTATTGCCTATGATCTGCTCGAATCTGCGCGGACTACGATCCTGATCGACGGACCCTAATGTTGCGACAGCCCCCACGAATACCTCCTTGGGCACCATACGCTTCCATTCGAAGGCTCAACTTTCCAGAGCAGCACGAACACTTTCGAGCAACGCTTCGTCATCGAAGGGTTTTGCCATGAATTCCACGGCGCCTGCTCGCAACGCTTGCATCCGCATTTTTTCGTCGCCATGCGCCGTGATAAAGATAATTGGAATCTTGCAGCGTTCGGCATTCAGATGTGCTTGCAGTTCGAGACCGGACATTCCTGGCATACGGATATCGGCGATCAAACAAGCAATCTGGTGCTGTTGGCCGGACTTCAGGAATTCTTCCGCGGAGGCAAACGATTGCGCAGGAAGCTCCGCGCTTCGCAGTAAGCCTTGCAGTGCGCTGCGCATAGAATCATCGTCGTCGACAATCGCTACCAACCTGCTTTTTCCCTGTGTGTCCATGTCTGGAATCTAACAGCACCGCCAAAGAGGCGCAATTATACTTTCGTATGAGAGTCCGAACAGGGCACCCAAGCTGAGGGGCACCTACAATCTAAGTGAAGTTGAGAAAGCTGCTTGAACCGGGAGGGTTGCGAACTAACAAGGCGTGTTGCTCGACACTCGTGCGTCGGCATTAGGCTTACTTTTTTCCAGGTGGAAGCTCCAGTTTCGACGCCATTCTAACCAATTCTGCCAGCGACTGCGCCTGCATCTTCCGCATCACGTGGCCGCGATGAATCTTCACGGTGATCTCGCTGATCCCGAGCTCAAAAGCTATCTGTTTATTGAGCATACCCGAAACCACCAGGCCCATGACTTCGCGCTCGCGCTCGCTCAGGGTCTCGTAGCATTTTCGCAGCGCGGCAAAGTTACTCCGCTGACGGCGCGTCGCGCGGTCGCGATCTAAAGCCTGGTGGATCGCATTCAGCAAGTCCTCGTCTTCGAAGGGTTTAATCAGAAACTCCACAGCACCAGATTTCATGGCCCGCACCGTCATCGGAATATCTCCATGACCGGTGATGAAAATGATGGGGGTGTGGACTCCTGCATCTGCCAACTCGCGCTGCAAGTCGAGACCGTTGACTCCGGGAAGGCTCACGTCCAGAACAAGACAGCTTGGTCCGTCCGGTGGTTTGTTGCGCAGAAATTCTTCCGCCGTCCCAAAGGATACGCACCGTAACCTCGCCGATTTCAGCAGTCCCTGGATGGACGCACGCACACCGGCATCGTCATCAACGACGAACACAGTGGGAGCGTCTGCGGCTGTCATTCATGCGCCTCGGCCTTGGTGGGTAGGCTGAAACAAAAACTTGCGCCGCGCGTGGTGTTGTCGGCAGCCCACAAACGTCCGCCATGCGATTCAACGATCGAGCAGCTGATGCGAAGCCCCATGCCGGTTCCGTGAGGCTTGGTTGTAAAAAACGCATTGAAGATCTGTTCCGTCTGCTGTGGGGGAAGCCCTATGCCGGTGTCACTGACCGTCACCAAAAGTTGCTCGTTTTCCGTTCGCTGTGACCTGATGACGAGCTCCCGCGTCCCATCCATGTCCTTCATCGCTTCGATGCCATTGATCATGAGGTTCATCAGCACCTGCTGCAATTGCACTCGGTCGGCCATGACCTGGGGAATATCAGCCGCGAGGTCCGTTGCAACCAATATGTTGAATCGCGTGGTCTCGCCGCGCAGAAGAACAGTCATTTCTTGAATAATCTCGTTTACATCCAGGAGCTCCCGTTGCGAAGTACCTTTCTTGAAAAGCTGGCGGATCCGGTTGACGATTTCCGCCGCGCGCTTTGCGTCTTTCACGATTCTCATGGCAGCTCCGCGCGCCTCTTCAATGTCTGGAGTGTCGCCCGCGAGCCAACGCAAGCAGGTATTGGCATTAGTGCTAGCTGCGGCAATCGGCTGATTCACTTCATGCGCCAGGGAAGCGGTCAACTCTCCCATGGTGGTCACCCGCGTGACGCGTGCGAGATCCGCTTGTAGCTGCCGCAATCTCTCGCGCTCCTGGTCCACTCGCCTGCGTTCGGTCACGTCGACCGATGTGCCCACATATTCAAGGAGATCACCGGACTGGTTGCGAACGGGATGCCCTGTCGAGCGAACGTACTTAATCGCTCCTCCTGGAAGAGCGATTCGGAATTCCACGTCAAAGTGCGAGCCTTCGTTCGGCCTTTCAAGAAAAACTGCTTTGCGCACCCTATCTCGATCCCCTGGATGAACGCGCTCGTAAAACGCCTCGTCTGACGGTATACCCCCTTCCGGATCGAATCCAAACAAGCGGTAATTTTCCTCTGACCAGTAGACACTCTGTCTGGTGGCCACGTTCCATGCCCAACTCCCTGTACGGGTCAACCTTTGTGCTTCCGCTAAGTAACCCTCGCTCCGCAGCAGGGCCTCGTCCGCCCGCTTACGCTCTGTGACGTCCATCATGGTACCCACGAATTCCACCACATCTCCGGATGCGTTCAAAACAGGATGGCCGACGGTGTGAGTGTGTTTGACAGTGCCGTCCGGAAGAAGAATTCGGTGCTCCCCTTCGTAATCCGACTTTTCACGGATCGCTCGAGCGGTTGTCTCTTGCCACTTGTCTCGATCCTCCGGATGCATGCGCTGCAGCCGTTTTTCCCAGGCCGAGAGGCCCTCTTCCGGATCGAAACCATATATGCGATACCATTCCTCGGAGAGATGTGTGGCCTTTCCCCCTGCCACACGCCAGGCCCAACTCCCCGTGTGCGTGAGCCTCTGCGCTTCCGCCAAATACGCCTCGCTCTGTTGCAGCTTCTCTTCCTGTACTTCCAAGGTCCGGGTAGCGAATCGCTTATCGACCCAGGACGTCAGCAGAGCCAGTCCGAGTACGATAAAAGTGACGGCGGCAATTCCGGCGGTGCCGAGTGTGGAGATGCTTACGGCATGCAACATGTCCGCCGGCATGCCGGAGGGCGTGAACCTGGCAGCGGCCATGCCGGTGTAATGCATGACGGGGATTGCAGCACCCATCACGATGGCCCCGGCTAACTTTTTCCCGCCGATCCCCGTTTTCTCATCTCGGAAGTGAAAGGTAATCCACAGGGCGGCGAGAGAAATCAGAACCGCGAACACGACAGACAGGATAACGAGAAAGGAATTAAGCTGGCACATGGCAGGTAAACGCATGGCGGCCATGCCGATGTAATGCATGCTCGAAATACCCGCACCCATGAGGACACTTCCGGCGAGCGCTCGGAACCAACCCATTTTCTGCCGGCTCACCACGCCCAGCGCAACGACCGAAGCGAGAACGGCCGCAAAAAGTGACAGCAGAACGGTCGGCCAATGGTAGGTCACAGGAATCGGCAGAATGAACGCCAGCATCCCAATGTAGTGCATGGACCAAATGCCAGTCCCCATCGCACCAGCGCCGCCCAGCAGCCAAACCACGCGAGTCCAACCGCCCGCGGCAGTTACGCGCCCCGCGATATGCAGAGCAGCGTACGACGCAAACATGGCAATCAACACCGAAAGTGCCACGAGCAGGTAGTTGTATGAGCCAATCAAGTTCACGGCAGGCATATGACTCCGTCCGGTTGCCACGCGGAACTGTCGCGCCACGCTTCAATTAGGAATTAACCGTCGGGGCTCATTCCTTGGCCTCGATTTTCGCCGGTAGAACAAAGTGAAAACTTGCGCCGCGCGGGGAGTTGTCGGTAGCCCACAAGCGCCCGCCATGCGATTCAACGATGGAGCGGCTGATGCGAAGCCCCATGCCGGTTCCGTGAGGCTTGGTCGTAAAAAAGGCATTGAAGATTTGTTCTGTCTGCTCCGGGGGAAGCCCTACGCCAGTATCGCTTACGGATACCAGAACTTCTTCTTTCTCCGTTCTCTGCGACTTGACGGCCAACTCGCGCGGTCCGTCTACTTCCTTCATCGCATCGATGCTGTTCACGATGAGGTTCATCAGAACCTGTTGCAATTGCACGCGATCTCCCATGATTGCGGGAAGGTCTGCGGCTAGCTCCAGCCGGACAGTTATGTTGTATCGCGTTGCCTCGCTGCGCAAGAGGACGATCATCTCTCGAATGGCTTCGTTTACCTCCACCAGCTCCCGTTGCGGAGTACTCTTCTTGAAGAGCAGGCGGATTCGCTTGACGATTTCCGCTGCACGCGTTCCATCTTTCACGATTCTCATGGCGGCCGCGCGTGCTTCCTCCACATCAGGGTGATCGCGCCCGAGCCAGCGCAGGCAGGTATTGGCGTTGGTAACGGCAGCGGCAATCGGCTGATTCACTTCGTGCGCCAGCGAGGCCGTCAGCTCTCCCATGGTGGTCAACCGACTGACGCGTGCAAGTTCCGCCTGCGACTCCCGCAACGATTCTTCCGCATGTTTGCGCTCAAAACTCTCTGTTTGCAATGCCTCGTTGCTTCTCTGTAGCTCTTGAACAGTGCCTCTCAGATCATCGCGCGCGCGCCGGAGCGATTCTGTGGCGCTCCTTTGCGCAACGCTCAGCGACCCTACAAACAGGGCTGACAGCATGAAGATGACAAGGCGGGGTATTTCTCCGGGCTTTGCATCCCACGAATGGATTGGAGGCAGGAAGTAATAATAGAAAGCAAGACCGGATAGGGCCGTCGCCAGCAATCCTGGCCCAACTCCACCGAACCACGCACTCAATATGACGGCGCAAAGAAACAGTGATACGGGAGCGGCTTCTAAATGAAGGGGCGGCCACTGTGAAATGATCAAGGCTGCCGCAACCGAGAGAACAGCAATCCCATAGCTCCAAATCCCAGATGGCTTGGGCCACAGAAGGGGATTTGACCTCAGCATATTTCTGCTCCTGCAAGGCAGACCGTTGCTCTCCGCAGTCGAAATCTTAGCACCAGACAGTGTTCATCTCTGGCCAGCTCGGTCATGTAGGGCATGACTGCCTTCTCTCACGGAGAGGCACCGACTTCAAGTCATCCAGCCCGCTGGACGGGATGTCAACACTTCGACAGGTTCGCACTCCGATTTACATCGCGAAGAAGTCATGAATGTGTGTATCTCTCGCGCCGCCAGTAACTTCCAGGCTGGCTGGATAACAAACAGTTCCTGGCCCCGCGCTTGCTTTTCCTAGTGATGAATCGAGTTCGCAACACGAAAGCGTCAACGAAACAGGAGTGCAACATGAAACCTCTATCTACTCTTGGCTGGTATCGCATTCTGCGCGCCCACCATCACTGGACGATATTCCAATCCATTCGATATGCGCTCTGGCTGGTTCGTTAGTTGGCTTCTCTTACTTTGTGCCGCGGCTGCGGCGGAGGATCGATTCATGAAAGCGTCTTGCTCCGCGAGTACGAACAAACATTCCGACGAGGTCTTGGTGGCCATCACAAAGCGCGGAAATGCGCACGCTTTCGAGGAATTGGTCCTTCGTCACAGGCAGAAGGTTCTAGCCGTAGCGCAACGCATTACGCGTAACAGGGAAGATGCCGAAGACGTGGCGCAGGAGAGTTTTCACAAGGCCTTCCTTCATCTAGACGCTTTTCAAGAAAAGTCCCAGTTTTCTACCTGGCTGACGCGCATCGCGATGAATGAAGCGTTCATGCTGCTCCGGCGAAGGCGGGGAATTGTCGAAGTCTTGCCCGAGAATCCTGACGATGGCATGAAGTCCAGCTCGGAAACATTCGTCGACCAGAGCCCTAATCCCGAACAGTCCTTTTGGCAACGCGAGTGCGCGGATCTTTTGACAGAAGCTATCGATCGCCTCAATCCGAGAATTGGGAGGACGATTTTTCTCCGCGACATTGAAGAAAGATCTGTCAAGGAAACGGCACAGATTCTAGGCACCTCAATTAGCGCGGTCAAAGCGCGCCATTTTCAAGGACGCCGGAAGTTGCGGAGCTCTCTGAATCCTGGATTCCCGCGCGAACTCTACGCAGCGGATCACGGGAGGCGCAGCGCTATTAACAAGTGATATTGATTACTTAAAACAATCGACCGAGCTCAGCCTCAGTCACCCTCTTCTTCATTTCACTTTTCCAATACTCTTCAACCAAAATCTTCTTTCCAAAGATGCTCTTCGAGCAAATGAGTAAAGAGCGAAACAACTTGGTTGCAGAAGATCACGCCACTCTGCGGATTTGCCGGGCCGGGGGAGCCATGAATTCCGGCCCGACTGGATTGCGAATACTCTCGCGAAGAATCGCATCGATGGCGGCGAAATCTTGTTTTGTCAGGGACCAGCCAGCGATTTCCTTGATGGGCGCGAGCTGTTCCGGACGACGTGCGCCCCAGAGCGCGATGCCAACACCTGGTTGGTCCAGTAGCCAGCGAACCGCCAGATGAATCACGCGCTTGCCAAAGTGTTCGCGAGCGTATGCATCCAGTTTGCTCGCCGCGTTCAAGTACTCGGCGAAGTGAGGCTGCTGAAACTTGGGATCGCTCGTCTTACGCATGTCGTCTTTGGCAAATTTCCGATCCGTGTTCATTGCGCCGCTCAGTAATCCGCGGCAGAGCGCTCCGTACGTGAGTGTGGTCACGTCGTGGCCGAGTGCGTATGGCAGAACATCGCGTTCTATTTCGCGTTCGAAGAGATTGTAGGGAGGCTGAACAGTGTGCAACGGCACAATCGTTTCGAAGCGCGCCATTTCTTCAGGAGAATAGTTGCTCACTCCGATCGCACGAATCTTCCCCTGGTCGTAAAGCTTACGAAGAGTGGCGGCCGTCTCCTCGACGGGCACGAGAGGATCAGGCCAGTGCACTTGATATATATCAATGTAGTCTGTTTGGAGACGTCGGAGCGAGTCCTCGAATTCTTGGAGAATGCGTTGCCGGGCGGAGTTCCGCTCGATTCTTCCGGCGGTCCAGTCGATACCTACTTTCGTGGCTAAAATAACGCTTTCGCGGCGTCCGTGTTGCCGCAAGGCTTCGCCCACGATTTCTTCGGAGCGCCCCTGACCGTAGATGGGTGCAGTATCAATCAAATTGATTCCGTGATCGAGCGCCGCATGAATCGTACGAATGGACACTTCGTCATCGGTTCCGCCCCACATCCAGCCGCCGATGGCCCAAGTGCCGAGTGCGACTCGGGAACTAATGAGATTTGTACGGGGAATTTCGATGTATTCCAGCATGTCGTCCTCTCAGTGCTTATTTGAAAATCGTTGTGTTCTAGCCAAGCCGCTGCGAATTGGCGTAGGTGCCGTGCTTGCGGCTCGTGCTCACCACATCGCCCTCCGCCTAAATCAACCATGGATCACGTCCGCCCCTTGCCGTTGGAACCTAGATGCGCGCGTTTTTCCATTTGCAGAATCACCGCTGAGAAATCTTGCTCTGCTCCTTCGTCCGATTGCCTCGCGTTGATCTCAAAAGCAGCACCCACGGCCGGCATTCGCGCCCCAACGGTAGCCGCGAGCTCGAGAATCAAGCCGAAATCCTTGTTCATTAGCCGAATCGGAAATTGTGGGCTGTAGTCGCTCTTCATCGCTCTTTGCAGTTTGCCCACATGCGCTGGAGCAACCACTGCAGTCTGGGACAGCACATCCAACAAGCGATTGCGATCAAGACCAGCCTTCTCACCTAGTGCGACAGCTTCGGCAATCGCCTGCATTCCGATTCCCAGCAAGGTGTTCACGACAAGCTTCATCGTCGCTCCGGATCCGCTCGGGCCAAGATAAAAATACTTCTTGGCGATAACGCGAAAGATCGACTCGGCGCTGTCGAAGCATTCCTTGTTTCCGCCTCCGAACAGGGTCAGCAACCCGTTCTCGGCGGCAGGAGTGCTTCCCGATATGGTCACGTCGAGAACCTCAACTCCCCGCTCTGCACCGAGTCTTGAGAGTTCCAGCGAGGTCTGGGGATATACCGTGCTCAGGTCGATGACGCGCGAGCCGCGACGCGCACTGGCGAAAACGCCGTCACGTCCTCTATAAATGTCCAATACAGCCTCATCGCTTGGTAGGCAGGACAACACGACCTCACAACTGGAAGAAAATTCGGAAACGCTCTGCGCGACCTTGCCGCCATATTGAATTAGTTCCTCTGACTTACTGTGGTTCCGGTCGTACGCCGTCAGCTTGAATCCGGATTCAAGCAGCCTCCGCGCTATCGGTCGGCCCATATAGCCGATCCCGATAAATCCGAGCCTGTCTTTTTCCTGCGTGATTGGTTTCATGATGAATCGCCCTCAAGCTGAGTCGCAATTTCGACGCAACTTCCACAATGGTGAAAAGCACGCCTTGTGCCGTTTGGCGAGGAAGCTGAGTATTCACGCAAGCTGTTGGTAGCAAGGAGAATATTCCGCTTAGATGGAGACGCGAATGGCCCAGCGGGCGAGCCTCATCTGTCGAACTCTTGGACAGTGCCAGCCTATTGGAAATTGCCCCGTACCTTTATGAAACTGCATGCGCAGCGCAGAGAAGGTCTGATCTATTCCTGCAAGTTCCTTGTTGAGGTTTACAGAGCGATAAGTGGACAGGGGCCGCACCGCATGCTTCGTTTCCATGACCCTCTGCTTTTTGCGTAGAAGGTCAAAGATGACGAGCGATTCTTCTTACTCTTTTCAATTCAATGAGATGGCGCGCCCGGAGGGACTCGAACCCACGACATCCTGCTTAGAAGATATAAAGTACAAAACTCTAAGTGCCGCTGCTGGTGTCGCTTAGGAGGAAGCGCGGCATTTATCTCGCCCTTGAATTGGACCGAAGTTGGACCGACTTTCTGACATTTTCTGCTGGACCGCTTTGTTAGGACCAAAGAGTAAGTAGAAATCGACCGAAAAGATTGGGTTGTACTGAAGGATCGGGACAGCGGAAGGATTCATTGAGGAGGCGGCGGTTTGGAAAACCGCCATACTGTGAAATGGTTGACGCAGCTACCCACAGAGCTAGGTGCGTGCATTACCGCAGTTAATGGTTGAGCAGTCTTTTGATCCGGAACATGAGCGACCTGCTGAAATAAACGATCGCTGCCTCACACGGTGCGCTCGATAAACTTTTCAAGCTCGCCGATGTTGCCGGGCCGTAACCCATCCTCACTCCAGCAGGTCATTCAGAAATGTGCCGATAGCGCCCAGCGCCTGGTTAGCAGCGTGCAGGTTCCCGACGCTGCTGACGAACCCGT
>DATMMW010000023.1:0-2464 GCA_035569555.1 Candidatus Dormiibacterota bacterium | reverse complement strand
TTAGACGCCTCCACCATTCGTTTCTCACTGGTCTCAATTTGAGATTTTCTATCGTTCAACTCCATCTCACTCTCAAGCGAAGAGAACCTCTGAACCATTTCATTCAAGCGTAGCGCCATCGTTCGGATGGTCCGCACCTGTTCTCGGCATTCAGCCGGCAGTGGCTCCTCTGAGAGAAGGATCAGATCCGCGTTGCCTAGAAGCGAGGTGAGCGCATTAATCATGCCTGGCCGAACTTCCAGCATGGATCTACCAAGAATGCTAAGACGCTGGTGGGCGTGATTCGTGAGTTCCGCTTCGCGCGCGCGCTTCTCCGCGCTGGTCCGGCGTAAAACTTCCCGCGCCACGGAAAGCAAAGCCTCCGTCCATCCCGGATACTCCGGAAGCAGAAGCCAATCCGTGTGTTTGGCCCGAACCGACGCTAGACTCCCAAGATCGCCCACCGCGCAGACCGTCGAATCGAGATGCAGAGACGGCGCTTGCGGAAGCGCAGCTCCCTGCCGCAAAGGCCCCACAACAACGAGGGCATATCCCGAGGGGTTCGCCTGTCCGCTAATGTTGATGGAAACAGCAGTAATGGACGGAGAATTCGTCTCCTTTCGCCAACGGGCCGAAAGAGCACGTACGAATTCAGCGTCTTCGGAGACAATCAGGATTTGACTGGAAGTCATCGCTTTCCTTCTTGTGTCGCGTTGCCCTTTTGGAGTTGTTCCGCTTCCTCCACAAGGGCGAGCAGGCGTTTGACACTGATGCCGAGGTTTACGGCACTGTCCGTTTTCATCGTGCGCTTCAGCTGGTCGATGCGCTCCTGGAAGCGGGGGATCTCCCCTCGTGCATGCGCCACGGCCTGTTGCAGCATTTTGAAATCCAAGATGCGCTTCCTTCGCTCGATAGCGGCCGACAGCATGGCCCGCGCGACGATCACGCGGCGTAGATCATCCGAATCCTGTCCGGAAGCGCTGATGAACGCTGCCACTTCCCAAGCGGATAACAAAACACGCGTCTCATGCACAGTCACAGTGGTCATGGAACGTCCGCGCTCGGGCGGAGTCGCAATCAATTGCTCCCAGATATTCTCTTCGAAGCTTTCTACATCCGCGGCCGCGAAGCTGGAAATCTTCTGCTCAGGAACTGCTTCCTTGGAAGGATTGGTTGCAGCCGTTTTCGCTGAAGGCGTTCCGGTTGGTCTTACACTTTCTGGTGGCTTCGCTGATGGGGCCGAACCTATGGGGACGGCAGGCTTTGCGGACGGTGTGAATGTGGACGCTGGGCCTGCAGATGCAGGCGCCACGCCAAGAGCCTCTTCCAAATCTTCGCGCAAGCACATGAGCTGCTCATAGGGACGGAGCGACGAGTCTTTGTTGTAATCGGTTTGAAAAGGAGTCTTCCAGTGCTGATGAAACTGACGCAGCTTTGCGATAGGTTCCGCGGCGGAAAGCCCGGCTCTCCGGCAATCAATGGATTTGAAACCTCGCCGCTCCAGCTCACTCAGCACCGATCCGATCGCTCGCAGGTCTGCATGTAGCAACTGGATAAATATTCGTCGAAAAATAAAGTTGAAACGGCAAATGGAGACCAGCGCGACTGGATCGTAAAACATGCCCCCTGCTGCTTCTTTGACAAGGCGGCCTTGCTCCATTAAACCTTGTTCGACCAAATCGCGGAGCCTGCGGCACTGCTGTGCTCTTTCCAGTATGTGATCCAAAGGTTCGCAACATTCGAGCGATGTTGCTTCGACTTCGCCCAATACGGGCTTAAGAATTTGTGCGACCTCGGCGAACTCTACCCGGACGGCGATCACGTCTTGGGGAGCGCAAAGTACGAAGTACTGTACGACCAGCAAATCAATCTTGTCTCGGTCGGACATTTCTTTTTTTGGATTTAATAGAAGGCGCTGCAGGAAAATGCGGAGCCCTCCTTCGCGCGCTGCCGCCGGGGTGGCGAGAAATTGACGGATGTGAACGGCCTGTACTTTCCGGTCCACTTCATCGAGCCAAAGCAGGTCGCGTTCGCGCGTCTTTTTGTCAGGCCACGACTCAGTTTTCTCTACCGCAGTGTACGGGCCGTTGGACAGGCCGCACTGGCGCGCTAGCGCCGCGTAGATTGGATACACGTGGCGGAACTCGTCCCAGGTGTGACTCGAAACGGCTCGGGGATTCCCGTCTCTGTTCCGGTCTGTGCTCACTGTGATCACGTTCAGCCCTGAAGAATCCAGTTGCGAACTTCTGCTACAAATCGAGCAGCGATGGCCCGGCGGCCTTCACTAAAGTGAAAACCAACGACGATTGCATCAGCTCCAAGTGAACCGTCGGAATTCTGCAAATGGAATTCGTCATCCAATTCCAACGGCAGCCTCGATTCAAAAAACACCATCCTGGCAGTCCCGTATTCAATTACTGTTTTTTCTTCGAGCCCTTGGCCCTTTCCTCGCGGCACAACCACTGATATCGGAATGCGCATGGGC
>DATMMW010000022.1:0-5203 GCA_035569555.1 Candidatus Dormiibacterota bacterium | reverse complement strand
GCGGGTCAGCTCACCTCAAACAGCCAAGGGGTGTTTGGCCTTAACGGTCTGAACCTGAACGCAGCGGCCTCGAATGCCACTGAGGGTTCGGTGATCACTTCCGCGGGGAAGAACGTGCACCTGGACAGCGGCACGCGGATGTTGCTAGTTTCACAGGCTCAGGCCGGCGAACAGGGCGCATCCAAGCAGCCCGCGATGAGCAAGCCCGAACCAAAATCCGAGCCGAGGTCTGAACGTAACAAGCCCGACAGGCAATAGAGGCTGACAGTCGTTTGAAAAGCCGCGCGGGGGCCAAATCCTCCGCGCGGCTTTGTCTTTACGGTTGAGCAATCTGGCGCTTCAGGTTTTCCGTGTCGCCCAGCACGAAACCGGAAACGATCTTGCCTTCTCGAAACTGAAAAATGCCCACGCCTTGATAGCTGATCTTTTTCCCCGTGCCGGGGAAACCGAATAATTCTCCCTGATGAGAACCCGTGTAGGTGAGGCGGGCGACGACCTTTTCGCCCTCGCCGATCAGCTCTTCGATGTGATTGTGGAAATCTGGAAACGCGGCGCGGATTTTGTCCACATACCTTTTGAACTCTTCGATGCCATTCACAGTAGTACCGATCGAGCCGCGGAATACAATTGCAGGCGAGATTAGTTCTTCGAGAGCCGCCAGGCTCCATGTATTCCAGAGCTCGGAGTAATACCTGCGGATCAGAGATTTATAGTCGAGCACGAGCGGAAGCCTCTGCCGCCCATGGTGACTTTCCCGCGCGTTGCACTCAACGACCAATTTGGGTGCCGCTTTTACGGGAAACTCCGAGAGTAGTCCCGTCAAGCGAGCCAACGATTCCAGGAGGCATCTGTGTCCAGCCTCTTCATCGTCCTTTGCTATACTCGCCCGGATGCCTTCTGCTCCGAAAAAACTCTTCCTTGTGGATGCGATGGCGCATGTCTACCGCGCTTTCTTTGCGCCCATGCCGCAGCGGCTCACCGGCCCCGGCGGCGTCCCCACGAACGTTCCTTTTCTTTTCGGAAATATTCTCCGGCGACTAATCAAGGACTATCAGCCGGACTACATCGGGATTGTCTTTGATCCTCCGGGAGCAACGTTCCGCGACGAGCTTTTCGAAAAGTACAAGGCACAGCGGCAGCCCATGCCTGACGAAATGCGCGTACAACTGCCCTTCGTTCGCCGGTTGTGCGAAGCGATGCGCCTGCCGATTCTCGAAATCAAAGGCTACGAAGCAGACGATGTGATCGGGACGATGGCGGTCAAAGCAGGGAAGCACAATCTGGAAGTGCTGATCGTGTCAAACGACAAAGACATGATGCAGCTCGTTGGCAAGACCGTGCGAACGCTGCGCACTGGCTCCGGAGGCGCCAAGGGCGACATCATCGTTGATGAAAGGAAGGTCGAAGAGATTCTGGGAGTGCCGCCGGAAAAGGTTGTGGATTACATGGCGCTGCTGGGGGACACGATCGACAACATTCCCGGTGCAAAGGGCATCGGTGAAAAAGGCGCCGCGGAGTTGATTAAGAAGTACGGAAGTGTCGAGAGCGCGCTGGATCATGCGGACGAGGTGTCCAACAAACGCTACCGCGAAGCTTTGCAGCAACAGCGCGAACAAGTGCTGATGTCCAAACAACTGGCGGCGATTGCCACGGACGCGCCGATTGACGTCAAGCTGCAGGACCTGGAACTACGTCCGCCAGATAGCGCAGCGCTCGTAGAACTCTATCGTGAGCTGGGATTCAACTCCCTGTTGAAGGAACTGGAGATCCAAGCGGTGGCGTCGTCCGCGCCGGCGAATTCCGAATCAGCCGTGAAGGCGGATTATGCTCAGTTTGCCACCGTCGCCGAGTTTCGGGAGTATCTGGCGAAAATCCCCGCGAAACAACCAGTGGCGATCTGGCTGAATCTTGAGGCGGGGGAGCGCGAATCGGAAGGATTCGGGACGCGACTCGCTTCGATCGAAGTTTCCTCGAAGGCCGGCGAAGGGCGCTCCGTGTGGTTCGACGAAAAAGGCGAGGCGTTGAAAGCGCTCGCCCCGCTGCTCGCCGATCTCAAACGGCCCAAGATTGTGCACGACCCTAAGCTCTTTCAACTCTTAACTGGCCGAGCGGCGAATATCCTCCACGCGACGCAATTTTATTCTTATCTTCTGCGGCCCACGACGGCGAATCACAATTTCGCCGACGTGGTGATGCGGCAGTTCAATGTGATGATGGGCGGCGGGCCCGGCGAGCGCGCCGATTATCTGCAGCGGCTTGCGCCCGCGCTTCACGCGCAAGTCCAGGAGCAACAGCTCGAAAAAGTCTACGACAAAATGGACCTGCCGCTCGCGGCGGTGCTTGCGGATATCGAGCGCGTTGGCATCCGTGTCGATCCCAAAGCGCTCGGCAAAATGTCGCAGACGATGGAGAAAGAAATCCGCCGCCTGGAAAAAGAGATCTGGAAGCTTGCGGGCTCGGAATTCAACGTCAACTCGCCGGCGCAACTCGCCGAAATCCTTTTTGACAAACTGAATCTTCAGCCCAACGCCCGGCGCGGAAAAGCAAAAGCGCGGTCTACCGCCGCCGACATTCTCGAGGAATTGTCCGCGCAGCATCCGCTTCCCGCCAAGATCATCGAATACCGCGAAATTTCCAAGCTCAAATCGACCTATGTGGACGCGCTTCCGAAGCTGATCCATCCCGAAACTGGACGTTTGCACACCAGCTTTTCGCAGACCGGCACGGCCACGGGCCGGCTCAGTTCGAGCGACCCCAACTTGCAAAACATTCCGATCCGAAGCGAGCTGGGGCGCGAGATTCGCGCCGCTTTCGTCGCCGAGAGAGGAAAGGTCCTGCTGTCCGCCGACTATTCGCAAATCGAATTGCGAATCATGGCGCATTTTTCGAAAGACCCCGTGCTCGTCGCAGCTTTCCGCAACGGTGAAGACATTCACGCGCGGACGGCGCAGGAAGTGTTCGGCGTGGGTCCCCTGGCACAAACCGCGGAACACCGCCGCGCCGCCAAGGCCATCAACTTCGGCATCATTTACGGCCTTTCGCCATTCGGGCTGGCGCAACAATTGGGCATAGAGCAGAAAGAAGCGGCGAAATTCATCAACGCCTATTTCACGCGCTATCGCGGCGTGAAGGAGTACCTGGACAATATTCTTGCCGAGACGCGCAAGACCGGCGTGGCAAAGACTCTGTTCGGAAGAATCCGCCCGATTCCTGAAATCAATTCGCCGCAGATGCAGCTGCGCAATTTTGCCGAGCGCACCGCGCTCAATTCGCCGTTGCAGGGCACGGCGGCCGATCTGATCAAGCTGGCGATGATCAGCATCGACCGGCGGCTGGCCGAAGAAAAGTTCGAATCTAAAATGATCCTGCAAGTCCACGACGAACTCCTCTTCGAGGCTCCCACAAAAGAACGCGCCAAGCTGGAAAAACTAGTTCAGGAAGAAATGGAAAGCGTCCACAAACTGGCGGTGCCCATCGTCGTCGAAATCGGCGCCGGGCCCAACTGGCGCGACCTGGAATAGCCCTTCTCTCCAACACAGCGAAATCCGAACATTTATATTTTTGATTCTTCCAATCCGCATCCCGCGGGCGTAGAATCCGCTCAATATCAAGCTGAAGTCGCTCACTCCGCCGGCCCAGCCTGTCAGGAGGAAACGATGCGTAGGACGCTCCTCATCCTGAGTGCGATTCTGCTCGCGAGCTTTGGGATTTTATACGCTAAGCCGAATTCCACCCAGGAAAAGCCGGGATCCACAGAGGCAAAATTGACGCCGGAAGACGTCGCCAAAAAGAATCCTGTCCCGCCAACACCGGAGGGTTTGGCGGAAGCGCGCAAGCTCTTTGGCTACAATTGCGCTATGTGTCACGGCAAAAGTGGCGACGGTAAGGGTGACCTCGCTGTGGACATGAAGCTTGAACTCCGCGACTGGAGCGACGCTTCTTCCATCGAGAAGATGACCGACGGCGAGCTCTTTTGGATCGTTAGCAAGGGCAAGGGGAAGATGCCGGGCGAAGGCGATCGAACGCCGGAAAAAATCCGATGGAATTTCGTGAACCTGGTGCGCTCTTTTGCCAAGAAGGGCGCGGTCGAAAGGGCGAAGAGCGAAAGTCCGCAGAATTAGAAAGCCCCGGCTTCTCTTTAGGCCGTCTTCGTCCAAGAAACCTGGAGCCGGGAGCGACCGCAGGGTAAGTCCGAGGGGCGGCATTTTGCCTGTGTTATTCTCATCTCCAAATCATTTTTGGAAGGAGTTTTCCCGATGGCCCACGCGCCACAATTTCTGAAACTGGTGAACGAAGCAAAAAAGAAAGTCAAAGAAACCAATGTCGCGGACGTGAAGCGCCGCAGTGACGCGGGTGAAAAGTTTCTGCTCGTGGATGTTCGCGAGGACAACGAGTGGGCGAACGGACATCTTCCCGGTGCCGTTCACATGGGCAGGGGCGTTATTGAGCGCGACATCGAACAGCGCATTCCGGACACGAATGCGAAGCTCGTCCTCTATTGCGGCGGCGGATTCCGCTCCGCACTCGTGGCGGAGAATCTGCAAAAAATGGGCTACAACAACGTCGAATCGATGGACGGCGGATGGAAGGGCTGGCTGGATGCGGGTTTGCCGGTAGCGCGGGATTAGCAGAGTCCGTCTGAGCCCTTGATTGAAAAAGATTGGCTGGGGCGGAAGGATTCGAACCTTCACCGTCCTCATTAACAGTGAGGTGTCCTACCAGTTGGACCACGCCCCAGCGGGCTGTCTTCGCCCCCGATTTGTCCGGGGACGCACCGATCTTAGGTAGGCTCCGCCGCAAAAAGAGCGCCGAAGTGTCCTTCTACGATACCACGGCGGCGCATCCGGCGAATGCGTCTAAGCAAAATTTATAGCGGGCAAAACAAAAGGAATTGCCCCCATTTGGGATGTAGCCCACTCGCGTTCGAAATGCATCACACAGGTGCGGTGCTGCGCAGGACTCGCTTGTAAATCAAAAATGTTTCCTTGCGGAGAGCAACTGTTTCTCCCGAAGAATTCGAACGAAAGGACGAATTTGCAAGCTCTGAAATTTGAAATTTGCAGAGACAATTTGGCACCCAGGTTGCATTCCTGAAAGTTTTGTTGGAAACTATCGCGTCGAGCACGATCGGGTTTGCACCTCCCTGCTAGCACATGGGACGTCCTGACTGCCGCTTCCTACGGAAGCGCTCCCCGGCAAAGTG
>DATMMW010000021.1:0-314052 GCA_035569555.1 Candidatus Dormiibacterota bacterium | reverse complement strand
CATCGAGGCTTTGTCGATTTCTTCACGCAGCGCGACGTTTTCTTGTTGCAGTTTCTCCTCAGCCCGTTTGCGGTCTTCAATATCGGTACTCGCGACATACCAGCGCATAACGCACCCTTGTCGATCTCGCAGCGGGTTGAAGCGGAAAAGGAACCATCGATACTTGCCATCGTCTCTGAGCAACCGCGCTTCGGTCTCGTGGGGAGACCCGCTTAAGAATTTGTTTTTCAGTTCGCCCATGAGGCGTTCCCTATCGTCTGGGTGGAAGATCGTGAATGGAACCTCGTCAGCCCGCCACTCTGTAAACGGACGCTCCCTCCACTCATCCAGGGCGAGTCCGTGATACTTGAGCGCCACCTCATTGGTATAAACAAGAGTCGCGTCGGCGGCCAGTACGTGAACGTGCTGCGGCGTGAGATCCAGCATCTGTCGAAGCTCTGCTTCCTGTTCCCGGATCTTTTCTTCGGCTCGTTTCAGAGCGACGTTTTCGTGGCGAAGCCTGTCTTCGGCCTGCATCCGGTCTTCGATATCGGTACCCGCAACATACCAGCGCATGATCTGTCCCTTGTCGTCGCGCACCGGATTGTAGCGAGCCAGAAACCAACGATAGCTTCCATCATGTTTGCGCAGCCGCAACTCCACGTCGTAACCAGAGCCGCTTTCCAAAGCACGTTCCCAACAAGCCTTTACCCTTTCGGAATCATCAGGGTGAATGTGAGTGCCAGTGCTGCTCTGCCGCCACTCATCAAGGCCAATGCCGAGGTAATCGAACACCACGCGATTGGCGTAAAGGCGTTCGCGGTTGGGACCGAATACCGAAACAAGCTGAGGCGTAAAGTCCAGCATTTGCCGGAGCTCCATTTCACTTCTGCGCAGTTCCTCCTCTGCTCGTTTACGTTCAGTGACGTCGATCACAGTACCTGTGAATTCGATGAGTTCGCCGGACGGGCTGAATACAGGATGACCAATGCTGTGAATGTCCCTGACGGCGGCATTCGGATGCACAATGCGATAAGTCACTTCTTCGTCCAACTTTTTGTGCTTGGCCCTCTTGGCAGATTCCCCGAACGCCCGTTGATCGTCGGGATGAATTCGTTGGATGAGTTGTTCCATCTGGGGCAAACCATCCCGTGGATCAAAACCCAGAACGCGATAGCATTCCTCCGACCAATACCTGACGTCGGTGTCGGGACTCCATGCCCAACTGCCGGTGTGGCTCAGCCTTTGCGCTTCCGCCAAGTACGCTTCACTGCTCCGGAGGGCTTTCTCGGCCGTCTTATGCTCGGTGATGTCGATCGCCGCACCCACAAACTCGCGATTGCCAGATGCATCCTGTAAAACGTGAGCTTTGGCGTGGACGTGCTTGACTCGCCCATCAGGCAGTAGCAAGCGATAGGCATGCTCGAAGTCCGTCGCTCCCGCAAGGGCGCGATTAGTTACGTCTTTGAAGTCGGCGCGGTCCTCGGGATGGACGCGCTGCACCACTGAATCTATTGTTGGCCTGACAGAGTCGTCGTACTCGAAGATACGGTAGGTTTCGTCTGACCAGACAACCTCTCCGGTATCAGGTCTCCATCCGAAGCTGCCTGTGCGACTAAGCCTTTGAGCTTCCGTCAGGTACGCTTCGCGCCGACGGAGCTCCTGAGTCAGGAGCTCGTGTTCCGTAACGTCTAAGGCGCTGCCGACGTACTTTTTCAGGCTTTGGTTGTCGGCAACAGCAACACCAACGCAACGAATGTACCGGACCTCACCGTCACGTCGCACGATGCGCTTGGTGGCGTCGAAGGGCGCAGCTTCCGCCAGGATTCCCTTAATCAGGTCTGCCATGGACTCGCGATCCTGTTGGTGGACCAAATCCAGGTATTCCTGAACACTAGGTGGTTTGCTAGCCGGGTTGAGTCCGTGAATTCGAAATAATTCGGGAGACCAATAGTAGAAACCGTCGGGATCTAAGGCCCAGCTTCCCATGTGCGCAAGACGCTGCCCTTCGCCAAGATAAAACTCGCTTCTTTGCAGCTCCTCGGCGTTGCGGCGCAAGAGTTCTTCCGCCGTTTTGCGCTCGTCAATATCCAGGCTCGATCCATACCACTTGACGATGTTGCCGTTTGCATCGCGAAGTGGCACTTTCCGATGGAACATCCAGCGGTATTCTCCATTCGCGCTGCGGACGCGAGTTTCGTACTCGAAGATTTCCCCAGTCGCGAGGCAGGCTCGCCACTTGGCCACAATCCCTTCAACGTCTTCGGGGTGAACGTAAGCGGTCCAATTCCAGCCGGACACTTTGTCCAAAGTGACGCCCAGGTATTCCAGCCAAGGTTTATTGAAGTAATCGAGATAACCGTCGGGCCTGGCTGTGTGAATCAACGCAGGAATCGAGTCGACCAGGAGTTGGGCATTCAAACGCTCCGATCCCGGTCCTGATGAGTCCATGGCGGGCATGATACACCCAGAAAATCCGCATTCGGCGGCCGGCCCCATTGTTGTACCTGAGTTTGGTTGAACGCGGTTGATCTCGGGATTCTCCATTGGCTTCCCTCCTTTCGGTCATGTGCGCCGATTGTGACGCTGCCGGAATCTTGTCGTCTTGAACAAACTTGGCGTGTTTGGAATGTTTCCGATGAATTGTGATCTGGGTCACAATTGGATGCGTCTCAGGGGCCGGGTTGAAGGATTCCGGAGAAACACTCCCGCATTGGTCAGCAACCTTAGCTCGCTAAGTTACTCTTTCACATTGGGTTACGTTGTACGGATAGGGTTCCCTTCCGACCAGCGGACCTGGCGCGGGGACATTCCAGCCCACCGCCGGAAGTGCCGCGCGAGATGGCTTTGGTCAGAAAAGCCAGTCGCCAAGGCTATTTCCGACAACGGAGCATGTGTCTTCCGCAGCATGTGTTCCACATGTTCCAAGCGTCGCCGCAACAGATACGTGTGCGGCGGCACCCCAAGTGACTGCTGGAATGCCCGTGCAAAATAGTCGGTGGAAAGCCCCGCCAGGGCGGCCAGTCCATCGAGGCGGATCTTTTCGTCGAGATGCCCCTCAATATAGTCGCAGACGCGGCGCGTCACAGCTGGTGACAACCCGCCACGGCTGGGTTCCGGTGCCGCGTCCAACAGCAAACTCCCTAAAGTACTAATTCTCGCCCTCGAGTGAACCACTGCTTCCGCCGAGCTGCGCGCGACCTTAGACCTGCTCAGAGGCGGCGTAAGCAATGCTGTCCACCAACCTCCGTCTCCGCGGGCACTCATCAGGCGTACTGAAATGTCCCGGTCGGCCGTGCGGCGGAAGAGTGATTGGTCAAGGGCGAAGGCAGCAGACAAAGGAATTCCGTCCGCCAGGCTTTTGTCGTTCAGAGCGAACAACTTCCGAGCGGCTTGGTCGCCGCCAATAATAGATTGCTGATCATCGATGGCAAGGAGCAGGGAGGATCCAGAATCGTCTGAAGGTGCTGCTGCCAATATCCAGCAATACTGAAAGTGCTTACGAAAGATGCGTTCTTCAATAGCTCGCGCGGAGACGACCACCGTCTGGAGCAGCAGGGGAAATGGTTGATCGTCAGACTGCTGGTGCACTTTGGAAACGTCTAGCACCCCCAGCAAACCTCCCTGGGGATCGAAGATCGGCGCGCCGGCGCAACTCAACCGCGTGTGACGGCTGCGAAAATGCCCGGCACAATGCACGAGAACCGGCCGTCGATCCGTGATACAGGTGCCGATACCGTTTGTGCCTTCGACCTGCTCCGACCAGACGCCGCCCAGCCATATACCCCAGTGCTTGAACTCGTGAGCCTTGCTCTCGTCGCCACGATGGTGGATGGCGACTCCATCGCTGTTGCACAGGAGAACTACGTAAGACTGCGGACGGACAATGGCATAGAGGCGGTCTATCTCTTCTTGGGCTTGGAGTAGGAAGCTACCCAGGGGTTCACGAGAGATCTTGAGCTCACGTTCTGTGAGCACATGGGGTACTGAGCTGTTGCGTGGGTCGACATGAAAGTCGAGCAGACACCTTCGCCAGGAATCGTCTATCGCTTCGGGTTGAAAGCTTTCGCTCGCGCCGTCAGCCACCAACTCAATGCGCTCCTCGTGTGACACACTCACGATGGAAGGGTCGGCACGCAGCTGAGCGAGTGTGTCCATTTACCTCCCAAATCTCCATGCGTCCCAAAATTGCCGCCCAGACCTTGAGCGCTGCCCCGAGCCTGATCAAATCGCGCGAGAGCAGATAAAGTACTCCAGCAGGGTGCACCATTCAACTACAGGCAAGAAAATGCGTCCGTGGATGTACGTAGCCTCGCATCGAGGAGAAGACCAGACACGGCGGAATCGATTCCAAGCGTTCCTTTCCCTGCACCGTAGAATCGAAAACCTTGCGAATTCGGTGCAGAAAGAAATCGGAAACGCTGTGTGATCAGCGATACCGCCAGAGATTACGCGAAGGTCTGCGCGGGCTTGCTACATCTGCGCAGCGTGCAAGAGCTCGGGGACTCAGTCGGGACCTCGACCTTATCGTCAAATCCTTGACGTGACATAGCTGCAAGAGGAATTCCTCATTCTAACTTACCGTCTCCTTTCTGTTGAAAACAAGACGGATTGTCGATTCTGACCCGCATGTTCGGCGTTGGACACGCAGTTGCTTTCCCTCATAGCGCCAATTTTCAAGTCGACATTTGAAAGGGGAATCCGAAATCGTATGGCTCAACAATCATCAAACAGCAATCGTCCGAAACTCAGCGAGAAGGGGCTCTTGACACCTGACAATTGCGTTGTGGCCCTGATCGATCATCAACCACAGATGCTATTCGGGGTCAGCAACTTCGATCGACAGTCTATTATCAACAGCACCGTGGCCTTCGGAAAAGCCACAAAGGTCTTCAATGTGCCTGTTGTCTTAAGCACGGTCGAGACGAAGTCTTTCAGCGGAAATATGTGGCCGCAGCTCCGCGCGGTATTTCCCGGCCAGGAGCCGATCGAGCGATCCTCAATGAACTCCTGGGATGACAAGAACTTCGTTGCGGCAATCGAGAAAACCGGCCGCAAGAAGATCGTTCTGGCCGGACTCTGGACAGAAGTGTGTGTTGCGTTTCCCGCGGTGCAGGCGATTCATGACGGCTACGAAGTCTATGTCGTGGAAGATTGCTGCGGCGATGTGAGCCAGCTTGCTCACGACAATGCGATGAAGCGCGTCATTCAAGCCGGCGCAAAGCCGGTCACCTCAATGCAGGTCATGCTCGAATGGCAACGCGATTGGGCTCAGAAGGGAACCTACGACGCTGTCATGGACATCGTGAGAACTCATCTCGGAGCCTATGGTATGGGGGTCGAATACGCTTACACCATGGTGCATGGTTTGCCAGCAACGAAGTTTGCCGAATATATGGTTCCAGCCGCCCTCGCAGCTCACAAGTAAAACATGAAGGGCGGAGCCTCCTCCGCCCTTCTCAATCCATTTGGAAAACTTGAAAGGGAAACCGCCGTGTCTGCTGAGCTCATATTGCACAACGCCAAGATCGCCACGAACGGGGTCCCCTCGTTTGTCGAAGCGATCGCCATAACGGCCGGAAAGATAGCTGCTGTCGGCAACGATGACGAGATTCTCCGTCTTCGCGGCCCGCACACGCACGTAATTGACGGGCGCCAGCGAACCGTCATCCCCGGCCTCAACGATTCACACATGCATCCGATCCGGGGCGGGCTCAACTACAACTTGGAATTGCGCTGGGACGGTGTCCCTTCCCTCGCGGATGCATTGCGGATGCTGAAAGAACAAGCTGCACGAACTCCCGCGCCGCAATGGGTCCGGGTGATAGGAGGCTGGACGGAATTCCAATTCGCCGAACGCCGGATGCCTACGCTCGATGAGATCAACGCAGTTGCCCCAGACACACCCGTGTTCATCATGCATTTGTATGACCGAGCCATATTGAACGCAGCGGCGTTGCGTGCGGTGGGCTATGACAAGAACGCTCCAGATTTCCCGGCTGGTGAGGTTCAGCGCGATCGCCACGGAAATCCCACGGGTCTTCTCATCGCCAACCCCAACGCCAACATTCTCTATTCCACGCTCGCAAAGGGACCAAAGCTCTCCCGCGAAGATCAACTCAATTCTTCGCGGCTCTTCTTCCGCGAGCTCAATCGCTTCGGCATCACCAGCGCGATCGACGCCGGAGGCGGATTTCAGAACTATCCCGACGACTATGGCGTAGTGAACGAACTGCATCGCAATGGCGAGCTGTCGATTCGCCTCGCATACAACCTCTTTACGCAGAAACCGAAACAGGAACTGGCTGACTTTCAGAGCTGGACCAAGATGACGAAGCCCGGCGAGGGCGACGACTTCTATCGAGTCAACGGCGCGGGTGAAATGTTGGCTTTCTCCGCCGCGGACTTCGAAGATTTTCTCGTGCCGCGCCCGGACATGCTCCCAGCAATGGAAAGCGAGCTGAAGGCGGTGATTCGCCATCTCGTGGAGAATCGCTGGCCGTTTCGCTTGCACGCTACCTACAACGAAACCATCGAGCGGGCACTCAATGTCTATGAAGAGGTGAACCGCGAGATTCCCTTCGACGGCCTGCATTGGTTCTTCGATCACTGCGAAACAATTTCCGACCGCAACATCGAGCGCGTCAGAGCGCTTGGCGGCGGCATCGCTGTGCAGAACCGCATGGCCTTCCAGGGAGAATATTTCGTCGCGCGGTACGGCTCACAACAAGCCAAACGCACGCCGCCGATACGACGCATGCTGGAAATGGGTGTTCCAGTGGGAGCCGGCACCGACGCAACCCGCGTTTCGAGCTACAACCCCTACCTTTCTCTGTACTGGCTTATCACCGGTAAGACCGTCGGGGGTCTCAGTCTTTATCCGCAAGAGAACCGATTGGATCGTGAGGAAGCGCTCAAGCTCTACACGATGGGGAGCAGCTGGTTTTCAACCGAAGACGGCAAAAAAGGAGCGATTGCTCCTGGCCAACTGGCAGACTTGGCGGTTCTCTCTGGCGACTATTTTTCCATTCCGGAAGAAGAGATCAAGCATTTGGAATCGATACTAACCATCGTCGGCGGGAAGATCGTTCACGCCAATGCAGAATTCCTTAACCTCGCGCCGCCTCCGCTGCCAGTGAGCCCAGGCTGGTCTCCTGTCAAAGAGTACGGAGGTTATGCCAAGCAGTCGAATCAAGTGGTTGGCGCGTCTCATTCCGCTTCTTGTTCGCATGTTACGGCATCAGCGCATGGCGGGATGCGATCGCACCTTCAAGTGCTGGGTGAATTTGGCCTATGGGGGTTGGGTTGCGACTGCTTTGCATTCTGATTCACGCGTGGCTGGAGGGATCCGAATGAAGGTGTTGTTTTTATCTTTCGTTGTTGGTCTCGGAGTGGGTGTGCTCTACGGACTTATCCGAGTGAAGAGTCCGGCGCCGCCCATCGTCGCTTTACTCGGCCTCTTGGGGATGGTGCTTGGCGAACAGTTCGGGGTTTGGATTCAGACGAAAAAGCTCGACGTTTCGCGCGCCGCATCCGTATGCCTCGTCGGTGAGCGCTACGATCGGCCGCATCCATCCGACACTCCTTAGCGCAGGCAGACACACGAATGTGTTTCGTGGGATTAGATGATCGGCAATTAGGAGAGACAAATGCGGTTGAACAGAATTCTCGCCGGAACATCAGTCGCGATACTTCTCACGATTGGGTTCGCGAGTGAATCCCGATACTTCAGCACATTTGCCCAAGGTGTCCAGACAACCAAAGCACCGGGCGTGGCGGTTGGACCGCAGTACGACACGGCGCATGTCTACGTTGCTCCACAGGACTTTGACCGTTTTGTTGCGAGCCTGATTGCCACGTTCGGCGGCACAACAACCAAGCAGGGCGTTTTCACCGTAACTCCGACACCCAGCACCACCATGTCGCAGCTGGTCATGACTCCTGTAGGTACGGTATCCGTGTTCGGATTCAAAACGCCGGTTCCGTATCCATTCGGGTTGGAGCGCACCGGCTATCTGGTCACTGATATGGACGCTGCGATCCGCACCGCCAAGGACACGGGCGCAGATGTCATAGTCGCTCCCTTCAACGATCCAATTGGCCGAGACGCGATCATTCAATGGCCGGGTGGCGTGAACACACAACTCTACTGGCATACCACCGCGCCATCTTATGCCCCGCTCCAAACTATTCCGGAGAATCGAGTCTATGTCTCGCAGGACCGCGTGGATGCATTTGTTTCCAGCTTTCTCGCGTTTTCTCACGGGAGTGTCGTCTCTGATGAACCGCGCGCACCGGGCGTCGAAATCGGAAGGCCCACGGAAACCTATCGACGACTGAGGATCGAATCGAAGTTCGGCAAGCTGACCGCGCTCGTTACCGACGGTCATCTTCCATATCCGTACGGCAGGGAGACGACCGGATATGAGGTGACGAATGTGACGGACACGCTCACTAAAGCCAAAGCCAGCGGCGTCGACGTGCTCGTACCTCCGTATAAGACCGACGAACGAGAAGCCGTTGTCGTGCAGTTCCCCGGAGGATACATCGCGGAAATCCACTCGGTATTAAAGAAATGAGAAGGGCAAACGACTTCTGACGATGATCCGCGAAGCGCAGTGCCTCACGTGGGATTGGACCGAAGACTTACATGCGAACGTTGATGATCCTAATGGTCGTGTCTCTCGCGATGCCGCCACTCTCGCGAGGGCAATCAGTTCCCACCGCTGAGTCTCCGGCACCGGCACGGATCTATCACTTACTCCGCGAGGACGATGACTGGAGTTTTCTCGCTGATCCGGCTAACCGGCAGGAGTTTTGGGATCCCATCAAATATATTCGTCTGCGCTCCGGTCGAAATGACTGGTTCCTATCCATCGGCGGCGAAGCCCGCGAGGTTTGGGAACAGATCGGAAACGACAACTGGGGCCAACAGCCGTTCATGAATGGCTATTTCAACGAACGGTACATGCTTTATTTCGACGTTCACTACGGCAAGCACGTTCGCTCGTTCGTGGAACTCAAAAGTGGTCTCAATTCTTATCGCATCGGCGGACCGAGACCGATCGACGAAAAAAAGCTCGATTTCCAAACAGCATTTTTCGAAGTCGGAACGGGAAATGAACGCAACTGGATCAAGTTCAGAGCCGGGAGACATGAGTTGGAGTATGGCTCTGGACGACTGATCGATGTTCGCGAAGGCCCCAATGTGCGCTTAAGCTTTGACGGGTTCAAGATAAAAGCCGGTGTCGGTTCTTGGCAGATTGACGGCTTCGCCGTGCGCCCAGACCTGGACAAGCCAGGATTTTTTGACAATGCACCCAATCACGCTGTCGGATTTTGGGGCGTATACGGCGTCCGACCTTTGACGAAGACCATCACGCTGGACACTTATTATCTTGGCCTCGATCGAAAAACTGCTGCATTCAACCGAGGTGCCGGCCACGAAGTGCGGCACAGCATCGGTGCACGTCTCTCTAGTCCAATCGCGCAAACGAAGCCCGGCTGGGATTTCGACGACGAGGCGCTTTGGCAATTCGGAACCTTCGGTTCCGCAAACATACGCGCCTGGACAGTGGCATCGGAAACCGGCTACCGGTTTCCGAACATCCCGCTCAAACCGCGATTCAGCGCTAAAGCTGACATCTCGAGCGGCGACGACCCGAGGACGAATACACTCGGTACGTTCAATCCATTGTTTCCGAAGGGCAATTATTTTGGCGTTCTCGCCACGGCTGGCCCCGGCCCCATCAACTTTATTGACGTACACCCTCGCGTTGAAGCGACGCTGCCGCACAGCGTGACTGCCTCCGTCGATTGGATCTTTCAATGGAGGGAGAGCCTGCGAGATGGAGTGTATTCCGTTCCTGGATTTCTGATCATTCCTGCAGGAAAGAGCAATGCGCGTTTCGTCGGGCACCGTCCGGGCACGGAAGTGCGCTGGCAGGCGAATCGCCATCTGTGGTTTCAAGCCGACTACGGAATCTTTTATGCGGGCAAGTTCGTGAAAGAAAGCCAACCAAGTCGCAACCTCAATTACTGGGCGCTCTGGACCGGTTACAAATTCTAGAGCATCTGCGTGACTCGACAGACGTGCTCTTGAAATGCAAGATGAATGCGGACGACAAGCCCATAGAGCGTTGGGATGTGTTGCAAGAAATCGGCGACCCGAAGAAGGCCCCATGCAAATGCCATGTTTCCAGAGGGAGGGCGACAATGAGCAATAACCAATATACTCGGTCGCTTAGTTGTTCATGACGAGCAGTCCAACCGCTGAAAGGACCATAGCGTACGCTCTGCTCGGAATGACGATGGTCACTGGCCTCGTTGACGCTGTCAGTTTCCTATCGCTCGGGCGCGTCTTCACGGCGAACATGACGGGGAATGTCGTGATTCTGGCGTTTGCGACAGTGCGCGTACCCGGACTGTCCATCACGCACTCGTCGACGGCGCTGTTGTCGTTTCTTGTAGGGGCGATACTTGGTGGACGGATCATGGCCCGAGCCGGCGTCGATTCACAGATTCGTTTCGCGGCACAAGCGTTCCTGCTGGAAGTCGTCTTTCTCCTTGCTGCGTCGTTGTGCGCCATCGGATACAGAAGCGACTTGCTGGAACATTCTTTTCAACCGTTTGCTCTCATCGCCCTCACGGCGCTCGCGATGGGCACACGGAATGCCGCTGTTCGCAAGCTCGCAATACCCGATCTGACGACAACGGTCCTGACACTAACGATCACGGGCATCGGCGCGGACTCTTCGATAGCGAACGGCGACAACCCGAGATTGGCGAGAAGGGTTACGTCGGTCGTCGCAATGTTTTTGGGTGCGGCGTTGGGTGCGGTCATCATACGTTACTCGATCTCAGCGGCCTTGTGGCTTGGGACAGCGATCTCCACTTTGTGCAGTGCGGCATTGTTTCGGACGTTCCGCACAGCCAATAAACTGTGACGGCGAGGGTCGCCTCTCGCTCAGGATTTCTACCTGACTCACAGACGAACCAAATACTTAGCGTTTCCGCTCTTACCTCGGGCGCCGCAGTAGGCCCCCCGGTTCAAATCCGGGCGCCCCGGCCAAATCACGTCTATTATTCCCCATCACTCAGTAGCGCATCCTTACCTACTGCTTGTGAACGGAGTCCAGATCAAGATTCAATTCCAGAACGTTCACGCGGGGCTCCCCGAGAAATCCCAGTTCCCTCCCCTTTGTATGTTTTCGGACAAGCGTGCGGATATCTTCCTGTTTCACGCCGCGTTCGCGCGCCACACGCGCTATCTGGAATTCAGCGCCGGCTGGTGAGATTTCAGGATCAAGGCCCGAACCCGACGTTGTCACCAAATCGATGGGAATCGCCGCGTTGGGATTTTCCGCCTGCAATTTCTGAACGTCCCCCTTTACTCGCTCCAACAGCGCTTTGTTGGTAGGGCCTAGATTCGATCCACTGCTGGCCGTAGCGTCATATCCCGTTCCCGCAAAAGACGGCCGCGAATGAAAATAGCCCGGTCCACTAAAGGATTGTCCAATGATTCTTGAACCGACAATCTTTCCGTTCTTTTGGATGAGCTGTCCGTTGGCTCGATCAGGAAAAAGCACTTGAGCAAGGCCCGTGATCGCGAGGGGATACAAAACTCCAAACATGACTGTCGTGACCAAAGTGAACCAGAGCGCGATCAGAAGATTCTTTTTCATATGTTCCTCAAACAACCCGAAGATACGTCAGCAATACGTCGATGAACTTGATTCCGATAAATGGCGCAATGATCCCGCCTACGCCGTAAATCAATAGGTTGCGCTGCAACAGAGCCGCCGCGCCCAATGGGCGATAGCGGACGCCGCGGAGCGCGAGCGGAATCAGAGCAATGATGATTAACGCGTTGAAAATTACCGCGGACAAAATTGCTGATTGCGGAGTATGAAGATGCATTACGTTCAGCACATTCAGTACTGGAAATGCTCCCGCGAACATCGCCGGAATAATGGCGAAGTATTTGGCCACATCGTTCGCGACGGAGAACGTCGTCAAGGCGCCTCGTGTGATAAGAAGTTGCTTTCCGATTTCAACGATTTCGATCAGCTTCGTAGGGTTGGAATCGAGATCCACCATGTTGCCAGCTTCTTTTGCGGCTTGTGTGCCGGTGTTCATGGCTACGCCAACGTCCGCCTGAGCGAGCGCGGGAGCGTCATTCGTACCGTCGCCGGTCATGGCAACAAGTTTCCCCTTTGCCTGTTCGCGCTTGATCAGGGCCATCTTGTCTTCGGGCTTCGCTTCGGCGAGGAAATCGTCCACGCCGGCTTGGCGTGCGATTGCTGCTGCCGTCAACGGGTTGTCGCCTGTGATCATCATCGTGCGAATTCCCATGGCGCGAAGATGGTCGAAGCGCTCTTTCATGCCTCCTTTGACGATGTCTGTCAGTGCAATTGCGCCAAGCACGCGGCCGTTCTCCGCAACTAGCAGCGGCGTTCCACCACCATTGGAAATTTCTCGGACGCAAACTTCCAGTTCGTTCGGAATGCTGTTGCCGCGGCCATTGCTGAGTCGACTGATCGCCTCCAACGCGCCTTTGCGGATTTCGCGGCCGTCGATGTCTACGCCAGACATTCTGGTTTGTGCCGAAAACGGAATGAACGTCGTGCCGTGCGAGGAGAGATCGCGTCCGCGGAGCTTGTAGCGTTCCTTCGCTAACACAACAATGGATCGGCCCTCCGGCGTTTCGTCAGCTAAAGAAGAAAGTTGCGCGGCATCGGCAAGATACGTTTCTTCGATGCCTGGCGCAGGAAAGAATTGAGTAGCCGCTCGGTTCCCGAGAGTAATCGTTCCCGTTTTGTCGAGCAGAAGCACATCGACGTCGCCTGACGCTTCCACGGCACGCCCCGACATCGCGATAACATTCCGCTGAATCATGCGGTCCATGCCGGCAATTCCAATAGCCGAGAGAAGCCCGCCAATCGTTGTCGGTATGAGGCACACAAGGAGTGAAACCAGGACGAAAACGTTCTGCGGAGCTCCGGAATAAACGGCAAACGGTTGCAACGTCACCACAGCCAGCAGAAAAATGATCGTGAGACCTGCCAGCAGGATGTTCAGTGCGATCTCGTTCGGTGTTTTCTGACGCGAAGCCCCTTCGACCAGCTTGATCATACGATCGAGAAAAGTCTCACCTGGGTTCGAAGTGATGCGTATCTTGATTTCATCGGAGAGAACACGCGTTCCGCCCGTAACTGCCGAACGATCTCCGCCGGATTCGCGGATGACCGGAGCGGACTCGCCAGTGATCGCGGATTCGTCAACCGAAGCAACGCCTTCGATCACTTCGCCATCTCCAGGAACGAACTCACAAGCCGCGACAACAACGATGTCCCCAGACCGCAGTTTCGAACTGACCACGGCTTCGATACTGCCGTCACTCAGCAAGCGATGTGCTTGCGTTTCCGCTCGCGCTTTGCGCAACGTGTCTGCCTGTGCTTTGCCGCGGCCTTCCGCCATGGCTTCGGCGAAGTTCGCAAAAAGGACCGTGAACCACAGCCAAAGTGTAATTTGCAGCCCAAAACCGAACTGTCCTGCGTGATGAAGGGCGTTCCATGCCAGTTGAATTGTGGTCACAACCGCGCCCACTTCCACGACAAACATCACCGGATTTTTGACCATCGTGCGCGGATCAAGTTTGCGAAAAGAATCGAGGATCGCCCGCGAAAGAATGGCGCTATCGGCGAGAGATTTTTTTCTGATTTGAGCGACCGGGTCCATAAATACCTCAGAAAGCCTTTCCTGCGTTCATCAGCAAGTGTTCGAGAATCGGCCCAAGACTTAGAGCCGGAAAAAATGTGAGAGCGCCAACGATCAAAATGGTAGACACCAGCAAGCCAGCAAACAGCCCACCGGTTACCGGAAATGTTCCGGCAGACTCTGGAACTATCTTCTTTTTCGCCAGGCTTCCGGCAATAGCGAGTACCGGAATGATCATGAAGAAGCGGCCGAGGAGTTGAGCGGCAGCCGTGGTCGTGTTGTACCACATGGTGTTCGCACTGATCCCGGCAAATGCCGAGCCATTGTTGCCCGTCGACGAAACGTATGCGTAGAGCACCTGCGACAACCCGTGCGGCCCGGGATTGGTTATGCCGGCGGTTCCGTACGGCTTAACCACCGAGATAGCGGAAAAAACCAGGATCGTGCACGTTAAAATCAATACGGCGAGCATGGCCATCTTGACGTCGTACGATTCAATTTTCTTGCCCAGATACTCGGGAGTTCTGCCAACCATTAACCCAGCAATGAAAACGGCAAGAACCACAAAAACGAAAATTCCGTAGAGGCCCGCGCCGACACCTCCGAAAACAACTTCACCCAGCATGATATTGATGAGAGGAATCATGCCTCCGAGCGGTGTGAACGAATCGTGCATGCCGTTCACCGCGCCACAGCTGGCGTCGGTTGTGACAGTGGCGAACAGCGTGGAGTTCGCGATACCGAACCTTACTTCTTTGCCTTCCATATTCCCGCCGGCTTGCAGTTCACTGGCGTGCTGGTCGGTACCGGCCAGGAGCGGATTGCCTCTGGCTTCCGCCCAATACGTGGCCGTCACACCGGCGAAAAACAAAAACGCCATCGCCGCCCAGACCGCCCAACCGTGACGCTGCGATCCGGTCATGCGGCCGAGCGTATAAGTCAGGCCCGATGGAATTGCAAAAATCAGGATCATTTCAAAAAAGTTCGACAGTGGCGTGGGATTTTCGAAGGGATGAGCACTGTTTGCATTGAAGAATCCGCCGCCATTGGTGCCGAACTCCTTGATCACTTCCTGTGAGGCAACCGGCCCTTGTGCAATCACTTGTTGGGTTACGGTTTGCGTTGTAGTTTTCCCATCCGGTCCGGTGACTTGTGCGGTGTACGGCTGAATCAGATCGACGGTTGTATACGGCTTGAGATTCTGCACGACTCCTTCAGATACCAGGAATAGTGAACCCACCAGGCATATGGGCAGTAATACCCAGAGAAGACAACGTGTTGTATCGACCCAGAAGTTTCCGAGTTTGTCCGTTTCTTTGCGCGCGATGCCGCGAATTACTACGATCGCGAGAACGATACCGACGGCGGCGGATACAAAGTTGTGATAAGCCAACCCTGCC
Source organism: Candidatus Dormiibacterota bacterium (assembly GCA_035569555.1). Classification (GTDB taxonomy): domain Bacteria; phylum Acidobacteriota; class Terriglobia; order Acidiferrales; family UBA7541; genus Acidiferrum. The sequence goes on along the minus strand of DATMMW010000021.1, from coordinate 298,954 downwards.
ATCTGGGTGAGGTAGCTCATCGTCGACTCGCCGCTGTACACCTGCCAGTTGGTGTTTGTGGTGAACGATGCCGCTGTGCCAAAGGCCAATCCCGGTTCAACGTTGGGAAATTTCTGCGGATTGAGCGGAAGCCATTTCTGAGTGCGCTCGATCAAATAAAGGACTGTCATCGATACACCGCTGAACAGAAGCATGGCAACCGCATACTCCGTCCAGCGCATCTCGCGATTTTCATCGACGCCAATCAACCGATAGACGAGTTTCTCGACGGGCCGAAACACCGGATCGAGAAATGTCTTTTCCCGGTTGAACACGCGTGTCATAAACACACCGAGCGGTTTCGTCACCAGCAGAATCACGAAAAGAAACAATCCAATTTGAAACCAGCCGTTCGCTGTCATGAACTAGAACTCCTCCGCTTTCAACAAGGCGTATAGCAAATAGCCAAAGAGAAGCGCGCAAATCACCAGTAATGCGGCATCACCTGCATGCATAGCTCACTCCTATTTCAAGCGTTCGCATCCGCGAACGTAGAAGATTCCAACTGTGAAAAACAGAACAGTCGCGGCGATAAAAATCACATCCAGCATGACTTTTCCCTCTTAACTTCTTTTCGTATTGCAGTTCTCAAAACTTCACAAGTATGGCGATGGTCGCCCGGTTTTCGCTCTTACGGAGATCGGGGAACCACGTGTTTGCCGGCGAGCCGTTGCAGGTCGAAAAGCCAGCCAAGCACACGAACCCACCTGGTGTTCCTGTATTGCCGCCCGGAGGCGTCACGCCACCCGAACCCGAGAAGTACGGTACGTTTGCTGCTCGGTGGTTGTACTCCCACCGGAAAGTAATGTATTGGCTTGGCATCCAATCAAACGTTCCAGACACGTCCCACGCTTTGTATGGGTCCCCAGGGTTCTCAGTAAAGTAGGGTGTTCCGGAGGTCGCAGTGGCTCCGTTGATTGGCGGTAGCAGAACCAAATAACGCCCGGGATTGTTGATTTGTCCGCCGCCGATAGTCAGACCGTACCTGTCGTTGTCGAACCACAAGCGGTTGTAGAACATATAGCCCAGAAAGCTCTGCTTCGGTCCCTTGGCAGATCCACCGGCACAACTAACGCCGCCGCCATGTTCACAGCCCATATCGCCGGTGAGCGAGAACGCAGCCTTATCCAGAAATCGTTCCGGATTGTCGTAGTATTTGATCTGAATACTGTCGTCGGTGTGATAGCGCACACGGCCCGGAGTGTTCAGCGCGTCTTCCCCCAACATGTACTGATTGCCGAGAACCGATAGCCATCCGTTTGGCCGCCATAGAACTTGCAAGCCGAATCCGGGCCGGTTGTTGAAACGTCCGTAAGACTGCCAACCATTTACAAACCAAGGCTCGATCTTCAAATGCTCGGTGGGAAATATTTGCACCCGCACACCATTGAAAAACCAGGGCGTGTTCGACGAAACGTAGGACGGTTGATAGGCCCAGTTGTCGAATTGGTAGTAACTGAACAATCCGACGTACGACATGAAGATGCCCGCGTCAACATTCACTCCATGCAGTGCGTTGAAGTGGTAGCCACCATATGCTTCTGAAATATATCGGTAAGCGTTGTCCAGATTCCATTGGCCGCGCGAGGGGCTGGCGTCGTTGCGCGGTGTCGTTTGTGAGTACAAACCAAACTGGGTCATTAGCCGGGCGCGTACATTGTCATAATGGAAATCGCCACCGACACCCAATTGGGTCACCTGCACTTCACTGGATCTGAAAACTTCGCTGGAGCCGCCTATCGTGTCGTCTTTCGGATGTGCGAAGTCGTAGACGTAGTCAACGTCCGCCCTGATTTCTGGCGTGAAGAATTTGGTATCCATCGGAGATTCTTTTGTGCGGGCGTTGCCGGTCAGCCACGTGAAATCTGCAAAAGCAAACGGCTCTGCCTTTTTTGGTTTGGCTGCACCCGATGCACTCTTTTCCGTCGCTGGTGGCTGGACGCCTCCGGCGGTCGCAACATTGGTGACGCCTGAAGAAGAGGCCGTGCCTGGCGCAACAGGAGCAACGCCGGCGGTTTCTGAAGAACCCGCAGAAGAACCGGCGCTCGCTGGTGAAGCCACGGCAGCCGCCGCAGCCGGTTGGGCTTTACCCTCAAGCTCGGCCATGCGTTTTTCGAGTTGCTCCACGCGATCCAGCAGCTGCCGCTCGCGCTCCGTCAATGGAGCAGGCGCATCAACCTTTACCGCTGCCGGCTTGGCTGGCGGCTGGTTCTTGCCATCGTCATCCGCAAACGCAGAAGCGCTAACCGCACTTCCGCAGAACACGCTAGCCAACATCAGCGACCCAAGTCTCTTCCACTTGAAAATGTCCATTCTTCTCTCCTAGCTTCTTTTGCCCGGTTCGAACGATCTCGCGATCCTCTCGTACGCGATTCGTTCGCGTTCGTACCAAGACTTCTGAATCCGCGACAGCTCCGTGATGGTGGGCACGCGGTGTGCCCCAAACTTAGAGCGATCACGCCTTTCCACTGCCCTCCGGAAATCAACGACACGTGAGCGTTTCTCCTCACGTTTCTTGTCCACTTTGTTATCAACTCCAGGACGAGTTTTCGCCTGACGCTTCGCGTCTCGCATCCATTTGAGTAGGACGAAAAGAAGGAAGATGCAGGCAAAAAAACAAATCGCTATTAAGACGATGAGAGCCATGACCCGGGGAGCGGAATGCCCGACGTACGCTTCATGGTGCAAATTCGACGAACTGGCCGTCCCACTCCGTAGACCAACATAGCGAAACGTCCGTCAGGAAGTCCTGAGCGATCCATAAAGAATTCATAAGAAGCCATTAGTAATACGACCCAAAACTAACCACTTAGCATGGCGGGAAAGGAAAAAGCTAGATTCCTTGTTCTGCGGATTGCGCCCGGTGAAGCATCCGGTTGCTAATCTCTGCGAACTCGGAAATCAACCCATTCGCATTTCTTCCAGCGAACGTCGCCGCATCTATTTCGGTAATCAACAAGGCGGCTATTGCCAAATCTCCACTGCATCCAAGGCAGGACTTCTGTGGGCTTCCGGGGAGCCCGACCAACTCGCTCTCGCGACCGCACACACTACAGTGACCGATCGACTCCTCGACATTCTCCAAGTTGTTTGACATGACTACACCTTTCTCGGCAGGCGACGGCGCCTTCTTCGAACTTTGGCAGACCGCAGAAGTCTGAAATGCGCTGCTGTCCGCAGGTCTCGCCGCGTAATCACTAAATCCTAAGAAATGGCACGTCAGAAAGTCCTGATGGAATAATTAGGGAATCGTAAGCAAAATTCACATCATGTCGGTTGAAGCGGTTGCGGATGAACGCGCTGGAATAAGACTCGACGACGCAGCCTTCCAGCGATGACCAAGGACCTTACGCCTCAAACACTTGGGCGTCCCGGACATTCAATCTTCGTTTCAATTTTTCGAACTAGTTGCAGTATGCGAAGCGGATCCGTCCGTCGTTTTCATGTAACGCCCTGCATAAGTTAAAAAAGTTGGCCAATTCGGGCCGGTTGTATGCCCACCTGTGTGTTGCCGAAACGCAACCTCGCCGTCAACCAGTGCAGTTTCGATAGGTGGAAATTCGGTCGTTCCAAGATCCTTCTTGCCGAGCAATTTGTATACCGGCCCCGCGCCGACTGCTCCGAGAAACATTCCCTTTCCATCTATCCACCCACCTTCGAGCTGCGGTGAGCCACTGCTGATGAACACAGGGCGCGGCGCACACAACGCAATCAACTCATGCGCGTCTATAGGTAGATCATTCGGTGTAAGCGGTCCAGCGTACTTCAAGAAATTTCCCGCCATCCAATGATATTCGTTGGCGGACGCAACATTTTCGACCTGCTCGCCAAATTTTCTGCGAAGAATTTTCGCGCCCCCTTCTCCGGACGACCCGATGAAACCAATTGCAAATCTTGAATCATAGGCCATGGCAACGAGCGCCGCTTTTCCATAGCGCGAGAGTCCCTCGATTCCCACCTGCTTCGCATCAACCGCTTTGTCCGTTTCAAAATAATCCAACGCGCGGCTCGCTCCCCAAGCCCAGGCGCGCAACGCGCCCCAGTCATCCAGCTTGCGCGGTTGCCCTCTATTGATTAGGCCAATGATTCCCTGCGTGAGACCTTCGCCGTTGTCGGCCTGAATGGTATTGGTGATGATCTGCGCGTACCCCCAACCTTTGGCCAAAACTTGGCGCTGCCAGCTCGGGCCGGTTCCGACAAAACTTGCCCACTGCTCCGGTGTCAGCCTTTGTTTCATCCTCTGAATGATTTCTGGACTGATGGAAAATTCAAGCATGACCGGCACTGGTCCGCGCGCGTTTGCCGGAGTAGTCAGCGTGAGTTGAATGTCGACCGTAATTTGTGGATACGCCGAATTGTCGGCGTGTCCCACAAGCGTTTTTGTAATTGCCGGCACGCCTTCCTTTTCCTCTTGCGTAGTCTCCTTCACTTCCCACTTTACGGTTGGCGTGTTCGCAGGAACACGGCCGTAAATTTCGCGGTCAAAAATTTCCACGATTTCCGGCCGACGCTTTTCCCACCATTCCTTCGCCGTTTTCACTTCTTTGCCGTTATTGAAACGGAGAGGATCCGGCAATGTGTATGGCGGCACTTTAGATTCGTCAACATTTGCTGCGTTGGGCGATTTGGGATTGCCGTCCGGCCCGCGGCGTAGTTCCTTGATGCCGAGTAAATCCATCAGCCGCTGATGATCCTGTTCGGACGTGAAATGTACTGGAGGCGGCAAAATGCTAGCGGGTTCTTGGCCAGCCGTTCCCAAAACGCAGAGCAAAAAGCAGATACCGAGCAACAGTGAGCGGGCACTTCGGTAGATTAGGTTACGCAAAATTATCCTCCAAAGCATAGGCCCCCCACCCCCCTTGTTTTTGTATGTGCAGATTCTAAAGAAGTTAGCAACGCAATCTCTGTAAGTGGTGAATACAAAGGAGTTGAAGTCCCTTTAGAATGAACACTTATAAAGGATGCGCGGATGTATTGAAAAGAAAAGAGTTGAGGGATGGGATTTGCGTAAGTGCGGAAAGCAAAGGGGTTAGGGGAAAAGTGCGGCGATTTCATAAAAGAGTATAGCACAGGAAAATTATCTAGTCAAGTAACAGTACTAATAAACAATCATTCGAATGCCTGTCTGTTTGCTCCCCTTTGTAAGTCTTTGTCGCGAGTTAATTCTCACTGCTTTCGAATTTTCCCGTCCGCGGCCATGCGATCCAGCCACTTCCGCGCCGTCGCAACGCCCTTGTCATTCGGATGATTTTTGATGAAAGCCCGGAGAGTTTCCGCCGAATCCTCAAATTTACCAACTGCGGTCTGCGTTTGCGCAAGCAACAACTCAACCGCTGGCTGTACTCCGTGCGATTGACTCAACGCCATCTGCGACTCTTTCAGCGCTCCGTCATATTGCTCTTGACGGTAAAGCGCGCTGGCCAGTGTCCAGTGCGTTTCCCAACTGACAGAATCCAACTGCAACGACTGCTGCAAAGGCGGAATCGCCAAGTCGTACTTGCCCTCATCCACAAAAGCCATCCCAAGCGCTGAGAATGCGTGCGCATTTTTTGGATCAATTTGCGTGGCTCTCTCTAACGCACCCTGCGCTTTCTCAAAATGCTTTTGCCTTAAATAGAGAACACCTTGCATATACAAAATGTCGGGGTGATTCGGCGCCAGTTTGGCGGCCTCATCGAGATGTTTTTCCGCCTGATCTAGCTTGTCTTCGTTCAGCGATTGCACGCCCTTGTCATAGGCTTCTTTGGCTTTGGGAGCAAGCACGGGACCGCCGCTACCTCCGGCAAGTTCGCTCGAACCCGAATCGCGCTGAAGATAGATTTCTTCTTCGTCATTGATTGCCATGGAAAGAGAAACTTCTTTTTGCGCCGACTTGTAGCCATTAGCTTCGACGGAAATCGTGTAGTCGCCCAGCGTGGTTAGCATGAAGAACGCGCGCCCTTTGGACGCCGCCGCTTGTCCCGCCAGCGCACCCATGTGATAGATCTTCACCGTCGCTGGAACTCCGATGACTTGGCCGGAATTGTCCTTGATCGTTACAGAAATTTCGGCGCGGTTGCCGCGAAATGCCGATTCATCGACCGAGCGATCCTGGCCGTGCAGTGTAGCTGGCAAAACAATGCTGCAAACCAAAACCAGCAGCAGAAACCTTGTAGACAAGGGAGCGGCGAAAGACCTCGCTGTGATTGTCGAAACGGGGACTCGAATTGTGTCTAGCAGCGAATTATTTTTTGCCATGATCGATTCAACCTCACTTCCGTGGCCCGAAAATCCGAACACGAGATCGCAAGCGAAAATTCTTACACCCGTTTATCCTACGGTCTGGGCGACGCTTTTCCGCCGGACATTTTTTCCGCGATATTTTCTTCTTCCTTCTTGTGCAGTTGCTGTACCCGGGCAAATTCCTTTTGCGCTGCTTCTCCCTGGCCCATCGCCTGATACAACCGGCCCAGCCGGTAATGCACTTCGGGTTGCTCCGGATCCAGTTTCTCGGCACGCTGCAGCGCCTCAAGCGCCTCCGGATATTTTTTCTGCTGCATCAGGATTACCCCCATATCCAGCTGCGCTACTGGAATATCCTGTCGCAAACCAATCGCTCGCTGCAGCAGAGGAAGCGCCTTCTCCGTATTCTCCCGCTTCAGCTCCACATCACCGAGATACGCCAGTGCTTGCGCGTTTTGCGGATCCACCGACAGCTCATTTTCAAGAGCCTGTGCCGCATCGTCATACCGCCGCATTTTCCAGTACAGATATCCCAACCCAAAATTCACGTTAGGTGCGCGCGGCTCTGCTTTGGCAGCCAGTTCAAACTCCGCAATCGCCTCCGGCGTCCTGCCCAATCCGTCGAGCGCTTCTCCCGTCAGCATATGCGCCGATGCCGAATCCGGATCGCGTTTCAAAATCCACGAAAATTCATTCAGCGCGCAGTCGTATTTTTTTGCGGATAAACAACTCTGTGCCAAGACATTGTGTAATTCCGAGTTCGATGGATCGGCTTTCGACGCCAGCTCAAGCTGTTTCACTGCGTCCGCAAACTGCCCAGCGCCGTAATAGCTTAGTCCAAGCAACGTACGTGCTTGCATGCTTTGCGGATTCTCCGCCAGCGCGGCGCGAAGCGGTGGAATGGCCGCCTGAAAGTTGTTGGACTTAAATTCCGCCAATCCAAGATTGAGCTGCACGCCTGGCAGCTTTGGATTGAGCGCAATTGCTTTTCGGTACGCCGATTCGGCTTCTCCGTACTCCTGCATCCTGGAAAGGACGAGTCCTAAACTGGCCCATGCAGCCGCATCTCGCGGATTGTTCTTCAGCACTTGGTGCCACATTTCCGCAGCTTCCGCCAGCTTCCCTTCCTGCTCTAATTTCTGCGCCGCGGCAGGGTCCGCCGTCTGCGCGTGAACACAAACAGAAACCATCGCAGCGAGAATCAGCAAAGCAGACAGTTTGTACCAAGCTCCGCAACCACGACGGAACCAAAAAGAAATGTCCAAGCGGGAAATCCCCAAATGAGTTCAGTCTGCAGCCTAGCCCGATTGGGCTAGACCTAAAGCCATTATGCTCCCAGTGAAAAAGGAAAGCCCCGCTCGCAGGGGTGTTTGCGAGCGGGGCCGTTACGCGCTTCTAGGAAACTCTAGAAGTAAATCTTCCCGCGGAGCTGAACCGTTCTCGGGTCGAAGGCGGAAGTGAATTGGCCGAAGTTGCTGGAGCCAAAATTGTTGCTGACTTGGTTGAACTGAGTGTGGTTCCACACATTGAAGGTCTCGAGACCTATTTCCAAACGACTGCCGCGAGACTCACTGAAGACGAAGCTCTTGAAGAGCGACAGGTTCCAGTTATCGCGACCTGGTCCACGGATAGCGTTGTGGCCGAGGTTGCCGAACGTTCCGACTGTCGGCAACCCAAAGGCCGATGGATCAAGGTACTGAATGGCTTGTTGGCAAGTCGCACAAGTAAGAACCGTCTGGGGATAGTTAATAGTGCCGACCAAATTCGGACGATTGGTCGCATTAGGGATTCCGTTGTTTGAGGAAGCGAGAACTAGCTTGGTGACGGGATCTTTTTGGTTAGCCATTCCGATGTTGATGGGAATGCCCGATTCGAGGGTCACAATTCCTGAAACCTGCCAACCACCAAGTGTTGTCTTCAACAAGTGGCTGGAACTGTTGCGAAATACCGGAATGTCGTAAATGAAGTTGACCACAGCATTATGCGTGCGGTCATACCCGCCTGGGCCCGAATCATATTTCCAGCCCAAGTACGGATTCGATGCGTTCTGCAGGTCCTGGCCGCCGTTGCTGCCGGTGCCCGGATCGATCGACTTCGAATACGTATAGAACGCCCGCAGGTAGAGGTCACGGCCGACTTGGGAATTCACGTCAAGCTGCAGACCATTGTAGTGCGAGTTGGCCTCATTGGTCGAAAGACGAACCGAGTGAAAGCCGGAAAAAGGTATCCCAGGCGCTGTTGAGTAGTTGGCGCCATTGATGATGTTAGCCAAGTCGGCCTGATCCGGTAGATTGTATTCGGTGTAATAGTTCTGGTAGCGGTTCGTATTGCCCACATAGGCGACAGAAAGAACCGTCTTGGAGCTTAGTGCGCGCTGCACACCAAGACTCCATTGATAGCTGGCGGGTTGTTTGTACTGGCTCCTATTCAGGCCAGTAATGTCTGCGGGATTAATCGGTAGATTTGCAGCCGTGTGTGCAACGCCATTGGACAAAGCGATGCTGGGATTGTTCATCTCGACGGGAACAGGGGTACTGACCTGCAGGCTAAAAGGAATATTCGGGCCTGCATTGTACATATCATTTCCCTGAATCCGCTCGTACATGATGCCGAATCCGCCGCGTACAACGGTTTTGCCTGAACCGGTAAGATCGTAAGCAAAGCCGATGCGCGGGCCGAAATTCGCCCAATGATTATCCACGAGCCCCTTTGGCACGCCATTTTTACCTGGAATACCGATGCCGTTCAAATAGAGCGGAACACCAGCAAGAATTGAATTGGGGCTGGTGCCAAGACCAGGGCTAGCCCCACCCGGGCAACCCGTGGCAGCAGTGTCTGTTGGTCCACAAATCGTCCCGTTACTATTGAATGTTGCCGTCAGCGTCGGATCATAGAGTGACTGGTAAAAATTCCCCATGCGGTCATTGGCTTCGTAGGTGTGTGGTACGCCATCCCAACGCAAACCAAGGTTAAGGGTCAAACGGCGAGTCGCGCGCCAGTTGTCCTGAATGTATGCCGCCCAGGAAACGTTGTTCCACAGGCCTTTGTCTTGAACCGCAAGTTCCTGGTATTGCTTGGCGTCACCGAGAAGGAAGTCGGCGAAGTCGCTGCCGGTGAACGAACCGTCAAATGTGAAGCCGCCCTGCGTCTGACCAAACAGATCCTGGACCTTCTTGTAGAGCGCCCAACTGCCGCCCATCTTGAGCTGGTGTTTTCCTTTGGTCCAGGACACGTCATCGCGGATCTGGTAGTCGTCGGCCTTGTTTCTCCAGGGCCAACTGGAGATTTCAAATTTGGCGCCGGTCGCACCGGTCAGGTCGATGTTTGGAATACGGCTGAGATTGTTCGGTCCTGTGAACAGTCTCGAATTGGTGCTGTCGTATCCAGTAGGAAGGGCCAAGCTGCCAAGTCCTGCTCCCGCGTTCGGAATGATGTTGATGCGGTTGCCGTTGTAATTGAACGCGACTTCGTTCAGCAAGGACGGGCTGATCGCGTACGTGGTGTGTACCACCGCGCTATAAGACGGATTGCCGAAGGTGTCGCCGACCGTCGGAATGTTTGCGCCGCTCCACTGGCTAATTGCATAGCCCTGTGAAACCTGCTCGGCGATGAAGTGCCCGAATACAGAAAACTTGCTGTTAAAGTTGTGGTCAATACGGACTACTTCTTCCTTCAAGTTAGTCGGCGTACTGACGGCACCTGTGAATTTATCACCCACAGATGTGGGCTTGGGAAAGATTCCCGCGGTCGCGAGCGCTTCCGCGTTCGTAGAAATCATGCAGGAAGGAATCTTGTTTTGGGGAAATGCCGAGCCCTGAACAACTCCCAACGGGGCAATGCCGCCGGGGCAATTGGCAAAGAGCACAGATGATGCAACCTGCGATGCGCTCGGAACGAAGATAGTCGTTGCACTTGAGCTGAAATCTCCGCCATACGTCGCTGGATCGGGGACAGGTTGGGAAGCGTTCGTGCTGCCCTGAATCAGCCTGCGCCATTCCATGTTATAGAAGAAGAAAGTCTTCTTCCTATCCGCATTGTAGAGCTTGCCGAGTGTAACGGGCCCACCAACGTTGAACCCAAATACGTTCAAACGCAATTTTGCAACTGGGTTTGGGCTTCCGTTCAGATTTTGTCCCGGGTTAAAGAAACCACGAGCATCGAACCCGTCGTTTCGATTGAACTCCCAGGCAGAAGCATGCAATGTGCTGGTTCCGGACTTCAGAACCATGGTCATAGTGGCCGCGGAAGAGAGCCCAAAGTCTGCACTGTAATTTGAGGTCAAAGCGCGGAATTCCGCGATTGCATCGGTGGAAGGCGCAATGCTCATGCCGCCCGCGCCGCCGCGGTCATCATTCTCTCCGCCATCCAACAAGTAGATGTTGTGGTTCTGACGTAGTCCATTGAATTCAACGTTCGAGTCGCCGCCAACAGGAGTGTTGACGAAACCGTTGATTTGACTGGATGCTCCTGGCGTCAACTGCGCCAGCTGATAAATGCTGCGTCCGTTTACAGCAAGCTGCGAAACTTGCTTGTCCGTAATCAGGTTGCTCACTTCACCCGAGTCGGCCTGAACCGCGATCGGGTTCGCTTCCACCGTCACCGTTTCCGATGCGGCACCCAGCGCCATCTGAAAATCGATACGAAGGCGATCGCCTACGGTTGCTACGACGTCTTTCTGCTCCACCGCCTTGAAACCATTTGCAGTGGCTTTGATGCTGTAGTGACCAATCGCCAGGTCCGGAACAACGTACTGACCGGAGTCGTTGGTTGTGATGGTTTTCACGGCGCCCGTTTCGGCGCTGGTGATAGTTATCGTTACACCTGCAACGACGCCGCCTGATTGGTCAGTGACCGTTCCGACAAGCGTTGCGCTCTGGCCGAACGTTGCCGCTGGCAGCGCAACGAGAACCAGAAGTAGTAGGAATAAGTACTTTAGATTTCTTACTTTCGAGGAATGAAACAGACCGGACGCGAGGTCCGAGACTCTTACCTGCATTCGTACACCCCCTACAAATTTGACTGAAGTTTTTGAAGCTAAAACCCACCCTGAAAAACCGTTAACGTTAACGGTTGCTAAGGTTGTATTGGTTTGGCGAATGCTTGTCAAGCGATTTTTTTCTTTGACTTTTCTTGGCCTGATCTGAACGAGACGAAGAATAACGAAATTCTACTGGGCTATATAGCAGCTCGTCCGATAGACGGCAGCCCATCGAGCTTCGAATCGCCCTGCCGCATCTCCCGGAACAGGTGCAAATTCGAAGACATCACAACTCCGGGGCTTAGGTACACTTTTGGGGGAAAAGGGGTCTTATTTGTGAGGTGATCGGCCATTAAGCGGACGGCAATCTGCCCCTGCCGGTGCGCCTGCTGGTAAATCGAAGCCGTAATCGTTCCCTTCTGCAGATACGGCGACATTTCCGCGAAGAGGTCGGTTGTAATCAATTTGACCTTACCCGCCATTCCCCGCTCTCCCAGCGCCCGGCATACAGGAAGGCAGTTCACCGTGTTGACGTAAATTCCTGCCAGAGTCGGCACGCGCTTCAACATATCCAGCGTTTTCTTAAAACTTTCCTCTTCGTCCTCGTGCCCTTCGATCACGCGAATGATTTTTCCGCCGCTGCAATGTTTCGGAAAAGTTTCGGCAAATCCGTCCGCTTTTTTCCTATGATCTTCCGCGCTCAACATGCCTGCGATGATCGCCACTTTTGAACCATGCGGCACGAGCTTCCCCATCAACTCGCCAGCAAGCGAGCCGTTCGTCCACGGCTCCACGCAAACAATGCTGGATCGGCGGCTCTCTGGCGCATCGGTTGATACGCAAACCACCTTGATTCCTTTTTCTTCAGCATCATCGATTAGTGGCTGAAGATCTTTCGGATTTCCCGCGGTCAAAATAATTCCATCGACGCCGGATGCCACAAGCTCCTTAAACGCGTCGGTATCGCCTTCACCGAGAACCTGCACCGGACGGTTCACAAATTGAAATCCCAGGTTCCCCGCGCGTCGCTCTTCATCCAGAATGCCGCTCCAAAGCTGATCGTAGAAAAAGTGAATCTCTCGCGGCACGCAAACTCCAATTTTTACATGCGCTTTTGCAGCTGACAGGGCACGCGCGGCAAGGTTCGGCGTGTATCCGACCTGCCGGGCAATTTGCAGAATCTTCTGCCGTGTTTCTTCATTGATGCCGGGGCGTCCATGAAGTGCGCGGTCCACCGTTCCGATGGACACATGAGCCATCTCGGCGATCAAATGAATGCCGCGTCTTTCCTTAGCCATTGCCGCGTTCCTTAAACACTTTTAAGTGCTTGTAGCTCACGAGCACTTGTTCTGCGAAGCCAATTCCACTGGCCGCTCTTCCACGCCGCGTGTAATCTTAACGGGAGTCTTCCTCAAGCGATAATGAAATGAATTTTCGCAATGCCAAGATACGCTCGTAAGCTGATTTTGTCTTTTGCTGTGCGCCCAAGCGCGATCTTCGTCTTTATGACGCTGTTCGCGATCATCGTCGCCGCCCAGGAGCCAAAACAACCCGCCGAGCAAAAGCCTCAAACGCCCGCCAGCATGGGAGTCGCCACTGGAGCAGCGCATCCCGCCATTAAAGACGCACAGTCCCGGCCCATCACTGCCGGCGGTTTCGTCGACAAAGGTCCAGTCGTTTTCATGGACATCACCAAACAAGCTGGCCTCGACAAATTCATCCATCGTTCAGGCACTCCTCAAAAGGCCACAATTCTCGAAACAATGGGCTCCGGCGTGGCTCTTCTCGACTACGACAACGACGGCTGGCTCGACATTTATATCCTGAACGGCTCTACGTTCGACGCCATGAAGGGCAAAGAGCCGCAGCCTCGCGCGATGCTTCTTCACAACAATCACGATGGAACATTCACGGACGTCACCGAAAAAGCCGGCGTCGCCAACGAGCGTTGGGGATTCGGTGTCGCCGTCGCCGATTTCGACAACGATGGCTGGCCGGACATTTACGTCGCCAACTACGGAAAAAATCGCCTGTATCACAATAATCACGACGGAACATTCACCGATATCGCAGAAAAAGCCGGAGTCACTCTCGGCGGCTGGTCTACTTCACCAACTTGGGGTGACTATGATCGCGATGGATTGCTGGATCTTTTCGTTCCCGGCTATGTGAAGTTCGACATCGACAACCCGCCGATCAACGGTCAGGGGAAAATCCCGCCAAATTTCTGCCAGTTTCGCGGGATCAACGTGATGTGCGGCCCACGTGGGCTTCCCGGCGAACAAGACCACCTGTTCCACAATAACGGCGACGGTACATTCACCGACGTAAGTGTAAAAGCGGGCGTTTCAAATCCGGCTGGCTACTATGGTCTAGCTTCCGTTTTTGTGGATGTTGATGATGACGGCTGGCTTGATCTCGCCGTGGCAAACGATTCTGTCCCTAACTATCTCTTCCGCAACAAACACGACGGCACATTCGAAGACATCAGTTACGCCTCCGGTTTCGCGCTTAGCGAAGATGGCCGCGAACAAGCGTCCATGGGCGTCGCCGTTGGCGACTACAATCGCGACGGCAAAGTCGATCTTTTCACGACGACATTTTCCGACGACTACAAAACGCTCTACCGCAACGACGGTGGCGGAAGTTTTACGGACGTCACCTATCAATCAGGCCTTGCCACTCCAACAATTCCCTTCCTTTCGTGGGCTACCGCCTTTCTTGATTACGACAACGACGGTCTTCTCGATCTCTTCATAGCCAACAGTCACGTCTATCCACAAGTAGACCAACAGGACTGGGGCACCACTTTCGCTGAACGTCCCCAACTTTTTCGAAATCTCGACGGCAAGAAATTTGAAGAAGTGCCGCCGGTCGTCGGCACAGGTCTAGCCGATGTCATCACCGCGCGCGGAGCGGCCTTCGGCGATCTTTTCAACGATGGCCGCATCGACGTGGTCATCAACAATCTCGACGGTCCTCCGACTCTTCTTCGCAATGTCGTCAAAAACGAAAATCACTGGCTCACGTTAAAACTCATTGGCGGCCCGAAAAGCCCGCGCGACGCCATCGGTGCGAAAGTCTTTCTCACGGCAGGCGGAATCCGCCAACGCATGGATGTCTTCAGCGGTGGTACCTATCAATCCAGCTCCGATCCGCGCGTTCACTTCGGACTTGGCAAAGCGACAAGAATTGACTCCATCGAAATCCACTGGCCCAGCAGCACCAAGCAAATGCTCGACGTCACTGTCCTCAATCAAACAAGCCTCAATCGCATCATCGCGGTCACGGAGGGGCAAAATCCTGTAATTCCTCAGACCACTACTGAATCGCCCGAAAAGAAACCGTAATTTTTCGTGCTAATTTTCGTCATGCAAAACTCGCACTTGACATGAGGGCGGGTGCGCAAAATATAGTTCGCACGCCAATTCTGTTCATCGGAGGCCGGCCATCAACCTTTTTCTTGGAATTGACGTTGGAACCAGCGGCACGCGCGCGCTTTTAATCGACGAAAGCGGCCGCGTCGTCGCATCCGGCACACACGAACATCAAGCTTTCGCTTCGCCGCAAGACGGCTGGGCTGAACAAGATCCGCTCGACTGGTGGCGCGCTTGCGGCGCTGCCGTTAAAAAATCCTTACGGCAAGCAAACGCGAAACCTGACGACGTCATCTGCATCGGCTTTTCCGGCCAAATGCACGGTGCAGTAATGTTGGACGAATCGGGCGACGTTATTCGTCCAGCGATAATCTGGTGCGATCAACGCACGGAAAAGCAATCGAAAGAACTCGAACAAACTTTCGGACTCTCGAGACTCATCCAGTTGACCTGCAATCCGCCACTTACCAATTTCACGCTGACAAAATTGCTTTGGGTTCGCGAAAACGAACCGCAAAATTTCGCTCGCATCCGCCATGTGATGCTGCCGAAGGATTATATTCGTTTCCGCCTCACTGGCGATCGCGCGATTGATATGGCCGACGCTTCCGGCACGCTGATGCTGGACGTCACAAATCGCCGTTGGTCAGCGGAAATCTTGAGCGGCGCGAAAATTCCTCTAGAATGGCTGCCGGCTCTCTACGAATCTCCCGACGTATGCGGAAAACTTTCAAAAGAAGGAGCCGAAGCCACGGGTCTGAAAATCGGCACACCCGTCGTTGCTGGCGCGGGCGATCAGGCCGCTGGCGCAGTCGGAATGGGCATCGTCCGCGCTGGAGTCGTCAGCGCAACCATCGGAACATCCGGCGTTGTTTTTGCGGCAACGGATCGCCCAGCACTCGACCCACAAGGCCGACTTCATACTTTTTGTCACGCAATTCCCGGCCGCTGGCACGTTATGGGCGTCACGCAAGCCGCCGGGCTTTCTCTCCGCTGGTTCCGCGACCAATTCGGCGCAGGCAAAGACGACGGCCGCGATCCCTATGACCGCCTCTCCGATGAAGCCGCAAGTGTACCCGCCGGGGCTGAAAATCTTTTCTGGGCGCCCTATCTCATGGGCGAACGTACGCCTCACCTCGATCCTAACGTTCGTGGTGCGCTCGTCGGCCTTTCTCCTTCGCACACTCGCGCACACGTCATCCGTGCGATTCAGGAAGGTGTCGCTTTCAGCCTCAAAGACACTTTTTCCATTTTTGAAGAGATGAAGGTTCCGGTTACGAAAATCCGTCTCGGCGGCGGAGGTGCGCGTTCAACTGTGTGGCGCCAGATTCAAGCCGACGTCTACGCGCACGAAGTGGAATTAGTGGAAGCCGAAGAGGGGGCTGCGTATGGTGCAGCCATTCTGGCCGGAGTCGGCGCTCGTCACTGGAATTCCGCGGATGAAGCCTGCGACGCCATCGTTCGCGTAGCAACTCGCGTAGCTCCACGCGCGGACTCTTCCCAACTCATGCAGAAAAATTATTCCGTATATCGCCGTATCTACCCGGCATTGCGCAGCATCAACACAACTGCTTCCCGATCATAAACGCGGAAATTTACGCAGTTTTCTTTGGCCGATAAACTACGCAATAAATCAGTCCCACGATTGCGAGCAATGCGCCCCACCACACAGGCGCGTGCGCGGAAAAAAGCACGACCGGATGCAGCGGAGGATGCTGCAATTCGTATAGCCCGGCACCGAATATCAGAACGCCATTCACCAGCAATGAAATCCCAATGAAAAACCAGATCGAAATCATCTTCGCTAGCCTCCGCTTGCCAGAACTACCTACCAGAAATAAATGTTCAGCCCGAAGAAAATCACTACAACTATGCCCGCCCAAAACAGCGGCTTCTGATAAATCGGCACTGCGCCAACCGAGGGAACCTCCGTTAGGCCATACACCAAGCCTTTGAGATTGCAGTTCGATGTGGGCTTGGTTACAAGGCTGACTGCCACCGTTATAAACACGCAAATCAAGAAGGACCAGAGCGCCTGGAACATATCTTGTGCAAGCGCTTTGGCGTTTGGTGACAATGCAACATAACGCAAAGCTGAAGGATCCACTTTTACCCACACCCACATGCCAATGGAGGACAGCGTTCCGCACAGCAATCCAAAGAAACCACCGCGGCGCGTCGCTCGCTTCCACAACATTCCCAAAACAACCGTGCCGAAAAGCGGCGCAATAAAGAAGCTGAACAGCGCCTGCACGTAATCCATGATGCTTGCAAATTGCATCACCAGGTACGCCGTTCCAACGCTGATCAATACACCGATCACCGTCGTCCAGCGACCCATACTGACGTAATGCTCGTCGCTGCCGTTGCTGTTGATCAGAGGTTTGTAAATGTCGTACGTCCACACTGTCGTGAACGCGCTCACATTTCCGGCCATGCCGGACATGAATCCCGCAATCAACGCGGTAATTCCCAGTCCAAGTAATCCGGGCCCACAATAACGCGCGAGCATCAACGGCAACACGTCGTTGTAACTGTGCGCTCCCGTTGCGGCCGCCATCGACTCCGGCACAAGCTTCGTGTCCAGCAAACCCAATCCGAGCAACCCGGGCAAAATCACGATCAGCGGAACCATCATCTTGAATCCGGCACCAATGATCGGCGCCATTTGGGCGCTTCGCAGGTCTTTTGCTGCAAGAATGCGCTGCACCACCAAAAAGTCCGTGGTCCAGTAACCCATCGAAATGACTGCCCCGAGGCCGAACACAATGCCCACCCAGTTAATGCCCATAGGGTTGTCGGTAAACGAACCCAATCCAGACCACAAGTGTACGTATTGTGCCGAAGCTCTTTGCGCTATCAGCACTTTCAAATTGCTCCAGCCTCCCGCTTCGTACAATCCGAGGATTGGAATCAGCAGTGCGCCGGCCCAAATCAAGAAAAACTGCAGCACTTCATTGAAAATTGCCGACCGCAAACCGCCCAGCGCAACATAAATCGCCACAGTAATCGACGATACCCAAATACTGAAATTGATGTCCCAGCCGAGAACAATCTGCATAACCTTCGCCATGGCAAACATGTTCACGCCGCTCATCAATACGGTCATCAACCCAAAAGAAACGGCCGACACTGCTCGTGCCGGTTCTCCGAATCGCAATTTCAAATATCCCGGCACCGAGTGCGTTTTCGAAATGTAGTAGAACGGCATCATCACCAGCGCGAGGAACAACATCGCGGGAATCGCGCCGACCCAATACCAGTGCGTCGCCAAAATTCCATATTGATAGGCCGAACCCGCCCAGCCCATCAATTCAAGCGCGCCAAGATTTGCCGAAAGAAAGCTCAGGCCAGCGACCCAGGCGGTCATGTCGCGTCCGGCCATGAAAAAGTCTTCACCGGTGTTCGCGCGGCCTTTCAGATAAAACCCGATCGCCAATACAAGCGCGAAATAAAACACGACGATCACCATGTCGACCGTCGACAGCCGCACCAGGTACTGCCCTTCAAATGCAGTAAATAGTGTCATCGCGTTCTATTCACCTCGCTCCGTCATGGCATTCCCCTGTTACTTCGCTTGCGCGCAGCATCACACAAATCTTTTCTGGATACGACCCGGTTTCAACAACGATTGCCGCATTGTATCCAAAACTGTTGCAAATTTTTCTATCGATTCACCACATTCAACGTTGTGGTAATCAGGTCCACGGAATTCCCCCCCGCCATCACTTCGAATGCCCCTGGTTCTACAACCCGCTTCATATCGCGATTAAGATAAGACAGTTCGTCAAACCCCAGCGTGAATTCGACAGTCCTGGTCTCGCCTGGATTCAAAGAAACGCGATGAAAACCGCGTAACTCTTTCACTGGCCGCGTCACCAAACTCACCATCTGATGAATGTAGAGCTGTGCGACTTCATCCCCCCGCGCAGATCCGGCATTGGTCACGTCCACGCTTACTTTCGTCTGGCCTTCCGTGCCAATTGTGTCTTGAGCGAGCCGCAAATTCGAATATTTGAACGTCGAGTAGCTCAGGCCCCAGCCAAACGGAAACAGTGGCAACACCGAACCGTCCACAAATCCGCGCTTCGCCGAAGGTTTTTGATAGTAGTAATCGGGAAGTTGTCCCACTGAACGCGGCACGGTAATGGGTAGTTTTCCGCCGGGATTGTAATCTCCAAACAAAACATCGGCCGCCGCTGCGCCGCCCTCTTGCCCTAGATACCATCCGTCCAGAATCGCCGGCACATTTTCCGCAATGTAGCTGATGGAATTCGGCCGCCCGTGCAAAAGCAGCACAACTGTCGGCTTCCCCGTCGCTACAACCTGCTTGGCCAATTCGTCCTGGTTGCCGAGCAAATCGAGGCTCTGCCGATCGCCTAAGTGATTCTTCGCCCAAGCCTCGCGTGAAGTCTGCTCGTTTTCGCCGAGCACCATAATCACCACATCCGCCTTTTTCGCAACGGCCAACGCGTCCGCGATTCGCTTGGCGTTTTTCACTGGATCGCCAAGCACGACACTATCCGCATCCCAATCCGGCTGCGTCTCCGTGATTTTGCAGCCTTCCGAAAACATCACGTCATTCGCAGAACCGAGCTTGTCCTTAATCGCTTGATAAATGCTAACACCGCGCCCAGGCTTATTGCTGTATCCACCCAAATGCAGTTCTCCAGCGTTCGGGCCTATCACGGCAATGTGCTTGTACTTCGTCTTATCCAGCGGCAACAAATTATTCTGATTCTTGAGCAGAACAATCGCTTCATGTGCAGCTTTCAAGGCAAGCGCTTGGTGCTCCGCCGAATTCGTAATTTTTTCCGCGTACGCCGGATCCGCAAATGGATCCTCAAACAATCCCGCCACAAATTTCGCTCGCAACACGTGCGCCGCGGCTCGGTCAATCATCGCTTCCGAAACTTTTCCCTCTTTCACCTGCTGCAGCAAACTCGGATATGCGCTAGCAAACGGCAACTCAATGTCAACGCCGGACTCAAGCGACAATTTCGCCGCCGCATCTGGCGTCGCGACGACGTGATGCACGCGGATCAACTCATCAATCCCGAAATAGTCTGATACCACCATCCCATTGAATCCCCATTCATGCCGCAGAATGTCATCGAGCAAATGCTTGTTGCTGTGCGATGGAATTCCGTCAATTTCGTTGTAGGAAGCCATCACCGTCTCCACGTGCCCTTGCATCACCGCCGCTTCGAAAGGTTTAAGAAAATACTCGCGGATCACTCGTTCCGAATAATTCCCCGTGCCGACGTTCGTCCCGCCCTCCGGCTGTCCGTGCACCGCAAAATGTTTCGCCGTCGCCATCACATGCGATTTATCAATCCACGATCCGTCTCCCTGGAATCCGTGAATTGCAGCCAATCCAATGTGCGTCACCAAATACGGATCTTCGCCATACGTTTCTTCCGTGCGCCCCCACCGTGGATCGCGCGCTAGATCCAACACCGGTGCCAGACATTCCTGAACTCCCCGCGCGCGCACTTCCGATGCAACCGAAGTGAAAACATCGTGAATCAATACCTCATCCCAAGTGGACGCCAGTCCAATCGCTGCCGGAAACGCAGTGCCCTTCGGCGCCGCATGTCCGTGCAAGCATTCTTCATGGAACATCACCGGAATTCCCAAGCGTGTATTCTCTTTCACCCACTTTTGAATCGCGTTCGTCAGCTCTGCCATTTCGCGCGGACCGCCATTGCCGCCGGGATTCTCACTCGGTCGCGAAACCTGCCCCAGCCCGAGCTTCAACGAAATCGCCGCCTTGTCTGGGAGAAACACGCCCTTCGTATCCACAAAGAAGGGCTGCGATTCGCGTACAAAACTCTTGTTCTCCCAGGCGCTGTCAATCTGTGCGAGTTTTTCTTCAAGCGTCATCCGTGCGAGTAAATCCGCAACACGCTGCTCCACCGAAAGTTTCGGATTCTTGTATGCTAGGTCATCCTGTGCGGGGGACCGACCGCACACGGTCATACAAATCACCAAAACTCCCATGATCCTCAGAAGCATCTTGCAAACCACTGCGCAGTCTCTCAAGCGGCAACCTCCCCATTTTCGCTGCCCTTGCTTTCGTCCGGGCGCGTGGTACTATACACGCCGTTAACGTTAACGGCAAAGAGTTTCATACTCATTCATTCGCGCCGCCGATTTTACCTATTTGCTTTTTTGCTCGATGCCCAAGGAGAACTAGATGAACGCTGGCCCGTTTCAACCGAAACCGGAGCATAAATTCACGTTCGGATTGTGGACAGTGGGTAACCGCGGCCGTGATCCGTTCGGAGATTTCGTTCGTCCCCCTATCTCCCCGGTAGACATCGCGGCTATGCTCGGCGAGATTGGCGCTTGGGGAGTAAATCTTCACGACAACGACCTGGTGCCCATCGACGCGACACCTTCCGAGCGCGAGGGCATCGTCCGTGAATTCAAACGAGCCTGCAAGGAAAACGGCATCGTTGTTCCGATGGCGACCGTGTCGCTTTTCTTTCATCCGGTTTTCCGCGACGGAGCCTTTACTGCAAACGATCCCGAAGTTCGCGCCTATGCCATTCAAAAGACTATGCGCGCCATGGACCTTGGCGCAGAACTCGGCGCAAAAACATTCGTCCTTTGGGGCGGGCGCGAAGGAGTCGAAACCGACGCCTGCCGCCGTGCTGACGAAGCCGTCAAACGCCTGCGCGAAGCCGTGAATTTTCTTTGCGAATACAACATCGAGCAGGGTTACAAATATCGCTTCGCTCTGGAATCGAAACCCAACGAACCGCGCGGCGACATCTACATGGCCACTACCGGCCACTACCTCGGTTTCATCCCCACGCTTGATCATCCTGAAATGGTTGGCGTCAATCCCGAAGTCGCGCACGAACAGATGGCTGGTCTCAATTTCATGCACGGCGTGGCGCAAGCTTGGGAAGCCGGCAAACTTTTTCACATCGATCTCAACGACCAAGCTCCGGGCCGCTACGATCAAGACTACCGCTTCGGTTCATCCAATCCGAAGTCTGCATTCTTCCTCGTAAAATTTCTCGAAGACGTCGGCTACGATAATCCGCGACACTTTGACGCACACGCGTATCGCACAGAAGACTACGAAGGCGTGAAAGATTTCGCCCGCGGCTGCATGCGTACCTATCTCATCCTCAAGGACAAAGCCGCTCTCTGGAACGCTGATAAGGAAATTCAAAGCATCTTGAAAGAAATCAACTCAGGCGGAAAAGACCTGCCAAAAACAAACAAATATTCCAAAGGCAACGCAAAAGCGCTTCTCAGCCACACTTTCGACAAAGAGTCTATGATGAAAAAACGCCTGCCCTACGAACGCCTCGACCAACTCACTATCGACATTCTTACAGGCACTCGTTAAGCAGCCGCTGAGGAAAGTCGTGAAACGTTGTGCCTTTACTATCTTTCTCGTCGCATTTCTTGCGGGATTCTTCCCGGCTACAACTCTGCGAGCTGAAACCGGAGCAGAAGCTTGGCTCCGTTACGCCCGACTCGACGAAAAGACGGCAGAGCGGTACAACAGTTTGCCGGCGACCGTCATCACGCTTGGCGATCCCAACTCCGTTCCCATGCGCTCCGCGCAATCGGAACTTTTGCGAGGAATTCATGGCATGTTGGGACGCATGCTTCGCATTGAACCTAATTTCCCGCAAGAACCTTCGATCATTCTTGGAACTCTCTCCGACGTACAAAAAATAGTTCCGCATCTAAACCCGTCCACAACTCTCGTTTCCGACGGTTTCTGGATGATCCGCACACGAGTTCACAGACAAAATTGCCTCATCATCACTGCTCCAAACGAGCGCGGCGTTCTCTATGGCGCTTTTGCTTTCACCAGAAAAATTTCGCTCGGAGAGCCTGTTGCAAATCTCGACGAAGTCCAGAATCCCTCCGCGCCCATCCGCTGGGTGGACCAATGGGACAATCTTGACGGCAGTATCGAGCGAGGCTACGCCGGCCGTTCGATCTTCTTCGACAACGGCAAAATCCTCGCAGGCAATCCTCGCATTGTTCAATACGCCCGCATCCTCGCTTCCGTCGGCATCAACGGCTGCACCATCAACAACGTCAACGCCGACCCACATCTCCTTGATGACGAAAGCCTTCCTCAGCTCGCCACCATCGCCGGCGCATTCAATCTCTGGGGCGTTCAACTCTCCATCTCGGTCGATCTCAGCAGTCCTAAAACTGTCGGTGGTCTTGACACCTTCGACCCGCTCGATCCAAAAGTCGCCGAATGGTGGCAAAAGAAAGCCGACCAAATTTACAAAATGATTCCCAACTTCGGAGGTTTTGTCGTCAAAGCCGATTCCGAAGGACGTCTCGGCCCTTCCGTCTACGGCCGCACCCCCGCCGACGCCGCCAACGTCATCGCCCGCGCTCTCAAATCGCACCACGGCGTCGTTTTTTATCGTGCCTTCGTTTACAACCATCATCTCGACTGGCGCGACCCGAAAAACGACCGCGCTAAGGCCGCTTACGATAATTTTCATCCGCTCGACGGTAAATTCGAAGACAACGTAATCATCCAGATCAAACACGGCCCCATCGACTTCCAGGCGCGTGAACCTGTCTCCCCATTGCTCGGCGCCCTGCAAAACACAAACGAAGCCATCGAGCTACAAGTCACGCAGGAATACACCGGCCAGCAACGCCATCTCTGCTTCCTGATTCCCATGTGGAAGGAGGTTCTTGATTTCGATTTGCACTCGAACGGCACAAGCTCGCCGGTCAAAGATCTGATCTCCGGAAAAACATTTCACCGCCCCACCGGTGGCTTCGTCGCTGTCGTCAACGCCGGCTCGGACGAAAACTGGCTCGGCCACCCGCTCGCTATGGCTAATCTCTATGGCTACGCCCGCCTCGCCTGGAATCCCAATCTTGCCGCGAGCGAAGTTGCAAGAGAATGGACGGTCCTTACCTTCGGTCGCGATCCCAAAGTTGTGCAGGCAACCCTAAAAATGTTGCTCACGTCATGGATCACCTACGAAAGTTACACCGGCCCGCTCGGCACGCAAACGCTCACTGACATTCTCGGC
Source organism: Candidatus Dormiibacterota bacterium (assembly GCA_035569555.1). Taxonomy (GTDB): domain Bacteria; phylum Acidobacteriota; class Terriglobia; order Acidiferrales; family UBA7541; genus Acidiferrum. Next base: position 275,291 of record DATMMW010000021.1, on the reverse strand, counting down.
AGCCATTACGGCCCCGGCATCGAATCCTCAGAAGAAAATGGCTGGGGCCAATGGCACCGCGCTGACGGAGAAGGTGTCGGTATGGATCGCACCGTCGCCACCGGCACGGGCTACGTCGGCCAATACTCCGAACCAGTCGCAAAAATCTACGAATCGCTCTCCACGACTCCCGACGAGCTTCTCGTTTTCTTTCATCATGTTCCCTACACCCACGTTCTCCATTCCGGCAAAACCGTCATTCAGTACATCTACGATTCCCATTACGAAGGCGCAGCCCGTGCGGCGGGTTACGTCAAAATTTGGCAGATGCTGAAAGGGGACATTGACGACGAGCGTTACAACGCAGTCCTTGCTCGCCTTGAGTATCAAGCTGGGCATGCGATCGTTTGGCGCGATGCAATATGCCAGTATTTTTTCAGGCTTTCCAGTATTCCAGACAAGGAAGGCCGCGTTGGTCATTATCCCGGGCGCACCGAAGCAGAATCGATGCAGCTTTCTGGCTACACGGTAGTAGATGTGACGCCTCGGGAAAACGCCTCGGGTGGCAAAGCTGTTGAATGCCTCTCGCCACAAGGGTGTTCGGCGAAGTTCAAGTTCGAGGGCATTTCAAATATGTACAGAATCGACGTCCAATACTTCGATGTGAAAAACGGAAATGCAAAATATCGAGTCTTCGTCGGAGACAAACTTGTGGACGAGTGGATCGCAAACTTGCAGCTCCCCGCAATGAAAATCGGCGGCGATTCATCCGCACGCCACCGCACTCGGGAAATGCAAATCAATCATGGCGATGAGATTCACATTGAAGGAATTCCCGACCGGGATGACCACGCAGGGCTCGACTACGTCCAAATTTCCAGAGAAATACGACGCTAATTCACAAATAAGGAAACCGGAATCGCCTCTGCCATCGCCGCATATCCCGCAGGAGAAGGATGCAGGTGATCCCCCGAATCAAAAGCCGGCAACATCATTTCCGGATGCATAGGGTCGCGTACCACCTTGTCAAAATCAATCACGCCATCAAAGTGCGTTCGAATCCACGCATTCACCGCCTGCCGGTCCGCCTCATTCTTCGGATTCGGATGATAAAAACTCGAGCCCACAAACGGGCTCATCGTTCCGCCAATCACTCTAATTCCCTGTGCATGTGCCCGTGAAATAATCTGCTCATAAGCCCCAATCACGCGCCGCACTTCCGCTTCATGCTCCGCTTCCGACACTTCCTTCTCATGCGTCAGCATTCCCAGATCGTTTATGCCCTCCAACACAATCACGTACTGCGTGCCCGCTTGTGCCAACACATCATGATCAAATCGCGCCAGGGTATTCGCCGCTATCCCGTCAAGCAGCAGTCTGTTCCCACCAATCCCCTGATTCGCAACGCCAATTTTCTGCGTCGCAGCATTCGCTTGCAATCGCTTCGAAAAAACATCCGGCCAACGATCATTTTTGTCCGTCGTCGCGCCGTGGCCATCTGTAATCGAATCTCCCAGCATCACAATCGCAAATGCATCTGCCGCAGCAGCCACGTCCACTCCTGCAATAAAATACCAGCGCGTAATTTTCTTCGCATCCGGCAAGTCCTCCGCTGTCAAGGTGTTCCCCTTCGCCAAAAACGAAGTCGCGCGTGAACCTGGATGTCCCGTCTGCTCCTTCGCATCGGGATCCACGCGCAACGTAATCGCTAAATCCGAAAGCGCCGCTACTGGCAAATCCACTGCATCCGAAACATAGTCCGCGCCCGCAGGCACAATCACTTCAGGCTTTCCCGAAAATTGCAGTTCCTTGTCCGTCTTCAGCACTATCTTCGCCGAACCAGCCCCCATCGCGATCGCCATATGCACCGCTGTAAAATGTAGAGGCTCGATTCCATATCGATTCGACAGATGTACGCGCACCTGCATCCCGCCCAGCGACAAATGCACAATCTGCCGCAACGTCCCTTCACGCAGTTCGTTCGCTTTCAGCGCATCCTCATCGCTGGCCTCTTGTGGCGAAGTCGCCCAGGAAGCCACCCATCGTGTCTGCGCAAGGCTCACTCGCGCATCGACGCATGAAATGAGCAGCGCAATAGATAAAATGAATTTAGTTTTTTTCGGAATCATGGCGGGCAATTTACCACAAAGGTGGCGCCACACTGAAAAACCTGTCATTCCGCGGGCGTTCTTCGCCCGATGAATCTGCTTTTTTCTTACACTGGCTGAAATCGCTAAATTCTAATGCAGCTTCACGTATTCAAAATCCGTCGTCTGCGTATTAATTCCCCGCTCAGGAGGCGCAATCCACGCCGCCATCTTTCCGCGCTCAAACACGCCCTTCATCAAACTATGCACGTACGCGCGGTCGCCTTCCGTCGGCAGCCATTCAGTTTCACGCGCGGCAAACTCTTCTGCGCTAATCGGCCTACCGCTCAAATCCGTCGGGACATTCGCCCAACTCCCCACCGTCCGCCGAAATCTCGCGCTCGGCAAAAACATCCTGTGCGAATATCCGCTCTCTTCCAGCAATTTATTCCAGCGCGCCAATCCCTTTTCGCAATCGCGCACATAAGATTCGCGCACCACTTCGTTCATCGCGTTTCGCATCGCAATCTCTTCTTTCCGAATGCCGCCCTTCCCATCCGGCAATTCCAGCGTGTGAATCTGCGTCGCCGCCGAATGATCTTCGTACTTCTCCTCGTCCGGCCGGCCCTTCAATCCGTTCGCAAAATAGGAAGCTGCATTCGACGACGAATCTCCTCCGAACAAATCGAGTGACGAACTGAACCAAAAATTCAAATATTTCTGCACAGTAGGCAAATCAATCGCTCCTACCTTGCGCAGCGCTTCCGGATCATCCGTTCCCAACTCCTTCATCACTTCAATCGTCCGCTTGATCACTCGCCCGATTCCGGTGTCACCCACAAACATATGGTGTGCCTCTTCTGTCAGCATGAACCGGCAGGTGCGCGAAAGCGGATCGAAGCTCGATTCCGCGAGCGACTTCAGTTGGAATTTTCCGTCGCGGTCCGTGAAATACGTGAACATGTAAAAACTCAGCCAGTCGCTGATTGGCTCGTTAAACGTACTCAAGATTCGCGGCTTGTCCGCATCGCCCGAATGGCGTTCCAGCAATTCTTCGGCTTCTTCGCGCCCATCGCGTCCAAAATACGCGTGCAGCAAATAAACCATGGCCCACAAATGGCGCCCTTCTTCCACATTCACCTGAAACAAATTCCGCATGTCGTAAAGCGATGGCGCTGTGTGTCCCAGCAATCTCTGCTGCTCCACGGACGCCGGCTCCGTGTCACCCTGCGTCACAATCAATCGCCGCAGCGTTGAACGGTGCTCACCTGGCACCTGCTGCCATGCCGGTTGGCCGTAGTGATCCCCAAACCCAATTCGCCGGTCTGCCTCCTGCTGAGCCAGAAAAATTCCCCATCGATACTCCGGCATCTTGACGTAACCAAACGTTGCCCAGCCCTTCGTGTCTACGGAAATGGCCGTGCGCAAATAAATGTCGTTCGCATTGAAGTCACTCGGTCCCAGCCCATGCCACCAATTCAAAAACTCCGGTTGCCAATGCTCTAGCGCGCGTTGCAAAGTACGATTCGATCCAAGGTCCACATTATTGGGAATCCGGTCCTGATAATTTGAATCCATCAAACTCTCTCCCAATCAAATTTCGGTTTTGACCCTTTTCCAAAAACTTTCAGCGCGCCCTGTTCGCCGGTCGCGTTCGGTCTGATAAAAACCCAGTTTTGCCAGGCCGAAAGCCGCCCAAATATTTTCGTCAGCAAATTTTCATTTCCCGCAAACCGCAAACTCGCTTCCATCCCAGTCAACGCGTCCGGCGAAAGGCTCACACGCTCTTCAATCGCAATGCGAATCTCGTCTTCCCAATCCAAATCATCAGGAGCCACGGTCACCAATCCCACTTCCATCGCCGCTTCCGCATCAAGTTGCTGTCCGCACAATTTCTTCAACTCTTCTAGCTTCTGTGCAGCTCCGTGAAACCGCGCCGCCAACCGTCCAGCTCCATTCACCATCGGCAGCAAACCAAAATTCATTTCGCTCAGTGCAATCTTTGGCAGCGCCGATTCCTCCTCCGCAGCCGCCAACATGTAACTCCGGTCCGCCGCTAGCGCCAGCTCAAACAGCGTCCCAGCAAAGCACGATCCCGGCTCAATCATCGCGAACATGCTCCGCGAACTCACATCCAGCCGCGCAAACGTGCGTCGCAACATCCCGATCGTCTCGCGCACCAGCCAATCCTCGCGGTGTTGGAACATCAGCTCGTCACTTCCTAGCGTGGCCGCGCAGCTGCCTTCCGTCTTCAGCAAAAGCAGTCCAACTTCAGGCTCATTCGTCCGCAACATCAAAATCGCGTCATCCAACTCGCGAGCCATCGCCAGTGGCCACCACGCATTTCCTGCCGCATGAATCTCATCCACACTTTTCGGCTGAGCTCCGCGCGGCCCGCTTGTCTTCACGATCGCTGTCCGCGCCGCGCGATCAAGAGACACATCTACATGCTCGTAGTGATATCCCGCGTCATCAATCTTGCGCGCAAGCGGATTCAGCCGAATTCCCTTCACCTCCGCGCTTCTCTTCGATCCCACCGCCAATTTCTGAGCACGCTCGACCACCAACGCCCCAAATTTCGCCGGCATAGCAATCTCATCCACCAATCCCCACTGCTTCGCCCGTTCGCCCTTCACCCCATCCGCATTCGTGCAAAACAGATCGGCCAAATCCCGCCGCACTTTTCTCTTATCCACAACGCGCGTCAGCCCGCCCGTTCCCGGCAGCACACCAAGCAGCGGCGTCTCCGGCAAACTCACCGCGCTCGATCGGTCATCCACCAGCAAAATTTCATCGCAAGCCAGCGCCAACTCGTAGCCGCCGCCCGCCGTCGCCCCATTCAGTGCCGCCAGAAATTTCAATCCATCATTGCGGCTCGAATCTTCCATCCCATTCCGCGTCTCATTCGTGAACTTGCAAAAATTCACTTTCCATCCGTGCGACGACTGTCCCAGCATGTAAATGTTTGCGCCCGCGCAAAACATTCTTTCCTTCGCACTCGAAATAACCACGCACGCCACTTCCGGATGTTCAAACCGAATCCGCTGCAGCGCATCATGCAGCTCGATGTCCACACCGAGGTCGTACGAATTCAGCTTCAATTTGTATCCTGGGCGCAGCCCGGCGTCCTCATTCACATCCATTGAAAGCACCGCTACGCGCCCATCCACTCTCAGCTTCCAGTGCCGGTAACTTTCCGGCGCCGCGTCAAACAGAACTAACTGTTTTTCCATCAAGTCAGGCATAAACGTCGTTACTCTCTCCCGAAGCTCAACTCTTTAAGTGTACTATACCGCCTATCGCCAGTATCAATAAGCATTATATTGCACGTTAAGAAACGGGCTATTCCTTCCACTTCCATTGGATTTTCAATGTAGGGCCGCTTTCTGAAGCGGTCGTCTTTCGCGCGATTGGAAAAAGCCTGACACCCCTTCCTTCACCCTGCCTTCACCACCGCCGCCAATTCCGCCGCCACTTGCTTCACCGTCTTCCCACTCGTATTCACACTCGCATCCGCCTTCTCATAAAGTGGCTCTCGTCCCGCCAGAATCTTTCGCAAATCCGCCATCGCCCACTGACTTCCCGCCATCGGCCGCTTGTCACCCTGTGCAATCACGCGCTGCATGTGATCCTCTGGCCTCGCCTTCAGCCACACCGTGAAGCATGCACTCTTCAAACGCGAAAACGTTTCCGGTTCATTTACGATGCTTCCGCCTGTAGCCAGCACAAATCGCTCATTCGTCTCCAACACTCTCTCCAGCGCCTCCCGCTCCAATCGGTGAAATCCAGCAGGCCCATACAAATCAAACACCACGCTCAATTTCGACCCACTCTCCTGCTCAATCCTGCGATCCAATTCAATAAATGGTGCTTCCATCCGTTCCGCCAGCAGCGCCCCTAGAGTCGACTTCCCCGCACCGCGCAGTCCCACTAAGGCAATCCTCCCCCGCCGCTCCTCTTCACTCCGTGTACCAAATTTTTCGAGCAAGATTGCATGAGCCCGTCGCCGTTCCTCCGGTTTCAACTTTTCTAGCAGCGCCACTGTTCCCACGATCTCCGGCACATCTCCATTTTTCTCCTGTGCCAGCTTTTCAACACCCAAACCCAGAGCGTGTGCAATCCTTCGCAATCGAATAATCGAAATGTTTCCGTGTCCCGTTTCCAGTTGCGCCAGAAATCGCTCCGAAACATACGCAGCCTTCGCCAGCTCCTTACGCGTGACGTTTCGCCGTGAACGTTCCTGTCGCACCCGCTCCCCAAGCATCTTCAGGAAATCCGTCTCCGGCCGCGGCCCGCTCTGAACTTTGCTTCTCATTGCCTCTCCTGACCGGCAGTATAGTACATCTCCCTTTCCGCCGGCCGGCACTCTTCAAAAACAAAAGGGCCGGCGCAGTTCGCGCCGGCCCTTTTTCATTTCTGTTTTTGTCTTCGGCTACTGTTTAGAACGTGAAGCGGAAGCCAAACTCGCCCCAAACGGAACGAGCGTTGACAGTGCTGGTCGGATTGATGAAACCAATTGGATGGCCGAAAGTTGATGGGTCTCCGATATTGAGGCCGAAATCGTTGCCGTAGTTGGCGCGATTTGTAAGGTTAAACGCTTGGGCAACGATCTGCAGGTTATAGCGCTCGCGGAATTTGAAGTTCTTCGCCAAGCGCATGTCGAGTTCAAAGAAAGGATCGCCGCGGAGCGGATCGTATTTCGCAATTGTGCAGGCCTGGGCAACTCCGTTTATGCCGTAGAAGCAGTTCTGCGCGCCGGTGTTGTTGCCGGAAAAAGCAAGGTAGTTTGTCGGATCGGCCGTCGGAACGACCACAGCGAGCTGGGTACCGCCACCCGTGTTCAGCGTATTGCCGGAGTTGGTCAATTCGTAAGGACGCGCCGAACCGAACTGCAGAATCGGCGACAGCTGGAATCCCAGCGGAAGTTCCCACAGCCCGCTGACAGTTACGTGATGACGTTCGTCGTTGGTGGACGGACCCCATTCGTAGCTGGCGAATGGATTGGTAGCGAGCCTCGGATAGTCACGGAATGAAGTGCCCCCGGCATCGAAGGAATACGCCCAAGCGAGAGTATAGTTCGCATTCAGCGAAAAATGGTGAGTCAAACGCTGACGGTAGCTGAAATTGTATCCGTTGTACTGTGAACGTCCGATAGATTGTTCATCGCGGACGCTCGCAAGTTCAGGTTGCGTCGAGGCGGCGAAAGCCGGATCCAGAGGCCGGAAGCAGCACTGAGAACCACTAGGCCGCGTGGGGTCAGGGATCTTTTGGTCAATGTTCATGGTCTTGTTTTCATGCAGACCGAGAACATGCACGTACTCCACTTCGAAAACAGAGTTGCGCGTGAGAGCCCAGCTATAGCCGAGATTGAATTCCTCGGTCACCGGGTTGCGATAGTTCGGATCCATCAAGCGGCCAACGCTGCCAGGCAAGAGTTGCGATGAGGGAGCGGCAATCGTCGGCAAGGGGCTAACGCCGAATTGCCACTGCCCGAGATTCTGACCAGTGCCCGGAACCGGGTCACCGGGGGCACTGAGTGTAAATACCTGCTGGAAGATGGTCGGATTGGCCTGCTGTTCCATGAACAAGGGAATGTTCTGAAACGAGTTGCCAAAGTAGAGGCCGTAACCTCCGCGGATAACGTGCTTACCGCTCCCGGTCACATCATATGCAAAACCGATTCGAGGGCTAATGTTCTTGTTGTCGTTGCCCGGAATCTTGCTGACATATGGATTCGAGATGGGATTGTTGAGTGCGACTAACTCCTGGAAGGTGCGGCTTTTGGAAACGAGCGACGAGCCGAAGGTGTTGAAATCCTTATCCCAACGTACGCCCAGATTCAAGGTGAGACGAGGGGTAACCTTGTAGTCGTCCTGGAAATAGAGACCAAGTTGCTTGGTCGGGACAATAAAATACGGGTTCCCATTAGCGATCGTCATCCCAGTAACTGCCCCCGCAGTGGCGAACTGCTGCGGATAGAACGAAGGGCCGCACTTATTGGTGGGGTCGTCGACAGTTGCGAGAATGCAGCTCGGGTTCGCTTTGAAATCGATTTCCAGCGTCGAGCTGAATTTGAAGAATCCACCCTCGACTGGATTCCAGATGTAGTCCGCTCCAGCCTTGAGCGTATGCTTGCCGAAACTTTTCGAGATGTCGTCCTTAAACTGCCACTTGCGCTGGAACGACTGCTGCGGCACGTTGGTATTGGTACCGAAAGACGCAGAGGGGAAGGTAACCAACGGTTCGCTGATTTTGCTGTCGATCAGGTTATTCCAATACTGGAAGCCAAACGTAAATTGGTTTACGGCGTTGCGGGGAAGAATGCTGTTCAACGTAAAGTTTGCCAATTGAAGATGATTGACGGTGAAGTTTCCGTTGGTCAGGTCGCCGGTGCCGTCCGATTGGTCATTTAAGCTGTTATTAGCCTGCGAGGAATAACTGATATAAGCGGTGTTTCGGCTGTTGATGGTCCAGTCCATACGGCCGTTATAGCGCCACTCGTAAAATGGGCGAGGAATAACAGCGGCAGGCTGCGCAGCGAGTCCTGCGCCTTGAGCGAGCGTAAGCTGGTTAAACGCATTAATGGACTCTTGCAGGCCTTGGCTTTCACGTTCGCGCTCAATGGCAAAGAAACCAAAGAGTTTGTCTTTGACAAAGGGGCCACCGACGGAGCCGCCAAACTGTTGGCGGCTGTAATCAGGGTGGGACGATACTTGACCACCGTGACTGTCAGCCTGTTTTTCATCAGTATCCAGAGCAGAATCGCGAAAATATCCGAAAAGCGAGCCGTGGTAACTGTTGGTGCCTTGCTTGGTGATCATGTTGATGGCAGCGCCTTCAGAACGGCCATTTTCTGCGGAGAAGCGCTGGGTGCTGATCTGGAATTCCTGCACAGCCTCGAGAGGAAGTTGCATGACCGGGCCGCCAACGGTGTTGTCTTTGTTGTCCACGCCATTCACGGTCACGTTGACGTTGCGGCCGTTCTCGCCGTTCACGGAGAGGATCGCGTAGCGGTTCTTGGTGGGATCGTAGGAGTCCGTGGCTTTTACGCCGGGAGCGAGATAGGCCAGGTTGGCGACGTCGCGGCCAACCATCGGCAACTCTTCCACTTCCTTTGGCGTAATTTCCTGGCTCACGCTCGTCTTCGCAATGTCCACAATCGGCGTTTCACTGGTCACTTCGACCACCGTCGAAAGCGATCCCGGTTCCAGCGTCGCGTTCGCCGTCGTCGTCTGTCCCACCAGCAATTCCACGGTTTGCAAAACCGTCGTAAATCCCTGTTTCGTAATCTTCACCGTATACATGCCTGCGGAGAGCAGGTCGAACCGGTAATATCCCGTGTCGCTCGACATCGCAGTGCGCGCTGCTCCGGTCGCTTTGCTCGTAATGACCACTTCTGCCCCGCCGACCGCCCCTTGCGATTTGTCTACGACCGTGCCCTGAATCGTGGCGCTCGCCGTCGCCTGCGCGCTCACATTCGTCGCGCCAAACATGATCAACAGCGCCGCGACTACCACCCAACCGATTATTCGTTTCATCGTTACTCCCCTCCTAAAGTAAGTGCCCCTGAACGCCCTAGAAATGCAAACAATCCCAATGCCCAAAACTGAAAATGCCAAATCCAAAGGCACCCAGTTCCAAGGACCGTTGTTCCTCTAACCAAGCCGCTTTTTCTTAAGAATGAAGCCCGTCAATAAATCGAATCGCCGCCACTCGCGGGGCGAAACTGCTATCTCGCTTTGAGAATTTAGCAAGAATTTACATGAAAGCAATAACAATTTTATTCATTCGCACGATTTGTCCCACGCAATTCGGCAAAATTACACGATTTCTCGCTTGAAACCATCCACTCCATGCCAATCCTTGAACCCTCTGCTACTTACGCCTCGGTCCCTTGTCTCGTTTCTCTCAATTGACCGACGGCCTCATTCCGGGCAACATTTGCCGGAACTTCGAGTCTTTTTCATTTGCCGCATCATTGCTAAAATCTCCGCCGGAGAATCCGCTCGTGCCCAAATCAAAAGCAAACTCGCGTCCTGCCAAATCCAAATCGGCCAAGGGTCAGCTCACAGAAGCCCAAATCGCCGTCCACTGGAAAGAAGAAGAATATTTCTATCCCACGAAAGAATTCAAAGCGCAGGCCAATCTCGTCGACTCCGCCTTCATCAAGAAATTCTCCGAAAAGAATTTCCCGCAATGTTTTGACGCCTACGCCAATCTTCTCCACTGGGACAAAAAGTGGAAGAAAACGCTCGACACCTCCAATCCCCCTTTCTGGAAATGGTTCGTCGGCGGCAAACTTAACGCCTCCTACAACTGTGTCGACCGCCATCTCGCCGAACACAAAAACAAAGCCGCCTTCATCTTCGTCCCCGAACCCGAAAACGAACCCACGCAAGTCCTCACCTATCGCGAACTCTACATCCGCGTAAACGAAACCGCCGCTCTCCTCCGTGATTTCTGCGGCCTCAAAGCCGGCGACCGCGTCACCATTCACATGCCGATGATCCCCGAGCTTCCCGTCACCATGCTTGCCTGTGCGCGTCTCGGCGTCGTCCACTCCGTCGTCTTCGGCGGCTTTAGCGGCGAAGCCTGCGGCCTCCGCGCGGCAGACTCCGGCAGCCGCATTCTCATCTACGCAGACGGTTACTATCGCAACGGAAAATGGATCGATCACAAAGGCAACGCGGACATCGCCATCGAAACCGCGAAAAAAGAAGGTCAGCATATTGACAAGGTTCTCGTCTGGCGCCGTTACGCCGGCCATTCACGCACTGAATCGCCCATGGTCGCTGGCCGCGATTTCTTCGTCGAAGACGTTCTGAAAGATTTCCGCGGCAAAATCGTCGAGCCTGTCTCCCTCGACGCCGAAGCCCCGCTCTTCCTCATGTACACCAGCGGCACCACCGGCAAACCAAAAGGCTGCCAGCATCGCACCGGCGGCTATCTCGCCTACGCAGCCGGCACTTCAAAGTATTACCAGGATATTCACAACAGCGATGTCTACTGGTGCATGGCTGACATCGGCTGGATCACTGGCCACTCCTACATCGTCTACGGCCCACTTGCTCTCGCCGCCACAAGCGTTCTCTACGAAGGCGTCCCGCAATTTCCCGACGCAGCTCGCCCCTGGCGCATCGCTGAACGCCTGGGCGTAAACATCTTCCACACTTCTCCTACCGCCATTCGCATGCTCCGCAAGGCAGGCGCCGACGAGCCCAAAAAATACAACTACTCCTTCAAACACATGACCACCGTCGGCGAACCCATCGAACCCGATGTCTGGCGTTGGTACTACGAAGTCGTGGGTAAGAACAAGGCTGCGATTGTCGACACCTGGTGGCAAACCGAAACCGGCGGCTTTCTCATCACCACGAAGCCCGCGCTCGACCGTATGAAGCCCGGCAGCGCCGGCCCCGCCGCGCTCGGAATTTTTCCGGTAATCTGGGATGAAAACCGCAACGAAGTAAAAGCTGGCCAGCACGCCGCAGGCAACATCTGCATCCGCAATCCCTGGCCCGGCATCATGCAGACGATCTGGGGCGATCCCGACCGTTTCGTGAAGCAGTATTACGAAAAATATTGCAAGAATCCGAAAAGCAAAAAGTGGCAGGACTGGCCTTACTTCGCGGGCGACGGCGCCATGCTCTCAGCTGACGGCTACTATCGCATCCTCGGCCGCGTGGATGACGTCATCAATGTCGCCGGCCACCGCCTCGGCACAAAGGAAATCGAATCCGCCTGCCTCAGCGTTCCGGAAATCGCCGAAGCCGCCGTTGTCCCCGTCGTGGACGAAATCAAAGGCCGCGTCCCGGAAGTCTATATCTCCATCAAGCCCGGCCTGACGCCCAACAAGCAGATCATAGACAAAGTCATCCACGTCATCGAAACCATGATCGGCAAAATCGCGCGCCCGAAAAAAATTCACGTCGTGCCAGACATGCCCAAAACCCGTTCCGGCAAAATTATGCGCCGCGTTCTCGCCGCCATCTCCAATCGCATGCACACCGGAGACATCACCACGCTCGCCAATCCCGACATCGTCGAGCAAATCCGCGAACTCGTCCAGGGCCGCGAAGCCGTCGCTCTCAACGAAGGCCCCGAAGACATAAAACTCTTCGGAGAACAAAGTTAGTTCTTGTTCAAATAAGCAGCCAAATTCCCCTGCTGCAACCCTCGCAGCTCAATGCACGCATTCACGGAATCTTTCGCATTCTGCAGAATGCGTTGCGTTCCCTGCAGATTTTGTGCTGCGAAAAACGCCTGCGAATCGTCTCGCAATTTCGCGTCGCAGAATATTCCCGCCACGCTCGCAAACTGCACCGCATCCGGTCCATCCACCTTCTTCAAAATCGCAGGAAAATCCGCCTTAAAAAGTTCCCACGCCACGGTCTGCGTCGGCGGATTCCCAAGCGGTCCGACCACCGCAAACATATCCTGACTCTTCACCTGGGGACTCAACGCAAAATCGTAAGTCCGCTTCACCAGCGCTGGATCGGGAAACCCTCCCAGTGCTCCAAAGTACGAATAATATTCCTCTGGTGTCTTCGCCGTTTTCAAATGCTCTAGATATTTGTCGTAGAGTGCCGCATCTCCCCCGAGCGCCGCAGTCGCCAATGCGTTTGCCGCCAAGGCCGGTTCGACCGAGCCGGAGTCCTTCATATATTGCTCGGCAACGCTCCGTGACTTCTCCAGCAGCTTCGGCTCGTGCCCAACCTGAGAAAGCGTCGCGAACACATCCGCTCGCATCCCTCGCCGTTCGTCACCCTCTCCAGCCACGGGCTGATCTCCCAAATCCGCCGCAATGGGCTGCAGGAACTTTTGCACCCAAGCTTCAAACTTCGACCTGTCTTCGGAAGCGGCGATCATGTCATGAATCTCTCCTAGCCGTCCCATCATCACGCCAACCACTGGGCGCGATCGATCGCCCTTCATTTTTTCAAGCGTCGCAAGGTAATCCCCAATGCTGATGCGCCCCATTCTGACCAGCGTCCATTCGTCCCCCAGAAAGTGAATCCTCTCTCCGGGGCTGAACGAGCTTTCCAGTTCGTCGCTCATCTTTGCCAGAGTCCCCGCGTCGTAGCTCGACCGGAAGTATCCACGCCCGCTCGCATTGGCATACACCCAAGCCGCGCATCCTGGCAGTTCAACCGTCTGCTTCCGCTCTGTGAGCAACTTCTGCGTCACCTCTTTCGATCCCGCCGCACGCAAACTCACCGGAATCTGCCAGATCTCCTTCGATCCGGCTTTCATCTTCGCCGCGTCCGCAAAATATCTCTCCTGCGTCAGCGTTACTTGCGTCTTTCCCGCGTCGCACCGGCTCTGTACACTCACCAGCGGCGCCCCCGATTGTTCGGTAAACGACTTCATGATCTTGTCCACAGGTTTTCCGGACGTCGCCGTCACCTGATTCCAGAAATCTTCCGCCGTCGCATTTCCATAGGCATGCTTCTCAAGGTACGCATTCACTGCTTTCTGAAAGACTTCCGGCCCCACATACGCCTCAACCATCCGAAGCACTGACGCCGCTTTCCCGTATGCCACTCCGTCAAACAACGCCTGAATGTCGCCCGGAGTCTCTGCATTGGCCCGGATCGCTCGTACAGACGCAATTGCGTCGCTGCTCAGCGCTCCGCCAGTTTGCTGAATCTCTTGCTGTTCCTCATGCCATTCGGGCTTGGCCTCCTCCACGGGCTTCCACGCCATCCAAGTCGCAAATCCCTCGTTCAGCCAGATGTCGTCCCACCATTTCATCGTCACCAGGTCACCAAACCACTGGTGCGCCATCTCGTGCGCAAGCACATCCGCAACCGCTTGATGCGCATCCCCGGATGCCGTCTTGTCGTCGATCGTCAGCAGCGTCTCGCGATAGGTAATCGCCGCCACGTTCTCCATCGCTCCCGCCGCAAAATCCGGAAACGCAATGATGTCCAGCTTTTTGAAAGGATATTTCACCGAATAATATTTGTCGTAGTAGCGCAAAATGTCCTGCGCCGCTTCCAGCGCAAATCCCGTCAACTCCTTCTTTTCCGGCACCGCGCACACGCGAATCGGAATCCCATCCGCTCCGCCCTCGCGGCACACAAAATCCCCAACCATCATCGCCACGAGGTAAGTCGAAATCTTTGGTGTCTTCGTAAACTTGAGCGTGTGTTTGCCGTCTCCGGGCCCAGGTATATCCACTTCAATGTTTCCGTTGGAAATCGCCGTATCCCCCTTATCAATCACCAGGTTGATCTCAAAGGTGGCCTTGTACGCCGGCTCGTCAAATCCCGGGAACGCACGCCGGGCATCCGTCGCTTCAAACTGCGTCACCGCGTAGCGCCGCCGTTTCGTTTCACTCAAATAAAACCCGCGCAGCTTGTCGTTCAGTATTCCTATGTACTTGATTCGTATCTCCGCAGGCCCCGCCGGAATCTCTTTCCCCACGGTCAGAATCGCCATCTCTTTCGCCGCATCCAGCGAAACTTCGGCCTTCTGCGTTGCGCCGCCCGCGCTCACGCTCGCTTCTTGAAACTCAATCTCCGCCGAATTCAGTGTGATCGTCTTCGCCGGCTTCTCCAGCCGCACGCGGATCAGTTCCTCTCCGCCAAATGTTGCCTTCTCCAGATTCGGCGTAAATGTAATCTCATAATTCTCCGGCTTCACGTTCCCCGGCAGCTTCTGCGCTCCCGCTACCCACGCGAACGAACACGCTGCAGTTAGCAAAATCAAAGCTCTTTTCATCACTCCGCCTTTCGATACGCGCCGGGCATATCTCTCATCCTGCTCAACTGATTGGTTGGGGTGTCGGGCACACTTCCTTACCCGAATAGACGTTAGACGCGAAACTTGGATAGCTGGCAATGCCGTCTCGACTGCCCTCTACAGCTCATACGCCCCTGCAGTCATACGCTGGATTCGAAAAAAAGTTCAATCCTTCAACTGGGCAGCCGTACCCTCGCCCGCAGGCCTCCCAGGGGCGACTCTTCGAGCGTCACCGTGCCCTCGTAGAGTTGGACCAGGTCCCGAACGATAGCCAACCCCAGCCCCGAGCCCGGGGCGGCCTCATCAGCGCGCACCCAACGTTGCAGCACCTGTTCGCGCATCGAAGGTGGCAGGCCGGGCCCGTCGTCGTCCACAAACAGCACTACCGCCCCATTTTCCTCGAGCGACTGTATCTTTACTCTCGACTTCGCCCACTTGCAGGCGTTGTCCAGCAGATTGCCCAGTATCTCTTCCAGATCTTCTCGTTGGCCGCGAATGAAATGCTCGGGGGAGACATCTACTTCAATCGCAGTCCCGCGACCGGCATAGATCTTCTCCAGGGTTCGCGCTAGTCCTTCAACGGAAGCCAGCACAAGACAGCGTGCACCAGGCACTCTGCCCGGTGTCGCAGCCCGCGCTTGCGTCAGATGGTACTCAATCTGCCTGCGCATGCGATCCACTTGGCGGCCGATCTGGGACGCAATTTCAATCTGGCCCTCGACCTCGAACTGCTCTGCTTCCTGGCCAAGTACGGCAAGTGGCGTTTTCAATCCATGTGCCAAGTCGCCGGCCTTCGCTAGCGCCCGTTGCACGACTCGCTTGCGCTGCTCCAGTAGCGAGTTGAGGTCGTTCACCAGCGGCTGCACTTCCGTCGGATACGTTCCTTCAATCCTCTCGCCCGAACCGTCACGCAAACTCAATAGCTGCCGCCGCAAGCGGCCAAACGGTTCCAGTCCCGCTCGGAACTGCCAGATTCCCGCTGCTATGCTCAGTGCTGCAACAACAAAAAAAACTGCTACTCCCCACGGAGCCATGTAACGATGAAGTTGCCCGTGTATCGCAAGGAAAAAGACGTGCATCAGGGGAATCAGTCCGAACGTCCACAGGAATGTCCCCAAAATAATTCGTCCTCGAAACGAACGAAGCCAGGTCATCAATTCGCCTTCATGCGATATCCAAGGTTTCGCACGGTCTCAATAAACGCCGGCCCCAGTTTTTTCCGCAACCGGGCGATAAAAACTTCAACTGTATTCGAATCGCGATCGAAATCCTGGCTGTAAATATGTTCGGTGAGTTCGCTTTGCGAAACGATGCGTTGGCTGTGGTGCATGAGATAGGAGAGCACGCGAAATTCGTGGCTCGTTAATTTCACCTCCGCGCCTTCCAGCGTCACTTTGCCGGATCGCGGATCCAACACAAGCGCGCCGCAGCGAAGTTCCGGATTGCTTTGTCCACTCGACCGCCGGATAAGTGCGCGCAGTCTCGCCAGCAATTCCTCCATGCGGAACGGCTTTGCCATGTAATCGTCGGCGCCGCCGTCAATTCCCTGTACTTTTTCGTGCCAACTGCCTCTCGCGGTTAACACGAGAACCGGCATTCCCTGCCCTGCCTCGCGCCAGCGACGCAGCAGCGTCAACCCATCCACTTTCGGCAGCCCCAAATCGAGAACAACGGCGTCGTACCGCTCATCGTGGCCGAGAAGGTCCGCGCGCTCGCCGTCGGCCGCGTGATCCACGGCGTAACCCGCCCGGCTCAGCGCGGCCGTCAGTTGCTTCGCCAGCAACGCCTCGTCTTCCACAACAAGTACGCGCATCGTTCCCCTTCTCGGTTAAGGAGACGGGAGCCATGCTGAACGCTGCCTGAACAGCGCATTCAGAGGCCATTCAGACACAGCTCCATAGAGTGTCCACATGAATCGAACCGCAAGCCCTCAGCAACGGTAACTATACGCCTGCAAGGTTGCATCACGGTTCGAACACATGCGTATCGGAACTTTGCAAAAAAGAATAAGGAGGATTTCAATGGGAAAAATCTGTTGGACGGTAGCTTTTTCTCTTGTCGTCGGTCTCACTGCCGCGGTTGCACAGATGTCGCAAACCGGACATACCCACGCAAATGGTGCGGCACTCACCTATGCGGAACTCAAGAACACTGCTGCGGCGTTGGAACAGGCCAGACAAGCCACGGCAAAATACCAGGACATGCGTGTCGCTGAAGCCGACGGATATCAGCGCGTTGGCGGCGACATGCCCGGCATGGGCATTCACTACGTTCTCACTCTGGAACCAAGCCGCTTCGATATACAGAAGCCGCCCATACTGCTCTACGTGAAGGATCCTGCACAGCAGGATGGATACTCGCTCGCCGGCGTCGGTTATATGTGGGACGCGCCGGAAGGACCGGACGGCCAACCATTGAACCCGCCATTTCCGAAATCTCTGGCGCTATGGCATCGCCACGAAAACATCTGCGTTCTGCCGCATCTCGACAATCCGCACGGATTAACGGAAACCCAATGTCGCGAAAAGGGCGGTCATTTCATCGCCAAAACGCAATGGCTGGTTCATGCCTGGATTTGGAAAGACAATCCCAATGGGATATTCAGCCCGGAGAACCCCGCTTTGCGGTAATTCAGGAATTGCCTGGACCCGTAGAATTCCGGCTTAACGTTTACACAATGCTTGCACCGACGCCTGCACGTCCGGGTCGAATTGGGCGTCGGTGGAGCTTGCCGCGGAGCAGACTTGTGCCGCCGTCAGGCCAAGCGCGCCATGAAAATCTCCGCCATCGAGCTTTGCGCCATCCATCAAGGCATCCCGCAGCACGGTTGCGGTGAAAACAGCGCCACGAAGATCCGCTCCCCTCAAATCCGTGCCAAGAAAAATGGTGCCTTTCAGTTGTGCGCCGGAAAGCGTCGCTCCACCCAGCTTCGCTCCAGAGAAATCGGCCAATTCCAGATTGGAAAGAGAAAGCACTGCTTCCTGCATCTGCGTATCGCGCACGTCGGCCCGCGTCAAATCGGCGCGCAGCCATTTCGTCCTCTGCAGGTTCGCGCCATAGAGCGATGCGCTTTCTAGCTTTGCATTCGCGAAAGAAGCTTGTTCAAAGACAGCGTACGTGAAATCCGCTCCTTTTAGATTTGCTCCCGTCAGGTTTGCGGAAGTTCCATCTGCCGAAATCAGCACGGCCTTCTCAAGATTTGTGTGATCCAGAACCGCGTCCCGCATTTTTGCTTCGCGCAAATTGGAGCCGCGTAAATCCGATTCGGTTAGGTACGCTCCCACCAAATCGCCGCGCCATAATCTCGCATTCGGCAACGACGCCCGGTACGCCCGCGCATACCGCAAACTTCCCTCATTTAACTTCGCGCCATCTTCCGAGGCGGCCTCACCTTTGCTCCGTGGCAGCACGAGCGATGACTCGATCAAATCCGCGTAAGGCCTGTATCCAACAAACCGAAATCCTTCAGCCGCCCATCGGCGCGGGCTTGCGCTGAAATACCGATGCGAAGCTTCCGATTCCGCCGGCACTCCCCAAATCACGCCAAGGGAAAGCAGCAACAAAACAAGTCCAGCTGCAATCGGAATCCGCAGCGTCATGAAAGCGAGCTTCAAAATACTCCGCGAGCTCGGCCTCCGGATTTCTCCGGGTTTCACCACGCGGCTCACCACCGTGGGCAATCCCGTCGCAACGCTCACACTCAAAACAAAAAAGAACACGTGCAGCGCGGACCCGCGCAAATCTTGCCGTACCAGGTAGCGCATCCAGATCAGTGTGATCGTGGCTGGCACAACCCAGTACGCCAAAATCGTCGCAATCACATTTTCTAGCAGCGAGACAGGCGTCT
The DNA here is from genome assembly GCA_035569555.1 of Candidatus Dormiibacterota bacterium. GTDB lineage: Bacteria > Acidobacteriota > Terriglobia > Acidiferrales > UBA7541 > Acidiferrum. The sequence continues at coordinate 256,631 of DATMMW010000021.1, read as the reverse complement.
TCGCTTCGCGCAGCCATCGGAAATGCCGCCGCACCAGCCCCATCAAATACCACGGCCCTTCGCGCTCAACGGTTTGTCCGTCTTGAAATACCGCCGGCAAGGACGCCATACTTCCCCAAACCCGCAAAAGCAGAAACTGAAACCGCACAAAGATCGTGAGCAGCGCGATTGGCGCAATCAAATAAAACGCGTTGATCGGCAGAAGATTCCCAAGCCGCCGGATGGGAATTGTGGAACCGTCCAGAATCAATCGCGCATCTGAAGTTGTCGCTACAACCAAACAGCAAATCGCGCTCACGCTCAGCATTAAAAAGTAAAACCAGCGCGCCGTTCTTGTCGCTTCCCAAACCGCTTTCGATCCATCAATCGACGAAATCGTTTCTGGCAGCATTGCGTCGTACAAATTCGCGCCGCCAAGTCTGCCCAGCCAAAGCCCTTCCGCGCCGTAGAGCGTCGCGCCCATTAAATTCGCGCCACGCAATTCCGCGCCAAGCAAATTCGCATTGCACAAATCTGCCTGCGCCAGCGAAGCGCCGCGCAAATTCGCCATCGAAAGATCCGCGTTGCGCAAGTTCGCGCGCTGTAAAATCGCGCCCTGTAAATTCACTCCGGTCAAATCGGCGTTTTCCAGATTCACGCCACTTAGATCCGCTTTCGTCCCCTCGTCCCCGCCGGATTCCACCCAAATTCTGTGCTGATCCAAAATCGCGGCCAGCTCCACCAAATCAATAAAGCTTCCCGGTTCATGAGTTGCCGCATCTGGGATCGGAACCGCCCGTGCCGTAGCTCCGGCATGGGCATCCTCAGCCTTCAAACGCGCAAGGAAAGAACTCTTTTTCGGAGTTGGAGCATCCGGGGAATCGGAAATAACAGCCTGCACCTGAGAAACAGCTGGAATGGAATTCAAATTATCACTTTCTGGCTTGGAATTACTGCACACTACAGAATTCTTCGCATTTTCGCCTTTTGTAGTTTCAGTTCTTGCCATTTCGTTTCTTGTGTTTTCGCTTTTTGCATTCTCGATTTTTGTGATTGGATGTTTCTCCGCAAGCGCAATCGCCGCACCACCATTTCCGCTCACAGACAATTCCGCCTGCGCCCTGCTTTGCAGGAGCGCAACTAATTCGTCTTTTGTCGCCATCCGCTCCGTACCCGGATCGAGCGACAATTTGCGCAGGGCGTCAAAATTGTTTTGCGCCGGAGAGTCCGGCATGGGCTTACCCTCAGAGAAATCTCGGAGACGCGGATATCCGCGAGCTCAGCTAGACAAAACGATGATGGCTGATAGGGGCGAAAATGTCGCCTGCCCTGAAGGACAGGCGGTGCGAGGAATGCAACCGCGGCCGGCAACGTGAATCGCGGCAAAACAGCGGCAAAACAGCAACGAAAAATTCGGCTGAAAAAATCTGACTGAAAAAAAAGAGCCGGGGCGCTCCGCTGAGGGGCCGAGGTACCCCGGCTTATCCTGCCCGCCTCCGCAGTGAGCGAGTAGGAAGACCGTCACTTCTAAATTCTCAAAAATCGCTGCGCGAAAAAATCTCTGACTACTGTCACAACAAAGATCAGTTGTCTTCGTCGCCGCGCAGAAATTCGTAGCGTTCGATTGCAGCCACGACGCCCACCGAAGAATCATCGCGCGGTTCGGTGCGTTGAACCCGGCCAAGGCAACGGACGCGAACGGGTCCGGCCAGAGTAATCTCGTTGGGAAGCGTCAGGAGGATTTCGACTGCTGAGCCTTCCTTAACATCCTTCGCAAGATAAAAGTAGACCCCGCGCGAGCTGACATCGCGGGATTCGGTGCTGGTTTCTCCAACAGCGGCCCCAGTAGTCCAACGAACGGTAAGGGGAAGCCGCATGGAGAAGCGCTGGGTTGTGCGGCGTTCAGAGCCGGTCAAGGGAAAACCTCCTCAAATTGAAGGGCCAGTGTAGCCGGGGTGGGGCCGAGGAACAATAGGACAAGAGGTACAAAAAGCAGACAAGAAAAGAAAGTACGGAGGTACTAGGAGAGAGAAGGACGAGTGACTGGCGGATAGCAAGCTGTGCTGCGCGCAGAGGGGTCCGCGTGCGGGTCGCTATTTGCCTGAGTTGGGGCAGGGATTGAGGCGAGTTCCAAAGTGGGAAGCGTTTGGGCATACCCCGGCTGTTTTTGTAAGAGTGGCAAATGCAGGACTTAGAGGAGGAAAAGCCGGGAAGAAAGAACGGAGAAAAGCGTTTGGCTTGAGATACCCATACTACGCCTGGGGCATTTCGCATGGTTATCAAAGGAAAGGGGTTACGGGAGGGGCAGTTTGGATGATTATCAAAACAAGGGAGATAGGAAAGCCTGGCGCGGGACGAACAGACGAGTTTAGGTTGGGCAAACACGAGACATGGTAGCACACTCTATTTACTTTGTCAATAGAGGTACTAGACTGTCAATTCGAATGGATTGTGAAAAAACAATTCGAAGCAGAAGGAAAATCAAACAGCCGAGCCCTAAAATCCAACCAATCCAAGAAAAGAGGTGCCCACCTTGGAAAACAAAAGCGCAAAGGGTAGGTCACTCAAGAGATTTCGGATTTGAGTGTACCGCTCGCCTCCCTGAACGTTGATTGGGTGACGAGCGCAATCAATGGACCGTTAATTAATAAAGCGAAGGGCGCGTAGAACCGCCCAGCAGTGACGTATTCATTGAAGCGATTGTATGAGTGCCTTCGTTGCCGCCCCACGAGAAAAGCAAATAGACTTGCGGAAAGCCGCCGGCACGAAGAGTGAGGCCGCTAGAGTAGCTGCGGATCCATGGATTTGAACCTAGATCACCGCGATTGAGGGCGACTTTACCTTCGTCGGCGGAGAGAGAGAAGCCGAGCGGTCCCCAGATGGAATGTTCGAAACTTTGACGCAGGAACATGACGTTTGGCGCGCGGAAGCGGTAATCCTGATAACTGGAGAGAGCAGGGCTACCGTTGATGTCGCCGCCACCGAGGGTCGGCTGGAAATAGAACGGAACTACATGGTCGCTTTGCGTGAAAGAGGTGGAGAGAAAGAAACGGAAGCTGAGACTGCCCTGCAAATCGCGCGAAATAGCCTTGCACGGAGTGCTGCCTTTCCCACTAATCTTTTCGCAATTTTGAATCTGCTCTGTTTTGACGAGCGAGCAACCGGGAAAATCGTTACCGCGATCGACGGCACACTCGTCGGGGCCGTTTGCGTCCCGCGGGACGTAAAAACGAGTAGTGGATTTGTAGAGCGCAAAGTCGTGGGAAAGATCGAGGTTAAATCTTTGGAACGAGTAGTGATTGTTGGAAGGCGAAAAAAATTGCTGGTAGGCCGCAGTGTAATTGAGATGAAGCAAATCGTTCCAAAAGATCGGACGCATACGGAAAGCTTCGCCGAGTTGCAGAAAGCCGGGCTGCGTGGAAAGGCCGGGGGCGGTGGTTTCATCGTAGAGTGCGCCGATTGTTGGACTCCCATTGCCGTTACTGGGGCGGATGTCTACAAAGCGGCCGTTGGCTTCGCCAAGTAACGAAACATTCCAGCGGGAGAAAACAGGCTTGACGACATTTGCGCCCAGGACGATTTCGCGCATACCGAAGTAGCTGCGGCCCGCGCCAGTGGTTGAAGGGCCGAGGCCAAAGAAAGTGACTTTGTTCAGCGAGATCGCCTGGGCGTAGAGATTGACGACGGTGTGTTCGGGCAATTCCGTGAGATTGGACTTAATTTTTGGCTTGCCGTGATGAACGATGATCGTGCCACTGGGAGTGTGAACAAATTTGAAATAGACACCGGCACGCCAGGAGCCGTTCGGAGTCGCAACGGCGTCCGCGTTCCAACTGGGGCGCCACGTTTCGGTCGGGCGGATGAAACCAACGTAGGCGAGGCCGGCACCGAATCCATTTTGCGGGGCGAGGCTGCCCATGGCGATATGGAGCGGATGGCCGGTAAAGAGGAGTTCTGCACAACCGCCGGCATTCTTGAAATTGAAGCTCCCGCAAGATTCTTTGAATTTGGAAAACTCCGAAGGATCGTCAACGGTATTTGTGTTTTGCGGCGATGGAGCTGCAGGAGTGGGACTAGTGGGAGCAGGATCCTGCGCCAGCGTAATACGCGAGAAAATGGACAGCAAGAAAAAAACTAGAACTCGAGCAATTTGATTTTTCACAGCTAGCGCTTCCCTTTTGTCTTTCTTGACTTCCGTACCGATTTTTTCGAGCGGGCTTTGGATTTCCTGGCTGGCTCAGCTTTTTTAGTGCGGTCATGAAGCTTTTTTGTCAGGTGATGGATGTAATCGCTGGCCTGCCGTTCGGTCTTGATGGAATGAACGTCGACGCGACTCTGATGCTGTTTGTGCAAATGGCGCTCAGCAATGCTTAGATGAAGAATCTGATTGTGGACCAAATCGGAAATGGGGCGGTCCGGGTTGTAAGCGCTGGGATGGGGTTTCGGAACTAGGATTACCTTTTTGTATTTTTTCATTTTCCTTTTTTCAGTTTTCGCTCACGTTTTCACTTCGAACCACGGGATATCGTCGTCATCGCGCAAATTGTCCCCGAGAAGATCCAGAAACGTCTGAGATTGTTTTTCGCGGTCGGTGCGTTTAGCATCGCCGTTCAGGAAATGGCTGGTCACGGTATTCGGAATGCAGGCATGTTCGAAAACGCGACCGTCCACAACGGTACCCTTGGGAATGTAAGGCGAAATTAAGATTGCCGGGACGCGGATGCCAAGACGATCAAAGGCAAAAGGCATACCCGTGCCGGTATCGCCTGTCTGGGCTGTAAAGCCGTCAACCCCTTGGCACGCTGGCGGGACGACGTGGTCGTAAGTACCGCCGTGCTCATCATAGACAACAAGCAGCGCCGTGCTTTGAAAAAGCGCGTCGTTCTCGCGAATTGCGTTGTAAACCATCGCGATAAAACGCTCGCCTTCCTGGACGTTGTGTGTGGGGTGCTGATCTGACGCGAGGATTTCGCCGCCGCCCGGACCAGGATGGTCGTTATAAGCAGGCTCGATAAAACTATAGTCAGGCAAATCGCCCGATTTGCAGTCTGCAATGAATTGACTAAACGTGCCGAAAACCTCCGGCTGGTGTTGCAGCAGATTGACGATTTCCATCGTCGAGCTTTTCTGGTCGTAGTAGTAGATTTTCGCCGTCTTGCCGGCGTCAACCATGCGGCCGTAAATGCTTTCGATATCTTTGCCGATGTAAAAAATATTCATGCCGACCTGACCGAAGGACGTACCGTAATGCGCGAAGGCGCGATTGCAGATGGTCGGACCGGGGATGGACGAAAACCAGTTGTTGAAGAGCGCGAACTCTGTGGCGAGTGTTGTGAGGACGGGAAGCTTTTCTGGCTTGAAGTAATACATGATTTGATGGGAGCGATTGACATCCTTGGTTTGCGTGAAATAGCTTTTGATGAATCCCTGCATGTTGGCAACGCGGCCGTTGCCCTGCTGTCCGCCAAAAATTTGAAGGTCCGTACCCGGAAAATGGTGATCAGGATCATCGTTTAGCTGATCCTGATAATCAGCAAGAGGCTGCACCTGAACGGGCTTTCCATTGGAGTCCGGGTTAGTTTCGTTGCCATTCAATCCGTTGATGGCCGGATTTGTCTTCTTTAGCGCTCCGAGCATGTGGTCGAACGAGCGATTCTCCATCATAAGAACAACAATATGCTTGAGCTTGTCCAAACCTACGGTCATGGGGACTCCTGTGGTATTTGAAGCTTGCTGGATAGTGATGAAGGTTGTAGCGACGTTACACATAGAAAGTGAAAAAGTGGAAGAAAGATGCCTTCAAAGAGGAGGAACCGAAGATGTCGTGCAGGGACCAGGACAAGCAGCGGATCGAGAATCCATCCGCTGCTTGTTGTCTAAGAATCACTGCAAACTAATCTGAATCGTGCCTTGGCGGACCAACTTACCGGTCTGAGCAGTGTAGTAGATCGAAGCAGTGCTGGTGACGGCTTTGTATGGCAACTCTCGCTTGTGACGGCAAATTGTGAGTTTCGCCAATATAGTGCGCCCAATACCAACGGCAGAACTATAATGGATTTCTGGCTGTGGACAACTGCGCGATCAGTATTTGACGACTGAATCGCGTTGCCCTGCGGGCACGTGGCCCAAAACTTCGCGGACCTTTGCCGCAAGCGAGGACGGCGTAAACGGTTTTTGAATGAAGAAAGTATTTGCGTCAAGTTCGCCGTGATGAAGAATCGCCTGGGGAGTGTAACCCGACATATACAGGATTTTCAGATCGGGACGGATGGCGGTTACCTGCTTACTGAGTTCACGACCTCCAATACCTGGCATGACGACGTCGGTAAGAAGCAGATCAATGTGAGCTTTGTGCGAGCGGCAGATCGAAACTGCGTCCTGTGGTGTTTCTGCAACCAAGACGGAATAGCCGGACGCGGAGAGAGCTTCGCTGGCGAGTTCACGGACTTGTTCGTCGTCTTCGGCTATAAGAATAGTTTCCGCTCCACGCAAGCTGAAAGCCGGGGATTGCTCCACCGAAAGCGGTTCGGCTGGTGCGTTCACCATCGGAAGATAAATCTTGAAGGATGTGCCACGGCCGGGTTCGCTGTAGACCCAAATATTCCCTCCGCTTTGTTTGATGATGCCGTACACCATGGAGAGACCGAGGCCGGTGCCCTTGCCCAATTCCTTGGTGGTGAAAAACGGTTCGAAGATTCGGGTGAGGTTTTCAGGCTCGATACCAGCGCCGGTGTCGCTGACGGCCAACAAAACATAGTGCCCCGTTTGAACGGTTTGATGACGCGTTGCGTAAGCTTCATCTAGAAAAATATTTGAGGTTTCTACCGTGAGCTTGCCGCCGTTGGGCATGGCATCGCGCGCATTGACGACCATGTTCATGATGACTTGCTCGACCTGAGAGCGGTCTGCGCGAACGGAACCGAGGTCGGATGCCAGGACAGTTCGCATTTCGATGTCTTCGTTGATCAAACGGCGCAGCATTTTTTCCAGATTTTGCACGAGCACGTTGAGGTTGAAAACTTTGGGCTGCAGGACCTGGCGGCGGCTGAAAGCGAGAAGCTGGCTGGTGAGCGAGGCGGCGCGCTCGGCTGCATCATCAATACGTTCGAGACCCCCGCGGAATTCGTGACCAGCGGCTCGATCGAGCAGAAGACGGCTATAGCCGCGAATAACGGTGAGCAGGTTATTGAAGTCGTGCGCAATGCCGCCGGCGAGGCGGCCGATGGCTTCCATTTTTTGCGCTTGGCGAAGTTGATGGCGAGATTCTTCGAGTTTAACCGTGCGTTCGGCGACCAATTCCCCGAGGTGTTCTTCATTTTGGCGAAGCATCTGCTCAATCCGCTGGCGCTGCACAATTTCGGCTTGCAGATCGAGTTGAACGCGATCCTGCCTTTGCTGGGCGATGACGAGGCGCAAACTGGAACCGGAAAACGAGATAGCGACAATGACGAGAGCGAACAAAGTTCGTTCCCGCGCGATATAGAGCGACAGTACAAGGACAAGGAAGCCAAAGAGAATTGGAAACAGCCTGTTCCCGGCGAGATCTCCAAACAGTCTGCGATTAGGGGCTTTTTCTATCTTTTCCTGGTCCCAGGTCCCTGCGATGACGATTGGGCAAACATTCAGAACCGTCCAGATGACTTCGTACCAGGAACCTGCCTGCAGAGTTGCGCCAAGGTAGTTGTAGTAAAAGTCGCCGAGACAAACGAGGACAAGGAAAACCCCAATGCGGCCAAAGAGCGCGCGCACTACGGGAGAGTTCGTCAAAGCGGACCGCAGCAGAAAGATGGCTGCCATGACGCCGTCGTACATCAAAGAGCCGACCCAGGTCTCATGCAGCCAACTGGAAGCGAAAGGCGATCCAGAAGCCTCATGGTTCGGCATATAGAGAAAGAAAAAATAGATGACGACCCAAAGGAGGACAATCTGTGTGAAATCCAGGATATGGATTGGATCAAAGCGGCGTGGCTCAAAATCCGGTTCGAGAAAGAGCATCAAGCTCACGGGACAAAACCAAAACACGGAGACGAGAATGGAAAGGTCTTCGATGAACGGGAAAGGATGAGTGACCGCCACGTAAAAATTGAGGAATGCAGCAACACAAAAAAGCGAAATGCAAAAAGCGGTGACATACCAGAAATAACGGGCGAGATATGTGGACTGGCGAGCCGCCCGCAGCACAAGGAAGAGGCACAAAAAATTGAAAAGGAGGTCCCCCAAGTTTACAAGAGGCGGGCCGGGCATCTTTGTTCCCCAGGTGAAGATCACGGCCATTTGGGCAACAGAGAGCAACGCAACGGGCAGAATCCAGAAGTATCTGCCGAACGGCAAATGAAACGGCGCTGAGTCGACTGGCGAAACTGTTTGTTCCGGCGTCATGACCTTCCGAAACCAAAGATACCGATGCGGATACGGAAAATTAGGAGGCGTAATGCCACTTGCCGATCCTTGCTAGACCAAGTATATCGGCGCTTCTGATTGGTAGAGCCGTGGCGTAGCCGACCCTTTTCCTAGAAGATACCGTGCGTAGGGACAGGTGCAGATAAGTTAATTAGCAAACAATTGTAGATGCTGCGAAGCGGAATCGTTCAAGAAGCGTGATCGATCAAACGATGGTGGATGGCGTAGAGCGCGAGTTCGAGGCGGTCAGAAACGCCGAGTTTGTCGAAGATATTGTGCAGGTGATTTTTGACGGTTTGCTCAGAGATGAAGAGTTTTTCGCCGATTTCCTTGTTGCGAAAACCTTGCGCGACGAGCTGAACGATTTCCTTTTCGCGGTCGCTGAGAAGCGGCTTTTCCCTGCGTGGACCGGACTCGGACGATTTCGCAAACGCTTTCATGACTTCGGCAGTCATGCGATTGTCGAGCCAGATTTCACCGGCGTGAACGCGATGGATGCTCTTTACGAGAAGATCGGTGGCGGACTGTTTTAGAACGACGCCGCGAGCCCCGAGGCGCATTGCGCGGACTACATCGCGATCGTCTTCGGCGGCTGTCAACACGATAACCCGCGTGGGAATCGTATCGAAATTGACTTCTTCCAGGACGGCGAGGCCATCTTTTTCCGGCATGCGGAGGTCGAGCAGAAGAATATCGGGTTTAAGTTTGGCGAGCAGTTTGATGCATTCGGCGCCATTTTGAGCTTCGCCGACGATAGTGATGTCCTCATCTCCGTCGATGAGTTTGCGAAGGCCGTCGCGGAAAATCGCGTGGTCATCGGCCATGAGAATTCGAATTTGTGGTTTGGTCTTCGCCATAATTAGTCAGAATTTGCAACTTAGCCCGTGTTAGTTCAGGGTTTATAAGTACAAACCCCGAAATCTTTTTTCAGTTCAGGGTTTGTAAGTACAACCCCGAAATCTTTTTTCAGTTTAGGGTTTGTAAGTACAAACCCCGAACCCCTAACCGAGCGGAATTTCTATCGTTAGACGCGCTCCATGCCCCGGGTTCGACTCGACGGTCAGAACCCCGTTCACTGTTCGCGTGCGCTCCTTAATGGAAATGGGACCCAACCGCAGACGGTCTAATTCATCCCCGGTGAAGCGGCCCGCAAAGCTAAAACCTTCACCGTTGTCGTCCACGACTAAAAGAAGACGGCTGTCGTCCTGCGAAAGTTTTACCACGACATGGGTAGCCTTAGCATGCTTTTTTATGTTGTTGAGTGCTTCACGGTAAATCTGGAAGAGTTCGCGGCAGACGCGGTCGGGAGCGCGTAAATCGGCGGAATCGATGAGGAGATCGAGGGCAAGCGGCGATTCGTTGCGAAAACGCTCGGCGAAACCACGCATAAGATCAACCAGGTCGGCGGATTGGACGCGGACGGGGCGAAGGTCCGTAACGAAGCTGCGGAGTTCGGCAGATTCGTTTTTGACGGTCTGCTGGAGAGAGGTGAGGCCTCCTGAAAGCTGCTCCTGGCTGCCAGTGACTCGACGGCGGAGGACGTCGAGCTGAATTTCGATGCTGAGGAGAGTTTGGAGAATACCGTCATGAAGATCTCGGGAGATGCGGGAGCGCTCGGCTTCAATAGCACGGGCGCGAAGGTGGCGCAGGAGAAAAAGATTCTCGAGCGAAGGGCCGACGTGACGCGCCACACGTTCAAGCCAGCCAAGATCATCCTTCGTGTACGGCTTACCGTTGGCCTTGCCGTTGAGAAGAAAGATGCGACCGACGGGACGCTCGCCCTGATCGAACGCCACAGAGATGAAAGAGCGAACCGCGAATTGCTGCTGGGTTGGCCCGGGTAGGCGGGGAAGAATTTTCAGCATGTGCCCGTCGCGGCGATCCCAGCCAAAGCCCGCGCCCGGGCCCTCCAACGAATTCCAGCAAAGCGTTGCGTCGTAATCGTCGAGCAGAAAACCATCGGAACGCGCAAGCGGCAAGCTTTCCGGAACAAGGCGTTCACTCTCCCCCGATTTCAGGCGCCAGACGAAGATTCGTTCGAGGTCGGCATCGCGAAAGACGAGCAATGCCTCCGGGGAGCGGAAGTAGATGGCGAGTTCAGCGAGGAGCAGGCGGAGCGATTCGGCGAGGCCTTGATCCACCTGCATAGTCGCGGTGATATGGGAAAGGTATTCGTTTTGAGAGGCGAAATTGCGGCTGCGCTCGCCAAGAAAGGCGATGCCAGTACCGGCGGTGAAAGTAACCACCGTAGCGGCAAGCCAGGAGACAACGCGCATCCATTGAAGGTCTGTGCGAGCGGCAGAAACCAAAACGATGCTGAGAGAGAACAGCCCGGCGATGGGGAGAGCAACCTGGAAACCCCAGCGTGAACCAGCGGCGTAGCAAATGAACAAATACGGAAACCAGACCGGCACGGCGGCGGGGCAGACGTAGATAAAGAAAGAAAGAGCGAGCAAATCACAGACAAGAGGCAGGTGCCAATCGCGATCCTGAAGAAAATCTTCAATGAGGATAACCAGGATAGAGAGAATCAGGTAAGCGACAAGGAGCGAGACGGAGTGAGAAGATTCCGGCGATGGAGCGAGCTCGAAAACGGCAAGCAGCGCCAGAATGATGATGATCGGGCGCGCGAAAACGATTTGCCGCTCAAAGTGGCGGCGGTCGGATTCATGGGGGCTCATGCGCGGGGACGCAAATTCCGATAGTTAGTTTAGCAAGCGAAGAAGGAGCGAGACGGAAGACGTGAGGCAAAGTTTCCACTTTGCTAAGAGCTTTTTGGCGCTTGCGGCGTACTTTCGGGCAGGCGAACGGCATGGTAAACTCACAAAGAGTGGTGGGAGTAGCTCAGCTGGTAGAGCGTCGGTCTGTGGCACCGAATGTCGCGGGTTCAAATCCCGTCTCCCACCCCAAATCATCTTGCTATAGCCAGACCGTTCCCACCACTTGAGCCTGAGTTTTTGAAAGCGACTTTTGAAGCTCTGCCAGACCACTTTTGGTTCGTCCTCAGCTATTATGACAACCTCCGCGAACGGCCAATTTGAATGCCGGCGGATGGGAACCTCCATGGAAACTCCGAATAACAAGCTTCAACTTACCGCGCACCAGCAATACCTTAACGATCTGTGGGACGAGCACATTCGCGACGAATTCTTGGACAAAGACGCCAGCGCCACGATCGACACGATGGTGCCGGATGCCTACGTCAACCATATTCCCGTGTTAACGGGCGGCGTCGGAAGACAACAGCTGAAGGAATTCTATTCGAAGCACTTCATTCCAAAGATGCCTCCCGATACGGAGATTGTCCCAATCTCTCGCACGATTGGCGAGGAGCGGCTGGTCGACGAAATGATTTTCCGATTTACTCATACCATGGAAATGGATTGGATGTTGCCGGGAGTAGCACCCACGGGAAAGCGCGTCGAGTGTCCGCTGGTCGTAATTGTGCACTTTAGGGACGGAAAGCTGGCCAACGAGCACATCTATTGGGACCAAGCCTCGGTCCTGGTTCAGCTGGGATTGCTTGAGGCCGCCGGACTTCCCGTAGCCGGGGTAGAGGTTGCGGAGAAATTGGCAGACCCGACGCGCCCCTCGAATCGCCTGATCCGGCGCGCTCGCGCTGCGGAGGCCTGACTGAGTCCCAGGCGTGTCCGCTGGATTTAGGGTAACGTCCTCGCGTTGCGTGCATCCAACAAACACACGCGTTAGAGTCGCGGAGAAAGAAACTCCAAAGGTAGACCACGTATGGCGAAGCCCGTTCTGATGGCGGTAGATGACGACCCGGAAGTGCTGCGCGCGGTGGAGCGCGATTTACGCAACCGGTACGCGGAACACTATCGAATTGTGCGCGCAGGTTCCGGATCGGCTGCGCTGCAGGCGTTGCAGTCGTTGAAGAAGCGAAATGAGCCGGTGGGGCTTTTCTTAGTGGATCAGCGGATGCCGGAAATGAACGGCGTCGAATTCATTGCAAAGGCGATCGACATTTTTCCCGAGGCCCGGCGTGTGCTTTTGACCGCGTACGCGGACACCGACGCAGCGATCCAAGCGATTAACCACGCGAAAATTCATCACTATCTGCTAAAGCCATGGGATCCTCCGGAGCAGAATTTCTATCCAGTGCTCGATGATCTGCTGAGCGACTGGCAGGCAACTCACAAGCGAACGTTTGACGGCGTGCGCGTGCTCGGCCACCGCTGGTCGCCCCAGTCATACTGCGTTCGCGATTTTCTGGCGCGGAGCCAGGTGCCCTACCGGTTCTTTGACGTCGAAACCGCGGACCGCAATCCAGAGATTCAGAAGATGATTGATGAAAATGGCGGCGCGAACGCGAAGCTGCCAGTTGTGATCTTTACGGACGGGACTTCTCTTTCTGAGCCTTCCATCACGGACATTGCCGCGCGCCTGGGCCTGCGTACGCGTGCAGAGACCTCGTTCTACGATCTACTGATCGTCGGAGGCGGGCCGGCGGGACTTGGCGCCGCCGTATATGGCGCGTCGGAAGGTTTGCGTACGGTAATGATCGAAGGCGAAGCTCCCGGCGGTCAGGCTGGCATGAGTTCGAAGATTGAAAATTATCTCGGCTTCCCTGCCGGGCTAAGCGGCGCCGATCTGGCACGGCGCGCAGTCGCGCAAGCCAGAAAATTCGGCGTGGAAATTCTAGCGCCGCAGGAAGTGACGAAATTGCGGGTTGAAGGCGCATCAAAATTCGTGACGCTGCTCGATGGCACAGAAATCGGTGCGAAAGCGTTGGTGATTGCGACGGGAGTTTCCTACCGCAAGCTGGATGTACCCGGGATGGAACATGTACAAGGCGCTGGCGTTTATTACGGCGCCGCGATGACCGAGGCCGCGACGTGCAAGGGCGAAGACGTCTACATCGTCGGCGGAGCAAATTCCGCCGGCCAAGCTGCCATGTTTTTCTCACAGCATGCGCGGCGCGTCGTGATGCTCGTTCGTGGCAATTCGCTGGAAGCGGGAATGTCGCAATATCTCGTGGACCAGATTCGGGAAACAGAAAACATTCATGTGGAGTTGAACAGCCAGGTTATGGAAGTTTTTGGCGGCGAACGACTTGAAGCGATTTCCATCCGGTGTGCCACGAGCGGGGAAACGCAGAGAGTGCAGACCGGCCATTTGTTCGTCTTCATTGGCGCTGCGCCGCGGACGGATTGGCTATCAAATGTTTTGATGCGCGAGGAAAAAGGATTTATTTTGACTGGACCGGACTTGATGCCAGATGGAAAACGTCCAAAGGATTGGCCGCTGGACCGTGACCCGTGGCTGCTGGAAGCGTGCGTTCCCGGTGTGTTTGTTGCAGGTGATGTACGATATCGTTCGGTGAAGCGGGTGGCGTCCGGCGTTGGTGAAGGGGCAAATGCAGTGCAGTTCGTGCATCAGTATCTGAGCACGGTGTGAGATGGCAGAGACCGAAAAGACAACGCAGATAGAACATATTATCGGTGAAGTGAAGAAGTTCTCCGTGTTCGCCGATTTATCCGAAGAAGACCTGCACTGGCTGGCCGAACGTATGGAGGAAGTGTCCCTCAAAGCCGGGGAGATTTACGCAAGACCCGGCGATTCTGTGGACTACCTCACGCTGATGGTCGAAGGCGAGCTCCAAGTTTCGCAGATGACCACTCAGGGCTCACCTGTCTTTGTCGCTGTCGCTGGCGAAGTCACTGGAAGATTGCCATTCTCCCGGCTGAAGCAGTTCAAAGGCATCAGCCGCGCCGTGATGCACACGCGCATGATTCGTCTGCATCGGCAATATTTTCCGGAATTGGTCCAACGTATGCCGCTGCTGACCGAGCGGCTTGTGGGGCTGATGTCAGACCGCATCCGCGAAGTGACACGCACGGAAACGCAGCAAGAAAAGCTGATGGCGCTCGGCAAACTTTCCGCTGGTCTGGCGCATGAACTGAACAATCCTGCCGCTGCTGCCACGCGGGCCGCCCAGAATCTGATGGGCTCATTCCAGGAGATCCGCGAAGTCAGCCTGCGATTGCTCAAGCACTCTTCCACGGAAGAGCAGCGCAACGCGCTTTTTGAGTTTGAATTGAAAGCGGGAAAGAGTTACGCGGCGCAGGGGGGACCGGCTCTCGATCCACTTGAGCTAAGCGACCGTGAAGAACGCGTGACCGCCTGGCTGGAAAAACACAACGTAGCGGAATCATGGAAGATAGCGGCAACGCTTGCAGAAGGCTGCGTGGACGAACCTCAACTCGAGAAATTTGTAGAGAAGATCGGCCCCGAACTCCTCCCCGATGCCCTTCATCGCGTGGCAGCTATCATGGGTATGCTTGGCCTCATTCGAGAGATAGACAACAGCGCCAAACGAATCAGCGAACTCGTTGCCGCCGTGAAGCGGTATTCCTACATGGACCAAACGTCCCTTCAGGAAGTAGATTTGCGCGAGGACATTGATAACACATTGAAAATTTTCGGACATCGTTTGAAAACAGGAGTGACAATCGTCCGCAAGTACGATGAACAAGTTTCGAAAGTATGCGCTTATGGCGGTGAGTTGAATCAGGTCTGGACGAACCTGATCGATAATGCGATTGACTCCATGCAAGGCAAGGGTGAGTTGCGGGTCACAACTTGCAAAGAATTGGATTACGCCGTGGTCGAGATTGAAGACAACGGCCCTGGCATTCCCCAGAATATTCAGTCGCAAATTTTCGATCCATTTTTTACGACAAAGAGAGTCGGCGAAGGCACTGGGCTTGGCTTGGATACAGTTGCGCGCATCGTGCGCCGGCATCACGGATTTATCGAAGTTGAATCCGAACCCGGGAAAACGTGTTTCACCATCCGCCTTCCTTTCAAGCAGCCGGCAACGCAGACTGCGGAAAGCGAGAATGCTCCCGCATGAGCGAAACCTGCGAACACATCAAACAGGTGAAGAAAACGAAGCCGCATTCGAAGGGTTGCGAAGAGTGCCTGAAAATGGGCGACAGCTGGGTCCATTTGCGGTTGTGCCTGGAGTGCGGGCACGTGGGATGCTGCGATTCTTCGAAGAACAAACACGCTACAAAGCATTTTCACGCTTCGAAACATCCGGTTGTGCAATCACTGGAGCCGGGCGAACGATGGATGTGGTGCTACGTGGATGAACTGTTCGTAGACCCGTAAGTGCGGACGGACGGCCTGGTTCAATTCGTCGGCGAGGAACCCAGCCCGAATTCGCGGTGCAAAACGCGCAATGCAGTTTGCATTGATTTGTCATCCACCACAAAAGAGATGTTTGTTTCCGAAGAACCCTGCGCAATGGCAATGAGGTTCACTTTTTCCTGACCGAGCGCGTTAAACGTTTTTCCCGCCACACCGGGCGTGCCGCGCATGTTTTCCCCAACCACAGCCACAATCGCAACATTCGGATCCACGGTGATGTGATCCACGACCTCGTGGGCGAGATCCTGCGCGAATTCCTTTCGAAGAGCGTCGACCGTAGCGTGGGCGTGAGGCTTGGAGACAAGGAAACAGATGTCGTTTTGTGAAGAGGATTGAGAAATCAGAAGAACGTCGGCGCGGAGTTCCGCCGTCGTGGTGAAAGTGCGGCCGATCACATCCGGAACTCCAACGATGCCCGGACCGCCGAGGCTGATGAGCGCGACATCGCGAATCGCCGTCAGAGCTTTGACGCCTCCTCCAATGCTCTTCCCTTTTTGCGTGATTTTGGTGCCAAGTTTTTCCGGAGCAAAGCTGCTGCGAATCCAAACGGGAATTCCGTCAGGAAGCACTGGGCGCAGAGTCTTCGGGTGCAGCACTCTTGCTCCGAAATAGGCAAGTTCCGCGGCTTCGCGATAGGAGATTTCGGGAATCGTGCGCGCGTCGGGAACAAGACGAGGATCAGCGGTCAAGACGCCTTCCACGTCAGTCCAAATGATAATTTCGTCAGCGTTGAGCGCGGCACCGAGAATCGTGGCGGAATAATCAGAGCCGCCGCGGCCAAGAGTCGTGAGTTTTCCATCGTGCGTTGCGCCAATAAATCCGGTGACAACAGGAATTTCTCCAGCGACAAGCAATGGAGAGAGTTGGGAGGTACAGCGTTGCCGCGTTTCCTCAGCGCAGGGTTCGGCGCCACCGTGGTAAGAATCCGTGACAATCAGTTCAGTCGCCTCCATAGAACTGCTCTTTGTTTCCAGTTGACGCAGCGCCCCGGCAAACAATGGCGCGCAAAGCCTTTCGCCGAGACTGGAAATGACGTCTAATGTACGGGGCGTGAGTTCGCGCAGCATTGCCGTGCCGTCGTAGAGACGCTTGCCTTCCGAGAGAATTCCTTCCAGTTGGTGTTCGACCGAGGAACGTCCGGATTCGTCTGGGACCAAAGCTTCTAGCGCTGCGAAATGTTGCTGCCGCAGAGCCTCCACGAGTGTGTCGCCTGCCTCCGTGTTGCCTTCGCCGGCTCGTTTGGCTGCATCAATCAGGCGGTTCGTCACGCCACTCATTGCCGAAACGACGACGACAACGTTCATTTCTTTGGCGGCTGACGCGACAATTTGTGCGGCGCGCGCGATGCATGTGGCGTCGCCGACGGACGTGCCACCGAATTTCATGACTTGAAGCGGCTTTGTCATTTCTTCTCAGACCTATGTAATTCTCAATGATAACTTTGCAGCATTTCGGCCCGCAGGCAAACTTGTGCAAATGTGCTTCGCAGGTAGCAGGCTTCGGCTTTTGTAGCGTTCACAAGTTTGTCTATCATGTACGGATGACAAAACTTCAGTGTGAAGGCATTTTGTTCGATCTCGATGGCGTTCTGGTAGATTCAACACCCGCTGTGGCCCGCGTTTGGAGCTGGTGGGCAAAAAAGTACGGTTTTGATCCCGAAGAGACCGTTCACAAGGCTCATGGCCGGCCGAGCATTGCGACCATCCGCGAACTCCTGCCAAATGCGGATGTAGAAGAAGAAAACCGCGAAGTGGAGCGTCGTGAAATCGAGGACGTGGATGGAGTGGTGCCTCTGCCCGGCGCGCTGGAACTGCTGCAATCGCTGCCGTTGGACCGCTGGGCAATCGTAACTTCGTGCACGAAGAGGCTGGCGCACGTACGGATTCGCGTGGCGGGATTGCCGGAACCAAAATTTATCGTGACGTCGGATGACATCACTCGGGGCAAACCTGATCCGGAGCCGTATTTGAAGGGAGCTCAAACGCTTTCCCTGGCTGCGAAAGATTGTCTTGTGATCGAAGACGCGCCGGCGGGAATTCGTTCGGGAAAATCCTCGGGCGCGCGCGTTATCGCATTGCAGACGACGGAACGTGATGAACTCTTGCGCCGGGCCGGAGCGGATTTCATCGTGAAGGATTGTTCCGCGCTGAAGTTGGATTCGGCAGCTTCACTCGGCCAACTCGTACTCGAACTGCAAAACGCGCAGGCGGCCTTTCGCTAAATGATGTTCACAGCTAGAATCGTTGACCGCGAGGGTCAGGCAGCGATTCATTTCAGGAGAACGGCATGAAAAAGCTATCCCAGCTTGGGATGTTGGCGGCGATGTTTGCTTGCGCGTCGATGTGGCCCGCGCTATCACAAGGGCAGGACAAAGAAGAAAAAGGTGGAGATAAGGACAAAAAAGAGCAATCCGCTGACGCGGGAGAGAAGCCGAAAGAGGAAGTGTCCGTCACCGAGCATTCCATCAAGATTGGCGGACAAACGATTCCCTACAAAGCCACCGCACAAACGATTCTATTGAAAAATGAAAAGGGCGAACCCACTGCGCTTGTCTATTCGACCGCATACACGCGCAGCGATGTGAAAGATTCAAGCACGCGGCCGATTTCATTTTTGTATAACGGCGGACCGGGCTCATCTTCTCTTTGGTTGCACATGGGTTCATTTGGGCCTCGCCGTGTAGCTACGGTGAACGCAGGGATCACGCCTCCTGCGCCGTACAAGTTGCTTGAAAATCCGGAATGCTTACTCGATCGATCGGATCTCGTCTTCATTGATCCAGTTGGAACGGGTTTCAGCGGCGCTGTTGGAAAAGCGCAAAACAAAGACTTTTGGGGAGTGGATTCTGACGTCAAATCTCTTGCGCAATTCATCAAGATTTACATCACGCGCAACAACCGCTGGAACTCGCCAAAATTCCTGATTGGCGAAAGCTATGGCACGTTTCGCAACGCTGCTCTGACTAACTATTTGCAGGGCAATGACAACATCTATTTGAACGGCATTGTGATGATTTCCTCGGTGATCGATCTGGGAACCATCTCGTTCTATCCAGGGCAAGACCTCGCCTACATTCTGTATTTGCCGAGTTACGCGGCGACGGCGTGGTATCACAAAGTTTTAAAGGACCGGCCCGAAAATCTGACCGCATTTCTGGATGACGCGCGTGCATTCGCAAAGGGAGAATATGCGACAGCGTTGATGAAAGGCGACCAGATTAGCGCCGAAGAAAAAGCAGCGGTTGCAAAGAAGCTGGCACATTTCACCGGCTTGAGCGAAGACTACCTGATCAAAGCCAAACTGCGGGTCAGACTATTTCAATTCATGCAAGAACTGCAGCGTGATCGAGGCTTGACGACAGGTCGACTCGACGCGCGCTTTGCCGGCCCAACTTACAACTTGATCGGCGAGGCGGCTGACTACGACCCGCAGGAAACCGCCATTAGCGGCGCATTCGTGGGCGCATTTAACGCCTACTTGCACGAAGAATTGAAATTCGGGCAGGACAAGAATTATCAAGTCGCCGCAAATTTTGGTGAGCATCACTGGGATTGGAAACACGATAGTGACTTTGGATTTTTCCCCGGTTCACCGAGCGTGGTGCTGGATCTTGTGGCCGCAATGGTCGCGAATCCAAAGTTGAAAGTGGAAGTGGAGAACGGTTACTACGATCTGGCGACTCCGTTCATGGAGACGGAATACAGCATGGAGCACCTGGGAGTGTCCGAAGAGCTGCACAAGAACTTGAAGCTGAAATATTACGAAGCCGGCCACATGATGTACGTGCGCGACGAAGACCTCGCTAAACTTAAGGCCAATGTGGCGGCATTCATTGACAGTGCGTCGAAACCTTAGCGAAGCGAAAACGCATATGGGAACTACGGCGGCATGATCCTACCCGCAGTGATCACGCTTGTTTTTCTTCTTGCCGCCGCGCTGCTACCGCGCGCAATCGAGCGATTGTTCGGGTCTGTGGAACGTGCATTCGGAAACTTGAGCCGCCGTCCAGCTTTTGGGATGGCGGCTTTATTTTTTGGCGCTATTGCCATTCGCGTTTCGCTTTTGCAACTCTTGCCAGTTCCGACCCCAGGAATCCATGACGAATTCAGTTATTTATTGATGGGCGACACGTTCGCGCACGGACGGCTTGCCAATCCGACGCACCCGATGTGGCTGAGCTTTGAAACTTTTCACGAGAATTGGTTTCCTACCTATTCCTCAATGTACCCGCCGGCCCAAGGAGCTGCGCTTGCGCTGGGCCAATTGTTGGGATCGCCGTGGATTGGCGTACTGCTCAGCGCTGCGGCTATGTGCGCGGGGATTTATTGGATGCTCTGCGCGTGGATGCCTTCGCGATGGGCATTTCTCGGAGGCTCACTGGCTGCGCTCAAGCTCGGCTTCACAAGTTATTGGATGAACAGCTATTGGGGCGGGGCGATGGCTGCCTTGGGTGGGGCGCTTGTACTTGGCGCGCTGGCGAGACTCTTTAAACGTGAAAATCTGCGCGATGCCGTGCTGCTCGGAATTGGCATCGCGATTTTGGCGAACAGCAGGCCTTACGAAGGATTTGTGTTTTGCGTACCGGCTGCATTTCTTTTTCTTCGCTGGCTGTGGCAAAAGTCAAAAAGCGGAAACAGCAACGGAACTCCGTGGGCGAGTGTCATCGTGCCACTCAGCGCTGTGTTGATTCTGACTGTTGCGTTTATGGGCTACTACAATTGGCGGCTGACAGGAAATGCGCTGCTCTTTCCGCACACGTTGAATGTGAAGACCTATCACACGGCGCCCATGTTCGTGTGGCAAACGGCAAAACCGGAAAAACAATACAACAACGATCGTTTTGAAGAGTTTTACAACGTGTGGGAACGCGAGGAATACACGCGAAGCTGGAAAGGGCTGAAAGAAGTCTCGTTCACCAAGACGACACGGCTTGCGTCGTCGTTTTGGTGGCTCGGCCTGGCGCTTGCCTTGCCGGGACTTCCTTTTGCCCTTCGTGATCGCAAGTTTCGGACGTTGTGGGTGACTCTTGCTTTAGTCCTTGTCGCAGTCTACCTGGTGGTCTGGTCCAACGCACATTACGCCGCGCCGGCAACTTGCCTTTATTTTGCACTCATCGTGCAGTCCCTCCGCCATTTGCGAACTATGACCAGCTTCTCCTTTGCGTGGGGCAAGGCATTGGCGCGGACAGCGGTTGTGTTGCTTGTCGTGAATACCGGGATGGCCGCCGCGAATAAGGAATGTGATCCGATGTCTTGGACTTGTACCGGAGATCAAAGCCGAGTTCTCGTGTTGAAAAAGTTGCGAGCCGAACCGGGAAAACACCTGGTTATGGTTCGTTACAACGAAGACGATCTAAGCGTGCACGACGAATGGGTTTTTAATGGAGCTGACATTGATGGTTCCAAGATTCTTTGGGCACGGGAGCTCGATAAGGCCCAGAACGAGAAATTGTTTGCTTATTTCAAGGACCGCAAAGTCTGGCTTGCCACGACGGAGGATGGACATCTGATCTTTGTCCCCTATGAAGCTCCGAAAAGCGAATAGAAGATCCCTCAGCAATCTGAAAGCACGCTCTGTGTGCAATCAATTCTGTGGCGTTTGAACACAGCCATTCGCAAACGATGCCGACTCACTTCTGGCTTGCCCTACGATAAAAGAAGTTCGCACTAAGTTTTATGAACCCTGTCTACATCACATCGGGTCTCTATTTGGTCGCAGTTGCGATCTGTCTTCTGGCGCTGACTCGACGCGGAGGTTACGAACAAGCACTCGGGAAAATCGAAACTCGCTTCTCTCGGTTTGCGGCTCGCCCGCTTGCTTCTATGGCCGCACTTTTTCTCGGCGTATTTATTTTGCGAGTGGCGCTGCTGGCACTCCTGCCCGTTCCCACGCCGGAGTTCCACGATGAATTCAGCTTTCTCCTATTGGGTGACACAATCGCGCACGGCCGGCTGACCGATCCAACACCAGCGCTTTGGAAGAGCTTTGAAACCTTTCACGAAAACATGTACCCGACGTACTGTTCGAAATACGCTCCGGCGCAAGGATTTGTTTTGGCGCTTGGCGAAAAGCTTGGGAATCCTTGGATTGGCGTATTGCTCAGTTGCGCATTGATGGTCGCGCTTTTTCACTGGGCGCTGCGCGTGTGGATGCCGGCACGCTGGGCGTTTCTTACGGCGATTCTCGTTGGGCTGAAACTTGGCATAACCAGCTATTGGATGAATTCATTTTGGGGAGGCGCAGTACCCGCCCTTGCCGGTGCACTTGCTCTCGGCGGCCTGGGGCGAATCCTGAAGCGGCCTTCAACCGGTGGTGGTATAGCGCTTGGAGCAGGAATCGCGATCCTTGCCAACAGCAGGCCATATGAAGGCCTGATTTTTTCGATCCCTGTCGGCGCAGTTTTTCTTTGGTGGATGGCCGGAAAGGCAAAATCGGCGCCGCCGTGGCCCGTGCGTCTGCGCAAAGTTGTACTCCCCGCCACAATTCTTCTCGCTGCAGGCATCGCATTTGTCGGCTACTACAACTGGAGGACCACGGGAAGCGCACGTACCTTCGCCATGTCCCTGAATCAAAAATTTTACGACCCAAGCGCGATTTTCATTTGGGAAACTCCTGGTCCTCCTATGCCGCACTACAATCCTCAATTCGACGATTTTTACAATCGGTGGCAACGGAATATCTATGGGCACAATTGGACCGATTTAAAGAAGGTAGCCGGAAGAAAGGTCCGTCTATTCGCCCGGACCTACCTATGGTGGGATTTGCTGCTAATCGTACCGGCACTTTATTTCATCCTGTGGCGGCGAAAGCTCTATCCGTTATGGGCATCTCTCGCATTTACCTTTTTGGCTTTTTTCCTGATTGCATGGACGTTGCCGCATTATGTGGCGCCAGCGATATGCGTCGTCTTTGCGATTTTCGTCATAAGCATGAGGCATTTGCGTCTTTTCAAGCCGCGCGGATATGCGTTTGGATTGTTGCTTTCGCGGTTGGTAGTGCTTGGCTTGTTGCTTCAGACCGCGAATGCAGTAGTCACCGGCAACGAAGATCCACTCGGATTGGGCGGTGTTCGTATGGACGAACGAGTTGAAGCGATTCGCAAACTGGAGTCAATCCCGGGAAAGCATTTGGTTTTTGTGCGCTATGCAAAAGATCACAATGTCCATCACGAATGGGTGTTCAACGGGGCGGATATTGAAGGATCAAGGATCGTGTGGGCACGCGAACTGAACACGGAGCAAAATCAAAAATTAATCGAACACTTCCGCGACCGAAATGCGTGGTTCATTGAAGCCGACCGGTTCCTGTCGCCACCCCAACCGTACGCGCCGCCGAAGAATTAACGATCGCGCGCCCCGTAACCATTCGGATGAGCCTGATGCCAATCCCACGCAGTCTGGATGATGGATTCGAGCTTGTCGTACTTCGCTTTCCAGCCTAATTCCCTGCCAATCTTTTCAGAGCTCGCGACCAGCACGGGGGGATCACCTGGCCGGCGAGGCGATTCGACGGTTGGAATCGGATGCCCTGTGATTTTGCGCGCTGCTTCGATCACTTCGCGAACGCTGAAGCCGTTCCCATTGCCAAGATTGTAGGCGAGCGCTTCTCGATCCCTGAGCGCATCCAGAACGAGCAAATGCGCCATTGCAAGGTCGTAAATGTGAACGTAATCGCGGACGCAGGTGCCATCTGGTGTCGGATAATCCGAGCCAAAAACCGAAACGGATTGGCGCTTGCCCAGGGCGACTTGCAGAACAATTGGGATCAGGTGTGACTCCGGATCGTGATGCTCGCCATGGCCATCCCAGGCGCCGGCAACGTTGAAGAAACGCAGTGTCGCATAGCGAACACCATGAATCTGTTGAAACCAATGAAGCATAGCTTCAACTTGTAGCTTCGATTCGCCGTAAGGGTTCAGCGGCTTTTTTGGAGAAGACTCATCAATCAACTGTGTTTGCGGATCGCCGAATGTCGCGGCCGTTGAAGAAAAAACAAAGCGGGACACTTTGTTGGCAGCGCAGCACTCCAAAAGATTCAAGGAGTTCGTGACATTGTTGCGGAAATATTTTTCCGGAAGTTGCATGGACTCGCCGACGAGTGCCGATGCGGCGAAGTGCATGACTGCATCAAACTTACTTTCGCGAAAAAGCGTGGAAAGAGTTTCCCTGTCGGCGAGATCGGCAATGACGAACCGCGCTTTTCCCGGAACCGCTTCGCGGTGGCCTTGCGAGAGATTGTCGAGCGCGGTGACCTCGTGGCCGTGCTTCAGGAGAAGCCGAACGGCGGTTGCGCCGATGTAACCCGCGCCGCCGGTAATTAGCACTTTAATACCCATAGGATTTTTCGCCTCTCCCCAAAAGTCACCGGCAACTATCGCGGCAAATCGTAGTCGCCGATATATGTCCCGCGGCTGATTCCCAGCATGCTGAGGAAAAAAGAAGAAAAAATAATCTGCATTCCGAGAAATAGCCACATGGACCAAAACAAAACCCAGCGCACAGCTTGCAGCGGCCCGAAACCGCTCGAAGCCCATGCCCACGTTATCCAGGCACAGCCTGCGAATCCGGCCACCGCCAGTCCGCCGCCAACGAGCAACCCGGTTTCCAGCGTCACTCGCTTGAGCACGCGCTTCAGGGAAACAGTTCCACGGTCGAATCGTTCCGAGTAACTAAAAACTTTTGCAAATGCTCCAATGGAAATTATCTGCGCACCGAGCAGCGTGAAAATGACGCCAAAAATCATGGTGTGGACGTCCAAAATCACGCGCGGCGATACTCTGCGCGGACCCGGCAAAAGCCAGAAAACCAAAAATAGCCCGATCACACCCAGAAGAGTCCCGGGGAAAAGAAAAAGCCAGTTCGGCGCGTATAACAACATAAAACGCAAATGCCGCCAGCCGTCGCGGAAGCTGCGCAGATGCGGCGGGCGCCCACGCTTGTCTTTCCACAAGGTGATGGGAATTTCCGTAATTTTCGCGCCGAGTTGCGTCGCTTTGATCACGAATTCCGACGCAAACTCCATCCCAGTGCTGCGCAAATCCATCTTGCCGTAGACTGCGCGCGTGAACCCGCGCATACCGCAGTGCGAATCGCCAATGTTTGCATGGAACAAAACATTGAGCACGGCGCTCAAAACCGGATTCCCAATGTATTTGTGATGCCACGGCATTGCGCCCGGCTTGATTTCGCCGCGAAAACGGTTGCCCATCACAACGTCATAACCCTTGCGCCAGGCTTCGACGAAGCGAGGGACTTCAGTGAAGTCATAGCTATCGTCCGCGTCGCCCATGACGATAAACGCGCCGCGCGACGCAACGATTCCCGCTTGCAAAGCCGCGCCGTACCCTTTTTGTTCCGCGTGCACGACGCGCGCGCCGAGCTTTTGCACGAGTTCTATCGAACCGTCCGTCGAACCGTTATCCGCAACCACCACTTCTCCGCGCAAGTCCGCTGCCTGAAATGCCGACAGCGCTTTCTCCACGCAATACCCGATCGAGTTCGCCTCATTCAGGCACGGGATCACGACGGAAACTTCCAGTGGCGACTGCTCGTTTCCCACACTCGCTCCTTGCGTATTCTTTTCCGCAGTCCAGCGCTGCGGAACATAAAACTCTTCTTCCAGCTTGCAATTTTTGAAGCCGCCAGTATGATGACGGCTCTTAAGACTGTCCGAGAGTTCTATTGTCCACTACTGCCGACGCATCTTCCAGCGAGCCTAGCGCAACCGTGCACAACCGGGGACGGTTGCTGCAAGTGCTGGGTATGTGGTTTGGAATTGCAGCCGCAATCGGCAACACCATTGCCGCGGGGATTGTTCGCACTCCAGGTGACGTCGCTCAGCGGCTTCCGAGCGCCTGGCTTTTTCTCGGCGTTTGGATTCTTGGCGGCGCATATGCTCTCGTCGGCGCGTCCTCTATGGCGGAACTCGGTGCTCTGATTCCCCGCAGTGGCGGACAGTATAATTTCTCTCGGCGCGGTATCGGCGAGTACGCAGGTTTCCTTGTCGGCTGGAGCGACTGGCTCTCTACCTGCGGCACAAACGCCGCCGTCGCCATCGTCATCGGCGAATACAGTTTGGCCTTCGTCGGAGACTTTGACGAACACACTCGCAAAGTCTTTATCAAAAGCGTCGCGGTCTCCATCCTTCTGCTCTTCGCCTTTCTTCAGTGGCGTGGCGTTAAATGGGGCAGCGGCATACAGCTCGGTACGGCAGCGCTCAAAACCGGAGCGTTTGTGATTGTCGTTGTGGCGTGTTTTCTGTTTGGAGGAAATCTGCGCCATGCCGCGGCCGCATCCGCCATCCCGCTTCCTTCGCTCCACGCCGGCTGGCTCCTGGTCGCGGCCTTTCTCCTTTCGCTTCAGGCCGTGATTTATACGGTCGATGGCTGGGATGGAGTCATCTACTTTGGGGCGGAAGTGAAGAATCCTGGCCGCGACGTTCCCCGCGCCATTTTCGGTAGCGTCTTTTCCATCATGGGCATCTATCTTCTGCTGAACGCGGCGGTCCTCTACGTTCTGCCCATGGGCGAAATTGCGGGCAATAATTTTGCTTTAGGGGCCGCAGCAAATCGCGTCTTCGGCCACTTTGGCGATCCGGTCATTCGCATCATCATGATCATCTCGCTTCTCAGCTGCATCAACGCTTGCCAGATGTTCGCTGCGCGCACCCTTTTTGCGATGAGCAACGACCGCCTCTTTTTCAAACAAGCATCCCGCGTGAACAAAGGCGGCACGCCCGTGAGCGCGCTCCTGCTCAGTACCATTATTGGGATTATTTTTATTTTGGGATCTTTCGACACCGTGATTGCCATGCTGTCCTTTTTCTTCGTGGCCAATTACACGCTGTCCTACGCTTCGTTGTTTCGTTTGCGCAAACGGGAGCCGCATGTGCCAAGGCCGTACCGCGCGTGGGGTTATCCGTGGACCTCGGCAATTGCTCTGATTGCCTCGGCGGTATTTTTGGTCGCATCGCTCGGCATGGATTTCAAGAACGCCATTCAGCAGGGTCAATGGTGGCCACCGCCGCCGCCCATGCTGGCGTTCATCATTCTTTTGGTGAGCTATCCGCTTTATCGCGTGATGAAATGGGCTGCCGTCGTAACTGACAAATCTGCCGCGGAAACCTAGACGACTTTCTCCGCGATCGATTTCGCCTGCAGGAAGTGAAGCAAATAATCTTTCCCGCCCGTCTTCGAATCGGTTCCGGACATATTGAAGCCGCCAAAGGGGTGCGCTCCGACCATTGCGCCCGTACATTTCCGGTTCAGATAAAGATTGCCAACATGAAATACTTCTTCGGCTTTTTCCAACTTTGCTTTGTTCTTTGAGTAGACTGCGCCCGTCAAACCGAATTCCGTATCGTTCGCGATGCGAAGCGCGTCATCGAAATCCTTCGCTTTGATAACAGCGAGGACCGGCCCAAAAATCTCTTCCTGCGCGATTCGTGCTTTCGGATCTACGTCCGCAATAATTGTCGGCTGCACAAAATAGCCGTCGCCTTCCGCACGCCCTCCGCCCAGCACAACCTTCCCTTCCTTTTTCCCGACTTCGATGTAATTCAGAATTCCGTTCATTGCCGATTCGCTGACAACCGGCCCCATGTAGTTCGCCGGATTCTCGCTCGGCCCAACTGTCACCTTTTTCGTGCGCTCCACCAGCTTGTTCACAAAGGTGTCGTACACCTTCTCCGAAACAATCGCGCGCGAGCACGCCGAGCACTTCTGTCCCTGGTACCCAAACGCCGCCTGCGCTACGCCTTCCACAGCCGAATCTACGTCTGCCTCTTCGTCCACAATCGTCGCGTCCTTGCCACCCATCTCGAGCACGGCTCGCTTGATCCACAATTGCCCCGGCTGGCGCTTGCTGGTTGCTTCACTGATAAGCAGTCCTACTTCCTTCGAACCAGTAAACGCAACGAACCGCATCTTGGGATGCTTCACCAGCGCGTCGCCGGCAATCTCACCAAGTCCCGTGACAAATTGCAGCGCCTGCTTCGGAATCCCTGCTTCATACAAGATCTCCACCATCTTCGCCGCAATCACCGATGACTCTTCCGAAGGTTTTAGAACAACTGTATTGCCCGAGACTAAAGCTGCCGCCGTCATCCCTGTCGCGATCGCAGCAGGAAAATTCCAGGGCGGAATCGCCGCACCCGCGCCCAGCGGAATGTACACCATGAAATTCCGCTCGTTCTGATATGGCACCACTTTGTGCGGCCCGGCTAGTCGCAACATCTCTCGGCCGTAATATTCGAGGAAATCAATCGTCTCCGCAGTATCGGCATCGGCTTCCGCCCATGACTTGCCCACCTCATAGCAAATCAGTGCCGACGTTTCGAATTTTCGCTTACGAATGATATCCGCCGCGCGAAAAAGCATTTCTGCCCGCTTTTCCGCCGGTACCTTCTTCCACGTGTCGAAATACGCGTGCGCCGATTCCATCGCGTGACGCGCCTGTTCCACACTTGCGCTTTGCACAATGCCAATAACTTGCGCAGGATGCGACGGATTCGTGGACTTGATCTTCTCCGCAGTCGTCACTTTTTCGCCGTTGATGTACATCGGATACTCGCGGCCAAACTCCCCCGCCACTTTCTTCAACGCCGTTTCCATCGCCGCACGATTTTCCGGCTTCGAAAAATCAACAAACGGCTCATTGGTGAATTCCGGCTTCTGCAATTTCACTTCGGCGGTTGCCATGGCAAGCTTCTCCTCTGCGCGTGCAAACAATTTAGTCTACTGCGCGAGGAGAATCACAACAAGCCGCGCCGCAGCAAAAAAAAACACTCCTGAGGCTTCCATAAGCACTTAATCCCCTCCGGTATTACCAGCCAATTTCCCATTTGCTCGCTCGATAACCGCGTCGAGAACATGTTCCTTGCCAGCTTTTCGCCCTGCCCATACGGACAAAGCAAAACTGTCCTTTGGGCCGTTGTGCGCTCCTTCACGCATCCATAGAATCCCGCGCAACCGTAACCCAGCTCCTTGGCATTTTTCTTTGTCCGGCTCGCCCATCTCAAGCCGGAGTCCATCGCGAAGTGGCCTCGACGGAATCTGCAGTAAAGGAGCGCCCGCTGACGTCCCAGCGGACAACACCCTAATATGGAGGAAGCAAGACGCAGGTTGTCTCATCTATGGAACCGCATGGTGGCCCGGTCCACTGCGGTTCTTACCATCGTGCTGTTTTCGACGGCTATGGCTTTGGCCATGGCCGCGACCGACAACGGCAGACCACAGCAAAATCCACAATTCCATCCGACAAATCCCATTGCCATGCCGCTCGACGTTGTTGCGCAAACAACGGCGGCGCCAACAGAAGCCCCGACTGGTTTTGATGATCAACCAAATGGCCTCGTGGACAGCTCCACACATGGCATGGACGAAGGGGTATTTGCAGAAGTAGAAGACGCCGCCGCCGGACTCGGCCCGCTTTTCAACGCACAATCTTGCCGCGAGTGTCATCAGACGCCAGCGGTAGGAGGCGTAAGCCAGGTGACGGAACTGAGAGTCGGCTACGTTGACGGCCGCGGAAATTTCACCAACCCAAACATCAAAATTGGCGACGGAAGCGTAACGATTCTGAATCGTTCGCTCGTAAATGATCGCGCCATGTGCCCGAGCGCAAACTATCCGGACAACGAAGTTCAGGAACACGCGCCGGACCACGTGAATGTGCGGACACTTCGGACTTCACTCAACACGCTCGGCGACGGCTTCATCGAAGCAATCTCCAGCTCAACAATCATTGATATCGCTAACAGACAATGCAGGAACACAAATGGCGCAGTTTGCGGACAAGTGATTCAAGTTCCCGTGCTCGAAGCTCCTGGCCAGACGCGCGTCGCGCGCTTCGGCTGGAAGAATCAGCATGCCAGCTTGCTCTCTTTCTCCTCAGATGCGTACCTGAACGAAATGGGCGTGACCAACCGCCTCAACCCCACGGACCTAACGACGCTTTGCAAAACTACGACGGATCCGGAAGACCAGACCGGCGCGGACGGCCTCAACGACATCGATCACTTTGCGCGATTTATGCGCGCCTCGAAAGCTCCGGCTCGTGACACAAACCTCGCCAACACAGCAGACGCAGAAGCGGGCGCGCAGATTTTTGCGCAAATCGGCTGCGACACCTGCCACGTGAGCAGCATTGTGACGGCCCCAACCGGAACAGTCATCAACGGCGGCTCACTCGTTGTCCCAGATTCGCTGGGCAACAAAATCATCCATCCCTACAGCGACTTCCTGCTCCACAACGTAGGCACGGGAGACGGAATCGTTCAGAACGGCGGCCCGGCAACCGCGCAGAAAATGCGCACGCCGCCGCTTTGGGGTGTGCGTCTTCGCAGCCGCTTCTTGCACGACGGCCGCGCTTTGACGTTCACCGAAGCCATTCAAGCACACAGCAATGAAGCCGGCCACGCTGCACGCGGCTTCTTCAATCTCTCCGACCAGGAGAAGCAGCAGCTCTTAACCTTCTTGAAGTCGCTCTAGATTTCAGGAAAGAGTTGCATTCAAGCGCGGGCAGCCGTCGTCGAAAAATGTCGATTGCCCGCGCTTTCTTTTTGGAGTGCGGCGGCCCAACGTCCCATGTGGAGTAACGTTCCACCTATCCGTTTCTGCGTGTTTTATGCTACGAGTCCCGCCGTAGATTCCGCAAAAACCCGCGTGTGCAAATCCACATCCGCTTCCGTCGTCGCCGGACTCATCAGCGCCATATTGTGAAACGGCGTCAGCAGCACTCCGCGATTCAGTGCGTAAAGGTGCAGGAAACGCTCAAGTTCGAAATCGGCAACCGCAGCCGATTCTCCGCCATTCCGCGGCGGCTTCTTTGTAAAGTGATATTCTGCCCGCGCGCCGAGTTGAATCACGTTCCACGGCAACCCATGTTTACTGATCTCGCCCGCAACGCCATCATTGAACCGCTTTGCTAGCGGAATCATTTTCTCAAATGCGTTCGCCGTCAAAACCTTCTCCAGTGTCACGCGCATCGCCGCCAGCGAAAGCGCGTTCCCAGCCAACGTCCCACCGATTCCGCCAACATCGCAATCCTCAAGATGAATCCGCGCTGTAATCCGCTGCGCTACTTCTTCCGAAACTCCGTACGTTGATCCCGGAATCCCGCTCCCGATTGGCTTTCCAAACACTACAAAATCCGGCTCGAGCTTCCATTCACGCGTGCACCCGCCGGGCCCTGCGCAAATCGTGTGCGTCTCGTCCGCAATCAGCAACGTTCCATACCGCCGTGTGATTTCACGTGCCGCTTTCCAATATCCGTCATCCGGCAAGATAATTCCGACATTCGTCAGCGCCGGTTCGGCCAGCACCACCGCCACGTCGTGATATTTCAGCGCATCTTCCAACGCATTCAAATCGTTGAACTCAACCACCCGCGTTGTCTCCGCTGGATTCACCGGCGGCCCAATATTCCCCCGCCGCGGCCCAACCACTCCGTCATGAATCGTCGCAAACGATTCGTCCACCGTCCCGTGATAGCAATAGTTGTAGACAAGCACTTTCGAACGTTGTGTAGTCTCCCGTGCAATCCGAATCGCAAACCGGTTCGCGTCCGTTGCCGTCAGGGCAAATTGCCAGTACGGCAATCCAAATCGCCGCTTCAACTCTTCGCCGACCCACAGCGAATCCTCCGTAGGCAGCATCAATGTAATTCCGTCGCGCACGCGCTTCGCAATCGCATTCGCCACTACATCCGGCGAGTGCCCCGTCATCGACCCGGTATCGCCCAGACATAAATCCACATACTCATGCCCATCCACATCCCAAAAATGCGCGCCC
This sequence comes from Candidatus Dormiibacterota bacterium, assembly GCA_035569555.1. Classification (GTDB taxonomy): domain Bacteria; phylum Acidobacteriota; class Terriglobia; order Acidiferrales; family UBA7541; genus Acidiferrum. Next base: position 225,289 of record DATMMW010000021.1, on the reverse strand, counting down.
TTCGCTCGTTCCACAAAAATCGGAAACGCGCCTGCCCACTTCTTCATCCAGTTCATCGGCACGCCACCGAGCAGCGAACTCTTCGCCCGCGCATAAAGCTCCGCCGATCGCGGATGCTCCGCGACAAACCGTTGCTCTTCTCTTTTGTGGAGTTCCTTCAGTTTCCCGCGATCAATCATCGTTACCGCAACTCGTGGATAATCTCTTTCGCCGCGTTCGCGCCGCTCGCGCCCGTCAATCCATTGCCAGGATGTGTCCCATTCCCGCACAAAAACAATCCGCGAATTGGCGTCTTGTACCGAGCCCAATCCAAAACCGGCCGCATGGTAAAAATCTGGTCCAGCGCCAGCTCGCCATGAAAAATATGTCCGCCTGTAAATCCGTACTCGCTCTCCAAATCCTTCGGCGTGATCACCTGTATGCCTTCCACCAGCGAAGGCAAATTCGGCGCATACTGCGCCAGTGTCTTGATTACGGTCTGCCCCAATTCCTTCCGCTGCGTCTCCCAATTCCCATTCTTCAATTTGTACGGCGCAAATTGTATGTACACCGACGCCACATGCTTCCCTTCCGGCGCCAGCGCCGGATCCAGAATCGTTGGAATCGTCATTTCCAACCACGGCGCTTTCGCGTACTCGCCGTACTTCGAAGCATCAAACGCTTTCTCCAGATAATCGATCTCCGGTCCAATATGAATTCGCCCTGACAGCGCCGCGCGGAGTCCATCCGGCCCCACTGCACCGGCCAGCGCCGGAAACGACGGCAAATCGCCCAGCGCCAGATTTACTTTCGCAACGGTTCCATTCATCCGAAAATTTTTCATCCGCATCGCAAATCGCGGGTCTAGCTGTGACGCATCCACCAAATTAAAAAATGTCCGCTTCGGATCTACGCCAGAAACCACGGCGTCCGCCGCAATCTCTTCGCCATCGGCGAGCACGACTCCGGCAACGGCTCCGCCCTTCATCCGGATCTGCTGCACTTCCGCGTTAGTGCGGATTTCCGCGCCCGCGCTTTTCGCGGCTTCCGCCAACGCGTAGGTAAATTTCCCCAGCCCGCCCCGCACAAACGCCGCCGACCCCACCGGGTTCGCATCCACAGCCGCGCGCAACAACAACACTGCCGTCGATCCCGCCGACCACGGCCCCAGAGCAGTTCCAAAAACCCCGCGAGCCGCAATCACCGCTCGAATCAATTCCGTCTCAAAAAACTCGGACGCAAAATCCGCCACTGCCATCGGCCCCCAGCGCAGCAAATCAAAAATCCTCTTCTTCCCCAGCTTCCGCACGCCACGCCCGGTCTTCAGCAGATTCCACAAATCTTCTGGAGTCGGTTTGTCAATCGCCGGCGGCGTGATCGAAGAAAGCTGCCCGAACACCCCAGCAATCTCTTCCAAGGCGCGCGCAAATTTCGGATAACTCGCGGCATCCTTCGCCGAAATCCGTGCAATCCCGCCCGCCGTCTTCGCAACATCGTCGTAAAAAAGAATCGCCCGCCCATCGGGAGCAGGCGCAAAAACGCGCGGGTCCGGACGCAAAATCTCGCAATCAAATTTTTCCACCTGCAAATCCTGTGCAACGTCAGCGCGCAGCGGACCTAACGTGTGCGCCAGGCTCGACACGCGAAATCCCGGATGAAACTCCTCCGTCACGGCGCCGCCGCCCACCATCTCGCGACGTTCCAGCACCACTGGCTTGAATCCGCCCTTCGCCAGATAAAACGCGGCGATCAGCGCATTATGCCCGCCGCCAACAAAAATCACTTTTTGTCCGAGGGGCATCGTCAGCTCGCCTTCTTCCATTCTTTCAAAATCACCTGGCTCGCAATTCGACCCGGAGCCGCCATAATCCCGCCGCCCGGATGAGTGGCCGATCCGCACATATAGAGATTGTCCACCGGCGTTTTGTAGTAGGCCCAGCCCGGCACCGGCCGCAAAAAGAAAAGCTGTTCGAGTGAGAGTTCACCCTGAAAAATATTTCCTTGCGTCAAACCAAATTCTCTTTCCAGGTCCAGCGGCGTCAGAACTTGCTTACCGACAATGATTTTCTTGATGTTCGGCATGTATTCGCTCAACGTATCAATCACGTTGTCGCCGAACGCATCGCGCTGATCGTCCCACGTTCCCTTGGCCAGTTTGTACGGCGCATACTGCACAAAACACGACAGCACATGCTTTCCCGGCGGCGCGACCGACGGATCGGTCAAGCTCGGGATCACCATGTCCACGTACGGGCGCCTCGAATAGTGCCCATACTTCGCGTCGTCGTAGCCGCGCTCCATGTATTCCACGCTCGGCGAAATCGAAATCGCCCCGCGCAGGTGAGGCCCATCGCCAGGCATGCTCTTCAATTCCGGCAGCGCGTCCAACGCTAGATTCACTTTTCCCGATGACCCGCGAAACTTGTATCTCTTCACATCCTCAAGAAATTCTGCTGGCAAATCTCGCGGCTCCATGAATTTCTCAAACGTCAAATGAGGATCCACGCTCGACGAAACCACATTCGCCGTAATCTCTTCCCCGCTTGTCAGCGCCACGCCTGATACGCGCCCGTTCTTCACAATAATTTTCGAGACCCCAGCCTTCGTCCGAATCTCAACTCCGGCTTCGCGCGCCGCTGCCGCAATCGCATTCGAAATCGCGCCCGTCCCGCCACGGCTGAATCCCCAGGAACGAAACGCCCCGTCAATCTCGCCCATGTAGTGATGCAGCAAAACGTAGGCAGTCCCCGGTGACCGAATCCCCAGAAATGTCCCGATAATTCCGGAAGCCGACATCGTCGCCTTCAACACGTCGGTCTCAAACCATTGATCCAGAAAATCCGCTGCGCTCATCGTCATGAGCTGCACCAGCGTGTAGCGCTCATCGCTTGATAAATCGCGGAATCTCTGCAGAAGGAAATGAAACTGTTTGAGATCTTTCGGCCTAAGAGTGGTGGGATCCGGCGGGATCATGCTCAGGATCGGCTTCACAAACCGGCACATCGGCGTCATCATCTTGGAAAATTCTTCGTACGCTTCGGCGTCAACTCGCGAATGCCGCCGAATCTCCCGCACCGTCCGTCCGTGATCGTTCATCCGCCACAAATAATCGCCGCTCGGCATCGGCGTGAACGTGCCATCCAACGGCAAAATCTCCAATCCATGTCTAGGTAAATCCAATTCACGAATAATTTCCGGCCTTAGTAGGGAAACAACATAGGAACATTCTGAGAAAAGAAACCCGGGAATAATCTCCTCGGTAACGGCCGCCCCGCCCAAAACATGCCGCCGTTCCAGAACCACCACCTTCTTCCCTGCTTTTGCCAAATACGCAGCATTGGTCAGTCCATTATGCCCGCCGCCGATTACAATCGCGTCGTAGTGCTGCGTCATTCGGAACTCTCCGTCAAAAAAAGAAATTCATTCTACTGGGCAACTCAGCCGGTAAGCAAATCTTGAAGTCGTGCAGGCACTCTATAAACCGCGGATCCGTCTTTTGAACGGCTGTCCGTCCGGCAATTGTCATTCCGAGCGAAGCGAGGAATTGGGGCAAGAACGTCGAAAAGGAGTGATTCGAATGATACTTCATTAGTACTGTTACTTGACTAGGTACCCGCTCTGTGTTATACTCGTCCATGAAATCGCAGCCCAACTCGCCTAACTCCTGCAGTTTCTGCAGTTACAAAATCCTCACCAATAACCCTCTTTCCTTTCAACACTTGTACAACCCTCTCGGATCTGTTCATTCTAAAAGCACTTCAACTCCTTTGTTTTCTGCAGTTACGGCTCCTCCCTTCCTAACTCCTTTAGAATGCGCACTTACAAAAAACAGGGGTAGGGGTGTTATGGTTAACCAACTTCCACTCACCTTGTTCTCAATCGCGCCTCCCCACTATAATTCCGCCACGCATTTACAACAGGAGCCTCCTTTGCCCGTCGGAACCGCTTTCCACGAACGCACTCTCGCCCTCTGCGAAAGCCTCAACTATCGCGAGTGGTCCGGTTATTACACCGTCAGCGTCTACGAGATGCACCACGAGCACGAATACAATGCCATCCGCAACTCCGCCGCGCTCATCGACATCTCTCCGCTGTACAAATATCGCGTCACCGGACGCGACGCCACGCGTCTCGTCAATCGAGTCATCACCCGCGACATCAACAAAGTCGCCGTCGACCAGGTCATCTACTGCTGCTGGTGCGATTCCGAAGGCAAAGTCATTGACGACGGCACCATCACTCGCCTCGGCGAAAACGAATATCGCTGGACCGCCGCCGATCCCAGTCTTCGCTGGTTTCAGCAAAACGCCCTCGGTCTCGACGTTCAGCTCGAAGATATTTCTGAAAAAGTTGCGGCACTCGCATTACAAGGTCCAACCTCTGGAAAACTGCTTCACGCCGTCGCCGACGCCAATATTGCCAACCTTAAATACTTCCGTGTCACCCACGGAAAAATTGCCGGAGTCCCCGTGGACATCTCCCGCACCGGCTACACCGGAGACCTCGGCTACGAAATCTGGGTTCCGTGGAACGATGCCATCAAAGTCTGGGACAAACTCATGACCATGGGCAAAATCTTCGACATTCATCCAGCAGGAATGATCGCGCTCGATATCGCTCGCATCGAAGCCGGACTTATCCTGATCGAAGTCGATTATCTCTCCAGCAAAAAGGCCCTCATCGATTCGCAGCGCTACACGCCTGCGGAAATCGGCCTCAGCAAATTGGTCGATTTGAAGAAAGAAAACTTCGTCGGCCGTGATGCGCTAGCCGCAGAAGCCAAGCGTGGAGCCGCACGAGCTCTGGTCGGACTCGAAATTGATTGGAACGAAGTCGAAGCCGTCTACGAAAAAATCGGCATGGCCCCGCAAGTCCCCAGCATGGCTTCCCGCGTCGCCGTCCCCGTCTATCGCGGCGGCCGCCAAATCGGCAAAGCCACTTCCACCACCTGGTCCCCAACCCTGAAAAAAATGATCGCCCTGGCCTGTGTTGATCGCCAGCACTCCGCCCTCGGCACCACGCTCCACATGGAAATGACCGTAGAAGCAGAACGCAAAACCGTCGCCGCCAAAGTCGCCCCCACTCCTTTCTTCAACCCACCTCGCAAAACCGCAGTGCCGGTGATCTGACATGAAGACGATGGTGACGCTCTTCCTTTCATTGTTGCTAGCCTCTTTGGCCACCTCACAAGCCGGCAGCGACGCGTCAAAACCGGCACCGGAGATGGAAAGACTAATAAAGATGTGGGCGGGACACTGGAGCACGGTGGAAATCTTTGAGCCGTCTGATGATATGCCGCAAGGCAAGCAAGACAAGGGCGCGGAAACGATGCGCCCAGGCCCCGGCGGCCTATCGCTGATCGGAGACTACGAATCGCATGGCGCTCCCTTCGGCCATCTCGTGGTCACATGGATTCCGCAAGAACGCGTTTACAGATCCTATTGGACCGATTCGACGCAGCCAGGAGTCTCGGTTTCCACCGGCCGATGGGAGGGAGACAAACTGGTATTTACTAGCGTGGATGAATCTACAGGAAAGAGACTGTTAGCCCGGGACACTTACTCGGATATCACTCCGACATCCTTCACCGACACACTCGAGTCGGGCCCGGTCGGCGGCCCCATGAAAAAAATCTTGACCGTCAAATACACCAAACAAGCCAACAACAAGGTTCTCCAGAAAGATCCATCAATTGGCGATGGCGAATTTTTCGGCATCAGCAAGAAGTTGGTCGAGTGCAGCGCGATCGAGGAATTTGCCGCGCACAAATACGGCGCGGATTTTTTGCGTGTTGTGAATGTCATCGAGAGGATTGGCATCGAGTAAAACTAGATCGGCATCTTTTCCGATAGCGACAGTCCCCTGCGAATCGAGATGACCAAGGAATTCAGCAGCATTCCTCGTCGCAGCCTGCAGAGCTTCCGCTGGCGTCAAGCCAGCTTTGACGAGCAGCGCCAGCTCTTCGTGCAGGCTGAATCCGGGAACAACGTAAGGTGCGGCGCTGTCGGTGCCAGCAAGAATTTTCACTCCGCCTTTTTGCATTTGTCCGACGAGTGCGAGTGATTTTTCGAGCATCGCAGCGCGCAAGGACAATTCCTCGGCGGAAATGTTTTTCATCTGCTGATCATAATTCTTGCGCCAGTTAGAAACGAATTTCGCTGGCACATATTCCGATCTCGGATCGTCCGGCAGATGGAAGTCGGGAGAAGGAAACGCATCGTTGCGAAGCAAAATCAACGTCGGCGTTTGCCAGGTTTGTTGCGACTTGAACTGCGCAATCAACTCCGCAGCCTTTTGTCCGGAGTATGTATCGAGCACTTCGCGCTGCCAGACAAGTTGTCGCGCTTTGGATTGCGCAGTCGTGGCTTTCTTCGCGAGCACGTGAAATTGCTTGCGCATCAAGTCGGGTTCGTTCGATGAGCACGCGCGTAGTTCGCATGTGAGATGTTCGATGGATCGCTGGCCCGCATCGGCAGCTTCAAACGCGGTGACGCGATCCGGAACGTGGCCGGAAAACGTAACGCGTTCAGCGCGGCAAGTTTGTGCGATTGCAAAATATGCATCGCGGGAAAGCATGGATTGCACCTTGATGAAGTCCACGCCCTTCTTCACGAGCGTGTGAACGTCATCCTTGGCTTGCTTGCGATTGTTCACAACGAGCGACGGCTGGAACGAAGGAGGATTGCCGTCAAGATACGGTCCGGCAAAAACAATATGCGGCCCGATTCTCTTCCCTTCGTCGATTTCCTCGCGAAGCGGAATCAGGTAATCGAGATAACCGCCCATATCGCGCACGGAAGTAATTCCGTTTGCGAGGAGCAACGGAAGAAAAAAATTGCGGCTGCCATTCGGTTCGCCGGCGCCGGTGAGATGCAAATGCATGTCATTTAAGCCGGGGATGAGAAATTTCCCGCGCGCGTCGAGAATTTTTGCACCGTCGGGAATGGAGACGGAATTCGCGGGACCTAGCGCGATGATTTTTTCTTTGTCGACCAAAACAGTTTGATCGGGCGCTGACGGGGCGCCGGTCATATCAATCACGGCGACATGAGCAATCGCGACAGCGGTGCTTTGCGGTTTCTTGCAGGCATTGAGCAAGCAACTCGCTGCAATCACGAGCAGGAAAAATGCAGCGAGCTGTTTGCGAATCAAATGAGCCTCATGGATTCAAGCGGTTGTATTTTTTCAAGACGGCGCGAAGTTTTTCGTGGTCAAGCGCGACAACCTTGTGGTTTTCGATTCCGGTCATCGTATCCGCCGCGACCATCGCGTTGACAATGGCTTCCTCGGTTGCCTGTACGGTGGCGGCAAAAATCGGATCTATTTTTTCATTGGGCAGCATTTTCAGGTCTACGGTTTTGTTTTGATTGCTTGCGCCCGAATTTGCCGTGGAAAACGCGATGAAAATATCCCCCGAGCCGTTCCCGGAAAGGCTTCCGGTGCGGCCAAGTCCGAGCGTGGCTCGATGCGCGAGCCGCTTCAGCTGATGCGACAGAAGCGGAGCATCCGTGGCGATGACGATGATGATGGAGCCGCGCTCATCGCCGCCAAATGACGCCTCAGAATACGCGGCTTGTTCCGGTATTTCTTTGCCGACGGGAACACCCGCGATGCGCAAGTTCGGACGGCGGCCGTAATTGCATTGCACAAGCACGCCGACAGTGTAGTTCGCGTCGCCGACTTTCACGACGCGCGAAGATGTGCCGATGCCGCCTTTGAATTCGTTGCAGATCATTCCCGTGCCGCCGCCGACGCTGCCTTCTTCGACCGAGCCGGAATGCGCGGAATCGATTGCGTGAAATGCGTGCTCTGGTTTTACGTGAAAGCCGTTGATGTCGTTGAGCCAGCCATCCCATGTTTCCGCGACAACGGGGAGGGACCACCAATCGTCGTCGGAGCCGAGCTTCTTGTGTTGCACAGTCCACTGAATAACGGCGTCGCGAACTACGCCGACGCTGTGCGTGTTCGTGATCATCACGGGGCCGACGAGAAATCCGGATTCTTCGACCCAAGTGGTGCCAGTCATTTCGCCGTTCCCATTTTGGGAATGCCATCCGGCGAAAACGGCATCATCAAAATTTCTGCCGCGCGGGAGAATGGCGGTGACTCCGGTGCGGATGGGGCCTTTGCCGACTTCGAGTTTTCCTCCGCCGGAAATGAGCGTAGTGTGGCCGACGAGAACTCCGGAGACGTCGGTGATGGCGTTGTTTGGGCCAGTGGCACCTTCAAATGGAACTCCGAGGTCGCGTGCTCGCGGTTTCGTCTGTGTTTTTTCCTGAGCTTGCGCGAAAAATGGACCAACGAAAACAGCGAGCAGGAACAAGAGAATGCGGGAATGATTGCGAATCGTTCGTTCTCCCAAGAATAGAGATATGAATGCAACTACTTTGTACGATGAGAATAGTCTATCTCAGCGAGATGGAAAAACCTGTTGCAAAGCAAAATCAAGCGCTTGGGAAATGAGTTGGGATTCTTCGGGCATGATTGTGAAGGGCGGGGCGAGAAGAATGTGATCGCCGCGGAGGCCATCTATGCAGCCTTGAGTGGGGTAGGTGAGGACATTTTTCTGGAGGGCGGCTTGGCGGATTTTTTCGGCGATGTTTTCTTCTTTGGAGAAGGGTTCGCGGGTGGATTTATTTTTTACGAATTCGATTCCGAGGAGGAGACCCAGGCCGCGGATTTCACCGACATTCGGGTGGGTTGTGAGCGGAGCGAGGGATTCTCGAAAAACTTTTGAACTGGATTCGACTCGGGCGAAAAGATTTTCTTTTTCAAGGAAATCAAGAACGGCGTTTCCAGCGGCAGTGGAAACAGGATGCGCCTGGTACGTAAATCCGTGCTGGAATGCGCCGGAGCCTTTTGCAAAAGCTTCAGCGACTTTTGAAGAAATGAGAACTGCGCCGAGTGGAGCGTAGCCGCTGGCGACCCCTTTGCCGACGAGGATGAGGTCAGGTTGGAGATCCCAATGCTGGACAGCGAATGGTTTTCCAGTACGACCCATGCCGGTCATGATTTCGTCGGCGATGAGGAGAATTCCATGACTGCGGCAGATTTCCGCGATGCGTTTTGCATAGCCGTCGGGAGGAACGGCTGCTCCGAGTGTTGCGCCGACCACAGGTTCGAAAATGAAGGCGGAGACGGTTTCGGCGTCGTTTGTAGAGAGAAAGGATTCGAGGTCTTCGGCGCGGGCGAGTTTGCAGCTGGGAAAAGTCTTGTCGAAGGGACAGTGATAGCAGAAGCAGGGTGCGATGTGGCCCCACTCCTGGAGGAGTGGTTGATAAGGAGCTCGGCGAGAGACATTGCCGCTGACGGACATGGCACCGAGTGTGCTGCCGTGATAGCTCTGGCGGCGAGAGACGACGCGGAATTTTTCTGGCGCGGCGGATTCGAGATGGAATTGGCGGGCGAGTTTGATGGCGGTTTCGGTGGCTTCAGAGCCGCCGGAGGTGAAGTAGACGCGGCCGTCGGCGAAATTTGCCGGGGCGAGAGTGAGGAGGCGGGCGGCGAGTTTTTCGGCAGAAGCGGAGTGGAATTGCGTAGGGTGGGCGAATGCGATTTGAGAGGCTTGGGCAGTCATGGCGTCGGCGACGGATTGGACGCCATGACCGATGCTGACGACTGCGGCTTGGCCAGAAGCATCGAGGTAGCGCTGGCCATCAGAAGAGATGACCCAGGAGCCTTCGCCTCGGACGGCAGTGGGGAAAGATTTTTTGAAGTTGCGGGGGAAGAGAGAAGAGTTTGCGGTCACGGGGAAATTGTAGCAAACGCTCAACGCGTTGGGAGCCTTCTGGTCCTGTCAAATAGATGGCAAAGCATTTTCCCGTTCAGTGTGAGTTTCAAACGAGTGTGGTAGGCTGGCGCGGAAAATTTTGGGATGCGTTTCGTCATAAGAGAAGAAGGTTGGAGAAGAGAATGAATCGAGCGATGCGGGCGGGAGTTTTGGTGGTGATGGGGGCGTTGGTTGCGTGCGCAGAGGCTGCGGCGCAGCAGGACGGGAAGGCTGTGAAGCTGGAAGTGGATTTGCGGGAGGCGGCACGGCGCGTTTATCACTCGAAAATGGAATTTGCGGTAACGCCGGGGCCTTTGACGCTGGTTTATCCGAAGTGGATTCCGGGAGAACATGCGCCGAACGGGCCGATTGTGGATGTGACGGGCGTGAAGTTTTTTGCGAATGGAAAAGAGGTGAGCTGGCGGCGGGATACAGTGGATATGTATGCGTTTGCGTGCGAAGTTCCCACGGGCACGGAAAAACTCGAAGTGACTTTGGATTATTTGCTGCCGACGGAGTCGGGGACGGCGGGAGTTGCGTCTTCTTCTGCACAGATTGCGGAGTTGCCGTGGAATCTGGTGGTGCTGTACCCGAAAGATACGAAATCGGATGACGTGAAATTTTCCGCGAAATTGAAAATTCCCGCGGGGTGGAAATTTGCGACGGCACTACCGGTCAGAAAAGAGACAAACGAAGGAATTGAGTTTGAAACGGTTTCTCTGACGACGCTGGTGGATTCGCCGGTGTTGGCGGGCGCGCACATGAATACGTACGACCTTACGCCCGGAAAAATACCTGCTCACAGATTGAATACGGCGGCGGACAGTGCGGCGATGGCAGAAGCTCCTCCGGAGCAAATCACGATTTTGAGGCAGCTAGTGGCGGAGACGGGCGCTCTCTTTGGCGCCCGACACTATCGCCACTACGATTTTTTGCTGGCGCTGACGGATCATTTGCAACCAAACGGGCTGGAACATCACGAATCGAGCGACAACCGCGTGCCGGAACGGACGCTGCACGATCTGGATTTGATGGAAACGCAGATGGATTTGCTGCCGCATGAATTTTTTCATTCGTGGAATGGAAAATTCCGACGGCCCGCGGGGCTGGCGACTTCAAATTATCAGGAGCCGATGCGTGATGAACTGCTGTGGATTTATGAGGGGCTTACGCAATACTACGGCGTGATTTTGGCAACTCGAAGCGGCGGATGGAAGACAGAGGGATTGCACGAGTATCTCGCTGCAACGTTCGCTGCATTGAATGACAGGCCGGGGCGGACGTGGCGCGATTTGGAGGATACAGCGATTTCGTCGCAACTTTTGTATACGGCGCGGACAGAGGGGAGTTCGTGGCGGCGTCCAGTGGATTACTACGAAGAGAGCGAATTGATCTGGCTGGATGCAGATACGCTGATTCGAGAAATGACGAAAGGCAAAAAATCGTTGGACGATTTCTGCCGGGCGTTTCATGGGGGGGAAGGCAGCGAGCCGCGGTTGGTTCCGTACACGTTGGATGATGTGGTCGCGACGTTGAATGGAATTGCAGCGAATGACTGGAAGAAATTTTTTGAAGAAAGAATTCATTCGCACGGGCCGGGTGCGCCGCTGGCTGGGCTGGAACGGAGTGGATGGAAGATTGTGTTCAATTCGACGATGAACGAGCATGCGAAATCCGAGGAAGAAGCGGGGCACGTGATTGATACAGAGTTTTCGCTGGGGTTCAGTGCGCACTATCCGGGCGGGGAGAATGCGGATGAAATCGCGGATGTGGTGATGGGATCTCCGGCGGCGAAAGCTGGATTGGCGGCAGGGATGAAACTTGTTGCGGTGAATGGGCGGAAGTGGACGCCGGATATTTTGCGGGAAGCGATTCGCGGGGCGAAGAGTGGGAAGGGACCGATTGAGTTGCTGGTGGAGAATGACGATTTTTATCAGACAGTGAAGATTGATTGGCATGAGGGGGAGAGGTATCCGCATCTGGAGGCGATTGCGGGGAAAACGGATGTGCTCGCGGAGATTGCCAAGGCGAAGGCGCCAGCAACCAGATAGGTTTGTTTGAAACCAAATTGGAAGGCGATTCCCTTCCCTTAAGAAAAATAAACGAAGAGTGATGAATAGAGGATGAATCGGCGCGTGGAACAAGTGCGCGTTAAGAAGAGTACGGAGTGAATTGAGATGCAGACGAATGCGAATATTGGGTGGATTCCCGCGGATGAGTATGGACGGGGACTGCCGAAGTTTACGGTGAATTTGTTGGTGCGGGACGTGGCGAAAGCGCTGCCGTTTTATAAGGACGTGTTGCAGGCCACGGTGCGTTATTCGGATGGGGATTTTGCTGCGCTAGCGATTGCGGGAACGGACTTTATGTTGCATGCGGATCATACATACGACAGGCATCCATTGTTTGCGCGCTTGCACGGAGTGAAAGTGCGCGGGGTTGGGGCGGAGATCCGGGTGATGGGGATCGATCCGGATGCGGCGGAGCAAAGAGCGAGGAAATTTGGCGCGGAGATTGTGCAGGAGGCGCGGGATTTTCCGCATGGATGGCGGGACGCGATGCTGGCGGATACAGATGGGTATGTTTGGGCGGTGGGAGTCCCGATTGGCGGTAAAAGCCAATAGGATGTTGTGGCGGCTCGGCTTGGAACCGAGTCCCAATCGTGACATTATTTTGGGCGTCAAATTGGGCTTGGCCAGTTCGTTCGTGAGGAATCCATGAAAACAATGCGGAAGATTTTTGGGGTTGCGGCGGTGTGCTGCGCGGTTGTGGTGGGGGTCAAAGCGCAAGAGGCGGCGAAGCATGCGATTACGTTTGACGATTTGATCAAGCTAAATCGCGTGGCGGAACCTGCGATTTCGCCAGATGGGAAATGGGTGGCGTACACGGTGGCGGTACCGGACCTAGAGGCGAATCGGAATGCGAGCAACATTTGGCTTGTGTCTGCCGCCGGTGGCGACGCGATTCAGTTGACGCAGAGCGGGAAGGATTCTTCGCCGGTGTGGTCGCCGGATGGAAAGACGATTGCGTTTATTTCGTCGCGGAGCGGGGATTCACAGGTGTATTTGCTTTCGATGGAAGGTGGCGAGGCGCATCCGTTGACGAAACTTTCGACGGGGGCGGATCTGGCGATCTGGTCGCCAGACGGGAAGTTGATTGCGTTTACGTCGGGCGTGTATCCGGAGTGCAAAGACGACGAGTGCAATAAGAAGAAGGATGAAGAGAAAGAAAAAAATAAAGTGAAAGCGCATGTGGCGGAGGCTCTGCTTTACCGGCACTGGACGCATTGGAATGAGGGGAAACGTTCACATTTGTTTGTGATTGCGGGGGATGGGAGCGGAACGGCGAAGGATTTGACGGAAGGCGCGAAGTACGACGTGCCTCCGGATCAGCGCGGCGAGGCGAACGACATTAATTTTTCGCCGGATTCGAAGGAGATTTGTTTTACGGCGGTGACGGACAAGGTCGAAGCGACCAGCACAAACGGAGATTTGTTTGTCGTGGCGGTGAGCGGCGGCGAGGCAAAGCGGATTACGACGCAGCCTGGATTTGACGGGAATCCCGTGTATTCGCCGGACGGAAAGTACATTGCGTATCACGCGCAGTTGACGGCAGGGTATGAGTCGGATCGCTGGCGCGTGATGCTGTACGACCGCGCGGCTGGCAAGAATGAAAATTTGACGGAAGCGTCGTTTGACCGGAGCGCGGCGAATCTGGCGTGGTCGCCGGACAGTTCGAAGATTTATTTCAGCGCGGAAAACGAAACGCTGGAGCCGATTTATGAAATGGCGCCGAAAGTCGGCGCGGTACCGAAGAAATTGATTGATGGATACAACGGCGCGGTTTCGATGAGCGGAGATGGAAAGACCTTCGCGTTTACGCGGACGAGTTTGACGATGCCGGCGGAAGTGTTTACCGCGGGGAGCGATGGGACTGGCTTGAAGCAATTGACGCATCAGAATGACGCGGCGCTGGCGAAGATCGAGTTGAATGCGCCGGAGACGTTCTGGTTTGAAGGTGCGGAAGGCACACGCGTGCAGGCGATGATGATCAAGCCGCCGAAATTCGATGCGACGAAAAAATATCCAATGATCGTGGTGCTGCACGGCGGGCCGCAGACGATGTTTGGGAATTCGTGGGGGTACCGCTGGAACCAGCAGGTGTTTTCGGGCGCGGGTTATGTGACGTTGATGATCAACCGGCGGGGATCGACCGGATACGGACAGAAATTCACGGATGAGATTACGAATGATTGGGGCGGGAAAGCGTATGTGGACGTGATGAAGGGTGTGGACGCGGCACTGGTGAAATATCCGTTTATTGATGGGAAGCGGATGGCGGCGGCTGGCGGGTCATATGGCGGGTACATGGCGGATTGGATCGCGACGCATACGGACCGGTTCAAGGCGATCGTAAGTCATGCAGGAATCTGGGACAAGAATTCAATGTATGCGACGGAAGAGTTGTGGTTTGAAGAGCACGACATGCAAGGAACGCCGTGGAGCGCACCGGAGAACTACAAGAAGTGGGCGCCGATGACGTATGCGACGGCTCTAGGGAAATTTAAAACGCCTACGCTGGTGATTGGCGGGGAGCGGGATTATCGGGTGCCGTACACGCAGTCGTTGGAATTTTTCAGCGCGTTGCAGAGGCAGGGAGTGCCGTCAAAGCTGGTGATTTTTCCGGATGAGGGACATTGGGTGTTGAAGCCACTGAATAGCCAGTTTTGGTATAAGACGTTTTTGGATTGGGTGGATAAGTACACCAAGTAATGAAAGTAAAGATGAAACGCGATGTGCGGTGTTCCGTGCTGCTTCGGGTTATATCGAAGAGAGGTTCCTCCACTCCGTGACCCGGCGCGCAAACACCGCGCGTAGGAAAAAGCCGGGTCACTACGGTCGGAATGACAGGTTGTTCAGTTGGGTGCTCTGCAAACGAATTTGGGATATGGCAGACACCGTCAGAGCGTCTGCAGAGCGCGGCGAAGGAAGTGGAAGAGTTTGGTGAGAAGGTAGACGCAGAGGATCAAGAGCAGAACGACAAGTACGATCGCGAGGATGGGGTGTGCGGTCGTGAACCAGGTGAGCCAGACGGCAAGAAGGTCTTCGCCGATGCTGAGCGCCCAATTAGAAAAAGGTTCGGGGACGGTGTTAGCGGCGGCGCGCGTGCTGGCTTTGGTGCCGTGTGCTGTGAGGGCGATTCCTCCAGCGAGGAGCGCGGCGAGCCAGCGCCATTCCGAGGCGATGCCTGCGGAGACGCCGAACGCGAGAACGGCCGCGGCAGGCGGTCGGATGAAGGTGTGGAGAAAATCCCAGACCGTGTCGAGGTAGGGGACTTTATCGGCGAGGAATTCGAGGATGTAGAGGCCGACGGCGAAACCGAGCACGATGGGATGCGCGAGGACGTGGAGTTTATCGGGGAGATGGATGACGTGGAAGCGTTCGAGAAAGCCGAGAGTGGCGACGGTAGCGTAGAGATTGAGGCCAGAAGAGAAGCCGGCGCCGAGGGCGAGAGAGATGGCTTGGAGGGGGTTCATCGCGTGAGTGGGTTAGTTTAACTGCGGCGGCGCCCGGGTACAAAAGGATTGCGAGAGAGGGAAAGCAGATTCCGGACCCAGCGAAGACGCTGGGTTCGGAATGACAAGACAAGGGTTAGGCGAGTTTGCCGGTTTTGGCTAGTTCGGCGTACCACTTGCCGGAATCTTTAATGGTGCGCTTTTGGGAGCGGAAATCGACGTAGACCATTCCGAAGCGCTGCGTGTAGCCTTCGGCCCATTCGAAATTATCGAGCAAGCTCCAGTGGTGATAGGCGCGAACGTTTGCGCCATCGGCGATAGCGCGCCCGAGCGCGCTGAGATAACCGCGCATGAATTCAATGCGGCGCTGATCGGGAACGTTGCCGTGTTCGTCCGGCGCGTCAAGGTAAGATGCGCCGTTTTCGGTGATCTCAATGGGCAGATTGTATTCCTTGCTGATGCGCAGGACGAGATCGTGGAAACTGTCCGGCCGGACTTCCCAAGCGAAATCGGTGAGCGGTCCATCGTGGCCGTCCCAGTTGCGAACGCCAGTGCCGTCGCCTCCCGCGGGAGCGGCTGCGACGATCTGGCGGCGGTAGTAGTTGATGCCGAGAAAATCGAGCGGAGCTTTGCAGAGTTCCATATCGCCGGACTTGACGCCCATCATGTCGAACGGAGCTTCCTTCAAAAACGCCTTTGGATATTCGCCCTTGAGCGCGGGATGAACGAACCAGACGTTGCCGAGGGCGTGAGCGCGATTAGCAGCCGCTTTGTCTTCGGCGCTGGAGGTGGCGGGTTCGCAATTGGCCATGCTGAAGGCAGTGCCAACCTGGAATTTGGGATTGATGGCTTTGAGCGCGCGGAAAGTCTGACCCTGGGCGATATTGACGACGTGTGTAGCCTTCATACAGTCGGCTTGGCTCTTGCGAGCGGGCGCGTGAATGCCCCAATCGTAGCCGAGGAACGTGAAGACCCACGGCTCATTGAAGATGCACCAATCGGTGATGCGGTCGCCGAGGGCTTTGGCGACGATTTGGGAGTAGTCCGTGAAGCGCGCGATGAGATCGCGGTTGGGCCAGCCGCCAGCGTCTTCGAGGGCTTGCGGGAGATCCCAATGATAGAGGGTGCAGATGGGACGGATTTTCGCTTCGAGAAGCGAATCGGTAACGCGTTTGTAGTAGTCGAGACCTTTTTGGTTGGCTGCGCCGGAACCGTTGGCCTGAATGCGCGGCCAGGAGACGGAGAAGCGGCAGCTCTGAAGATTGAGCTGCTTCATCATGGCGACGTCTTCTTTGTAGCGATGATAAGAATCGCAGGCGACGTCGCCGGTGTCGCCGCCTTTTACTTTGCCGACCGTGTGAGAAAAGCGATCCCAGATGGATTCGCCTTTGCCGTCTTCGTTCCAGGCGCCTTCGATTTGATAGGAAGCAGTGGCGGAGCCCCAGAGAAAATTTTTCGGGAATTGGAATGGTGTGAAAGTGTTGGAGGCAGGTTCGAGGAGATTGCCGAGGAAACGATGGCCGGTGGGATAGATGGAAAAGCCGGCGGCTGCGCCGAGAGTCGTACCGAGAAAGTCGCGCCGCGTAAACATGCCAGACTTCCAGTCGTTCATGACGAGCCTCCTGAAGCCAAATGTTATTGTTTTGGGGATTGAACGCTTTTTTGCGGAGTGAATAGTACATCAAGAAGGACAAGAACGGCACCGATGGTGATGGCGGAATCGGCTACGTTGAAGGCAGGGTAGCGGTAGGAGCCGAGCCAGACTTCGAAAAAGTCGGTGACGGCACCGTGGACGAGGCGGTCGGTGAGATTGCCTGCTGCGCCTCCGATGAGGAGAGCAAGACCGGCGAGGCTGCGCCAGGTGACAGATTTGCTGGTGATGAGCAGCCAGGCGAGGACGGCGATGAAGATGATCGAAAGCAAAATCAAACCAAAGTGCAGGAAGTGCGAGTGCACGTTGGCGAACATGCTGAAAGCGATGCCGGGATTTTTGCTGTGGACGAGGTAGACGAAATTGTGGATGAGTTCGTGAGTCCAGCCTTCGGTGGTGCGGGATTCGATAAGGGCTTTGGTTGCGCGGTCGGCGATGACGATGAGGAGTGTCAAAGCCAACCACCGAAGGCGCGAAGGAAAGATCATGCTGACGCGGCGCTCGACGATTCAATTTCGGCGAGGGCGGCGGAGCAGCGCTCGCAGATGGTTGGATAGCGGGAATTTTCGCCGACGTGGGTGGAGTAGTTCCAGCAGCGGTTACACTTGGCGCCGTCGGCCTTTTGCACTTCTACATGCCACGCGTTCGGAGTGTCGCTAGATACCGGTCCATCGAATGGCAGGACTTTCACTTGCGACACGATGAAGAGACCGGGGAGGCTGGCTTCATGCCTTTTGAGAAGTTCAAAGAGTTTATCCTTCGCGCGCAGAATAATTTTTGCTTCGAGTGCAGAATTGATGAGTTTCGAGTTCCGCGCCCGCTCTAAATCCTGAAGCACATCGTTGCGCATTACGAGTAGCCGGTCCCACTCTTCCCTTGTCTTTGCATCGAGCCCGGAATGCAATGCGGCTTCTTCGGGGAATAGTGCAATGTGAACGGATGACGCTTCGCCGGAAGATTTCGGCAGATACTTCCAGATTTCTTCTGCGGTGAAAACGAGAATGGGCGCGGCGAGACGAATTAGCGCGCTGGAGATTTTGTAGACGGCAGTTTGGGCGGAGCGGCGCGCGGGGTTGTTGGGCGCTTTGGTGTAAAGGCGATCTTTCAGGACGTCGAAGTAGAACGCGCTGAGATCCACGGTGCAGTAGTCGTGGATAGCGTGATAGACGCGGTGGAATTCATAGTTGGCGTACCACTCGCGGCATTTTTTCACGAGGTCGGCGGTGCGTTCGAGCATCCAGCGATCCATTTCTTCGAGCTGATCGTTGGGAAGCGAATTTTTGGAAGGATCGAAATCACTCAGATTACCCAAGGCGAAGCGAAAAGTATTACGGATTTTGCGATAGGCGTCGCTGAGCTGCGTCATGACGCGCTCGGACATTTTTACGTCGGCTTGATATTCGACGGAGGCGACCCAGAGGCGGAGCAGGTCGGCGCCCCACTTTTCGCAGATTTCGTTGGGCTCGATGGAGTTGCCGAGCGATTTGGACATCGGGCGGCCCTGCTCATCGAGAGTCCAGCCGTGCGTGACGACCCCTTTATATGGAGAACGATTCTTTACGCCGACAGCGACGAGAAGCGAACTGTGAAACCAGCCGCGATACTGGTCGGGGCCTTCGAGATAGACATCGGCAGGCCATTCGTCACCCTTGAGCACAGAGAGATTCGAGGAGCCAGAATCGAACCAGACGTCGAGAATGTCGTTTTCCTTGCGCCATTTTGATTCGCCGCAAGAGCATTTTGTGCCGGCGGGAAGAAGTTCTTCGGCGGAGTGCTTGTACCAGGCGTCAGCGCCTTCTTTTTTGAACCATTCGATGACGTTGCGGAGGGCTTTGAAATCTTCGAGGCGCTTGCCGCAGCCATCACAATAGAAAACGATGATAGGCGTGCCCCAGAAGCGCTGGCGCGAGACGCACCAGTCGGGGCGATGCTCGATCATTTCGTACATGCGGTCTTCGCCCCACGAGGGGATCCATTTCACGCCGTGGATTTGTTCGAGAGCCTTCTCGCGGAACGTCTTCGATTCTCCATTTCCCGTTGCATCCATTTTGATGAACCACTGTTCGGTGGCGCGGAAGATTACGGGATTGTGGCAACGCCAGCAGTGCGGATAGCTGTGTTTGTACGGATGATGACCGAGAAGCGCGCCATGATCGGCGAGGAGCTTGACGATGATGGGATTCGCTTTGAAAACGTCTTTGCCTTTGTATTCGGGCAGACCTTCTGTATAGACGCCGCGGTCGTCGAGCGGAGCGGCGGTTTCGAGATTGTATTTTTGGCCGGTATTGAAGTCGTCGACGCCATGGCCCGGAGCGGTGTGAACAATGCCGGTGCCTTGATCGAGCGTGACATAAGTTGCGAGAACACCGGGAACTTGTAACGGCAAGAACGGATGCTGAAATTTTGCGTGCTCGAAATGATGGCCCTTGAATTTTGCTAAGACGCGAGCTTCTTTGATTTCGCACTCCGCCTGCAATGCAGCGACACGATCTGCGGCAAGCAAAAACTTCCCTTTCTCGGTTTCGACGACGACATATTCGTAGTCGGGATGGAAAGCGAGCGCGCGGTTGTGCGGAATGGTCCAGGGAGTCGTAGTCCAGATGACAGCGGAAACATCGGAGCCGAGTTTTGCGGCGTCACCGGTTGCGCTGCTGACAAGAGCGAACTTCACCCAGATCGAAGGGCTGGAGTGGTCCTCGTATTCGACTTCGGCTTCGGCGAGCGCAGTTGAATCGTAAATGCACCAATAGACCGGCTTGCGGCCGCGATAGACGTAGCCCTTTTCGATGAAGTCGAGGAAGGCGTTGGCGATGGTGGCCTCGTATTCGTGGCTCATCGTGAGGTAGGGATCGTTCCAACGACCGAAAACGCCGAGGCGTTTGAAGTCGCGCTTGTGCTGCTCGACGTAACGCGTAGCAAATTCACGGCAGAGCCGACGGAATTCAGCGGGCGGGACTTTGCCTTTGCCGCCGAGCTCTTTTTCGACCTGGGTTTCGATAGGCAAGCCGTGGCAATCCCAGCCGGGGACGTACGGGGCGTAATGGCCCGCCATGGATTTGGTTTTGACGATGAGGTCTTTGAGGATTTTGTTGAGGCCCGTGCCGAGATGGATGGTGCCGGTAGGATAGGGCGGGCCATCGTGTAGAACAAAAAGCGGTTTTCCCTGACGCGCGGCGAGGATGGCTTCGTAGAGATTGGCGTCCTGCCAGGCAGCGAGCTGTTTTGGCTCGTTCTGAGGCAAGCTGGCTTTCATGGGAAAGTCAGTTTTGGGGAGATTGAGGGTCTTTTTCAGTTCGAGTGGTTCGGGCATATTGAGACGAGAGCGAATCCCCTTTACACAGTTGTTTTCCCGGTGACGTTTTCCCTCTAAATGGGGCGGGAAACATCGGTAGCAGGTCGGTTTGAATTTTTGACCATTGCGTCTAGGTCCAAACCGACAACCCACTATCGAAACATCGGAAAGCGGTGTAACTACGTATGTTACAATAAGGACTTGAGTGGTGTCAGCCGTCGCGAGCGTGCAACCAATCCCGGGCCCTTCGAATCGTACGGTTGAACACCCCAATGGGCGTTTGTGCGTCTAAATAGAAGGTGAAACAAGTGGCGGGATTCGACCTAAAGCTGGTTCCAAACGACGCGATTCCAAAGAAGAAGGTTGATGATGCCTCTTCGCCTGTGGCCGTTCCCGACAAGCTGGTGCCGAGATTTACGCGTCCTGTTTACCTGAGAGCTGAAGATTTTGGATTTTGGTCCAACCTGAAGCAATTCCTGTTTGAAAAGCCGGTTAAGTTCCGGAATGAAGCGCATTCAACTTTGATGCCCGAGGAGTATGGCGAAGGATTCTGGGGGAATTTTAAGGATTTCTTCAGTTCGAAGCCAGTGCCAAAGGGTTCGATCAAAGGACAACTTTCGAATCGCTGGGGAACGAGTTTCGGCGGGTTTGGCGACCGGATCAAAGAGCTTTTCTTTCCGACCAAGCAGGCACCGCTGCCATTTGAAGTCAAGCCGGTGAAGGTCAAGGAAATCTGGTCGAAAGATGAGAACTTTGGCTGGACACAGATAATTTCAATTGGCGTCCATGCAGTTGTCATCATGTTGATGGCCTTGCCGTTTATATTGCATTTTACGGACAATACGAAAGCTGTTGAAAAGACGAACGTCACACCGCTTGATATTTCGGACTACCTTGCAAAGCTGCCCGCGGGCGCTAATAAAGCTGGCGGCGGTGGCGGCGCAAACGATCATACGCTGACGCCAGTGAACAAGGGAAAGCTGCCGAAATTCAAGATGACGCAGTTCACGCCGCCGCAGGTGCGGCCGGTAAATCCCAATCCGAAGCTGGCGATGGATCCTTCCCTGCTTGGACCGCCGGATTTGAAAGTGGCGAACCCGAATATGCCGACGTTCGGCGATCCGAACGCCAATGGTGTGTCCGATTCGCTGGGTCATGGGAATGGGACGGGAATTGGAAGCGGCACGGGCGGCGGTCTTGGTCCTGGTGAAGGTGGCGGCACCGGCGGCGGCGCGTTTCGCGCGGGCGTGAATGGCGTAGGAGTTCCGACGTGCTACTACAAGCCGGACCCGCCGTACTCCGAAGAAGCACGGAAGGCGAAGTATCAGGGCATCGTGGTCGTGGAAGTGATTATCGAAACCGACGACCGCGTGACGAACGTTCGCGTGGCGAAGAGCCCCGGACTAGGATTGGATGAAAAGACGATTGAGACGGTGCGGACGTGGCGCTGCAAGGCGGCGACGGGTCCGGGCGGCAAGCCAGTGCGGACGTCGGTACCGATTGAAGTGAGTTTCCGGCTGTTCTAGCTTTTTCGTGACGGAAACTCTGAACTAAAATACAAGCAACCAATTTTCGATTTTGCGGCTCACAGATGGCAACGTGAGCCGCTTTTGTTTTTGGCGGACACGCGTCGGGGCCAAATCTGAATTGGACAAAGGGGCCGGGTCATGGGCGATTCCCTTTCGGTGCGTCAGCGGAAATCTTTCCAAAATACAAATGAAGAGAGTTGGTTGGAGCGGGTGAAGCAGAATGCGCGTGCGTTTTTTGAGCTGCGTGGGACGACTTCGCTCGCTCACGCAAGTGTGGGTGCGTTTGATTTGCTGAAGGAAAAGCCGGCGCCGGGAACAAGACGCAGGCAGGCGGCGTCTGTGTTGGTACACGTGGTAGCGATCGGAGTTGTGCTAGTGCTTGGGCGACAAGCAGTGGAGAAGCTTCCGCCAGTGAATGAGATTTTGACGAAGCGCGGACCGCTCCTCTCGTGGAAACCTGACGCTCCGCGCACGGAAAAACCCGGAGGCAAAGAGGGATCCGGTGGGTATTTGGGCGAGAAGCCGCCGACGTCAGGAGACTTTGCGGCGCGATCGCAGATGGTATTGCTGCATCCTCGCGTGCCAGATCAGCAAGAGCATATTTTACCTGTGGAGCCAAAGGTCTTCGATGCGAATGCGAACGATTTGCAGCATGTGCCCCAGATTGGTTTGCCCAGCATGAAAGATCGCAACGATTCGAATGGGCCAGGAAAGAATGGTGGAATGGGATTCAATGGACCTGGAAATTCGATGGGAAATGGCCTTGATGATGGCGAAGGGGAAAGCAATGAGAGTGGAACACCAAGGCATGGGACATATTCAGTGAAGTGCATCTATTGCCCAGATCCGGAATACACAGAAGAAGCGCGGAAAGCGAAAATGCAGGGAAGCGTGACGCTGGAAGTTTTTGTGAGGGCGGATGGGCGAGTCGGGCGCGTGAAAATTGTGAAAGGGATAGGGCTTGGGCTGGATGAGCGCGCGATGGATGCAGTGCGAGCGTGGAGATTCGAACCGGCACGTGACGCTTCGCGGAGGCCGATTGGGGAATGGGTGACGGTGGAGACGACGTACAGGCTATTTTGAGATGAAGCGGGCGCGATTTCTGCTTGCGACGATTGCTGCGAGCACGATTTGCTTCGTCAATGCGGTGGGGCAAGGCAGTTCCCGGAACGACAGCGGATCGCTACGAGAACAACAGTTGCGATTTCCGCGAGTGCGGACTGCTAAGCAAGAAAAAGATAGCGTTATGCACGCTATGGTCGAGGCGAAGGGACTTGCGTATCCCCCGCATGCGGTTCTGTTGCGAGCTTTCAAAAAAGAAGGCGTGCTGGAGCTTTGGGGAGCAGACGCTGAAGCCGGACCATACGTATTGTTGAAAACGTACGGGATTTGTGCGACGTCCGGCGTGCTGGGGCCAAAGCGGCGATTTGGCGATGAACAAGTGCCGGAAGGATTTTACGATCTCGATTTTTTCAATCCTCAGAGCAATTTCTTTTTAAGCATGCATATAAATTACCCGAATGCCGCAGACCGGATTTTGGGTTTTCGCCAAAATTTGGGAGGCACAATCTACCTGCACGGCAATTGCGCTTCGATCGGGTGTATTCCTATAACGGATGACGGAATCAAAGAAGTTTATTGGCTCGCGGTGCTCGTGCGCGATGGCGGAGCAAAGCATTTGCCGATTCAGGTTTTTCCTGCGCGAATGAGCGAACAAAATTTCCGCGAGCTGGCCAAGACGCACATGGGCCAAGCGGGCTTGGTCGCGTTCTGGACAAATTTGAAAGAAGGATTTGATTTGTTTGAAGCCAGCCATAGGCTTTGGACAGTGCGTGTAAATAAGGATGGCAGATACGAATTTCCTCGACAATAGGCCCACAGAAGTTGGCACAGATGCTGCTACGATGAAGCATATGAGAAAAATAAATAGCATTTTTGTGGTTGCGGCGTTTGCCTGCGCGGTTTTCGTGGCGGCTGTGGACGCACAAAGTCCCGCGGGCACGGGCGCATTGGAGTTCGCGGCATACGTAAGCCCGACGGCAGCGAAGCCGGAGCCTGTGCGGGACTTTACTTTTTACGTGCTGACGAAGAGTTTTGACGACATCAAGCACGAAATCGAATCTGCGAACGGCGCGCCGGACCGGGAGAAATTTATTGAAGGATTGAAGCTATCGCCGGAGTTGCGCGAGTGGCTGAAGGGGCATGACGTCATGGACCTGACGATGCCGGGAACGGACAAGCTGATTACGGCGGAGGACATTCTTCATGTGCCGGAATTTTTGCTGGCATATCAGCGATCGAACAGCGGAGGAGTTGCCCATGGAATTCCCAAACCGACTTATAAGGATTCTGACAAGGTGGACCACGCCGAGAAATATGAAAAGGACCGGCAAGATTATTTAAATGCGCTAAAGAAATACATACACGCGCATCCGGAGTCTGTAGCGGGAATGGAATTAGAAATGGATGGAATCAATCCGGCGAAAAAATGGTCTGAGGCACAAAATAGTTTCAAGAAGCGCGTGAACCAACAAGCACCCATGCTGGCTCAAACGAAGTATCTTGCGACAAAAGTTGATACGAATCTCGAAGGACTTGCGAGGATTGGGAAGCTGCCCTCGGGAAATTATTGGGTAAGCACGCTGGATTTGGAAGCAGGCGCGGGAGATTCGCGATTGAAATGGGATGTGCCGGTGACGATTCAGACCGGACAGACAACGCGAATTGAATTGACCAACTTGAACTCCACGGAAGCCGCGAAGTTAAAGTAATCGAAGCGCAGTAAGGCTTACACTAGAAGGCGGCGAAACGGTCCAGGCCCGATTCGTCGATGAGCAGTGGAATCTGCGCGGTAGAATCAGACGGAGCGATGAACTCACCCCTGCATTGGATTGAATTCAATATTTTTGTGTTGATTGCGGTTGCGTTGGACTTGGGTGTGTTTCACCGACGGCCGCATAAGATTTCGATTCGCGAAGCGCTACTTTGGAGCGGCGTCTGGATTGGGGCGGCGGTTGTATTTGCGGCAGGGGTGTATCACTTCTATGGAGCGCAGAAGGCGCTGGAATTTTCCACGGGTTACCTAATTGAAAAATCGCTAAGCGTAGATAATTTATTTGTATTTCTGGTTTTGTTTCGAACATTTGGGGTGCCGGCAGAATTCCAGCATCGCGTGTTGGCGTGGGGGATTTTGGGCGCGTTGATCATGCGCGGCTTGATGATCGCGGCGGGCGCAGAGCTAATCGAAACATTCTCCTGGACGATGTACGTTTTCGGGGCGTTTTTGATCGTGGCCGGAATCCACATGCTATTTGCGAGCGAAGGGCAAACGCATCCGGAAAAGAACTGGATTGTACGTTTTTTTGCGAAACACTTGCGGGTGACGAAAGCGTTTTCCGGCGAGCGATTTTTTGTGCGCGAGCGAGGTATGCTGTATGCGACGCCGCTATTTCTGGTTTTGCTGGTGGTCGAAGTAACGGATGTAACGTTCGCAGTGGATTCGATACCAGCGGTGTTCGGAATTACACGCGATGCGTTTGTGGTGTACACCTCGAATGTGTTCGCAATTTTGGGATTGCGGACGCTCTATTTTTTGCTGGCGGGCGTGCTGGACCGGCTGACGTATATCAAGTTTGGGCTGGCAGCAGTACTCGTTTTTGTGGGCGCGAAAATGTTGGTGGAGAAGTTCGTGCATATTTCCGTGCTCGTCTCACTTGGAATTGTGATCGGCATTCTGGCGGTTGCGACCGTCGCTTCCCTGCTTGCAAAGCCGAAAAAGATTGCATAAGAGAGCTTTCCTTTAGAATCAGCCCTTGAACACTATGGGACTGAAACAACAGATTGAAGCGCTGGCTTCGCACGATCCCGCAGCGAGGGACGCCGCTGCGGAGGAGATTTATATTGCCGGCGCTGTGTTGGCGCGGCGCGCGGCACGAGAATGGTTGAAAAACAACGATTTTGTATCCCTGGTTGGGATAGAACCGAAAATAACTGTTGGCATCGCCGTGCAACCGAAGACCTTCGAACAAATCTGGAAGGCGAACAGTAAACCACAGCTGGCAGACGTGCCACCGGATCAGGATGCTAAGGAATTCGAACTGCATTTCACAGGGATTTCGCTGGACGTGCTGACATCGAAAACGCCCGACGGGAATGGGGCAATCGCGCGCTATCTCGCGCGATTTGGAGACGGAATTCAGCAAGTGGAATTCCTTTGCAAGGACGTGGATCAAGCGACGAAGATTTTGCGTGAGAGATTTGGCGTGGCGGCGGTCTATCCAGAGACACGAGCGGGAGCGGATGGAACGCGGGTGAATTTTTTTCTGGTTACGACGCAGGAAAAAGAAAAGGTATTAATTGAGCTTTATGAAAGACCGGGCGCTTAGAGTCTCGGTGCGAATTTCCCAAAACAAATTAGGAAAGTAACTTCCAGGCGCGGAGCAGTTCTGCGACGGTCCAGGCTTGCGCGATGCAACCGCCGGGTGTATGCGGCGGTTCGGCGTCGTAGACTTCGGCGAGGGTGCCTAGACCGTAGGTTGTAATGGCTTGTACTTGGGGTTCGAGAAAGCGACGCGCTTCGGCCTTGTTTTGATAGACGCGGAAGTGGGCGATGGCGAAAGGGCCGAGCAACCAGCCCCACGCGGTTCCTTGGTGATAGGCGGCGTCGCGTTCGCGTGGGCTGCCGCGATAGTGAGTGGCGTAGCCGGGTTCGTGCGGACCGAGGCTACGAAGGCCAAACGGTGTGAGAAGTTCGCTGCGACAAATGTCTACAACAGCTTTTTGCTGTTCCGCCGTTAGCGGGCTGTTGGGCAATGAGACGGCAAGGATTTGGTTGGGGCGAAGGGAAAGGTCGCTTCCGATGCCAGGAGAATCGATTACGTCATAAAGGCAAGTACGATCGGCGTTCCAGAATTTTTGGAAGCTGGATTTTACAGTAGCGCTCAAGGCTTCGAAGCGGTTCGACGGCGACTTCAGAGTACGCGCGAACTGGGCCATGGATTCAACTGCGTTGATCCATAGGGCGTTGATTTCGACTGGTTTCCCAGTGCGAGGAGTGACGACCCAATCGCCGATTTTGGCGTCCATCCAGGTGAGTTGAATGCCTGGGCCACCGCCGTAAAGCAAGCCGTCCTCAGGATCGGCATGAATGTTGTAGCGCGTCCCGGAAACGTGAGCTTCTATCATTCCTGCAAGAATCGGAAAGAGTCTTTGGAGCGTTGCGAGATCGTGTGTCGCTTCGATGTATTGGCGAATGGCTTCGAAGTACCAAAGGCTGGCGTCGATTGTGTTGTATTCAGGCTTGCCGCCCGCGTCGGGAAAATTATTTGGTAGCATACCGCTGTCAACGAAATGTGAGAAGGCAAGCAGGATATCGCGGGCAAATTCGGAGCGGCCGGTTGCAAGAGCAAGGCCAGGTAGAGCGATCATCGTGTCACGGCCCCAATCGCCGAACCAATGGTATCCAGCGATGACGCTGTGGCCACCCGGATCACCGGGAATGGCACGCTTCACGATGAATTGATCTGCGGCAAGGGCAAGTTGCCCCAGACCGGCAGAGGAAAGCTCAGCGTTGGCCATGGAAAAAGAGTTTGAGAAGTTTTCGAGAAGGCCGGATTCGTAAGCCGTTTGTTCGGCGAGGGCACTGGAGCCATCAAGGAGCGTATTTTCTTCCGTCGTAAACACAAGAGTGAGAGATTTTCCTGGTTCGAGCGAAGCAGCGAATTGGGCGGCGAAGAGATGGTCTTCGCGATCGTCAAGGCCACGGTCGTGCTCGGCTCGAAAGAAACAATCGCGATACCAGGTATGCTGAGGCTCTAGAGCAGCTTCAATGCTTTGCAAGTAAAAAGGCGTAGCGCCATCGAAGGCGAGAATGCCAACGCCGTGTGGGGCGGCCACAATTTGCATACGCCAATCACCTGCACGCGTAGTGCTATGGAAGTCGCGGTAGTTAACGAGTGCTTTTGCGTAAAACTGAATTGGGGAAGCGGCATTGAGCAGGGTATAGCGAACATAGGTGGTGTTTTCACCCTGACGCATCCAGATTCGCTTTTCTAGGCGTGCATCGCCGAGCGCGTAAGTCCACGTGGGAACGGCGCCTTCGAGTCGAAAGCGTTCGATAGAGTGGAAACCCTGCGGGGCGATTGCACCGCTAACCCATTCGTGCGTGGCGAGTTCGTAGTTTATTCCGCCATACGAGATGATTTCGTCGAGCGCAGCAACGAGCTGCATCCGACCAATAGGTGGCTTCAGTGCAGCGAGAAGAATTCCGTGATAGCGGCGCGTGGGGCAACCCGCGATGGTTCCCGAAGCGTATCCGCCGATGCCGTTGGTGACGAGCCATTCGCGAGAGGATGCAGCAGCGAAGTCGTTACAGACGGCGCGGTCAAAGGCGATTGCGGATCTTGTAGTGGCGGCCACCGTGAGTCTAATTATTTTTTCTTCACTCACCGCTCTGCTCGATGAGTTTTGCGACCAGGCCGGTCCAGCCGGTCTGGTGGCTTGCACCGAGTCCGGCACCGTTGTCGCCATGAAAATATTCGTGGAAAAGTACAAGGTCGCGCCAGTGTGGATCGTTTTGGAATTGGTCGATCCCGCCAGCAACGGGGCGGCGCCCATCTTTGCCGCGCAAAAAGATGCGGCCGAGGCGCTTGGAAATTTCACGGGAAACTTGCCAGAGGTCGTTTTGATTGTCAGTCCGCGCGGGGCACGGGACTTTAAAATCCTCACCATAGTAGTGATGGAATTTCTGCAGCGATTCGATAAGCAGATAGTTCACCGGGAACCAGACGGGACCGCGCCAGTTCGAATTGCCGCCGAACAGACCGGTGGATGATTCCGCCGGTTCGTAGTCCACCTGATTAACATTGCCGTTTACATAGACTTCGTACGGATGATCGTTGTGGTAGCGAGAGAGAGCGCGAATACCGTGCTCGGAGAAGAACTCCGTTTCGTCCAGCATGCGGGACAGAATACGCTTCAGCTGCTTGCGATTGACGAGCGAGAGCAGGCGGCGCACGCCGCGAGCCGAACGCTGCGTCATTTCAATGTGTTCGGGCATGCCAGCGTGGTTGTCAATGAACCACTGCATGCGGCGCTTGAAACCTGGAAGGCGGTCAATGATTTCCGGCTCGAGCGTTTCGACGGCAAAGAGCGGGATCAAACCAACCATTGAGCGAACTTTTAGATAGTGCTCTTCCCCATTCGGAAGATGGAGTAGATCGTAATAGAAGCCGTCTTCCTCGTCCCAGAGAGAGACACCATCGGTGCCGAAATCGTTCATCGCGTGGGCAATGTGAACGAAATGTTCGAAAAACTTGCTGGCGACATCTTCGTAGGCCGGATCTTCTTTTGCGAGTTCCAAGGCTATGGCGAGCATGTTCAGGCAGTACATGCCCATCCAGCTTGTGCCGTCGGACTGTTCGAGATGACCGCCAGTGGGAAGAGGAGCGGAGCGGTCAAAGACTCCAATGTTATCGAGGCCGAGGAAGCCACCTTGGAAGATATTGGCGCCATCGGGATCCTTGCGGTTGACCCACCAGGTAAAATTCAAAAGCAGTTTGTGAAACACCTTTTCGAGAAAGGCGCGGTCTCCAACACCACGAACACGGCGTTCGATTTTGTAAACGCGCCATGCAGCCCATGCATGAACCGGCGGATTCACATCGCCAAGAGCCCATTCGTAGGCGGGGAGCTGGCCGTTCGGGTGCATGTACCATTCGCGGAGGAGAAGGATGAGTTGCTCCTTGGCGAAATCCGGATCAATTAGAGCAAGGGTGATGCAATGGAACGCGAGATCCCACGCGGCGTACCAGGGATATTCCCATTTGTCCGGCATGGAAATAATGTCGTCGTTGTAGAGATGCGTCCAGTCCTTGTTGCGGCCTTTTTTGCGCTCGGCAGGCGGCGTGGGGCCGGCGGGGTCGCCTTCGAGCCAGGTTTGCACATCGTAGTGATAAAACTGTTTTGACCACAACATTCCGGCGTATGACTGGCGCATGACGTTCTTTGCGTCGGCGGAGAGTTCAGAAGGGATACGCGACTCATAAAATTCGTCTGCATCCTTAATACGCGCCGCGAAAAGTGAATCAAAACCTTTCTCGAAATCGTTCGTGCCTGGAACTTCCGAAGCGCGATCGGCGTGACCGGGAGACGTAATAATGCCAACCATGCCGGAATCCGGGTCCATGCCGCTGAGGGGCTCGATGTCCGTAAGGCGCAGTTTGAGGGTGATCGACTCCCCGGCGCCAATAGTCATGGAATAGTGAGCGGCCATTTTTGTGCCGGTTTGCATCGAATTGATGGCGTCTTTGTTGCCACGAATGACGTATTCGTGGAAGGCATCTTTCACATAAGGAGTGCGGTTGCGCGAGTTGAAAAGGCGCGCGTTATTGGTTTCGTTTTCCGTGAAAAGCAATTCGGGCTGGCCGGCACACAAGAGCCAGCGTTTGCCGTATTGCCAATGCTGGAGTTCGGCGTTGAGGCTTCCTGGAATGTCCGTGGCTTTACGGACAATAGGCCGCCGAAGGTCTTTGCCCCAGGACCAAGTGTTGCGGAACCAAAGCATTGGCAGAAGATGAAGGGGTGCAGGTTCCGGACCACGATTGTGCGCCGTGATACGGATGAAGATGTCTTCGTCGTCGGCCTTTGCGTATTCAACGAAAACATCGAAATAGCGGTTTTCGTTAAACACACCAGTGTCGAGCAATTCGAATTCGGGCTGGGAACGTCCGCGACGCTTGTTTTCGTCAACGAGCC
This sequence comes from Candidatus Dormiibacterota bacterium, assembly GCA_035569555.1. Classification (GTDB taxonomy): domain Bacteria; phylum Acidobacteriota; class Terriglobia; order Acidiferrales; family UBA7541; genus Acidiferrum. The sequence goes on along the minus strand of DATMMW010000021.1, from coordinate 194,800 downwards.
AGCCATACGGAAACTCGGCTTGCGGATATTTGTACAGAAATTTCATGTAGCTGTGGGTCGGTGTCGAGTCCAGATAGAAGTAGTATTCCTTCACATCCTCGCCGTGGTTGCCTTCGTTGCCCGTAAGACCGAAGATACGTTCCTTCAAAATAGGGTCGCGGCCATTCCATAGAGCGAGCGCGAAGCAAATCATTTGATGGCGGTCGCTTATGCCTGCAATGCCGTCTTCTCCCCAACGGTAAGCGCGGGAACGCGCGTGATCGTGTGGGAAGAATTCCCACGCAGTGCCACCCGGGCTGTAGTCTTCGCGAACAGTTCCCCATTGGCGCTCCGAGAGATATGGCCCCCAACGCTTCCAATAGCCTTTTCTGGTGCGATTGTCTTCCAGGCGGTGGTCTTCCGTCGTTTGAAGTCGGGGCATGGATAGGCCTCAAATTGAGCTAGTGCTGCCAGTCTGGCTGGAAGCGCTTTTTCTGGCAAGAACCCTCAAAAGCAAAGTTTCTTAAGGGAGGTTTGCCGTCAGGCAATCATGCTACAAGGATACGATGCGGCATCTCGAAGATTGTTTCGAAAAAAATAAATATTGGAAAGACAAGAGAAGGGCCCCGAATCAACGGGGCCCGTTTGGGGTTCACTTATTAAGTGTAGATGCAGCTGAGATCTAGGTGTTCGTCTGAACGACGACAGATTTGGCGATGTTCCTGCCGTCCGCATCAGTGCGATATTCAACGCTCACTGTAGCGCCTACTTTGATATCGCCTGTAATCTTTGTTTTGGTGTCCATCAAAAATTGCAAAGTGGACGAAGCGTCTCCTACCTTAACGTCAAGAGAGAAGCCGTCGTTCGAAACGGCGGAAACTTTGCCGGCGGCAGATTGATTGACTTTGGTTGCGCCCTGTTGAAGCTTCACTGACTGAACAGTCATTGGAAACGCGCCTGCCGAAAGCGTTGCGAGAGAAGCGGCAAACAGACCGATACGGACGAAAGAGATGCTCTTCATGGGACTGCCTCCTTCGGTTGTTTGCTGGGATATGAAATAAGGAGCATCCAGCGTGCCAAATCGCTTTGAATTTTTTCCGATGGGTCTGTGCTGCTGAAATTTAAGGAGTTAGCAGAAGAAGTGTCCGAGAAAAATGAGCTCTCTAGGAGCGCGGTGTGAAACTATTCACCAGTGCCAGTGAGATTTTTCATGGAGAAGTTCTAGGGAACGATAATTCCTTTACGGCACGAAATCCCTGATCGATAGCAACGTCGGTATAAGCAGTCGCGCCGGAATCTGAATTGGCAATTGTGATGCGGCCGTGGGGTTTGCGACCAATCTCGTGCGGCGCTTCGCCCTTTGGCCATTCGGGATCGAAAAGAGGATTGTATTCGTAGCCGTAGCCGTGCGGCCAGCGATTGACCGTGATGGCTTCGATGTCGCGAGATGGATCGAAGCCGCCTCCAGAGAGAGAACGCGCGAGTTGATCGCGAATGTTGCGTTCGAATGTTTCGAACGAGGTGATAAGAAGCTCCATGCGGCCTGCTTTGTGCTGTTCCCGCGCGGGAAGGCCGCGTTTGCATGGCGTGCGGCTCATGTGCAGGAGAATTGGTTCTTCTGGTGAGCGCGGGCTTTTGTAGTCACCGATATCGATGGGCCAGTTGAGACTCGCAGAATTCCAGTAAGCGCCAGGTGATTGGATGGAATGAATGCCAAGTTTTTTGAAGGCGGTCCAATTGCGCAGGCCGACGCTGGTGTAAACGAGCGGAACCTTGACGAGATAATGGAGCGCTTCTTTTTGTTTTTCAGGGAGGTCGGGGCAGAGATACGGAATGGTCATGTTCCAGCAAGCGAGGATGCAACCTTTGGTTTGTGCAGTGAAAACTTTGCCGTTTGTGGCGTAGGTGACTTCGACTCCCTGCGAAGATTTTGGGCCGTTCGTATTTTGTGCGCGAACGACTGTGCTGTTGAGCCGAATACGGATGGGATTTGCAGGTTTGTCGAGATGACCGTAAGCGACTTGTGTAGTGACAACATCTTCGGCTGAATAGCCGGGGACTGCATCTGGAATTAATTCGCGAACGAGGAGCCGAGCGATGGTGGCGTTGCCGTCCGGAAAATGAAAACGCGGCGAGCCGCCCGTCGCGTAGCCAGCAGCGGAGTAGCTCATGCGCGGAGCGGTGCCAGGGTCAAGTTTCATACCTTGAAAACCGGGAAGGCCAAGGGCCCAGCAGTCGAGCGCGGGTTCGGCGTCAATACCAACGCCCCATTCGCCGTTGGTACGCGTTTGATAGAAGGCGACGACTCCAGGATCTACTTTGGCGATGGTGAGAAGAAAATCTTTATAGCTGATGCGCGAGAGGCGATCTTTTTTCTCGGCCGAAGGGAGCCCGGGCAGATAGTCAGTGTCGGCAGTTTCGATGCGCAGAATGTCTTGTTTCACAGCGTCGGAGAGTGGAGCTTTCTTGAGAAACTCCGACCATTGCGCGTTTTTCGCGCGGGCGTTCTCGGATTCGCTCCATTCAGAAGGAAGATTTGTGACGAGACCATCTTCACCAAAAGTTGGCTTATCGAAAAAAATGCCAGAGCCGAGGCCCAAAGAAGAATAGAGGTCGTGGATAGGATATTTTTTCTCGAAGACAATGGGGTCGATACCAAGTTTGGCGATCAAACCAGCCGCTTCTTTGCTATAGGCGGTGGGGCTATCGATAAGCATCGTGCCGCCATTGAGGAGCTGCAATTTTCCACCTAGATGAAATTCATTGCGCTTGGCATGGCCGCCGAAGTCGTTATGATTTTCCAGGATGAGAATGCGTGCATTTTTACCGGCAAGTTCACGAAAGAAATACGCAGCGGACAGGCCGCTGATGCCACCGCCGACCACGATGAGATCGTACCGTTCACCAGTGTCGATCGGTTTACCGGCAGTTTGCCAGAACGTACCGTCACGCAAGCTGTGAGCGATTTCGAAGGAGCCTGGATGGCTACCGCGCAGGCCGGTCGTAACCGGCGGATTGTAGTCGGGGGCGTTCTGTTTTTCTTGCGGTGAAGACGATTGCGAAAGGCCAGGGCTAGGAAGCGCGGCCGAGCCGATGGTCATAGCCGCGCCGTTGAGAAAATCGCGGCGCGTGATTGCACGATCCATTCCTAATTCAAGATCGCGGGCGAGGTTTTTTTCTTCGTTGTCAGTGGGCATGTTGTCCGGTGGATTCAAGAGTGCAGCAGCTCTTGCACAGCGCGATGCGCTTGATCAATCGCAGTGTCCGTGTAGGCTGCCGCAGCGGCGTCAGAATTTGCGATGGCGATTCGGCCAAATCGTTTGCGGGCGATTTCACACGGGCTTTGGCCGACGGGCCATTCGGGATCAAAAAGATAGTTGTACTCGTAAGCATAGCCGTGAGGCCAGCGATTGACGGTGATAGCTTCAATGTCGCGCGCAGGGTCAAAGCCGCCACCACCCAGAACGCGGCCTAGTTGATCGCGGATATTGCGTTCGAAAGTTTCGAACGACGTAGAGAGCATTTCGGCACGGCCCACGCGGTGCTGATCGCGCTCAGACATACCGGGCATGCACGGAGTGCGGTCCATGCGAACGACAACAGGCTCATCTGGAGATTGCGGTGAATGAAACTCACCGATGTCTTGCGCAATTTCGAGAGCGACTTCGACGTGGTACATGCCGGGAGTGAAGACTTGATGGACGCCGAGATTGTGAAATGACTTCCAGTTGCGCAGCGCAACGGAAGTGTAAACGAGTGGAATTTTCACGCCATAGTGGAGCGCTTCTTTCTGTTTTTCCGGAAACTCGGGACAGAGATATGGAATCATCATGTTCCAGCAAGCCATAACGACAGATCTTGCGCGCGTCGAGTAAAGCTTGCCGTTGCGGAGGTAGGTGACGCCAACTTCTTTGGCAGACGCAGGATCGCCGTTGTGATGCGCGCCCACGACGATGGAGCTGAGACGGATTCGCAACGGAAAATCGCTGCGATCAAGCTGGGTGTAATCGAATCTTGCGGTGACGACGTCATCGGGCGCGCTTCCCGGGGCAACCGCAGGAATTAGTTTGCGGACCAGCATGCGCGCAATGCTCGCGTTGCCGTCCGGAAAATGATAGGTGTACGGCTCTTGAGGCGTAGCGAACCCGCGCGGCGTGTAACCCATGCGGGGGTGTGGACCGGGCTCTAGTTTGAGACCGTCAAAACCCGGAAGCAAAAGCGCCCAGCAATCGAGTGCGTTGACGGCGTCAATGCCAACGCCAAAAAGTCCGTGCGTTTGTGTCTGGAAGACGGGAACGACACGTGGATCGACTTTCGCAACATCGAGCAGGAATTTCTTGTAGCTTATCCGCGTGAGGCGATCTTTTTTTTCGGCGGAAGTGAGGCCAGGAAAATAGTCCTCTTTGGCCGTCTCGAGCCGAAGAAGATCGCGGCGGACTTCTGGGGGCAGCGGCATACTTTCGACAAGTTTGGCGGCGCCTTCCGGTTCAAGGTTGCCAAATTCTCCCAGAGAGCCGATAACAAGCTTGTCTGTACCGAAGGTTTCCTTATCGAAGAAAACGCCGCGCTTCAGGCCCTTGTATGTATCTCGTGCGTAGCACTTCTTTGCAAGTTCGGCAGGATGGATGCCGAGCTCGTCCATCAGGCCGCGAGCTACTTTGCTATAGGGAACGGGCGATTCGATGGCCCAAGTGCCGCCGTTGACAAGTAGCATTCGGCTGTCCGGACGCTCTCTCGGATGAAATTCATTGCGCTTGGCGTGGCCGCCAAAATCGTCGTGATTATCCAGAATGAGGATGCGCGCGTCGGGTTTTTGTGCTCGCCAAAAATAAGCGACAGCGAGGCCGCTGATTCCTCCGCCGACGATGATGAGATCGTAGGCTTCACCCGTGTCGGCTGGTTTGTCAGCGGACTTCCAGAAATTGCCGTCGCGCAACTTGTGTGCGTCTTCGAAAGAACCGGGATGGCTGCCGCGCAAACCCGTCAGAGTGGGCGGATAATAACCAGGTTTGTCTTGTGGGGCAATGTCCGAGCTCGATTCTGCCCAGGCAAGGCTCGGCAACAAGCTCTCCGCTGCGACAGATCCAGTACCGATGGCGACGCCGTTCAGGAAATCCCGCCGCGTAATCGTGCGGTCCATTCCGAGTTCACGATCGCGGTCTTTACTCATCGCTTGGCTCCGGAAAACAGGGGTTAGTGAGCGTCCTTCTTTGGCGCGGCGGAATAATGGAGGAAAACCACTTTCCATTGTCCACTCCGTTTGAAGAGAACGTCTGATTCCTGATTGTCTTCGTCGGTGATTTTTCCCTCTTTGACCTTTGTACGGACGTGAATCAGATAGCTCGCCACGGCTGTATCGCCGCTCGGTCCTATTTGCACGTGCATGTCGCTCAAAACTACTTTCTCAATCCGATTCCCTTCTCCAATGTAATCAATCCATTCCTTTTTGTAAGCGGGCAAATCGGTGCGGCCTTCCGGCAGATATTGCGTGAAGTCATCGGCATAAAAAGAGAAATACTTCGCGAGGTCGTTGGCCTCGTAGGCAGCATTGGCACGCTGTTCAAAGTCGCGAACCTCCTGCTCGGCGGACGCTGGTTGCGCATGGGATTTGGCCAGGATGAGCGCGGACGAGGCCATGATCATGAATGAGAACGAAATGACGGCTTTGCGATTCACAGGAACACCTCCAGCGTGGCAGCTACCTTACTATAAATCCGTAATGTTTGGACAGGGCGAGGCCAGAATATGTATTCAAGTCTTGGGATCCGGCAGCACTTTTTGCAACAATGATATGAAGCTCGATCAGCAAAGGCGAAACGCCGAAGTTCTCGAAGGGAATTGCGCTGAGAATTGTTAAGATCGATTAGCGAGTACGTTAGGCCAGAAATTTTGCAAGCGGTTGCCAATAGTTCGCTGCCCAGCCTTCCGCCAAATGCTGGCCGTCACCGATTGGAAAACCAGTATGGTCAAAAACGAGTTTGGTTGCATCGCCTTGTTCCACTAATTCAAATCTCGCAATAGAAAAAATACCTGGATTCCAGCTGCCCACGCGCCAAGCCTGAACAATACGCTCATTGGGGACAAGTTCGATTTGCCGCCCCAAAATATAACCGCCAAATAAGGCAAAGTAACCACCAGCCTCGCGGCTGATTTCGGCGGTTTTTGTGCCCAGGGACATTGCTTGCACAGCGCCACTGATGTCGATGACTTTCTGAAATTGTTCGGAGATGGTCAGTGCATCGTAAACGTGTTTGCGGCTGGCCTTAAAAACTGGTTCCTGATGAATCGCTTCGGCCGTATGAGAAACTTCACTGCCAGCATCCGGCCAGGCCCGTATACCGAGATTCATTCCGCCAATCGCTACAGCCGCGCCAGAAAGCAATCGCCTTCGGCTGTGCAAAAACTGTCCATGGTTGTTCATCTTTTTCCTCACGTTTACTAAAAGCGTTTAGGAGAATCCATATTGCCCTGCCATACAAACATGGCTCTAAAATATGTTCAAAATAATATTTTGGGTAGGAGCTATGCTGTTGCGACACTCCGTTTGCCAAGGTCTGCGAAGGAGGACTCTTTGCCCTACCCATCCGGCCACCGCGAAAAAGTTCGAAAGAAAATCATTGATAGCGCCCGAAGACTTTTCAACCAGTACGGGTTCGAGAGTGTTTCGATAGGCCAGATTATGGCCGACGCTGACCTGACACACGGCGGTTTCTACACCTATTTTGAAAGCAAAAGCGATTTGTACGCAGAAGTTCTGAACTGTTTTTTCACCGATCCGGAGTGGAAAAACTGCTGGGAAGGCGTGCATGTGGACTTGTCTTCGACCGATGTTGGCCCACAGGTTGTTCAGGCATATTTGTCGCGCCAGCATTACGAGGATGTCGAGAATTCGTGCCCTATGGTTGCCCTGCCGACGGACGTGGCGCGCAGCGGCGTAAACGCAAGACGTGCGTTTGAGACTGTATTCAGCGCGATGGTGAGCGTGCTGGAGCGCAGTCTGGCGGATAAGAAGAGGCCGCGACGGACAAAAGCGCAAGCTATCGCGGCGCTTTGCATCGGAGGAATGGTCATAGCGCGCACAATGGCGGATCGCGCGAGAGCGGATGAGCTGAGAAAAGCGTGCACTGCAATGGCATTTCAGCTTGGTGGTTGGAAGAATAAGGGAAAAAACGGCATTCGCTAAGGTTGATTGGAATGGAAAGAATTTGGCTGGGAGGCCTGGACTCGAACCAGGATACCCAGAGTCAGAGTCTGGTGTCCTACCAATTGGACGACCTCCCAGCCGATGGAGGCACAGCAACAAAAACGAATCGCAGCGGTTTCCCGATGATCGGGCCAGCCACGATTCATCTTTATTAGGTTAAACGGGAATGAAACATCCGTCAACCAAACCGGTATTCAACGGTCTTGTAAAGTCATTGGGAATTGCGGACCGGAATCATCTGGCCTTTTTTCATAGTGAATTCAGAATCGCCCCAAGTGACACGGTTTGAGGTAAAACTGGCGAGCCAAATGAAAAAGTGAATGGCATCGCGGACAGGAATGAGCCACCAGCGGCGGCGGACGGTTTCATCCTGAAGGACACCGACGCCGACCGACCAGGCTACCGTAAATCGCAGAATCAAGTGAGCTGCGATACAAGCGGCAGCGACAGCCTGCGTGCGAGCAAGAAGCCCAGCCAGGACTGCCCACGGCAGGCCATGCGTGAAAATCAGGCCGAGATAGGAAAGCGGACGGCAAAGACGCACGGTTCGCGCCCAACGCAATTGATGGTCCCAAAAACCACGAAAGGTTTGCGCGGGATACATTGTCGCGACTACTTCCGTCGAGAGTACAACTTCGCCGCCTCCTTCGGCTATGCGATGACCAAGTTCGTAGTCGTCGGCGAGCAAATGAGCAATTGGCTCGAAGCCCCCGATGCGCTGAACCCACGACTTCGTGGTAACGATGGAAGCGCCCAGTGCGAAATTGAGGCCTTCCATGCGCTCTGCGACGAGCACGCCCGCGGCAAAATCGCTAGCGGCGCCAAGAGCTTCCAGTTCTGGGAAAAAGCCGTGCTGCGCAACGCCACGATAGAGGCTGGTCATGGCGCCCGTTTCGTTATCTGCAAATGGAGCGACGACATTTCGCAAGTAGTCCGGGCCGACGCGGACGTCACCGTCCGTGATGGCGAGAATTTCGTGGCTGGCTTCGCGCGCCATAAGAGCGAGATTATTCACTTTGCGATTTTCGCCGAGGAAAGGCGCACCGGTCAGAAGACGAATCTTTCGTTCGGGATGCGCGGCGATGAGTTTTCGGATGAGCGGCACGGCCGGGTCAGATTCGTCGTTTGCGGCGAAGAGAATCTCAAAGTTTGCGTAGCTTTGGTTGCAGAAGCTGGCGAAGTTTTCTTCAGAACCGAAATCGACTCCGTGTACAGGCTTGAGCACGCTGACATGAGGCGCAAATTCGGAAGAACGTTCTTGCGCTGGCCGCCGGGAGAAACGAATCGCGGAGAGAATCGCGGCAACGTAGAAACCCAGTGAGGAGAGAAACATCAACCAGACAAAATAGTGAGCGATCACGGAGACCGCTCGTTCTACTTCGTGAGGATGGAGTTGGGCAAACATAATTTGCGAAAACTTCATTACCTGATAAGGGCTATTCACAGCTTAGCTGTTTACGGAGGTCTCGCGAAGAACTATGCGGCCGCCTTTGACCAACTGATAGCGCTTATCGCGCCAAACGGCGCGCTTGCTAAGATAACTGGCGCACCATACTGCAAAACCCAGCAGATCGCGGATCGGATAGAGCCAAGCGCGATTGCGTGCGACTGGATCGCGAACAACGCTCCACCCGATGGCCCAGGATTCAATCATACGATTCAAAATCGCTCCCAGGAAAAGCGAAAGACCCAAAATCCAATGGCCCGTTAAAGCACCGGCAAATAATCCAAGAATTCCGTACGGCATTGCGAAGATGAGCCCTGTTCCGAAGTGGCCTTTTGGGCGCGACCAGCGCGTGCCTTTCGCCCAACGGACCTGACGATCCCACATTCGTTTGAATGTCATAGGCGGAACAACGTGATCAATGATGTGCCGCGAAAGCACGACACTATACCCAGCTTTTTCGATGAAATTGCCGATGACGAAATCGTTGGAAAAATATTCCGCAGTCACACGATACCCGCCAATTTTGGCGACGGAATCTTTGCGCGTAACTATTGTGGGGCCAAGGCCAAACTTCATTCCTTCGAGCAAATTCGCCGTGACCACGCCAGCCGTCATTTCGATGGACATGCCGATCGCGTCCATGCCAGACCAGAAACTGCCTGCGTTTTTCCCGCGATAGAGACAGGTAAGCATTCCGACAGAGGGCTCAAGCATCGGCGGAACAACCTGAGAGAGGTAATCTGTGGCGACTTCGACATCGCTGTCGCTCGTGACGAGAATGTCGCAAGCCGCGGCTTCAGCCATGTGCATAAAGGAAAACGCTGGAGGATTGGGAAGATTAGGACGGCCCGTGACCAGAATGCGGCAAGGGATTTGCGGATGCCGTGCGGCCACTTCGCGAATGACGTCAAGCGCGGCGTCGTTTTCCTCGTCGGCCGCAAAAAGGATTTCGTAGTTCGGATAGTCCTGCACGAAAAAGCTTTCGATGTTTTCACGCAACCGCGTTTCAGCCCCGTGTACGGGCTTCAGAAGTGAAACAGGAGGCAGAGTTTTTGTTTGTGCCGCGAAGTGTTCTTGTTCACGAGCCTGGCGATGAAATTTTGCAGCACCGACGAGCGCAAGTACCAAAAAGACGGTCGAGGAAGTTGTCCCAATCACCGCTATGGCAAGAAGAACAAATCCAGCGTATTGAGCCCAGACAGCCATTCAGAATCCCTGCCGTGAAGTCTTTGCGCGGGTTGACGCAAGATGCAGATCAGATGGGTCGGCAGGCGAAACAAGAGATTGAAAATAAAGGACGACATCTTGCGGAAAATCCGAGATTACGTCATCGGCCCCCGCTGCAGATAGTTCCTCGAAACGCTCCGGCGAAGTGAAGCCTACACATTTCATTTCTCCTGCTACGGCCGCTTCAACACCCGCGACAGAGTCTTCCACAACCACAGAGCTTTGCGGTTCGACGGCAAGTTTTTTCGCTGTGAGAAGAAATATGTCCGGCGCAGGCTTGGCATTGCGAACCTCTTCGCCGGTAACAACGATTGGAAAATACTTGTGGAGGCCGAGATGTTCAAGCGACTCGATCGTGCGCTTACGTCCAGCGGAAGTAGCAATGGCGCAAGCGATTCCGGCCTCATGTAGTTGCGCAAGAACACGCGGAATGCCCGGCTTGGCCTGGAGCATCTTTGCGGACAACTCGTAGAGTTCATCTTTGCGACGGCCCCAATGCCGAATTTCCGAATCACTTAGCACGCCAAGATAATGTTTTAGAATTTCGCGGCGCGGATGGCCTGCGTACAGAAAATCGACATTGATCGTTTCGGGCTTGAGGCCAGCCTCTGCAAGAAGCGCCTTCCATGCCATCTCGTGAATCGGATGACTGTCGGCGACAACGCCGTCAAGATCGAAAATCACGGCTTTTAACATAGCGGAAAAGGAATTATGCCCCGTGAGCTATTCAGCATTTACCTGCGTCAAGCGCTGGCGGATCGCGCGGAAAATAGCGTGCGTCGCGCAAAGATGCGTGTCTTCGATGTGCTGCATATTGTCTGATGGGACGATGAAACAGAGGTCGGCGAGTGCTTTGACGCGGCCTCCTTCGAACCCAGTGAGAACCAGCGTATGAAGTCCTAGCTTGCGCGCTTCTTCCAGACCTTGCACAACATTCGGAGAATTGCCGCTGCCGGAAATCGCTAAAACCATGTCGCCGTGTTCGGCAAGGCCAGCGAGCTGTTCGGAAAAAATATCCTTGTAGGCCAAGTCGTTGGCAAGCGCTGTAAGCAGCGGGACATTGTCAGTGAGTGCAACTGTGCGGAGGCGCTTGCGTTTGGACGTGACAGTTCCCTTGCCAATATCGCAGGCAAAATGCGAAGCAAGCGCGGCGCTTCCTCCGTTGCCAAAAACGAAGAGCGTGCGGCCTTTTTCGTAATTTTCCCAGATGGCATCGGTCATTCGGTCGATGACGGAAAGGTCGAGGCGCGAAAACACTTCTTGCAAAGAAGCGAAATACTCTTTTGCTGCGACCGAAGAGCTAGACGCAATGGAAGCGCTTTTCATCTCTTTCAAGGGGAATCCCACGAACGGGATAGCCTCTAAAATTATATCGTGGGTACGGAGGAGCTACAACGCAAACTGCGTCAGAATTGAGGAAATTGCTTTTTCAGGCTGATGCGCCAACCGTAAGGATGGGATCGTTTCTGCCGTCATTGTGAAGGATTTGCGAACCTTCGGAAATGAGCGCGATGGACATTTCGCGTAGATTTTTCAGGGCCTCACGAACTTCTCTTTGTTTTTCCGCGCGGCAGCTTAGAAGCAGGAAGCCGCCCGCCCCTGCGCCGAGAAGTTTGCCGCCTTCGGCGCCGGCTTCGCGTGCGAGCTGATAATTTGATTCGACAACATTGTTAGAGATACCACTTGCGACGCCGCGTTTTAGCTGCCAACCACGATGAAGAATCTCACCGAAAGAGTTCAAATCGTTCTTTTCAAGCGAGGAACGGAGTTCGATTGCAAGCTCGACCATCTCCTCCACGAGGCGGAATTTTTCCTTGTCAGCCATATTGCGGGATTGTTCCGTCAGGATCGAAGAGGCTTCACGTTCCTGGCCAATGTAGAAAAGCATCAGGCGACGAGAAAGTGCGTCGCGCGTTTCGGCGCTGCATTTCAGTGCCTCGACGTCTACAGTTCCATTTTCATTGAAGCGGATGAAGTTAAGCCCACCAAATGCGGCAGCGTATTGGTCTTGTTTGCCGATGGGGGCTCTGACTCGCTCGATTTCAATTTCACACGCCGTGGACGCGAGTTCCGCAGCGCCTGGAGATTTTCCAGCGCGCGCGTACAGTGCATGCAACATTCCGACGGTAAACGCGCTACTCGAGCCCATGCCGGTACCAGCCGGTACGTCGGCGAAACTTGCTATTTCCATACCGCGCTCGATCCCAACCAGGCTCAAACATTCGCGAACGATCGGGTGCTCAATTTCTGCAACGCTCGAAACGTCTTCCGTACGCGAATATTTGATGCGAATTTTTTCGTGAAAATAGGGGTGAATGGCGATATACATCGCCTTGTCAATCGTGCAGCTGACAACCGCTCCGGCCTTGCGGCGATAAAATTCTGGTAAATCGCTGCCGCCACCGGCAAAGCTGACGCGAAATGGAGTTTTGGTTAAGATCATGAAAGCTTTTCTTCCAGCGCAGCGAGTCCGGCCGGGCTGCCCATATCGTAAAACGGTTCTGACGTAACCCAGGCGAACATTTCGCCATCTGCTATCAATCGCGGATAAATCTCTTCTTCTAACGAGCAGCGTTGCCCGCTCGGAAGCATCTTCAGTACTTTTTTGTCCAAAACGATTGCCCCAGCATCAATGTGCGTCAAGCCTTCCGGATCACGCTTACGATAGACCTCTACCCGGCCAACCTTGTCCACAAGCAGATTATTGGGGACATGATCCGCGGGTAGTGCAGAAAGATTCCCCATGGGCTTCTTGTAAGCCACGATTAGCGCGCTGCAGCGCAATATGGCGAACTGCAGGAGCAACGCGGAGTAGTCGATTGCAAGATACGTGTCGCCGTTCAAGAGGACAAACGCATTCTGCAGTTTTTCTTCGGCATTTTTCAACGCCCCACCTGTCCCAAGAGGCGTCGGCTCGTACGAGTAGGCAATGTGCAAATGGAATTTCGCTCCATCACCGAAATACTCTTCGATTCGTTCCCCAAGATACGCCACAAGGAGCAACGACCGATCTATTCCGCTCGCGTGAAGCAATTCCAATTGGTGCTCAAGAAACGGCTTACCCACGACCGAAATCATCGGCTTTGGAATGGTCTCCGTAACCGGCCGCATGCGTGTGCCGAGTCCGCCAGCTAAAATGACGGCCTGCGCGTTGGATACTGTACTGCGATCCGGGTTTTGTTTCAGTGGCAAGCCTCTATTCTTCCCTATTTTCAATATGGAAGTAAAAACCGCCAAATTCCAAGTCGATTGCGTGTATCTATGCCAGTGCCGCTGTTCGTGCATGATAAACTTTTCTTGCTTACGAAAACTACAAGTTCTGCACGCGTTGATTTCCTAGTGGAAGGTACGCTCTTTTGATGAACTCTGCCGGAAGCCGCCCGCGTTTCCTGTACTACATCCTAATATTTTTACTTTGGGCCGCGGTCTTCTTGCCAGGCACGTTCTTTCCTCCCCTGTTTGACGACGCAGATTCCGCCCACGCCGATGCTGGACGCGAGATTCTGACGCGACATGACTGGGTGACGCTTCATGAAAATGGCATTCGCTATCTTGAGAAGGCCCCTCTTCCCTACTGGGCCATGGCCACAAGTTTCAAGCTTTTCGGGGTAGACACCTGGTCGGCCCGATTGCCACAAGCGCTCAGCGTCCTTGCATTACTTTTCTTGTTAATCAAAATGGGAGAAGAGTTTTTCTCCTTCGAGGCAGGATTTTGGGCAGCAGTGGTCTGCGCAACATCATTTGGCCCTTATCTATTCACGCGCATCCTGATTCCAGACGTCTTCGTCGGCTTCTGGATCGGTCTGAGTCTCTATTTTTTCTTAAGAGGCTTTCTGGAAACCACGCCATCACGCGTCAATTGCTGGGGACTTGCTGCCGCCGTCGCACTAAACGTATTGACGAAGAGTTTGATCGGCCTGGTATTCCCGTGCGCAATTATCTTTCTATTTCTACTGGCGACTCGCAACCTCCGCCATCTTCTAAAAATGCGCCTGGTTTCCAGCACCATCGTTTTTCTGATTGTCGCCGTTCCATGGCACGCACTCGCTGCTATTTGTAACCCTGCGCGAGGTCAGTCAAAGGGTTTCCTATGGTTTTATTTCATGAACGAGCAGTTCCTGCGCTATCTCGGCAAGCGCTATCCCGTCGATTACGGCACCGTGCCACTTTATCTGTTTTGGGGATTGATGCTCGTTTGGCTGATGCCGTGGAGTGCATTCCTACCGCAAGCGCTGCTCAATATAAAGCTACGCCTCAACCCTGCTTCATCTCCGGATAGGGCTCGGGGGGCTGCGCTGCTTTTGTTCGCGATTTGGGCTGCCGTGATTCTCCTTTTCTTCAGCTTTTCAACGCGGCAGGAATACTACGTGGCGCCTGCGCTGCCAGCGTTGGCGCTTCTACTGGGTGCCTGGTTCGCAAATGAAGCAAATTCCGAAGCGAGCGGAATTCCGATCAAATCCGGCCGAATTTCTGCTGCAGCCCTGCTCGGCGTAGGTCTACTCATAGCAAGCGCGACGCTGGTGATCGTCATCTTTTCACATCCCGCGCCGCCCGGCGCCGGACTCGCGGATCTGCTCAACAAGAATCCGAATGCATACGTTCTCTCCCTCGGTCATTTTCTGGATCTCAGCGGAAGCGCCATGAGCCTGTTTCGCGGGCCTCTGATTGGGACCGCTTTGGCCTTTTTCCTTGGCACCGGGCTCAACTGGTTGTTTCGCCGCCGCGCACAGCCACGAGTCGCTAATTTCGCGCTCGCCATCATGATGTGCGTCTTTATTGAGTGCGCGCATGTAGCGCTGACAGTGTTCGAACCGGTGCTTGGATCGAAAGCACTCGCCACGGCCATCCAAAGCAAGTTTCAGCCGGGCGATGCGATTGTTTGCGACGGCGAGTACGCAAACGCGTCGTCAGTAAATTTTTACACAAAACAACAACTTCTTATTTTCAACGGCCGGATAAATGGCTTGTGGTATGGATCTTTGTTCCCGGATGCACCGCCGATTTTCCTGGACGACTCTCGTTTCGAGAATATGTGGAAAGGTTCCCAGCGAATCTACTTTATTGCGCAATCGGAAGAGCGGAGAGCTTTCTTGGAAAAACTCGGACCAGCTATCGAGGTGGCCAGGTCTGGCGGCAAATTCGTTTTTACAAACCACCCTTTGCCCTAAACCTGCCCAACAACTAGCGAAGTGGAATGCTATCGAGCGAAACCAGCGCAACGCCGATACAGACGAGAACTACGCCGGTCCAGCGTGCGGTATTCACATCTTCTTTCAAAATATATTTTGCGCCTAGCGTTCCCACAACATTGCTCAGCGCCGAAGCCGGAATGACGAAACTGATCGGCTGCCAGGAAAGCAGAATGAGCAGCGCGTAAAACGAAAACGCCATTAGCGGAATCCCGACCCAGAACCAGCCATTACAAACTGCGCGCCCAAGAAACTTGAGCAACTCCTTCGGACGCAAACGGGCCGGCTCGCCAGTAGCTTTCATGCCATAAGTCATGGCAATTTCGCCGCCCGTGCTGGTGCAAAGAAAGAGCGCAAGGAGCAAGAATGTGGAGGTCACGCCGTCACCTTTTGCGGTGCAACGACTTCGGTCGTTCGCGGCTTGGTCTGCCCGACTAGCATCACGCCAACGCAAATCAAGATCACGCCGAACCAGCGGCGCGGCGAAACGCTTTCATGCAAAAAAATGACTGCGAGAAAGGTGAGGATCGCATAGCCGAATGCGCCTGCGGGCATCACATAACTGTAGTCAGCCCAGCTGAGCACCGTCATGTAACAAATCATGAAGCCGATCAAAAAGAAAATGGCGAGCCAAATGGTAGGGTTAGTCACCGTCAAGCGGAATGCATGAGCCAGCCCGCTGCCGCTAAACTCAACCGCGCCGATACCCGTCATACCGCGCTTAAGCAACAGGTCACCGGTATTGGCGCACACAACCATAGCCAAGACCATGACCAGCGTCTTAATCCTGAGCCTGCTTTCGCGTCCCATCGCTTAGTTCGAGTTAGTCGTTCCCGGATGCCGAAGGCGTTTCCGGCACGCTGATCATGGGCTTCGGCGCATCACCACCCTGCCGAACCCACTTCCAGCGTTCCGCACGCAACTTCAAGAAGCTCGTTGCCTCATGATAAAGCCGCTTGCGCTCATGGCTGTCCCACAGGGCTTCGCGCACAATCCGCCACGCGACTCTCGGGCGGAAATAATATTCGTCATAGAAGCGGTTTACCGCGCCCATCATTTCCGTCTTGGAAAGATGCGGGTATTCGATGTGTGGCAGTTGGTGGCCCCCGTTGTCCGCAAGCGCTTCCACGCGCAGGAAGCCTTCCTTGGACATCTGGTCGTGCAACTCCGTGCCTGGCATCGCGTGAGCCAGCGAAACCTGAATCGTTTCGCAGTCGAGTTCCTTGGCAAAATCAATCGTCTTCTCAATGGTTTCCTTGGTTTCACCGGGCAAACCAATGATGAAGTCACCGTGGACCTTGATGCCGACCTTCTTGCAGTTCTTCATGAACTCGCGCGCCATCTCAATCGTCGCGCCCTTTTTAATGTTCTTCAGGATCTGTGGATCGCCGGATTCGAAGCCGACGATAAAGAGTCGCGCACCGCCATCGGCCATTGCCTTCAATTCCTCATACTTGCTGTGGCAACGCGCTGTGCAAGACCACTGAAACTTCAGCGGCTTGAATTTTTGACTCAGCTCGATCGCGCGGTCTTTGCGAATGTTAAATGTATCGTCGTCAAAGAAAATTTCCTTCATCTGAGGGAAATATTCGAGCGTCTTTTTTACTTCTGCGACGACATTATCTACTGAGCGCGTGCGCCACGCATGGCCGGAAATCGTCTGCGGCCACATGCAAAAGGTGCACATCGCTGGACAGCCACGCGTCGTATAAAACGAAACGAACGGGTGCAGCAAGAAAGGCACGTTGTAGCGCTCAATTTGCAAATCGCGTTTGTAGATGTCCGAAGCAAACGGCAGCGCATCAAGCTCTTCCGTATGGAGCTGCGGCCGCAGCGTGTTATGGACGATCTTGCCGTCCTTGCGATAGCTGGCGCCCGCAATCTGCTCGAGAGGCTTGCCATGAGCGTACTCGGCCACGGCATGGTCAAACTCGCCGCGCACGATGAAATCAATATCTTCGCTCGCCATCAAAGTTTCGTCCGGACGAATGTGTCCGTGCGGACCAACGAAAGCAATCTTGATCCCTGGATGCGCTTCTTTTATTTTGCGGATGAGCTTCAGGTCGCTGTGAAACCCGACCGTGGATGTATAAAGAACGAGAAACTCATAGGATTTGCTGATCTCAATCGTTTGCTGCCAATTCACCTTGTGCGGCGAAGCATCCAGCAGCCGGCTGCCAGGAATTAACCCGGCCGGATACGTCAGCCATACTGGGTACCAATAGGACTCAATCTCACGCGTCGCGGGCCACCGCGAACTTGCTCCACCGTCAAAATTCTCAAAACTCGGCGGATTCAACAGCAAAGTCTTCATAACATCAGACATTCTTCACCCTCAGTTCACTGCCAGTTAGTGAACTAAATTCCCTTGTGTCTATGGTTTACCCGGCTCTTCCCCGCCGGTCTTCTAACAACACCTTCCCACCATTCTAGTGTACCCGACTTGGTGATGCAGCCAAACCACAATTCGCGAATGTTGCGAACATTAATACGATGCCGCGGATCGTTTTGACGTTGTGGCTTTTCTGCAGCGCCAATATGAAAATCAAAACCGTGTATCGGAGTGCGCCGCTAGAAGACGCTCCCAGATTGATTCCACCCATTCCAGATGTTCGGGTTTCATGAGAACCGAACGTAGGCTCGTGATGGTTTCAGCTGGATCTGCCGTTGCAAAAGAAGTGTTGCGCCAAAAACGCAGCGGCAACTCGGCAACGGCAAGATGTAAATCGCGCTTGGCTGCCGCGCCGAAGACATTCCGGGAACGCGTAGAAGTTCTTTCCATATTTGGCTCTTCCGGCAAGAACACGACAATGTCGAGCTCCGGTTCGAACGCTGGCGCAAAACGTTGGTCTTGATCGAGCCGGGCATAAAGCTGAAGCGCAGCCTCTCTCCCCGTTTCGAGGCCTTTGGCAAATTCGCCGTCAGGTGTTAGCGGAAGAAGTTTCTGCGTTGCCCAGAGCGCAGCGGCAGCAGCACCCGGCCGCGAGCATTCGAGACTGATTTCTCCTAGATGCAATTCCGCGGAACTGAAATAAGTGTAGGGCGATTCATGTTTGTAGAGTTTGCCGACGGCAGGGTCACGAAAAAGAACGCAGCCGCAACCGTAGGGCTGCAAACCATGTTTGTGCGGATCGATTACAACAGAATCTGCGCGATCAATATTTGCGAACGATTGTTTCGCAGGAGCGGCCAAATTCGACGCGAGCTTGAAATATCCGCCATACGCGGCATCCACATGTATTCGAAATCCGTATCGGTCACGCAACGCAAGAATTTCACCAAGTGGATCCACCGAACCAGTCGCAGTTGTGCCCAGCGTCGCAACTACCGTGCCAACGTCGCCTTTTTTCACGCGGCTCTCGAGCGCTTCTAGGTCAATACGCCCGAGATTGTCACAGCGTATAGCCTCAAATCCCAGTTGCAGTACAGCGCTGATCCGTTTGTGAGTGTAGTGCGCCTGTTCGTTCGCGACGATTTTTTTCCTCGGGTGGATTTGGCCCGCGACCCAGAGTGCTTCCATATTGGCCATTGTGCCGCCACCGCAAAGATGGCCTAGAAATTCCCTCCAACCAAACATCGCGGCAATTTCAGCTACAGCGTCTTTTTCCATCGCCGAAGTCGCTCGCCCGCCATCGAGAGCGTGGTTGTTGGGATTGATATACATTGCAAGCATATAAGCCAGGCGCGCAATGGGATGCGGCGGTTTGAGCATCTGTCCGGCATAAAGCGGATGAAAATACGGGAAGTTATTTTGAAGTTTTTCGGCTGTCGCGAGCAAAACTTGGTTCATTTGCTCGATGTTCGCGGAACCATCCGCAAATTCAGGCAAGTTGTGAAAGCAGGAATCGAGCTTGGCCAGAGCCTGCGACAGCACACCTAAACTTTTCGTATCAAGCATTAGGATTCCGGAGGCGCAAGAACGCGCCTATTCGAGAACTTTGTCCAACTGTCCCGCAGTCCGAAGCAATTCCACTTGCGCTTGTTGCCGCTGAAAAGTGGCATCAAGATAGGCCATCCAGCGATCACTCTCTTCCAGCCTTGCACGCTCCACATCGCGTAAATTCGTTTTCCCTTCTTCGAATTGCGATTGCAATGCCCCAACACTTTGCTGCGCCAGCTGTAATTGCAAACGAGCTACTTCTTTCGCTGCATCCATCTCACGCAAACGCCGCGTCTTTCGTTTCACGTCGGCATTCACTTGATTTTTCTTGTTCTCCAGTGAGGCCTTTGCAACTTGCAGATTCACGTCGGCGAGCCCTACGGCTGCTCTGGTGCGAGCGCTGAAAATCGGCATCTGCACCTGTACGCCCGCGTTGAAATTATTTCTCTGGAACGTTCGAAAGAACTGGTCGTAATTGTTGAATTTCGCGAGCAGGCTATAAACACTCACGACTTCCAGCGTCGGCAAATAGCCGCCTTTTTCACCCTTATAGCGAAATTCCTTGGCGCGAACGTCTGATTGTGCCAGGCGGATATCCGTGTTGTTCTCCATCGCCATCGCGATCAGGTTTGCGCCTTCTTGTTCGGCGGCACCGGGAAGGTCGTCCGCGCTCAAATCAAACTGTTGCTCCGGAGCGAATCCAAGCTGATCCCGCAGATAAGTTTCGAGCTCGTCCTCGCGGCCCTCCAGTTGCAAAATCTTTTGCGTCACTTGCGCTTTTGTCAATTGAGAGCGCGTCACTTCCATGGGCAGTTCAAAACCCTCGTTTGCACGTTCTTGAGTCACACCCAGGATTTTCTCCGCACTGTCGTTTTCTTTTTTCAGAAGCTCAAGCGAATGTCTAACTTTCACCAATTCCAAATATCCAGTCGCCGTGCCTGCGATCACGGAATTGCGGGCATCTTCGAGAAGGATTTTTTGAGCTTTAGCCTGTTCTTGCTGTTCTTTTGCAGCTCCGCGCAATGGCATATTAAAAACTTGTTCAGTGTACGTGACGTTGAATACAGAGGGTGCGCGTCCGCCGGGAGTTTCCGGGATGCCATTGGTGTAGCCCGCTCCGGAGCCTACGTACAGGTTCGGCAGAAAGTCTGCCTTGCCGATCATCGCCGCGCGATCCGCGACAGACGACTGGATGCGTGCGACTTTAATGTCTTTGCTGTTTTGCAGCGCAAGTTCCAGCGTCCGCTTGAGCGTGAGCGAGACCGGAGGCGGAGTTTGCTGCGCCACGGCGCTTGCCGCAGCAAGTATTGCAATAACTGAAAGTATCGCCATTTTGCGGAATCGAAGCATTAGATTCAACCTCCGGGTAGTTGCCTGCAGCTTATTCATACCGCAACGATTCGATCGGTTGCAGCCTTGCAGCATTGTTTGCGGGCAGGTAGCCAAAAAACAATCCAGTCGTACAGGAAACCAAAAACGCGACTACAACGCTCATAGGTGAAATCGGTACGCGCAAATTGCCCGGCAAAAAGAGTTGCGCGGCTACCGGAACGGCCAAGCCGATCAGAATTCCCAACACTGCTCCGCCACCGCTGATCAGAAATGCCTCAATCAAAAATTGGTAAAGAATATCTCTTCGCGGAGCCCCGATCGCTTTTCGTATTCCGATTTCGCGTGTCCGCTCTTTTACGGTTACGAGCATGATATTCATGATGCCAATGCCGCTGATCAAGAGAGCGATGAACGCGATGACGATGAGCACAATCGTCAGCGCCAGCGAGATATTTTGCGCGGCAACGAGAATCGCGGTGAGTGTTTGCACGTTATATTCCGCTTCCGGAGGGTGCCGGCTTCGCAGCAGTATGCCCACTTGCTTCTGCACACGCGCGACTCCGTCCGAGTTCTCGGCTTGTACGTCCAGAACGCGTAGCACGTCAACGCCCGTGTAGGACTTCATCAATCCGAAGGGGACCAGCACGGACTCGGACTGGATGTCCGATAGTCCGAATGTCTCAACCCGTTCTTTGAAAACGCCAATTACCGTAAAAGTCAGTTCGCCCATGCGAACTTCATGTCCAATTGGATTTTCCCGCCCAAATAATTTCTCGGCGAGCTGCGGTGTGATGAGACAAACCTTTCCGCGGCTCTCCATGTCGGTGGAGTCGAGATAACGGCCCCGCAACACGATAAGCCTGCGAATGTCCTGGTAACCCGCGGTCACACCAATCAATGTGACCGGCCGAACGATCCCTTCTGCAACAACTGACATCTGCAGATCGCTCGTGCCCGCAACCTGCGCGACGCCGGGAATACTCCGCGCCACTTCCATATCCTGCAAAGTCAGCTCGTGGCTGAGTGGTTGCGCCTTGTCTGGCGATTTGACCACTTCCACCCAAACGAGGTTCGCGCCTACACTTTCAATTTGAGAAATGACAAATTTCTTGCTGGTGAGAGCAACAGTCACAACAAGCACAATCGATGCACTGCCGATGATTACGCCAAGTGAAGTGAGCGCTGCGCGAAGCTTGTTTGCGCGAAGCGCATCAATGGCAACCGAGAATGTCTCGTGAAGGTCCATGGTGATCTGTTACTGCTTCTTGATGCGCTTCAATGCTTCGGCGGCGTAACGATTTTTCGGCTCCAATTTCAAAGCAATTTCATATTCATGGATGGCGGAATCTTTCGCTTTTTGGCTTTCCGAAAGCCGTCCAAGCCAGTAATGCGCCATCGCCGGTGAAGGATAACTGTTCCGTCGAGGGACTTTACTCAGGTATTCGCGAATCGTCTGTTCTGCTTCGGTGAGCTTCTCTGCACGCAGAATGTGCGCGGCGGCAAGATAAAATGGGCCGCGTGGATCCTTGGGATCTAACTTTTCTCCAGCTTCTACGACCCTGAGAAGGCGGTCCGGCTGATCCCGCTTCATCGCGTAATCGCCAATGTCATAGACCAGATCCGCTGACTTCGGATTGCTCGCCAATGCTTTCGTAAATTCGGCGTCTGCTTCCGCAAAATCTTTCTTCTGTCGGCGGCAATTCCCTCGCGCGTAATGCCCTTCCGCAACATCCAGCGACGCGATTTTTTCAATTTCATTGGCGGCTTTATCGTCTCCACCGCCGGCAATTCCCGGGGCGCTGCAGTCAAACTCGATGAGCGCTTGCATCGCGGAAAAATTGCGTTCGTTCAGATCGACAGCCGTGGCGAATTCGCGGCGCGCTTTTTTTGCCAAAGAAAGTGCGGAGAACCACCCCGCGTGGTCGGCCTTCTCTCCGTACGTGCGGCCCAGCCATTCGTGATAGACGGAACTCTTGGGATCAATAGCAACGGCTTGCTCAGCGCTTGCAATCGCACGATCGCGTTCTTCCATTTCGTAAAAAGACTTCGCGAGGAGCAAATGAATTTCTGCGTTACCTGGTTCCGCCACACTGGCCGATTGCAGAATCTGAACCGCCTTTGCGTAGTCGCCTACCGTGTACGCACGAAGCGCAGCTTCAATCGCTTCGTTGGAGTTCATGCCGCTCGCGGCAAAAACGCCGGTACAAACAAACATCACTGCAACCAGCCAAATGACCTTGTTAATTCGCACTGGGACGGCCCAAATATTCCGAAGCATCGGGATTGATAACTTTCACCAGCATTCCATCACGCAGATCGAAATCTCCGGGGAGTGCAACCATCTCCCCAGCGCTTAGCCCTGCGATAACTTCATAGTTTGCAGCATCTGCGATTCCGATCACGATAGGACGCTTTTCCAGCGTATTCTTCCCCACGTTTAATCCGCCGTCCTTCACAACAAAAACAAAACGTTTTCCCGCCTCAGATTCCACTGCGGACCGGGGCACCGTGAGCACATTGTTTCGTTCACGCGCGCTGATCCGGACGTCCACGTTGATATTCGGCAACAACTCAAGCTTTTCGTTATTTACAGAGCAAAGCAGTTCTCCAACGCTGCGCGAGCCGCGCGGCACTACCTGTTTCGGAATTACTTCCGTCTTCCCGTCCCAACTCCGGTTTGGCAAAGCATCCCACGTGATGTGAACCGGTTCATTCGGCTCAAGACCGCCCAATTCCGGTTCATCAACAAAGGCCCGCACGCGAACCTTATGCAGGTCCGCCATCTCTGCCAGTAAGTCTCCAACCTTCACAAAGTCACCTTGCCGCACGGGAAGTGAGTACAGAGTCCCGTCCGCCGGAGCAGCGATTTTCCCATCGCGCACTTTCTCGAGGAGAGCCGCCACTTCGTTCTGAGCTTGTTGCACTTGCAAGTTGTACTTTCCCGCGTCGAGTTTTACCGCGCGGTCGAATTCATTTTTCACTGCAGTCAGCCGGTCAATTTCCGCTTGTGTCTTGGTCAATTCAAGTTCGTTCGCAGCCAACTCGTCTTTCGTCGCGGCCTGCTGTGCAACCAACCGCTGCAACGCGTCGTGATTGCGTTTTACACGATCTCGCTCGGCAATTGCTTTCGCCAAATCTCCTGATGCTTTTGCCGCGGCATCGGATCGTCCACCGCCTTGTGCCGCCCGCAAATCATCCTGGGCCTGCAGCAAACGCGCTTGTGCCTGAGCAAGCAGCGCTGCCGCGTCTTTCACGTCTAATTCAAGCAATAGTTGGCCTTTCTTGACTGCTTGCCCTTCCATCACATGAATTTTCTGCACAAAAGTGTCCAGCTGTGCGCGCATAACGTACGGCGAGATCGGCTCCACCTTGCCGTTGCTGGAAACCGAGGCGACCAGATTCTCGCGAACCGGTTTCACGGCCATAATCTTCGCGACAGGCTGCCGCCCGCTGATGCGAACAAGCAAATAGGCAACACCCGCTGCAAGCACCAGAAAAATCAGAATTCGATTGCGAAGTTTACGTTCCATACGCTGACTGATTTCGCCTCATGCCGTTCTGGCACACTTCACTCTGGAAACGCTCCTGGCGTTCTCCATCTTATTGGATTCTTTGCAAAGCTTGCTTGCCGCCCAGGGGGTTCCTATCCCAAACAGTCTACCAAGAGCCCTCGAACTTCCACTACAGAAAGCGCGGCTTATCTTGCCCGCTCTCAAAGAGATGCGACCTTTGTCTCGAAAGATGCAACCCGCGCATCGCTCCCAACTCAGACCGCGGTTACCTTCCATTTTATGTTGTAATCTTTCTGTACTTTTGGACGTACTACCATCAGAACGGTTGCGTTTACATCTCCAACGCTAGTGGCTCGTGTGAGGTTTCCCAGTGATTGAAGCCCGTGGTCTATCCAAACGATTTCAAGACAAAAAGCGCGGCGAAATTCGCGCCGTGGATAACGTAACTTTCACCGCCAAGCCCGGCCAAATCTACGGCTTGCTCGGCGCCAACGGCGCCGGCAAAACCACTACCCTGCGCATGCTCGCCACCATTCTCGAACCCACCGACGGCACCGCTATTGTAGATGGCTATGATGTCGTCGAATCCCCAGAAAAAGTCCGCGCTTCCGTCGGTTTTCTCTCAGGCGGCACCGCGCTTTATCCACGCCTTACCGCGCAGGAAATGGTCGAATATTTCGGCCGCCTGAACGGACTCGATGAAGCCACACTCAAACAGCGCGTAGATAACATCTTCAACCGGCTGGACATGAACGAATTTCGCGAGCGCCGCTGCGACAAGCTTTCCACCGGCATGAAGCAAAAAACTTCCATCGCCCGCACCCTCGTCCACGATCCACCAGTCATGATCTTCGATGAACCGACTTCCGGCCTCGATGTTATGACCGCGCGCACTATCATCGGCTTCATTCGCGAATGTCGCGACCGCGGCAAAACCGTCATCTTCTCGACGCACGTTATGACCGAAGTTGAAAAGCTTTGCGACACCGTCGGCATCATCCAATCGGGAAAGCTGCTCACTGAGGGCACTCTGGCGCAGTTGCGGGAAAAACACGGTGAGCAGGACCTCGAAGAAATCTTCGTCAAAGTCGTCGCACCTTTGTACGTTGAACCGGAGGCCAAGTAAATGTCGCTCCGCAATATTGGCATCGTCTACCGCAAGGAACTCCGCGAAGCGCTTCGCGACCGCCGCACCGTCATCGCCAGCGTTGTGATCCCGCTGATTTTGTTCCCTCTCTTGAGCGTAGGCTTTGGATCGCTTGTAGCCGGCATCGTCAATAAAACAGAAGAGGCTTCGCCCAAAGTGATGGTCGTCGGTGGAGAAGATTCTCCCGGTGTTCTCGCCGCGCTCAAAGCGACCCCGAAAGTGGAAATCGTCCCCGCCACTCCAAATTGGAAAGACCTCGTCATCGATAAGGAGATTCCCGTTGCGGTGGAGATTCCTCCGGGCTTCGACAAAAGCCTGACGGATCAAAAAAAGCTGGAAGTGACCATCTACAACTACTCCGGCGAACTAAAATCCGAAATCGCCGCGGGAAAAGTGGATAAATCGCTGAAAACTTATCGGGATGACGTGGTGAAAAATCGCGTCGTCGCGCAGAAATTGCCCGCCGAAATTCTTGCCCCGTTTGACGTAACACAGAAAAACATCGCGCCTCCGGAAAAATCCGGCGCGGCGCTCTTTTTCGGCGGTTTTATAGCCTACATCGTTGTCTTCCTCTGCTTTAACGGCGGAATGCATCCGGCGATCGACCTTACCGCTGGCGAAAAAGAGCGCGGCACCATGGAAACCATTCTCTCCAGCCCCATCTCGCGCGCCCATCTCGTCTTCGGAAAATTCATGCTCGTTCTAACAACGGCCCTCGCAACCGCGGCCCTTTCCGTCATTTCCATGGGGATCTCCTTTGCGCTTGTCAATGCTTTCCACACCCAAACAATCCAGGCTGGAAAAGAGGGTATGGAAATGCACATTGGTGTCGGCGCCGCGCTTTCCGTATTCATCATGGCCATTCCGCTCGCGGTTCTCTTTTCGTCCATTTTGTTGATGATCGCGTCGTTCGCCAAGACCTACAAAGAGGCTCAAACTTACATCGTGCCATTCATGTTTTTCGTAATCATTCCGGCAATCGCGGCGATGTTGCCCGGAGTGGACCTTAACGCGAAACTCGCCTTGGTCCCCATCCTCAATGTCAGCCTGCTTTGCAAGGAACTCGTCATCGGCACTTATCACTGGACTCTTATCGCCATCATTTTCATTTCCACTTGCGCCTATGCAGCCGTCGCACTATTTCTTGCTGTCAAAATGTTCCAGCGAGAATCTGTTCTGTTCCGCTCGTAAAACGAAGATACAGCGGAACTCTGTATGCATCACTTTCGTACCTTCTAGTGGATGAAGCGGCCCATTCGCATTCTCTTGATTCTTCTTCTCTTTCCGCCCGCACTTGCCGCAGTGGGCGGCTGGCTCTCCGGCCCCATGTTTCTCCACCCGATGAAGCGGGCGCTGACGGCTGATCTCATTCGTGACGCAGATGAAAGCTTCAAACACACGCGCGGCAAACGCGAAGACTTCGTCGTCAAAGCCCCCGACGGCGCCATTCTACGCGGCTGGAAAGTGCGCGCGGAAAAGCCCAACGGCTCCTGGGTTCTGCTCTTTCACGGCGTTTCCGACAACCGCATCGGCGTCGTCGGCCAATCTGAAGCTCTTCTCCAAAATGGTTACAGCGTCGTGATGATGGATTCGCGTGCGCATGGCGACAGTGGCGGCGACATCGCCACCTACGGTTGGTTCGAACGCAAAGACACAAGCGCGGTCATCGACGCACTCGAACTTTCGGAAAAACCGCAGCACCTGTTCGCGCTTGGCGAATCTATGGGCGCTGGCATCGCGCTGCAATCGGCTGGTGCCGACCCGCGCATCGAAGCCGTCGTCGCCGAAGCATCCTTCGCAAATTTGCAGGAAGCTGCCTACGATTACGCCGGTTTGCGCGAGTACCCCTGGCTTGGCAAAACTCTTTTCGCACCCGGCGCCTGGCTGATGGTCTATCGCGGAGAAAAACTCGCAGGCTTTCCCGGGGCAGAAGTTTCGCCGGAAAAAGCCGTCGCCGCGCGAACCTTTCCGATCCTGATCATCTGCGACAAAGAAGACCACGCCCTACCCTGCCGTCACAGCGAAATGATCGTGCGCACCGCACGTGGCCCCAAGGAATTGTGGCGCGTACCGCACGCCTATCACACAGCCGCACTCGGTTATGAGCCCGACGAATTCAGAAGGCGCGTTCTTGGATTTTTCGAACGCTGGCGGCAACAGCAACCGAAATCGTCAATGCGCTAGAGCGCCTTCAGCACCATCAAAATCCGGTCATCCTCATAAATGCCGCCATGCGCGTGTGCATTCACCGCTTCGAGCACGCCATCCAGAATTTCCTGCGGTGCCAACGCACGCAACCTTGAAACCAGCTCCGCTAGCCGCGGACGGCCGAACTCATTTCCACCGGAATCCATCGCTTCCGTAATTCCGTCCGTGCACGCAACCAACAAATCATCTTTGTCCAGAGCGAGCTCACCGCACAAATATTCCTGTTCGGGAAGGAGCCCGACGACCATTCCACCTTCCGTAAGCCACTCGCATGATCCATCCGCCCGAATTACCGCCGGCGGCACGTGTCCCGCGTTCACGTAGCGCAGCTTTCGCCCATTTTCGTCCAATGCAGCCAGAAACATGCTCAAATATTTCGTCCGTCGTCCGCCAGAACCAGCCACAAGCATTTTTTGATTGATCGTTGCCGGTAATTTTTCCAGCGGCCCAGGCTGGTCCGCCAGCGCATGCAGCGTGGCCTGAACATTCGCCATCACAAGCGCGGAAGCCGCGCCTTTCCCTTCTACGTCCGCCACAACGATCAACAGTCCGCCCTTTTCCTCCGGCGGTAAGCGCAAGAAATCGTAGTAATCGCCCCCGACCATTTGCGAGGCTCGGTGCGAAACCGCAATCTCAATCCCTGCAATTACCGGCGGAGCATCCGGCAGCAAACCCGCTTGAATCTCGCGCGCCAGTGAAAGATCCCGCTCCAGCTTCTCTTTTTCCACGCGCTCGCGGTGAAGCTGCGCCTTTTCCAGCGCAATTGCCACGTGCGCGCTCAACGCATCCAGAAATGCTTCGTCTTCACTTGTAAACGCCTCTTCTTTATTTAGAAGCTGCAGCACTCCGACGATATTCCCTGCTTCATTTCGAATCGGCAGGCAAAGCAATCGCTTCGTCGTAAATCCCAGCCGCCGGTCAACTTCCGGTTCGAATCGCGGATCTTCGTAAGCATTTTCCAGCCGCACTGATCGCCCGTTCTGCGCAACCCACCCTGCAATTCCGCGGTCCGCAGGCAAGCGAATTACTTGCTGCTCCAGCCCAAGTCCAACTAAGGACCAGATTTCATTCTTCTCGGCATCAACCAGAAAAACCGTCCCACGGCCCGCGCCAGTTTGGCGTGTGGCAATCTGCAAAATGATGTGAATCAGCTCGCCCAGATCCAGTGTCGAATTCAGTTTCTTTGTCGCTTCCACGATGCTGGAAAGTTCTTCCATCGTGCCGCGCCGCTCTGCCAGCGCCAAAGCAAGTGCCGCGAACCGCGCCAGAAGCGCCAGCTGCGATTGCAGCTCTTCTGAAAATGCACTCTGTCCATGCACTTCCAGGATTCTCATCCGAAAATCGTCGCTGCCGAGAGCTCCTGTCCAGACTGTATCTGGCACTTCACTTTTTCCCGCGGAAAACAGGCGTGCGGGGCGGTTAATCTCGGCGGGCACTGCTCCGATTTCTGCCCAGACGTTCGCTGAATCCTGCTCGACCTTCCACAGGCGCACACCCGCAACACCCGGTATCGCCATCGTGGCTCGCACCACACGCAATGCAAGCTCATCGGCTGGAATTCTGCCTTCCAATTGGCCGAGACTCTCCTCGAGCTCCGGAGGCACTCGCAATTGGACCGTTTTTTGCGGGGTGGGCTTCATGGCAACGCACCGTGGAACACGGTTGCGCCGCCTAGCCTAGCAAGAGTGAGCCGCTCTGAAAAGAGCCGAAACGAAGGTCATTTCGGCTGGGAAGAATTGCCTTGTGCGGTTTCCCATTCCTGGCTCAGCCGCCGCACGGTTTCTCGCAAACGCACTGCAAGCGCGGCGATCGTTTCCAGCCGCATCTGGCCGCCGAGCGGCATGCGTCCGTCGTCCTTGCGGCGAATCTCAGAAAGCAAAAGCTCTGCATTCCCGAGGATTCCCGTGAGCGGGTTGTTCAATTCGTGCCGGAGCAGTTGGCCGAAGTTTTCCATGGTGTGGCAGTTGAACGGTCTTTCAGATTCCCCTTTGGCGGCTAACACACTCTGTTCGACTTGTCGCGATTGTTTGAGCCTTCGTTCAACTAAATCCGCTGCCGCAGGAAAACTCGCTTCCGGAAGACCAATGTAATCCGCAGCTCCTGCCGCTACAAGTGCATCTAACTCCGCAGGCCGTGCCTCGTTTCCCAGCACAACAACTGGCGCGTAACCGGCAAGCGAGGAAACAACTGCGTCGAGCCGCAAATGCGTTCCATGGTCTCCTCCTGCATTCACAGCTGCCTCTTCGAGCAAAATCACCGATGGCGCTTCGTCTTCCACGACCAGCCTGGCCGCATCCACGCTGCTAACCATCGCCACGCGCAGCTTGGCTTCCCTTGATTGCAACTCGTGCCGCGTACGCGCGCACAGTGCTGCGTCGTCGCTGATTAACAAGACAGTTTGT
Source organism: Candidatus Dormiibacterota bacterium (assembly GCA_035569555.1). GTDB lineage: Bacteria > Acidobacteriota > Terriglobia > Acidiferrales > UBA7541 > Acidiferrum. The sequence goes on along the minus strand of DATMMW010000021.1, from coordinate 165,273 downwards.
TCCCGTATTCCCATTTTTCTATCCCGTTGTTGCTGAATTCTTCCTAAGTGGAGTTACTTGCCGAGAGCTGGATGCGCCCACCGGTTGCAGCACCTGATGCACCTTTTCGAGCAGCTCTTCCACGCGGAATGGCTTCGCTACGTGCGGCAATCGGTTCTTTTTCAGGAAGTCGTGTGTCTTTGCCCCAAGCACGTCTCCCGTGACAAAAAGAAATTTTTTCTGCAGCGACTTTTTCTCGGCAGTAAGCGACTCATATAGGCTCTGCCCGTCCAAATTCGGCATTTTCATGTCGCAGATGATCAGATCGAAACGCTCGCGTGCAATTCGTTGCCCTGCATTCCGTCCGTCCAGAAGGACTTCAACCTCGAACCCTTCGTCGCGCAAAACGTCGGAGATGAGTTGTGCGACCGTCGGTTCGTCTTCCACCACTAACACCCGTTGCGTGCCGGAAGCCTTTCTCGCGGTGCCGGCGCTAACCATCTCGTGTTGCAGGACATTCCCCGCAACGACGCTTCTTTGTGCGATTTGGTCCGGAACTTCCTTCTGTTCTGCAGGCGGAAGTTCCACCAGAAAAACGGCGCCGCTTCCGCGCGGGCTGTAAACGTGCACTTGCCCGCCATGTTCTCGGACAAGGCTCAAAACGATGGAAAGTCCCAGTCCTGTCCCGACACCGGCGGGCTTCGTCGTAAAAAATGGGTCGAAAATTCGCGCCATAATTCCTTCCGGTATGCCGGGGCCGGAATCGCTGACTTCCAGTAGAACTCGGTTGTCCTTTGTGCGCCCGGTGCGAACGCGGATTGTGCCGCCATGCCCTTGTGCTTCAATCGCCTGGCGCGCGTTTCCCATCAGATTGATCAATACCTGCTGCAACTGCCCGGAATCGCCCAGAACATTCGGCAAGCCGGAGGCGAGCGAGAGATCCACACGGATTCGCTCCGCCGCCAGACTAAAACGTTGCAACTCGATGGTTCGCTGAACGATTTGATTGAGCGAAACTACGCGGCGGTCAGGAGCCGTCTCTCGCGCGGCCAGCAGCATGCGCCGCAGAATCGCCCCGGCGCGCTCGGCTTCGCCAAAAATTTTCCTGATTTCTTCAATATTCGCGTCCGTATCCCCGCGCAGCAGCAGCCTTTGTGCGTAACCGAAAATGCTTGTCAACGGGTTGCTTAGTTCGTGCGCCACGCCACTAACCATCTGGCCGAGAGCCGCCATCCGTTCTGTCTGCAAGAGCTTCGCTTGGAACACACGCTGCGCGGTCAAATCTCTGTAGAGCTCGAGGCGTCCCAGCTTTTTGCCCTCTACATCCAGAATGGGACGCGACGCGCGTTCCAGAACGCGTGCAGCGGGGCGCACCAGGTGTATCTCCTCCCGTTCGCCGCCCTCTGAGTGCCGCGCTAATTCTTTCCAGTGCTGAGTGAACAGTTGCGGGTCCGCGCTTTGGTCGCGCAAGCGCTCGATCAAACTGTCAAGCGTCCTGTATTTTTCCACCTCCTCCGGAGCTAATCCGGCAAGTTGCGCGAAGCGCAGATTCATCAGGCGCACTTGCTCATGCCCATCAAAGAGAATCACACCCTGGTCGAGCCATTCCGCCAGGCTCAAAAGTTCCGCTTGGGAACGGCTCTCTTCGCTGGTGTGCGAAACATTGGCCGGAAGAAGCGTGATGGACTCAAATGACTCTCCCGCTTCATGCGAGCGCAGCTTCACTCGTGCGCCGCAATCGAGTTCCACCTCTGGTGATTCACCAGTAGCGGCATTGATCTTCTGCCTTCTTTGCCACGAAACAATTTTCTCTCTGTCCCTCACGCGGAAGAATTCGTGGAAGAGTTTCCCCGCGGGTAAAGGAGAGTCAGCAAGAGCCAGCTCTTCTCCCAACGCGGGAGGAAGGGAAAGAAGAAGAGCCCGAGCGGCCCGATTACTCTCCGAAATCGCGCCTTGAGGCCCAATCAGAACCACGGGATTGAGATTCGCCTCCAAAATTGCTTTTTCTCGTTTTGCCTTCCGGACGGATGCTTCCCGCCTCCATTTGGCGGATAAAACCGCAGCCGCGAGAGTTCCGCGGAATTCCAGTCGTTCCAGCGAGGCGAGAGAGGCATGCGCGGGCCGAAATCCCGCAAAAAGTGTCCCGCCTTCTATATGACCGGAGAGAGGCACCGCAATCACGCGCAACGCTTCCGCACCCGACGATGGCATGCGCACCTCGTTTCCCATCGTTCTCCCGCTCTGCACTGCCTGGCGCCAAAGTGCGTTCACTGGCTCGAGCCGGAGGATCTGCCGCACGGAAGACGCTCCCGCCTCGTTCACAATTTCGAGCGTCGGCCGCAAGCCTTCGGGGTCTTCAGATAATTCGCCTCCTTGCGCAACCACGGCGAAGAGTGCTCCGGGGTTGTGCGGACGCCCCGCCTGAGCCAGACAGCTCTCCAGAATTTCCTGGAGAAGAGCTTCTGGTTGCGATTGCTCCTGCAAGCCCGTAAGAATTCGTTTGCACAAAACAATGTCCGTGTGTCGCTCGCTGGCTACTCTCCGTTCGGTTTCAAGAGCGAGAGCCAGCGCTAGTTCCACCGCCACGCTTTGCATTCGTTCTTTCGGGAGCACACGTTGCGGTGCGTTGGTCCCGGCCATCAAGATTCCACGCAATTTTCCAGCGTGCTGCACGGGAACCCAGAGAGCAGCACGCAATCCAACCAGAGGTCCGACCAGCGGATCGGATGCTTCTTCTATTGAGGTGATTTCAATCGGCGTTCCCGAAAGCAGCCGCGCCAGTGGCAGGATACTTTGAGGCGCGAGCGTTCTCCACTCGCGAGGCGTGGAATCATTTTCTCCATCCCAGACCATGCCCCGAAACAAGCTCTCGCGCGATGCATTGTCGAGTAATGGTGCTTCGAGCCACACTCCGAATCGATCGGCGTCTCCGCTACGGACAAGCGCTGCCACTGCTTCCTCTATGAGTTCCTCATGAGATGCCCCTTGAAGCGCGGACTGCTGAAGGCCTTTTCCTCCTGCTGGCTCGTTTCTTTTCTTCCAAAACCGCATTGGCCGCCTTGCCTTCGGGCACCGAATCGTGTCCACAAGACACATTGCAGAATCATGCCCAAAGAAGCGACGCGAAAGGGTTTATAAATCATGTAGTTACGGAATACGTGCAGGTAGAAAGCATTCCATGTCGAGACTCAGAAAGGAGCGCGGTTCCATAGTGGGCTGAAATGTCTTCGAAGACATGGCCACGAATGGGCGCAACGCCGTAGTAACCTGCGAAAGCAGCAATGGCCTGAAGAGTCTGAAATGTCCGGCAGAACTCAGACGTCCTCGGGCTTTTGAAGGCGATACTGCTTCAGTTTTCGATAGAGAGTAGTCTTTCCGATGCCGAGCATTTGCGCAGCTCTTAGCTTGTCATCATTCGTTTCTCGCAGCATGCGCAGAATCGCCCTCCGTTCGAGTTCTTCCAACGGTAAGAGCTCGTCCCGTTGGGGAGCGCGGTCACTTATCGGATACTGCAAATTGCTAGGCAAGTCCGCTGAATGAATCAATGGACCCGAGCCCATGGCCACAGCCCGTTCGATACAATTTTCCAGCTCACGCACGTTTCCCGGCCAATCGTAGGCCATAAGCCTTTGCATCGTATCCGCTGAGATCGTTCGCACAGGTTCATCTACAGGCGAGTATTTTTCCAGAAATGCTGTGACGAGAAGCGGAATATCGGTTTTGCGGTCTCGTAGCGGAGGCAATTTTATCTGCACGACGTTTAAGCGGAAGTACAGATCTTGCCGGAATGCCCCCGTGCGAATCGCGCTTTCCAAATCCCGGTTCGTAGCAGCAATAATTCGTATGTTAATGCGCCGCCGTTCCGTAGAACCAACGGGTTTGATTTCCTTCTCTTGCAACGCACGAAGCAATCTTGCCTGCAAATCCGTCGGCATATCCCCGATTTCATCCAGGAAAACGGTTCCGCCGTTCCCGGCTTCCAGCAAGCCCATTTTGGATTGCATGGCTCCCGTAAACGCGCCTTTAACATAGCCAAAAAGCTCTGATTCGATCAGCGTTGGCACAAACGAAGAACAATCCACCGGAATAAATGGGCCGTCCCTGCGCGGTCCAAGCATATGCAGGCTGCGCGCGATCAATTCCTTCCCCGTGCCGCTCTCTCCGAGAACAAGTACCGGATATTCGTGCGCGCTGACTTTTTCTATGGTCTTGTAAACACGCTGCATTTTCGGCGACAAACCAATCAGTTTTCCAAATCCGGGTTGTCCATTGTTCAGCTGGTCGCGCAGCAAACGGTTCTCTTGCTGTAAATCTACCTCGTGGATCGCCTTCTCCAAGCGAGTGCGCAGCTCCTCGATGCGAAACGGCTTGGTTACATAGTCCAGCGCGCCCTGTTTGGTGGCTTCAATCGCAGAATCAATGCTCCCGTATTGCGTCAGCACGATGACCGCAATCTGTGGATGCAGTTCCCGCAACGTTTTCAATAGCTCCAACCCGTCGGTTTTTGGCAGCTTTAGATCGGTCAGCACGATATCAATGGCGGAAGTTTCCACTACCTCTAGCGCATCTTCCGCGGAGGGTACGGCTGTGGCGTTCAAACCGACTTGACCCGCAACCGCCACGCACAATTCGCGTGTTGTCGCTTCGTCGTCGACAACCAAAAGGTTCATCGCTACTGCTCCGCGTCTCGGCGCTTCTTCTACAACTGCGTGAGCCTTCATGGAATAGTCCTCGCAACCTATGTTGCAGGTGCTGTTCCATTTCAAAACAACACATCCATCCTATTCATACCTTAAGTAGTTATCTTACTAATTATCATACCAGGTACGAAGGACCAATTCCGCATTTGGAACCAACCGAGACGCTGCAAAGGACTTCTGTGGAAAACAAGTTTCATGGAATCAACGAATTACCATTTTAGGAAGGGAGACAGTCCCGTTTTGGAACTAATTCGCAGCCTGCGAGCCAGTTTTCATGAGAAAGAGCCCGTCCGTCTGCGCCCTGATCCAAACGCGACTATTCCCAATCGACACAACATCCAGGACTAGTCCCGCCCTTTCGGCTTCAAGCCACTCCCAGCTGCGGCCGTCATCGCGCGATTGATAGACTCCACCGGTCCTCATGGCAATCATCCAGAACTGATCGCTCATTGCGACGGGCCATGAAGCAGCTGCGGGAAGCCCGGATTGCAAAAGTTTCCATTCCTTCCCTCCCGCTCCAAACTCGTATTCGAATACTCCGTTGCGTGCTCCCATGATCAAGGCGTTGGATTCGTGATTCTCTACCCTTGCCCAAAGTAATTCGCCGGCATTCTGTGGCGTGCTTATCAGCTCCCAGGTCTTGCCTGCATTGGTGGATCTCGCAAGCCGATTCTGGGTGACTACAAATAATTCACCGTCCACATGGTTCGTCGCTAGGTCCGCAATCTTTTCGGAAAATTCCTTTTCAGCAATACGCTGCATCACCCCGCCGTGTGCTCCCCCCGTCCACAAACCCTCGTTCGTCGCAATAAAAATCTTTCCGCCAGTAGCTCGTATTACGGACACTTCCGGTCTAACTACCCGTTCCCGCATTCGCTTCGCCAGCGTCGCGCCTTTCTGGCCTCTCATCCGAATCGTTTCCTTGATCACAAATCGCAATTCCTTCCACTGACCAGTCTTTGCATCAAATTGACTCGCACCTCCGCCACGCAACGCCGCAAACCAGTCATCGCCGAAAGAAAATAGTGCCATCACACCTGCCGCCGGAGCTCCAAACGCCCGCCAGCTCTTGCCCTCATCCGCACTTTCAAGCAGTTCCTTGTTTCCTCCCTCGATCGCTGCCAACAGACGCTGCACGTTCGTGTCACTCACAGCAAACGTGCGCACAACTTGATGAGTGAAGCCAGTATTTCGCGCGGCAAAACTCTTCCCGCCATCGCTGCTCATCAACACGCCGTCCTCCGTACCCAACAGCAACTGTTGTTCTTTCCCTGAAAAGGCGATTGCATTCACAACAATGTCGCGCCCCGTCACCCGCGCCCAACTCTCCCCCGCGTCATCGGATCGCCACAGCCCTTCCGTCGTTCCCGCATACCAGACCGCCGCGTTCGCCGGATCTTGAGCAATTTCTTGCGTCCGCCTCGAAACATACGGAATTCCCTGCAGCTTCGTCCATTGCGCTCCGCCATTCTCGCTGCGATAAATTCCCGAACACGCGCTCGCAAAAATCCGTTCGGGCTGGCTTCTGTCCACAACCACACTCATAACATCCGAATCGTCAATCATTCCCGCAGCAATCGCTTTCCAGTTTTTCCCTCCATCCATCGTCTTCCAGGGCAAATGATAAGTTCCCGCGTAGATTACGTTGGCGTCGCGCGGATCAATCGCGATCGAATCCAGATTTTTGAGTTCTTCGTCACCAATGGGAGAAATCCGCATCCAGCTCGTTCCGGCATCGCTGGAAAGAAAAACTCCTGTTTTTGTCCCGGCAACGAAAATTTCCGGATTGCTTGCCGATTGTGCCAGTGCGCGTACTGCTTCTCCCTGCAATCCCGCGCCTTCCCAGGTCTTTCCGCCGTTTTCACTCCGGTACACTCCGCCGCCAGCGGCTGGATCCTGCGTCCACACCGCTGCATAAAGTCTTGTATTTTCTCGGATGTCTACAACAATCTTCTGCACAACTCCGTCCAGCCGCTTTCCCGCTCGCCCGCGCAACTCCCAATGCTCACCGCTGTCCTGCGATCCAAAAATATGCCCATCCGCTGTTCCCAGGAATATTTCGCCTTTTCCAGCCGCCGACAGCGAAATTGCGTCCCCGCCTTCCGGCCCGATCCGTTCCCACTTCTGCGCCCGGCAGTTCATCGCGAAGCTGCACAAGAGCCACGCAATCGCCACTGCACGAACACGCGTTTTCTTCAGGCAAGTCGTCTTCAAAACTTTTCCTCGCACAAAAAATTACGGGCTCTTCAGCTTTCACCGAAGAGCCCGCAACTTCTTTCTATCTCTTCACTGGCCGCTGGAAATCGGCCACTGTCTTTAGTACGTCGCGCCTTCCGGCACAATCACAAAGTCCACGTGCCGGTTCGCTTTTTCCTGTCCCTTTTCCTTGGACGCTTCGCCAGCGCGCGTCGAAATGCGCGCCGCGTCGATGCCCTTTTCGCCGAGGTACTTCTTCGCAAGGTCAGCACGAGTCTGCGCCAGCTTTGCAGCCTTCGGCTCCTTCGCATCCGCATACCCGACGATCACTAGCTTCGCAGTCGGATCGTTCTTCAACCGCAGCGCCACGTCGTCACCCACACGCTTGCACGCATTGTCAAACCGCGATGCGCCAACAGCGTTGTAGCCGCAATCGCCCACCTTGCTTGCCTGTGGTGGTGGCGGTGGCTGTTGCACGTCCACGTTCGTCGAAGATTCCGCCGTGCCGCCGCGTCCATCGTTCACGCCGCACTTCACCGTGTAGCTTCCCGGCTGCAGCCCCGTCGAATCAAACGTTGCCTTCGCGCCATCGCCGCTCACTTGCCCTGCGCTCGCGCTGTAGTTGTACGTCAGCGGGTCGCCATCAGGATCGCTGGCCGTCGAAGTAATTCCCGTCCGCTCACCCGGCATAATCGGGCTGCGATCCGTCGTGCACGAAATCGTCGGGTTCTGGTTCGGCTTCGGATCCACTTTCAAATCCGCCGAGCAGGTCGCCGACCCGCCCTTGCCGTCGTCCACTTTCGCGGTTGCCGTATAGGTGCCAACCGCCAGTCCGCTCGTGTTCCAGCGCGCATCTGCGCCGGTGCCTTCCACCGTTCCGCCTGTTGCCGAATAAGTGTAAGTCAAAGGATCGTTGTCCGGGTCGCTAGCGTTCACGTGCAGCGCAACTGCATCGCTCGAACCTGCATACACCGAACCCGGGCTAACCGAGCATGCCGCAACCGGCGGGTGATTCGCAGGAGGTGGCGCTGCCGGGAATCCCCAGCGCACTACCAGGCCCGAACCAAGCCGCAAACTGTTTTGTCGGCCACTCGACCCAACGCTTGTGCCGGTGAAATTCGTCATCAAATAATCAATCTGCGCAAACCGCCACGCAAAGTTCTTGTTGAACACGACGTCCACGCCGCCGCCGGTCGCCATCGCAAAGACCGATTGCGAATCCGCACCCGTCATCTCGATGCCGGAGTTTGCCGCTCCAAATAGAAACTCGGTGAACGGCACAAAGTGGTCGAACTTCCGCAGATTCAGGCGCGGACCTGCCATGATCGTCGTAAACGACCCATGCACCTGATTGTTGTTCACATTCCGCTGAAAATCGTATCCGCCAAATTCCGCCGTCAAGCCGAGGTACCGCATCACGTTGTAAGTGAACGACGCCGTTCCACCATTCGATCCAAACGAATTGAATGGATCCCCCGGCTGAAAATTCACATAGCTGTACCCGCCCGCAAGTTCGTATTTCGGCATCAACTGGCCAGGCGCTGTCGTGTCCTTGTCAGACGCCGGAGCAGGAAACGGAGTCAACCTCGGCTGTGCTGGAAGCGCCCACGGACTCCTCGAAACCGTCGTCGTCGCGCTCACCGCATTGGTCTTTGGCGCCGCCGCTACATTTGTGGACTCCTTCGAGTCCGCATCTTTCTCCTGGGCAACCGCTGGCAGACAGACACAAGCCCCCATCAACACTATTGCGAACCACTTACGCATTTTTCTTCCTCCATGAACTCTTGTTTGGTGAACCCCAATAATTTGCGCCGCTCCCGCACGCACCTTCCCTGTTTGGTGCATTTCCGGGGAATCTTCCAGCGTCTCGCGAGTCCGCAACCTCAGTCGCAGGCTGCTCGCAACTCTCTTTCGCAGACAATTCCGCGAAAGAAAACCACCCCGTCCACAAAGCGCGGTCCCAATAGCCTATTGCAGACCACGCGTTGCTCGCAAGCATTTCCTTATCGGCCAACGGTTGACAAAGAATTTATCTTGGGCACGTGCGCGCACTCCAACACATTCACCCAAACGTAGGATGTTTAGGAGACAATCGAGGTTCCAACTTTCTTTCTGCCCCTGAATCCTGATATTTTGAAGTTTCACAGGTGGAGACCATGTGCCGAAACATCAAGCCGCTTTTCAATTTCGATCCGCCCGTCACTCCCGACGAAGTCCGCGCCGCCTCGCTCCAATTCGTTCGCAAAATCTCCGGCTTCAATAAACCGTCGAAAGCCAACGAACAATCCTTCAACAACGCCATCGACGAAATCGCCACTGCTTCCATGCGCCTCCTCCACTCCCTCGAAACCACCGCCGAACCCCGCAACCGCGAAGACGAAGCCGCCAAAGCCAAAGCCCGAGCCGCCCTCCGCTTCGCTCGTCCAACCTAAATCTATACTGCCGCGCTTTTCTTGGGGACGCCTGGGGCGACGACCTACAAATCATTCAGCTAAGAAAAGTGCGCCGCGCCCTCGGTTTGCAAGGGCGGGGCTTGGGTCGATATTGATTTTGATTTGAGACTCGACGGGTGCCCCAGGCTCCGTTTCCAGAGCCCGGGTCTTGGGGTTGACTAGTGCCTGTCTCCATCTCCACGATGATCGTCTGACTTGTGCGGAACGCTAACAACACCGTGGATGGCCTGCGAGCCGAAGTGCCCAATCGCGGGACTGTTGTCAAGGAACTTCAAGGTCACATTCGAATTCTCGACCTCTGTTCCTCCGGTTACGCAGATCTGCAAAGTGGATGGCCCCTTAGCCTCAAACGGCGCAGGATTTCCGTTGCCGGTAATGCTGACAGGTCCGGTGACCATGAATCGTCCCGTTGTCGCAGGGCTATCCATTGGGCAGGCGTCCGTGTTGGTGCTGACGATCCCATCCGTCATTGTGATGTGGTGCGTATGCGGACTGCGTGCTGTCGGATTGTCAATATTGGGAGGATTGGGGGGAACGCCGCCGGGGTTTGCAGCAACCCACGAATCGGGGTGTTCCATCGTCATAACAGCTGAGAAATCGGCTTTACTGGAATCCCGATTCAGCTTCAATGTCCACTTGCCATGCATTTCCCAGGGGCCACCCACGCCTGTTGCGGCCGTATAGTCATTGAGAATGCCGCTGAACTCCTTTGGTGACGGAGCTTGCGCCTGAGCGCTGACTACTGCGGCCAGCCCCACTATCACTCCCGTTCGTACAACCCACGAAAGAACCTTGTTCTTCATCTAAATCCTCCAAACTTAAGATTTGCGTCTCAGTCGACCAAAGTTCGTCAGGCGCCCAACTCCTCAGGCGGTAGCTGACGTCGGCCCACGCGGGGAGCTCGTGACCAGGAACTGCACTTCGCCGATTTCATACTCGGGTCGCGCAGACACAATTAGGCGTCGTGGCGCATATCGTCAAACGGTAATGCGCCGAATTTCGGCCGTTCTCGACCGTTGCCGTCGAATGCCGTACTTTGCCGTGGTCTGGGCAAAGCGTACAATCGTGGCCCGTTAGGAGAACGCGATGGACGAGACATCCCCTGACCCTGTTCCACCCGTGAAGCGGTCCGTTGATCGTCTCGATTCCTGGAAGGAAATCGCCGCGTATCTCGACCGCGACGTGACAACCGTCCAGCGCTGGGAAAAACGGGAAGGGATGCCTGTTCACCGGCACCTGCATGACAGGATGGGCTCGGTCTACGCGTTTCGGGCAGAGCTGAACGATTGGGTGCGCAGCCGGAATCTCCAGGCCGCCTCGGATAACGACAGCAAAGCTCCCTCCCTAGATCCCTTTGCGCCGCCTCGGAGTTCCTCGATACTAACCTCTCTGACCAAATGGAGGTTCATATTGCCCCTGGCATCGGCTGGAGCTGTCCTGGCGCTTGGCGCAATCCTCTGGTTTCACAATACGGAATACTTCTGGCGAAACCCGATCGCGGACGCGCGGTTTCAGACAATCACGGACTTCGATGGAACCGAGCAGGCAGCTGCCGTGTCGCGGGACGGCCATTTCGTGGCGTTTCTCTCTGACCGGGACGGGCAGATGGATGTGTGGGTCACACAAATCGGATCGGGACAATTCCACAACTTGACGCACGGAAGCGCGCCGGAATTGGTGAATCCGTCCGTCCGCACGCTCGGTTTCTCTCCCGACGGCGCTCTGGTTACGTTTTGGGTCCGCAAGCAAAGTGGTTCGGCTTCGAGCGGCGCCGATATCGGCATCTGGGGGGTGCCAACGCTCGGAGGGCAGCCAAGTCCCTACCTAGAAGGGGCCGCGGAGTACGCCTGGTCACAGGATGGAACGCGACTCGTCTACCACACTCCCGGACCCGGAGATCCGCTCTTCGTTTCCGAGGGCAACCGGCGAGCAGAGGGGCAATCCATCTACACTGCGCCCGCAGGGTTGCACAGTCACTTTCCGTCGTGGTCGCCAGACGGCAGGTTTATTTATTTTGTGCAAGGTTCACTTCCAGACAAATTGGACATCTGGCGCATTGCCCCGACGGGCGGCAGCCCGGATCGGATCACGTCGCACAATGGACGCGTGAGTTACCCGGTGCTCTTGGATCAACGCACGCTGCTTTACCTGGCGAGCGACCCCGATGGCTCGGGGCCGTGGCTATACAGCATGGACGTCGGGCGTCGTAATGCCCACCGTCTGGGAGTTGGCTTGGGCAGATACACATCGCTGGCCGCTAGTGCTGATGGAAGGCGTCTGGTAGTCACAACGGCAGGTGCGAAACGAACTCTTTGGCGTTTACGAATCTCTGATTCGGCAACGGAACCGACTGCGGCGGATCGAATCTCGCTTACCACCGGCACGGGCTTCTCTCCACGGCTTGGCCCAAATTATCTTCTATATATTTCCGCCACCAGCACAAGCGAGAGTGTGTGGAAGGTTGCCAATGGAACGGGAATGGAGCTGTGGACTGGCCAAGGGGCGCAAATCTTTGGCGGCCCTGCAATCTCGCCCGATGGATTGAACATCGCCTTCTCAGTCCGGCAACACGGTCAGTCCCTTTTATATGCAATGCAAGCCGACGGTACGAACGCGCGAATTGTGACCGATAAGCTCGACCTGCAAGGCGCGCCAGCATGGGCACCAGACGGAAAATCGATAACCTCGGCTGCAGAAGATCGCGGCCTCACACATCTTTTGCAAATACCGCTCGACGGTCATGCCCCATCGGTCCTTGTGAAGGAATACGCGATCGATCCCACGTGGGCTCCCGATGGCGGATTCGTTGCCTATTCGGGTCCCGACATTGGCACGACGTTTACCGTAAAAGCGGTGACGCCCAAGGCCGTAACACATTCCATCCCAGCGCTGACGCTCACTCGCGGAGCGCGACACCTGGGCTTCCTGGCTGGAGGCTATACGCTCGTGCTCCTGCGGGGAGACATTCAACACAAAAACCTCTGGCTCGTCGACCTGAGCACTGGCACGGAGCGGCAGTTAACCAACCTCCCTCCCGATTTCGACGTTCGCGACTTCGACATCTCCCCAGATGGCCATGAAGTCATCCTCGAACGCCAGCAAGAGCGCTCCGACATCCTCCTCCTCGATCTCCCCCGACCGTGATCCAGGCGGGTGGCGCACTCGAAATCCAAGAACCTCCTGGGTGGCCTACTCTTTGCGCTTTCGTAGTTTGCAAAGAGCGGGCCTCTCTTCTCTTGCTTTTTCTTTTTGCCAATTCAAAGCCTTCGCAGGAAGAACAACTTTCGATTCGCTGATCAAGAGATGCATATGTTCCGGCATGATGACTTAACCCACCAACGCGAATCCATACCGTGCGCGAACTTCCCGGGTGCCCCATACGCGGGTTATGCATGTGGGGATTCTGACTTTGCTTTTCTGTCCATGCGGCATCGGAATCCCTCAGAGCCAGGAAGGACCCGCCCTCCAAGACCGAGGACGGGCACCCTACGCATCACTGTACCTTCTCTAGTCTTATGAAAATGGTATCCTCCCATCGTTTCGTGCATGGAGAAAACATTCAGAAGGAAATCCGGGCCACCCGCCAGCGGTGAAAAAGGGACATCCCTAGGAGGACTCTCTACAGGATGAATTTTCTGATTCTTGATGGCCCGCGAGGTCCACAACTACCCGACAACCTTGCTTATCGGGCATACCGAGGCACATCTCGGGCGCACCCCACTTATTGCAATGAGGCCCCAGAGCATCACGAAATAAACCAACTCTTTTTTTGGTTCATCGAGGAGGGCGGCGAGTTGGGCGTGGTTCGAGATATTCGGAAAGCGCAAAGATTCGCTGAGTTATGGAATGAGCGTTTGGAGGCCCCTGATCGCTTCGAGGTCGTTGAGGCTACCGACGGCGATTGTGCGCCAACCTCCCATGGGACGTTTCTCGGTTTCGACCTGTCCTCTGGATATAACAATTCCCTCCTCGCTTGGGGACTCAGATATTCCCCCGGTATCGCCACCCTGCCTGAACCCATTCAAGAGCTTTGCGGTCTCCTTAGTCGGCACTACGCTCCTCGGCTCAACGCTGCGGGGCTCTTCGATACACTAGAAGATGCTACCCTTTGCCTCGGATCAATGACTGCGCTACAAGATTTGTCTCCCAATTTGTTTGAAGGAGGAAATTTGAGAGATTTCCAACCAGTATGCCTATACAGCATTGGGTGACAAAAACCGATTTAGCTCGGAAAGCGGGTGGCCCATACAAATTCTGAATTTCGGTCCCGCTGTCACCAATCTAACAAGAAAACCATTGAACCAATTCCATCCAAATCACGCGGAGGGAAATGTGCGCGGCGCTCCATCTTCGGAGGCACATGTACATTTCGAGGTCAGGGTAAATGGCCAACTAGTTGACCCCGCAGAGTGGCTAAATCTCCCAACCGAACCAAAGTGACCAAACACATGAGAAGACTTACAGCTAAAGCTCTCCTATTTTTATTTTTCTTTGGCGCAGTCAAAGGCAATTCCCAACAAGTTGCACGCCACAATTGGCAACCAGCCACTTATCGCGGATTGCTAGTAGGGAAGAGCTCAATCGACGATGTTCGAAGAGTCCTTGGCAAGCCCAAACAGTTGACACGGGGAGAAGCATCTCGTGCCCCAATACTTATCTATTCCGTCGTAGATCCGATATCAGGAAGACTCGAAGTCTTGGTAGAAGACGGCAAACTGAAGATGTTGATGCTCTATCCAAAAGATCCACTCACGCAGAAAGAGGTCATTCGCCTTTTCGGCGAGACCTTTCAAATAACAAGGTATTCATTCGATGAATGTCTAAATCAGGGAGGCAATTTACCAGTGTACGAAGACCCTGACGGGCAGATCGAAGAGATGGAGTACCGGCAGCTTGGCATAGCGATTTCACTGTATGAGGGTGTGCCGCAGGAAATTCAGTACCTCGGCGGCCCGTTGGGGCCAACTCGTTCAAGGTGCGCAAAGCATTCCAAGGGAACCCGGGGACAGACGGGACGTTTTCTGATATTTTCTCCCGGTATGGCTAGACTGGCGGGTGGCGCACTCGAAATCCAAGAACCTCCTGGGTGGCCTACTCTTTGCGCTTTCGTACTTTGCAAAGGGTGGGGCACTCTTCGTCCTGACTTTCCCTCTCCATTCGAATTAACAATCGAGTCAATATAATCTTATTGACAACACAGACATTTTGCTCTATACTATTTCTCACGATTTCGCGACGGCTGGACCGTCGCTTTACCCCGAAGAAGTCTTAAGGGGCACCGCTCTTTCACAACCGAACATCCGATGAAGGACGTGAGTCCTGCCTGCCCCGCGCCTCTCGAGGGAGCGATTATTTATCCGGAGCGCAGTCGAGGGATCGGAAGCCGAAGGATCTTGCTTCACTGGCCGCTCTCTGAATCCCCGCATGAATATCAAAACACGCACTTTCAAACCCTTTGTTTTCAAACTCATGCGAATTACCTCCATTTTTGCACCAAAATAGGGCAAAACAACTCCTTCGTTTTCACATTCTTGCAAAACCCTCGTCTGCAAGCCCTTTATTCTCACATTCATGCAAAAACATGGGGGGTGGGGGGGCACTATGGCTGCCCGAGTATTCCTGCGAGGAGCTAACCACTCCGTTGTTGTCGTGAAAATGGCGTGAAATGGAGAGCAAAGGCGCTGCTGATCACGGCCGTGAACTTGTCGACTGTGAACCTTGACCGTCGGCGGGTAACACTGCGAAACCAGAGCCGAGGATTCCTTACTTCATTGCTTCCTTCTCAGCTCGGCAAATCCGGACAGCCCGGCCATTCGCTCCGCGCCACATTTCCTACATACTGCAAATCGTCAATCCCGATCTTGCTCGTATAAAAACCGTCGCAAGTCATATTTCGCAGGAACGCAAAAAACGCCACGCCCTGGCTCAGCGAAGCATCCTTCTTCGCATTCTTCCTGTACGCGATCAGGTCCAGCACTTCCTTCCGCTGCTCCGGCGTGCACTCCAGATACGTCTTCCCGTACTGGTCCACGCAGTGCATATCGAGCCACAGCAATCCGCCGCCCAGCGTCAACTGAAACTCCTCGTTCTCGCTGGTCAGCAAATCAATGAACTCCGGCGCGCCAGCTTCGATCGCTCCTCCCGATTTTTCATCTTTCGGAAGGATCGTGTCGCAAAGCGAATTCAGTGTTTCGTACTGATGCGCATCGAAATATTTCGGAGTGTATTTTCCCGCTGGAGCCGCGGCCTTCTCTTTGTGCACCATCTGGTGCGCATACTCCGCCGCCTTCGCCGGAATCACCTGCAGCACCGAGCCGCCTACGGCTCCCGCCGCCAGCGTTCTCAGCATGTCGCGTCGCGTTACTCCCCCGCCGCTCATCAGAGGCTCCCTTTCTTCGCTTCTTGGATCAAATACTCCGAAGCACGCCACGAAAGCGCCATGATCGTCAGCGTCGGATTTTTGTCAGGATTCGTCACCAGCGGCGCTCCATCCGTAACAAAAAGATTCTTCACGTCATGCGTCTGGCAATATCCGTTCAGCACGCTCGACTTTGCATCGTCTCCCATGCGCGCGGTGCCAACCTCATGAATAATTTTCCCGCCCGCCAGAATTCCAAAAGCATGCGGCCCTTCAATCGGCGTGCGCGTCTTGTACGTTCCGCCCATCGTCTCGACGATCGACCGGAACGTATCCTGCATGTCCTTCGCTTGGCGGATTTCGTATTCCGACCATTTGAAATGGAATCGCAGAACCGGAATTCCCCATTGATCCACTTTGTAAGGATCGATTTCGCAATACGTGTCCGGATTCGGAATCATTTCGCCGCGCCCGGAAAATCCAACCGTCGTTCCATAAACGTCGCGCGCCTGCTTTTTCAGACTCGCGCCGTACCCTTCGCGTTCATGGCACAACTCATGGAACATTCCCGCGCCAGGCATGTCGCGCCCGCCCCAGACTTCGATATGGTATCCGCGCGGAAAATCATTTTTGCGGTCGTATTTCCACCACGGCATATAAACGTGCATGCCGCCCGTTCCGTCGTGATTGTGCGGCGGCATTTTCGCGAGCGCGGGAATTTCTCCCCATCCGTCGCTGCCTACGGAATCCGTCAAATATCTTCCGACCGTTCCCGAAGAGTTTGCGATTCCATCGGGGAAAAGCGAAGACTTGGAATTCAAAAGCAGCCGCGCGGATTCGCACGCGCTTGCCGCAACAACAACTGCTTTTGCATAAACTCGCTTTTCGCTTTTCGTCGCTTTATCGACGTAAGAAACCGCTTCTGCTTTGCCGCTCTTTCCAACGATGATTTCGCGCGCCATCGCTCCCGTGATAAGCGTCAGTTTTCCGGTCGCCATCGCCGGCGGCAACAACACCTGGCTCGAACTGAAATTCGATGCGGTCGTGCAACCGCGCCCGCATTGTCCGCAGTAATGGCATGGCGGTCTGCCGTTATGCGCCTTCGTCAAAATCGCCAGGCGTCCGGGAATGCACGCAATGTTCAGCTTGTCGCAAGCCGTTTTGACAAGACGTTCGTGGCAACGCGGTTTTGGCGGCGGCAAAAAAACTCCGTTGGGCGCGCTGTCCACATTTTCCTGCGAACCGAAAACGCCGATGTACGATTCGACTTTGTCGTAATACGGAGCAATATCATCGTAGGAAATCGGCCAATCATCGCCGAGACCGTCCCGCGTCTTCGATCGAAAATCCACGGGAGCAAATCGCAGTGCAATTCTTCCCCAGTGATTTGTCCTTCCGCCGACGATTCGCGAACGGAACCACTGAAAATCCGAACCCGGCGCGGAAACGTATGGCTCGCCTTCGATTTGCCATGCGCCATTCGGCGCGAGGAATTCGCCGAAATTCTCTCCCGCTTTTCCTCCGACGCCTACCCCGCGATGCGGCAGCTCATACGGCCACATCAGCATTTTGTAGTCTTTCTCGGGATGAATTTGCGGACCAGCCTCCAGCATGACTACGTCCAGGCCGCCTTCGGTCAGGATTTTCGCAGCCATGCCTCCACCTGCTCCGGATCCGATAATGCAGACGTCGTACGTCTTCGGCGAGCGGTTCACCTGGGCCATGAATTTGTTCCTCAGTCTGGAGTTTGAACTACAGTTCGTTCCTTTTCATCTGCGAGACCGCATAATCGCACGCTCTCGCTGTCAACGCCATATAAGTTAAGGAGGGGTTTACGCACGAAGCGGACGTCATGCACGCACCGTCCGTCATGAAAAGATTTGGAATGTCGTGCACCTGGTTGTGCGCATTCAGCACGGAAGTCTTGGGATCGCGGCCCATACGCGCAGTTCCCATTTCGTGGATGCCCAGGCCCGGCGGCGACATCTCCGAAAACATGTTGATTTCGTGCGCACCGGATGCGGCAAGAATTTCCGCGCCTTGCATAGCAATGTCGAGTGACATCGCTTTTTCGTTGTCGCCCCATTTGCAGTCGATGGTGAGCGTCGGAATTCCCCACGCGTCGACTTTGTCCTTATTGATCGCTACGAAATTGGAGTGGTACGGCAGACATTCGCCGAAACCGGCAAGCGTCATGCGCCATGGCCCGGGCATTTTCAGCATATTTTTGAAGTCCACGCCAAACCCACTCATGAATCCGCCGCGGCCCCACCCGTCTCTGCTGCCGCCACCTTGATAGCCATAACCCCGAGCGAAATTCTTCTGCTTTGTTTTTTCATTCACGTTGCGGAAGCGCGGAACATAGATTCCATTTGGACGATTGCCGAAAGGCATCTTGTCTTCGTGGCCGGGCATGATGCCGCCGGCACCGCTGCCCATGTGATGATCCATCAAATTGTGGCCGAGTTCGCCGCTGGAATTGCCGAGTCCGTTTGGAAATTCCGAAGTAGCGGAGTTCAACATCAAGCGCGTGGATTCAAGCGTAGACGCACAGAGGAATATAATGCGCCCTTTGTACTCCATTGTTTCTTTGGTCTGAGCATCAATCACCTGAAGGCCGGTCGCGCGGCGCTTTGCGGAATCAAACATAACATTGCGCACGACGCTGTACGGACGAATCGTGAGTTTGCCGGTTTTCGCGGCGGCAGGCAGCGTGGAATTCAAGCTGCTGAAATACGATTGCGTGATGCAGCCGCGGTGGCAGACGCCGCAGTAATGGCAAGCAGCGCGGCCTTTGTGCACGCGAGTAAGCACGGCGGAGCGGCCAATGGTCATGATGCGATCATCAAAATGTTTCGCGAGGGCAGCACGGACATCCTGCTCCACGCAGGTCATTTCCATCGGCGGCAGGAATTTCCCGTCGGGAAGCTGCGGCAATCCTTCCGGCTGTCCGCTGATGCCCGCGAACTCTTCCACGTAGTCGTACCAAGGTGCGATGTCCGCATACCGAATCGGCCAATCCACGGCGACGCCCTCGCGGAGATTCGCTTCAAAATCGAGATCGCTCCAGCGATAGCTTTGGCGGCCCCAGGTGAGAGACTTGCCGCCGACTTGCCGGCCGCGAATCCAGCTGAATTTTGTGTCCGGAGCGTTCGTGTAGGGGTTTTCCTGATCGTTGACGAAAAATTTGTGTGAGTACTCGTCGCAAGCGTAGTAGCACTCGCGTTGGACGTATTGCGTTTGTTGCCGCTGGGGTCGCTCGTCCCATCCGCGATATTTCAGTTCCCAGACGGGGACGTGTTCGACGTAATCTTTTTCCGGGACGATCGTCCGACCCGCTTCCAGAATGAGAACGTTGAGCCCTTTTTCCGTCAGCTCTTTGGCCGCCCAGCCGCCCGTGATTCCCGATCCGACAATCAGCGCATCATAAGTATTCGTCGCCATCATTTTCTCCTGGGATTACGCCTGGCCGACGGGAGCACAACCATGCTGCGCGCCGGGAATAATTTGGAGTTTCAGTTCTTTTTCAAAGGCGACCTGCGAAGTGTAGTAGCCGTGGAGGGTGATGTTTTTGAAGACCACCCAGAAGGGACCCTTCATATGCGCATCCACTTCGGGGACAGTATTGCCGTGGCGCACGGGGCGCTGGCGATTGCCCATCAATACATCGTCAATCGCGCGCAACTGCGTTTCTTGTTGCTGGGGAGATGCATCTGTAAATTTTTTTCCGAAAAGATCATTGCTCTGCTTGTCGATGTCGGCGAGGCCATCGAGAAAGGCTTTTCTCTCTTCGGGGATGGCCCAATCGGTGAGAATCAAGTCAATGAATTCGTTGACGCGAGCGCCTTTCGCACCGGGAGTATCCGTCTCAGGAATGATGAGGTCAATCATCGCAACTACGGTTGCATTTTGATGCGCATCCAGCGTGCGCAACTTGTAGTCCGCGCCAGGCTGGGCCTGGCGAAGTAACGCAAAAATCTCGGGAGTCATCGCGGGCAGGACGGCCCCCGCGCCAATCAGCCGAAACAGTTCTCTTCGATGCATGGCCTCTCCTCCAAAAAAACTATTGTCCGAGAATTTCCTTGCGAATATTTTTCAGGACATACGCAGCACGCTCGACGCCGACTTCTCCCGAAAGAATCGGGTCTTCGTTTTCAATGCTGAGAATCCCTTCGTAATCGATGTCCATGTACGCCTGCAGCACCGACTTCCATAAAGACGCGCTGTGGCCATAACCGACAGCACGAAACGTGTCGGAAGCCTGGTCAAGGTCGTTTTTATCGAAGGCGAAATTCAGCACTCCATATTTCGCCAGGTTTTCGGGAAACAGAACCGTGTCCTTCATATGGGCGTGGAAAATCGCGCCTTCCTTGCCGAGGAAGTGAATGACCTCCACGGGATCGCAACCCTGCCAGAAGAGATGGCTCAAGTCGCAGTTCGCACCAATCTCTTCGCCAACAGCTTCGCGCAGTTTCAGCAGCGTGCGCGGATTGTATACGACGAAGTTAGGATGCATTTCAAATGCGAGGCGCTTGATTCCGTGCGAGCGCGCAAATTTGGCCGCGTCCTTCCAGTACGGGATGACTTTTTCTTTCCACTGCCACTGGAGCATTTCGTTGAATTCAGGGGGCCAGCGATAGGTGATCCAGTTCGGTTGCGTGTCCTGCGGAGTTCCACCGGGACAGCCGGAAAAGCCTACGATCACTTTCACTTCGAGCATTTCCGCGAGCTGGACGGTTTTGCGAAATGTGTCTGCGTCTTTTGAAGCGTGCTGTGTGTTCGGATGGACGGGATTTCCGTGGCAACTAAGAGTGGCGACACGAATATTCTTATCTTCAAATTTCTTCAGCCACGCTTTTGCCTTGCTCTTATCAGCGATCAAATCATCAAGCGGGCAGTGTTTGTTATTGGGATAGCCGCCGGTTCCGATTTCCATCGCTTCCAAACCGAGTGCACTTACTTTTTCGAGCATGGCGTCGAGCGAAAGATCGTCGTAGACAGGATCGAACACGCCAATGGGAATTTTCTTTTTCGCTCCCATGCTCGGTGTCCGCGAGGGTGGAGGAGGAAACACAGCACTATCCAGAGGCGCGTCTGAAGGGGATGAAGCTAACGCTGCTCCTGCCGGAACCGTTGCGGCGGCAAGCAAACCAGTGCCGGTTTTGGTCAAAAAATCTCTGCGCTTAATCGAACCGGGATTCGAACCAATGGGCATCAAGAACTCCTGAAGCAACGGGAATGAGAACTAAACAAACCAACCCGCGGCATTATACGCCCAGAGAGCCAGCGCACAAGTGCAGAAATGTCTTTAGAAAAACGATTGACTAAGCGGGAGATTCGACGTCAATTCCCGGGATGGCCAATCAGGCTAGTTTTGGGCGCAATTCCTTGAGATCAGGAATCGAAGACGGGGCCACTAAAGCGCGCTCGGGCAGCTCCTTGCCACCCTGTATATTTTGCAGGAGCATTTCGATTGCGAGCCCCGTATTCGGAGGCGAATAGACCGTGGCTGCAAGCAATCCGCTCCTCACCCACGCTTGCCCCGTTTTTGGCAATCCATCGCAACCCGTGAACGGGAGCTTCAGCCAGCGTTCGCGCTCTGATTCATTGATGAGTTCCTGGAATGCCTTGCGAGCGCCGATGGCCATCGAGTCGTCTTGCGCTCCAATCAAATCGATTGTGGCCTTTTGGGAAGTCGTCAGCTTCAGCCAAGAACGAACCGCCTTCTGAGAGCTTTCTTCCGTCCATTGCCCTTTGAGGGCGGTCACCTGAATGTTGTCGCGCTTCGTTTCCATCATGCCCGCCGTGCGATCCTTTGCAGCGGAATTCTCCGATGGACCCTGCACGTACAAGATTGCCCCGCCTTTTGGCAGCAAGGCGTTAAATTGCCTTCCTTGAATTCGTCCGATTTCCACGTGGTCCGCGCTGATGGTGAAGATAGGCGCTTTCTTCAGTAACCGTAATTCCGAAACATAAGGCGCTTCGCGATTCAGGACGGACCAGCCAATTCCGGCGTTAATCGCTGCGCGCGCAACCTGAGGCAGCGCCGTGGAACCAACGGGCTCAAACAGGATCGCATCAGGCCGTTCCTGCGGAGAAGATTGGATCGCTTGCAACAATTGCGTGCTCTGGGTAATCGCATCGTTTCCCGCGTAGATCACTTGCGCGGCAACACCCAGCCGGCGCGCCGCTTCTTCTGTCGCGCTCGCCTGCTCGATTTGATAATCGTTGTCGTCGTTGGTCAACGACACGAGAAAACGCAACTTCTTCATATGCCCTATCCTGCTTATTAGAACACTCGTTTCTACGATACGACGTTCGCTTTCGCCAGATGAAAATATATTGTCCGGCGTTTCATTCCAGTCATATCTGTACCACACGCAATGTCCCTATTTGAATAAGCCTTCCGCGCGTTTTGCGCCCACCGCGCCGATATAGGTCTCGACGCAGAATTGGCGTAACCTATTTGCTTACAAGGGATCCAGCAAAGCGATTTTTATGCTTGCAGAGCACAATGGCGAAAAAGACTGCCGCAAGGGCCTCGAAGCCGCGCGGCGCATCATCATTAAGCTCGGCACAAGCACGGTCACCGAGCCAAATGGAGAGCTTTGCGAAAAGCGCGTTCTACCCATCGTCCGCGGCATTTCCGAACTTCTTCGTGAAGGCCGCCAAGTCGTCCTCGTCACTTCGGGAGCTGTGGGACTCGGCCGATGGCTGCTCGGTTTGCACACGGCGCGGCTTAAAGACATGGCCGTAAAACAGGCTTGCGCGGCAGCCGGCCAGGGGCTGCTGATGGCTGCCTACAAGAGGATGTTCGAAGAGCATTCGGTGAAAGTCGCGCAAGTTTTGCTGACGGAAGAAGATTTCAGCAACTGGCGGCGCTATTCGAATTTACGACGGACGATGGAAAAGCTCATTGGTTTCGGCGTACTCCCAATCGTCAATGAAAATGACACCGTTTCCACGGCTGAGCTGGAAGAAAAAGGCGAAGGACGTAAAGCGGCGTTCAGCGACAATGACCGGCTCGCGGCACTCGCCATGAGCGGACTCGAAGCCGACGCGCTGGTTCTTCTCACCAATGTCCCCGGATTATTGCGAAGCAAAGGCGGGGCCACAGAGACTCTGAGCTACGTTGAACAGATTGGTCCGGAATTTCGGTCGATTGCGGCTGGACCTTCCCTCGGCGGGCGAGGCGGGATGTCCACAAAACTGGAAGCCGCGGAAATTGCCATGAACTGCGGCGGTACAGCGGTCATTGCCGACGGTAACGATCCGTCAACTCTCAAAAAGGTGTTCGCGGGAGAGAAACACGGTACCGTTTTTGCGCCTGGTGCACGCATGAAGGGCAAGCGCCGGTGGATCGCATTTGCGGCAGGAGTTTCCGGCCGGATCGTCGTGGACGGCGGTGCGCATCGAGCCATCACAGCCAGGAAAGCTAGCCTGCTCAGCAGCGGCGTGGTACGCGTAGAAAAACAATTTGGGGCGATGGACGTGGTCAGCATTGTGGATGTCGATGGGCGGGAATTTGCGCGCGGAATTGCCAACTGCGCAAGTGCAGACGCTTTCGCGCAAAACGACGCCAAGAAAGAAAACTCCGGCCAAAATAAAAATCTTGTGGTTTTTACGCGCGACAATATCGTGCTGCTTGAGGCGGCGCCATGAGTAACGCTCCCGCCAGCGCCGCGAATTTTTCTGTCCGTTACCAGGCTCGGGCTGCGCGTGTTGCTGCTCGCAAGCTTGCGTTGTTATCAAACGGTGTTCGCAACTCTGTTTTGCTTGCCGTCGCAAAACGCACCGAACAAAACGTCGCGCGCATTCTTCAGGCAAACGCCGAAGACTGCCGCGCCGCCGAAGAACTCGTCCGCAGCGGAAAAATGTCGTCCGCAGCATTCGCGCGTTTGCGTGTTTCCGAAAAAACGATTGCAGAGATGATCACACGGCTCGGAGAAGTAGCGCGGCTCGAGGATCCAATCGGCAAGCGCCTCTCCACGACGGAACTCGACGACGACTTAATGCTTTATAAGGAGAGCTGCCCGCTAGGCGTTGTGGCTGTGGTTTTCGAGTCGCGTCCAGACGTCGTTCCACAAGTTTCGGCGTTGACGTTCAAATCCGGCAACGCCGTACTGCTAAAAGGTGGTGCAGAAGCCGCGCGAACGAATGAAGTTCTTGTGGAATTTTGGCGCGAGACGCTGCGCGAATTTCCAGGTGTACCGGAAGCCGCGGTTACGCTGCTACAGTCGCGCGCGGACGTGATGGAATTACTGCAATTGAAGCGCGAAGTGGATTTGATCGTGCCGCGCGGCGGGCGGGAATTTGTCGAATATATTTCCGAGCACAGCAAAGTGCCGGTGCTCGGCCACGGCGAAGGAATTTGCCACGTTTATGTAGACAGCGCCGCCGATCTTGCAAAAGCGGAAGCGATTACGCTCGATGCGAAAACGCAATATCCAGCCGCGTGCAATTCGGCGGAAACGCTTCTCGTTCACGCCCACGTAGCTGCTGATTTTCTTCCTCGCATCGTGGCACAACTGAAAACTGCAGGTGTTGCGCTTCGCGGATGCGAACGCACGCGTGCGATTCTGCAGCAGGCGGACATCAAACCGGCAAACGAGGCTGATTGGTCTACCGAATATTCGGATTTGATTCTTGCGATCCGCGTCGTGGATTCGCTCGATGCTGCGCTAGATCACATTGCGGAATTCGGAAGCAGCCATACGGAGTCCATCGTGACGGAAGACGCTTTGGCGGCGGAACGGTTCCTGAATGAAGTGGACGCCGCCGGCGTTTATCACAATGTTTCGACGCGGTTCGCCGACGGATACCGCTACGGGCTCGGTTCCGAAGTCGGCATCAGCAACAGCAAGCTGCACGCGCGGGGACCGATGGGGATGGAAGGACTTACGACTTATAAATACAAACTCATCGGCAACGGACATACCGTAGCCGCTTACGCACGCGGCGAGCGAACGTTGCGCTCACGCAAGCTGGAAAAATAATCGCCGCAAAAACACGTCGGCGAACCCGTTTCCAAATTACTTAAGACAACGGGTTCGCTTCTGTGTGTTCTATCCCTCGAACACCTTATTTCCCGTGCAGCGCTTCCTGCACTTCAACTTTCACTCGCATCCACGGGTGAATGCAGCATTGAAAATAATGGTCGCCCTTTGAAAGGCTCGGAACCTGGAGCTGGCTGCCCTGCAGAATGCGGGTTCGTGCCACGGCGATGTTCTTGAAACCGTTCTCGCACTCGGAAACCGTCGGTTCTCCGGCATTCAGCTCCGGAATGAAGCCGCCGCCGAAATGCTTGACCTCTGTGAACGTATGCGGTTCGCCGCCCTGATCCACCACCAGGATCGGAGTGCCTTTCTTGATGCGGAGTGTGTCGGGTTCGAAATCCCAATTGGGATCCGGAGTGCCATTTGCGGCTTTTGCGAAGAGATCCGTCAGAGTTGTGAACGCGCCGAGCGTAACGTTCTTGCAAAAGTCAGGGCCGAGTGCTGCGTTGAAAGTGGCTGGATCACATTCGTCGAGCGCGACGATTTGTACTGACGCCGGAGGAGCATCCTGTTCTTCTGTCTTGTTGTTCTGAGCGCTTCCCTTCGTTGGACAAAATAGCAGCCCAGCGAACAGTAGCGCACCGTACCACTTCAGACTTCGTCTTTTTGTTTCAGAATAGCGACTAATGTTCATTTCCATTCTCCTGAGATTCATTGAATTTCGCTTTGCTGCAGACGTGCTTTTAGCTGGGAGAGCATGGTTCGAAACAATGTTGGAGCCGTCGTCACGTCTGCTCGCAGGAACTCACATTCCTGCCATCGAAATTGCACTCGGTATGCCAACGAGGCGATTCGGCTTAGTCTTTTGGTTTCAGCAACTTTATGCAGGAGGGAGCGACGATCCGACTAACGACTTCTCGTAACTTTCGAAATTTCGCGTGACGAAGTCGCGAGTCCGCGAGTGAATTTACATTCGCGCATGAAATGCACCGGCGGAAAAAACAGCAAGGCGATCGAAATGGATTGCGTAAGGAAGTGGCGCGCTCGGGGCGATTCGAACGCCCGACCTTGTGCTTCGGAGGCACACGCTCTATCCAGCTGAGCTACGAGCGCGCGGTGTAATTTCTATTCTAGCGTGAATTCCCAGCCCATGCTCCGAATTCCTGCGGGATCCGAATGCACTATTCAGCCTTTGGCGCGGTCGCGAATCTGGTGCGCCAGCTTTTCGATCTCTTCGGTCTTTTTCAGCATTGTCATGGACAAAACCGTGGTGGCGTCGGTTTTTTCCACTTCGTCTTTCAACTCCGTCGCCAGTTGAAAAAGCCTTTCAATGTTTTTCTTCATATCTTTCTGGTTCTGCTCCAATACGGCCTTCACGCGTTTTGATTCGAGCCCTGGATCGGCGTTTGGGTCACCGCTCGCTGACGTTTTCGATGGATCTCGCTGCGAAACATCCTGCCCTTTCGCAAGCCATGCGCCCAGCGTGGCCATCCCGGCCGCGCCGGCCAAAAATTTCAGTACATCTCTCCGTGTTCCGTCCATCTGGCTCTCCTCAGCATTCGTTCTTCACACTTCGGGGGAACCCGCAAGCGCATTGCCGCCCTCAATGTTATACTCACCCTGCAAATTGCCTATGTCCAGCGTTGTCAACTTCCTGTCTGGCATCACACTTTACACGGCGCTTCATCTTCTCGGCATTGTCCTTATCGCGCTGCTGGTAAATCGCTTCCTGAAAGTTCTTACAAAGCTCATCATCAAACCCGCTTCGGGCCAGTCGCGCGGGGCGCAAGTTCGTGAGCAACAAACTCGCACACTTGCGGGCGTTCTTTATAGTGCGGTCAGCAAAGTCGTCTGGGTCATTGCGCTACTCACTGCGCTCGACCTCTTCGGCATCAATCCAACGCCGGCGCTCACACTTGCGGGACTCGCGAGCGTGGCTGTAGGCTTCGGCGCGCAAAATCTTGTGCGCGACGTCATCACCGGTTTTTACATCGTCCTAGAAGACCAATACTCGGTGGGCGACACGATTCAATTCGGTGACTCGACCGGCCGCGTGGAACAACTCACGCTGCGCCGCACCGTGATTCGCGACGCACGCGGTGCTCTCGTCACCATCTCCAACGGCGACATTCGCACCGTGGCGAACTTGAGCCGGGATTGGTCGCAAACGTTTGTCGATGTTGCGCTCGCTCCCGAAGTTGCGCTCGATCAGCCGCTCGCCGCGCTCGAAGCCGCGTGCGCTGAACTTCGCTCCGATTCCGCATGGTCACAAGCGCTCGTGGACGGGCCGCGCATTCTCGGCGTGCAATCACTTGACCGCAGCGCCACGCTCGTTCGACTGCAAGCGCGCACCGCGCCAACGCGGCAGGACGAAGTTGCTCGGGAACTCCGCCGCCGGATTCACTTGGAGCTACAGCGGCGCGGTATACCGGTTTCCAGCGTCCAGCGCATCGAACTGATGGGAGCAACCGAACTTGCCGCGGAAGCCCACAGTTCGCTCGCCGGAAACGAACGATGAGGCAGGGGCAAGGAGCGAGTCCATGTCAAACGTAACGTATGAAGAAGTGAATTTGATGTTGCGTCTCTACGACATGCGACGCGAACCGCGAATCCGCCAAGCTCGCAACTGGTTCGTGGACTATTTTCATCCTGCCAGCGTGGACGAAATGACTCAGAAATATCCGCCGGGAACCGATGAATATACGAACATTCGAATGGTCATTAGTTACTGGGAAATGGTAGCCAGCATTGTGAACCGCGGGTTGATCAACGATGAGTTGTTTTTCGAAAGCAATGGCGAAATTTGGGTTGTGTGGGACCGCATTCGGAATGTAGTTCCCACTTGGCGCGCGGCGTTCAAGAATCCTACCGTATTTTGCAACATGGAAACGGTTTGCAAACGCTTTGAAGCGTGGCGCGAAAAGCGCGCTCCGGGTTCGAACAACGCTATGCGGCAGATGATGGAACAGACGCGTCCGAAGGAATAACCCACGCGCGGCATTTCAAGTCATGCAATCGTCAGCTGGCCCGCCGTATGAACGTGATCGAATCCGTTTGGACGCGAAATAATCACCCGATTTCTTCCGTCGCCTTTCGCCTGGTATAGACCTTCATCCGCTTTTCGAATCAAAGCCTCCGCGTCCAACCCTGGCCATTCTCCGCTATTTGCCACTCCCATGCTGAGCGTCAACGGTATCTTGGCTTCGCCGGTGATTACGGGTTCTAGCTCGAGTTTGTGTCGGATGTGTTCCGCCCGATCGCAACCGCTTTTCGCATCGCACGAGGGCAATACAACCAGAAATTCCTCTCCGCCATAGCGGCTTACCGCATCGTAGTTGCGCACGGAATCCGTAAGATGTTTCGCCACTTTTCGCAGAGCCGCATCGCCAGCGGCGTGGCCAAATGTGTCGTTGACCTGTTTGAAATGGTCGATATCGCCGAGCAGAATGGTTACGCTTCCCTGGTGTTGTTGCCTCTTTCCACGCTGTAATTCCCTTTGCAGGAGTTCCAGAATCACGCCGCGATTCCACAAGCCTGTAAGCGTATCGTGCGTCGCTCGATAACGCATCTCTTCCCGCGCTTGCACGAGAGTGTCCTCCAGACTCAGGATTCGTTCGCCTGTGCGTAGCCGCGCTCTGAGTTCTTGAGGGTTGAAAGGCTTTGTCAGGTAATCGTCCGCACCGGCATCGAGCCCCGCGATGACATCTTCTTTCGCTTGCCGTGACGTGAGCAAAATCATGTGCACGTATTGCTGGCCTCGCCTTACGCGCACCATCCTGACTACTCCGGGGCCGTCCACCCCGGGCATCATCCAATCGAGCAAAGCCATTCGCGGGCCTTCCGGCTCGCAAAGAGCTGACGCAGCCGCGCTGCCATCCTCAACCGCTATCACGTCATATCCGGAGCGCTCCAGAGTGCTTTTCAGCATCCGGCGCGACAACGAGTCATCGTCGGCAATCAAAATCTTCATTTTCATTTCTGAGCTCCGGCAAGAAGCCCTTCGAGTTCTCCCATGAGCCCTGCTGTTTCCTTTTCAAATTTCGCAAGTGAAGGCGCCAGATCAGCGTCTTTTCCGCCTTTCGCCAATTGCTCGATTTCGCTGGCCACTTCCGCGGCCTGCGCCGCGGCGAAATTCGAGAGCATTCCTTTCAACGCATGGGCCGCCTCCGCCACCTGTACGGTGTTCTTGTTTTCAATCGCCGATCGGAGAGTTTTCTCGTACCGTGGAAAGTCTTCCCGGAAAATACCGGCAAGCTCGCGAAGCAGTTCCCAATCGTTTTCCACGCGTGTGAGCAATTCCTGCACATCCACTGCAAGGTGCTTGCTCGGGGAATTCATGTTTTCCAGAGTGTTAGCCATAGTTTCGTCGTCCTTACCTTTCTCAGTGAGTCTGTTTATTTCGCTTCGGAGCATCTCCACGCGGATTGGTTTGGACACATATCCGTCCATTCCGCCCTCCAGGCACTTCTCCTGGTCGCCTTTCATCGCGTGCGCGGTCATCGCAAGGATCGGCGTTCGTTTTCCTCTTTTTTCCTCCTGCTCGCGAATTTTCTTGGTTGCTTCCATTCCGCCCATCACAGGCATCTGCACATCCATGAGCACCAGATCGAATTCTTCGGCTGCCGAAAATTCCACTGCTTCTCGCCCATTCACAGCAAGCTTCACCTCGTGGCCCAGCTTTTCGAGCAATCGCAGCGCGAGTTTCTGATTAACCAAGTTATCTTCCACCAGCAGTAGCCGCAGTTTTCTGCCTTCGAGCTTGTCCTCGCTTCCCTGTTTTTCTTTTTTTCCAGTGGCGGTTTCGAGCAGTTGAGAGATCGCGTCGTACAGTTCGGAGCGCCGGATTGGCTTGTTCAGCTTTCTGCCAATTTTCAGCTCTGGCGGGAGTACTTGAGCGTTCATGGCAAAACTGGAGGAAAGAATCATGATCGCGGTCTGTTCGACCGGAGCCAGTTCCCGCAGTTTGGCCGCAACCTGATAGCCGTCCATCCATGGCATGTTCATGTCGAGCAACACGAGTGGATAAGGCTCTCCGCGCTGGATGCTCTTCTCGTACTCTTCAATCGCTCCAACTCCATCCGGAGTTAGCACGGAGCGCATGCCCCACTTTCCAAGAAGTTTCTGCAGCAAGTGCCGGTTCACTTCGTTGTCGTCCACAACCAGAACTGATTTGCCTTTCAGCTCTGTCAGCTCTCGCAATCCTTTGGATTCCGCTTTACCTTCTTCAAACGCGAGGGAGAAGTGGAATTTGCTTCCTTTGCCCGGCGCGCTGTCCAAACCGATTTCGCCACCCATCAATCGCACCAGCCGGGCGGAGATGGATAGCCCCAAACCGGTTCCCCCGAATTCTCTTGTTGTGGAAGAGTCTGCTTGCGAGAACGCTTCAAAAATCTGGCGATGCTTTTCCGCTGGAATCCCAATTCCAGTGTCCGACACAACAAACCGAATGGTGACCTTGTTCTCCACCGTATCCTGCAACTCAGCCCAGACGGCCACTTCTCCCTCTTTGGTGAACTTGATGGCATTCCCGACAAGATTTATCAGGATTTGCCGCAGTCTCGTCGAATCGCCCCTTAGTGCATCGGGAATTTTTCCTTCGGTCGTCCACGTCAAGTCCAGGCCCTTTTTCATAGCGCGCAAGCCTAACGGGCCTAACGCCTCTTCAATGCAGTCTTCGAGCGAGAATGTTGTCTCCTCAAGCTCCAGTTTCCCTGCCTCAATCTTCGAAAAATCCAGAATGTCGTTGATGATCCCAAGCAAAGCCTCGGCAGAGGAACGAACCATTCCCAGATATTCCCGCTGCTCTGGCTGGAGTTCCGTGTCCAGGGCGAGTTCCGTCATACCCAAGATCCCGTTCATCGG
Source organism: Candidatus Dormiibacterota bacterium (assembly GCA_035569555.1). Lineage (GTDB taxonomy): Bacteria > Acidobacteriota > Terriglobia > Acidiferrales > UBA7541 > Acidiferrum. The sequence continues at coordinate 134,729 of DATMMW010000021.1, read as the reverse complement.
CGTGCGGATTTCATGGCTCATGTTGGCGAGGAATTCGCTTTTGGCCTGGTTCGCGGCTTCTGCGGCTTCCTTCGCGGATCGCAATTTTTCTTCCGCATGATGGCGTTCCGTCACATCCTGAATCACTACGACGTAGCCGCGCTTTCCGCCTTTTTGCTGAAATCCGCGCGCAACGGTGTCCACCCAGACAACCGCCTTGTCTTTTTTCAAATAGCGATAGTTCATGGCGTAATCTTTTTTGTGCGCGATTGCCAGATTGCGAACGTTCTGCAATTCTTCCAGATCTTCTGGATGAATAATCGGCATCCACGCATTTCCCATCGCTTCCGCTTCGGTCAATCCGGTCATCCGCAAATACTGTTCGTTTACGTAGGTGAACTTCCCAGCCTCATCCAGCAACACGATCCCTACCGGCGCCACTGCACTGAGTGTCCGAAATCGTTCTTCACTCCTCTTCAATTCCTCGTCGCGTTTTACCCGCTCCGTCACATCCTGAACAATTCCAACGTAGCCGCCCGAATTATTACCTTGGCCCAGAGTCGGTCGCGCGACGGTCTCAACCCAGACTGTTTGTCCCTGGCGGTCAACATAACGGTAGCTTCCGCGGAATTCCTTTCCGCGTTCACACGTTTCTTTCCAGCGGGCCAAAATCAGATCTTTATCATCGGGATGCAGCACCTGCTGCCAACCCCAATCTGCCCCTTCTTCTGCCGTCATACCTGTCATCGCCTGCCACTTTTCATTCAAATACAAAACCTTTCCTTCGGCGTCGGAGCGGAAAATCCCAACCGGTGCGGCGGCGGTCAGCGTACGGAACATCTCTTCGCTCTGGCGCAATGCCTTTTGCGCGTTCACGCGATCACTAATGTCCTGGTACAACGCGAATTGCCCTCGCAAAACACCATTCACCACAAACGGCACGCCGTACGCCTCGACGTCCACCATCAGGCCGCTCTTGTGCCTGCGGGCAATCGTTTGATGAACGGTGCTTCCGCTCAACACTTGCCGCGTCAAGTCATTGGCCTGCGCTCGCAATTCATCCGGCGAAAGCAAATCATCAATCGATTTCCCCTGCATCTCTTTCATTGAATAGCCGAACAACTCCTGAAAGGCGGCGTTGCTCATCTCGATTGTGCCTTCGGCATTTTCCGCAACGATTCCGATGGGGCATGCCTCGAGCAGTGTCGTCAGATACGAGGACTGCTCTCGCAGTTGTTCTTCACTCTGTCGCAAGGATTGTTCCGCTCTGCGTTTTTCCGCTATCTCCTGCTCTAGTTCCGTAGTGCGCGCGGTCACTCGCAATTCAAGCGTGTCTCTCGATTCCACAAGAGCCTGCTCGCTCCTTTGGATTTCACTGAGCATGTGGTTAAAATCCACTGCGAGTTGGCGCAATTCACTTCCCCCGAGCAATGGAGCTCGCAGCCCATATTCCTTCGCAATGGCAATCGTCCGCGTTAGCGCCGCAAGAGTTTCGATTGGCCGGGTGATGGAACGCACGAGGAAGGTCGTAAGTAGATACACGAACATCAACATACCTACTGCTACTAACGCCGTAAGCTCTTCAAAATGCGAAATTCTCTCGTGAAGATCGATCAGGTCGGCTTCAAGGTAGAGCGAACCGAGCCGTTTTCCATCCAATAGAACTGGGGAGGTCAGTTGCAGAACGTCTTCTCCCCAGAAGTCACCATCGCTAACATGTTCGGGAACCCGAAATTGTTTCGCGTCTGGCCGGGCGTACAATGCAAAGATCTTCCCGTTGCTGGTGAAAAGCACGCCACCGCGAATCCTCGGCCGTGTCTTTAGCGCTTCTAAGACTTTTTCCGCACTATCCGGATCGTCAAACGCCAGCGATGCGGCAATGTTTGTTCCGATCAAGTCCGCAGATAACTCAAGTTCTTTGTTTTTCTGAAGCTTCGCGGCGTGAATATCGAAGACCAGATACCCTGCGCTGCCCGCTACGAGGCCGACGCCAGTAGTAACCATCGTCAGCAGCAAGATTCGCTGGCGAAGTGAGAGCGCCCTTGTTTTACGTTCGCTTTGCATCCTATCCTTTGTCCGTCGCCGCGTGATTCACGACGCGCCGCGCAAGCGCCAGCAAACGCGAACTCATTTTCAGACGTGCGGCCTGCACCGCTTCCAGGTTCACTTCAAAACCGGGCGTACTGCCGTCCATCAGCAGACTGACCATTCCGCCAGCGTCCAGAAAACCCGGTGTCTCTCCCACGGTCAGTCCTCTGCCCGTTCGCGCAGCGTCCAGCACCTTGGCGTAGCGTTTTTCTTCCGATCGGCTGACAAAAATAATCTGGCAACTTCCCAGTTCCGCTTCCTTGTGAATCCATTTAACTTCGCTGTGCTTTCCGTTCACCGTCACGTCTCGCGTAAATTCCGCCAGCGAAGTGCCGAATGAATAGGTTCCAAAGACGCACCACCGAAACGTCCCTGCGACGGTGGTGGGCGAGTCTGCCGGCCAATCCACGAAGCTTGCCGACTTCGCCAGAAAATTTGCCTTCCACGCATATTCGCTGGAGGTCGAATCCTGCGTTGCTTCCAAAGGAAGAACGGCGCCGAGTACCAGCACTCCGGCACACACTATCGCTACCAAGCGATTCTTCGGGCCTTCCCGGTGCAAGACTGGATTCGCTGCGGACACAGCTCCCCCATGGAAGCTCAACGCAACTCCTGCACCACTTCTTGTTTTTAATTGTTATGTATCGCGTTGAAAAAAAATAACTTGCGGTGATTTAATGCGAGGAGTTTGCAGGAACATTTCCCGCAAAGGGACAACCTTCAAAATGCGGGTTCAATTCGGGACACTGAGCCATGCACTTGCCATCGCGCGAGCTCTACCGTGTATCAGTTATTCAAGTTTCCGATGGGAAGCCTTAGGATAACTCAGCTCACATCACTTATTTTCGGAGGGAACTATGGCCATATTTTTTTGGAGGCGCGGGTGGGAATCGAACCCACGCATAAAGGTTTTGCAGACCTCTCCCTTACCACTTGGGTACCGCGCCATCCACTGAAAATTATAGCCAAATTGACGAAGACTGTCAGCCGCACCGGTTGCGCATTTTCTACTTCTTCACAGTCGTCGTGATTTTTGCTTCCCGCAAGAACCGCGCCGCCTCTTCCGGCGGTGTCGGGTTAATGTAAAACCCCGTTCCCCATTCGAAGCCCGCGACTTTCGTCAGCTTGGGGATAATCTCCATGTGCCAATGATAGTGATCGTTGATTTCTTCCCCGATCGGCGAAGTATGAATCATGAAGTTGTACGCCGGTCTATCCAATGCCGCGTCCATCCGCATCAAAGCGTCCTTCAACATCCGAGCGAGACTAGCGTACATCGTGCTTTGATTGTTTTCGTACGACGATCCATGCACCTTTGGCAGCAGCCACATTTCAAACGGAAACCGTGAAGCGTAGGGTGTCATTGTAATGAAATGTTCGTTTTCTCCGACTACTCGTTCGCCCGTATCCATCTCTTGCCGGATGATGTCGCAGAAAATGCAACGCTCTTTTTCGTCGTAGTAGTGCCAGGAGCTGTCCACTTCTTCGCGCACGCGCCTAGGCACGATAGGCAATGCAATTAGTTGCGAATGAGGATGATCCAGCGTCGCGCCAGCCGATTCGCCGTGGTTTTTGAAAATCAGAACGTAGCGGAAGCGCTTATCGTTCTTCAAATCCAGCATCCTGTCGCGATAAGCCCACAAAACATCTTCCAGTGCACGCTCGGGAATCGTTGCCAGAGTTGCCGCGTGATCCGGTGCTTCAATAATTACTTCGTGCGCGCCAACGCCGTTCATCTTGTCGAACAAGCCTTCGCCTTCGCGGTCAAGTTCCCCTTCAATTTTCAACGCCGGAAATTTGTTGGGCACCACGCGAATGGACCACCCCGGCGAATTTGCCCCGCCGCCATTGCGCCCATACACAAGCAATTCATTGGCAGTCTTCGATTCATGCCCGGGGCAAAACGGGCAGTTTTTTGGATCTCCTGCAATCACTTCGTCGCGCAGAAAATCCATCGGACGTTTTCCACGGTCCGTGGAAATAATCACCCAGCGCCCAGTGATCGGATCTTTCCTTAACTCCGGCAACTCATCCTCCTAAACGTTTCGCCAAGGGCAACAATCATTCCGTGGCAGGGGAGCATTGTACCGCGACTTGTTCTGCACAAGCACTGTGCGGGGTTGCCACGCCCATCCTATTCGCCTTCGACCAGGCTGTTCCAGTTACTCAACAGGGTGAGCGGCCTGGTATTCTCGTCAGCCGCAACATCGAGGAGAAACTTTTTCCCGTCTATAGCAACGTCGTAGTTAATCATACCGGAGCGAAAAATTCGCAAGGCTGGATGATAGGCGAAGAGCCGCTCGGGCGAGCCAACTTCGAGGCTTTCTCCTTTTTCCGTGATTCGCACCGCCATCATCTCGTTTCTGTTGCTCACAAAATAGAGTTCCTTGCCGTCTCGCCTCCACCTCGGCCAACGCCCGCCTTCCGTGGACACTTGCCACTTTCCTCCACCACCTTTGAACGGCACCACAATGACCTGTGGACCGGTCACCGAAGATACAAGCGCCATCCATTTTCCGTCCGGTGAGAATTGTCCGCTCGATTGCAGGTCCGGCGATACACTCGTTATGCCAAATGCGTGAGTTGGCTCCTTCCCTTCCAAATCCACAACCCAAATTTGCGAAGCGCCATTCACAAATCGCTCGCAGAGTAGATACCTGCCGTCAGGCGACCAATCCGTGGGTGAGTTGATGTCCGAAGTCTCTTCCAAAACTTTGGGTGCGCCCGATCCGCTGGACGTCTTCACGTTTAACGTGAAGCGCTTTCCCGGTTGTCCCAAACTATAAGCGAATCGTGTCTCGTCCGGGGACCATACGGCTTCCGAAACAGACAAGTTTTCAAATGTGAGGCGCGTTTTTTGTTGCCCGGAAGGATCCAGTCTCCAAATATCCGCGCCTGGATCGCCCATTGCCGCCAGGAGCTGTTTGCCACTTTTCGACAATCGAGGTCCGAACAGAATATCCGTCTCGCTCACGAAGTTTAGGTGTTTGCCGTTGCGGTCCACCCATTCGAGTCTCGATTTGCCCGATGCCGTCCCCGTTTGGTAGAGCAGCGTGTCTGCGTTCGAAACAGTGAACGTCGAGTGCCAAACTCCAATGTCGGTCACGAGACCTTCTGCGATTGTGGCTGTATTCCCGGTGAGCACCAATTTTCGCAAATCGAGCGTCTGCGCCATGAGTTTCGAATCGTGAACATAAAGGAGTTTTCCGGAAGCAAATTGGGCACCTACCGAGGTACTAACCAGGAGGCGGTTCATTTTCCCATCGAGCGACGCGATGAAAACTCCGTTCTGTTCGCCGAGAGGCTTCACGTGATTCGCAGCCATATAGAGGAAATGTTGTCCGTCCGGAAGAAAAAATGGCCAACGGTGGGTCGAGTGCAGATTTACGTCCAGGTGCGTTACGGGCTTCGGTGTTCCTCCTGTAGCCGGAATCTGGTAAATGATGTCTCGCGTCGTGGGCGTAAACAAAATAATTCCGCTGCTTCCCCAAGCCCCTCCGCGCGGGTTCGAGGCATCGCACAGAGTCTTTGTCGCTCCAGTGCCGATTTCCATGGTTCTCAATTTGCCGTCGCCGAAAAATCCGATGCTTTTGCTGTCCGGTGCCCAGAACGGATAAACTTCATTTTTCCCTTTGGACAACTCGCGCTCAGTTCCGTCGCGGAGTGACCGGTACCAAATCGCCCCTCCAGCTCCGAAAATAACACCGGTTCCGTCCGGCGCAAGTGCTGGTGGAATCCCAAGGTCGCCTTCAATTTCGAAATAGGTCCCTTGTGGTGGTGTGAGGGACGAAAACACAGGCGGCTTCGGCGCATTTTTGTGCAGCAACAAGGCGCCAATCGCGACAGCAAGCAACAATGCCAATCCCGCCAGAGCGCGCGGAATCCAAGGATTTCTCCAGCCCGTGGCAGCCGCGATTCTATTTGCTTCTTCTGCCCCACCGCTCGCAATCTGCTGAATTTCCATTTTCAAATCGAATGCAGACTGCCACCTTTCGTCAGGATCTTTCATCAGGCAGCGCCGGACAACGCGGTCCAGCGACTTCGGACACACCGGCATCAATTCCAGAATCGATCGCGGATCCCGCTCTAGAATCGCTGCAATGACGCTCGCTTGCGATTGTCCACCAAACGCGCGCTGCCCCGTCAGCATTTCGTAGAGCACGGCGCCAAACGCGAAGATGTCGGAGCGTGCATCTGCCATTTTCCCTTCCAGTTGCTCCGGTGACATGTAGGGATAGGTGCCGAGAATTGTTCCAGCGGCAGTATCGCTGCCCACAGTCGTTGGCGATCCTCTCTGCGTGCTGTCTGGCTCCGCCTGCAAAAGTGTTCGATCTTTGGCCAAACCAAAATCCAGGATCTTCGCGCCTTGCTTTGTGATGAAAATATTGCCTGGCTTCAAATCACGATGAATAATTTCCGCGCGGTGCGCCTTAGAAAGCGCATCTGCAATCTGCTCCGCATACTTCAGCGCCGCGTCGAGAGGCAACGCTCCCCGCTTGACGCGCTGCTCAAGCGTTTCTCCTTCCAGATACTCCATCACCAGAAAATGTGTTGTACCTTCATCGCCGACGTCAAACAGCGTGCAAATGTTCGGATGATTCAGTCTGGAAACCGCGCGAGCCTCGCGCTCGAATCGCTCCCGCAACTGGAGATTTTCCGCCATCGCAGCGGGCAGTACTTTCACGGCGACATCACGGCCGAGTCGTGTATCGCGTGCGCGATACACTTCGCCCATTCCGCCCGCGCCAATCGGCGCAAGAATTTCGTAAGGGCCTAGTTTTGTTCCGGAGACCAATGGCATGTGCCGGGGGATTATACCCTCTCGGGTTGCATTCGCGGCAGCTTCGCGCACTCAACTTATCGCAGCGCTTTCACCACAGCTCCAAAAAATGCGGGATCATCCACAACAGTAGACCCTGTTGGCTTGGGACGCGCGCTCAAAACTACAATCACAACCTTTTCTTTCCGATTGATGTACATGTGCTGCCCAAAGATTCCTCGCGCTTCAAACGCTCCATCATGGACTGGATCGCCTTTCGGAAAAGCCCACCACAAGTAGCCATAGTCAACACGCTTGCCGCCAATCTCTTTTCCGCTGCCCGCTTCGTCAAACCAGCCAGGCGGCACGATGCGCTTTCCATCGATCACGCCATCTGCTTGCACCAACAGGCCGATTCGTCCAAAATCCCGCAGCGTCGCCGCCAATCCTCCTCCGCCCCATCCCATGCCGTTCGGCGATTCGAGCTGCCACTTCGCTTGAGATTCCATGCCCCATGGCGCCCAAATTTTTTCCGCTAAATATTTCGCCAGAGATTTGTGAGTGGCGCCCTCCAGAACAGCACCAGCGATAAACGTTTCTCCCGTATTGTAATTCCAGATTGTTCCCGGCGCCCCGACTTTGGGGAGCGCGCTCATAAACGACAAAACGGTTCCGGGCTTCTGCTGCAGCTGAATCTCCAAAAGTTTGCGGCGGTCCGATTTTGGGTCGGTATATGTCTCATCCCACTTCACACCCGAGGCCATCTGAATCACGTTGCGCACGCTGACGCCTTCGTATCCTCCGCCCTTCAAGGCAGGAACATACTTCGCCACGGGATCGTCCAAGCTCGCGATCGAACCATCCTGCAGGGCTGCGCCAATCAAAGTCGAAGTCGCCGACTTCGCCATCGAATATGAGGGCCAGTGGGTCTCCGGCTTGATACCAAGTTCGTAATCTTCCAGCACGATTTCGCCATTCTTCAAAATCAGAAGTCCGGCTACGCGATTCAGGGCAAGATAATCGAACAAATCGTACTTCTTCCCGCCCGCTTCAAATTGCACATTCTTCAGCGCCGTCTTCCCCTTCGGCAGTTCGCGCGCTTTCGCCCCGCGCTCCACCGCCCGCATCGGAAACAGCTCCTCGCTCCGCGAAAACGTCCGCACCTCCAAATCCGGTGCCATCGCCCCATCAAACACTTGTCGAGGTGTCGCAATCTCCTTCTCTTGCGCCGAGGTTCGACGCGCAACACAGCCAAAAACCAACAGCACACAGGCAAAAACCCTGGTTTTTCTCCGCTTGTTCATTTCGTTATGACTTTCTCCTGTTGAGGTGCCGTGAAGCATACCGCGCTCCGCTGCTGGTCCGAAGCAATTCCCTCGATATCTGCGCTCTTGGATCGTATTATTCGGGACTCATCGCGTGAAACGAAAGCTCTCTACTCCTCACTAATTCACAGTTGCCCAACTCCCTCCTCTCTCGCTGAGTTTCTCTCCCGGCAGCTTCTGCGCCCTGTCTAGGGCATTCGGAGGTAAATTCATGTCTTCTCAGCTCAATCGGCGCAATTTTTGTGTAACGGCCGGCGCCGCCTCGCTGGCTCTTCTGGCTCAGTCTTCTTTCCTGGCGGAACCCTCAGCCGCTTCCTCTCTTTTTGTACGTCGCAACGTCGGCGGCATGAACGCGTATGACCCGGTCATTGTCGCCTACCGAAAAGCGGTTGCAACCATGCGAGCTTTGCCGGCAACAGATCCTCGTAGTTGGTCCTATCAAGCCGCTATTCATGGCACTTTCACCACTCCCCCGCAAACTGCATGGAACACCTGCCAGCACGGCGACTATTTCTTTTGGTCCTGGCACCGCATGTATCTCTATTGGTTCGAGCGAATCTGCCGCAGAATGGCCTGCGACGACTGTTTCGCACTGCCCTATTGGGACTACAACAATCCGGCCCAGCGCCAACTTCCTCCCATGTTCCGTGATACGTCAAGCGATCTCTACGTTGCCCAACGCGACCCCAACATGAACAGTGGAGCCGGCTCTCTTCCTGCATGGGCTGTGGACTACTCCGCCGGACTCTCGCAAATTAATTTCACGAGTGCGAGCAGTTCGTTTGAAGGCTTGCCACACAATCAAGTCCACGTGCTTGTTGGAGGCCCTGGAGCGTGCGCGAATGGCTGGATGGGTTGTGTCCCAACGGCTGCTCAGGATCCCGTCTTTTTCCTGCACCACTGCAACATGGACCGGCTCTGGAATCTCTGGCTGGCCCAGGGTGGTCGCATTGATCCTATCTTTGACAACGTCTGGAAGAATACGAAGTACACTTTTTTTGACGAAGAAGGCGCGCAGCTTGAAATGAGCGGTTGCGAAATCCTTCGCGCCGCCCAACAACTCCATTACGTCTACGAGGGCGAGCCGCCCCAAGTAAACGATTTTTGTTTTCCCATTATCAAATGGCCTCCCATTATTTTCGAAAAGGAAGTAGTTCTTCGTCTCCCTGTGCCGGAAATTCGGTTAGAGCAGGAGCCGGTCACTGTCCCCGTCGATTGGAAAGAAGCAAAGCAGAAGCTTAGCTCTCTTGCCGAAAGAAAAGACGCGACACTCTTCCTCGAACTTGAAAGGGTGGAAGCGGAACGCCAGCCCGGGGTTTCATGGCAAGTGTACTTCGGTCCGGCAATCAGCGGCGAACCGTCTGAGGACAGTCCATTTCTGGTCGGCGCCATGGCCCTTTTCGGTCAGGGAATCCATGGGGAATCGCATGACAAAGAAAAATTTGAGCCTGCAAAGTTCGCGTTTCCAATTAATCGCGCGCTCGTCGCAGGCCTCAAAGCGAATCAGGAGCGCTGGACCATCATGTTTTTTCCGCGCGGCGTTTTGATCGATGGAAAACCGTCACGTCCCAAGGTCGAATCGCCTGTGAGAATCGGTTCCGTCTCGATCACGATGGAAACGCATAAACCCGGGCAGGAGAAATAGTCCCGACAAACCTTCGTCTACTCTCTGCGCAATTGTGGGCTGAAGGCGTCCTTGTGGAGACGGACTTCCGGCGGGCTGCCGGGGATGTTGTCGATGGCGAGGACGTCGAAGCGGAGGGGGACATCTTTGACGTGGCGCTCCAGGAGAAAGCGCTGTGCAGTGCGGGCTACAACGTGTTGCTTTTGCGCGGTCACGCTTAGCTCAGGCAGCGCACTCAGGCGCTCGCCAACTGTTCTAGTGCGCACTTCCACGAACGCAAGCGTCTCGCTGTCATAGCCGATCAGGTCGAGTTCACCCCTTGCGCCGCCGCGCGGTGTGTAATTGCGAGCCACAAACACGTAACCGAGCTTCCTTAAATACCAATAGGCGTACGTTTCGCCGCGAACTCCAGTGCGTTGCTTTCGCGTGCGGTTCGCCGCATCAATGACTTTACTCTCATCGCGCAACCCATTCCGCGACTTCCAGCGAACCACGTAATATGCCAGGGCAGAAAATACCGGCACGGAATTACTCCTCCGTTAGCTTCCGCACTATAGAACACAACCGTCGCAGCGGCCACTATTTCTTGGCGGTCGTAGTTTTTTCCCGCGTTCTCTGTGTACTCGGTGCTCTCCGTATAAAAGCCCTTTAATGCAGGGAGGATTCCCGCATCAATTATTCCTATTGCTGCAACTCCACCTCTACCCGCCGCATGATCTGCCTCGGCGTCGCCGGGCCGCACTGCGTCAATGCCGCATCTGTGCACTCCCGGTGAATTGCCGTCACCGGATTCTCCATCGCGACGTGCAGGATTTTTCCATCTTCCAGGCTCACCTTCAGTTCCACGGTAAATGTCTCTTTGCCAACCTCTGCTGCGTACTTCTCGCCATTCTTTGACACTTCCACCCAGTTGTTAGGCGTGTCGGCAACCTTCGCTTTCATCCATTCTGTGGAAAGCCTTACTTTCGGCTCTTTCGGCGGAACGTGTTTCGCCACTAGTTTTGCCGTCTTCGTCGCGGCATCCATTTCCGCCAGCGTGAAATCGAAATCGATCGAGTCTTCTCCCAGAATCACATGGCCCCCATCGGCCCAAGAATTCGGCCCGCCCACCGGCACATAAAGATGGTCTCCGGCTTTCGACAGATTTCCGGCCTTAATCGCGAGCCATAAATCACTGTAGAACGTCATCATGTCCGCCATCGGCCCAACTAACATCGGCGAAACTTTGCTGAAATCTGGAAGCTTCATTGCATACGCTGGGTCCAGCGACAACTCCTGTCGGAAATTGGCGCTCTCCGGCGGCAGTGGCAGCGGGTGTCCGGCGGAAACCATGTTCGACCAGGCAAATTGTTCTTCCCACGCTCCCTCCTTGTTTTTTCCGACCGTTCCAATTGCATCTATCTCATATTCCCAAGCATCGTTCTTTGCTTTCATGTGGTACTTCATCGTCTCGCCCATCTTGTACTGCCGGTGAATTCCGCCTCCGGCCACCTGTGCCGGCCCAGCCGTATCGGGTTTACTTGCATTCGTTCCTGCAATCACCAACAACGCTTGCAAAAATATGGCTACGATCTTCATCACGACCTCGCCTCCAATCCCTCGCAAAAAAATTGCATCTCATGCTGCAAAACCATTTCTGTCCCGCGAAATGGCGGCCCTTCAACCGCCCACAATCCGGTCAATCCCAGGTGGATCGTCTTGAAAATCGGAATGAGCAGCGCAATCTGTACGTCTTTGCGCAACTTTCCGCTCTCCTGCAGCCTCCGGAAAAGCGCCTCCAGAGGCGGATCAATCGCTTTCTGCATCTCAACCGCGTACTGCATGAACTGCGGCCCCCGCAGGAACATTTGTCCAAGAAAAACACGGACAAATTCGACATGCTTTCGCTTCAACTGGAATTGGTAGCGAATGAACTCCGTCAGGATTTCCGCGAGGCTTTTATCTTTCACGATGGCAAGCTTGCGAACCTTTTCCTGGATCTTCGGCTCCAGCGCCGCCATGTACCCCACGACGATGTCTTCCTTGGTCTCGAAGTAGTTGTAGATCGTCCCCTTCCCGATGTCCGCCATGTCCGCAATGTGATCTACGGTAACGTTCGCCATTCCGTGACGGGCAAAGAGCCGAATGGCGGTCTCAATGATTCGTGTCCGTATTTCTTCTTTCTTGCGTTCCCTTCGCGGTTTTTCCTTTCTGACCACAGTCATATATGACTATAGTCATCATCGGGAGAACATCAGTCAAGTAGTTTTTTCACCCCAAAACCGAAGGGCCCGGAGAGTTGTTCTCCGGGCCCTTCGGTGCAGCTCACTTTCTTGGCTGCTAGATCTTCTTTTCTGCTTCGCGAATGCATTCTTCCAGGGTGCGGACCGCAAAGTCCGCCTGCTCTTCGTCAATGATGAGCGGCGGGGAGAGGCGCAGTGAATTTTCTCCAGCGCCGAGAATCAGCAGGCCCTTGTGGAACGCCATGTCCACGATCGCGTTGCGTAAGTCGGCTGCACGTTCCTTGGTCCGTTGATCGCGGACGATTTCGATGCCGATCATTAAACCGCGTCCGCGAACGTCGCCGACGATTTTGAATTTCTTCGTCCAGTCGGCAGTTTTCGCAAAGATGTAGTCGCCGAGTTTCTTCGCGTTCGCCATCAGCCCGCCTTCGAGCAGGTCGAGCGTAGCAATCGCAGCCGCGAGGCAAACGGGATTCCCTCCGAACGTCGTCCCGTGAGCCCCGGGCTTCCAGCTCATTACACTCGAACGCGCGATGATTGCGCCGAGCGGCATCCCACTGGCAATTCCCTTCGCGCTGCAAAGAATGTCTGGCTCGATGCCGGCATATTCGTGCGCCCACATTTTCCCCGTGCGGCCTATGCCGGATTGCACTTCATCGCAAATCAGCATGATTCCGTGCTGCCGGCATATACGCTGCAATTCCTGAAGGAAAAACTTTGGCGCGGGAACGTAACCGCCTTCGCCCTGAATCGGCTCGATAATAATTCCGGCGACTTCCGAAGGATCGAAGAGCCGCTTGAAAATCTGATTTTCTAATTGCTCCAGAATTTCTTCGCCGCAAGTTTCCGGTCCGTGACCAAGCGCACAGCGATACGCGTAAGGATACGGAATGTGTTCGACGCCGCTGAGCAGTGCGCCGAAATTCTTGCGCTGCGTGGACTTCGACGCCGTCAGTGAAAGCGAACCCATGGTGCGGCCATGGAAGCAGCCGTAGAATGCGATCATTTTGTCGCGCTTTGTGGCGTAGCGCGCGAGTTTTACTGCGCCCTCCACGGCTTCCGTTCCGGAGTTGCAGAAGAAAACTTTCTTCTCTTCCGAGCCACCTACGGTTTTTCCGAGCCGCTCCGCGAGATACGGCAAGCTCTCGTAATAAAAATCGGTTCCCGACATGTGAATCAATTCAGCAGCCTGCTTCTGAATAGCATCCACGACTTTAGGGTGGCAGTGTCCCGTCGAACAGACAGCAATTCCTGCGGCAAAATCCAAGAACACGTTTCCGTCGACATCTTCGACCATCGCTCCGCGGCCAGACTTGGCGACCAGCGGATAATCACGCGTAAAAGAGGGCGACATGAATTTGGCGTCGCGCTCAACGATATTTTTTGCTTTCGGCCCGGGCAGAGTGGTGATGAGCCGGGGCGTTTTGGTTTCCGTTGCGGTAATCATGAATCCTCCAAATTGTTGATTGGTCAGCGGTTATTGTGGTGTAAGGACCGCAGGGCAGACTTTTTTCGCGCTCAGGCGGACGTATCCCCTTTGCGCTCTGCCAGTTGGAGGGTTATTAATCTACGCCGTAGAGGTTCGGACGTACTTCGGCGGGAGAGGAGAAGCCAATTGGGCAGTAGTGAATCGTCATTTGCGTTTCCAGCGGACGCTGCCGTCCCGCGAATCTTCAAGAATTATACCATGGTCTGCAAGCTCTTTGCGGATGCGATCGCTGGCGGTGAAGTCGCGTCGGGCGCGGGCCGCGTTGCGATCGGCGATGAGTTTTTCGATTTCGGCGTCGCCGAGTGCACCTTCGCCAGAGCCGAAACCGAGCGCTTTGAGCTTGGCTGCGTCGTCGTCCTGGATGACGGCGAAGACGCGATCGAAGTCAGCGAGAAATTTTTGAGCCGGGGCGACTTCGTCCTGTTTGAATTCACCCTTGTCCATGGCGATGTTGGCTTCGCGGACAAAATCGTACATGGCGGCCAGAGCGACGGCGGTGTTCAGATCGTCGGAGAGGCCGGCGTCGAAATCGTTTGCGGCTTTGGCGATGCGCTTGGCCATGGCGGAATTGCTGCCTACCGGAAATTTTCCCTCTTTGAGGCGATCGGCAAAAGTGCGGAGGCGTTCAACGGAGCTCGCCGCTTGCTGCAAACCGTCGAAAGTGAAATTAAGTTTGCCGCGATACGGAACGCTCGAAAGCGCGAAACGCAATGAGGATGGCTTGTAGCCTTTCTCAAAAAGGTCGCGTAGTGTGAAAAAATTCCCTTCCGACTTGGACATCTTCTCGCCTTCAACGAGAAGATGTTCAGCATGCAGCCAGTAGCGCGCGAACGTTTTTCCTGTGGCGCCTTCGCTCTGTGCAATTTCGTTTTCGTGGTGCGGAAAAGCGAGGTCAATTCCGCCGGTATGAATGTCCAGTGTTTCGCCGAGATACTTCATAGCCATCGCGGAGCATTCGATGTGCCAGCCCGGACGGCCTGCGCCGATTTCCGTTTCCCAGAAATGTTCACCTGGCTTAGGTGCTTTCCAGAGGGCAAAATCTCGCGCACTTTCTTTTTCGTAGCGGTCATTGTCCACGCGGGCACCAGCCTGGATTCCAGTCAAATCCACTTTGGAAAGCTTTCCATACTGCGGAAATTTGGCAATGCGATAGTAGATCGAACCTTCGCTATCGTAAGTGAACGATTTTTTCTGCAGGCGTTCGATGAGCTGCACCATTTCCGGAATGTGGTCCGTGGCGCGAATCCAATGCTCGGGCGATTCCACATTCAGCGTTTTGCAATCGTCGAAAAAAGCCTGTGCGAATTTCGCCGTGTATTCACGAATGCCGACTTTTTGCGCGGCAGCATTGGCGATGATGCGGTCATCCACGTCCGTAAGATTCATGACATGGTGCATTTTGAAGCCGCGCAGCTTCAAAAAGCGGCGAAGAATGTCCTGGAAAATGAAGGTGCGGAAATTTCCGATGTGCGCGTAGTCGTAGACAGTCGGCCCGCAGGTATACATCTTCACTTCGCCAGGGGTTTGAGGAACGAAAGGCTCGGTCTTGCCGCTATACGTATTGTGGAGTCGAATCTCGTTCATGCGTCGTTTGTCGCGTCTAAATAGCTGAAAGCAAGCTGTTGATTGTAGCCGAGGCGTGCAAAGCGGAGCAAACCAAATGGAATCGCGCTGTGCTTCGCAACGCGATTGACGCCGATGCGTTGCATGATTAAAGTCCTTGCGGGGAAACCGCGGAGGTACTGGCGATGAAGCAGAAAATTGGGATTGCAGGACTGGCAATCTTCCTTGTGGCGAGCGCTTCGCTGAACGGGCAAGAAAAGAAAACGACGGAAGAAAGCAATCTGCTGGTACCAGAAGATTTTCTGAAGCTGCGCGGCGTACAAGATCCGCAATTTTCGCCCGATGGAACACGAGTGGCATTTGTCGCGACCGATCCACTGACCGGCCAGCACCGGACGCGGCACATTTGGATGTACGACCTGAAAAGCAAATCAGCCTGGCAATTCACCTATTCGGAAAAATCGGAGAGTACGCCGCGCTGGTCGCCAGATGGAAAGCAATTGGCGTTTCTTTCTAACCGCGGCGAGGAGCAGCAGATATATCTCATGCGAGTGAACGGCGGCGAAGCGGCTGAATTGACCAAAGGCAAGGGTGGCGTTGAAAATTTTGCCTGGGCGCCGGATGGGAAACAGATCGCGTTTTTGTCCCCGGATGCGAAAACGGAAGAACAGGAAAAGAAGGAAAAAGACAAAGACGATTCGCATGTAGCGGACAAAGATGAGCGCCGCCCGCGGTTGCGCATTCTGGATTTGGCGACCAAAGAAGAACGCGCGCTGACGAAACCGAATTGGGAGATCAAAGAGCTGCAATGGTCGCCGCAAGGAAAATTCCTCACCGTGGTCGCGACGGATAAGCCGGAATCAGATAGCGAGACCGATCGAATATTTCTAGTGAATGCGGCGGACGGGGCGATGAAGCAAATGCTGGCGCCACGGGGCGGATTTGGGAACATCCAGATCGCGGCGACGGGAACTGCCGTTGCGTTCCGCGGGTGCCGGGAAGACGGGCCAAATGCTCACGATTTGATGCTGCTGCGCGTTGGCGAATCGGCCGCACAGAATTTGTCCGGCGCAAACCTTGACCGCTTCGTGCAAGATTTCCGCTGGCTGCCCGATGGACGCATTTTGTTGAGTGTGCTCGACGGGTTTCGCTTCCATTTTGCGATTTACAACGAAGACGGAAGCCGCAGCGATTTTCCTGCACTTGTAACCAACCCGCGCCAGTTCGCAGTGAGCACAAATGGAAGCGTGGCATTTACCGGTGAAACGACGACCGAAGCGCAGGAGCTTTGGATTTGGAACCGGAAAGATGCGCCGGAACAGGTGACACATCTGAACGACAAGTGGGCGAAACACGCGTTGGCAAAGCCTGACATCTATAAATACAAATCGTTTGATGGATTGGAAGTCGAAGCGGCACTGCTGAAGCCGGCGGATTGGGACGGAAAGACGAAGTTGCCGTTGATTGCTTACGTGCATGGCGGTCCGACGGGCGCCTGGATCGATTCAGTGGATGCGTGGTCACAATTGCTTGCGGCTCGCGGATTCGCCGTGTTTATGCCGAATATTCGCGGCTCGCTCGGCTACGGCCACAAATTCATTGAAATGAATCGAGCAGATTGGGGTGGAGCGGATTTTAAAGATGTGATGGCGGGAGTGCACGATCTCGTGAGCCGTGGGATTGCCGATCCGAATCGGCTGGGAATTGCGGGGTGGTCGTACGGCGGATATATGAGCGAGTGGGCGATAACGCAAACGAATGAATTCAAGGGCGCGGTCAGCGGCGCAGGAATGGCGAATCTGATTTCGGAATTCGGCACAGAGCAAGGGCCTGCATACGACGAATGGTTCTGGGGCGTACCGTACGAAAAACCCGAGGGATTTTTGAATCATTCCCCTTTTCTGTTTTTGAAGAAGGCGAAAACCCCGACGCTGATTTTGCAAGGCGAAAACGATCCAGTTGATCCAGTCGGGCAGAGCGAAGAACTTTATCGCGGGTTGAAGCGGTACGGCGTCGTGGCAGACCTGGTTTTGTATCCGCGCGAGCCGCACGGATTTCAGGAAGCCAAGCACCGGGTTGACGTACAGAAACGCATGGTTGCCTGGCTGGAAAAGTATGTGAAAAACGCTGGCTCGCAAACCGCAAGCAACGGTCAATAATTAGATAGCCGAAACTTCCGTATTTCCATGAAGCGGCCAATTTCCGAGAGGAAACCGCGCTTGCTTGCTCAGGAAAAGTCCGTCGAAGAATTGACGCGCGCGTATCGCGTTTTGAATGTGCCGACGTCCGCTTCGGTACTAGCGATTAAGTCCAATTATAGGAAGTTGATCAAGCGGTGGCATCCTGACCGACCTGCGACAGGCACCGCAACGGCGGCCGAGGCATCGTTCATGACGAAGCTGATCAACGAAGCTTATGCGCTGATTGAGAATGCACCGCTGCGGTATTACTCAGGAACAGGAACTTCGAAAACTGCCGAAAAGAAACATGTGGGACCCAAACCACGAAACATAAATGAAGTGGATTTGTCGAAGATGTTCTTCAATGAAAAGCGGATTGAATATGCGGTGCGAATTACTTGTGGAGCGATTTCGGGAGCGTTTGTGGGATTGGCGTTTTCTTTAGACTTTTTTCGCGAAGATCTTGAGATCGTTGCAGGGATCGCGTTGTGTGCGATCGGATTTGCGGCGGGAGCAGTGAAGTATGGAGATAGATTTTGGAGGGCAGCGTTTGGGAATTGGTGGATGTGGGAGTAGCGCGAATGAGCTTACGGGCATCAAAAATTCGCGCGTAATTCGAGGGCCAAATGTCGAACCAATGGGATCCGAGGCAATATGACGCGAAGCATGCGTTTGTGTATGAGAAGGCGAAAGGATTGGTGGACCTTCTGAAGCCGCTTCACGGCGAGCGGATTCTTGACCTCGGCTGCGGAACGGGCGTGTTGACCGCGGAAATCGCGTCGAGGGGCGCAGAGATATTGGGAATTGACCGCTCGGAAGAGATGGTGGCTCAGGCGAAGAGCAAGTTCCCCGCCCTAAAGTTTGAAGTTATGGACGCAACGCAATTGAATTTTGATAGCGAGTTTAACGCCGTGTTTTCAAATGCAGTGCTGCATTGGATTCCTGAAGCCGAGAAGGTGGTTAGCGGAATTGCCCGCGCGTTGAAACCAGGCGGAAGATTTGTGTCGGAATTCGGTGGCAAAGGAAACATACAAACGCTAGTGAAAGCATTCCATGACGCTTTTACGACGATGGGAATTCGAGAACCGGAAGGTGTGAGTCCGTGGTTCTATCCGGGTATCGCCGAGTACTCGGTGCTTCTGGAAAAACACGGGCTGGAAGTACGGGAGGCATCGCTCTTTCAACGGCCCACTGTGTTGGAAGACGGTACCAGAGGATTGGAAAACTGGATTCGCGTGTTTCGCCAGACTTACGTTGAAAAGCTGGGAGAAGCGACGACAACGAAGTGGATCCACGAAGTCGAGCGGCAGTGCCGCCCGAAGCTATTCCATGACGGAGACTGGGTTTTAGACTATCGGAGATTGCGAATTACCGCTTTCAAGGCTCAATAGCCTTTTTTCGATTCTGGCCAAGTTCAATTTATGTCAATGTCCGTTGCCGTTCGACCAACCGGCGGGCAAAGGCGAGATGATGCTACGCCGCAAAATCTTTTGCCTCATCATCTCGTGGTCTGCAACCGACAATAGCTCACTCAAAGAGACAGGGTTCCCGGGATCAAAACCAGCAACACCAACACTCAGAGAGAGCTGGTAGGGAGCAAGAACGTCACGGTTCATAAGATCCATCGAGGATTTGAAACGGCTCAATATGCTCTCTCGCGAATCATCGGTATTCGCCTGGGCCAAGACGGCGAACTCATCGCCTCCAATGCGCGCGATGATGTCCGATTCGCGGAAAGTCATCTTCAGAACTTCACCGCAAGCAACCAGAAGCGCATCCCCTTGAACGTGGCCACAACTGTCATTCACCATTTTGAGGCCATCTACGTCAGCAAAAAAGAGCAGTAACGGCTGGGCCGTTCGAAGCGCCAGCCGCATGTTATGCATTCCCAGAAGTAGAAAGCCGCGCCGGTTATAGAGGCCAGTCATATCATCGGTCAGCGCCATGGTACGGAGCTGATGCAGGACCTTCCAGCGCAGGAAAACGGAATGCGCAACTTCAATCAGCAGGTCGCGAAACTTGAGTAGATCTTCATCACTGGAATCGGGGGATTGGGAGAACGACTCGACCCTGGCAAGCAGGCTGCTGAGTTCGTCGTTTTCTTCTTCGAATGCATCACCCATGAAATCGTCCGCGAATAAATCACCAGAGGACGACCAAAGTGAAGCGGCAGCGGAGAGAGCCGCCGCTCGCCTCTCCGAACCAGCGGCATTGTACGGATCAGGAAAGCCATCATTCCCAGCAGTCGGGTAAGCCAATCTAGTCATATCGTTTTTTTTCCTCACGCAGCGCCGGGGCGGCCAATCCAGATGACTTATGTACAGGCGAGTTCGTTCGGTGGCCACCCGAGTATTGGAACGCCCCCAGCGTTGCTCACGATGAGAATAGCAAAGCAGAAATTCGATTAAATCGGGTTGTTGGTGGAATTGCCGCTACGGCAAGAACTGATTTAACGGTCAGGTAAAAACCTTAATTGCCGATACTATGGCTGAACCAAACCACGACGAATTGCATAGCGCACGAGCCCCGCGGTTTCATGAATGTCCAATTTCTGCATCAATCTGGAACGATGAGTTTCCGCGGTCTTCACACTGATGAAGAGAAGCGAGGCGACATCCCGGGTGGATTTGCCCTCTGCAATCAACTGCAAGACCTGGCGCTCGCGAAGGGTGAGCGTATCTGTTTTATTGTCGGTTCGGGATTTGTACGCCGTCAGTACGGCGCCGGAGATGCCGGGGCTGATGTACACCTTCCCGTCAGACACCTGTTGAATAGCGTGGACAAGGTCGCTCGATGCCTGCGATTTGAGGACGTAACCAGAGACGCTGGCCTCCAAGGCATCGGCGATGTACATGTCTTCAGTGTGTTGCGTTAGAAGAATGACCTTGGTGTCCGGCCACACCTTTTTGATTTCCCGAGCGGCGTTTAAGCCGTTCTGAGAAGGCATGCTGATATCCATGACGACGATATCCGGAGCAAGAGCGCGAACCTGGTCAAGAGCCTCTAGACCATCGGACGCTTCCCCGACGACGGAAAAACCTTCACGCTCAAGCAAGGAGCGAAGTCCTTGACGAACCAGAGCGTGATCATCCACGAGAAGAATGCGAATGGGCATGCTTCACCTCCATAGAGTTCCTGGGTACATGCAGAGTGAGGCAAGTTCCCCGTCCGGAGGAGGATTCCAGCACGAGAGTCCCACCTATAGCGTTGATGCGTTCCTTCATGCTGGTGAGGCCGAGACCTCTTCGCTGGCCCGCCTCTTGAGCATGATCGGGATTGAAACCGATTCCATCGTCTTGCACTTTGCAAACGAAAAAATTCGGCTCTTGAAAGAGTTCGATGGAGGCAGAAGAGGCACGCGCGTGTTTAACGACGTTGTTAAGCGCTTCCTGAAGGATGCGATAAAGCGCAATTTCCGCGGCAGGCGGCAGACGATCGGCCACATCGGCGGAGATTTGGATCGGGAGAGCTGCACGCTTGGAGACTGCTCCTGCGAGAAAGCGAATTGCGGGAATCAGCCCGAGATCGTCAAGGATAGTGGGGCGTAGTTCGTGGGAATACTGGCGGAGCTGAGCTTCGACTTGTTTGAGCAACATGTTTACATTTTCAAATTCCGCTTTATGTTCGGCCGAAGAGTGCCGGGCCAGGTTGGAAAGTGCCAAATGAACGGCGACGAGAAGCTGGCCCGCCTCATCATGGACTGCGTAGGCAATTCTTTTGATTTCTTCTTCAAGCATTTCGTTCATTTTACGAAGAGCGGACACGGCATCGCGGAAACCTCGGTTGGCCATTTCGTAGGGAGAAAGAACTTCGGCCAGGAATTCAGCGGCCAGGGAATCGAGCCGATCAATATTGCCACGGCCACGCTTCTTGCGAAGAAAGTGAAGATAAGACTCCTGGTGCCCGATAGCAATTTCGACCAGGCTGATACCGCGCGCCGTGCAATCGCGGCCAAGCTCGTAAGCTTGACGAAGGGCAGCTTCCTCCGGATGAAGCAAATAATCGGTCAACGCGTCCGAATACAACTCGGAAAAAGTAGGAGCGTGTTTTTGCCGTGTGGCAGAGCCAGATTTCATTTGGAATTTCCCATAAAGCGTGCAACGAAGACGAGTGCGTCGTCACTGCCTTTGCAATGTTTGGCAAGAATCCTATCCGCCGACCTCTGGGGGGACTCATGAAGAAAGAGATCGTTCGAAAAATCGCTCCGAACACCATCCGTCGCAAAAGCAAGAGTGTCTCCAGGTAAGAGAGGAAGAGTCGCGGTTTGCAAGATGGGGAGTTGGGAGCCGACAACACCGGGACGGAGGAGGAGAGTTTCGTTGTGAAGATGGTTTGTTTTACCGGACCGTATGAGCACGCCTTGCACGTTGCCCACGCCAAGCCACGTCAAAGTTCCTTGCCGGAAATCGATGGAAGCGAGGCTGAAAACGACACCGCGCGTAGCACGAAGAGCATCATGGCATCTTTGTACGAGAGAAACCAATTGATCGTCGGCAAAGGACTTGAGAATGGCCGCAGCGGCTTGAGCGGCAGCCGCTGCGCTCTTGCCATGGCCGATGCCATCGATTGCAGCCAGAAGGGTGCTATCCGCACTACATTGGGATACGGACAGATCTCCGGACTCGATCTGATCGCCGGAGGCGAACGATGCGATGCCGAGTTCGACGGGGTCTACTCTTCTTGCTGGTCTTGACGCCATTTCGTGACCTTGACAACCGTGCCCTGGCCGATCGCAGATGCAATTTGAAATTCATCGACAAGTCTTCTCACACCTGGCAGGCCGAGGCCCAAACTGCCAGAAGTGGAAAAGCCGTCGCGAAGGGCAAGGCGAATATCGGGAATGCCGGGTCCATTGTCGGAAGCAATAATCAAAATACCTTTGCGGCGCGATTCCCGGAGAGTTTGCAAAATAATCTCACCCTTTTTTGCATACGAAACGATATTACGCGCCAATTCAGAAATTGCGGTAGCGATCAAGGTGCTATCCACCGCGGAAAAACCTGCATCCGCAGCCAGAGATCTGCCCTTTTGACGTGCTAGGACGATGTCTTGATCTGAGTTGATGGGCACGCGAATTTCCCCGACTTGCACTGCCACACTCTCTCAATTGATGTTCTTAAATTTTTGGTTCAAATACGCAAGCCCTTCTTCTAGATCAAGAGCTGTTCCAACACCTTCCAGCGTTAAACCTAGTTGAACCATCGCAAATGCAACCTCCGGTTGAATGCCAACGATGACGGTTTCCGCACCCCGCAAACGGATCATCAGGGCGATTTCTCGAAGCGTGCGTGATGCGAAGGAATCCATTACGTCCATGGCCGTGACGTCCACAATGACCGCGCGAGAACGGAAACGGACCACGCGTTGCACGAGTGCGAGACGGAGGTGTTCGAGATCCGCATCAGAAAGGGCGGCCTGAATCGTGGCGATCAGGAACTCGCCCTGCTTAAGAATGGGAACTTCCAAATGTACCTTCTTCCAGACGGCCTATCGCGGATCAGATACAGGCACGACTTTGTATCCCAAGAGTTTTTCGGCTTGTTCAATGCCGCCTTGCAAATCACCGACGGTGTTCATCTTTCCGAGGTCAACACCGATGGTGACGAGGGTCTGCGCGATTTCTGGGGAGAGACCGGTAACGATTACGGTCGCGCCAAGGAGGCGCGAGGCTTCGACCGTTTGGACCAGGTGGTTGGCGACGGTAACGTCCATCGCGGCTACACCGGTGATGTCGATGACGACGACTTTCGCACGGTTAGTTCGAATGCCGCGGAGCAACTGTTCGGTCAACTGGCGGGCGCGCTGGGGATCGATGACTCCGATGATCGGGAGAATGAGCAATCGTTCACGGACCTGCAAGACCGGCGTGGACAATTCGCGAATTGCCTCTTGCTGTTGGCGGATAACGCGTTCGCGCTCTTGAACGAAACCGACAGCAACGGTGTTAGCGATGCGGTTCGCGGCAGGCTCATAGGCGTCGAGGATGCGATTCAGTTTTTCGGAATCGGCCTGGTACTTGGCGAAAAGAGAGCGGGCAAGAACGTCGCGGAGGAGGAGAACAATTCCGATGACTTCGTGCGTTTCGACACCGCGAGGAATAATTCTTTCGGAAAGATTTCGGGCATAGGCCTGCAACGCTTCGAAGGTTCCGGTTTCCAAAGCTTCCACATAGCTGTCGTAAACCGATGTGGCTTCCGCGAAAATCTCTTCCTTCGTCATCGCGGTCAGAAGCCGTGTTTCGGAAATTCTACGTAGCCATTCTTCACGCAGGTGAGTCCGGTTTTGCCTGAGGTGCGCTACAAGCTCGCGCAACAACTCGGGCGGCGCTTCATTGCGCGGCAATTCCGGATAGTTAGGCTCTTTTGAACCCGCTCCGCGAGGGGGGCTTTCACGTTTCGCCATGAACACACTCTCCTATAGCCCAAACATGGTGGGAAGTCTGTCTCTATCAAGCTGCCCTATTAAAGATGGAATAGCATGTTGAACTTTACCTACTCAATCAAGTAAAGCCTCCCTTGCGGTATCGGGTAAATACCCTACATTGACGCAAGGCTTAATCCCTCTCCAGGGGAAGAGACCTTGCGGTGACAGGGAGAGGGCCACAATAGGTTGAGTAGGTCTTTACAGAGCAAGCGTGTAGTGATACATTTTCTTCCCGTACCGCCATCCATGCGCCAGGCGGCTGGGCCTCTGACTGAGAACCTGCCAAACGTGTGTCCCTTCAACGATTTAGAGTTGAAGCGGACGTCCAACCGGAACCCGGTTGGAATGTTGCGAATAGACACCTCCAACTGGGGAATACTGAGTCGTCTCTCTTCGCGCGACGTGTGTCTGGCCCCTTGCTGCGTATGGAAGCCGTGAGGAGACCAAAGGGGATACCTTGCTGAAGCTAAGAAAAGTCGAAATTACGGGGTTCAAATCGTTCTGCGAGCGGACGGTGGTGACGTTTAGCGGAATGGGAACGACGTGCATCGTCGGGCCGAATGGCTGCGGAAAGTCCAACGTGGTGGACGCGATTTCCTGGGTACTGGGCGAGCAGAGCCACAAGAGTCTCCGCGCGGGGCGCATGAGCGACTGCATTTTCAACGGCACAGTGAAGCGGCCCCCGATGGGGTTGGCAGAAGTGACGATCACTATGGAAGATCCGGAACTGGCCGAAGCGGCGCGATTTGTGATGGAAAGCGCGGAGAAAAACGAAGAGGGCGGGATTGGGGCAGATAGCATTGAAACGACCGAGATAGCTTTGGCTCCCAATGAAGAGATTATTTCGCTGACAGAGCCATCCGCGGGCGAATCCATTCCGGAAGTGGAAGCGGTTCCGGTGGAAGAGGCTGCGACTGAAGGTCCGGCATTTTTGAAGGGGAAAAAGAAAAAGAAGGCGGAGAAACCGGAGTTAGTGACGAAGCCTGGCGAAGTTGTGGTGAGCCGGCGGTTATATCGGAGCGGGCAGAGCGAATACCTGATTAACGGACGCGTAGCTCGCTTGCGCGACATTCAGGAGATGTTCATGGGCGTCGGGCTTGGGCCAGATTCGTACGCCATCATCGAACAGGGCCGCATCGGGCAAATCCTTTCCACAAAGCCGATGGAACGCCGGGCGATTATTGAAGAAGCGGCTGGTGTGACGAAGTTCAAGACGAAGAAGAGGCTGGCCGAAGCAAAACTCGAATCCTCAAAATTGAACCTTGCACGTGTGAACGACATCGTGGTGGAAGTCGAAAAACAGCTTGGCTCGCTGAAGCGGCAGGCAGCGAAAGCGCGGAGATACGCAGAAATTCGCGAGCAAATACGCGGGATCGTGCGCCAGATGCTGGCGGGCAAAGCGCGCGAAACGGAAGCAGATGCAGCGCGGATTTCGAAGCAGCTCGAAGAATTTGCGGCGGCGGAGCTGCAGCATGCGATGGCGATCCAGCAGCAGGAGGGCGAACAAGATCGGCTGAATCAGCGCGTGTACGAACTGGATACGGAAATCCGCCAAAACCAGAACCAATTGAATCTGACGGCGCTCGAAGCGGATCGCGCGGAGAACCGCATTGCATTCAATTCACAGCGCGGGGAAGAGTTAACCGCACGGCGCGGGCAGTTGAGCACGGATTTAAATCAAGTGAGCGCACAGACAAGCGAATGGCAGACACGGAGCGCTTCGCAGCAGCAGACCGTCGCGATGTTGAAAGAAGAGGCGACCGGGTTGACGACGCGGGTGGAAGAACTTTCAACTCGGGCGCAAACTCGCGCGACGCAAATTAGCGAAGCGGAATCGCGAATCAAAACGTTGCGCATGACTGCGGCCCAAGCTGGAGATAGTTTGCTGCGCCTGCACGGCGAGCAAAAGCAGGCGGAAGAGGCTCTGGTGCATCAGAGCGAAGCGCTGCGGAGGCGCGAAGCAAGCGAGCACGAACTGCTCGAGAGTTCAATCGGTGTACGCGGACAGGCAGAAGATGCGGCGCATGAATTGGAAGCAGCGAGCATGCAATTGAATGGGCTGAAGAAACAGGCTGGCGAGCTGCAGGCCAAGATGATGAGTTTGCGTACGGAGCGCGAGGCTTCGACAAAACAGGCAGAGGTGTTGCGCGATTCGCTGGCAGGAGTGCGGGCACGCCATACGACGTTGACACGGATTTTGAATGATCGCTCGTACACGGCGGACGCAGTGCAGAAACTCTTTGCCGCGAATGAACGCGGTGGCGGACAGGATTTCCGCGCAGTGGGCGTGCTGGCAGATTATGCGGAAGTGCCGGAAGAGCACGAAGGTGCAATCGAACAATACCTGCGCGATGAATTGGAATACGTTGTGGTCGAAACGTTTGATCATGCACGCGCGGGAGTATCGCTCTTGCGGGAAGAAGTGGGTGGACGCGCGACATTCTTCGTAGATTCGACAAAGAACATGAAGGTGGACGAATACGAGCCGATTGTTCCCTTCCGCATGGAAGACGGCGTCGTTTCGCGTATGGACAAGTTGGTGGAGTTCCGCGATCCACTCGGCGCTGCTGCAAAACAATTCTTACCGAGACTGCGCGCCGCTTATTTGACCGAGAGCATGGCAGCGGCGGAAAGACTTGCGAAAGAAAACGCGCAGTATGCATTTGTGACGCCGGATGGGACCTGCTATCAGGGACGGATGGTGACGGGCGGACGGCCGGATGAAGCAGGGCCGCTCGGCATGAAACGTGAGTTGCGCGCGCTGGACGCGGAAGTGATTCATCTCGAAGCGCAAATGGACGAGATGCAGGCGGAGATGGAGCGAATTGCGGCATCGCTGCAGGAAACAGAACAGAGCATTGATGGCGTGGCGGCAAAACAGCGCGAGGCGGAGCGCGAAGTAATCGGCGCGACGCACAAGCATCAGCAGACCCAGAGCGAATTGGCACGGCTTGGCCTGGAATTGACGGTCTGCCAGAGCGAGCTTTCAAGGCTGCGGCAGGAAGTTGCGGCGGTCGAACAACGCGCGATGATGGCGAAGAGCCAACACGCAACAGCGGCAGCGACTCGCGCGGAAGCGGAAACCGAGAGTACGCGACTGACCGCGGAATTGGCGGAGTTGCGCGGGTCCATTCAGACCGACCAGGATGAATTGGCGGCGGGTCGCGCGGAACTCGCTGCTCGCAATGAGCGGCTGAATGCAGCGGAAGCGCTGGCAGCAAGGCTAGCGGAAGAACGTGCGGAACTCGAACGGCGCGAAGCGGCCTTACGTCAGCAGGAAACTTCAATCTCCACTGAAACGGAAACGTTGACTGCGCAAAGCGAAGAGCTCTCGCGACAGCTCGAAGGATTGAGGACCGAAAAGGATCGGCTTGCGACGCGCCAGCAGGAACTTGAGCAGGAATGGGAAGCGGCGCGGACGCGGCTCACGCAAATGGAAGACCATCTACGCCTCGGACGGCAATCGCTGCAGGAGATGCGCGAGCAGCGCAGTCATTCAGAAGTCGAGCGCGCGAAGAACGAGAGCGATTGGCAGCATTTGCGAGAGACCTGCATGAGCGAAGTGAACGCGCAACCGGAAGACTTGATTGCAAGCGAGACGGCGTTCATGAGCGGCGAAGAGCTTACGCTGGCTGAAGCGAACTACCGCGAAATGAAGCAGCGTATCGAGAATATGGGCGCGGTGAACATGATGGCGCTCGAAGAGTTCAATGAGTGCGAACAACGGTTCACCTTCTTGACCCGCGAACGCGACGACCTCCTGCAATCCATCACCGACACGCAGCAGGCAATTGCTGAACTCGACCTGATTTCAAAGGAAAAATTCGAGCAAGCATTCAATGCCATCAACGCAAACTTCTCAACGGCGTTCCACACGATTTTTGGCGGCGGCATGGCGGAAATGCGCTTAACCGAACTGGATAGCAGCGGCGACGCAGGGATCGACGTAGTCGCTTCGCCTCCAGGAAAGAAATTGCAGAATGTATTGCTGCTCTCCGGTGGTGAGAAGGCTATGACGGCTTTGGCCCTGCTGATTGCGATCTTCCGCCATCAGCCGAGCCCGTTCTGTATCCTTGACGAAGTCGACGCGCCCCTAGATGAAGCGAACGTCGGCCGCTTCACGCGACTGATTGGCGAGATGAGCGCGCAAACGCAGTTCATCGTCGTAACCCACAACCGCAAGACTATGGAAACCGGCAGCGTGCTATACGGCGTGACGATGCAGGAGCCGGGCGTGTCCAAGATCGTTAGCGTGCGCTGGGAAGGCGACGAAGCGCCAGAGGCGAAGAAGACAAGGACCGCAGCAGCGTAAAAAACAGCCGTCAATTTTTCAATTTCAGGAAACAGGGCGCATCAATGCGCCCTTCTTTTTTTTCGACAAATTTGCACAGATCAATTCTCCACGACGGCTTGGCGACGACGGTTCGGTGCGCTAGAATGCTCGAACTCAGTCGAGGGGATTTTTTCTCTGTGCCGTCTGTGCCTGCAATGAAAACTTTACGGGAAACCCAGTTCGCCGGATTGACGCCGAGCGCGCGCGGGAAGGTGCGCGACATCTACGATTTGGGCGCCAA
Organism: Candidatus Dormiibacterota bacterium; assembly: GCA_035569555.1. Taxonomy (GTDB): domain Bacteria; phylum Acidobacteriota; class Terriglobia; order Acidiferrales; family UBA7541; genus Acidiferrum. The sequence goes on along the minus strand of DATMMW010000021.1, from coordinate 106,503 downwards.
ACTGCTGATTGTGGCGACGGACCGGCTGTCTGCATTCGACGTCGTGATGCCGACGCCGATTCCAGACAAGGGCAAGGTGCTGACGCAGCTTTCGCTCTTTTGGTTCAATTTGCTGAAACCTGTGATTCCGAATCACGTGTTGAGTGCGACGGAATTCCCTTCCCCATTTGCCGAATACACCGAGGAACTGGCGGGACGCTCTATGGTAGTGAAGAAAACGCAGCCGCTGCCGATTGAATGCGTCGTTCGCGGATACGTGAGCGGTTCCGGCTGGAAGGATTACAAAGCGACAGGCGCGATTTGCGGGATTCCTCTGCCGGCAGGATTAGTGGAATCGGATAAGTTACCAGAGCCGATCTTTACTCCTGCAACGAAGGCTACGAGCGGTCATGATGAGAATATTTCGTTTGAGCGCGCTGCAAGCATGATAGGCAAGGAGTTGGCCGAGAAAGTACGCTCAGTAAGCATTCAAATCTACAAACGAGCCGCGGAATATGCGGCGCCGCGCGGAATCTTGCTTGCGGATACAAAATTCGAATTTGGATTGCTGAATGGCGAGTTGATTTGGATTGACGAAGCACTAACGCCGGACTCTTCGCGCTTCTGGCCCGCTGCGCAGTACAAGCCGGGCGGCGCACAGCCATCCTTTGACAAACAGTTTGTGCGTGATTATCTGGAGCAGATCAAGTGGCCCAAAACCCCGCCGGGCCCGGAGCTGCCCGCAGAGGTGGTTGCTTCAACGCGTGCAAAGTACCGGGAAGCATACCGGATTCTGACCAGCCACGAATTGGATTAAGAAGACTTTTGACTGGCCCGAATGGGCCAATGCGGAGCGTGCAATTGTGAGAGATCAACTCGAAGGGCTGGTCATGCAGATGGTGGACCGTGGAATTTTGTTCGATGAGGCGGTCGGCGAATTCGAAAAGCGTTTCATCAAGAGCGTGCTGGATCGTGCAGAGGGAAATCAGTGCCGCGCTGCGAAAATTTTGGGCATTCATAGGAATACGCTAAGCAGAAAGATCGGGGAGTATAAGCTGGACCACAACCGAAAAGCGCGGCGATAGTTCTCCGCAAAGCAAAAGGGCTCTCTGATTCCAATCAGAGAGCCCTTTCAGTCTGTGAAGAAGGTTCTTGTTTAGCTTGGCTTTTTCGGCGCGGGTTTGCGAACTGGCGGTTTCTTAGGCGCCGGCTTCTCTTTTTCCTTGGGCAGATCTTCCGCGTTCACCTTGGCCTTGTCCCAGTGCAACATGAAAGCGGGATCCGGATCGTACGATTCGAGCGTTCCGGTGAATCGCGGCGCACTGTCTTTTTCCAGTTTCCCCGCCTCTGGCTGGCCAACAATCTTGACTTCCATGTTCGCCGTGGTCGCTGCGTCAAATTCGGCCTGGCTCGTAACGAACGCCAGCTTCAACACGACTGGATCGGCGTCGGTTGCCCCCGGCGTCACTTCAATCAATTTGCCAGGCACATCGGGAAATTCGAGGCCGCAAGAAGCGAACCAAGTCACTTTAGCCTTGTCGCCGCCAGCCTTCAGGTCCGCGATAACCGACGCAATCGTCATGTCCTTGCGTGCAGCATCGAGATCGGCTGAACTCAAAAGCTTATAGCTTTCCGGACGATCCGCAGAACTGCCCGCAAGTTGCAGAAGTTCATTGAACTCGGAGTCGGAAAGCGCATCGCACACAGTGCCGCCCTGATAGGCAAGGATGAGCTTTTTCAAATAAGGCGTGAGCTGTTTTTTCTGTGCATCCGTAGCGGACTTGGATGTGATGGCCTTGGCGATGTGCCAGAACCCATCCATCTGCTGCGGCGGGTTCATCGCCAGGTCTGCCTTCCCCATATTGTAGTGAGTAACCGGCTCATCCGGATTCAAGGCGAGAATGGCCTTGTAAAAAGCCATCGCTCCTGCGGAGTCCTTGAGCAGAACAGAAGCCTGAGCGCCAGTGTTATTGAAAAAGATGATGTACGGCAGCTTAGACTTTGCGAAGTCGGCGTCGGAAACGTTGTCCGGCTTTTTGATTTCGTCCATGGTCTTGAGAGCCTTCGCGGCCGCGTCGCGGGCAGCGGCGGCGCCTGCTGTCTGGTCCGCAGCGGGCAGAGCCGTCCAGGCACCCAAGCGAACGTTGTAGGCCTGCAACCGAGTCGGTGCATCTATTTTGTCGCCAAGAGCAACCAGTTTATCGGCGTTTTCAATTACTTTGGCGTAGTTCTTCTGCGTGCCATAGGCTTGGTAGTAGAGCGGATAAACATAGATCAGCAATGCGGAGTTCGGATATTTGGAAACAAAATCGTCGAGGCACTTAATCTGCGAAGCCGGAACTTTGTCGTCGGCGCAAGCCTTGTACGAGTTGTACTCCGCCATCGTGTACGGCTGCTTGCTAGCCCCTTGGTCCTGGCCGCCCGGCGCAGCAGCTGCCTGCGCATAAGCGCCCGAAGCGCTGCCAAGAACAAGACACAGGGCCGCTAAGACCGCCAACCCTGTCAATCGTCGTGTTGCGTTCATTCCGATTCTCCTCGCTAAGGAACCTGGAAGATTAGACTCCGTTGCGCCGCGGAAAGAGTCCAGCGGAACAACAAATTTATGTACAAAATTCTAGTAGTTCGTCGCCCTGGAAAGCTTTGGGATTATAAGAAAATGCGCGGCGCAATCGCAAGCCGTAACGTTGTAACCATTTGTGCAAATCGTTGCCACAAAACCTGTGCGGTTCGGAAGCGCCTTCGAGTGATGCCATTGTCTCGCCTTCAAGCAGCCCAGCCGATGGGGACGGCTTTTGCCACTCGCGTGTCTGATGAATATGATGAGTCTGGCACAAAAAAAGTGGCCCGGGAAAGAAGAATTCTCATGGCGAGCATAAGCGAAACAAATGGTACGAACGGAACAGTACGTAAAGACCTTACGGGAAAAACCGCCCTAGTTACAGGAGGCGGCCGCGGAATCGGCCGAGCCATTGCATTGAAGCTGGCGAGCCTCGGAGCAGGCGTCGCTATTTGCGGTCGGGACGAAGCAAAGCTTACACAAACCGAAAGAGAGTTGCGTGCACAAGGAGTGAAAGCAGCCGCATTGCGCGCTGACGTGACACGTGCGAGCGAGGTTGCCAAGTTAATCGAGCAAGTGGTTGCCGCCTTTGGCCAGATTCATCTTCTTGTGAACAACGCAGGCATGGGCCTGTTCGGATCTGTTCACGAGAAAAGCGAAGAAGAGTGGGATCGCTTGATGAACACGAATTTGAAAAGTGTGTTCCTGGTTTCCCGCGCGGTGATTCCCGGGATGATCCGGCAAGGCGGCGGAGACATCATCAACATCAGTTCCCTCGCGGGAAAAAACGTATTTGCAGGAGGCGGAATCTACTGCGCCTCAAAGTGGGGCCTCCAAGGGTTAAGCGGTTGCATGGCGGAAGACCTGCGCGAGCACGGAATTCGAGTGAGCACAGTGTGCCCGGGAAGCGTGGCTACTGAATTTTCCGGCCGTGGTCCAAAGGACGCGGCAAAAGTGCTTAAGGCGGAAGACGTGGCGCATGCGGTGGCCATGATTGCGACGCAAGGCGATCAAAGTTTTCTGAGTGAGGTGCACTTGAGACCCCTCAAAAAAGCCTAAATTTTCCTCTTGACAATAGTCGTTATCACGACTATATTGCGGGGCATGAGTTCACCTCCCAAAGCGAACCGTCAGCAACCGCCGCTCGAGGACCAGATATTTATCGCAGTCATGAAGGCTGCCGACTATCTGGGCCAACAGGCGGAACAACTGCTCAAATCGCATGGGCTAACAGGAACGCAATACAACGTACTTAGAATCTTGCGCGGCGCAGGGCAGGACGGCCTTCCCTGCAGGAGCGTGGGTGATCGGATGATTTCGCACGATCCGGACATGACGCGTTTACTCGACCGAATGGAAAAGCGTGGCTTGATTACTCGCGAGCGGCAAAAGGACGACCGTCGGGTAGTAAAGACGCGCATAACCGCACAAGGCATGGAAATGTTGAAAAGGCTGGATCAACCCGTGCGCGAAATGCACAAACAACAGTTCCAGCACATGAACGCTACAAAACTCAAGCAGCTTGCGGATTTGCTCGGCGAATGCCAAAAACCCGCATCGAAGGGACCCTCGGAAGCATCTTAAGTTTTGGCTAAAAACGAAAAAGGAGAAGGCATATGCGCGAGACAATTCGGAAGTTTGCAACGGCACTAGCTTTGACAGCAGTCATGGCGACACAAGCCCCGGCGGCAACCACGACTTGGCAGATCGATCCGGCACATACAGCGGCACAGTTCGCAGTAAAGCACCTGATGATTTCGACGGTGCGCGGTGAGTTCAAAAACGTAACGGGAACGGTGAAATGGGATGACGCAGACATAACCAAGTCCACGGTTGACGTGACGATCGACGCGAAGACGGTGAACACAGGCGAACCGAACCGCGATCAGGATCTGAAGAGCGAAAAATTTTTCGACGTGGAAAAGTTTCCGACCATGACGTTCAAATCGAAAAAAGTGGAATCTGCCGGAACGGGAAAACTTAAGGTGACGGGAGACCTCACAATTCACGGCGTGACGAAGGAAGTTGTGCTGAATGTGGAAGGACCGACACAAGCGGTGAAGGACCCCTGGGGCAACACGCGAGCAGCTGTGAGTGCAACGACGCAGGTGAACCGCCAGGACTACGGCGTGAAGTGGAACGCGAATATGGACGGCGGCGGTGTGGTGGTCGGAGACACGGTAAATATCACGATTGATCTGGAGATGGTAAAGCAGGCCGCGAAGTAAGCGGTCTGCTCTTCCTTGGAGAGAGCGACGATGAGCAATCCGGCACCTGTGGAATACCCCGTTCAGGAATTGATCAAGAACCGTTGGAGCCCGCGCGCATTCAGCGACAAGCCAGTTTCACCCGAAGTTCTGCAAAGCCTGTTCGAGGCCGCGCGCTGGGCGCCTTCGAGTAACAACGAGCAGCCATGGGCGTACATCGTCGCTACCAAGGACGACACCGAAAATTTCGAGAAATCACTCGGCACTCTGATTGAGTTCAACGCCAACTGGGCGAAGAGAGCGTCGGTGCTTGTGATTGCCGTGGCAGAGTTGGCGTTTGCAAAAAACAACGCCGCGAACCGCAATGCCCAATATGACGTTGGAGCGGCCAGTTTGCAGCTCGCACTCGAAGCGACAGCTCGCGGACTGGTTGTCCACCAAATGGCTGGGTTCGACCCGGAAACAGCGAAAGAGGCTTACAACATTCCGCAGGGCTGGGAACCCATTGCTGCGATGGCAATTGGTTATCCGGGCGATGCATCTTCTCTGCCCGAGCCGTATCAAACTAGAGAGAAAGCTCCCCGCACCCGCAAACGGATTCGTGAATTTGTCATGAGCGGCCAGTGGGGGCATACTGCTGAATTCGTGAAGTAGGCAGATTTGGGTCAGGGCGGACGATGGCTGGGGAACAGCTCGGGAGTATGCACGGGACATTGGAATTTTTGTTGCGGCATGGGTATATAGTGCTTCCGGGCATGGTTTTTGCCGAACAGGTCGGTTTGCCCTTGCCTGCCACTCCTTTCCTGCTGGCTGCCGGAGCCCTTGCCGGTCGCGGTCACCTGAGTTTCTGGTTTTGCCTTCTCCTTTCTGCTGCCTCCGCTGTAATTGCGGACGGCCTCTGGTACCAATTGGGGCGCAAAAAAGGGATCCGCGTTCTTCAATTCCTCTGCCGCATCTCGCTGGAGCCCGATTCCTGCGTACGCCGCACAGAAGGCGTATTTGCAAAGCAAGGTGCGCGCTCCCTCCTCGTTGCGAAATTTGTTCCGGGGTTGAGCACCGCGGCGCCACCGCTTGCCGGAATTTTCCACATGCGCGGGCGGAAATTTCTACTGTGGGATTTTCTTGGCTCGTTTCTATGGGCGGGCGCGTTTCTACTCCTTGGCTATATCTTCAGCGGACAAATCGAAGTCATCGCGGAACGTGCGGCGTCACTCGGCAGTGGACTGCTGGTGCTGATTGTCGGCGCGCTGGCTGGCTACATCACCTGGAAGTTCATTGGACGGCAAAGATTCCTGCATGAGCTACGCATTGGCCGCATCACTCCGGGAGAGCTGAAAGAAAAAATCGACTCAGGCGAAGAACTTGTAATCGTAGACCTGCGCCACTCTCTGGATTTTGAAGCCGACCCGGAAACAATCCCGGGCGCGTTTCGCATGGACGTGAAGGAATTGGAGGAAAAACACGACCGGTTGCCGCCGGATCGCGAAGTCATCCTCTACTGTACTTGACCAAACGAAGCTACCAGCGCCCGTGTGGCGCTGCTCCTTAGAAAACAAGGCGTTAAGCGAATTCGGCCACTCGAAGGCGGTCTGGACGGTTGGCGTGAAGCGGGATTTGCACTAGAAGCCGCCGTGTCCATCGAAGAGACACACAACAGCGGACTAACCCAGATTAAAACGTAGAGAAACTCATCATTGATCGGATTGGCTAAAGCCGCGGCAGCACGATGCCGGCCTGCGCTTGGTATTTCCCTTTTTTGTCCTTGTAACTGACTTCGCAGTCTTCATCGGAAACGAAGAAAAGAACCTGGCAAAGCCCTTCGTTTGCGTAAATTTTTGCAGGCAGCGGCGTGGTGTTGCTGATTTCGAGTGTGACGAAACCTTCCCATTCCGGTTCGAACGGCGTGACGTTCACGATGATGCCGCAACGCGCGTAGGTGGATTTGCCAAGACAAATCGTCAGCACGTTGCGAGGGATTCGAAAATATTCGATCGAGCGTGCAAGCGCAAATGAGTTCGGCGGCACGATGCAAACGTCGCCTTTGTATGCTACGAGAGAGCGCGCATCGAAATGCTTAGGATCGACGATCGTCGTGTTCACGTTGGTGAAAATCTGAAATTCATCGGCGACGCGGATGTCGTAGCCGTAGGACGACACTCCATAGCTGATGACGCCTTCGCGGACCTGCCGATCCGTGAACGGCTCGATCATTTTGTGTTCCAGCGCCATTTTGCGAATCCAACGATCCGGCTTGACCGACATCCATGCCTCCGATTTACGCGATAAGTTGAATGGTGCAAAAAAGTTTGCGTGCAAAAAACCTGTACGAAGAGACAGTCAGTGTATTGCAGGGCGTTGCGTCTTGACAACCCGCGGCAGTGCCTCTAGCATCGGGCGACAGTAGATGCGGAGGATTGCGTGATTAAGCTGGACATTGTGAACGCGGTGTTGGTGCAACTCGAAGGCACCGGCGTCAGCCGCGTGAAAGCGGAACAAGCAGTGGAGACCGTGTTTGAATCGCTGAAGAACGCCATGGGGCGTGGCCAGCGAATCGAACTGCGGCGATTTGGCGTGTTCAGCGTGCGCCCGCGCAAGACGGGAATTGGACGCAATCCACGCACCGGCGAAGAAGTGAATATCCCTCCTGGAAAAGCTGTCCGTTTCAAGCCAGGCAAAGAACTGCAAGGCCTGGAAGGCCAGTAGAACGCGTTGCGAACACAGAGCGCCCGATTTTCGAATTTCTCTGCCAAATTTTTCTAAGTAAGCTTATGATGCCCGGCGCCGCGGGATTCCTCAGACCGCGGTACCTCGGGAGCAAATGACCACTCTTGTCCGCACGATTCGGCTGCGAGACCTTCTCTATCTTTTTGTTGGCTCCGTAATTGGCTCGGGGATTTTTATCGCGCCAGGTCTGATCCTGCGTCAGGTACACGGCTCCGTCGGGCTGTCTTTGCTTGTGTGGATCGTCGGAGGCGTGCTTTCGCTGCTTGGCGCGCTCACATACGCGGAGCTTGCCGCGGCGAATCCCGAAGCAGGTGGACTGTATTGTTACATTCGTGACGGATTTGGCGCGCTGCCCGCGTTTTTATACGGCTGGTGCCTTTTCGTTGTGATCGCGAGTGGAACGATCGCTGCGCTGGCTCGTGCCTTCACTAAATATTTGAATGAAATTGTGCAACTCTCGCCGTGGCAAGCTAACGCTGCTTCCATCCTGATGATCGCTGTTGTAACCGCCGTGAACGTATGGGGTACACGCGAGAGCTCCAATCTGCAAAATGTTACGACGGCAATCAAGGCCGGACTGGTGGTCGTGCTCAGCGCCGCGTTATTTTCCGTAGGGCACCACGGTGCGGACATGTTATCCGCTGTGAAAACGGACCTTCACGGTTTCTCACTGCTATCCAGTTTCGGCCTGGCGATGATCGCAGCACTCTGGGCTTACGAAGGATGGCAGTTCGGAACATACAGCGCAGGAGAAGTAGTTGAGCCGGAGCGCGCGTTCCCAAAGGCATTCTTGCTCGGCTCCTTGTTGTTTATTGGGCTCTACCTGATTGCAGTATTCGCTTATCTCGTTGCAATTGGGCCGACGGCTGCTGCTGCAACGGATGCAATCGCCGCGACTGCCGCGAAAGCGGTTTTGGGCGAATGGGCCGGAAAATTCGTCGCGGCAACGATTCTCATTTCTGTATTCAGTTCCACGAACAGCGTGATCCTGACAGCTCCCCGCGTCTTTTACGCGATGGCGAAGGACGAAGTATTTTTCAAGAAGCTGGCAGAAGTGCATCCAAAGTTTCACACGCCGGCTGCTGCGGTGATTTCACTGGGCGTGCTTGCTGCAATACTCACGCAAGCTGGAAAATTCTCGGAGCTTGTTGAAGGTGTGATCTTTGTCGGTTGGATTTTCTACGGCCTGGCCGGAGCGGCAATCTTCCCGTTGCGTCGCAAATACGCAAATCGCGCGTTTCCCTATCGCGTACCCGGCTATCCGTGGACGCCAATAATTTTTGTTCTTGCCGCCGTCGCGATTGTTGGCAACGCGATCTATCGCGCAACAATCGACCCCACCCAATTCAGACACGTGCTGGCCGCACTGGCATTGCTCGCCGCCGGAGTGCCTGTCTATTTCTTCTGGCGCTGGCGCAAACGCACGGCATAGTGCCGGGCTAAAGCAGCGAAATTGGATCCACATCAGCGAGAATTGCAGTCTGAGGAATCTCCTTCGAATCGCAGAAAGACAACGCCCCGGAAAGCAAACGAGTGAGTTTTGCTCTGCTTTTTGATTTCAGTAGGAACTGAAAACGGTGTTCGCGCTTTAGACGCGCGAGCGGCGCAGCAGCGGGGCCGAGGACACGAACTCCTTCACCGTTGTGCGGGGTGAAATACTCCGAGAGCCGCCGCGACCAAAGAATTGCCCTCTCGAGGCTGGTGTCGCGGATGATTACATTCGCAAGCGAAGCAAACGGTGGATAGGCCATAACGCGGCGGAAATGCAGCTCGCGTTCGAAGAAAGCTGCATAGTCCTGCTTCACCGCATCTTGGATCGCGTAGTGTTCCGGATAGTAGGTTTGAATCAGAACGCGGCCGGGAAGATCGCCGCGACCAGCGCGCCCTGCAACCTGTGTGAGTAGTTGAAAGGTGCGCTCTGCGGCTCGGAAGTCCGGCATGCTAAGCGACGCATCCGCGCTTATAACTCCTACCAGTGTAACGCGATGAAAATCGTGCCCCTTGGCCAACATTTGCGTGCCCACAAGAATATCCAGTGCGCCGCCGGCAAATGCACCGAGGGTTTCTTGAAACTGGCGCTTGGTGCGCGCCGTATCGCGATCTAATCGCGCAATTCTGGCGCCTGGAAATTCTTTTCGTAAGCGCTCTTCAAGATGTTCCGAACCCTCTCCAAAAAAATAGACATACTGCGACTGGCACTTCGGGCATTGCTTTGGAATTTGCTGAATCGAGCCGCAGTAGTGGCACTCAAGCCGGTTGCGGCTCTTGTGGTGCGTCATCGAAATGCTGCAATTCACGCATTGCACTGATGCACCACAGCTCCTGCATAAAACAGACCACGAATACCCGCGGCGATTGATGAGAATCAGCGCCTGCGTACCGTTCGCCAGGCATTCCTGAATGCCAGCATGCAGCGCCGAGGAAATCGGGCTGGTTTTGTGCGTCTGCTGAAATTCATCCCGAAGGCTGACGATCTCCACCGAAGGCAAGGGCCGCGACGCCACACGCGACGCAATCGTGAGCAACTCATACTTCCCCTCGCGGGCGTGATGATAGGTCTCCAGGGATGGCGTTGCGGATCCAAGCAGCGCTAACGCGTTTTCCATTTTTGCACGAACGGTCGCAACGTCTCGCCCGTGATAGCGAGGTGTCTCTTCTTGCTTGTAACTGGACTCTTGTTCCTCATCCACGATGATGAGTCCAAGATTTTCGAGCGGCGCAAACACAGCCGAGCGAGTACCTACTACCACCCGCGCTTCTCCATGACGCACGCGCCACCATTCGCGGGCACGTTCCACGTCGCTCAACGCAGAGTGCAAAACAACCACGCCTTCGAATTGTGCGCCAAACCAAGCGCGGCATTGGCGGCCAACCCAAAGCGTCAGCGCAATCTCAGGAACAAGCACAATTGCGGTCTTCCCGCGAGCGAGCGTATCTTGCACTGCGCGCAAATAAACTTCGGTCTTCCCACTTCCCGTTACGCCGTGCAGCAACTGAACCCCAAACTCTCCCAATTCGAATCGTGCACGAATCTGACCAAACGCAGATTCCTGCGCCGGATTCAGCGTGTGTGCGGGCGGCTCATAACCCGAATCGAAAGGATCCTCCGCAGGGTCTAGCGGCTCTTCCCAGGAAGTCAGCACGCCCTCGCGAATCAGTCGCTCAATTAGCGAACGCGAAACGCGCGCTAGCCTCAAAAGCTGCGGCATCGGCAAAGGGCCGCGCTCGGTTTCCAGCAGCGCACGCAAACGTTCCAGCTTTTCCGTTTCCCCCGGTTTTCCAGTACCTTCGCCCTTCCAGGCGATGATTCTTTGTGTTTTGCGTTTGCGGCCCTTTACCGTTTCACGAATTTCGACCAAACCGCGCCGCTGCAATCGCTGCAACAAGTCCGCAGAGATATCGAGTTTCACTGCAGCCGCAAGCGAAAGCGCCTTCCCTTTCTTGAACAATTCGGCTAGAGCACGCGATTCCCCTCCGCCGCTTCCGGCTAAGAGAAAATTCCGGCCCTGCTCCTCTGCAAGCACGCGCCCGGCAGTAGTCAGAGCGACTTCACGGCGCGAAGCAAGTTCGGTAAGTGGCGGCAGCATCGAGCGAAACACTTCTCCGATTGGCGCGAGATAATAGTTTGCGATCCACTGACCGAGTTCGAGAAGTTTCGGAGTAAGCGCCGGAATCAGATCAATAATGCGAGTAATGTCGCGCAGCTTCGTGCCATCAGGCGCCTTTTCCAGCACTTCAATCACAACACCAACGAGGTTTTTTTTTCGAAAAGGCACTAGCACGCGACAGCCAGGCTGCACCGAGGCGCGCAGCGTTTCAGGAATCGAGTAAGTAAAAGTCGTGCGCAGCGGAACCGCCAGCGCTACATTGCAAAACGAAGCGGACATTTCGTTGGTTAGTGTACCAGCAGAGCCAAAACTCACCGGCTGATGAGAAAAATGCCAGCGAAGGTCGCAACGATGCCAAGCCATTGCAGGCGGCTCACACGTTCGCGAAGCAGCACGGCTGCCAGAATTACAGTGACCGCTCCGTAAAGCGAGGAAAGTACAGTGATGATCGAGACCTGTTCCATTTGCATCCCTCGGTTACTCAGAGCAAATGCACCTGTATCGAGAAAGCCCATGACCGTGGGCTGCCAATTGGACGCGCCCAGCGACTTGAAAACTTGAATTCGCTTGAGATGCAGCGCAGAGAGTGACACAAGCGATCCAGTCATGCGAATGAGCCACAGAGAGGCGTAAGGTCCAGTGGTTGCGATAATGCGGAGTCCAAGAATCCAAAAGAGAGCGCCGAAAGCAATTGCGGCAAACAATGCCCAGGCAATCCCGCGTTTCGCGCTCTTCGAAGCCTCATCCGAACCCGCTTCGCCGCGCGCAACTAAGATGACACCAAGGAGCGTCACCGCAACACCGCAAACGCGTAGGATTGTCAGACGTTCGCCGGAAAACGTCGATAGAAGTAACGTGAGCACGGGATAGCTTGCAGAAAGCGGCGCGACTACAGCAACCTTCCCAACTTCAAGACATCGATAGAACGAAAACATCGCGACCGTGTTGCACCCGCCGGCAAGAAAACCCCATGCCCAGGGACGCCAGCCGGAGCCATCGAATAAATGTCCCCAAGAATGAGTAGAGATGAGATAGACCGTGAGCAGAAGAAAGCCCCAGGTCTGCATGTAAAACAAAGAGCGAAGCGTGCCGATACGCCTCGTAACAAATCGCGCCAAAAAATCCGAACTGCCCCAGGCCAGCGCCGTGGCCAAGCCAAGGAAAATTCCCATAAATTTTTACGAGGGCTTACGCTTCACGGTGAGGCCAAGTTCAGCCATGACTTTTTGCAGGTCTTTCCAGACGTCGCTTTTTGCCGCCGGATTGCGTAAGAGATATGCCGGATGATAGGTCACCATTAATTTTCTGCCGCGGAATTCCAGCCACTCTCCGCGAAATTGAGAAATTCCTCGTTCCGTTTGCAGAATTGTCTTCGCAGCCGTGGCACCCAGGCAAACGACCACTTTCGGCGCGATTGTGTCGATCTGGCGAAACAAAAACGGCGAGCATTCCGCAACTTCGTCCTTTTCCGGCTGGCGATTTTGTGGGGGCCGGCACTTCACGACGTTGCAGATATAAACGTCCTTGCGCTGCAAGCCCATCGCTTCGATCATCTGCGTGAGAAGTTTTCCTGCCCTGCCAACAAATGGCAAGCCCTGCGCGTCTTCGTCCGCTCCCGGCCCTTCGCCGACAAATACCAGCTGCGCCTTCGGATTGCCATCGCCAAAAACAATGCTATGCCGCGTTTTGTGCAGTTTGCACCGCTTGCAGTCGCCGAGGTCTTCCCGAATCTTCAGCAGCGTGTCGTTTTCGATCTTGCTCGTCACTTCAAAAAGGGAAGGCCCAGAATCCACGTGTGGCAATTCAAGCTTGCGTGAAGGCGCAGGAGCAGCAGACGGCACGGGCTTCGACTCTTTTTTCGGCAAACTCGGCTCCTCAACGGCTTGAGTAAATTCCCGCGCAGCTCGGGCCATTTGTTGTTGTGAGGGCCCAATGCCGCCACGATCTCGGTAGAATTGCCCAACGCCTATGTCTTCGTAAAAACTCAGCCGGTCAGAAAGTTTTTGTTTGAGGGATTCGGGCAGGCTCTCGGGCATGATTCGCTTCAGTCGGAATGTTGTGCCGCAGCGCGCAGTACGCTTCGCAGGCGAACAATTTCATCCAGAATGCGCTCCGCGACCTCGCGCTTGGTCATTTTCGGAAGCGGCAAGTCTCGGCCGTCGCGGGCCAGAAGTGTTACAACGTTAGTATCCAAATCAAATCCCGCGCCTTCCGCGGTGACATCATTCGCAACGATCAAATCCGCATTCTTTGCGGAAAGTTTCTTTCGTGCGTTTTCCGCGACGTGATCCGTTTCCGCTGCGAAGCCTACTACCAGGCGCGAACCTTTCTCCGCTGCAACGTCCGCAAGAATATCAGGATTCGGCTCAAGCCGGACCGCTAGCGGCTCTTTTGACCGTTTGATTTTTTGCGAGAGCTGTTCCGTAGGACGATAATCCGCCACTGCAGCCGCAAAAATTCCCACCGATGCCTCAGAAAAATGTTGGCGCACGGCCCGATGCATTTCGAGTGCGGTTCGAACGCTTACTCGTTCTACGTCCGCAGGCGCATCCAGAGACGTCGGCCCCGAAATCAGCACCACACGCGCTCCACGCCGCGCCGCGGCTTCTGCAACAGCGTATCCCATTTTTCCAGACGACCTATTCGTGATGTATCGCACCGGATCAATGTCTTCACAAGTCGGGCCTGCCGTTACGAGCACCGTCTCCCCGCTAAAATCGCGTTGCACCTTCAGCACTTCCCGCACCGCGGCAACAATGGCTTCTTGCCCTGCAAGCCGCCCAGGACCAGTCATCCCGCACGCAAGATAGCCTTCGTCCGGCTGCACGATGTGAACGCCGCGCGCGCGCAGCATCTCCAGATTTTCCTGCGTCGCCGGATGGTTCCACATATTTACGTTCATCGCCGGCGCCAGCACTACGGGTGCAGTCGACGCGAGATGCAGCGTGCTCAAGAAATCGTCAGCAATACCGCGCGCAAATTTCGCAATCACGTCCGCAGTCGCAGGCGCAACAAGCAGCAAATCCGTCCGCTGCGCAACGGCAATATGCTCAATCGCACTTTCCAGATTCGCTTCGCCGCCGGATTCAGCGAAAAGATCCGCAATTACTTTTTGTCCGGAAAGCGCTGCAAAAGTGAGGGGCGTTACAAACTCGCGCGCAGATCGCGTCATCACAACCTGTACGGTGAAACCGTCCTGCTGCAGACGACGCACCAATTCCGCGGCTTTGTAGGCTGCAACTCCGCCGGTAACGCCAAGCGTGATGCGCATGGGAGGCTCCGCGGCGCGCTACTTTCGCCGCTTATTGCCATCCTTGTCTTCTTCCGTGTTCGTACCGGGGTTGAATTCGTATTCGATCAGCCCGTAATCAATTTCTTCGCAAGCCACGCGCGTATATTTCAACGTGCGCGGATTTTCCACCAGCGGCGGTGCGCCTGCCATCAATTGGCGAGCGCGGCGTGCCGCTAGGACTACATAGGCAAACTGACTTTCGGGGGCTTTTGTCTGCACGGTCATTGTCAATCTTTCCCTCCAAATGACGCCAGAAGATTTTCTACCAGCGCGCGGCGCCGTACACTGGAGCATCGCAGCGCGGTTACAATTGCTTCAACTTCGCGACTCGCTTTTTCAACATCTTCATTCACAACACAAAAATCGTAATATTTGCCGAATGCTTGAATCTCATCACGCGCCCTCGCCAGACGCCGCGCAATTTCTTCGTCTGAATCCTGCCCCCGGCTGCGTAACCGGCGCTCCAATTCTGCACGCGACGGCGGCAAAATGAAAATCGCTATGGACTCCGGCAACTTCTCTTTTACCTGAGCCGCACCCTGAACATCAATCTCCAGAACGAGGTCGAGGCCTTTCGCACGAGATTCCTCGAGCCATTTCTTCGGCGTTCCGTACGAGTGCTTGCCAAAAACTCTCGCGTACTCCAGAAATTCACCGCGGGCAGCCATGGCATCGAACTCAGCTTCTGTGACGAAATCATAGCACTTCCCGCTGGACTCGGTCGCGCGGCGCGGCCTGGTAGTACATGATCGCGAAGCCATCGTCCCTGGCATTTGTAAAACGCGTTGCACCAAAGTCGATTTTCCCGAGCCAGACGGCCCGGAAACAATCAAAACCATTGGACCGCTTCCGTGTCCCGCGTTCATTCGATGTTTTGTACCTGTTCTCGCAGTTTTTCAATCTCCGCTTTGATTTCCAGGCTCAATCCGGTAATCGCCAGCGCATCGTTTTCCACACCGGGCGTTTTGGAAAGCATCGTGTTCGCTTCGCGGTGCATTTCCTGAAGCAAAAAATCAAGTTTCTTTCCAAGTTCACCAGCGCCATCCAGCAATTTCCCGAATTGCAGCAAATGGCTGCGCAAACGGTCGAGCTCTTCGCTGATGTCGCTCCGTTCAGCTAGTATCGCGGCCTCCTGCGCAATACGCGCCGGATCAATCGTCGTGCTTCCGAGCAAATCTTTCAAACGCGCATCCAGCCTTCGGGCAAACGCCGGCCGCAAAGTCGCCGCGTGCACGCTCACCTGATCCACAAGCTCGCGAATCCGGGCCAGCCGCCCGCGCAAATCGTCCACAAGATGGCGCCCCTCGGCACGGCGCATTTCATCCAATTTGCCGAGCGCTTCTAGAAGACATCCATCCAGGGTCCGTCCAAGCTGCTCCTGCTCCTCTTCACTTTCCGGAACAACCGGCGCCAGCCCCCCGATCACGCCGGGAAGTCGCAACAACGCGACTACATCCAGCTCCGCAGTGACCGAAGTTTGCAATCTCAAATCGTCCGCCGCTTTCAAATACGCCTGTACAAGATCGCGATTCACGTGCATCGGCGTCGCTGCACCCGGTTCGACGCCTACGTGCACGTCCACATGCCCGCGATGAATGCGGTCCCGCACAACCTGGCGCAAACGCAACTCGTACAAATCGAACCCTTCCGGCAAGCGCAGCTTCAAATCCAAAAACCGGTGATTGACACTCTTGATGCTGACTCGAATCGCCCAGCCATTCACTTCGCCGCGCGCTTGCGCGTAGCCCGTCATGGACAAACATTCCGGCTTCCTTGCGGTAGCTGCTGTGCTTCGGTTGCTCATGTTGATCCCCCCGTTGATGGCCGGATGGCCGACGCGGACGGTGCGGGGGCCAGCATCTCGTCGTCCGCAAATTGCAAATCATGAAGCCGGGCATAAGTACCGCCACGTGCAAGAAGTTCGGCGTGGGTTCCGCTCTCGCGGATCTGCCCGTCCTCGAGAACAAGGATTTTATCCGCGCGGCGAATCGTTGCCAAGCGGTGAGCGATGACAAACGTCGTGCGCCCTACCATCAGGTTTGCCAATGCCTTCTGAACGAACATTTCGGATTCGGCATCCAGTTCCGAAGTCGCTTCATCGAGAATCAAGATTGGAGAATCCTTAAGAATCGCGCGTGCTATTGCAATGCGCTGCCGTTGTCCGCCGCTCAGCCGCGTGCCGCGTTCGCCGATGATGGTGTCGTAGCCCGAAGGGAGCTCTTGGATAAAATCATGCGCCAGTGCTGCCTGCGCGGCGGAAGTCACGCGTTCCTTCGAAACTCCGGCCAATCCGTAGCAGATATTGTTCCAAACCGTGTCGTGAAACAGGATGTTTTCCTGCGTCACAATTGCGATCTGCGCACGCAAAGAACGCAACCGCACTTCGCGAATATCCGTTCCGTCTACAAGAATGCTTCCCGACGTCACGTCATAGAAGCGTGGCAACAGATTCACCAGAGTTGTCTTCCCCGCGCCGCTACTGCCGACCAGTGCCACAACTTCGCCCTTTCTCGCCGTGAAAGAAACACTCCGAAGCACGGGATTCGATTCATAGGAAAATTCCACGTTGTGAAAATCCACATCAGTCGAAAATGGAGGCAAATCTCGCGCGCCCGGGACGTCGTGTTCCTCTTGTATGTGGTCCAGATAGGCGAACACTTGCGTCGTTGCACCCTGCGCCTGTTCAAACTGTTGGTAGACTGCCCCGATACGCTTCACCGGCTCATACGACTTGAACAGCGCGTACACAAATGCAATGAACATGCCCGTTGTCAGCACGCCTGCTTGAATCCGTCCGCGCGCATACAAAAGAAGAAGTCCGATCACGATCGGCTGCAACATATCCATCAACGGGGATGTCGCCACTTGCGCGCGCACCCATCGCATCGTTTCTCGCAAAAGCCGCCGCGAAGCGCCGCGAAACTTTGCGATTTCAAAATCCTCCATCCCAAACGCTTTTACGATGCGATTCCCGCCAACTGTCTCCTGCAAAATCTGTGTCAGCTCGCCTAGCCGCGTCTGGCTGCTCTCCACAGAGCGTCGGATTTTCCTTCCCAGCTTACCGATTGGCCAAACGATGATTGGCAACAGTACCGCGCAAGCCAGGGTCATTTTCCAATCGAGGTAAAGCAAAATTGCCAAATACACCGGGAACAGAAAAGCCTGTCGAAAGAGTTCTGCCAAATATTCGGAAATAGCCAGCCGCGCGCGTTCGACGTCATTGATTACCGCCGAAAAGATCCTCCCAGCGGATTGTTCCTGAAAGAACGCAATCGGTTGCCGGATAATCCGCGCGTAAACCGCATTCCTCAAATCAGTGATGGAACGATGCCCAATGTATTGAATCAGCGAAACGCCCGCAAATTCGCAAAGCGATTTCACTCCGTACAGAATCAGCAGCGAAAGGACCACAACCGTCCAGACGTTGTGAATGGAATGCGGAAACAGGTGATTGATGTAAATCGGAGTGCCACTGACAGGAACCCGGAAAAGCAAAATATTGGAATCCGAACTGGCGGGATTGAGCACTCGATCGAATACCGGAGCGATCAACAACGCTACCGCGCCCTCGGCAATCGCTACTATCGCTAACAGCGCAACTCCAACCACCATGCCAACCCAATACGGTCGCACGTAGCCGAGAAGCCGCTTCAATTGTGGTGAAAAAAACGAGGCCACGCTCGAGAATCCCCCGGACTGAGCACTTGGTACGCTATTCGTCCGCGACGCAGTGTGTCAAGTTTGCGCGGGCGTCGTTTTACTTCTCAATGTCGCGGTGCGTTACCTTCGTCGAATAACCACACTTCTTCAGCGCTTTCTGCAACGCTTCGGCGAGCATCACCGAACGGTGCTTTCCGCCCGTGCAACCAAAGGAAATCGTCAAATAACTCTTTCCTTCGGAAATGTAGTGCGGAATCAAATATGTAAGCATGCTTTCTATTCTGCGAAGGAACTGGCCAGTCTGTGGATAGGAAAGAATAAACCGCCGAACTTTAGCGTCTTTCCCCGTGAAGCGCCGCAGCCGTGGCACAAAATGCGGATTCGGCAAAAATCGTACGTCGAACACCAGGTCGCTGTCGCTCGGCAGACCGTACTTGTATCCAAAACTTACCAGCGACACCAGAAGCGGGCGCTTGTCTGCACTCTTGAATCGCTCCGTAATAAAGTGCCGCAGCTCGTGAACATTGAACTGCGTGGTATCTATCGTAACGTCCGCCAGTTTGCGGATTGGTTCCATCAGATCGCGCTCGTGACGCAAGCTCTCTCTTACCGAAAGCGCCTTGCCCAACGGATGCGGCCGTCGCGTCTCGCTATACCGCCGCAACAGCGCATCATCACCGGCTTCAATGTAAACCAGCGTGATTGGATGATCCTTCCGCAAATGCTTCAACAGCGGCGGCAACTTCTCGAGTTGTGAGCCCTCGCGCGCATCCACTAACAGTGCGGCTCGCGCAAAATCCGCTTCACCTGCCGCGTGAAGCTCCGCAAAAATAGGAATCAATTCGACTGGGAGATTGTCCACGCAATAAAAACCCATGTCTTCGAAAGCGCGGAGGACTGTACTTTTTCCGGAACCAGAAAGCCCGGTCAGAATGACCAGTTGCCGTGTTTCGCGGGTGGAACGCGGCTTCACGGTTAGAGGCGGCTCAACTCTTCACCCGCCGCTGATGCGTGCTGGGGATACGCATGTCTTCGCGATATTTTGCAACCGTGCGCCGTGTAACTCGTATGCCCGCGTCTTCGAGCTTCTTCGCAATCTGATCGTCCGTCAGTGGTCGCGTGGCATCTTCTTCATCAATCATTTTCTTCACGAGCCGCTTCAGCGTCAGCAGCGACATCCCGCCGCCCTCGGGTCCGTTTACCGCTTCGCTAAAAAACGATCGCAGCTCAAGCACTCCCTGTGAAGTGTGGGCATATTTGCTCGCCACAGCCCGGCTCACGGTGGAAGGATGCACGCCCACTTCTTCCGCGACTTCCTTAATCATCATCGGCTTCAGCGCATCCGGCCCGTGGTCGAGAAACTCCCCCTGCCGCGCAATAATGCTCTGGCAAACGCGAAGAATCGTATGCTTGCGCTGCTCGATGTTTTTCAAAAGTTGAATCGCCGCAGTAAACCGCTCTTTCACGTAATTTCGAACATCGCGATCCGCTGCATCTCGTGCTAGCAATCGCCGGTACGTTGGGCTCAAGCGCAACTGCGGCATGTCGTCTTCATTCAGAAAGACCTGCCAAAGCCCATCCACCTTGCGAAAATAGACATCCGGCTCAACCAGCCGCGGCTCTGTCTTGTTGTAGCGCAGCCCAGGCCGTGGATCGAGCTTCTTGATCACATCCAGCGCACGCTTCACCACTTCAATCGGGCGGTTCAGCGCACGCGCCACTTCCTTCAACTGGTTCGCTTGCACCTGCTTCAAGTGTTCTGAAACAATCTGCTGCGCTAGAGTGTTCTGTGGATCAAATGCTTTCAGCTGCAGCAATAAACACTCGCGCAAGTCCCGCGCGCCAACGCCAATAGGATCGAAGTCCTGTACCACGGCAATCGCATCGTCTAGATCATCCTGCGTATATTTTCCGCTCTGGCCAAGCTCTTCGATCGACGCCGTCAAATACCCGTTCTCATCCAGATTCCCGATAATGCTTTCCACCAGCTCGCGTACGCTCTCCGAACAGATCGTCACACTGAGCTGCCAGTTCAGATGCTCCGTCAGTCCCGCAGGCGAGGAAAGAAACTTTTCGAACGAAGGCCGTTCGGTTACTTCACGTTCCTGCGATTGGCCGCCGTCGCCGCCCGTATCCAAATATTGATTAAAAAACGTCCCGACATCGAACTCATCAAATGGATTCGACTCCGGCTTGTCCGGAACCTTTTCCGTCTCGTTTCGGATAAAATTTTCGTCGCTGTAATTGTCTGTTGCGGTGGGTTCTTCGCTCTGCTCTTCCAGAACCGGATTCTCAATCATCTCCTGATTGATCATCTCGCGCAGTTCCAGCCGGTTCAGCGCCAGTACGCTGACCATCTGCACCAGGCCGGGCGTCAGAATCTGCTTCTGCGCCACTTTCAAGTTGAGTTTTAGTCCCTGCCAGGCCATGGTCTTTAGCGGTCTTTCTGTCAGCGCCTTTAGTTCAAACGGAAATGGTCGCCGAGGTACACGCGCCGCACTTCCGGATCGTTGCTCAGCTCCTCGGGTCTACCCTTCCTGAAGATTTTTCCACCTCTCAGGATGTACGCGCGGTCCGTTACGGTCAAGGTTTCTCGAACGTTGTGGTCCGTGATCAGAACTCCTATGCCGGACTTTGCAAGGTCACGAATGATCTCCTGCAGGTCCTTCACGGTCAGCGGATCTATGCCCGAAAAAGGCTCATCCAGTAAAACAAATGACGGCTGCAGCGTCAGCGAACGCGCAATCTCCAGCCGCCGGCGTTCTCCGCCGGAAAGCATGTACGCCTTGCTGGTCCGCACGGTTTCGAGACCCAATTGCACGAGCAGCTCCTCTAAACGGTCGCGCTGCTGCTCTGGAGTGAGAGGGAGAGTTTCCAGGACGGCAAGTAGATTTTCTTCACTAGTCAGTTGACGAAAAACTGATGGTTCCTGTGGTAAATAACTGATCCCGCTCCGCGCCCTCAGATACATGGGCAAGTCAGTGATTTCGTCGCCGTTTAGGAGAACTCGGCCGGAATCGGGTCGGGCAAGACCCACAATGATGTAAAAAGTAGTGGTCTTTCCGGCCCCGTTGGGTCCCAAGAGCCCAACAACTTCCCCTTGTCCAATCTCCAACTCGACGTTATCAACAACTTTGCGACCGCGGTACGACTTGCTCAGTTCGACGGCTTGGAGCTTCAGCATACCTCGCCAGAATGGAACGCCGAAGCAGTCCAGTTATTTCTCAACCCGGTGCTTCGTCAACGTACGCGAACCATTTTCAGAATCGACGATGATCGTAGCATCCGCTAAAAAGAAGGTCAATTGGCGTCCCGTCGTCGTGCCTTCGGACGCGTCAAAAATTGTCGGCGTTCCGCCCGTCATTACGAATTTTCCGTCAGCTGCAGAGTATTCGCCACGGTCGGCTGTGGCTCGCCGCTGCCCCTGCTCGACCGTCACTCCACCCGTCCCTACGGCTCGGCTGATCTGTTGCGCTCCAACAGCACTGCCATTCGCGGAATTGGCTCGCGTAAAGTAAATCTCCATGGCCGCGCTATGAATTTTCTGATCCGTGGATTGTACCGTCACGTCCTTTTCCAGATGCGCGCGATTCTCTTTATCCCAATAAGTCAAATTGCTTGCAAAAATGTACCAGAGCTGCGGTGCTTTTTTTGTGGGAGCGGCGGTAGTGGTGGTGGTCGTTGTTGCAACTACCGGCGTTGGCGTTTGCAGAAAAACCGCTCGAACATTTCCTGTCGCATTCAATGTCCGAGCGTCCCGCTGTAACTCGATCAAGTCCGCTTCCATCGTCGATTCGCCCTGCCATAATCGCGCATGTCCCTTATACAGAGCACGTCCCGTCTTCGAATTCCCTTGCAACGTATCTGACGTAATATTCGCAGGTGCCGCACCAATCTGCACCGCTCCGGGCTTCCCGGCATAGTCCGTCGAACGTACGTTCCCTTCGGCAAAAATCTCCCCGGAATCCTGATGAAACGTGATTTTCGCGGCGTGCGTTTCCGTGGTCGCGTCTCGAACTTGCGCATGTCCCGTAAGGTACGCGGACTGCGCCACCCTCACGAACAATGCATCGTCCGACTGCGCAACCTTTTCCGCGTCCTTCAATCGCACATCCCCGTGCAATTCCATCTGCGACCAGCCGCCACTCGCCTCCAGTTGCGCGGCGCCAAACTTCCCCGTCGCCGTCTGTGTTCCCTTCCCCTGAGCGTTCTTCTCCACACGGACGCTACCTGTAGCTTGTAAAAGCTTCGCTTTCCCCGCATCGCCAAAATCCAAATGCAACCGGTCCGCCTGCAGTTTTGTCTGCTCACCCGCCGCAGCAGCCTTTGAAGCTCCGTTCGTCCAAATAACCGTGCCCGGCGCCAGCGTCTCCGCTAACAGCGGCCGCGATTTCTCTTGCAGAGTCGCCCCGGCAAAAGTCATGTGCACCACTTCCGACTGCAAATCCCGCGAATCGCCGCTCTTCTTATAAATCGTATGTACTTTCGCTGCGCCTTTCAGCGCAATCTCTTTGGCACGCCCGCTCGCCGGCCAAAATTCCACGTTTGCTTCGTTCGAAGCCAACTCATCTTTCTCATCGACTCCATCCGATGAACCGGTCACGTTCCCTTGCGCCGCAATTCCCGCTACTTTGCCTTCCGCCGTCAGCGTCCCGATCATCGTGTCCGAATTCATCACGCGCGTGCCTTTTTGATCCTGCGAATGCAATTCCGGACGGATCCCTGCGCCACCTGCACTTGCCACAATTTTTCTGGCCCGAAAATTCTCATCCAGTTCTATCGCAACGCTCCCGGCCTTCAACTGGCTCCCCGCAGTCGTAGCCTCTGCCGGCCCTGCCAGATACATCGCGTGCGAATCGCGGTCAAATTCAAGCCGCGTCCCGCGAATCTGCACTGGCTCGGCATGAGTTTTCTTTCCCGGTTTCGAAGGAGTCGGCGTCAAACTGAAGCGGACGTCATGCAGCAGTTGCAATTGCCCCTCGTTCGAGTGGTACTCAACGCCCTTCGCTTCTCCCGTCCCATTCGGCAAACGAAACGTAATCGGTTCCGAGGTCTTGGCAATTCCGGTCGTGCGTTCGAACGTAACGCCCTTCGTTTCCACGTGCACAATCCGCGAAGCAGACAATTCTGGGCGGTCTTTCAGCACTTTCGCATCGGCAGCACTCATCAGATCCATCTGCACCAGGCCACTGCAATCGATGTTTTCTGGATTTTTTGTGTAGCGGCAGGTTTGTGTGTGCAGGATGTCGTTGCGATCCTGATTCTTCCCCAGAACGGTTATTTTCACGTCTTCCAGCAAGCTGGCCGATTGCCCTTTAAAATCCGTGGAATGCGATGCTTCCACCGTATAAATCGTCAGATTGCCTTCGACCTTCGAAAAGGAAATCCCGCTCAGTTGCCGATCGACGTATGCAGGCGCAGGAGGAGGAGCATTTTTCTTGGCAGTATGACGTTGCCATCCGCGTGCCAAATAGACGGCTGCCGTCACCCCGGCCAAACAAAGCGCCACGGCTGCGGACCATCGCGCGTACTTCGCCGCTTCACTTCTTCGCATGGATTCAGTTAAACAAAATTCGCAACGACTGTATAGGAGGTCGGGCTTCAGCCCCTGAAGAAAGCAATTAAATTCAGTTTGTTGAATTCATCGCGCAGGTTTGGGTTCCGCTACCCTGCGGTTTCCGCACTCGCCGCTGGAGTTTCAGGCAGTTCCGGCAGGATTCCAATATTCGCGGCAGCCACGCTGTCGCGATTCGTATTCTTCACCAGGTACATCGCTTCATCAGCTAGGTGCAGCAAGCCTTCTTTCGTTCGCGAATCTACAGGGTAAGCGGCCACCCCCATACTCGCCGTCAACTTGAGGTTCAAGCCATCCGAAGCGAGCCATTCCGTTTCCCGAATCAATTTGTGCAAACGCCGCGCCACGTTCAATGCGTTATCCTTCGAAGTCTGCGGCAGCAGCAACACGAACTCATCGCCCCCATATCGAAACGCAAAATCAATCAGCCGGCAATGTTCTTTCAAAGCATTGCCGATATCCGCGAGCAAACGCGAGCCAACCAGGTGCCCCTGCGTGTCATTCACCTGCTTAAAGTGATCTAGATCGATAAAAATCAACGAAAACTCATAGTTGTAACGCTGTGACCGGTAAATCTCGGTCTCCAGAATCACGCTCATATGCCGCGCGTTGTAAAGTGACGTGCAATCGTCCGTAATCGTCAGCTCGTGAATCCGCTTTACGTGCCGCGCATTTTCCAGTGCAATCGCCGCAAAGTCAGAAAGCGCTTCCAGCAGCTTCAAATCGCGCGGATCGAATCCGTCCGGCCCGATGCAATTGATCAACTCAATGACGCCCAGGCACGTATCGCGAAACCGTACCGGAACTGCCACGATGGATTGCGTCTCTGTTTTTGTCTTTTCGTCTACTTTTGAAAAAAATCGCGTATCTTTCGAAGTATCCGGCACAACCACGGTCTCTCCGTGTTGCGCCACCCACCCAGCAATTCCTTGTCCCATCTTCACGCGCACATCTTTCAGCGCCTGCGAAGCTTTTCCTACCGCCAGCTCAAAATAAAGTTCCTGTTTCGCTTCATCGAGCAGCAGCAACGACCAGTTGTCCGGCCGCAAAAACTCGTCGATCTTCTCCATGATCGTCCGCAGCACTTGATCGAGCTGCAGCGACGACGTCAGCGCCTTTCCCAGCTCCTGAAACACCGCCACTTCGCCTGCCTGGCGGCGGTCTTCTGGTAGGCCGGGATTGCGTCGGCGCTCTACTTCCGGAAACTGCTTTGTTTCCTCCACGCGACTGGTCCTTGGCTCCAAGTGTTCTTGAAGTGTGCCTGCTCTTGAACACACTTCCCCTGTAATGGATTCGGCCAATTACACGAATCTGCGCCAGTATAGGCCTCTGCGGAAATAGCGTGCAACTTGCGTGTGGTACAGGCGTTCCCATCTTGCCATCGCCTTCATCCTCGCCTTCAACCCCGGAAATTCTTTCGGCCTCTACCTGCCCATGTACCAGTTCAAGGCCAGGTGAGTATTTCTTAATCCGGCCCATCGCTTGCTCTACATCATGCTGCCGCCCCTAAAGTCGGCCGCCTTCTGGCCGATATGTACTAGGTTGGAGTGTCTCATTTTGGATTCGCCCCAGACCAAATCGTTCAAATCCGGCAATCTTCGCCGCAGTCAGCGGCTTCTCTTGACCGTCCATGTCGTTGTCTCCGGGAAGCAGGCATCTGGCGCTTCCTTCGCGGAGGAGACCGTAACGCAGGTCGTCAACGCACATGGGGCGCTCGTACTCTTGAAGCAAATGGTTTCGGTTGGCGACCGTTTGCGCCTAAGAAACGTAAAGACGGGGGACGAAATAAGTTGCAGTGTCGTTGACATCGGTGAACTTCAGGAGCGCAAATCGGGCATAGGCATCGAGTTCGATCAGCCCTCTCCTCGCTTCTGGCGCATCTCTTTCCCGCCCGATGACTGGACTCCTAAGAGTGCCGAAGCCAAACGGTACTCCGGCGAACGTCGCCCCGCAGCAAAATAGTCCTGCCAGAATTGCATTTTCTTCCGGTAATGGGTCCGTTTGAATTTGTTGAATCGTGACACAACCGGTCGCAAATTCAACGGACCCACTACCTCTCTTCCACTTTGTTTGACAGCCTCTTTCTCCCCACCTATAGTGCCTCGCAGGGATCCCACGCCGTCTTCCCTCACGCAACGCGGAAATACGGAACGATGGTGCCCGATTCATTCGGCATCGCTGTAAACTCTTTGTCTGTTCGATCGCGTTCGGCAAAGCGGTCGAAGATTGTGCGAGGACGGTTTTCACTGCATGGCGAAAGGTACTTTTGGGGAACGCCTTAAGCGCGAACGCGAACTGCGTGAAGTGACGCTCAAAGAAGTTTCCGCCGCGACGCGTATTAGCCCCCGGTTTCTTGAAGCGCTCGAAAACGAAGACTGGCCAAAGCTCCCTGGCGGCGTCTTTGGCCGCGGCTTTGTACGTACGATCGCGCGTTATCTCGGCCTCAGCGAAGAGAGTCTTCTCGCCGAATATGACATGGCACGCGGCGAAGGTGCTGTTCCAGCCGTTTCAAAACCGGAAGAACGCATCCCGTCTCCTCCCAAATGGATTCCTGTAGTCGCTGTTTTGGCAATCCTGCTGGTCCTCGCGGGACTCGTCGTGGGAACGATCTACGGCTGGCGAAAATACAAGGCGCACAAGCTCGCAAAGCAAACCACAAAATTTGAATTGCTGCCTGCTCCCCAGTCGATTGCCGCTCCAAAGCCTGCGGTGCGGACGAACAATTTGGTTCAAACACCTGCTGGTCCTTCATCAGTTCCGCTTCAACTTTCTGTTTCAACTTCCGCCGCCACGCGAGTGCGAGTCGTAGCCGACGGCCGAGTCGTTCTGGACGCCGAACTCGCTGCAGGAGAAAACCGCCTTTTTACCGCTTCGGACCAGTTCGAAGTCTCCGCCGCGGACTCCGCGGCAGTGTTGCTGGAATTGAACGGCAAGATGATGGCGCCGCTCGGCACGCCCCGCTCCTCCGGTAGAATGATCCTTAGCGCTAAGGATCTCAGGCAGGTATCCGGTGGAGTCACTCAACCCTGAAGTTGTAGACGAGCTGAAGCATAGCCGCGCCACCCGCGAGCGAAAATTAGCGGTGTGCTCCGGCGGTGCGCATCTTAGCGCAGCGGACCGCGCCGAAGTCTTAACCGTCCTCGCAAGCGATGCGGACGAAATGGTCGCACTCCGCGCCCAGGAAGCCCTTCTCTCCATTCCACACGAGGCTTTTGTCGAAGCCTTGAAACGTCCGGAAGCGCTTCCCTCCGTTTTTACGTACGCCTCAAAAAATCTTGCCGACAAGCCCGGTATTGGCGAAACCCTCGTCCAAAACAAAAATTGTCCCGCCGCGCTTCTCGTTCCCGTCGTTCAACATCTATCCGCTCTCGGAATTCAAGCACTCCTCGACGATCTCAGCCGTGTCAGCGATTCACTCGCACTTGCCACCGCGCTGGAGCACTCCTCTTCCGTCACCGCCGACCAAAAAAACATCCTGCACGAAATGCATGGCGGCACAGCCGACGAAGCCCATCTCGCCGAAGCGGCCGCCGAAGCAGAACCCGATGTGCAGCGCCGCCAAACGCTCTTGCAGCAAATTGCCAAAATGACCGTCGCGCAGCGCGTCCAATTTGCCGTGAAAGGAGGCTCCGAAGCGCGCCGCACACTAATCCGCGACACCAACAAAGTCGTGCAGCGCGCTGTGCTTCAATCGCCCCGCCTGACAGACCAGGAAGTCGAAGCCTTCGCTGCCATGGCTAATCTGACTGACGAAATCCTTCGCCTCATCGCGGCCAACCGCATCTTCCGTAAAAACTACGTCGTCGTTCGCAACCTGGTCAACAATCCCAAATTGCCACTCGACGTCTCGCTTCATCTTCTTCCCATGATTAACGCCGTCGACCTGAAAAAACTCACCATGAACAAGAACGTCCCCGAAACCTTGCGCACTACCGCTCTAAAACTTCAACGCCAGCGCGCCGAATCTAAAAAGTAAAATTTCTCCGCGTCCAATAGCTCCGAAGAGTTGTTCTTATCTTCCCTCGCCTCTATCATCTCTTCATGCCAATCTCGTTCCGATTGCCCCGCACTTTTGTCATTGCCGCGCTCTTCATCTCGTTCCTGGACGGCAACTCAGTCGTTGCCTCGCCGCCGTTGCCTCCAACAGATCCTTGGAACCAGGAACAGACCGTAACGCCCGCTGACTTCGCAAAAGAAATCCAGCGGAAATACGACCCATCACCAAAAATCATCTACGTCGGAGTTCACACACTCTACGCGGGAGCTCATATTCCTGGCGCGGTCTTTCACGGTCCGGGTTCCACCGAACAGGGCATTGCCGACCTCAAGAAATTTGCCGCAACTCTTCCGAAAGATTCGAACGTCCTTATCTATTGCGGCTGCTGCCCGCTTGACCGCTGCCCAAACCTCCGCCCCGCCTTTTCCGCCTTACGCGACATGGGCTTTACACATCTCCGTGTTCTGATTCTCCCAACCAGCTTCGCAGCTGATTGGATCGAAAAGGGCTATCCCATCGAAAAAGGCTCTTGAACTGGTAGTGGGTCAGTTTGAATTTTTTGTTCGCGACGCAATAAGTCAAACTGACTCAACTTTTTTTGAATTAGTGCACTTGTGAAAGCAACGAAACCTGTTCTAGCATTTTTACTTTCAAAGGAGACACCATGCCTCGCCGTTCTTCAGCAATTTTTGCGGTGACAACACTCTTTGCCTTGCCGCTTTTCTTGAGTGCACTTCCTGCACCGCCCCACGTTCCAGCCGATGGCAAAGACGTCGTTCTCAAAGCCGCCGACATCACCTCTAAAATCTTCCCGGAAACCGTTTTCTTCCGCGGCCAATCCGCTCCCGTTCAGATGCGCAACACCGGCGGCGTCCATTTTGCCGACGACCTCTACATGCTCGCCGGCATGGTCGACAATTCCGGCTACTCTTCTGGCATTCGCCAAAAGTATCAGGCTTACTTGCTCACCGAAGTCACACTCCAAATCGGCGGCCAAACGGTCAAGCCTGGCGCTTATGGCTTCGGCTTTCTTGAAGGAAACAAATTCGTCCTGCTTGATCTCGGCGCAAACGATCTCTTCCAGGTTGCTTCTCAGCGCGATGCCGAACTCAAACGTCCAACTCCATTCCAAATCATGGCCGCCCAGGAAACCGGCAAATACCGCCTCTACATGGGCCGCGAGTTCGTTGAATTTAGCCGCAGCAAATAATTTTCTCTGACATTTCTCTCAAGGGGCAATTCTAGATGCTTCGTGCACTCACCTCCGCGCTGTCTGTTTTTGCAGTCTCTTTTGTCGTATTTCCGGCATCCGCGCAAATGCCGCCGCAATCTCACTTCGACGGAAAGTCCTGGTGGGAACACGTCAAAGTTCTCGCCGATGACAACATGGAGGGCCGCGAGACCGGCAGCGATGGCCTGCGTCGCGCGCAAGCCTATGTGGTTGATCAGCTCAAGAAAAACGGAATCGAACCCGCCGGTACTGACGGCTTCTACCAACCCATCAAACTCATTCAGCGCCAGGTCAACGAAAACGATTCCAGCGCGGCGCTGCTCATCGACGCCAAGCCTCAAACTCTCGTTCCCGGCGACGACATTCTATTCTCCAGCCGCTGCAACACCGGTGAAAAGCCAATCGCCGCGCCGCTCGTTTTCGTGGGCTATGGCTTGAAAGTCCCCGAAAAAAACTTAGATGACCTTACTGGTCAAGACCTCTCCGGTAAAATCGCCGTTTTCATCTCTGGCTCGCCTTCGGATGTCCCCTCCGCGCTCGCCTCCCACTACAGCACATTTGCAGAACGCTGGAAGTCTCTCCGCGCCGCCGGAGCTATTGGCACGATCACCATCCTCAACCCCGCCTCGATGGATATCCCTTGGTCCCGCATCGCTCTGAATCGCCTCCATCCCTCCATGGACCTCGCTGACGCCGAATTCAACGAATCCGAAGGACTAAAGCTCGCGCTCACGTTCAACCCCGCGCAGGCAGAAAAACTCTTCCTCGGCAGCGGTCACACGTTCTCCGAACTCGCCGCCCTCGCCAAAGATCGCAAACCTCTTCCCCGTTTTGCACTTCCTGCAAGCGTTCAAGCACATGTTTCAATTCAATCCAGCGAAGTCCAATCTGCCAATCTCGTCGCTAAACTCGCGGGCACCGACCCCTCCTTAAAAAACGAATTCGTCGTCCTCTCCGCGCATCTCGATCATCTCGGTATCGGTGAGCCTATCAACGGCGATCGCATTTACAACGGCGCCATGGACGACGGCTCTGGCTGTGCCCTTCTCCTTGACGTCGCCGCCAGCCTTAAATCGCATCCCGAGAAATTAAGCCGTTCACTCCTCTTCGTGTTCGTCACCGGCGAAGAAAAAGGGCTCCTCGGCTCGCGCTATTTCGCCACGCATCCAACCGTCGCGCCAAAATCCATCGTCGCTGACGCTAACGTCGACATGTTCCTTCCCATCGTCCCGCTTAAATTTCTCGAAGTGAAAGGCCTCGAGGAATCCGACCTCGGCGATCGCGCCGCAGCCGTCGCCGCTTCTCTCGGAGTCAAAGCCATTCCCGACCAGGAGCCTCTCCGCAATCGTTTCATCCGCAGCGATCAATACAGCTTCATCGTTCAGGGCATTCCCTCCGTCAAAATGGACGTCGGCTTTCTTCTCGGTTCACCCGAACAAAAAATCTTCAAGGACTGGCTCACCAACCGCTACCACGCACCGTCCGACGACCTCGATCAGCCGAAAGATCTCTCTGCCGCCGCTCTCTATGAAGAAATCATTCGCCGCCTGCTCGTTGACACAGCAAACAATCCTTCGCGTCCGCAGTGGAAACCAAATTCGTTTTTCCGTCGTTATGTAACCAACTGAATTTCAGCAGGTGAGCTGTCATGGCCGTGAACTCCGTCGAATCCATCCGCAAACTCTGTCTCGGCTTCCCGCACGCAACCGAACAGGTGCAATGGGGCTACGACCTCGTCTTCAAAGTCGGCGGCAAGATGTTCGCTATCACTCCGCTCGAACCCGCCCCCGTCTTCCTCACATTCAAAGCCGACGACGAATCCTTCGCCGAGCTTACGGAGCGCCCGAACATTATCCCTGCCCCCTATCTCGCACGTGCCAAGTGGGTTGCGCTTGAAAACAGCGACGCCGTCTCTCCGCAGGAACTCGCCGCGTTCCTGCGCACCTCATACGACCTCGTCCTCGCTAAGCTCCCCAGGAAAACGCGCGAATCGCTTGCCAGCACGAAACCCAAACGCAAACCACTCCCGCGTAAGCAAAAATCGCGTCGCCGCAAATAAAAAACCGGCTCGATCTCTCGAACCGGCGTCTCACTATCTTCAAACCGTTTTGGTCTAAGCAGTTATCTGCTTCTGCGATGCAAGTTTCCTCAGCGGTTTTTGACCAGGCATCGGGAAAGTCATATGCCAGAAATTTGTCTCCGCCGTCAAAAACTCCACGCCAATATAAGTCTTTCCGTCGCGCTTTCTCTGCACCGAAACCACCCGCGCATCCACTTTGCGATTGCTGTTCTCATTCACCAGGTGCAGAACCTGCCCCACAAGCACAACCTCGTTAAACTCCATCATCGCGCCATGTTGATTGATCGATTGCGATTGCGTGTGCACGCAGAACTTTGAACCTTCATCCGACTCGCCATGCACGGCCAGCGGCACGGTCAAATTGACTCGCAGTGTGCGCCGGCGCTCTTTGCAGCGAAAATGAAGTAGCGACATGGGGACCGTCAACGCTCCAACTTAAATTCTTAACTTCCAGGAGAGACTGCTCCAGCGGGGCCGCGCTGTGTTCGGGGAGCTGTGCCGAATGAATTCGGCACGAGAGTTCCACCTCTAGACTGCCCTACAGAAGCAGGCTGCCTCTGCACAGTCACGATTCTCACTATTGTCCCTGAGTAGGACAATAGCTGAACCGTACCAGAAAAAGCCCAACTAGTAACGCAGTACGCTAGTACTTTGGGACAGGTTCGTCAACAGGAACTTTCGCTTTCTCTACGAAACCACCCCTGCACTGCAAATTTACAGCTTTTTCCCTTCGCATTTACATTGGCTTTAGTACAACGCTGCTCTTCCCGTGAGGCATCCCACGTCCTGAAAGCGAACATTCAGGTACCCGCCCGCCCTTCCTCCAGCCTTTTTGCTTTCTGCGCATTTCCATTCCATCCGAGGAGCTGTCCATGAAGCGCGGTTTGCTTTTTCTCCTGTTTGCTGTTGGTATCGCCCCGTCCTCCTTCGCTCAAAAGGGCGAAGGAACTGACCACATTCAGATCGGCGCCTACGCCGACTATTTTCATCTTTCCCAAACTGACACCGATTTTGCCGGGCTTGGCGGCCGTGTCGGTTTCACCGCCTACAAAAACCTTAAGCTCGAAGCCGAAATGAGCTACGACTTCAACAAGGTCTTCACCGAAGGCTTCACCGACAATTCCACGGTTCCACCAACCGTCTCAATCGCGCGCTCCAACATCCGAGCTCTTCACGGAATGTTCGGCCCTAAGCTCGAGCTTGGCCATTACAGTTTTCACCCTTTCATCACAGTAAAGGGCGGCGGCAATACGTTCTTTTTCGACAATCGTCCTGCCACTGTCGGCACGTTCGCAAGCACCGTGGACAATCTTCGGACGCGTAACATCAACGCCGTTCTTTATCCCGGTGGCGGCCTCGAAGGGTATATCGGCCCCATCGGCTTGCGGCTCGACGTTGGCGACGAAATCTATTTTGGCGGTGGCACGCACCATAATCTGCGCGTCGCCTTCGGCCCGTACATTCGTTTCTAAATTCTTATTATTTGTGCTGACGCTTTTTGCATGCGGGGCGCGTCGCTTTATCGTTACAGGAAGACGCGCCCTGTCTAGCCAGTGGGTCAGTTTGAATTTTCTTGACCTTGACACAATGGGTCAAAAATTCAAACAGACCCAACTACTGCCCTTTGGTACAGGTTTCTTTTTCTCCCTACTGTCCTCCACCGTGCAACTTTTTCCCCTGTTTCCGGGTTCAAATAAGTGTGTTGGAAAAGGGCCGAACTACGTGCGTGCCATTTTCAAACTATCGGTGTGTCTCCTCCTCGCGCTGGCCGCGTTGGCTCCAGCAGCCCGCGCCGATGTTGCTGTTTTGCTCGAAGAACCCTATAGCGTGGACGGCACTCTAGCCGGCACAGGCCACGCTGCCGTCTATCTCTCCAACATTTGCGCAGAATCGCCAACACAACTTCGCCGCTGCAATCCTGGCGAACCCGGCATCGTTCTCTCGCGCTATCACCACATTGCTGGATACGACTGGATCGCCGTTCCCGTCGTTGCCTATCTCTACGCCGTCGAAAAGCCTGAAGAAATTCCTCTTTTCGCCGATCCAAAACTGGTCTGGTTCTTGCGCAATCAATATCGCCGCAAACATTTCGCGTCTTTCGTGCCGGATCCTCTTCCGTCCGACCCCAACGCCGGTGACTGGTATCAACTCGTCGGCTCAGCCTATGACCGCACACTCTATGGCTTTCAGCTCCCGACTTCTCAGGAAGACGATGATCGCTTCATCGAAAAATTCAATACCGGCAGAAACAAACAAGCCTACAGGCTCGTCACCGACAACTGCGCCGACTTCGTTCACGACGTCGTCACTTTCTACTATCCCGATTCCGTCTGGCGCAGCAAACTCGGCGATCTCGGCGTCATGACACCCAAGCAAGCCGCTAAATCTCTCGTCCAGTTCAGCAAACGCGCTGCGAAACAGGACCCGCAGCTTCAGCTCACTCGCTTTTTTGTCCCCCAAGTTCCTGGCACCGTGAAGCGCAGCAAACCGGTTCACGGCCTTGTGGACGGCGTCTTCCACGCAAAAAAGTATTTCGTTCCGCTCGCAGTTTTCCAGCCGTTTGTCGCTGGCGGTGTCGCTACTGCTTATTTCTTCGGCGGCCGTTTCGATCCAGCCCATGGCGCAGCCATGTGGACGCCTGACGGCCTTCTCGATCAACCTCTCTCGAAAGACGAGCGTCGTGTTTGGGAACGCGAGCTTCAGGCCATCGTAAAATCAGACCCATCGCTCAAGCCCGCTGTCTCAAAAGCCGGCTGGCAGCCGCTTCAATCCGCTTCTGAGTTTCATTTGGACGCGCATAATCGGCCCGTCCTGCAGCTAACATCCAGCGAGAACACCGCAAACATCGGCGCCACTCGCTCCAACATCCTCGAATCCTCAAATGCCCAGAACGAAGCTCGTCTGCTTCTCGTCGCTCGTCTCAAAGAAGAACTCCGCGGTGGCCGCACCAAGAAATCCTCCGACCGACTCATCCGCGCCGACTTCGATCTCCTCCAGCAAACC
Source organism: Candidatus Dormiibacterota bacterium (assembly GCA_035569555.1). Lineage (GTDB taxonomy): Bacteria > Acidobacteriota > Terriglobia > Acidiferrales > UBA7541 > Acidiferrum. The sequence goes on along the minus strand of DATMMW010000021.1, from coordinate 72,590 downwards.
CGCATTCCCCCTGCATCCCTCTCCGCCTCCTCCGGCGCCAACTAACCTCGTTTCGCTGTGCGTTTGTGCCCAGGCGTTGTCATTCCGGCGGCGCCTTTTGCCGTCGGAATATGCTTTTCTTGGTTTTCCATGGTTTTGCCAGGTGCGCGAGCGTTTTGCGCACGTACGTAGTGGGTCAGTTTGAATTTTTTGGCTCGTGACACAATAAGTTAAAAATTCAAACTGACCCATTGTCCGCCCGTAATAGGTCTTGACTTTTGTTAGCTTCTATGCTACTGTACGCATTGGGTATTCCTACCTCTAGCCGCTCCTCAGCTGCAAAATTCTAAAATTAGGACATCTATGAAAACCAGCAAAACTCTTGCTGTTCTCTGCCAATTCCCTTTTGCTGACGGCCGCTCCTGTCGCATGCCTCGCGCCCATAATCACGAATATCTCTGTATCTTTCACGCAGACCGCGAACGCCGCCTCCTCGACCAGCAAGTTCTCGACGCTGAGCTCGCCGCCGACCTCCTTGGCCCAGCAGGAGAACTCCGCTCCACCACCGACGTCAACGCCTTCATCACCCGCCTCACCAAACACGCCGTCGCCGGTCGCATCCCTCCCAAACTCTTTCACTCCCTCATCTACTCCGCTTCGCTCCTCCTCCAAACCCTCCCCGGCGTCAGCAATGACGTCCGCATCGCGCTCGGCTTCGACCACTGGCAAGCCGAACTCCGCCGTATCTATTCCGTTCGCTCTAAACCTACAACCTAGCGGCGGTACTACGAAACCCAGCAAAGCGCGCTCAAAGCACAAAATCTTCGCCGTAACTGCCTTTAGAATGAACACTTACAAAAAAAGGGGGGAGGGGGTGTTATGGTTAACCAGATACATCTAGCCTGTCTAGCTATGCAATCCCTACTCTCCTACTTCAAAGGTTCCCGGCATCAAATGGTTTTGGAAAGAGTGCCTTCATCGGAATAATTTCCGTCTTTCCTTTCAGGTTGGAAAGAATCACCGGCACGTCGCCGCAGAACTCCCAAATGAGCTGCCGGCACGCGCCACACGGTGACGTCAGCGAATCCGTATCCGTCACTACCGCAATCGCGTCAAACCCGCGTTCGCCTTCGCTGATCGCTTTGAAAATCGCCACTCGCTCGGCGCAAACCGTCAGCCCGTACGTCGCGTTTTCCACATTGCAGCCGCCAAAAATCCGTCCCGACGTCGCGCGTAGCGCCGCGCCAACGCGAAAATTCGAGTACGCCGCATGCGCATTCTCCCGCGACTGTTTTGCAGCAGCAATCAACGCATCATATTCGCTCAAGCAATCGCCTCCGCAATTCTGGGTATCACCGCCTTTAGCAAGGCAATGAAATCGTTCTTCACGCGCGCGCCAACTTCAAAAACTTCTTCCGCAGTCAGCGCGTTGCCTGTCACTCCGGCCGCCATGTTCGTCACACAGGAAATTCCCAGCACGCGAATCCCAGCGTGCCGCGCTGCCAAAACTTCCGGCACCGTGGACATCCCCACCAGGTCCGCACCCAACGTACGAAACGAATGAATTTCTGCCGGTGTCTCGTAATTCGGCCCGCTCAGCCCCAGATAAACGCCTTCATGCAAATTCTGTTTCAACCTCTTCCCTGCGTCCGCAACAAACTTGCGGAACTCGGGATCGTAAGCCTGCGTCATATCCGGAAAGCGTACGCCAAATCGGTCGTCGTTCGGCCCAATCAGCGGATTTACGCCTTGAAGATTAATGTGGTCGCGTATCGCAACCAGCGCGCCCGCAGAGTAATTCAGATTCACTCCGCCCGCAGCATTGGTCAAGATCACCGCCTTCACGCCCATGCGCGCAAACACGCGTACCGGAAACACGACTTGCTGCGGTGTGTATCCCTCATAGAGATGCACGCGCCCCTGCATACCGGCGACTTCCACTCCGTCAACTTTTCCAAGCACCAGTTGCCCTGCATGTCCGATAGCAGTCGATTGTGGAAAATGCGGAATCTTCGCGTAAGGAATCTTCTTCGCGCCGGCAAATTCATCGGCAAATGCGCCGAGTCCCGAGCCAAGCACCAACGCAATCCTCGGCCGCAGCTTCGTCTGTTTGTGAATGAATTTCGCGGCTGCAGAAGCACGTTCAAATTCACCGGCAGATTTTCTGGAACTGCTCTTTCTTGCGCTCACATCAAGAGTCCTACAATCGAAGCCGACATCAAATTTGCCATCGTTCCGGCCAGCATTGCGCGAATGCCAAGCCGCGCCAGATCGCCGCGTCGCTCCGGAGCCAGCGCCCCTATGCCGCCAATCTGGATTCCGATGGAACTAAAGTTCGCAAAACCGCACAGAGCAAACGTCGCAATCGTAAAAGTCCGCGGAGAAAGCGTGTCGCGAATCGTGCCAAGTTGCGTAAAAGCTACAAGCTCATTCAACGCCATGCGTGTGCCCAGCAAATTGCCAACCGCCATGGACTCGTTCCTCGGAATCCCTATGAGCCATGCCACCGGAGCAAAGATCCATCCAAAAACAGTTTGCAAACTCTCGGGAAACCAGGCCATATGCGGCCAGTTGTGGATGCCTCCCATGACCGCATTCAGCAACGCCATCAAAGCAATAAAAGTAATCAGCATTGCCGCCACGTTCAGCGCCAGATGAAGCCCGTCTCCCGTGCCTCGGGAAATCGCGCCGATAAAATTCGGCTCCTTCTCCATCTCGGGCATTTCCACTTTGCCCGCCGTCAGCGGCACTTCAGTTTCAGGAACAATCATCTTCGCCATCAACAGTGTACCGGGAGCCGTCATGATCACTGCCGTTAGCAAATGTTCCGCCTTCGCGCCGAAAGACATATACGCGGCCATCATGCCGCCCGATACGTGAGCCATGCCGCTGCACATTACCGTCATCAATTCCGATTTCGTCATCTTTGGCAAAAATGGACGGATCGTCAGAGGCGCCTCCGTTTGGCCCATGAAAATGCTCGCGGCAACATTCAGCGATTCCGCGCCGCTTGCACCCATCACGCGTTGCATAATCCACGCCGCAATACGAATGATGATCTGCATCACCCCAATGTGATAGAGCAGCGCAAAAAGTGCGGCAATGAAAATAATTGTGGGAAGCACTTGGAACGCAAAACTGAAACCGAGCGACGAAGGTTTGTTGCCGATTTCACCGAAAACAAATCTGGAACCGACTACGGCATAGCTCAGCAGAATCTCCACTTTGTGACCGCACCACTGAAAAATATCGCGGCCGACGGGAACTTTCAGAACGAAAACACCTAACCCAAGTTGAAGCCCGACGCCCCATAGGACAGTTTTAAGTTTGATCGCTTTCCGATTGGAAGATAGTGCAAACGCGAGGCCAAGCATCGCAAGAATGCCCAGGATGCCAACGAATCTGCCCATGCGGGCTCCTCTCAAAAAAACCGCGGACTAGACTCCAACCATGCGGCGGACCAATTGCTTTTCCGGAACTTTTGTCTCGCTGAACGCGAACGCTTCGGCAATTCGTGATTTTGCTTCGTCAAGCTTGGTGTCGGAATTGTAATGGATCGTCACGAGCGGTTCGCCTTTTTCCACGCGATCACCGATGCGCTTGTGAAACTCCAGCCCAACACCGTGATCGATCTTGTCTTCCTTGGTCTCGCGGCCGCCGCCCAGCATCGCCAGAGCAATTCCAAATTCCATGCAGTTCGTCGCAGCAACAAAACCGGATGAAGCGCTAACAACGTCGAACTTGGAGCGCGCGGCGGGAAGAATGGAGTAGTTGTCAATCACGCGCTCGTCGCCACCCTGCAATCGGATTCCCACCCGGAATTTTTCTAGCGCCTGTCCGCTGGCTACCATCGTTTCCGCGAGCCTGCGGCCCTCTTCAACAGATGGAGTCCGTTCGCCGAGATAAAACATCCAGGCGGAAAGTTCCAGGCTCAAATCACGCAAATCTTTTGGACCGCGGCCCTTCAACACTTCAATACTCTCGATCACTTCGTTCGAGTGACCCGCCAGCTTTCCGAGGGGCTGATCCATATCTGTAATCAGCGCAACCGCTTTCTTCCCCATTCGCTTCGCGGTATCCACCATCACTTCCGCAAGCCGCACCGCATCTTCTTCCTTCTGCATAAATGCGCCGGAGCCCGTCTTCACGTCGAGCACGAGCGCGTCAATTCCTTCCGCCATTTTCTTGCTCATGATGGATGCGCAAATCAGTCCGATGTTTTCGACTGTGGAAGTGGCATCGCGCAACGCGTAAATCTTCTTGTCCGCGGGAGCAATCTCCGCCGTCTGTCCGATTAGACCCATTCCGCATTCGCCGAGCACGCGGCGAAATTCCTTCAGAGTAAGCGCGGTATTGAACCCCGGAATGGATTCGAGCTTGTCGAGCGTGCCGCCGGTGTGGCCGAGCCCGCGTCCGCTGATCATCGGAACGTTGAGGCCGCCCGCGGCAACGATGGGCGCGAGAATTAGGGAAGTCTTGTCGCCGACGCCGCCGGTGGAATGTTTGTCCACTTTTTTTCCAGGAAGATCGGAAAGATTTACGACTTCGCCGGAATAAAGCATCGCTTCGGTAAGCGAAGCGAGTTCGGAGCGATTGAGTCCGCGAATCCACGCTGCCATCAGCCATGCGGACATCTGATAATCGGGAATCTCTCCGCGCGTGTAGCCGGAGATCAGGAAATTAATCTCTTCTCGAGAGTGTTCCCCGGAGTCGCGTTTTTTTCGGATCAGGTCAACGGCGCGCATGCGTGCGTGAGCGGAGAGGAGCGTAACATCCGCTTAACGCAGCGTCAACGCGACTTCCGATCGCTTTATCGCTGGCGGCGAGGACTAGTCTGCAAAGCGGCGGATGCTGTAAGAAATTGGCAGGCCGACTACGATCATGTGCACGACGAAACCCAGAATGAGGTCTTTGAGTTCGTATGGACCTCTGGCGTGAAGCGCGGAGAGCGGCAGGACGATGAGATTCATTACGTTCTCGACCGCCATGCCAAAGAACAGGCCGCAGACAATCCAGTTGGTTCGGAGGAACGGCCACTTGCGGCTTGCTCCGTAGTAGATCGCTGCCGCCGAACAAGCGGTGAAATAGTGGAGGACGAGACCCAAAGTGTAGATGCCCCCACCGCCGCTGTGAATTACTTGCGGACCCAGAAGTCCGGCGGCGATCACTTTAGGAATGCCCCAACCGAATAGGATGCAGGCTTGCAAGATGTCCAGGGTTCCCGCTGAGAGCCCCCCGATGGCGATTGCCAAAGCGCCGCTCCGATTCCCTGCCGCTAAAGTTGCTGAATTTTCCATAATCCGACGGCCTCCCCTCGCCGTCTAAATTCTTGCGATTTAGAATGCGTGCACAAGATAGGCTGGACCAGAATCGGAAGTCCTGAATTCGGTCTGAAACACTCTGAATTCTTCTGAAAGGCGTTCGGTCTGCGGGCGGCTATGGAACAGACTTCCACGACAGAACTTCGGATTGGTGACTGGCGGGTGTGCCCGAAGTCGGGCGAGATTTCCCGGGACGGCAAAACCTTCAAACTGGAAGTCCGGACGATGCGGCTGCTGGTCTGCCTTGCGGAACGCGCCGGCGAGGTTGTGAGTATTGAAGAGTTGCTGAATCAGGTCTGGTCGGACGTCATTGTCACTCAAGATTCCGTCTATCAGGCAGTCACGACACTGCGCCGTTTGCTCGGCGACGATCCGAAGCAACCGAGATACATCGAGACAATTCCGCGGCTCGGTTATCGAATGGTGGCGCAAGTGAGTCCGTGGATTGAGCCGGCAGTCTCGACGGAAGTGAATGTCGCCCACGGCAACCGCGGCGTGAATGCTCGTCTCGTTTGGGCAATCGGCGGATTGATTGCGCTCGCCCTGATTGCCGCGTTTCTCGTTCGCGGCAGAGTCGCGGGACACCCTGCTCCTGCGTCCAACACTGTTATCGCTTCGCCAGAAAGGTCAATTGCCGTGCTTCCCTTCCTCGACCTGACAGAAGGAATGAAAGAAGAAGAATTTGCGGATGGCATGACCGAGGAGTTGATCGACAAGCTCAGCAAAATTCCCGGCGTTCGTGTGCCGCCGCCAACATCGTCGTTTTTTTACAAGGATAAACATGTATCCGTCAGCGAAGTTGCGAAAGCGCTTGGCGTCACTTACATACTCGACGGAAGCACTCGAAAATCCGGGAACAGGCTCCGCGTTGCGGCGCGACTTGTGCGCGCTGATACTGCATATGTTCTGTGGTCAGAAACTTACGACCGGCCTTGGGACGACAGTTTGAAGATTCAGGACGATATCGCCGGTGAAGTCACCAAAGCGCTAAAAGCATCGATTGGTGCTGGTCCGCGACCGGAAAGCTAAGGCCATCGGAGCGGAAGTTCGTGGTTGTTGTAATTGCGGGACACATAGCTGCGCGCTAGACTGGCGTAGTGTATTTTGAATGGGATCCGGGCAAGGCCGAGAAAAATCGTCGAAAGCATCGAGTTTCATTTCATGAGGCGGCGACGGTTTTCGGGGATCCACTGGCGGTAACGTTTGGCGATCCGGATCATTCGGAATCGGAGCAGCGTTTCATCACAATTGGAATGTCAGGCGCTGACCGGGTCTTGTTGGTCGCACACGCAGACCGCGGAGACAAGATTCGCATTATAAGCGCACGAAAAGCCACGCAGAACGAGCGGCGAAATTATGAAGAAAAAGAGTAGTAAAAAAAACCGAAGCGATGAGTTACGGCGAGAGTACGATTTCTCCAAGCTGAAAGGGAGCACGCGGGGCAAATATACCGCTCGCTATCGAGCAGGAACGAATCTTGTGCTCCTCCCTCCTGATGTCGCTGAACACTTCCCCGACGAAAAAGCTGTCAGCAGCGCATTGCGCAAGTTAATTCAACAAACGAAGGGAACGCTACGCCGCGCGCGCTGATCCTGTGTGACGAATAAAAACAAAGTCACAAACCGCACTCCTAAAACCGAAGGGTGCGGCACCCGGCGCAGTACGCGGCTAGTGTAAAATCCCTCTGGAGTCAGTCTTACGCCAGACGACAGGAAAACCCGCCAGCAGCGCAGAGCCGAAGCGAGAGAAGCAGCCAAACTTCTTTTGCAGACAGGCAGGCCAAAGGGAGCATTTAGATTGGATTACACCCTGGGTTTCATTGGGGTGGCTATAGCAATAATTCTTGTCGTTGCTCCACCCAAAACGCAGGCAGAGATAATCTTCTGGTTGATAGTCATGTTCGTGGCGCTTGTTTACCCTGCGCTCCATGTAGTTCGCATGGTCCTGCAAACCAGATTGCAGTGGGTTCAGGCTCCCGCCGCGATCATTCTGGTAGCCGCACTAGCCTCTGCTATAGGTTATCGCGTTTGGCCGCCGATACGTCGCCATGCGTTAAGTGAAAAGGAGCGTGCTTTATTTGAGAAGCCACTATCTGAGCAGAAGGAAACACGTGAGGAAATACAGATCATCTGCACTCAAGGAGACGAGCCCGCTTGCGTTTACGCGGCTCAGTTCGTGAATTTCTTTAGAGAAGCGGGATGGAAAGTCCGGAGTAACCGTGCAGAGCCCGTTCGGATGAATAATCCAACTGCGGGAATAGTTCTGTTTAAGCGCGGAGAAGGGAAACTCGATCCAGATAATTGGCGCTCAGGGCTCTGGAGCGCCTTAACGCCAAGCCTAATTGACGTGCGGCAAGCATTTGTGAACATCGGAATAGAACCGGAGTCTGCTACTAACCCTGAACTACCGGAAGGTATAGTTTCTGTCTATTTCGGTTTGGAGAAAGAAAACGAAAATGCGCCGACTGATCTGACAAGAACAATGAAGAAATTGGGAAATCAGTGGCGTGGAGGACCAGTTCCACCTTTGAAATGAGCAACTGGCAGGGAGACTCTTCTCAGGGGCTGAAGCCCAAGAATTAGAAGCGCTTTCGGCACGGCTAAAGCCGCGGCCCTACACAAGACAAGGACGGCCACGTGAAGTCGCCTCTACAAGTTATTGAGAGATTTTTCCGCGCAAGATAGTGATCGAGGCTTTGGGCAGAGTGAAGATGGTTTGGGAGTTGGCGTCGATCGTTGTGGCTGCGGGCGGTCGGTTGGGATCGGGGTGGCTGTTGGGGCCGTCGTTGATCCAGACGTATTGATCGGAGCCGAAACTGATCCAGGAAGTTGTTCCTGAAAAGGAAGAGGGGCGTTTTTCTTTTGCGTTTTCGAAGGAGACTCGGACGGTGTGGGGATTGTTTTCGTCGCGATTGACGAGCATTAGGGACCAATTTCCGTCGGGGCGGTGAACGGCGTAGGTGGTGACCAGGAGATTTCCGTCGGCGTCTTTGATGTCGGTCGATGCGGGAAACATCTGATGAACCCCGCTGCGATGCAAAACCCATTCGAGATTGATCATTCGGGCTGCGTAGTAAGGAGAAGTGTAGCCTTTGATTTCGTAATTTTCATTGGAGACGAAATTGGACCAGGACGACCAGCCGAGGCAGGTGTTTTGCACTCCCTGCGGTTGAATGGGCGAGTGATAGAACGCGGCGCCGCCGCCTTCGAAAAAGGAACCGACGTTATCGGCGAGCCAGAGCGCAGCAAAGATCGTGGTCATCGGGCCTGTGAGCTGCCAGGAGAGATGATTTTCCGTGACCATCTGCGGGACTTCTTTGGGAACACCGTCATCACGCCAGATTTGTATGATGCCTTTCATGAGTTGGGGTTCGCGGTAGAGATCTTTCCAGGTGATGGTGCACGGCTCGAAGGGATAGTGCTCGTAGGAGACGAAAGAAAGGTCGGCTAGATGGCCATGATCTTTTAAGTAGCTTACGAAGCGGCCCATCCAGGAGATGCGGCCTTTTGAATCCGGCCAGAGTGTGATGTCCTTGTTCACGCCTTCAAAAACTGGACCGCCGAGTTTTAGTTTTGGATCTACTTTGTGGATTGCATTGGCCCATTGGATGTAGAGCGCGGCGTAATCTTCGGGCATGGCGTGTTTTCCGTCGGGTTCCTCGCCCATTTCGACGTAGCTGATGGGGTAGCCGCGCTTTTCGACGTAGGCGATTTGCGCGGCTGCGTCGTCGGGCGTGCCGTAGAGCATGGTGACGGGAATCATCGCGGGAAGATTATTGGTTAGACCACTCGTGAAGAAGAGATCGAAGCCGGTGTGCTGATAATCGCCGCCGTCGCGGACGTCTTCGGCGGAGTGCCAGGGATCAATGGAGGAAGCGGTATAGGCGTTGGGGCGTTCGGCAGGGTCTTTTGTTGCGGCGGTGAATTTGCCGGAAGCGTCAATGGCGCCGATTTCGATTTGCTGCATGGCGTAGCCGACGCAATTGCGAATGTCATTGGAATCGTGCTCGTCGCAGGTGTTGGAAGATTCGGTCATCAGGACGCGGACGAAGCGTGTGGAAATTGGCGCGCTCGCAAGAGTGAGCGTGGCCGTACCACCCTGCGCGTTCGCGATTTTTCCGGAATCAAAACTTTTCCACTCGCCTTTGGGGCCGCCGTCGAAATCGAGCGCGTTTGTGCCGATCCAATATTCGACTTGATAGGTTTTTGCGTAGGGTGAGGCCCATTGGATGCGGGCGGCGCTGATTGATTTTTCGGATTGGAGATCTACGATGATCCACTGCGGATGGAGCGCGTCCGATTCACCCGTGAATTTGCCGGTGAGGTAGGGATTGCTTTTCCAGTAGGAAAGATTCGGACCCTGCACGGGACGGTCACCGCTCGTGGCGAATCCGCGATGCGGAAGAGCGTAAGAAAGAATGTAGCGGATGGGCGATTTGAGTTCGGTGCTTCCGGTGAAGTATCCGCTTTCGTGTGCGGCGTCACTCCAGGCACCGGCGGGATTCCAATGCCAGGCGGCCATGCGGAGTTCGGAATTGTTGCGATAGGTGATTGGTCCCCAGCCAGCGGAGAGAGATTCCTGGACGATGTGCGGCGTGTGGACGCGGTCGATGTCACGGCGGGAGAGGACGTCGAGGGAGGAGCCGAGAGCGGAGTCGGGGTCGAAGGAATTGATTTGGTGGGCGGGAGTGATGTCGACGTGGACGGTGGCCTCGGGGGATTGGGCGAGGGCAACGATGGCGAATGCTGGCCAGAGCGCCATGAGGGCAAATCGCTTAGCGGACATGAGAGCCTCCAGATTCGGGCGGCATCTTAGCATCATTCATTCGATTTAAATAAGGGGAATGAGAGAGCCGTGATAAGAATGAAATTTGTAGTCACATCTTCAATCGAAGAGAGGTTTCATCGCGCAAAGAACGCGATGAAAGGAAGTTCTCCACTCCATGAACCGACCGATTCCTCAGAAGGAATCGGCAAAGCAAAATCGTCGGTCCATTTCGGTCGAAATGACCGGTGTTTTGCTTGGTTACTCGGTGGTTGAGATCGTAGGAGAGCAGCCGAGAGTGGCTACGCTAAGGGGTGAGCCAGGAGTCGCGGTGCTCGCGAACGAAATCGTCGTCGTTGAGATGAGGATAGGCGGCGTAGACTCGAGAGACTTCTTCGCCTTGGCCTGGACTGAGAGTTTCGTTGGGGTCGAGGCACCAAATTCCTTCGAGCAAACCCTGACGGCGGAGAATTTCGTGCAGGCCGGCGATGCAGCCGGAGAAATTATTGGCGGCGTCGAAGAAGGCGGCGTTGGAATCCGTGACTTCAACACTTTTTCGAAGAAGTTCTGGCGGAAGGCCGCCGTTAGCGTGAACCACTGCGTGACATTCCTCGAGAAGTTCTACGGCTTTGCGGGTCCAGACGGACCAGTGGCCGAGAAGGCCGCCGACGATGCGGCGTTCGATCTTTTTTCCATTGGAGTCGAAGGCGTAGGGAGTGACTAGGTCCATGACGATGTTGTCGTCGTTGCCGGTGTAGAGGGCAATGTCTCGGCCGGCTCCGGCGACGGCGCGCACGACATCAAGAGTCTGGTAGCGATTGAAAGGAGCGATTTTGATAGCGATGACGTTTTCGATTTCGGAGAACTTTTTCCAGAAGTTGTGGGAGAGAATGCGGCCGCCGACTGCCGGCTGTAGATAGAAACCGACGATGGGGATGATTTGTGCGACGGCCCGGGAGTGAGCGAGCAGCATTTCGTCACTGGCTTCTTTTAGGGCGGCGAGGCTTAGGAGACCGGCGTGATAGCCGAGGTCAGCGAGGAGAGTGGCTTCGCGAGTGGCTTGCGGAGTGTCTCCGCAGATTCCGCCGATGCGGAGAAGCGGAACGGGGCGATTGCGATCGGCGCGATCCATTTCTTCGGCTGCGAGTTTTAGAACAGGTTCGAAGAGGCCGATGTGCTGATCGCGGATGGCGAATTGTGTGGTGTGAACTCCGACAGCAAGACCTCCAGAGCCTGCGGCGATGTAATAACGAGTGAGTGCTTTTTGGCGGCGTTCGTCGAGCCGGCGATTGGCATTGAGGGCGAGGGGGTGCGCGGGGATGACAGTGCCGCGGGTAAGGAGTTGGAGGAGCTTGGGATCGATTTTGACAGCCATGATTTTCTCTATGAAGTTACGATTGAGCCCCGATTCCTCGCTTCGCTCGGAATGACGCGTGCTCAGAAGTCTTCTAAAAGCGGCCAGCGCGATTTTCGAAGTGCGTTGGCTTGGCTAGCGTTTCGCCGCCGCGCTCGATCCAGTCAACGATCCAGGTCGCCATTTGCTCGTATGAAACTAGCGGCTTGTCGAAAAGCTGGAATGCTTTTTGCGCGTTGCTGAGGAGCGCGTCGGGAGCTTCCATACCTTCGAACTGAACGGATTTGCCGAATCGCTTGGCGAAATCTTCGGCGACGCTGCGGACGCTGAGGACTTCGGGACCAGCGATGTTGATGACGAAAGGCGGGGAGGCAGCGTGAAGCAGCGATTGCAAGCTCATGTTGTTGGCGTCGGCTTGCCAGATGGCGTTGAGATAGCCCATGGAAAGAGAGACGGGTTGGCCAACATGGACGCGTTGCGCGATGTCCACGAGGACGCCGTAGCGAAGCTCGGTGGCGTAGTTGAGGCGAAGGATGGAGGTTTTGATATTTGCGGCGCGGCTGAAATGTTCGAAGATGCGTTCGCGCCCGAGACAACTGATGGCGTATTCGCCGATGGGGATGAGTTCATCGGTTTCCAGGGAACCGCCGCGAGCGACTGGGGAAAGACCGTAGACGTTGCCGGTGGAGAATGCGGCGATGCGGCTGTTGCGAAAACGATCGGCGACGAGGCCGGGGAGAAACGAGTTCATGGCCCAGGTGAGAGATTGCTGGCCCGTGGTGCCGAATTTCATTCCGGCCATATAAACAATGTTTGGGGCGCTGGGGAGTTTGGCGAGAACAGCGGAATCGAGAAGGTCGCAACTGATGGTTTCGATGCCCCATGACTGGAGTTTTTCCGGCAGGCGGGGAGAGGAAAAGCGCGAGACGGCGATGATTCGGCGGGGAGTTCCGGCGGCGTCGGAAGCGCGTTTGGCCATGCGGGCGAGCGTGGGGCCCATTTTTCCGCCGGCGCCGAGAATGAGAATGTCGCCGGGAAGCGAGGCGAGTGCGCGGACGGTAGATTCGCCGGGCTCGCTGAGCGCGAGTTCGAGTGCGGTGACGTCGGCTATGGAATTTTCACTCTGCGAAAGCACGCGCGGTCTCCGACAAAGAAAATCCGGCGGCGGAATTGTACTTGAAGGGCAGAAGAAACATTAGCGGCAAATGCAGGATTACTGCAGAATCTTTGCCGGAAACGTTTGATTTTTCCAGATTCTAAAAAGTGCGAAGGCGAACGAGAATTCATGCAACTGCGTGCGATGACGGAAAACGATATTGCGGCGGGAATGCGGCTGAAAGAGCTGGCGGGTTGGAATCAGACGGAGGCTGATTGGAAAAGATTTCTGGGTGCGGATCGTGAGGGATGTTTTGTTGCCGAAGTTGACGAAACAGTTTGCGGGACCGCTGCGACGATTCGCTATCAGGGAAGATTTGCGTGGGTAGGAATGGTGCTGGTTGATCCGGACTATCGCGGACGCGGAATTGGAACGCGGCTACTGGAGAGATGTATTGAGCATCTCGATTCCATTAACGTGCCATGCATTAAGTTGGATGCGACGCCGCTAGGCAAACCGATTTATGAAAAGTTGGGATTTGTGAGTGAGTATGAACTTGAGAGATGGACGCTGAAGCGGACGGTCAGGAATTCGCTACAGCAAAAGCCAATAGAAAATGACGAGCCAATGCCTGCACCTCTGCTAGAACACGTTTTGAAGGCGGATCGCGAAGCGTTTGGCGCGGACCGAAGTGTGATACTGCGATCTGTAAACCATGAAGCACCGCTTTTCACCGATGGTGTTTGGAACGCGGGTGGGATGGAAGGGTATGCATTCGGTAGGCGCGGTTCGTTTGCGGATCATCTTGGGCCGTGGATTGCGAAAGATGAGGAGGCGGCAGCAAGAATGCTGGACCGGTTTCTTGCTCAGTCTACGCGGGAAACGATTGTGACCGATTGCAGCAAGGCGAATCCATTTGCGAGAAAACTGCTGCAGGAGCGGGGATTCGAGTATTCGCGGCCGCTCGCGAGAATGTTTCGCGGGCGAAATGATTTTCCCGGGCGACCGGAACTGGTTTGTTCGATTCTGGGGCCGGAGTTTGGATAAGATGCGACGTTTTTTTTCGAGATGGAAGGGTGAATGAGCACACTGCCGATATTGCGATTGGGAACAGTGAAGAATGTTGGGAGATTTCAGGAGCATGTGCACTCGCTGGGATTGACGATTCCGTGCGACGGCGAGTTTGCGACTGGAGCGGATTCGCCGCTACGCGCGCCGCTGGAGCGCGGCGGGATCAAGATTGGGAACCGGATTGCGGTGCAGCCGATGGAGGGATGGGACGGGACTGCGGAGGGGAAACCGAGCGAACATACGTTTGAACGGTGGCGAAAATTTGGGCGAAGCGGCGGGAAATTGATTTGGGGCGGCGAGGCGGTTGCGGTTTCGCATGAAGGGCGTGCGAATCCGAATCAGCTGGTGATTGGCGGGCATACGAAAAAAGATTTGGGGAAGTTGCGCGCGACGTTGATTGAAGAGCATGTTCGTACGACGGGTTCGCGCGAGGGATTGGTGGTTGGGCTGCAGTTGACGCACTCGGGGCGATATTGCCGGCCGAACCGTCACGATAAACCGGAGCCGAAGATTCTTTACCATCATCCGATTCTGGACCGGAAATTGGGATTGCCGAGCGACTATCCAGTGCTGACGGACGGTGAGATTGAAGGGATCCTTGAACAATTTCACAGTGCGGCAAAAATCGCGGAGGAGTTGGGATTCGATTTTATCGACATCAAGCATTGCCACGGATATCTGGGGCACGAATTTCTTAGCGCACACACGCGGGAAGGAAAGTTCGGCGGGACTCTGGACAATCGCACGCGGTTTTTGAGGGAGATTGTGCACACGGTCCGCGTGATTGCGCCCAAGCTGGCAATTGGGGTGCGGCTTTCTGCGTTCGACACGGTAGGCTACAAGCCGGATCCGTCGAAATCGGCGAATGGAAAATTGGGACCGGGAATCCCGGAAGAGTACGCTCACCTGATTCCTTATCGCTGGGGATTTGGTGTTAACCCGGAGAATCCGACACAACCGGACTTGACAGAGACGATTCAGTTTCTAACTCTGCTGGAGGATTTGCGGATTTCTCTCGTGAATCTGACTGCTGGGAGTCCTTACTACAATCCGCATATTCAGCGGCCGGCGCTGTATCCGCCTTCGGATGGGTATCAACCAGCGGAGGATCCGCTGATCAGCGTGGCGCGGCAGATGAATGTGACGCGGGAATTGAAAGTGCGGTTTCCAAAGCTGATCGTTGTGGGCACGGCTTACAGTTACCTGCAGGATTTTTTGCCTAATGTGGCGCAGGCGGCTGTGCGAGAAGGATGGGTGGATCTGGTTGGGATGGGGAGAATGATTTTGACTTATCCGGAGCTGTTGCATGACGCGAGTGAAGGGAAAGTTTTGGAACACAAGCGGGTTTGCAGAACGTTCAGCGATTGCACGACGGCGCCGCGGAAGGGATTGCCGTCGGGATGCTATCCGCTGGATCCGTATTACAAGAATTCGGAGCTTGCCGCGAAGCTGAAAGTGATGAAGGCGAAACAATGAAAATAGAAACTGTGGTGGGGCGGCAGAAGTTGAGAAGAAAAGTTGAAGGAATTGCAGCGGCGCTTTTACCGTTTGAGGTGGACGGACAAATTGCGGTGGAGGCATTTCAAAATCATTTGCGTGCGACGCAGCAGACTGGATTGATAAACGCGGTGAATATGGATACGGGTTATGTGAATTTCTTGAGTGAGAGGGAAAAGCTGGAAGTGTTGGGCTGGGCTCGCGAGGCGCTGGGAAAAAACGTACCGTTTGTGGGTGGCGCTTATATTGAAGGGCAAGAGGGCGATGTTGTAGCGCTTTATCGCAAGCAGATGGATGCGATTGTGGCGCACGGTGGGATTCCGATTTTGTTTCAGACGAGCCGGTTGCACGGGAAGAGTTCAGCGGAGAAGGCGGCGATTTACCAGGAAGTGAGCCACGGATATTCGCACGTGCTGGCGTTTGAGTTGGGAAAAATGTTCGCTCCAAATGGAGAGATTTTTGAAGAGGAGATGATTCGGCGGCTGATGGAGATTCCAGAAGTTAAAGGGATGAAGCATTCTTCGTTGGACAGACTGACCGAGTTGCAGCGGCTTGGGCTGCGCGATGCGGTTCGGCCGGAGTTTCGGATTTATACGGGGAATGATCTAGGCATCAACATGATTGAGTACGGCTCGGATTATTTGCTGGGGCTGGCGACGTTTGCGCCGGAGAAATTTGCGGAACGCGACCGGCTGTGGGAGGCGGGCGATCCCGCGTATTACGCGCTTTCGGATGCGCTGCAGTACTTGGGGAATGTGGCGTTTCGCGATCCCGTTCCCGCGTACAAGCATTCCGCCTCAACGTTCCTGTGCCTTACAGGAAGAATCCCGAGCGATCTGACGCATCCAAAAAACACCAAGCGGCCAGAGTGGGAAGCAAGGATCCTTCAAGATTGCGCGAAGCGATTGGGAATGGAAGCAAATCCGCGGTCGAGTGCGACGGCACATTCATGACGAATAAGTTGAAAACTGCGGAAAACAATTCGGGAAAAGTGTTTTACGGATGGTGGGTGGTTGGGGCGGCGTTTCTGAATTTGTTTTTTGTTGTGGGAATTATTTTTTACGGGTTTCCCGTTTTTTACGCGTCGTTTGTGGAATCGCTGGGATTTACTCGGGCGCAAGTAACGCAAGGATTTCTTCTGGGATTTTTGTCGGCGGGATTGCCGTTTGGGTTGCTGGCGGGAGCGGTGATTGACCGAATCGGAGCGCGCTGGGTGACCGTTGCGGGCGCGGCGTTTGTGGGAATTTCGCTGTTGCTGATGTCGCGGATGACGAAGCTGTGGCAGTACGAAGCGCTGTGCGTGCTGGAAGTGCTGGGGTATGTGTTCGCGGGGCCGCTGACGAATCAGGTCCTGGTGGCGAAATGGTTTCGCGCTCGGCGCGGGCGGGCTATGGGAATTGCGTATTTGGGATTGGGCGCGGGAGGAGTGGTGGCGCCGTTGCTGGTGAATTATTTGATCCGCACGCATGGGTGGCGGAACGCGCTGGAAATTATTGCGGTGCTCCTGATGGCGGTGCTGTTCCCTGTGGGAATTTGGGTCACGCGGTCCACGCCGGAAGAGAGTGGACTCGTGCCGGATGGTTTGGCTGTGGAGTCGAATGGAGCGAGCGCGATCGTGGCAAATTCGAGCGGGGTTGCAGAAGCGGTGCAGACGAAGAACTTCTGGCTGATTGTGTTGGGCTCGACGCTAGCGATTGGGGCGATTGGCGCGGTGATTCAACATTTTATTTTGTATTTGAAGGACCAGGGGTATTCGGCGGCAGTAGCGGCGCGGTTTTCGACGGGATTGCTGGCGGCGAGTCTGGCGGGGAGAGTTTTGGTTGGATACGCCGTGGATCGGGTGCGGAAGAAGGACGCGATGGCGCTTTTTTATTTTTTAATTGGCGCATCGGTGCTGCTGCTGGGAGTGGCGAAGGAGCCGGCGGCGGCGTGGACATTTGCCATTATTTTTGGGTTTTCGATGGGGGCAGATTACATGCTGGTGCCGCTGGTGACGGCGGAAAGTTTTGGCACGGCGTCACTGGGAAAATTGCTGGCGCTCATTATCATGGGGTATTCGCTGGGCCAATGGGGATTCCCGTGGATTGTGGGAAGAATTTTTGACGCGCGGCACAGTTACGAGCTGGCGTGGAGATTGGTTGCAATTGCGGGGATGTTGGGCGGGCTGGCGATTTATGGGGTGTCGGCGAGGCGGGAAACAGGCAGCTAGACAAAAAATCGGATGTTGGCCTCACTTAAGCCCTCGACACGTCCGCAATCGAAGAGAGGTTTCACCGCGCAAAGAACGCGCGATGAGAGGAAGTTCTCCACTCTGTGGGCCGGCGTGCAAACACCGCACGCAAGAGAAGCCGGCCCGATCTGGTCGAAATGACACGCATTAGAATTTGGGTAACTACTCAGTGGGGCGGGGCGTCGTCGGCTTCGAAGGAGGCGAGTTGTACTTCCCAGGCGAGGCTTGGGGATTGCAAGAGGCGGACGCAGCGGTTCCAGCGGAGGATGGCGTCGTCATTGTGGGGCGGGCGGATTTTTTCCGCTTCGCCAAAACAGTCCAGTGCACGCTCGAAAAGCGGAAGCAGCGTGTGCGGAGATTGGCCTGCGCACAGTTGGGCTTTGGCACGGCGTTCATAGAGAATGCCGGTGTAATAGAGGCGTTCGTAGTTGTCGGCGAGTTTTTGGAAGGTTTCTTCGGCTTCCCGGTAGCGATCGGAAACGCCGCCCATGAATTGATCGGTGATGGCAAGGCCGAGCAGGCGCAGAGCGAGTTGTTGCTTTGGCTCGATGGCAAGAATGTCTCGGCAGATGGATTCGGATTCTTCGGGTTCGTTGAGATAGCGGTAGAGTTCGGCTTTAGCCAGAGCTTCGGCGATTCCGGCGTGAGAGATGGATTTAAGTTGGTAATTCATGAGGCCCTCCTCAATCAGTGGCTATACTCCCACCAATCGCCCGACTATGCCAAAATATCGCATGCTGAGACCATTTCTAGTCCTTCTCCTAGCCATCTCTCTAAGTACGGCGGCCGCCGGTCAATCCGCGGATCCGAAGGGTGATAAGGCCGCCATTGACAAGACCAGCGAAGCTGTTCGCGCGGCATTTGCCCGGGGAGATGTTCCGGCAATCTTGTCCTACCATCATCCCGATGTCACCAAGGCGCTCGCCTACGACAAGTATCTAGTTGGACGCGGCGCCCTTGAGGCCGACCTGCGCTCCACATTTGAAAACTACACTCTGGAATTTTTGCAGAACGATGTCGAGCTATTGAGCATTCACGGCGACATCGCCACGGAGCAGATTCTTTTCTCGGTCAAAGGTACGCCTAAGAGAGGTGGTGCTCCTTTCTTGTTCAAAGGCCGCACCATGCTCATCCTGGTGCGCTACGACAAGAGCCCTACTGGCTGGGTAACGTTGCGTGAAATCGTGCAGCCCGCGCCTGAAGGAAAATAAGACCACTGAAACCTGTTGCATAGCGAGCACTGCGCTACTGCGAACCGACGATTTTGCGAAAGAGCATGGTAATCGGGTCGTAGAACTCGTCAACGATGCGCTCTTTGAGCGGGATGATGGCGTTGTCGGTGATGTGGATTTCCTCGGGGCAAACTTCGGTGCAACATTTGGTGATGTTGCAGTAGCCGAGGCCCATTTCGTTTTTCAGCAGGGCTGTGCGGGAGACGCCGTCGAGGGGATGCATTTCGAGGCCGGCGGTGCGGACGAAGAAGCGCGGGCCGGCGAAGGATTCATGTTTGCCGTGATCGCGGAGAACGTGGCAGACATCCTGGCAGAGAAAACATTCGATGCATTTGCGGAATTCCTGGACGCGATCGATGTCGTGCTGATCCATCTTCCATTCGACGCCGGGCTTCGGTTTGAAGGCGGGGATTCTCTTGTTGATCTTGTAATTCCAGGAGACGTCGGTGACGAGATCTTTGATGACGGGAAAGGCTCTTAACGGCGAGACGGTGATGGGCTCGTCGAGCGGGAGAGAGTCCATGCGCGTTTTGCAGGTCAGACGTGGGCGACCATTGACTTCTGCGGAGCAGGAGCCGCATTTGGCGGCTTTGCAATTCCAGCGGACGGCGAGGTCTGGAGATTGATGAGCCTGAATGGAATGGAGCGCGTCGAGGACGACCATACCAGGAGCGAGCGGGACTTTGTAGTCGACGGTTTGGCCGCCGTCTTTGTCGCCGCGGAAGACGCGAAGGATTGCGTCGGGCATGAAGTCTCCTTGTACTCAACGGGGCTGAAGCCCCTCAACTACACAAAAAAGCACCGGTCTGAAAACCGGCCACTACAAAACCAGGAGAAAATCTGGCGACTTAAAGTCGCCGCTACAAACCCAGTCTGTGCGTGGTGTGCACATTATTTCTTCTCCTCAAGCAACTGTTTCAATTCCCCGGGCATTTCCGGGACTGGGCGCTCGAGCAGCGTCATTTGGCCATTTTGATTGGCGATGATGTTGTTCTTTTTTTCCCAGACAGGGTCGTAATTCGGGAAATCTATGCGGCTGTGGGCACCGCGGCTTTCTTTGCGGGCGAGGGCGCAGCGGGCGACGGCTTCGGAAATAAGAAGCATGTTTTTCAGATCGCGCGTCAAGTGCCAGCCGGGATTGAACATGCGGGAGCCGTCAATGCGAAGTTTGGCGAGACGCGGCTTTAGAGCGTCGAGTTGGACTAGAGCTTTTTTGAGATCTTCTTCGTTGCGGAAAATTCCAACGAGAGCGCCCATTGTTTCCTGTAGATCGTGGTGAATGGGGTATGGGAATTCACCGTCGGCACGTTCGAATGGCGCGAGCATTTCGCGCTCGGCATCGGCGAGCTGAGAAGCATCGACGTTTGGCACGGAAGATTTGGCCGCAAATTCGGCGGCGGCTTTTCCGGCGCGCCGGCCGAAGACGAGAAGATCGGAGAGCGAATTTCCTCCGAGGCGATTTGCGCCATGGAGGCCGGCGGCGGCTTCCCCTGCGGCGTAGAGGCCGGGGACGGTGGATGCGGCGGTTTCGGCTTCAACGCGGATGCCGCCCATCATGTAATGGCATGTTGGGCCGACTTCCATTGGACCTTTGGTAATGTCCACGTCGGCAAGTTCCTTGAACTGGTGATACATGCTTGGAAGTTTTTTCTTCACGTAGTCAGCGGGCTTGTGAGAGATGTCGAGATAAGCGCCGCCGTGTTCGGTGCCGCGGCCTTCTTTGACTTCGGTGTAGATGGAGCGGGCGACGACATCGCGCGTGGAAAGCTCCATGCGCTTGGGATCGTATTTTTCCATGAAGCGTTCGCCGAGTTTGTTGCGAAGGATTCCGCCTTCGCCGCGTACGGCTTCGGTAACGAGAATTCCCTGCACTCCAGGCGGCCAAACCATTCCAGTGGGATGAAACTGGACAAATTCCATGTCCATGAGTTCCGCGCCGGCTTCGTAAGCGAGAGCCATGCCGTCGGCGGTGTATTCCCAAGAGTTTGAGGTGACGCGCCAGGCTTTGCCGATGCCGCCAGTTGCGATGACGACGGATTTTGCTTTGAAGGCGACAAAGCGGCCTTGTTCACGCCAGTAGCCGAAAGCGCCGGCGACGCGGTCGCCGTCCTTGAGGAGGCGCGTGACGGTACACTCCATGAAAACGTCGATGCCGAGTTCGACTCCGCGATCTTGCAAAGTGCGAATGAGTTCGAGACCGGTGCGATCGCCCACGTGGCAGAGGCGTTTGAAGGTGTGGCCGCCGAAAGCGCGCTGGAGAATGTCGCCGGTGGGAGTGCGGTCGAAGAGCGCGCCCCATTGTTCGAGTTCGCGGACGCGGTCTGGCGCTTCCTGTGCGTGAAGCTGAGCCATGCGCCAATTATTGAGAAATTTTCCGCCGCGCATGGTGTCGCCGAAATGAGTGCGCCAGTCATCGGCTTTATCCACGTTGCCCATGGCTGCGGCGATGCCGCCTTCGGCCATTACGGTGTGCGCTTTGCCGAGAAGTGATTTGCAGACGAGGCCGACACGCGCCCCTTGAGCGAGTGCTTCGAGTGCAGCGCGAAGTCCCGCGCCGCCTGCGCCGATGATCAAAACATCATGTTCGTGGGTTTCGTAATTTGCGGTCACAGGAGTCGGAGATCCTTGAAAGCGCCGGAAGCGAGCATCCGGATGTAGAAATCGGTGGCGCCCACGGAAACGAGGCTGGACCAGGCGAAAATCATGTGGCGTTCATTCAGGAGGCTGAGAAAACTCCAGGCGGAGTGACGAGGCATGCCGAATGTGGCGCAAGAGAAGCAGTCGAGTTTGCCGCCGACGATGTGCCGGAGCGAATGGCAGGAAAATGTGTAAGCGGTGAGGAGGACAACGTTGACGAGCATGATCATGGAACCAAGACCTATGCCGAATTTGCCGTCGAAGAAGAAGGCGCGAATAGCGTCATACCAGAGGAAGCAGATAAAGATGATTGCGAGGTAAAGAAAGTAGCGATGGATGTTTTGCAGGACGAAAGGAAAACGAGTTTCGCCGCTATAGTTTTTGCGGAAGCCCGGTTCACCGACAGTGCACGCAGGGGGATCGAGAAAGAAAGCGCGGTAGTAGGCTTTGCGATAGTAGTAGCACGTGGTACGGAAACCGAGCGGCGCGCCGAGGATGAGAAGCGCTGGGGAAAACTTCCACCAACTAAACGAGAGCAGCGGCGAATAAAACGGGGAGAGGTAAGGTCCCCATTCATAGAACTTGCCTTCGAAGGCGCGAAGCGTGGCATAGATGCCAAAACCGCCGAAGAGAATGATGACGGGAAGAAGCTCGAGCCACCAGGAATCGCGGCGCTGCGTTTCGCCAAATTGCGTGGTACGACTGGGAGCAGGAGACGACGCCATTATTTCACCGTCCTATCGCGCACTAGGTTAATCGGGATAGCGTATTTTGCAAGAGAGAATTTGGATTGGTGAGAATGCCTTCTTATTCACAAGAAACAGCGAGCTCATTGGGGCGGTGATATACTGCCGCGGCAAGTTGGGTAAAGAAGAGACAGCCATACCTAAGAATCACTGATGGAAACCTACGACCTACTCGTGATTGGTTCTGGCCCCGCGGGACAGCGGGCTGCCATTCAAGCCGCAAAATTTGGCAAGAAAGTTGCGCTCATCGAAAAGATGGAAGTGGTGGGGGGCGTGGCGATCAATACCGGCACAATTCCCAGCAAGACGATGCGCGAGGCCGTACTGCATCTTTCTGGTTTTTACTGGCAGAGCATTTACGGCGTGAATTACCGCGTGAAAGAGCAGATCACGATGGCGGATCTGTCCTTCCGCGCACAGCATGTGATCAAGACGGAAATTGATGTGACACGGGCGCAGCTTTCGAGGAATGGAATTGAAGTGCTGAATGGCGTGGCGAGTTTTGTGGGACCAAACCACATCAAGGTTGTGAGCACGCGCGGCCAATCGGAGTATCAAGCGGAAAATATCATCATTGCGACGGGTACGAAGCCTGCGATGTCGCCGCTGGTGCCGTTCAACAACAGGACGATTATCAACAGCGATCAAGTGCTGCAGATGCCGGAGATCCCGAAGACGCTGATTGTGGTAGGCGGCGGCGTGATCGGCGTGGAATATACGTGTATGTTTGCGACGCTAGGCGTGCGCGTAGCGCTGATTGAAAAGCGGCCGCGGCTTCTGGAATTTGCCGATGCGGAGATGGTGGAGGCACTGTCTTATCATTTGCGCGACCGGCGCGTGACAATGCGCCTGAATGAAGAAGTGGAGAGCGTGGAAGAGCTTCCAGACTGCACAGTTGTGGCAAATTTGAAGAGCAAGAAAAAAGTGAATGGCGATGCTTTGCTTTACGCGGTTGGGCGGCAAGGGAATGTGGACGAATTGAATTTGGCGGCGGCGGGGCTCGAAGCCGATTCGCGCGGAAGGATTAAAGTGGACGCGGACTATCGGACCGCGCAGCCGCATATTTTTGCTGTCGGTGACGTGATCGGATTTCCGAGTTTAGGTTCGGTTTCGATGGAGCAGGGTCGGATTGCGGCGGCGAATGCAGTGGGAATCAAAATTCATTCGAATCCGGCGCATTATCCGTATGGCATTTACACAATTCCGGAGATTTCGTTCATCGGACAGACGGAAGACCAACTGACGGATGCGGGCGTGCCGTATGAAATCGGGATCGCATATTTTCGGGAAATAGCGCGCGGCCAGATTCGCGGCGATACGACAGGACGCCTGAAATTGATCTTCAGCCCTGATACGAAAGAGCTGCTGGGAGTGCATATTATCGGAGAAGGCGCATCGGAACTTTTGCACATTGGACAAGCGGTGCTGGCGCTGAAGGGCACGGTGGAATATTTCGTGGACACCGTATTCAACTATCCGACGCTAGCGGAGTGTTATAAGGCAGCGGCGTTCAACGGTTTGAATAAGCTGGCGAATGTGTAGTCATGGGTGACGGGGCCGGGCAGCGGATGGAAGGCGAGTTATGGGGAAGTTAGTAGGCGTCCATGTAGTACAGAGGATTTCGGCCGGGTTGGTGGAAAACAACCGGGTGGTTGGCGGAGTGCGCTCATTTCCTGAAAAGGGCGCGACGCATGATGCTTTGCTTTCGATGCCGGCGGACGACATTGCGCTGGCAATTGCAATACAGGTAAAAACAATTGCGAAGGGCGAAAAGCTGGAAGCGGTGGGCATCGGATTTCCGGGATTCATTCGCAATGGTGTGGCGGAGGAATCGCCGAATTTGCAGCAGATGAAAGGATTTCATCTGCAGAATGCAGTAGAGGCAGCGCTCGCGAAAGATGGGACGAAAATTCCCGTGGGCGTTTTTAATGACGCGGATGCGACGGCGGCGGGAATTGCGGCGACTCGAGGCGTACTGCACAAACTGAATCGCGTGTGGGCGATTGGAAACGGCGTGGGATACGGACGTTTTCCGTGGACCGAGGGTGTTTGGGAAGGCGGCCATTCCGTGGTGACTCTGGATCCAAAAGAGCGATTCTGTGGGTGTGGGGGCGTGGGTCACCTTGAAGGGTTCCTAGGCTACAGGTCTATGAGGCTGCGATTCCTGGATATGGAGCCGGAAGAGGTTTTTGCCAATGCGAAAGCGGGTGATGCTCGGTGTGCAGAGTTTGTAGTGTTATGCCACCGTGCGCTGGCGGCGGCTTCTGCGACATCCATTCATATGGCAGGGCCTGGACCGTTTTATTTGACGGGACCGAACGCGGGATTTCTTGATGTGGGCTTGTTGGACCGATTTGTGCATGAAATGGTGAAGATGAGTCCACTACAGGGGAGCAGATTCGAATTGATTCCGGAGAACGATGAACTCGGAGTCATCGGAGCCGCAGTGAATGCCGAACGGGCTGTACGCGGACACTGATTCCGCAGGGATTTCCAAACGCGATTCCAATAAAATTTGCTGATTTACCTGCCCGGCAGCTGCGTTTCCTGCTGGGCAACGACGCGCCAGCCGCGTGGCGTATTGATATAGAGGCGGAGGACGCGGAATTGGCGGTTGAACTGGTGGCCCTGATTGGAGCCGCGCTCGGTGCGAAGGCTTGAGACGGAAGCTACGTCGCGATAAATTTTTACTTGAATATCGGTGCAACGAACGAATTCATAGGTGTTGGGGGAAGTCTGGATGAGATTGATCTGCTTAGCTTTGTTGATGACCTCGCCATAGTAAGTGGTGCCGGTAAAATCGTCGCTAAACACGGTGTTGTAGATAGTGGAGTTGTTGAGCTGAATGGCGTGGGCGAAGCCCTGCTCGAGATTGGAGATGGCCTGGCGATCGGCTTCCTGGTTGGGTTTCGGCTCGTCGTCGTATTGCGCCAGCGCTGGGGAAGCCATCGCAAAAAGGATAAAAGCGATCCAAATGAGTCTTTTCATTGCAGCCGCCGCCTGAGCATAGATTACGGGAATGTTACTTCCCCATGTCTTTAGAATAGAGCGTTCGAGGGAGAGCGTTGCATCGTAGTGCGATGCAAATGACGGAAATGCAAACCCCGGCGGCATAGTGCAACATCTGCTAGACTCATGGCCCTGCTGTGAGAGGCTTCATTTCTGACCTGAGAGAGAAAAAAATGCAAAACAAAACGCAAGAAGTGTCACGGCGCAGTTTTCTGGCGCAGACGTCCTACTTGAGCGCGATGTACGCGGCGGCAAGCATGATTCCGCTGCGGGCGCTGGCGGAGAATCTTGTGCAGGATCCGCGAATTTCGGCGACACCGATTGTGGACAAAGGATTCGCGTCGGTGCGTAAGATCGGCAACGGTCTGTACGCGACGATTTCGGATACGTTGAAGGGCCCGCAGACGATGTGCAACGGCGGGTTCGTTGTGGGCAAGGATGGCGCGATAGCGATTGAAGGATTTGTGAGCGCAGCGGGCGCAGCGTTTCAACTGGAGACGTTGCATTCTGTTACGCAAGTGCCCATCAAAGGCGCTTTGGATACGCATTATCACTTCGATCACTCCATGGGTAATGCAGTGTATGGGGCACACGGAATTCCACTGTGGGCACATGCGGCGACAGCGAAGAGAATTTACGACAGTTACGGGCCGTGGCAATGGATGGACAAGGCCGCGGTGACAGCGCCACTGGAAAAGCAGCTTACAGCAGCAAAATCAGACGTGGCGAAGAAGCATTTGCAAGGCGATCTGGCGACGATTGGAAACGTCTATGACCTGGTGAATGCTTCGCAGTTGGCGTTGCCAAATCATTCGTTTGATCCAGCGAAGGGACCGCACAAGATGGACTTGGGTGGACTGGCAGTGGTGATTGAACACTATCCGGGACACTCGGGAACGGACATGATCGTGCGAGTGCCGGAACAGAATGTGGTGTACACGGGGGATCTGCTTTTCAATGGCTACTTCCCTATTACATTTGACGAGCAGGCGACGATTTCGGGATGGCGCGCAACGCTGAAGACCTTTGCATCGTGGGACAAGGATACCTTGTTCGTGCCGGGGCACGGCCAGCTTTGCGGGCAGGAAGCGATTGCGATGTTCCGCTCGACGTTTGACGACATCGAAGAACAGGCGATGAAGTTGTACAAGGCCGGCGTACCGATGGAAGAGGCGCAGCACCAGTATGTCGTGCCCGAGAAGTTTTCGAAGTTGTCGACGTTTACCTGGGGATTTTCAATCGGACCGACGATTCAAAAAATGTACAAGGAATGGGACGCAAAGAAGTAAGTATCGGAAGAGCTGCGAATTGAAAAGCGGCCGGAGATTTCCTTCCGGCGCTTTTCGTTTTAAGCCAAAACAATGTTCAGAGTGACGGGCGTTGCGGAGCGGAGTTTGGGTCGCGCTGGGAGAGTTCCAGGGCGACTTTGCGCATCTCTTCGTGGATGAGGCCGTTGGTAGCGAGGACAACAGGGCCGCCGAGAGCATAGGGCGCGTCGTGAAAATCGGTGATTTTTCCGCCCGCTTCTTCGACAAGGATAACACCAGCGGCTGTGTCCCAGCGCTTGAGGCCGAATTCCCAGAAGCCATCGAAGCGGCCCGCGGCGACGCTGGCGAGATCGAGAGCGGCAGAGCCGTCACGGCGTACGCCGTGCGAGCGGAGGGTGAAATCATAATAGTAATGAATGTTGGGGCTGGACTGACGCTTGTGCACGGGAAAACCAGTGCAAAGAAGGCTGGTGGAAAGCGTCTGAACTTTTGAGACGCTGATTTTCTTTCCGTTGAGTGTGGCGCCTTCGCCGCGAGCGGCAGCGAAAAGTTCTTCGTAAATCGGATTGTAGACGACGCCGGCGAGGACTTGATCGCGATGCGCGAGCGCGATGGAAACGCTGAAGCAGGGATAACCGTGGGCGAAATTTGTGGTGCCGTCAAGGGGATCGACGTGCCAGCGAAATTCGGCGTCGCGGTCATTGCCCAAACCTTCTTCCGCGGCGATGGCGTGACTAGGAAAATATTTTGAGAGGCGATCGACGATAGCCTGTTCGCTGCGCTTGTCGGCTTGCGTGACGAGGTCGACGTCACCTTTGTATTTGATTTCGGGAGGGCACGCGTACTCTTCGCGGAGAATCTTGCCAGCTTCGCGGGCAGTTTCGACGGCGACTTCGAAATAGGTTTTCAGATTGTCAGGCAGATGTAGCTCCCACCAACAGAGTTTCAAACCAATAGTTTAGCATCCACGGGCATGTGGCGAAGTTCTCGAAATCACGTGCAAGAATCCGTTTTGTGCGTGAGTGATATAGTACGCAGCCGAATAGGTGGTTCGATTTGCTGGAGGACAGGATGCTGGACCGGCGGGATTTTCTGAGGAAATGCACGGGAATGGGATTTGCGGGGACGCTGTTGCCTGGAGCGTTGTGGGCGCAAGCGCAAGCTGAGGGCGCGAAGAAAATCACGAAAGAGATGATTGATAGCGCGGCTGCGATTGCGGACGTGCCGATTTCGGAAGAATACAAAGAGATGATGCTGGAGAACCTGAACGATCAGGCGAGTGGCTACGAAGAGATTTATAAGCTGCGTATGCCGAACTCGGTGGCGCCTGCGCTGAATTTCGATCCAGTGACGACCGGTACAAAGTTCGAAACAACGAAACGGCCGATGCGCATGTCAGCTGCAAAACTGCCGAAGGAGTTCGATGATTTCGGAAAAGCGGGCAACCGGCCAAATTACGAGGCGCTGGCGTTCGCAAGCGTGAGAGAGTTGGCGGAGCTGATGCGGGCGAAAAGGATTTCGTCTCTGGCGCTAACGCAAATGTATTTGGCGCGGCTGAAGAAGTACGATCCTGCGCTGAAATTTGTAGTGACGCTGACAGAAGAGCGGGCATTGGCTCAGGCAAAAAAAGCGGATGAAGAGATTGCGGCTGGAAAATACCGCGGGCCGTTGCACGGGATTCCTTGGGGCGCGAAGGACTTACTCGCCACGAAGGGCTACAAGACCACGTGGGGCGCGGGTGGATTCGAAACACAGATGATTGATGAAGATGCGACCGTGGTGAAGCGGTTGGATGACGCGGGGGCAGTGCTTGTAGCGAAATTGACGCTCGGTGCGCTAGCGCAGGGTGATGTATGGTTCGGCGGGGTGACGCGAAATCCGTGGAATACGAAGCAGGGATCAAGTGGTTCGTCGGCAGGGCCCGCTTCGGCGACGGCAGCCGGATGTGTGGCATTCAGCATCGGGTCGGAGACACTAGGTTCGATTTCGTCGCCGTCGACGCGGTGCGGGTGCACGGGATTGCGGCCGAGTTTCGGATTGGTGCCACGAACAGGAGCAATGGCGCTTTCGTGGAGCATGGATAAATTGGGGCCGATTTGCAGAAGCGTGGAAGATTGCGCACTGGTGCTCAATGCGATCTATGGGAAGGATGGCGAAGATCGAACAGTGCAGCCAGCGGAATTCAATTGGGACGCGACTCTAGATTGGCGGAAATTGCGCGTCGGGTATTTGAAAGCGGCTTTCGAGCCACCGAAGGAACAGCAGCCGGAAGCAGCGAAAGAAGAGCCGGCGAAAACTCCAGAAGAGCAGAAGAAACGCGATGAGCAGAAAAAACGGCGTGAACTTGCGCAAGCGCGCGCGAAATACGACCGGAAATTTCTCGAAGCAACGTTGACGAAACTAGGCGAAATGGGAGTGAAGGTGATTCCTGTGGAGTTGCCGAAGTTTCCGTATGGTGCAATGACTTCGATGCTGACTGCAGAATCGGCGGCGGCATTTGATGAATTAACGCGAACGGGGCGCGACAAATTGCTGACCTCACAAAAAGACTACGATTGGCCGAACACGTTTCGATCGGCCCGATTCATTCCCGCTGTGGAATACATTCAAGCGGCCCGGGCGCGGACATTGTTGATGGAAGCGATGGCCAAAGTGTTCGAGGAATTCGATGTGATTGTGACCCCATCAAGCGGCCCACAATTGACATGCACGAATTTGACAGGACATCCTGCTTTGATTTTGCCGAATGGATTTCGCGGAGAGGATGCGCCGAATCCACCGTCGGAAGATCCTAGCGATTTTGCAAACTCAGGTGGACCGGGGACACCGACGAGTTTGACATTTTTAGGGAAATTGTACGGAGAGGCTGCGTTGCTGGCATTTGCGCAGGCATATCAGGAAGCAACGGGGTTTCATTTGCGACATCCGAGTTTGGCGACGGCGTGATGGCGCAAAAGAAGATGCCACGCTAGAGGGACAGTGCACAAAAGGAGAGGATTCTATTCGCGGCCCGTGTAGTAGTTTTTGCGGTGGCGGACTTTGTAGTCACCGAGGACGCTGATTTGGATGTTGCGGAGCGAGTCGGCGGGGCCGCGCGGATTGGGATAGTATGCGAGGCGATACTGAGTGCGAAGCTCGCGATCAATCTGGTCGAAAACGATTCCTAAGTCGTCGGCGCTGTCCGGGAAAAACATGGCGCCGCCCGTCGTTTCGGTGATGGTCTGCAGCGCATGTTCACCGGCTGTGTTGCGGCCACCTTCATTTTTTATCGAGCGAATCAGAATGGTGTAGAGAAGCGTCTCCGAACGGACCGCGGCTTTTCGGGCAGCTTCGAAATCGGCTCGGCTCGTAGTTTCGCCGCCATCCGTAACCAGAATAATGACGTGACGACGTTCGCCCTTTTGGCCAGCGAGACTTTTCGAGCCAAGAACAATCGCATCGTAAATGGAAGTTCCCGCACCGGGCGGAATACGCTTGACCGCGTCCTGAAGCGCCGAAACCTTGTCGGAAAAATCGGCGACGCGCGTGACATTTTCATCAAAACCGAATACGGCGAGGTGGTCGCCAGGCCGAACTACCTGCTGGATGAAATGAGCGGCGGCGGCGCGTTCGTTGGGCATTTGAATCTGAGCGCTGAGGCTGGCGTCAATCATGAGCGCCAAGTCGAGCGGCTGCTGCGTTTCTCGTTCAAAGATTTCGATTTTTTGGGGATTGCCTTCTTCGGAGACCTGGAAGGCCTCCACGGGCAGATCTGGCGAAGGGCGATTGTTTTCGTCGAGAACGCTGAC
The DNA here is from genome assembly GCA_035569555.1 of Candidatus Dormiibacterota bacterium. GTDB lineage: Bacteria > Acidobacteriota > Terriglobia > Acidiferrales > UBA7541 > Acidiferrum. The sequence continues at coordinate 42,598 of DATMMW010000021.1, read as the reverse complement.
GAGGACGTTGACGAGATTGACTTTGACGCGAATTGTCGTGCGGCCCTGAACGGGATCATCACTGGCGGTAACTTCGTCGTCGGGCTTGCCAGATTTTTCGGTGGCAGGCTTAGTTTTTTGCGCCCATGGAGGGCGGTTTGGGTTCTCCTGCGGAGCACCGGCGAACGGCAAGCTGGCGGCAGTCAGACAGAATGCGATGGCGGCGCGCAGGGGTGTGTGCGTCATTGAGGATTAAGATGCAGGTTTCGCCGCGGGAGTAGCCGCAGGCACGGGGGGCAATTCGCCATCGGCCCAGACGGCGCCGTCTTCGAAATACTCCTTTTTCCAAATGGGAACCGTTTTCTTGAGCGTGTCTATAGCGTGGCGGCAGGCTTCGAATGCGGCTTTGCGATGGGGCGAGCTCACTGCGATAAAGACGCTGGTTTCTCCGATTTCGAGACGGCCGAGACGGTGAGCGATGGCGACGCCGTCAATGGCGAAAAGCGTGTGGAGAGACGCTGCGATTTCGCGCATTTTCTCGAGGGCCATGGATTCGTAGGCTTCGTATTCGAGATAGAGCGTTCTGCGGCCGTGAGAGTGATTGCGGACGCAGCCGTCAAAAGTCACTACGGCGCCATCTTCGGCTTGGCGGACGTGGCGGATGAGCGCGTCGGCTGCGATTGGATCGCGGACTAGGAGGACGAGGTCATCGTGTGGGGAGAGGGACATGACTTGAGTTAGCCGCCGCTCACAGGGGGTAGGAAAGCGACTTCGTCGCCAGGTTCGAGAACGGTAGTCCACGGAGCGAATTCCTGATTGCGCGATGCGACGACGGAGGAACGGAAAGAGGCGAGCGCAGGCGCTTCGTGCGCGAAGCGATCGAACAGGTCGGCGATGGTTGCGCCGGAGCGAAGATCAACGGATTGCTCGGCGCCGCCGATGATTTCCTTAAGTTTACCGAAAAATAGGACGCGGGTTTGCATAGCGTGGCTTCCTCTTCATTCTAACGCGAAGCGCGAAGGAAAAGTTGCGGTGGGGCTTGACCGACACGGTGGCGGGCCGTAGCGTCCTAAACATGAAGATTCTAGTGACTGGTTCGACGGGATTGGTTGGAAAGGCGCTTGTTTCAGCGCTGGCGAAGGAAGGCCATTCCGTTTGCAGATTGGTGCGGCCGGGAACGAATGCGAACGACGATGCGGGTGGATTTAATGTGGCGTGGAATCCGGTGACGGGAGAGTTGGGTGGCGCGGCGGTTGGCCCGGATGCTGTGGTGAATCTGGCGGGGGCACCGATTGGCAATGGCAGGTGGACTCTGAAGCGAAAAGAAGAATTGCGCGCGAGCCGAGTGAACACGACGCGGGCTCTGATCGAAGCGATTGGACGAATGAATGCAAAGCCGGCGGTGTTTGTTTCGGCATCGGCGATTGGATATTACGGAAATCGTGGCGATGAAGAATTGAGCGAAGAGAGCGTAGCTGGCGACGGATTTCTCGCGGAGATTGCGAAGGAGTGGGAAGCAGAGGCGTTGAAGGCGGAAGCTTGGCGGACGCGCGTAGTGCTGGCACGATTTGGAATTATTTTGGCGAAAGATGGCGGAGGTTTGCCGAAGATGGTGACGCCGTTCCGATTAGGATTGGGCGGGAGACTGGGAAGCGGGAAGCAGTGGATGTCCTGGATTGCACTGGAAGACGTGGTGGGAATTTTGAAGCTATGCCTGGAGCGAACGCCGATTCAGGGGGCGGTGGACTTTGCACCAATATCAGGCGCTATCAATGTGGTCTCGCCGCAACCAGTGACGAATGCGGAGTTCACGAAAACATTGGCGAGGGCGTTGCATAGGCCGGCGATTTTTCCTGCGCCGTCATTTGCGCTGCGGCTGGCGCTGGGGCGGGAAATGGCAGACGCGCTGCTCATGGCGAGCCAGCGCGTCGTACCGAGGAAATTGCAGCAAGCAGGCTATGCGTTTCAGTTTCCGAGACTTGCTTCCGCTTTAACAGAGGCCCTCTAACGGAAATGAGATCCTATTTAAGAACCGAAATGGAGACTTCGAGCTTCACGATTCGCCCGCTCAGCGGATCCGTCGCCAGGTTTGTCTCCAGAGATTGGCCGTCTTTAAGAATAGGAGTCAGCTCGGCTCTGTACTGACGAATAATTGGCTGCGAAAACTGCGCGGCGTGCCCTTCTGTTGGAGGAACTTTTTCGATGGGAACAGATACGGCACCCTCGACCCAAGACCTTTCCAAGTTGAGATGAATACGATACTGCCCAGGGCCAGTGCTCTCCGCCCAACCGTCGATGTTTGTGCCGACGTCCACGTACGTCATGGAGCCGTGGTCGCTGCCCGTATAAACGGGAACCCTGTTTCCGATGCGAATCTTGGCTTCAGGTCGGTCGTCTCGCGTCCTTGTGGTAATCAGCAAAGAATACGGCAAGCTCTTCAGTTTTTTGTCGCCTTCATATTCCGTAAAAACCACCTGCACCTTTAGAGACGCCAGGGAAAACCGATAGTCGTCATCGTGCCGCTCGGTGTTCTGCGGCTTGTCCTGAGCGGTCAGGTTCGGAACGCAGGTAATGAGACAGAGCGCTGCAATTCCCGCCAGCAATTGTTTTTTCATTTCGTCTCCTTCAAGAGTGAATCTCCAATCCAAAAAAACTAGAACTCGTGACGGCTTCCCTCTTCGCCTTTCAGCGGAAGAACTTTAAGGCTTGCAATCTCCACGGGCGGAAGCGGGGCTAGATCCCTGGGAGCTTCGGGAACCGGGAGAATGGCAGTGGAATATTTCGAGGGCACTGCCTTTTCGCCGGCCAGGAATTTTGCGAAGGCATCGCGCTCTTCGCCGGGAACCAGTACTTCGGCGGTAAGCGAGGGTGGCATGTCGCTTGGAATTGACCGAGGAGACTCTGCACTGTTCGGTCGCCGCGGACCAATACGCATAACAGGAGGCGCGGATAGATTCGACTCAATCGGCCGGGGCGAAGCGAGCGTCGGAGCCTGAGCCCCAGCACTCTTGTTGGGAGTGGGCACTTCGTGATGCTTGAGTTGAAGAGTAACCGCCACGACTAACGCGCATGCGGCTAGGGCGCCTGCAAAAATCCATTTGTGAAAAGTAGATTGTTGCGGATGTTCGTTGTTGAGCGCGACGTGAACGCGGGGAATGAGAGTTGTTGGAACGTCCGTGTTTGCGATAGCACGAACGTCCGCATCGATTGAGGCGAATAGCGATTCTTCTTCGGCGAAGGTGGCGCGGCAGCCATCGCACGAGGCAAGATGTTCGCGCAAAGCAGGCAGCATTTTGCCACCCGCCGCAGCGTCCACTAGCGATTGGTTGTAGGCTTCACAAAACATCTGAGTTTCTCCGCGAGCTGTTTACGTGCAAAAAAGATTCGAGACTTCACTGTGCCGACCGGGACCGAAAGCAACGAGGCGACTTCTTCGAGCGTGTGGCCCTCCATTGCTGAGAGCAGAAGCGCGAGGCGCAGTTTTTCCGGTAACTCAACCATGGCGCGCTCGAGTTGGCACTGAAATTCGCGTGAACCTTGCAAATTTGCAGGACGCGAGCGCTCTTGTTCCCGCATCCATTCGGCTTCGCGCAGCTCGCGGCGCTTTGCGGAACGCAGACGATCAAGCGCCAGGCGGAAAGTAATTCGCACTAGCCACGCGCGAAAGCGACTGCGGTCCCGAAGCCGCGCGTATTTGCGAAACGCGCGGATGAGCGCTTCCTGGGCAACGTCTTCCGCGTCGGCGTCATTCTTGAGGACGCCACGCGCGACCCGATAAGCGAGCGCGCCGGAATCCGCAAGGCGCTCTTCAAATTCCCTGCGCACGGCGAAGCGTTCCGCTTCGCGCGTCCACTCCTCGTTTCCAAGCTTGGGGGCCGTGCTTCCCGGCTCGATCAGGATCAGCTCCTGCATTCCGCGCCTTCTGCGGTATCTGCGAAAACCTTCGCGAACCGCGTATATCAGCCAGACGCCGTGGTGCAGCGAATGGTTCAGACGACTGGAAGAAGTAATGAAATAAGTACGCAATGAAGTAAAGAGAAAAGCAGGTGAGCGAGGTTCCGGTTTGAAACTTGGAGATTGTGAATTCGTTCTGAAATGGGACTCGTCCATTGAGAATTTTTATGGCAAGAGAGATTGCAAAACAATCCTGTCATCCCCGGAATCTTGTAACTAGTTGTAAATAGACTGGTTAACTAGAGTGAGTATTTGTTGTTAGTGACGAGTTAATCGGGTGGCCCTTCGTCTGCTTTTCGCTATGGTGTGCGACCCCTTCAGCAAATTCACGGGCTGCTCTCCTGTTGCCTCGGAGTCGTGCTTCCCATCGCGGTGGACGTTTGCTTCGAGGGCTGCGGAGGGGGAGGCCGAGCCCCTGGTCCACCTCTGCCGCCACCTCCCTCCATGGTTGTGACGGTGACACCGGGATCGATCACGGTGCTGCTGGGGAACACGCAAAGCTTCACAGCTGAAGTTACGAACACGATGAATATGAACGTTTCCTGGAGCGTGAACGGGATTCCAGGCGGCAACAGTGCGGTAGGTACGATTTCCGCAAACGGCGTCTACATAGCTCCCGCGGATTTGCCGGCGAGTCCATCGGTGAAAATCACGGCGACGAGCGCAGTCGACACGACAAAATCGGGTTCAGCACAAATTATTTTGTCGAGTGATGTTGCGATTTCGTTAGCGCCGGGAACAGCGAATGTGGAACTAGGCGCGGCGCAAAAGCTGCAAGCATCGCTGACGAGCAGCAGCCATCCCGACGGAACAATTTTATGGAGCTTGAGCGGAGCCGCGTGCCCCACGGCATGCGGAAGTGTGGACCAGAACGGAAACTACACTGCTCCTCAAATTCTTCCATTCTCGTCGGCCGTTGTTGTGAAAGCGCAGAGCGCTGCTGATTCCTCTAAATTCGCGACAGCGCCGTTGAACATCACCAGCAGCTTCGCGCTACAGATTGCAGCACCCGGAAGCGTTGCGACGAATAACTCGGTGACCGTCGTCGCAACGCTAACTCCGGTTCCCAAATCGAATCCAAGCGAGAGTTTGAGTTGGAGCCTATCGGGCAGCGGTTGCAGCGGGAGCTCCTGCGGAACGCTGGCAACGACGACGACACAATTCGACGCGAACAACGTCCAAGTTTCTTCTGCAAACTATTTGGCGCCTGCAAGCGCTCCTACTCCGAATACGGTGACGATTACGGTGACGCCTGCCGCAGACCCAAGCAAGAAAGCACAAGTAACGATTGCGATACAACAGAGTGCAAGCATCAGTCTCTCGCCAATCACGGCAACCGCCGCGGCAAATCATCGCGTAATGCTGGCGGCACGGATTTCTGGCGCGTCAAATACGAGTTTGAATTGGTCTGTGAATGGCGTTGCCGGAGGAAATGCGACAGTTGGGCAGATTTGCGCAGCCGGATCAAATCCTTGCCAAATCGTGACGGGAGGAACTGCAGCGCAAGTGGACTACGTCGCGCCGGGCGCGATTCCGTCAACGAACCCTGTGACGGTCCTTGCGAAGAGCGCCGCGGATTCAACACTTCAAGGTTCGTCGCAAATCACAATCATCAATCACGTGATAGTGAGTGTGTTACCGGCGAGCGTGACGATTGCTCCTCTCGCAGTGCAAGGATTTACGGCGAGCGTGCTCGGCACGAACAATCAGTCTGTGACGTGGCAAGTGCAAGGCGCCGGTTGCACGAGCGGAGGTGCGTGCGGTGTAGTGACCAACGCGGGAACTTACACAGCGCCTCCAGCGGCGCCGGCTCCGAACGCAATCCAAGTGCTCGCTATCAGCGCGGATGACGCTTCGCAGTCAGGCATAGCTAATGTCTCGATCTCTACGGGCGCGAACATCTTGACGCTACATCCGGCAAGCGTTTATGCAGGTGAAGCGAATGGCTTTACTTTACGAGTGGATGGAAGTGGATTCGTCGCGAATGCCAGCGGTACAGGCTCGATGCTACTGATTGGTGGTACGGCGCGTATAACGACCTGTTCCACCGCGAATGAATGCACGGCGGCAATTACGCCTACTGACACGCAAACCGCGGGAAATGTCACCGTTCAAATCCAAAATCCCGACGGAAAAAAATCCAACAGCGTTTTGCTGGTAGTTGTCGCGCTCGATGAATCGTCCGATACAATCACGCTCACGACAAACACGCCCGCAGTGACCGGCAAAGACATCATCGTAGTAGACCCGACCACAGCAGGAGTTTCACAACCTGGCAGTGACGTTGACCTGAACATTGCTGCCTTGGGTGCGTTCAGTTCAGCGAATAATTCCTGCACGTTAGCGGGCAACCCTCTGCCACTAATTCGTCCAGCAAACGGTGCAGGAACTACTGAAATATGCATATTTTCACAAAGCGGGCTGGACACGAGCATGACCTACACAATCTCAGGAACAGGAGACGTTTCTGTGATTGCAAAACAGCCAGCAGGGTTGGGAATTATCCATCTGACGCTGCAGGTGCAATCCGCAGCGCAACCCGGCGCGCGAACATTTTTCATCCAAAACGCAAACCTGGACAAGACCGCAGCCAGCGGCGTTCTTGAGGTGCAATGAAATGAGTTACGCAGTTCGCAGAAAATTGCTCTGGACACTTTTCCTGATCGGACTCGCTTCACTCGCCGTTGCAACGCAGGCAACGACGTTCGCCCGGTTGAGTTTCAACGAATTAGCGCAGCGCGCAACGGCAATTGCTCGCGTGCGCTGCCTCAATTCGACCAGCCTTTGGCGAAACGGAGAAATTTGGACGGAGACGGAATTCGAAGTAATAGAGCGCAACAAAGGTACTGCCCCCGGGATTTTGCGCATTTCCCTCCCCGGCGGCAAGGTGTCGCACATTCAATCTCGTGTAGACGGAGTGCCCGGCTTTCGCATCGGAGAAGAGGCTTACCTTTTTCTTTGGAATGCTCCGGGCAGAGAAAGTTATGTGCTTGGTTGGACGCAAGGAACTTTCCGGATTTCGCGCGATCCTCAAACTGGCCTCGAGCGCGTGACGCAGGATTCGGCCGCTACGCCACTCTTCGATCCTGTGGCGCGGCAGTTCCAGCATGGCGGAGTTCGCAATCTGCCATTGGCAATTTTTCAATTGAAATTAAAGCGGGCATTGGAAAAAGCGGATCAGTGAACAAGAAGGGCGAATCATGAAAACATTTGTTCGTTCTGCGAGTTCTATTTTTCTCTCGGGTTTGCTGCTATTCGCAAGCGTGCGCAGCGCTGCAGGATATGCGTTCAACGAAACGGTTCCCGATGTGCGACTCCCTGCATCGACTTCCGGCGGTTCCGCTTGTCCAGTGCCCTCGCGGCAGTCCACCGCTGCGGGCAGCATTTCGCTTCGCTGGAGCATGTCTCTCTCGATGAGCCCGGTGACGATCTTGACGCAAGATCAAACACCGAATGGGCGACTCAATGAAATTGAGCAAGTGATTCAACAATCGCTTGGAGTCTGGACGGGCGTCTCGGGCACAACGTTGAAACCAAATTCGCTGGCACCGTTGGTGCGCGTCACTCCAGCGACTTCCTGTGGAACGGACGGACTGAACTCGATCTGCTTCGATCAGCCCGACATGGCTTTCACACCCGGAGTGCTCGCGTTCACACGTGTTGTTACCGCAGATCACATCGGCGAGCAGCTCGCAAATGGAACGGCTTCGAATTCACCCGGCCAGATTCTGGACGCAGACATTTTCTTCAATCCTGTCGATTCCAACGTAACTTTTTCCGCGCCTGCGGTGCTGAGCGCCAATCCGAAATCGTACGATTTGGAATCCATCCTGACGCACGAGCTAGGACATTTTCTTGGCTTCAGCCATTCGGCCATCTGGAGCGCAATGATGTATCCGTACGCACCTGCTCCGGGCACGTTCAGCGGAGTTCGACCAACAGGGCAAGTGCCCGACGCGCCGCTTGCGGACGACGATCGCACGGGCTTGCGCGTGCTTTATCCTGATGCGGCTGACACGGTTCATATCGGATCGATTCAGGGAAAGATTGTTCCGGCGAACCCGCTTTCTTTGCCAGCGAGTCCTCCGGGCGTGACCGGACTTTTTGCCACGCACGTTGTTGCGATGGACGCAGCAAGCGGCGCGGTTGTGGCCGGAACCCTGGGTGGATGGAGCTGCACCGTACCGGGTCCGCCACAATTTGACGGGAGTTACCTGATTCAGGCTTTGCCGATCGGTCACAGCTACCAGATTTACGCTGAATCACTAAACGGAGCGGTCGATCCTTCGCAAGTCAGCAACGCGTTGATGACGCTATGCCGCAATCCCACCACAGATGCGAGCTGGCCACCGTTTTCCAGTTGCGTCGTGCCAGTCCCGGACACGAGCTTCACACTTCGGATCCGTCCGTCGCCTTGAGAGTTCCGTGAAGAACCTGACAAAAAAAAACGAAAGCCCCGGCATCGCAGGGGCTTTCGCATATTGATTTTTGTTAGCTGGTCTTACTGGTTCGGCAGCAGGAGCTGCGTGAAACCAGTGGTGTTGACGTCGCGGAAAAGCGGTGTGCGCGGCGGCAACAGAGTCGGCTGCAAGAACTCAACGTCAAAGTTGTAACCGCGCGTCGGCGGGCTATACACCGTGGTGCAGCATTTGAAAATGCTATTCGCCTGGCGGCTGTAGTACATGCTGATGATGGAGCCTTTGTAGTTCAGCGTTTGTCCGCCCCAGTTTTCGATGTAGCGGAGGAAGTTATGCACGCCGCCGTCGGTTCCGAAGTCCTGGGACACGGTGTATCCGCTGGGCTGGGTAAACGAGATATTTTTCCCGCCCATGATCGCCGTTCGATAGTAGGTCGTGACAGCGTTCCGATTACCCATATTGAATGTAGTCGAAAAGGAGTTGACATCGTTCCAATTGTTCGAGAGCAGCGTAACTGCATCTCCCAAAACGGATGCAGCAACGTGTGGGTCATTGAATACGTTGCCTGTGCAAGAGCCGGGGCAATTGAAGTCGCCTTGAATGTAGACCGGATTTTCCGCGGCAACGCTAATTCCGCAGGCAACTGCACCTGGGCATGTGCCGAGGGCACTGAGGTCGCTACCATTCACGAGCTTGACGGCGCGACGGAAGAAGAAGTTCGGGTTCTGCCGCGCTTCGTTGGCGTGGACAACGTATGCCATAGGCCAGATCGCATTAGCTGAAGGAGCAGAACAGGTCGAATACTGCCCAAACGCGAATATCGCGCTAGCACCGTAAAGGCTGGCTTGGGTCACGGTACCGTACTGACCGTTACCCAGTGTTGTCGGGTTAATTGTCGAACCCGAACCGCCTGCTGCCATGGTGTGGGTAGGATCTTGTCCGTAAGTATAGGGAGCAGTGCCTAGCCCATCGATGTCTTCTCCCGTATCGAGCGTTCCGTTCAAACATCCGGGAGTGCTTGCGGGGTTCACGATGTCCTGGAATCCATATTCTCCGGTCTCGGTATTCGAGGGCGAGTTCGGAGGCCAAGCGGCAGTCATTGCGGAGGGCGTATAGTTGCCGCGCCGATCGGAAACATAGACAGTGTAGTCATTGGGCGCAGTGTTCGAATCGTACGATTGATGTCCCGACCCGGCAAGCGTGCCGGCAAGGTACTTGGTCAGGTTTTTCATGTCGATTTCGACATAATTCATGACGCCGCCGGGGCTCACCATAGTGCTGTAATTCACGGCATTGTAAGTGGTGGCGCCAGAAGTCGCGCCGGCAAGGGATCCGGTCGGATTTACGTCTCGCAGAGTGCCCTCGCGAGTGTCAAATAGCGCGTTTGGCCAATAATCTGTCGGATTCGTTGGATAGACTTGGGACGCCGGCGTTGCATTGTTCGCAACACCACAGGCGTTTGTTGAAGCCCAGTTTGATGGGTTGTCTCGAACGCGTTCCAAACGAATGATGGCGTTCGGGTGAACGTCCTGGCAAGTTGCGGCACCGATCTGCGCCGTCGGCAAAGCCAAGAGTGGTGGGTTCTGGCCAGTCGACGAAAAACCAGGGTTGACCTGCGAAGTCGCAGTCGTGCTCGCAGGGTAAGCATCGTTGACCGGGCCGTTCAAACCCCCGTATGTGTTGATGTTTCTTCCCGCGTAACCGTAAGCCAGAACTTCAACGGTTACGTCTTTCCAGGTGCCACAGGGACTTCCGTATGCAGTCTGAACTTCAATCTTCAGAAAACCCCTGATCAGAGGGAATCCTGAATTGGCGGAGAAATTGCCAACACCGGTAAATGGATTTGCCGTGCCAGCCGTCGGATTCTCTACCCAATAACCGTTGTGGTCGTTGATGGTGTAGGCCGTTCTGCCTTGCACTGCGCCAGAGGCCGCAAGGGGAACTGGAGGCGTATTAAGGCCAGCGGCGTTGTGAGTGTTCATTGCGGTGTAAAGAGCGTTCGCCGGACCCGTAGCCGGCCAATTTGCGATTGGAGCGGCGATCTTGGACAAATCGAAGGGTTGGACAGAGCCGTCGATGCAAGGCAAATTCATGATGTCGTTCGAATTGTCCGACAGTAGAACCTTAAAGCTGGCTTGCGCGAAGTAGCGCAGGTTCGTGATACCGGCGCTCTCTCCAGCGACGGGACGGCGAATCAAATCCACCGGCTGCGTGGTGCCATTGCCGAGAATAACGATGCCAAGATTCAGCGGCGTCGCACCGGTTGAACCGCTGCGCAAATTGCCTGCGTAGTTGGTCGAACCGAGGGAAACGCTATTCCAGACCGGGTTTGCGCCCGAACCGATTGTGCCGACCAAGCTGCCTTCCGTATAAGCAAGTGGCCGATAGGAAGAAGTGCCCGGAGACGTCGTAATGTTCACGGAACCGTTGTAGGAACCTGTCGTCGTAGGAAAGCCGTTCGAAAGGTTGGTGCGAATCACGTTCTTGACGGCAGTCACGCGGTCAGACATGGTGAGCGAATTTCCCGACGCCAGGAACAAATTTCCGTTCGTGTGCGTGCGGCCACCGAAACTGAACACAGGACCAGGGAAAAAGCTAAGATCGGCATCGGAAAAAATTCCGAACTGGAACATTGGAATGCCGACGGTCTGCGTGGTGCGTTGCAATTTGACCTCGGCGCCATCGGCCGTGCGCGCGTTGACAAGCAAAGTGTAGGGAGTGGCGAGTGCGGTCATGCCCTGATAAGGACCAGACTTGATGGTTGCGTTGCTTGCTGTCGGGTTGCCGGGAAAGCCGGGATAGGTAATGGAATAACCGCTTGAGCCGTCACCCCTGAGATAGTTAATTCCAGAGATCGAGGGAGGCGTAGTTGCAATAGCCTGAACCTGAGTGCCCGACGGCGAATAGTTGGTGTCGAACAGGTTTCCAAGATCGGCGGTCATCTTCTCCATGCCGGCTTCGGCACCGTAGAACGCGCGACCGTAGTCGTTGTTCGCGCCGTTCAGCTTTTGGCTGGAGTTCACCAGCACGATAAAGCCGACGAGCATGCTGGACATCAGCAGAAGCAGGAGTACTGTCGTCAGCAAAGCGATACCGCTTTGTTTGGGCGAACGTGTAGTAGAGGCTTTCATTTTCATAGCTCCTCTTAGTTATACCGATTGCGATAGGCCATGCTGCGAAGGCTGATCTGAGTCGACAAATTCACACGGGTGTAGCGTTTGCGCTGTTGGTCGTAGTAGTTCGAACGAGCGCCAAGAAAAACGTTGACGGACCGGATCTGGTTTTCCGAAAGCCCGCTGGGGACGCCCACTTGATTCGAGGGATTGGTGACGCCGTCCACATAGTTGTATGTGAACTGCATGTTTTCCAGCGTTTCGCCGACCGCGAGTTGCGCCAGCGGCGTGGGATCAAAATTGACGCGCCGGACTAGCCGGACGTGCTGTGGATCGGTGATGTTGTCAAGGTAATAGCTGATCATCCAGATGCGGGTCGCCGTGGTCGGGGGATAGGTTCCGTTCGGATTGCCGCTGGTATCCGTATTCTGAAGCTGCTTGATCGTGCCCTGCGGATCCGTTCGTCCGTTTAGATTGAACGCGTCGCCGGAGGCAAAGTTTACGGTCTGGCCGGAGACAGACGTGACTGTCTGGATTGCATTTCCCTTGGCATTGCTAAACATGATCAAGTCGCCTGCGTTGATCGTCACGGCATTTGCTCCCGTGCCCAACGGCTGGCAATTTACGCTCGAATCAAAAGTTACTGAATTGCCGGACGCAGTGATGGAACCGCCAGGGCAAGCCGTGCTATTGACTGCGTCGTTGTCCAGAGCGAGCGCATTATCCGCATAAAGCACGGTGATGACGTCCGTGAAGCTATTCGGATTGGATGGATTGCCAGAAGTTGCGTCCGGAGCAGTGATGAGCGGCCCCAAAGCCGAACCTGGCTCGATGGCGGGCAAAACAAAGTTGCAAACAGGAAACGTCAAGCTGCCCGTAAGCGTCGGCCGGTTTGGCGGAAGAGTGGTGTTGCACGTGTTCGCTGAATTAGGCGTATTCGGAATAGGAATACCACCTGTCGGAATTCCAGTGCCGGCCAGGATCAGATCCTGCTGGATCAGGTTCAATCCAGCGCGAAGGTTGTCGTTCATGTCCGCGCTGTAAGAAACGCCGCGCTGTGTGTTCGCTGCGTCCTTGAAAGCAAGCAGCGTCGCCCCAAGAATCACCGTGGTGACTCCGATGGAGACCAATAGTTCGATCAAGGAAAAGCCGGCCTGTTTTATTTTCTTTTGTGTGTTCATCAGTGCCTCAGGCAAATGCCGAAATGTAGCAAACCAAAACAAAGGTGCGAGCCTTGTTGGCGACGGTGTAGTTGATAGTGACCGTGATTTGTCGCAGATTGGGTTCGCCGCTGACATCCTGAAACTGGATCGTTCTTGTCATCCAGGGATTCAAATTGATGCTTGCGTCGTCCGCGGTGCCGAGAATTCCGTCCGGTCCCGGACCAGTGATTACGCTGTCGGGGTTGGTAGTGTCATCATCGGCAGTGCCAACCAGGCCGTCGGGGCCGGGCGCGAGCAGCGGCTGCGGGCCGGGGAGAAACACACCCGTCGTGGTGCCGTTCGTGTTGTTGATCTGCGACCAAGTGAGAAGCTGCGTATCGCGCGACGTGAAAATCGTTTCGACAGCCTCTTCCGCCTTCTTCTCTGCAATGTAGTCAATCTGCGTTGTATTCGCGTAGAACAAGCCTTGCGAATAAACCGCGGCAAGCGATAGGACACCAAAGGAAAGGATGACGATGGAAATCATCGCTTCGATCAGTGTGAAGCCGCGTTGACGAGAAGTTTTGCGACGCCCTGCCATATTCCTCTCCTTATTCCCGCCAGCCGGTCGGGTTTTGAGTACTCACGCCGGCCCAGTAGTAGGTGCGAACGCGGCCCGTGCTGCCCAAAATCGTGACGGCTCGCGAGCTGTTTGGATTGCCGCTCATGCCCACAAAAACCGTTCCGTTGATTGGCGCGTTCCCTGACATGAAAGCGCCCGTGGTCGAGAAAAACATTGTGGATGGGCCGTTGCTAACGCCTCCGATGTAAACCGGAGAGCCGTTGCCAAAACCCATGGGTGTGTCACCTTGGCCAGGCTGCACGATGAAATTTGTGTTTGGCGGCAGAGGAACGGTCACTGCGGCCGGAAGAGACTCGGTGATGGCGCCATTCGCCATTTCGACATAGCTAATATGAGGTGCGAAGTCAGGTGCGGCTACAGAAGTGCTAAATGTGACTTGCACGTTGTGACGGCGAGAAATGGCAAGTTGGCGAGCGCCGCGAAGTTGAGAATTCACTACGTTCGCGGCTGCGTCCGCTCGAGAGGTGCTTAACAATTGCTGGATCGAAATCACCGACGTCGCTACAAGAATGCTGATAATGGCAATGACGACCAGCGCTTCAAGTAACGAGAATCCTCGCTGGCGGGCTTTGGTTTTGCGATCCATTCGTGACTCCGTCATAGAAACTCCACTTCCGGGCATAGGAAAGTGCAAGTGAGGCACCAAGCGACGCTTGACACTAAGATTATTATTTTCAGTTATTTACGGTATTAGGACGGGTTTAGGACTAGAACCATTCATTTGAATTGTAACAAAATGTTACAGTTTTGGCGCGGGGCTCCCGTCTGGAGCCCAATCATATTGAGGCTCAAGCAAATCTTCTCAGCACAACGGACCGATTAGATCTGCCCTCTTCGCTAGTGTTTCTCCAGGCCGAAAAGGCACAATTGGTAGGCAGGGCCAAATGTATCCTCGTTTCAGCATTTTGCTCGTAATGCTTGCTCTTCTTTGTCCGCTATCACTGCGTGCGCAACGGGAACGCGGCGAGTTGCGCCTTGAAGTCCGCGACTCGCAGGGCGCAGCCGTAACAGGTGGAGGCAAACTTGTCAGCGAACTCAATCAGGTCCAACGTGAATTCAAGGTCAGTCCGGAGGGGCGCAGCACGGTGCAGGGACTTCCCTTCGGGCGCTATCATTTGAGTTTTCAGGCACAGGGTTTCGCAGAGTGGTCGGGCATGGTGGAGGTTCGATCGGAAGTTCCACTTTCCCTGATCATCACGCTGGGCGTCGCGCCGGTTAGCACTCAGATCCAGGTCTCGGACTCTGCAACACTCGTTGATCCTTCACGGACTGGAGTCACTTACGCTGTCGGAAAAAGCGCAATCGAAGAGCAAATTCCCGCACAAGCGGGTCGTACGCTCACGGACCTCGTGAATGGCCAGCCAGGCTGGATTTATGAAGCGAACGGCGTGCTTCATCCGCGTGGCTCGGAATATGATGTTCAATTTGTTTTTGATGGCCTGCCACTGACACAAAACCGTTCGCCCGCGTTCGCACCGGCACTCGATCCCGACGACGTGGAATCCATGCGAGTTTTGACGGCAGGCTTCCCCGCCGAGTACGGACGCAAACTCGGAGGCGTTATCGAAGTAACGACGGAAAGAAACACGCCTGCCGGTTTCCACGGCGACTTCAATATTGACGGAGGCAGCTTTTCTTCCATAAACGGCTCAGCGCAAGTTTCTTATGCGCGCGGCAAAGACCGCTTCTCTTTCGCCGGCCAGGGATTTCACACAGATCGCTATCTTGATCCACCGGTATTGCAGAATTTTACGAATCAAGCAAATGCGAACGGATTTTCCGCTTCCTATGAGCGGGACTTCACGGAACGCGATCGCCTTCGCATCAGCGTTTCGCACAATACGGTACGCTACCTGGTTCCTAATGAGTTGATTCAGCAGGATGCGCTGCAGCGGCAAGACGTTTCGAATACGGAGACTTCGGGGCAAGTCTTTTATCAGCACATTATTTCGACGAATCTGCTTTTCAGTGCTTCGGCAAGCGTTCGCGATTCGAGCGCCGCGCTTTCTTCGAACTCCCTTTCCACACCCGTCATCGTTTCGCAAGACCGGGGCTATCGCGAGGGCTATATTCGCGCCGACGTCACCGGACATCGCGGCCATCACGATTGGAAGGCCGGCGCGGACAGTATCGTAAATCCGGTTCACGAGGCGCTCGCATATCACATCACTGATCCGGCACAATTTGAGGACGGCACACTACTTGACTTCACGTTTTCCTACCACCGGACGTGGGACATCGAACAATCGCTCTACTTCCAGGACTCCTATCACCGCGGCAATTGGAACGTCAGCCTAGGCCTTCGCTTTGATCACTACAAATTAGCCGTGAACGAAAACGCTGTTAGCCCGCGTTTTGGCATTTCGTACTTCATCCCAGGCTCGAACTTGCTCCTGCATGGTTCGTACGACCGTGTCTTCCAGACACCGGCCGTTGAAAATCTCCTTCTCGCCAGCTCTCCGGACCTGGACATCGTGAGCGATGAAGTATTGCGCCTTCCCGTTCGCCCTGCCCGCGCGAATTATTACGAAGGCGGTCTAACGAAAGCGGTTGCTGGGAAACTTCGCATTGAGGCAAATGTCTTCCGCCGCGACTTTCACAATTATTCCGATGACGACGTGCTGCTCGATACGGGTGTGAGCTTCCCGATTGCGTTCGCAAAGGCGCGAATTTTTGGCGAAGAGATCAGCCTGCAGGTTCCGAACTGGTGGCGGTTTTCAGGATTTGTAAGTTATGCAAATCAGTCTGGCATTGGGCAGGGGCCGGTGACGGGCGGGCTTTTTATCGGTGACGACGCCTCAAGCGCATTTACGGATACCTCACGTTTTGCCGTTTCGCAGGACCAGCGCAACACGCTTCGCTCGCGCGTGCGTTTTCAATCTTCAAAACGTACCTGGCTCGCGATCAGTGGCGAATACGGCAGCGGCCTCCCCGTAGAATTTGGGGGCGCGGATAAGGATTTCCTACTCACTCAATACGGCCCGGCAATCATCGGAAAAGTGAATTTTGACAAGGGCCGTGCCGGACCGAATTTCTCGTTGGGAGCTGCCGCGGGTTGGGATGTCTACCGGAAAGAGCAGCGTTCCGTCTCGCTACAGATTCAAGGCACCAATCTGACCGATCGCGTGAACGTTATCAACTTCGCCAGCCTTTTTTCTGGCACAGCTGTAGCCGCTCCTCGAAGTGTGGCCGCGCGGCTGCGCGTTTCCTTCTAAACTGCGTTTCAATCCGGTCTAAGCTACCGGCGGCGGGTGTTGCTGAGCAGGCGAAGCACCTGCAGGTAAAGCCAAATAAGACCGACCATTAGACCGAAGGCGCCGTACCACTCCATATATTTTGGCGCGCCGGCCTGAGCTGCTCGCTCGATCATGTCGAAATCAATGATCAAATTCAGAGCGGCGATGATAACGATAAAGATGCTGATGCCAATGGCCAGTGGCGTCCCGTTGGAGAGCACAGAAATCTGCGAATGAAAGAACGAAACCATGATGAGGTTTACCAGATAGACTAGGCAGATGCCGCCCGTCGCAATCACCACGCCGAGGACGAACTTTGGCGTCGCCTTGATGATTCGGAACGTATACGCCAGCAGCATGACGGCCATTACGCCAAACGTAAGACTGATCGCTTGCATCGCGATGCCTGGATATTTTTGCTCAAAGAAATAGGTAATGCCGCCGAGAAAAAGCCCCTTGAGGAGTGCATAAATCGGAGAGGTAAGAGGCGACCAGTTCTTCTTGAAAATCGTGAGCAGCGCTACTGCAAATCCGCCGATGGCGCCGCCGAATGTCCAGGGTAGAGCGGCTTCCGGTTCCGGCGAATGGCTCAAACCCCAAGTCCATGCGGCCCCGACCACTACACAAAGCAAAAGAATCCCGGCCTTGTTGACGGTACCCTGGATGGTCATCGTCTGGGCAGTTGCGATTTCGCCGGTAAACGCACTTTCCTTCAAAATCGGGTTGTTCGAACGCAAAGGATTCGGCATAGGGCCACCTTCGGGAATGCAAAAGCTTTGGTACCGCTAACGGGAATCGAACCCGTATTTTAGCCTTGAAAGGGCTACGTGCTAACCGTTGCACCATAGCGGCACTGTGTTGCGGGGTTGCTACTCTTCTAGAATACGGGAAATTTCTCGTAGCGACAAGTTGCGGCGCGCGGCAAATTTATGCGCCGAATTGGCGCAAATGATGGTCGGCGTGAAGGTAGCCGAGCCGCATAACTTGCGAATACGACATCGGTCCGAGCCCCGGATGCCTCCACTGATAACTCTGGGGAATCTGTGCAAATCGCTCCAGCATTGCGTACAGCCCGCCAACGTCTTTTGCGAATTCCGATGGTGAAGTCCAACCGCCCGCAACTTGATCTATAGCTGGCAGCGTCGGAACTTTTCCGCGGGGCCATGGCACGGGCGCATAGAGCGCAAATGTTCGAATCATCGTCTTCACGATGGCCGGTCCTGGAACCGGCTCAGCGGGAATCTCCCCCAGGTAAAGCCGGTAGCCGTCCGCAAGATGGCAAATCATTTGATGAGCAGACATCTTGCCCCATTGGCGTGGGCTGTCTGGCCGAACGTTCTGAATGCGTTGCAACAATTCCTGTTTATGTTCGGGATTGCGGAGCGACTTCATGAAGGATTATTTGCGGTCTTGAAATTCTTCGTTCCAGGCCATTTGAATGGCTTCGAGCTTTGCCTCGTTGGACTTTGCCGGATCGCCGGAGAAGCCATCGAGTTCCGTAATCCATTTGTGCATGTCCGTAAAACGCACAGTGAACGGATCGGTGTCCGGAAATTTATCGGTCAACGCGATGGCTATATCTTCGAAATTATCCCAATCGAATGTGTGCGGCATATTCTTCCCGGATGATTCTAGTGGTCCAATTCCTTCGCGTAATTCTTGTTCCACTCCGGAATTTCGACGACGATGTCCGTCGTTCCGTCCGGCACTGTCTGGCAACCCAGCCGCGACTTCGGCGTGATTCCCGGCGCTTCGTCGAGTTCATCCAGTTCCGCGTCCGTTGCTTCGTTGCAGGACTCCAGCCCTTCGCGCACGATGACGTGGCATGTTGAGCACGCGCAAACTCCACCACATGCATGGTCCAAGCCGGCTTTCAGAGCTTCGGAAAAATCAAGGATGCTTCCCGGCAAGCCATTGTGCCCATAGGGAATTTTCGCCGGATCCACTTCAATAGTTTTGCCGCTCGGCAAAAACGTGACTTTGAATTTCTTCGTTGCCGGCGTGTACTTTGTCTCTTCAATATAAGGATTCGTGCCGCCCATGCTTAGCCTCTCTAGTTTCGCCTGAACTAAACTTCACCTACGCTCTTGCCCTTCAGTGCAGTAGAAATTGCACTGTTCATCACAATTTCAGCCAAATTCATCGTCGCGTGATTCAATTCGTCGATTCTTTTGCGAATGAGCTTGTAATCATTCTCCGCTACTGATTCTTTCAAGGCTGCGACCGCGCCGTCAATCTTGGCGCGCTCTTCGGTAGGAACCGCATTTGCCTGCTCGCCTGCGAGCGCCTTGGACGTTGCGATCAGAATGCTTTCGGCTTCAGTACGGGCTTCAATCACCTGCCGTTCGGCAAAATCCTGCTCCGCGTATTCGATCGACTCTTCGAGCATGCGTTCGATTTCTGCGTCGTTAAGGCCGTAGCTTGGCCGTACTTCGATTTGCTGTTGTTCGCCGGTGCGGACGTCTTTCGCAGCAACTTGCAGAATTCCATTCGCATCAATCAGAAACTTCACTTCAATGCGCGGCAATCCTGCGGGAGCCGGCGGGACTTTTAGAGTGAATCGCGCGAGTGATCGGCAATCCTTCGCGAGTTCGCGTTCGCCTTGAAGCACGTGAATGTCAATTCCTGTCTGGTTGTCCACTCCGGTCGTGTACATCTCCTGCGCGCTCGCGGGAATCGGCGAATTCCGAGGAATGATTTTGCCCACCGCGCCGCCGTACGTTTCAATCCCAAGCGAGAGCGGCGTCACATCCAGCAGCAGCATGTTGCTTACGCCGCGGTCCAGAATATTCGCTTGCACGGCCGCGCCGAGCGCCACAACTTCGTCGGGATTCAATTCCGTGTGCGGCGCGCGGCCGAAAAATTCCTGCACCGTGCGGCGAATGAGCGGCGTGCGCGTTGTTCCGCCAACCAACACGACTTCATCCATCTGTTCGGGTTTCAATTCCTTGTCGGCAAGTGCGCGCTTCACCGGAGTTATCGTGCAGTCCACAACGGGGCGAATCAACGCGTCCAGCATTCCGCGCGTGAATTCAAACTCAAATGTTTTGCCATTCGGCAACGGAAAGTGAAGAGTTGCCGACTCTTTTTCTGAAAGCTGATGTTTCAGCGCAATCAATTCTTTGCGAAGTTCCTGGGCAATTTCGCCGTGCGGCGAAAAATCAATTTCATCGTGCTGCAGAATCTGCTCGTGAACGAAAGCTTGCAGCAAATTGTCAATGTCGTCGCCGCCTAGATGCGTGTCGCCGTTCACGGAAAGAACCTGATAGATGTCACCGTCGTCCGTGGAAATCAATTTGAGTATGGAGATATCGAACGTTCCGCCACCGAGATCATAGACCGCGACCAAACCGCGCTGTTTTTCATGCAGCCCGTAAGCGAGTGAAGCTGCTGTCGGTTCGTTGACCAGCCGCAAAACTTCCAGCCCGGCCAATTTCCCCGCGTCCTTTGTAGCCTGGCGCTGTGCGTCATTAAAATAAGCGGGCACAGTGATTACGGCACGATCCACCGGTTCTCCGAAATGCGCTTCCGCCCAATTTTTCAGCTCGCGCAATATGAATGAAGAGATTTCCGGCGCCGTAAATTTTTTTTCGCCAAGCTGCACGCGAATCACGTTTTTACTTGCCACATCCACGCGAAACGGAAACAGCTTTAGTTCATCCTGAATATCCGAAACGCCGCGCCCCATCAGGCGTTTCACCGAATAAATCGTGCGTTCTGGTTGCGTCAGTAAGCGCTTGCGCGCTGGTTCCCCAACAATGATATTTCCGTCAGGGTCCAAGCTAACGACGGACGGGCAAAGCGTGCTGCCATACGGTCCGGGAATACACTTCGGCTGTCCCGTTTGTGCGTCCATGTACGCAACCAGGCTGTTCGTCGTCCCAAGATCGATTCCGACCGTCCGTCCCATCTTCTCTTATGCCTCTGCCAATTCTTTGGCCACGCTCACAACCAAATTTCGTATATACGACCGGCGATTCAGATGCTCGTTCAGCCGCGCCATGATTTTCTTGCGTGCCGCGTCATCGGCTCCCGCATCCACTGCGGCATCCCAGTCTCTTGCAGTCGCTTGCATCTCGGTGTCAACTTCGGCCAGCTTTTGTCCAAAATTCGCCTCTGCGGCCTGCAATCTCGCCTTCATTCCGTCCAGCTCCAAGCCCGCCGATTTCGCCTCGCGCAATTCATCGAGCGACTCGTTCAACTCAAAAACCTCTTCCAGTAATTCCGGTGGTGCCTGCTGTTTCTTCTCGCCTTCCTTGCGTTCGCCTTCGATCTCCAATAAATACTCCACGCGAGCAACAGGATCTTTCAGCGTGCGATAGGCATCATTCAATTCTGAGCTGCGTTTGAGCGAAAGCTCTTGCTCTTCCTCGCTCGCATTCACAAAATTATCCGGATGCAGCTTCCAGCTCAACTGCAGGAATTTCTGCTCAAGCGATCCCATTTCAATCCACAATTTGCGCGGAAATCCGAACACTGAGAAGTAATCCGTCGCAGGCGCGCTGCTTTTTACTGGTGCCGTCATTTTCCCCGTCAAAACCGCCTACGCTCAAAACAAAAATGGCTGGCGCAATTTGCGGCCAGCCATCCCAATCACGATCTTGGCATTTATGCCGTAAACGAGCTGCCGCAGCCGCAGTTCCGCTCCGCATTCGGGTTCTGAAAGACGAATCCCTGCCGCATCAGCGTCTCTTCGTATTCGAGCGTCGTTCCGTTCAAATATAAAAAGCTCTTCGGATCGACAAAAATCCGCGCGCCAAATTCCTCGAAGATTTTGTCGCGGTCGCGCGCCTGCGTATCCAGCCGCATCGCGTACGAAAGCCCGGAGCAACCGCCGCCCTGTACGCCCACGCGCAATCCGCCCACATCCGGAGACACACCATCTTTTTCGAGTAACTGGCGAATCTTCTTCGCCGCCTTCTCGGTCAGGTGAATCTTCGGCGTAGCTGGAGTTACGGTTTCCGTGGACATGCTTCTGAGACCCTTCTCGAAAAATTCTCTCGCCGTTTTAGTGCGAGGCTTTTTCCGAAACCGGCACTTCCACGCCGTGCTTTTTCTTCCAATCGCCGATGGCCGCCTTGATGGCGTCTTCAGCGAGCACGGAGCAGTGGATCTTCACTGGCGGCAGCGAAAGCTCGCGGACAATGTCCGTATTCTTGATCGCCAGCGCCTCATCCACCGTCTTGCCTTTCACCCATTCGGTCGCAAGCGAAGAGCTTGCAATCGCGGAGCCGCAGCCAAAGGTCTTGAACTTCGCCTCTTCGATTACCCGTGTCTCCGGATTGATCTTCATTTGCAGCTTCATCACGTCGCCGCACTCCGGCGCGCCGACGAGACCGGTCCCGACGTTGGGATCTTCCTTCGACAGGCTTCCGACGTTGCGGGGATTGTTGTAGTGGTCTACAACCTTGTCGCTATATGCCATGAACCGCTCCTCCGCGACTGCCTGCGCAGCCGCGTTGAACTCTTAACAGAAATTAATTGCTTCGCGCCAGGTTTCCGATACTGACGAAACCCGCGTTGCGCAACACTTTTTCCGAGATGGAAACGTTCGGCACCCATGCCGAGCGGCCCATCGTCAGTTGCCGCAGCACATCCTTGATGTACTCTGCGCCAATTCCCAAAACTTTCAGGAACGCGCGCACTTCCTGCAGGTGATTAAACGCACGCTCACCCGCCGGCCTGGCATCGTCGCCCTCCGCATACGGCACAAACGCAACGCGAAACGCTGCGCCCGTTCCTGCGATGGAACGATGAACTCGAATTGTTCCCTCACTCACACTCACGCTTGCCATTTCTCTCTTTACCTTTCTGCTGGGTAGCTTCTTACCCTTACCTTAGATGCAGGTCCGCCTTATGCGGTCTGCCACTTCACCTTGGAAATATCTATGCCCTCTTTAGCCATTTCATAAAGAGGGGAAAGCTCTCTCAGCTTGCTGACGACCTGAACCATCTTGTCGATGACGTAGTCTACTTCCTCTTCCGTGTTGAACCGCCCCAAACCAAAGCGGATAGAGGTATGCGCCAAATCCTCGCCAACTCCAAGAGCCTTAAGGACATAGCTCGGTTCCAGAGTGGCTGAAGTACAAGCCGAACCGCTCGAAACCGCGATGTCATTGATGCCCATGAGCAACGATTCGCCTTCGACATACGCGAAACTCATATTGAGGTTATTCGGGAGGCGATGCTCCATCGAGCCGTTGATGAATACCTCGTCCAGTTTGGCTTCGAGGCCCTTGCGAAGCCGCTCGCGCAACGCCATGAGCCTTGCACCCTCTTGCGCCATTTCCTGCTGCGCCACTTCACAAGCCTTGCCAAGCCCAACGATGCCCGTGACGTTCAGCGTGCCGGAGCGCATGCCGCGCTCATGCCCACCGCCATCAATCACAGCGGAAAGCTGCACACGAGGGTTGCGACGCCGTACGTAAAGCGCACCTACGCCCTTCGGCCCGTAAATCTTGTGCGCGCTGATCGCCAGAAGGTCAATGTTGTCCTTCTGTACGTCCACCGGAATCTTGCCCACGGCCTGCACGCCATCCACGGCAAAGATGATTCCGTGCTCCTTGGCGATCTTGCCGATTTCCTGGATCGGATTGATCACGCCAATCTCATTGTTGGCGTACATAATCGTGATCAAAATCGTCGTCGGCTTGATCGCCTTGCGCACATCTTCCGGATCAACACGACCGTCTCTCTGCACCGGCAAATAAGTCACTTCATAACCGTATTTTTCCAGGCGTTTGCAAGTGTCCAGCACCGCTTTGTGCTCGATGGCCTGCGTAATGATGTGGTTGCCCTTTTCGCGGTACATTTCCGCGACGCCCTTGATCATCAGGTTGTCGCTTTCGGTCGCGCCACTCGTGAAAATAATCTCTTTCGGAGTCGCGCCAATCAGCGAGGCCACTTGCCCACGTGCATTTTCCACGGCTTCTTCGCCGGCCCAGCCGAATGAATGGTTGCGGCTTGCCGCATTGCCGAACTTGTCGCCGAAATAGGGCAGCATCGCGTCCAGAACGCGCGGATCCACCGGCGTTGTTGCGTGATTATCGAAATAAATTGGCAGCTTCACACTCATAACTTCCCCCTAAGCCTTCAGTGCCACTAGCGCCTGTTCTTGCGGCTCTTCGCTCATCTGCGCAATCGTCACTGTGCCCAGCACGTTCAAAATACTGTCGTTTACCCTGCGCAACGGCTCCCGCACCGAACACTTGGATGTCGCATCGCAATTCCCGTGACTTGTGACACACGAAGTAATCAATACAGGCCCGTCAATCGCCGTAATCACTTCCAGCGCGCTGATCTGGTCCGGTGTTTTCGAGAGCTGATATCCCCCGCTCGAACCGTGCTTGGCCGCCACCAGGTTCTGCCGCGCCAACTTTTGCAGAACTTTCGCCATCAACGTCGTTGAAATTCCGTATTCGTCTGCGATTTCGTTCGCGCTGCATGCATGCTGTTCGCGGTGCATGGCCAAATGTTTTACTGCAATGAGGCCGTAGTCGGCCTTCTTAGAAAGCTTGAACATCTACTTGCGTGCCCCCAGGCAAAAACTCATATACGACTGATTCAGTCGCGTATGGGATTCTATACGCAAACACCGCCGCTGTCAAACCACTCCAAAGGTACTTTTTCCACAAACCCAATGTTTACAATACTTTATATTGGAACGAGAGGAGCAATTGTCTCTACTAATTTCCATCAAGCGGCTCTAAATTGCAGGGAACGGACAATTCACCGTTTCCAATGGAAACAGTGAGCCAAAGTCTTGACCTCAGTCATCTTCAAATCGGAGACTAATTGTTGGAGACCATCTCAATGATCATTTCCCGGCCTTTTCAGAGCCTGCTTACTTGGCTCTATTTCGCGTCAATTTTGTTCTTCGCACCTTGCTCACTGCCGGCCCAGGAACCTGAAAAAAACACTACGCCAACGTCCGCCGTTCAACAAACACCTCCGCCCGTCGAAGCGAAACCATATGTTCTGGTTGGAGCAGGCGATATTGCCAGTTGTAAAGTTCTTGAAGGCGCGCAACAAACCGCTAGGCTCATTGAACAAATTCCGGGCGAAGTGTTTGCGGCAGGTGATCTGGCCTATGAAAGAGGTACCGCTCAAGAATTCAAGGATTGCTACGACAAAACCTGGGGCAAGTTTAAGAATCGCACGCACCCATCACCAGGCAATCACGAGTTCGGTTCGAAAGAAGGCTCAGCCTATTTCGACTATTGGGGAGCGCAAGCTGGTCCCCGTGGCAGGGGTTACTACAGTTTTGATCTCGGTGCGTGGCACATTATCTCGCTAAACACGAACTGTAGCGCCCTAGGCGCCAATGGTTGTGGCGCAAGCTCAGAAGAGGAGCTGTGGCTGAAGCAAGATCTTGCCGCTCACACAAATTCGTGCATTATCGCGTACGGGCACCATGCCCTTTACAGCAGTGGCGTTTTTAAAAGCCATGCGCTCCACCCGGAACTGCGCGCCTTCTGGCAGGACCTCTACAATGCCCATGCGGATTTAATGCTGGTGGGTCACGAGCATTCTTACGAACGATTCGCTCCACAGGATCCCAACGGCAATGCCGACCCGAAAAACGGAATCCGAGAAATTGTTGTAGGAACTGGAGGTCGAAGTCACGATCCGCTCGGCTTCCCCATTGCGAATAGCGAAAAACGTAACGCGGAAAGCTTCGGCGTTCTAAAACTCACGCTTTGGCCGGGACGATACACATGGGAGTTCATTCCCACAGACGCGGTTAATGGTTTCCGTGATTCAGGCGTTGGCGTTTGTCACAACGTCGCGCCTGTAGATTAATTCTTCGCCGCGCACGCGCCGCCATTCGATGCGACATCAACGAGTTTCTGTATCGTTGGCGCTGGAATCAGTAACAACTGCGCTTTCCCCTTGCTCGCATCCGCAATCTTCGCTGTAGCTTGTGCCTTCGCGTCATCGCTCAAGGGCGTACCCTTTGTGATTGCGTCAAGAGCCACCAATCCAATTCCGGCAACCGCGCTCAAATCCTGCGAATTCGCGGCGACCTCATTTACAAATGATGACTTATGTGCCAAAGATTGCAACGCCGCATCATTACCCTGCCATTTCATTAGCCACATTCGTAACTGGATGGAACCTGCCGTGTCTTTGCACGATCCGTTCACAAACGCGGTCACCGCGTTGTCAAAATGCCGCGCCACATCGCTATCCGGAGAAGCCGCGTCTACAACTCGGTTAAGCGGCGTTGCGCTACTTGCGTGGTACGTTGCCGTCTGCTCGCGTGTGTAGTCTTTCACCGGTTCAAGCACATCCACGAGCGTCTCCAGCGCCGCAAATTCTTCCGGTGTTGCCGCGCCTGCAATTCGCTGTAGCATTTTTCTGCAGTAGCTCTTGTGCGTCAGCCCAACCCATTCCAGCTTCTCGCTGACAACTTCCAATCGCGCATACATCGAATTCACGTCCGTCACAGATTGTGGCGACCAGTATCTTTCCGCAATCGCGGCCGTCCTCGGCCAGATGCGTGAATCGATATTTTCCCAGTTCACATATTCCGACCACATCGTCGCCTCGCCGCCGAGCACTCTCTTCTGCTCCTCAGGAGAAAGTGCCCCTGCATCGCCACTCAGAGGGTCAACGGCGTAGTGCCGCGCAGCGCTCCACATCAAATCAATGTAGTAGCCATTCGAAAGAATTCCTTGATAGCCCTGCTTCGCAGCAGCCGCCAGCGATTTCGAGCCGCGCCACGAATGAATCACAATGTCTTTCGGCGCGCCGGGCACAAAAATTTCATCCCACCCAATCGTGGCCTTTCCATGCTTGTTCACAAGCTTCTGCACGCGCCCGCTGAAATACGCCTGCAACTCTTCATTCGTCGTGAAATTGTGTCCTTTCTTGAATTCCTGAATCTTCGGATTCGCATCCCACGCCTTCCCATTCACTTCGTCGCCGCCAATATGGAAATAGTGATCGGGAAACAGCTTCGCCATCTCTCCGATGAATGTATCGAGAAACTTGTAGATCTTCTCGTTGGTAGGATCCATCGCGGGATCCATGACTCCCCACTTTTGTTCCACGCTGAACGGCCCCGGCGTGCTCGCAAGTTCCGGATACCCTACCAGCCATGACGTGCTGTGACCCGGCATGTCAAATTCCGGCACAACGCGCATGCCACGGTCTCTCGCGTACGCGATCACATCGCGAATTTCGTCTTGCGTGTAGTACATCCCTTCGGAACCATCGCCAACCAGTTTCGGAAATTTCTTGCTTTCCGCCCGGAACCCCTGGTTGTCTGAAATGTGCCAGTGAAAAACGTTCAGCTTCACCGCTTCCATTCCGTCCAAATTGCGCTTCAGCACATCGAGTGGCGTGAAATGCCGGCTCGAATCAATCATCAGCCCGCGCCACGCAAATCGCGGCTGGTCCTTGATGCTCACCGCAGGCACAGCAAACCCATCCGGCGAAACGTCCACGAGCTGCAAAAATGTCTGCAAGCCGCGCAAAACGCCCAGCGGGTTCGCCGCATTCAGCTTCGCGCCCTGCGGCGTCACTTCCAGGGTGTAAGACTCGTCTTCACCAAGCTCTTGAATTTCCTTGCTCGCCTTGTCCGCGTGCACGACCAGCGTTGCTCTTGCCGCATCGCCGGCCTTTTTCGCAAACAGAACTCCCGTTTGCCGGTGCATCCGTTCCATGAAGCGCTGGCCCGCCCGGTCCAAGCGCGATTCCGTGTAACCAGTAAATGTCACTCGAAAAGATTCATCGATTTTCAGCGCACCGCTTCCGTTTTGCACGTTTGCAGGCCACGGCATCAGGTTCAAGATTGGCGCACTCTGCGTTTTCGCATTCGCCCCACCTAGCAAGCTCAACATCAAAATCATCGAAACTCTTCTCCAGATAGCGCGCAGTTGCATGATGAATCCAAACCTCCGAAGGGCGGTAACAGAAGTTGCTCAATTTACTGCTATGTAGCGGCAAACCAAAGGATAGTGGCACACTTGGAGCGCGTTGCGAAGCGAATTCCTGCACCGTCCATTTCGGACTGGTTTCGTGCCATTTTCTTGCAAGTTTGCGGCACGCTTCCGCATCGCCGTGAGTTAAAATTCAAACGTTGCCGTCAAGCAAATGAAAACCTCCATCGCCATCTATCCGGGCTCGTTCGACCCCGTCACTAACGGACACCTCGACCTCATCGAGCGCGGCGAAAAAATGTTTGATCTCCTTATCGTCGCAGTCCTGCAAAACGCAGAGAAAAAACCACTCTTTAGCGTGAACGAACGCGTCGAAATGCTTCGCGAAGTCACAAGGCAGTGGTCCGACGTTGAAGTGGACGTTTTCGACGGACTTCTCGTGGACTATGCACGCAAACGCAACGCTGGCGTAATTCTGCGCGGCATTCGTGCAGTAAGCGACTACGAATACGAATTGCAGATGGCACTAATGAACCGAAAACTAGAAGGCCGCCTTGAAACCGTTTTCATGCTGCCGGGCCTGACGTACAGCTATCTCAGCTCGAAATTGGTGCGCGAAATTGCTCAGCTTGGCGCGCCGCTGAAGGGGCTCGTGCCGCCGGTTGTCGAAGAACGCATCAAGGCAAAGGTTTCGCAAACTATTTTATAGCGGCGTGGTTCGCAACACCTCAGGTAAATCCAGCCGCCGCTACTTAGGAGAAGAAGTGCAACTCACGGACCGTATCAACCGCATACAAATCTCGCCGACCGCCGCCGTCATCGCCGCTGCGGATCAGCTCAAGGCCAAGGGAGTAGATATCGCCGACTTCGGCCCTGGCGAGCCGGACTTTCCGACGCCGGATCACATCAAGCAAGCCGCAATCAAAGCGATCCACGAGAACAAAACGAAATACACTGCCACGCCCGGCGTCATGCCCCTTCGCGAAGCGATCTGCGCATGGCACAAACGAGAACTTGGCTCCAGCTACGAGCCAAAAGAATGCGTCACCAATGTCGGCGGCAAACATTCGATTTTCAATGTCATCAGCGTACTCGTTCAGGCAGGCGACGAAGTCATTGTCCCTGCGCCGTACTGGGTCAGCTATCCGGACATCATCAAGTACACCGGAGCGACGCCGGTCGTCGTCGAAACGCGCGCGGAAGACGGTTTTGCCGTTCGCGCTGCCGACGTCGCCAAAGCCATTACGCCAAAAACGAAACTGCTTATCCTCGATTCGCCCAGCAACCCTACCGGCGGCGTCACGCCTCCGGACGAGTGCGCAAAGCTCCTTGACCTCTGCAAAAAGAACAACATCTGGCTCATGGGCGACGAGTGCTATTCGCATTTCACCTACGGGAACAACAAACCGTTCTCCGTTGCGAGTCTGCCCGACTCAAAGAATCACGTCATCATCATCGGTTCGATGTCCAAGACTTTTGCTATGACTGGCTGGCGCCTCGGCTACACGCTGGCGCCGGCTGAGCTGATCACGGCGACAGTGAAATTGCAGAGCCAGTCTACTTCGAATCCGACTTCCATCGCGCAATATGCAGCGCTCGCAGCAATGACCGGCCCGATGGACAGCGTCCCCGCAATGCTCGCAGAATACGCCCGCCGCCGCCGCCGAATCGTCGACGGCCTCAACGCCATTCCCGGAATCACCTGCGGCGAACCCGGCGGAGCCTTCTATGTTTTCCCGAACGTCTCTGCGCGCCTCGGTGCCGGACCAAACGCACTCGCAAAGGATTGCTCGGAGCTTGCAACACTGCTCCTCGAAAAAGCGCACGTCGCGCTCGTGCCCGGAGCCGCTTTCGGCGCCCCTGGCTATTTGCGCCTTTCGTATGCGACTTCTATCGAGCGCATTGAGGAAGGCCTTCGCCGCATCGAAAAATTCTTCTCGCGCGCCGCTGCAGCTTGATGCGGGCCACGCAACTTGGGCCTTCAAACTTTCCGAGGGGCCTTTTCCGTGTGTCATCCTGAGTCTCGGCCAATTTTGTCGGGACGAAGGACTTCAGCACAAAGAACCTTGCAATAACTTGTAACCAGGCTCGATTTATTTAGACGCGAACTTCATGAATCCAGAACCATTTCGCATCGAACCCACGTTCAGTCCGCGCCTCTGGGGCTCGCGTTCTCTCGCGCCGCTCTTTCCTGAGAAAACAGATCTCACCGAACCCATCGGTGAAGCCTGGCTCACTGACGTCAACTGCCGCATCGCCACAGGTTCCTTTTCGGGAATCTCCCTGAAAGACGCTTGGCGCGAAATGTCCGCCGAATGGCGCGGCACCATCTTCGCTCAACCTGGCGATTTTCCCTTGCTCGTTAAGTTTATTTTCCCGACCGACAAACTCTCCATCCAGGTTCATCCAGACGACGAGTACGCCGCCGCACACGAACAGGCAGCCGGCGGTCGCGGCAAAACAGAGACTTGGCACATTGTCTCTGCAGATCCAAACGCATCTCTTCTGCTGGGTCTAAAGCCCGGCACTACAAAAGAGAAATTTCTCGCCGCGCTTGGAAATCACACGCTCGAGGAACTCTTCCAGCGCCACGCAGTCGCGGCCGGCGATACGTTTTTCATCCCTGCGAAAACACAGCACACTATCGGCGCAAACATGGTCGTGTTCGAAGTCCAGGAATACTCCGATCTCACCTACCGCGTTTACGATTACGGCCGCGTCGATCCATCGGGTAAACCTCGCGAACTACACATCGAAAAAGCCATCGCCGTCACAGATTTCGATAGCAAACAGATCGAAAAAGTTCCTCGAGTCACGCTCCCCACTCAACGCGGCACTCGTTCGCTGCTCACCGCGTGCCCCTATTTCGCGATGGAACGCGCCGAATACGCAGGACTCTGCGACTGCTCCACAAGCAAAATGCGTTTCGAAATACTCGTTGTGCTGCACGGCAAAGGCCAAATTCGCTGGACCGGAGGCGAAGCCAACTACTCGACCGGCGAGTGCTGGTTCATCCCAGCCAATCTGGACGCCTTCGTCATCCAACCCCTCCACGAATCCTCCATCATCCGCACCTATGTACCCGATCTCGCCGCTTCAAAAAAAAGCTGGCAAGATGCGGGGATTTCTTCCGACGTTCTTTCTCGCACCGTTTTTGGCTGAGCGTTTACCTTCCAGCTTGCTGGTCTCCGACCCCAATCTGTTTTTTTCTGTGCTCTCTGTGTCCTCTGTGCTCTCTGTGTTAAATTCGTTCCTCTCGTATGCTCACCGAAAAACTGACAATCCACGCCATTATCCTCGCCGGAGGCCGCGGCACGCGCTTCTGGCCGCGTAGCCGCACACGTACTCCCAAGCAGTTGCTCAACATCGTCGGCAAGCAAACGATGCTCGAACAAACCGTCGCACGGTTGCGCCCACTCATCTCGCCCGACCGCATCTGGAGCGTCACCAACGCCGAGCAAACCGCCGCACTCAAAAAACAGTTACCCGCCGCATCACGCAAACGCGTCCTGACCGAACCAATCGGCCGCAACACGGCCGCAGCCATTGCCCTCGCCGCAATTCACGTTCGCCACGCCGCCAAAGGCGACGCCCTCATGGCCGTCCTTCCCTCGGATCAGTTCATCGCGCAGCCCGAAAAATATCGCAGCATTGTCGCTGCAGCTCTCGACATCGCGCGCGAACCTGGCCGCATGGTCGTCCTCGGCATTCCGCCAACACGCCCTGAAACCGGCTTCGGCTATGTCGAACGCATGGGTGAACCTATCAACGCTGGCGAGTTCTCCGCCTTCGCCGTTCGTCGCTTCACGGAAAAGCCCGCGCTCCCCGTCGCACAGGAATACGTCGCCAGCGGCAATTACCAATGGAACGCCGGCATGTTCTTCTGGCGCGTCTCAACATTTCTCGACAATCTTCAGCGCCATCTCGCGCAAACCCACGCCGAGCTCGAAAAACTAGCCGAATCCATTGGTGTTCGCTCTTACGAGAAAAAGCTCCGCGCTATCTATCCCAAACTCGAAAACATTTCCGTGGACTACGCCATCCTCGAACGCGCCACGCAGCAATCCGGGCCACCGCAAGTATTCGTCATCCCCGCCGAAATTGGCTGGAGCGACATCGGCTCCTGGGCCGCCGTCTACGAACTCCTAGCCAAACAACCAAATGAAAATGTCTTCGCCGGCCCCGGCCACGCACTCGACGCTTCAGGTAATTTTCTCTATAGCCCCTCCAAATTCATCGCCGCCATCGGCGTTAACGACCTCGTCGTCGTCGAAACTCCCGATGCCCTTCTCATTTGCCCCCGCGGGCGCGCCCAGGACGTCGCCAAAATCGTTAAACACCTCGAAGAGCAAAAACGCAAAGACCTCTTGTAGTGGCCGATCTTTAGATCGGCTGTGCACCGCGTCCAATCTGGCCACCATCCAATCCGGCTGTTTCCCCCGCCGCCGCTTCGCTTATACTAATTTTCCATGTCCTCGATTAAGTTTGGCACTGACGGTTGGCGCGGCATCATCGCCGAAGATTTCACGTTCGCGAACGCGCGCATCGTCGCGCAAGCCATCTCTCGCTACGTCGTTCGCGGCGAAGACGCCCGCAAAGGCGTTATCGTCGGGTATGATCACCGCTACAGCGCAGATCACGTCGCGCGCATCGTCGCCGAAGTCGTCAGCTCCAGCGGTACGCCTGTCTGGCTCTGTGACAAGCCCTGCCCCACTCCCGCGGTTTCTCAACTCGTTCGCCAGCGCGCCGCAGCTGGAGGCATCGTCATCACCGCGAGCCACAATCCCTACTGCTGGAACGGCATCAAATACAAAGCCAGCTATGGCAGCAGCGCTCTTCCGTCTATCGTGGCGCAAATCGAAAGCGAACTCGCATTCGTTCAATCAAGCGACATCCCGCCTCTTCCCCCACAAAAAAATCTAATCCAGCCGCTCGAACCTCGAGCGCCTTATCTCGACACGATCGAGAAACTCGTCGATTGGGACCGCATTCGCAAAGCCAATTTCCGTTTCGTCTTCGACGCCATGTACGGCTCCGCAGCCGGCCTTCTCCCCGAGCTCTTTCGTCGCAATGGCGTCCATTGCGACGAAATTCGTGGCGTGCGTGACCCGCGCTTCGGCGGTATTCATCCCGAACCCATCGAACCACACATCCGCGCGCTTCAGGATGCGGTCATCGCCGGAAAATATGACGCAGGCCTTGCCGCCGATGGTGACGGTGACCGGATTGGCGCCGTCGATCGTGACGGTGCCTTCGTGAATCCGCATCAAATTTTCTCTCTTCTCGTCTGGCACCTCGCCGGCATGCGAAATCTCCCCGGCGACATCGCAAAAACTTTTTCGGTCACCAAACTCATCGACAAGCTTGCTGCAAAGCTCAATCGCAAGCTCCACGAAGTTCCCATCGGCTTCAAATACATTTGCGAACTCATGCTCGAGCAAGACATTCTCATCGGCGGCGAAGAAAGCGGCGGCATCGGCTTCAGCCTTTACCTTCCGGAGCGCGACGCGACAGTTTCCGCGCTCTTCCTCGTTGAGCTCATG
Source organism: Candidatus Dormiibacterota bacterium (assembly GCA_035569555.1). Classification (GTDB taxonomy): domain Bacteria; phylum Acidobacteriota; class Terriglobia; order Acidiferrales; family UBA7541; genus Acidiferrum. The sequence goes on along the minus strand of DATMMW010000021.1, from coordinate 9,684 downwards.
GCATGGCACGGCAAATCCCTCGGTGAACTCATCGCCGCGCTACACGCCGAATTCGGCGAATATCACTATGGTCGAGTCGACCTCGACGTAAAGCCCGGCCAAAAGGAAAAAGCCATCACCTATTTTTCTGGCGAAAAATGCAAAGAGCTACTCAACTTGCCCGTTACGCGCCGAGAAAACCTCGACGGAATAAAAATTTATCTCGGCGATATTGGCTGGGTCATGGTTCGCGCTTCCGGCACGGAAAACCTTCTTCGCGTCTACTCGGAAACCGATAAATTGCAAACCACGCGTAACGTTCTTGCCGCTGTAACCGAACTCGTTCACAATCTCTGAGGAGTTTCCATGAGTACCATCAATCTAGAGCAAAAATTTGCCACCTTTTCTGATCACTGGAGCCCCAAAATTCTGGGCGAAATTAACGACTTCCACGTCAAGGCCGCGAAGCTCAAAGGCGAATTTGTCTGGCATCATCACGATTTGGAAGATGAACTTTTCTTTGTCGTCAAAGGCGCGCTGCGCATGAAGTTTCGCGATCGCGAAGAAATCGTCCGACCTGGCGAATTCATCATCGTCCCCCACGGCGTCGAGCACCTGCCCGCTGCTGATGAGGAAACTCACATTCTCTTGCTCGAACCGAAATCCACTCTGAATACCGGCAACATCTCTAACGAAAGGACTGTCGCCCAGCTCGAGCACATTTGATTCGTCAAAAGTTTGCGAAATTCGAGTGGTTGTCATTCCGAGCGCAGCAACAAATGTGCTTTTCTCTGGCGCCGGCTCGAACGTAAACTTCCGCTCAGCAAGCAGGAAGAGCTATGGAACATCGTTACTACACACTTGACGTCTTCACTACCAATCGTTTCGAAGGCAATCCGCTTGCCGTCTTCACTGACGGTGACGGCCTCTCGAGCGATCAAATGCAAGCCATTGCTCGCGAAATGAATCTCGCGGAAACCGTCTTCGTGCAAAAACCGACGGACGACCGCGCCCTCGCCCGCCTCCGCATTTTCACGGCCCATCAGGAGCTGAATCTCGCCGGCCATCCTGTCGTCGGCACTTGGTTTCTTCTCGCCGAACTTGGCGTCGTCCCCGCGCAAGAAGGCGGCGTTCACGTCATGCAACAAACCGGCGCAGGAATTCTCCCCGTCGAAATTCGTTTTAAGGACGGCCGCCCCAATCGCGTCACCATGACGCAGACCGAAGCCGCCTTCAAACCCGTCAAAATCAAAAAGGCAGCTCTGGCCAAGGCGCTCGGCCTCGCGCCGAAAGAACTCGATTCACATCTCGAACCTGAATGCGTTTCCACCGGTATCTTTAATCTGATGGTCCCGCTGAAAAATCGCGCTGCTCTCGCCAAAATTGAAATGAACATGACCGAACTCCGCCGCCTCACCGGAAAAAGCGCAACGATGGCTTACTGCTTCGCACTCTCTGGTAACGGAAAGGCTTTCACACGCGGCATGCTTCCCTGGGAACTCTGCGAAGACGCGGCTACCGGCTCCGCTGCCGGTTCGCTCGGCGCGTACCTCGTTAAACATGGAAAACTCTCAGCTGGCCACACGCTCAGCATTCTTCAAGGCGTCGAAATGGGTCGCCCCAGCCAAATCGAAGTCGAAATCTCCACCAAGGGCAAAAAGCTAATCCCGCGTGTCAGCGGCGCCGCCGTCCGTGTTTTTGAAGGCACTTTTCTTCTCTAATCTGTTCTAATCATTCGCCCTGTTTTTCTTTCGCTCTCGTTACCCAGGTTGGCGAACGCTTTAAAGCAAAAAGCCGCCCGGATTCCAGGCGGCTCCTTGCAGTTGTCTTGTTAAATCTTCTTATTTGTGGTGCCGATCGTGGCGCAAGTCGGCGCGATCCTTGTGCAAATCCTTCTTGTCCTTGTTGATGTCTTTTTGGTCCTTGTTCCGGTCTTTGCGGTCGCTATGCAGATCTTTCTTGTCGTTATGCAAGTCCTTCGCGTCCTGATTCCGGTCATTCCGGTCTTGATTCAGGTCGCGCACATCTTTGTTTCGGTCGGAGCGGTCCTCATTCAAATCCCGCTTGTCATGATTGATGTCCCGTTGATCGCGGTTGCGGTCCATGCGGTCTTGGTGCAAATCCTTGCGGTCTGTCTGCGCCTCGGTGCTGTTTGCACCGTATTTTACATCATCGCGAGCCAAGTCCTTCTTGTCGTGATTGATGTCTCTTTGATCCACGTTGCGATCTGTCCGATCGTGATTCAGGTCCTTCTTGTCGGTCCGAATGTCCTTATTGTCTTGATGAATATCCTGTTTATCGTTGCGGATATCGCGATTGTCCTGCCGGATGTCCTTTTTGTCGCTGCGAACGTCGCGTTTATCCTGATTGATGTCCCGCTGGTCCGCATTCCGGTCCGCGCGATCGCGATTCAAATCCTTCTTGTCGTTTCGAATATCCTTCTTATCTTGCTGGATATCCTGTTGCTGAGGCGTTGGGGCTGGAGTCTGCGCCGATGCGCCCGCTGAAACCAGTCCCGCGAACGCAGCTGTTAAAGTGATACGTCGAAACACACTAGTACCGTTCATGTTTGTCTCTCCTGAAGACCACATTTCCGTGACCTGCCTCGGATTGTCAGGAAATGTAACCCACCGTAAGAGATGAAGTTTCGCTCCAAAATCAAGAATTTGGCAGCCGCTCCAGCTCTCTCTTCTCCAGACATTTCGAATCTACCCCAAAACTCAGCCTTTCAATCTGTGATATAAGTTGGCGCTCGTTCATCCACAGGATTCGTCATGAGAATCTTCAAAGCTTTACTTTTTTGCCTCGCTCTCACTCCAGCCGCGCTCGTCGCTCAAGAACAAACGCCGCCATATAAGAATCCCAAACTCGCCATCCAAGATCGGGTCATGGATCTGCTCTCTCGCATGACGCTCGAGGAAAAAGTTGCGGAAATAACGGGCGGCCATCACGACAATCGCGGTTTGATTGATCCCACCGGTCAGCTTTCCTACAAAACCGCCGACGAAGTCTTCGGCGAAATGTACAAGCTCGAAAACAAAATGACGCCGCGCACACGAGCTCTCGCTCACAATGCTCTTCAGCGTTATCAGATGGAAAAAACGCGCCTCGGCATTCCCTACATTTTCTTTGGCGAAGCGCTTCACGGTTACATGGCTTACGGCAGCACAAGTTTTCCGCAAGCACTCGCCCTCGCCAGCACCTGGGATCCCGCACTCGTCAAACAAGTCTTCACCGCAGCCGCCGATGAAATGGCCTCCGCAGGAGCAAATCAAGCCTTCACTCCAGTGCTCGACCTCGCGCGCGATCCACGCTGGGGTCGCACCGAAGAAACCTACGGTGAAGATCCTTACATCGGCTCTCGCATGGGAGTCGCTGCAATCACCGGCTTGCAAGGCGACGCTTATTTAATCGACCGCCACCACGTTCTCGCCACTGCAAAACATTTCACCGCGCACGGTCAACCGGAGAGCGGAACAAATACCGCGCCTGCAAATTTTTCCGAGCGCGAACTCCGTGAATTTTATTTATGCGCGTTCGAAGCCGCCATTCGCGAAGCCCACGCCGGTAGCGTCATGGCCTCCTACAACGAAATTGATGGCATTCCGTCCCACATCAATCACTGGCTGCTTGACCGAGTTCTTCGCCAGGAATGGGGTTTCGACGGCTATGTCACCTCCGACGGCAACGGTCTGCAAATGCTCTACGAAACCCATCACGTCGCCGCGGACAAAGCAGATGCCGCGCGCAAATCCCTCGACGCTGGTGTCGACTACGATCTCTCAGATGGCTCCGTCTTTCGCACCGTTCTCGATCAAGTGAAAGATGGCCGCATCCCAATCGCACAACTTGATCGCGCCGTCAGTCGGGTGCTCACCGCAAAGTTTCGCCTAGGCCTCTTCGAAAATCCTTACATCGATCCTGACTACGCAGAAAAAATCACGAATAACGCGGCGCACCAGGCTCTCGCGCAAAAAGCAGCCGAAGAAGAAATCGTTCTCCTCAAAAACGAAAACAATCTTCTCCCGCTCGATCCCAAAAAACTGAAAACCATCGCCGTCATCGGCCCCAACGCTACCGACGTTCACCTTGGCGGCTATTCGCGTGATCCCGGCCGCGGCGTCAGTATCCTTGACGGCATTCGCGCGCGCCTAGGCTCCACAACAAACGTTCTCTACGCCGAGGGTTGCAAGATCACCACAGGCAAACAAGGCTGGGACGGCTGGTATGAAAACGACACAAAGCTCGCCGAACCCGCGACGCAACAGGATTCCATTCGCAAAGCAGTGGAAACGGCGAAAAAAGCTCAAGTCGCGATTTTAGTTGTAGGAGAAACGGAAGGTTCCAATCGGGAAGCCTGGTCCGAAAAACATCTCGGCGATCGTGATTCGCTCGATCTTCTCGGCGCGCAGAATCAACTTGTTCAATCCGTGGTCGAAACCGGCGTCCCCACGGTCGTCCTGCTCATCAACGGCCGCCCACTCTCCATCAATTACATCGCCGAGCACGTTCCCGCAATTCTCGAAGGCTGGTACCTAGGCCAGGAAGGCGGCACCGCCGCTGCGCGCGTCATTTTCGGCGACGTTAATCCCGGCGGCAAACTTCCGATTTCTTTTCCGCGCAGCGTCGGCCAGTTGCCCGACTATTACAATCACAAACCTTCTCGTAACCGCAGCTACGCTTTCGTTTCGCGCACGCCACTCTTCGAATTCGGCCGTGGCCTCAGCTACACCACCTTCAAATTGGAAAACTTGCAGCTGTCTTCTCCAACTATCACTTCCGCCAGCTCGGTTAAAGTTACTGTGGACGTTACCAACACTGGCGACCGCGAAGGCGACGAAGTCCCGCAGCTTTACATTCACCAGCGCGTCAGCTCTATCACGCGTCCCGTTCTCGCGCTCCACGGATTCCAGCGCATCCACCTCAAACCCGGTGAAAAAACCACGGTTACATTTGCGCTTTTCCCCGACGACCTCTCCATCATCGGTGAAAATATGAAGCGCGCCGTCGAATCGGGAGTCTTTGACATTCTCGTTGGCCAAAGTTCGAATACAGCCCTCTCCACGCAGCTCACCGTGGAAGCGAAATAATCATTTTGCTGTTAAGGGAAAGCCAGCGCTAGTTGGGTGCGATCAATGATTTCCGCACCGTATCCAGAATTCCGTTCACGAATCCCGAGGCTTCTTCAGAAGAAAACTTCTTCGCTAGTTCCACTGATTCGTTTATCACCACTTTGTGGGGCGTCTCGCCGTGCCGCAATTCATAAATTCCCAACCGCAAAATAGCGCGGTCAATCGCTGCCAGCCGGTCCAGCCGCCAATTGTCCGCGTGCTTCGCAATCACTTCATCTAACCCGGCAATTTCCTTCGCCGCGCCTTCAAACAGTGCATTCGCAAACTCACGCGTCGTGTCCGCCGCCTTGGCACTCTTCCAGAATTTTGCTTCGAGTTTCTTCGCGTCCTGCGGACTCATCTCGGACTGAAACAACATCTGCATCGCGTACTCGCGCGCTTTGGTTCGTAGTGACAAGTTAAGATCGCCGCGCTTTCTTCTTCGCCGCCGGCGCGCTCGTCGCGCCGCCGCGCAGCTTCTCCGAAAGCCGCGCCATCTCAATCGCCGCCAATCCAGCGTCAAATCCTTTGTTCCCGTTCTTCAATCCCGCGCGGTCAATCGCCTGCTCCAGCGTATCCACCGTCAGCACACAAAAAATTACCGGCACTCCCGTATCCATCTGCGCCAGTTGTAATCCGCGCGAAGTCTCCGAACAAACGTAATCATAGTGCGCCGTCTCCCCGCGAATCACGCACCCGATCGAAATCAGCGCATCGTACTTGCCTGTTTGCGCCAGCTTCTTGCTCGTCAGCGGCAATTCGAACGCCCCCGGCACCCGCACAACATCCACATCCTTGCTCGCCGCACCCGCTCGCTCCAGCGCATCCACCGCCGCCGCAAGCAGCCTCTCCGTAATAAAACTGTTGAACCGGCTCACCGCAATCGCAAATCGCAATCCTGCTGCGCTCAGCTCGCCTTCGATTTTTCCCGGTTGTAATTTTTCTGCCATTCGCTACTTTCCCTTGAACTGCGCCGGCCGCTTCTCCAAAAACGCCTTCGTCCCTTCCCGCATGTCTTCCGTCGCGCAAGCGACTCCAAACAGTGTCGCCTCTAAAAACAATCCCTCTTCGAGCGGCATCTCCACGCCGCGTTCAATCGCTTCCATCGTGAACTTCACCGCCAGCGGGCCATTCGCAATAATCTTTTTCGCCATCGCTTCCGCTGCAGGCAAAAGCTCCGCCGGCTCATAAATATGATTCACCAAACCAATCCGCTGCGCCTCTTCCGCATTAATCATCTCACCCGTCAAACACAATTCGTGCGCCACGCCTTTTCCGCAAAGTCGCGCCAGCCGCTGCGACCCGCCATAGCCCGGCAAAATTCCAAGCTTCACTTCCGGCTGCCCCAGCCGCGCCGTTTTGCTCGCAATTCGAATCGAGCACGTCAGCGCCAGTTCGCATCCCCCTCCCAGCGCAAATCCATTGATCGCGCAGATCGAAGGCTTAGCCATCGTCTCCAGCAAATGAAAAACGCCCTGCCCAAACGACGAAAACTCTTTTCCATTCACGGGAGTCTGCTGCGAAAGTTCGCCAATATCCGCCCCCGCCACAAACGCTTTCTCTCCGGCGCCGGTTAAAATCAAAACACGGACGCCATCATTGTTCTTCGCGTCCGTCAGTGCATCGCGCAACTCTTCCACTGTCTTCCGGTTCAGCGCATTCAAGACCTTCGGCCGGTTAAACGTAATCCACCCAATCCCATCCTTCTTCTCATAAATCAGATTCTCGTATCCCATTTTGCCTCTGTCCCCGACTCCAAAACCTGTCATTTCGAACGGAGCAAACCGACGCTTTTGCTTTCCGATTCATTCTGTTGAATCGGTCGGTTTGCGCGGAGAGAAATCTCTCTTCGATTTGTGCCCAACCCAGACCATCAAAACTTCATCGCTACCGGCTTAGCTGGATCCGCATAGTCATAAAATCCCTTCCCCGCTTTCCGCCCATTCCATCCCGCCAGTACCATCCTCTTCAACAACGGCGGCGCCGCAAATCGCCGCTCCTTGAACTCGTCATACATGATCTGCGAAATGTAATATGTCGTGTCCAGCCCCACAAAATCCAGCAGCGTCAGCGGCCCCATGGGATGCCCGCATCCCAGCTTCATCGAATTATCAATGTCTTCAATCGAACCCACGCCCTCTTCCAGCGCGCGAATCGCATCCAGCAAATACGGCACGAGCAACCGGTTCACAATAAATCCCGTCGAATCGCTCGCCCGCACCGGCGTCTTCCCCAGCTTCGCTCCGAACGCCACCATCTCGTCATACACCGCCGCGTCCGTCGCAATCGTCCGCACCACTTCCACCAGCTTCATCACCGGCACTGGATTGAAAAAGTGCAGACCCACAAATCGCTGCGGCCGCTTAGTCGCCGCGGCGATTTCCGTGACCGTCAGCGAAGAGGTGTTGCTAGCAAAAATCGTGGACGCCGGGCACAGCCCGTCCAGTGCGCGAAACAATTCGTGCTTGGCTGGCAAATTCTCGATAATCGCTTCGACGATCAAATCGCAATCTTTCAAATCCTCAATCGCCGTAGTGCCCTTCAGCCGCCCGCGAATCTCGCCTTGCACTGCCGCGGTAATCGCGCCCTTCTCCGCCAGCCGCGCCAGATTCTTCTCGATGCCCTTCAAGCCCTTTTCCACCAACTCCGGCTTTACTTCGCGCACCACCGTCTCGAATCCCGCCGCCGCACACACCTGCGCGATCCCCGACCCCATCAACCCACACCCCACTACTCCCACTCTTCGAATTGCCATGCGTTTCCTCGCTGATTTGGATGACCGGTACGCCAAAAGGCCGCCGGAGCGAACTCCGAGTCTAGCAGAAACCGCGAACGGCTGGCTCGCACCTGCCGCCAGGGAACTAAAGGAAATTGCGCAGGTGTTGTAGACCACGGTAAGCGCCACTCCGCGCGCTAAGGGAGGGCAAGTCATGCGTAAAATCAGCAACACTGCCGCCGCAATCATGTTCCTGGCAACGGCGCTAAGGGCTCAACAGGCGGCAGCGCCAACCGTCAGGTACGACGCCTCCCTGCCGCGCCACCGCCAGATCGAGCTGGCTGCCAGCGCCGCGCCCGCCGAAGTGTCTCGAAATGCGGCGATTTACATCCTTGGCCCTCACGGCTACGAAAAGGTCCGTGAAGGAACCAACGGTTTCAGCTGTCTGGTGGATCGAGAATACGTAACCACGATGGAGCCGGAGTGTTTTGACGCGGAAGGCAGTCGAACGACCATGCTCGCGCGCTTGCGGACCGAGGAGTTGCGCGCCCAGGGAAAGTCGGAAACCGACATCCATGCGGATATCGAAGCGGCCTACAAAGCGGGCCGCTTTGTCGCTCCGCACAAGCCGGGAATCGTCTATATGATGTCGCACGAGAATTGGGTCTTCGACCCGCAAAGCAAGAGAGTCATCCACTTCCCCGGTCATCTGATGTTTTACGCACCATACATGACCGCGAAGGATCTGGGATACGAAAAGGAGGCTTCACTTCCCTACCTGGTGCATCCTGGTGCGCCGGATGCGCTGATGATCGTGGTACCGCGAACTGCGGCGTCAAGCAGCAGTGCTTCGGGCAGCGGCGAACACAAACACTAGTTCGCCAGCGCTTCGACGATCATGGCGATGCCCTGGCCGCCGCCGATGCAGGCGGTGGTCAGGCCGTAGCGCAAACCGTTCCGCCGCAACTCGTTCAGAATTGTGATAACCAGGCGGGTGCCCGACGCGCCTAGCGGATGACCAACGGCGATGGCGCCGCCGTTGACGTTGGTTTTGTCGCGATTCAGGCCGAGGACTTTTTCAACGGCTAGATATTGCGCCGCGAACGCTTCATTCACTTCAACGCGATCCATCTGGTCGAGCGTGAGTCCGGCAAGCTTCAGCGCTTTTTGCGAGGAAGGCACCGGGCCGATGCCCATGATGCTGGGATCGACGCCTGCCACCGCCCACGAAATAATTCTTCCGATCGGTTTAAGGCCGCGCTCTTTGGCGAGTTTCTCGCGGGTCACGACCACGGCTGCAGCGCCATCGACGATTCCGCTGGCATTGCCCGCCGTAACGATTCCGTCTTTTTTGAACGATGGCGGCAATTTCTCCAGCGTCTCCATGGTGGTTTCCGGCCGCCGGTGATCGTCTTCGCCCACGACAATCGTTTTCTTCCCTTGTTTCACTTCCACCGGCACCAGCTCTTCTTTCATACGGCACGCTTTATACGCGGCATCCGCGGCTTGCTGGCTGCGCAGAGCGTACGCGTCGGCGTCCCTGCGGGTGATGCCGTGCTGCTCGGCGAGTTTTTCCGCCGTCAGCACCATCGGCAATCCACAATACGAATCCGTCAACCCCGCCATGAGTGTATCTTCCAGCGCGCCCCCGCCAAGTTTCAATCCATTGCGCGCGCCACGAATCACGAAAGGTGCCTGCGTCATATTCTCCATGCCGCCGGCCAGCACCATCGCCGCTTCCCCGAGCAGCAAACGCTGCGCCGCCTGCGCGATCGCTTCAATCCCGGAGCCGCACAAGCGGTTAACGGTGACCGCCGGTGTCTCCATCTTCAGTCCGGCCTTCAATCCCACGTGCCGCGCGCCATACAAAGCATCCGC
>DATMMW010000020.1:0-2264 GCA_035569555.1 Candidatus Dormiibacterota bacterium | reverse complement strand
GGCATGTCGTAATTCGAGCGCCACATGGCTCCCACATCGGCAAAACCCATCTCCTTCGCGCCTTGATTTCCGAGTTCTACAAGGCGGATATATCGTTGACGCATCGGCGGAGCGATTGCGTGCCAACCCTGCCAGGCGGCGAGCAGTTCTTTCGGATCGCGGCTGTTGGCAAGAATTTTCTCAATGTCCGGGAGCTGCTTGCAGTTTTCTTTCTTGTCATCTGGGCACCAGGTGCCTTTGCCGTAGTCTCCATCGAGTGATGCAGCTATCTTCGCTAGTTCGGCTTGGGCTGCGGGATCGTGCGGCGAGGGAATATCCACGGACAATTTCAGCAGCTTGAATTTCCGGGCGACATCCGGCGGGAGCTGCAGTTTGTCAAATTTCTTTGCCTGATTGGCGAGCTCGGCGGTGGCGGCTTTCACGGCCTGATCGGCGTCGGCGGAGATAGACTCCGTGTCTTCGGTAATAAAATTCTCCGCCACCCACGAAGCGCGGCCACTCTTGATCCATAGATCTAACAGACGTGTCTCGGCCTCCTCGATGAAACGTTTTGCCTCGGCGATGGTCGGCTGCGCGATTGACGTTTTTGCGGCTAGTGATGGATTGGGTTTCGCGGGCGTTTGGGCGTGGGCTGCTGAAGACAGCAGAACGAGAGAAAGAACGAGCCGGCTCAATTGGCGGTGAGGCGAAAAATGTAGTATGGATGCGATCAAGGCCATGATCTCTTCCCTACCTTTGCTCAGTTCAGAAGATTGACAAACACTTCGTTCGAAACGGTTAGCCGGTCGGGCGCCAGGCGAAGCCGAGATCCATTCCATTCGACCAGTCCCTGAGCGCGCAATTCCTCCACGCGCGGCCGCAAATTCGCTTTGTATTTTGACTCGATGCGCGCAAGATCGATTCCAGCAAGCTGCCGCAGGCCCAAGAACAACTCTTCTTCAAGCGCGTCATCGCGGGAAACGTCGGAAAGCTGCTCGACGGGAAAACGGCCCTGGCTGATGGCCGCAACATATGCCGCGGGATCGTGTGCATTGGCCCAGCGCTGTCTGCCGTTGAACGAATGCGCACCTGCGCCAAACCCGCAGTACGGCTGCCGCTGCCAATATTTGAGATTGTGGCGCGATTCCAGTCCAGGCAAGGACCAGTTCGAAATTTCGTAATGAACGTAGCCTGCGGCGTCCAATCGCGCGCAGGCTCGTTCGTAAAAAGCCGCCATTGAATCGTCATCCGGGAGGGCCGACGCGGAGTAGCGCGTGCCTCCAGTTAAAACTTCCAATCCCAAACGGCTGCTTTCGTCAATTTCCATCATGTAGATGGACGCATGTTCCGGCCGTAAGGAGAGCAATTGCGCTACCGACTCGTCCCAACTATCGTGCGTCTGGTGCGGTAGTCCGGCGATCAAATCGAAGCTGACATTCCGGAAGCCAGACTCGCGAAGCACTTGGGTCGCGCGGAAGACGTCGTCGCGGCGGTGCATGCGGCCCGCCGCCTTCAGTTCGTTGTCCTGGAAGGATTGCACGCCCATGCTGATGCGATTGAATCCGGCCTCACGCCACGCAGCGGATTTGGCGGAGGTGATTGTTTCGGGATCGGCTTCGAGCGTGACCTCTTCGAATTTACATTCGAATCCGGTACGGAAGGCGTCGAGGATCCGCGCCAGACTGGCCGGATCAAGCAAGCTCGGCGTTCCGCCGCCAAAGTAAACCGTATCGACAACTGCTTCCCGGACCTCCGCGATTCGAGATTCCTGCAGTAGGTGGGGATAGGCAGCAATTTCTCGGCAAACTGCGTCTGCATACGGGGCGTACAAGTCGGTCGAAAAGACACCCGTGTGGAAGTTGCAGTAGGTGCACTTCGTCTGGCAAAAGGGGACCTGCACATACATTCCGAGCCGCATGGTCAATACGAAACTTTAGCATAGGGCAAGCGGCGGTGCGTATTTGATTGGCAAATGAGCCTCATTTCAAACCTACGTTGCGGCTTCTTCAGCAGTCTGGGTCACTTCGGTTTACGGCAAATTATTATTGCTTGTAATCGATTGGAGGTTTTCCTAAATTAGGGATCACGATGCAAGCCGTATCTAGTTTTTCGAGCTGCGAAGTTGAACGGAGACGGAGATTCCATGCGACTACACAAAAAGTTTTTGGCGCTGATCAGTCTGGGTGTTTTGTTCGGGCCGGCCTGCTACGCCGCGAGCATCACGGGAACGGTAAAGGGGCCCGATGGCTCGCCGTCTGAGGGAGCGTTTGTCCAGGCGCAGAACA
>DATMMW010000019.1:0-2387 GCA_035569555.1 Candidatus Dormiibacterota bacterium | reverse complement strand
TGCGCACGCAAGCGTGCTGAGAATCATCCCTGCAATCCGCAGAGCTCTCACTCGGCCTTGCTTCTCCATGAAATCCATTCACTTCGCCCCTTTCAGTTTTGCAAGCGCCTCGAAGTAATACGAGGAATCGTAGTATTTCTCCGGAGCAGGCGGATGCCCGCCCCACTGGCCTTCCACTTCCGCTCGCAGTTTCAACACGTTTTTGAAACCATCGAGATCGAAGCGCGCGTCCGCCGCATACCCGCCGTGGCCCTCAAACAAGACCGCGTACGTCTCCCCCGCAACGTCCGCGGGAATTTTCGATTCCTTCGTCATCAACTCAATTACCTTCTCTTTGTTGGCCGGGGCCATCAGCCAGCGTTGCGCCTCGATGTACGCGGTAAGATATCGCACCAGCGTATCCTTGTGTTCGCTCGCCCATTTACGCTGCACGAAAGCCCCATAACTTTGATACGGCCCGACGAGCTTCTGCGTCGAGCCAAGGCTCACGAAGCCCTCGCGCGTGGCAACAATCGATGCCGGCGGACCAAGCATCGAACCGGCAAATTCTTTGTGTTCGCGCATGGCCACCAATCGCTGCGGTGTGGCGCCGTAAGGCTTTATCTCGTAGTCGCGCCCGGCTTGCAGTCCATTCAGAAGCAAAATCTTTTTCAGCTGAAGGGCGTACGCCGTGTTCACCGCATCGACGATCAGAGTTTTCCCGCGCAATTCTGCGGCCGAATGAATGTCCGGCTGGACGAAAAGTTCGTTGAGGGAACCTTCTCCTCCCATGACAATGACCACGTCCGCGCCCGTCAGTTCCACCATGGCGACGGAGTTGTCCACGGCTGCGTGGGCGATGTCCGCCTTTCCCTCCGCCAAGGCGGCCCGCATCGCATCCGAATTGGGCGCAGGGCTAACCTCCACTTCAATTCCAAACTTCGCGAACGTGCCGTTCATTTCCGCCGCGACCACAGGCAGCGGACGGCCCGGCAGGCTGGTCAATCGTATTTTTTGCGGGCTCGGTTCCTGCGCACGCGCACTGCTGCTGCACAACAATCCAGCAGCGAGAATCGACAGGCAAACCCATCTTCTAGCGCTCATCGAGATGCGCTCCTTGTGTGATCCAGAGAAATGAACCTACGGTGCGCCTTCGCTCAATTTTTCGAGCGACCATTCCGTGACCGGCTTCGGATCAAGGACAAGCCTTCCGAGATTCGGGCAGCTCAACGCGCAGGGCCCGTGTCCGTTGCGGTTCATATCAAAAGGTAGGACCGCTGTACCATTCGAAAGGAAAAGCTGTCAAGAATATTCTTCTATGGATTAGAAGTCGTTGCAGTTACTATGACTCGCGAAAAAGTATTCGGGTATAGTGGTTGGACCAAAACGAGAAAGTGTCGGCCACGACAGCTCGTCGCTTCGCACTCGTTCGAACGACAGGCAGCAGAGCCGCGTAGCGGCAGAAACCTGTCTGGCAGAAGGACTGAGAAGGATTTCAGAGGGAGAACAGAAATGGCAATTGCAACCATCAATCCCGCGACCGGTCAAGTGGTCAGGACATTCGAACCGCTATCGGATGCACAGATTGAAGTAAAACTTCAGAAGGCAGCGGATACGTTTCTGAGCTACCGAAAAGTGCCATTCGCTGAACGCGCGCAGAAGATGTTGAAGGCGGCAGCGATCCTGGACGGCGAAAAAGAGACTTTTGCCAAAATGATGACGACCGAAATGGGCAAGACATTCCGGTCCGCGGTCGATGAAGCCGCGAAATGCGCGTGGGTCTGCCGCTACTATGCGGAAAACGCAGAGCGTTTTCTGGCCGACGAAGTAGTGGAGACGACCGCAAGCCGGAGTTACATCCGTTACCAGCCACTCGGGGCGGTTCTGGCGGTGATGCCGTGGAATTTTCCGTTTTGGCAAGTGCTACGATTCGCTGCGCCGGCGTTGATGGCCGGGAACGTCGGACTTCTGAAGCACGCGTCGATCGTTCCGCAATGCGCGTTAGCGATTGAGGACGTCTTCCGGAGAGCCGGGTTTCCCGACGGAGCTTTCCAAACACTTTTGGTGGGCTCGCAAAAAGTGGACAAAATCCTGGGAGATCCGCGAGTCATGGCGGCCACATTGACAGGGAGCGAAGGAGCGGGAATTGAAGTAGGAATCGGCGCCGCGAAAAGAATCAAGAAAGTAGTGCTGGAGCTCGGAGGCAGCGATCCCTTTATCGTAATGCCGAGCGCGAATCTGGAGGTGGCGGCGGCCACGGCGGTGAAGGCGCGGATCTTCAACAACGGACAATCGTGTATCGCGGCCAAGCGCTTCATTGTGGCGGAATCCATCGCGGACCGATTCGAACGGGTATTCGCAGAGAAAATGGCCGCCTTGAAAGTAGGGGATCCTTTTGACGAAAAGAC
>DATMMW010000018.1:0-2062 GCA_035569555.1 Candidatus Dormiibacterota bacterium | reverse complement strand
GCCGCCACCTGAGTGTAGAAACTGCAGAGTCTAGATGGCGACCTGGTTGTTCCCATTGTAGCGCCCGCCTTCAGGCGGGAATGTCCTTGAGTATAGCCCCAGCCTGAAGGCCGATAATTCCGCAACTCGTTCGGCCGTGCGGCTCAAGTGTGCAAAAACAAGCGGCCCGACAGCGAGCGGACAAGCCACACGATCCGTCATTCCAAGGAACGAAGAGACGGAGAAATCCGTCTCCTTACTGGTTACGGGTCAAGAGGGATTAACTTCGGGTACGCCTGCTCGACCCTCTTTTTAAGTGAATCGTAACTGTGTCAGATTCATCCAATTGGTTTTGGTGCGTGTGCATCGCCCGGCTTGTGTCTCGACTGGAATATGGAGCGTCCGATGGAGTGTCACTGTATTTCGCCGCCCGAGCTTCCTGACGCCACACTTCTTTACTCGACATATCTAAGTGATTTTCCCCGCGTTTCTGAGTTCTACGTCCATCCTCCCAACTTGAATGGAATTTCGCGAGCCGCCACAGAAATTCGATTTGAAGATTCCCTTCGGCGCGGCGTTGTCGAAGTCTTGAGGAAACAGAACGCCGCAATCGGCGGAGATTCTGAAACGAGCCGGAATCTCGACAGGCTTCAAAATGGGGCCGACGCTATAGTTACGGGACAGCAGGTGGGACTGCTTGGAGGACCCGCCTTTAGCGTATACAAGGCGCTCACCGCGATTCGCTTGGCGAACGAACTGACGGCAAACGGAACGAATGCAGTCCCGATTTTTTGGCTCGCAACCGAAGATCATGACCTTGCCGAAGTAGATCACTGCTTTTTTGGCGTGCGCGGCGGCCTCGAACGCTTTGATCTGACCATGCCGGGCGCCGAGGGCCGGCGTGTCGGCGAAATTCCACTGGGCGAACCTGTACGCGAAATTTCTTCCCGCGCGAGAGCCATGATGGAGGGACCCGCTGCAGAAGCGGTCGCCAGATGGATCTCTGAAAGTTATCGTCCCGAGGAAACATTCGGCACCGCGTTTGCAAAACTCATGACGCGAATCTTCGCGGGCCGTGGGCTGATATTTCTGGACCCACTGTCACCGGAATTGCACCGGCTATCCGCGCAGACAATGGTGCGTGCCTTGAAGGAGCACGCATCCCTTTCGAAAGAACTCGTGGCGCGGGCCGCGGCCCTTGAGGGCGCCGGCTTCCACGCCCAGGTCAAGGTCACCGAAAACAGTACTCTGGTATTTCGCATTGTCGATGGTCAGCGGGTGCCCGTTCGCCCGAAGAATGGCGGCTTCGTTGCCGGAAACATTCAGGAATCCTTTGAGGACACCTGGAAGGCCCTCGAACATCATCCGGAACAATTCAGCGCGAACGCGCTATTGCGTCCGGTGATTCAGGACACTCTCCTCCCCACGATTGCATATATCGGTGGCCCCGCGGAAATTGCTTATCATGCGCAGACATCGCTTGTTTACAAGCGCCTTTTGGACCGAGCGCCAGCAATTCTGCCGCGAGCCGGATTTACGTTGGTGACTGCGCACGTCGCAAACTTACTCAAAAAATATAAAGTAGATGTGCGCGACGTATTCGCCGGGCGGCAGAAGCTGCGCTCAAAGATGGAAACAGAAGTGTTACCGCGCGAGCTTGCCGAACGTTTTGCCGAGGGGGAAAAGAGGCTGCAAACTCTGCTCGAAGGTTTGCGTGAGCCGCTAGCCAAGCTGGATCAGACTCTCGCGGGGGCGCTCGATACAGCTGCGGACAAAATGCTCTATCAATTCAACAGCGTGCGCGCCAAAGCCGGCCGTGCCGAAGGATTCCGAACCGGTGTCCTGGATTCACACGAACGCGAACTTACCAGCCTGCTGCTTCCCAATAATGAGTTGCAGGAACGGTCCTTGTCCCTGCTTCCTTTTATAGCTGCGAATGGCATCGAACTCCTGGATCAACTTGACCGGAACATCAAAATTGGCACGGGCGAGCATTGCATCGTCTACCTTTAAACCGGGTACAGGCTTTACTTAGAACCCCCGAGAGTATCGTCAGCGGAACATCTTGAATTTCACGGCGCTT